>NZ_FZOL01000046.1 GCF_900188455.1 Pseudomonas japonica | reverse complement strand
GAGCGGCGCCAGGAACTGGTACGCACGATCTCGCTGAAGCAGCTGTTCGACAGCCGGCAAGGCACCGACATGGACTGGGATACCGCGCTGGAGAGTCTGCTGGGGGAGGGCAAGCTGAATTTCGAACTCCTCCCGCGGCTGTTCGATGGCGATTATCCGGGGCACTACCTGCGCCAGGTGGTCAGCCTCTCGGTGTCGCTGCCGGCGCTGGTCGGTCCCTACGAGGATGTGCAGGCGATCCTGACCCAGGTATCCAGCCGCACCGTGCTCAAGGCCGACCCTCGGGCGATGAATGCGCTCTACGACCAGCCGGACAGCGACACCAGCAACATCCTCTACAACCCGCGGGCCAGCCAGAGCATCTGCCTGTCTCGCGGGCTGGACGACCATGGCCTCTTCCAGCTCGACTTCAACGACGAGCGCTACCTGCCGTTCGAGGGCACCGGGGCGTTGTCCACCTGGGAGCTGCGTTTCCCCCGGCACCAGTCGCAGCGCCAGCAGCAGCTGTTGCAGAGCCTGACCGACATCATCGTCCAGGTGCGCTACACGGCGCAGTCCGGAGGGCCGGACTTCGCCGGGCATGTGGAGACGCTGTTGGGGGACTGAGGTTTCCCGGTGGCACAGGTATCTGCACATCTCGGAAACCGCATCAAGGCGGCCAGGTGCCTGTCTTGAGCCTTGCAGCGCTCTGAAGATCGAGCGCCGCCCGCGCGGCGCTTCGCGAGCAAGCTCGCTCCCACAGTTTGTTGCAACGAACCTGTGTCTGATAGACCGCCATTGACCGCCTTGTGCGTTCGACTCGATACCGAGTCGAACCCAACAGCTTTCCCGCGATACATCGCAGCAAGACAAAGGCTGACCACCCAAACCCCACAGGCAATGGCGCGTTGCAACAGACTGTGGGAGCGAGCTTGCTCGCGAAGCGCCGTGCGGACGGCGCTCGATCTTGAGGGCGCTGGAAGAGTGTCGCCATGCACTGCGATGCGCCGCGCGGGCGGCGCTCGATCTTCAGAGCGCTGCAAGCCTCAAGACAGGCACCTGGCGGCCTTCATACGGTTCCCCGCCAGGCCGTCAAAGTTGTGTAGACACCCATGCCGTTGCCGTTACCCTCGCTCTGCCTACGCATCACGGCCCACTCAAATCCGCAGAAGCCGATCGAGGACCCCCGGAACATCGCGGATCCGCAGGTCATGACCGAGGGTGGCCTGCAGCCGGTTCCAGAATGGCTCGGGCACGCCGGCAGCATCGCTCTCGCCACCCTGGCTCCAGTAGGTGACCGCCTGCGGGTCCTGCATCGCGGACCACTGCGAGAAGATGAAGCCCCCGCGTATGCCAGCCTCCACATCCGGGGCGACGGTGTCGGGCGTGAGGTCGATGGGGCCCGAATACAGCGTTTCATGGAGAAAATCCACCTGGGTCCGGCTGATGTGGAAGTTCGGGTCCCCCGGCATGCTGGGTGTGTAGCTCAGCAGGTTGGTTGCAACATCCAGGCTCTGCGAGCGGTGATGCACCGCCGGGAACATGACCCAGGGATCCATGATCAGCGGATCCGCCTCGCGACCGTCGCCCACCTCGACAAAGGTGTGCCCCGGCTTCTGCGCCAGGTACAGCGGCGTGCCGCTCCAGCGTGGCGATGAGCCGAGCAGCAGCAGCCCCACCGCGGCGAATTCGTCGCAGTACCCCGCCCTCGCCGCCATGGCATGGGCAGCCCGCTCCATCAGCGACACATCGTCGGAGACCTCGCGGCGCAACAACTCGCCATAGGCCATCGACTTGTAGCCGCTTCTCAGGATGTCGCCGATCTGGTTGGCCGCGCCGTGGTCCAGGTAGCCTTTGACACTCCACTGGGTGTCGTAGACAAGCTCGGCGAGCTTGCCGTCGGCGTTCAGGTGCAGCGTGCGTGTATCGAATGGGTCCAGGGTATTTCCCGAGTGCGGCGCCATGGGGTAACGACTGAAGGGCTCGACGCGGTAGGCGCGGTCCTCGGGATTCAGACCCTGGGGATCGCTCAGGGTTGCCGGGTTGTTGCGCACGAAGCGGTAGCGGTTGAGCCCGTCGACGTCGCCCGCCGGGTCCGGGTTGATCCAGCGCAGCAGCCACGGCGCGTAGTAGCGCAGGCCGTAGTCGTAGAGACCGCTGGCATCACGCTCCTTGCCTGAGTAGCGCCGGGTCTTGTAGCTCGCGTCGAGTGCCGAACGTGCCGCCCACCACGCCGTGCCGCCGAAGGGGTAATAACCTTCGTGGCTGATGATGCGCGCTTCACCATCCAGCTCCAGAACGCTGCTGTCGTGCCGGTCGCCGAGGCTGTAGCGCAGCTGCGGGTTGTCGATGCCGTCGGGGCTGCCTTCGCTCCAGACCAGGCAGCGCAGCGAACAGCGTCCAGCCTGGGCGGTGATCACGGCGAAGGCCTCGCCCGGCCGGGCATGCAGTTCCAGGCCGGGCAGGTAGCGGGTCTCGCTGCGTTGCACACGGCCCGAGACCAGGCGGTTGGCGACCTTGCGCACCCGCAGGCCGTCACCGCCATAGCGGTAGTGTTCGTCGTCGTCGGGGCCGTCGTCGCGGCTTGCCTGGCGCGTGCCGTGCAACTGGTTGTGGGCGTTCCAGTGCAAGGGCTGGCCGGGCGCCAGTTCGCGCAGATTGCCATTGGCGTCGAAGGCGGTGAGCGGGTCGCCGGGCGCGGGTACGGCGTGATTGCTCTGCTCGGCGACGGCCATGCTGCGGGTGTAGGGGTTCTGGCCGACATGCCTGAGGGTCAGCAGGTTGCCGCTGGCGTCGTAGGTGTAGTGCTGGCTGTAGTTGAGCAGGCGACTGGTGTCGCCGGGGTTCGGCGCCAGGTCCGGCAGTTGCGGGCCGACCAGCGCTCCCGCGGCCTCGCGCCCGGTGGCTTCGACCAGTTGATAGAGCGAGTCGTAGCGGAAGGTGTCGACGGGATCGACCCGCTGATTGGCGAAGTGCCGCACCGGCTGGCTGCGGTCCTCGGTATGCACCAGGTTGCCCACCGGGTCGTAGGTGTAGTGCAGGTCCTGCAGCAGCGCGCCGCGCCCGGGACGACGGGTGCCGAGGCGGCACAGGCGACCGCTGGCGGGATCGTATTCGCAGTGGCTGCTGACGCCATTGCCGGCGGTCTGGGCTTCGATCTGGCCGAAGGCGTTGTAGCAGGCATTGCTGAGCAGCACATGCTCGCTGGCGTTGGCCAGGTGCAGGGTCAGGCTGTACGGTGCGCCGTCCGCGGTGAAGCGCAGGACCTGGCGATTGCCCAGCGCGTCGGTCTGTTCCAGCACATCCTGCAACGGTCCATGGACACAGGTCGTCGCGGCGCCTTTGCCGGGCTCCAGCAGCGCATCGCGATCGGCGCAGGCGACCGGCCAGTCCGGCAGGTCCGGGCTGGCGAGAAAATGGCGGGTCTGCCGCTGTTCCTGGCCGCTCAGGCTGTACGCGTCGACCCGGCGGCTGCCGCCATCGTCGTCGTGGCGGACCAGCCGGCCCCGGCCGTTGCGACCGGGTTGCCGGGCATAGGTGAAGCGCTCGGCGACGCGCGGGGCCTGTCCCGCGGTGCTCTCGCGAGTCAGTACCGGGCGCAGCAGTTCGTCGTGTTCGGTGTGCCAGTGGCTGGCGCGGCTGTCCCAGCGCTGTGTTGCCTGGCCGGCTTCACCGGGCAGGGTCAACAGCCAGCCGGCGTCGCTGCTTTCGCCGAGCAGCGGGCGCCCGGAAAGGGATGACAGCGCCAGCTGGTTCGGGCTCGCCTCGCTGCCTTGATCCAGGCGCTCGAACAGTCGCGGATCCCAGTCCCGCCTCGATTGCCTGGTCAGGTCGTGGCGGCTGAGGGTGACGCGGCGTTGCACCGGCTGGTCCGCGGCGGCCCGCGAATAGCCGACGTGACGCAGCGGCAGATGGCGACAGTCGATGACGCTCAGGTCCGGGGTGAGGGTATGCGGCGAGCGGGCCAAGGCTTCAGAACCGCAGCAGTCGGGGGGCACGAAGGCTGTCGTCGCGGATCGTCAGGGCATGCTCGAGGGCGCGTCGGGTACTTGGCCAATGCGTCATCGGCACGCTGGCGGCAGCGTGATCGACGCTGTCAAGGTGATCACCGGCGCCTTGAGACATTTTCATCGCGGACACCTGGGACCAGACCTGACCACCGAGCACGGCGGCATCGAGGCTCGATTGCAGGTACGCCTGGGCGATATCGGGCGACTGCGCGTACAGCTCCTGGCGCAGCGCACGCACCCTCTGCCGGCCGATGGCGTAGCCGGGCTCCCCGGGCATGCGCGGGGTGTAGTCGACGGGCAGGTCCGCGCCTTCGGCCAGCAGGCTTTGCGACCAGGGCAGGACAGTGGGCAGGGTGACCCAGGATTCGAACAGCAGCGGATCGCTCTGCCGAGGGTCGCCCACCAGCCCGAAGCGATGCTCCCCTCTGGACGCCGAAAACAGGGGCACATTGCCCGGCCGCTCGGGGGATGTGCCCATCAGGAACAGTCCGGTCAGGGTGAAGTCGTCGCACAGGCCGGCCTCGGCGGCCATGGCATGCTCGACGAGGTTGCGGTCGTTCAGCGGGGTTTCCTGATTCTGCCGGGCCATCGCGTTGAAGATCATCGAGCGGTAGTCGCTGCCCTTGATGTCACCGTATTGATTGCCCGCGCCCTTGTTCAGGTAGCTCTTCACACTCCACAGCGTGTCGTAGACGAAAGTGCCGAGCCGATTGTCGGAGGCCGGCGCCGGGGCCCGCGCCCTGGGCATTTTGCTGAAAGGCTGGATCTCGTAGCGACGCTCGTCGGCGTTGAGGCCCTGGTGATCGACCAGGGTCGGTGGATTGTTGTGCACGAAACGGTAGCGGTTGAGCCCGTCGATGTCGCCCGCCGGGTCCGGGCTGATCCAGCGCGCCAGCCACGGCGCGTAGTAGCGCAGGCCGTAGGCATACAGACCCGTGGCGTCGCGCTCCTTGCCCGAGTGGCGGCGCGCCTTGTAACCGGCCTCGATGGCCGAACGGCCCGCCCACCAGGCCGTGCCGCCGAACGGGTACCAGCCTTCGTGGCTGATGATGCGCGCGTCGTCGTCCAGTTCCAGGGCGCTGCTGTCGTGCGGGTCGCGCAGGCTGTAGCGCAGTTGCGGGTTGTCGCTGCCGTCGGGGCTGCCTTCGCTCCAGACCAGGCAGCGCAGCGAACAGCGTCCAGCCTGGGCGGTGATCACGGCGAAGGCCTCGCCCGGCCGGGTATGCCGTTCCAGGCCGGGCAGGTAGCGGGTCTCGCTGCGTTGCACACGGCCGGAAACCAGGCGGCTGGCGACCTTGCGCAGGCGCAGGCCGTCGCCGCCATAGCGGTAGTGTTCATCGTCGTCGGGGCCGTCGTCGCGGCTGACCTGGCGGGTACCGTGCAACTGGTTGCGCGCGTTCCAGTGCAGGGGTTGGCCGGGCGCCAGGTCGCGCAGATTGCCGTTGGCGTCGAAGGCGGCCAGTGGATCGCCCGGTTCGGGCACGGCGTGGTTGCTCTGCTCGGCGACGTTGAAGTGGTGGCTGTACGGATGCTGGCCGACATGGCTCAGGTGCAGCAGATTGCCGCTGGCGTCGTAGTCGTAGTGCTGGCTGTAGTTGAGCAGGCGGCTGGTGTCGCCGGGGTTCGGCGCCAGTTCAGGCAGGGCGGGGCCGATCACCGCGCCCGCGGCCTCGCGCCCGGTACTGGCGATCAGTTGGTAGAGCGAGTCGTAGGCATAGGTGTTGACGGGCTCGACCCGCTGGTTGGCGAAGTGCGCGGTGGGCTGGCTGCGGTCTTCGATGTGGATCAGGTTGCCCACCGGGTCGTGCTGGTAGGTCAGGTCCTGGAGCGGGGCGCGCCCGGGGCGGTGGGCGCTCAGCTGCGACAGCCTGCCGGTGGCGGGGTCGTGCAGGCTCAGGCTGACGACGCCGTTGCCGGCGGTCTGCGCCTCGATCTGGCCGAAGGCGTCGTAGCGGACGTCGCCGAGCAGACTGTGCTGCGTACCGTCGTTCAGGAACAACCGCAGCCCGGCCAGTTCGCCGTTCGGGGTGAAGCGCAGGGACTGGCGGTTGCCGAGCGCATCGGTCTGCTCCAGCACCTGCCGCAGCGGGCCGTGGATGACGACGGTGGTGGCACCGTCGCCGGGTTCGAGCAGTTCGTCGCGATCGGCCGGGGTGGCGGGCCAGTCGGGCAGGTCGAGGGCCGTGAGGAAATGGCGGGTCTCGCGGCGCACCTGGCCGCCCAGGCCGTAGCCGGTTACCAGGCGACTGCCGCCATCGTCGTCATGCCGGACCAGGCGTCCGCGGCAGTTCGCGGTTCTTCGCTCGCGGGCATAGGCGAAGCGTTCGGCGCTGCGCGGGGATTGTCCGCTGGCGCTCTCGCGAATCAGCACGGGGCGCAGCAATTCGTCGTATTCGGTGTGCCAGTGGCTGGTGCGGCTGTCCCACTGCTCGCTGACAGGGCCGGCGTCCGCGGCGAGCAGCAGTTGCCATCCGCCATCGCTGCTCTGGTCGAGCAGGGTCCTGCCGGACAGGGACCGCAACGTGCGCTGGCAGGGGCCTGGCTGCTCGCCCTGGTCGAGGCGCTCGAACTGACGCGGGTCCCACTGCTGGAGCATCTGGCCGGCCGCGTCGTGGCGGCTCAGGCTGACCCGGCGCACCGCGGGCTCCGTCGCCGCGCGGTGGTAGTCGACGCGGCGCGCGGGCAGGCCGCGGGCATCCTGCGAGCGCAGCACGGGCGTGTGCCGATGCACCGCGCTAGGGGCGCTCATCCTGCATTTCCTCCCAGGTGTCGTTCTCGTCCTCGCTGATGGTGTACCACGCCAGGTAACGCTGGCGGCGCAGGTAGCCCTTGGCGGTCAGGACCCGCACCTCGCGCCCGAGGGGGTCGTAGAACTGCTGGTCGTTGTAGCCGAACAGGCGGAACGAGACATCGTTGATGTAGCGCCAGCGCTCGGCGAAGTAGGGCCGGTAGACCCGCACCGGCAAGCCCTTGTTGTTGAATTCGACACGCTCGCTGACCCGCCAGCGTTCGTTGGCCTGCACCTGTACCGGCTGGCCGTCCTCCAGCAGCAGCTCGCCGTTTTCGTCGACCGCATAGGCCATGCCCGGCTCGACCTTCTGCTTGCTCTGCAAGGCGCGCCCGAAGCCGTCGCTGCTGCTCAGGCTGATGCGAATCTGCAGATCGGGGTCGCCGGGATAGCGGTCGGCCAGCAGCACCGCGCTGTGCACCGGCTGGCGGCTTTCCGGCGCCTGCATCCAGCTGAAGGCGTCGTAGTAGCAGGCACTGGCGGCGTTCTGCAGGGCCGCATGGGGGGCGGCGAGGGCGCTGGCCAGGTCTTCGCTTTCGCGCTGGTACTCGTCCAGCGCGGCGAAACCCGCCGGTTCGCCGTCTTCGGTGCCGTGAAAGCTGGTCGCCAGCACCCGGCCGAAACCGTCGTAGAGGGCTTCCTGGACATTTTCGTTGGGGTCGGTGATGCGCCAGGGCTGCAGGCAGTGGTAGTCGATCTCGGCCAGGGTCCGGCAACCGTCGGGCAGGGTGACGCTGGTGACCTGGCAGTAGTAGGGATCGTGGCCGACCTCGGTCAGGCCGTGGCTGCGGGTTTCGCGAAACGCCAGGGTGCGGTGGAAGGCGCTGGCGGGGGCGTAATTGGTGAAGCCCTGGCGGATGGCCCAGAGCTCCAGGTCCGCCTGCTCGGGGAGGAAGGCCGGCATGCGTTCGTAGTTGAGCTGGGCCAGTTTCTCGTGCAGCTCGGCGCGGCTCATCACCCGGTCGTAGGCCTGCATCGCCTGTTCGTTGAGTTCGGCGCTTTCCAGGTAGCCGGGCAGCGCCTCGAAGCTGGCCTGGCCGTCGGGCAGCTCTTCGCGGCTGGCGCTGTCGGCGACCTGGTAGCGTTGCACGGTCTGCCCGGTGAGGACCCGTTCGGCGTCCTCGGCCAGCGGAGTCTCCGGGCCGCTCAGGTGCTCGTAGCTGATCCTCCGCGGCGGCAGTGCCGCGCGCGGCAGGACCAGGGCATTGCCGCGCTGGCGCCAGGGCAGGCCGAGGCGCCAGCCCTGGGGCTGGGTCAGGTGGATGGCCTGGGCGCGGGTTTCGTTGAGGTAGTGGTCGTACTGCGCCGGGTCATGGGCGTCGCGCCACCAGGTCTGTTCGTGCTCGCTGTCGAACGGCGGCGGGTCGCTGACATCCCGGCGTCGCGCGCAATGGATGAGCACGCTGTGGGTGGTCTGCGCGTACTCGTCGTGGGCCAGGCTGATGCTGTGCTGGCAGCGCGGGTCGTCGGCCTGGCGCTCGTAGTCGAGGCTCATGCTTTCCAGGGGCAGGGGCAGCATGCGCGCGTAAGGCTGGTGGGGGCTGGTCGGCGCCAGTTCGCGCAGCAGGTAGCGATGCTGTTCCACCGAGTAGGGCACCGCGGCTTGCGGACTGTCGTCCAGCCCGTAGCGTTCGCTGCGGATCGGCGAACCACTGAGGGCGTGGGCCATGGCCCGCCGGTGGGCTTCGTCGGGTTCGGCGACGATGCGGTCGCCGCCCTCGGCGGGATCGAACAGGCTCAGCAGGTCGGCGCCGAGGGTCGCCGCGTCGGCATCCTGGTAGAAGTCGTCGCGGGCCGGGGCCGGGTACTGGCCGGTGTGGAACCAGGTCTTGCTGAGGATCGGCGCGGTGAAGTGGCTGTCCTCGTCGCCGCGGGCGCTTTCGCTGTCGGTCTGCAGCACCAGGCCGAACCCCCGCAGCTCGCGCTCGTGGCGGTCGTAATGGCCGCGACGGTAGTGCATGCACTGCACCAGCAGGTTGCCGGTGATCTCGTCGAGCTGGGTCTGCCGGGTCACCAGGTGCAGGGTCATCGGCAGGTGACTGACCGCCGGCTGGCCGGCCTGGCGCAGTTCCTCCTTCTCGTCGAGCCATTCCTGGCCGGAACTGCGGTATTCGACACTGCCGACGGCGCCCATGTGGTTGTCGGTGCGTTCGAGCAGGTACGGCTTGCGCGCGGTGAAGTCCAGGCGCCAGTGGTGCGGCCGCATGTGCGGCACGCTGAGGATCAGGCTGGCGCAACCGAGGCCCTGCAGGTCGGCGGCGCTGACCTGGCACAGGCGGTCGTAGCGCACCCCGGGTGGCCAGGGTCGGACCACCGGCGACTCCAGGTCGAAGCCGCTGCGGTTCATGAACACGCGGATGCCGTCGCTTTCCAGGTAGAGCAGGTCGCTGGCGCCGGAGCCGTCGAGGTCGGCCAGGCGGACCCGGCTGGCATCGAAGCGGGTGTGCTCGAACGGCAGGCTGGCGAAGCGAAAGCCGCGCCCGAAGCGCCCGTGGCCGAGGTTCGGCCAGCAGCGCACTTCGTTGTGGCGGATGCGCACCAGGTGCTGCTGGCCGCTGCCGAGGATGTCGCTGAAGGCCACCAGTTCGGCGCGTTCGTCACCGATCACCGGCAGGCGGTCATCGACCAGGTGCGGTACCTCGATCGGCGCCGCATGCCCCTGCTCGCGACGGTTGGCGTACAGGCGTACGCTGCGCGGGCCGATCAGGGCCAGGTCGAGCAGACCGGCACCGCTCAGGTCGGCCAGTTGCGCCAGAGGGTGGAGGGCTTCCGGGGTGACCGCGGTGTAAGGCACGAAGGCCGACCAGTTGCGATCCGCGTCGAGGGTGAAGAAGCCGTTCAGGCCGGGGGCGCTGATGCTCCACTCCAGGCGCCCGTCGCCGGTCAGGTCCTGCAGCGACTGGCGCAGCGGACTGCGGCTGTCGGCCAGCGGGATGCGTGGCAGCAGCGCCCAGTCGCCGTAGCGCACGCGGTCGTTGCGCGTGCCTTCCTCGGCCTCGCTGTCGTCGCGCAGCGGCTCGCGGTAGTACCAGCCCTTGTCGCTGCGGGTCAGTATTCCGGAAAAGCCTTCGCCGTAGAGATCGACGAACTGGTAGTGCTGGCCGTCGTTGAGGCCGGGCATGGCGGGAAACTCGCTGAACTGAGCGGGTGCTTCGGCGGAGTACGGTGCATAGGCGAAGCTCATCGGCGGCAGGCTGCTCAGCCGGCCATCGCTGGCCCAGGCCTGGCTGTGGGCGCTGACCAGCAGGTTGTAGGACAGCTCGCTGGTGGCGTACTCCAGCAGCAGGCGCCGGACCAGCCGCGGCGCTTCGCCCAGTTCGGCGAAGCGATGGAACATGAGGATCTGCCGGCACAGGCGCAGGTTGCCCAGTTCGAAACCGTAGGCGAAGGTGCTGTGCGGGTCGCTGCGCACCGGCCACACGGCGCTTTCCTCGTACGTCGGGAGTTCTTCCAGCGCGGTGCTGCGCTCGCCGTAGTCCAGCAGCAGGTCGAAGTGCCATTGCACCTGGTCGATGCTTTCCGGTTGCCACAGGTACAGCCAGGGGTGGGCCTCGACATTGCCGTAGCGGACCCGGTTGAGGTAGCACTGGGCACGGAAGTCGCGCGGATGCTGCGGATCGAGCCCGGCCAGGTCCTCGCCCTTGTACTGGTAGAGGATGTGCTCGCCATGGGCGTTCATGCTTTCTTCCAGCAGCCACTCGCCGACCCGTCGTGGATCGTCCGGGTCGGTGCTGCGCGACGAGGGATTGCGCCCGTAGCAGTGCAAGCTGCCGTCACTCCCGTGGATCAGCCAGAAGCCCGGGTCCTCGGCGTCGGCACGCCAGCGCTCGATGCGCTCGAAGGCACCTTCGATACGGGGAAAATGACGGATCACCTGGTAGCGGCGGTCCAGGGCCAGGCCGCGGTAGGTGTCGACTTCGCTGAACGCCAGGGCGCCGCTGGCATCGCGCTCGGGCAGCCAGACCACGCCGTCGGGGCCGAGCATCACATCGTCGTCGTTGTAGCGCGGCACGCCCTTGCTGGTGCGCCGCGCCACGCAACCGTGGGACAGGCTCCAGCCCATGCCGAACAGGCCATTGCTCACCGTGCTGCGGTAGTTCAGGGTCAGTGGGGGCGCGTAGCCACGCCCCGGGGAAACCGGCAGGGGAATGCCGAAGGAGGCGGCGCCCGAGGTGCCGATCTCACCCCAGCCGCTGCCGATGCTCTGGATCGCCCCGCCGCCCTTGGGCAGCGTCGGAACCTCGATGGCGGATTTCTGATCCTGCATGACGACTGCTCCATTGGCTGTCCAATGGAACAAGAGTGCCTTGCGCGAGCGATTTCGTTAACTGGCAGAAATGTCAGGTACCGCCTCAGAACACCACGTCGGCGGCGGCCTGCACGTGGATCCGCGGGCCGTAGCTGGTCATGTTGCTGAACACCGCGTTGTGGTGGGCGCTGATCTGCGCCGCCGACAGCACCTCGTTGTCCAGGGTGGAGTGGGCATCGGCGAGCAGCACTACCTCGTAGCCCAGGCTCAGGGCACGGCGCACGCTGGTGTCGACGCAGAAGTCGCTCTGCAGGCCGCAGACCAGCAGGCGCTGGATATCCCGCGACTGCAGCCAGGCATGCAGGTGGGTCTGGTTGAAGGAATCCGGGGTGGTCTTGCGCACCCGCTCATCCTCGGCCTCGGCCGTCAGGCTGGCCGCCAGTTGCCAGCCGGGGCTGCCGAAGCGGAACAGCGCGTCGCTCTCCTGTTCGTGCTGCACGAACACCACGGGCATGCCCGCGGCGCGCGCCCTGGCGATGCTGGCATTGATCGTCGCGAGCACACGCTCGATGTCGAAGGCGGCGAATTCTCCGGTGCAAAGCGAAGCCTGTACATCGATGACCAGCAGAGCGGTTGTCATGGTATCTCCTCGAATTGACTGGGGGGGCGAGCAGCGTAGCGTGATGCGGGCGGGGCTGGAAGGCGGCAAGCGCGGGCTTTTTGCCACTACCTGATATTTTTGTCAGTAGCGCGATGCGTCCGGGCTGATTAGCTTCAGCGGACCGGCGGACAGCCAGAGCCGCCTCACAGGATGGAGAACCGTCATGGTCCGGGGCAAGGCAGCATCTTCCAGCGCGTCTCTGGCGTACGCCGCCAGTCCCCCCCTCGTAGCCGGACGGTGGTTGCCCAGCGGTATCGGTACGGTGTTGGCCCTGTTGCGGCGCTGCGCGGCGTCTGGCAGCAACCAGGCGCTGTGGAATTCCGACCTGGAACGTCCGGACCTACCGGACAGCGGCTTCGATCCGCGCACCACCGGGGTGCCGCCGCCGCAGCTGGCGCGGTTGAGGGTGCGCGCCGAGGCCGACGCGGGCCTGATCGACGACGGCTCGACCTACTGTGTCGATCACGGCGGTACCTACCATTTCACCCTGAACATCAGCGATGGCCGTGGCGCCATCGTCGGCCTGCCACTGCTCCCCGCGCAAACCCTGGCCGGCGGTGTGGTCTACAACTGCGCCGGACCCAGCGACGGCAACGGCGACATCCGCATCAGCGTCGATACCGGCCAGGCACGCCCGGGCCAGTCCCATGCCCTGGTCCTGCCGGGATTGGGTGCCTGCGTCAATGTGAAGGTGTATGAGTTCGTCCAGGTCCGGCTGGTGGACTTCGTCCGGGTCGGCGATCGGGTCAAGGCCGAGCTGGAACTGTCGCGCCGCGACGACCGCGCCTTCTCCGACCAGGGTGCCTGGCGCGGCTACGTGCGGCTCGGCGAGGGCGCGACCGCGCCATTCCTGCGGGGGCATTCACCGAGCACCGTGCCGGTGAGCACCGGCTGGCTGCCGGCGACCCCTGCCGCGACCCTGCAGGTCCGTCTCAGTTTTCCCTCGAGCCTGGACCGCTTGCTGGTGGGCGACACCGACCTGCTCGTGCCGCCGGCGCCGATCCACGGCGACTGACCGCGCGCTGTGTCAGGGGCTGCCGAACAGCGCGGTCCAGTAGATGCCGGCATCGCTTTTCGGGTCGGCGGCATAGGCCGCGCCCAGTTCACGCAGTTGCGGACTCATCAGGTTGGCGCAGTGACCCGGGCTGGCGAGCCAGCCGTCGATCACCTTGCGCGGGCTGTCGAGACCGGCGGCGATGTTCTCGGCGATGCGCGCGCCGCTGTAGCCGGCCAGTTCGGCGCGATCGCCGGGGGTACGGCCGTCGCGATCGACATGGTCGAAGAAGTTCTGGTTGGCCATGGCCCGGCTGTGACTCTGTGCGGCACCGGCGAGGGTGTCGTTCCAGCTCAGCGGGGTGGTCGCGCTCATGGCCTGGGAACCGCATTGGCGCGCCTGGGCCCGGGCGGCGTTGATCGCTTCGAGCAGGCTGCGGCCTTCGCTCTGCCAGTCGCCCAGGCGCGCGCTGAGCAGTGGCCGCGCCACCACGATGCGCCACTCGCGGCCTTCGCGGCTGACGCCGATATCGACGAACTGCGGATCGAGGACCACCTGGCAGAAGCTCTCGCGGATCGCCTGCATGGCCGCCGCCGCGTCGCGCGGGCCGGACAGGCTGATGGCCTGGACATTGACCATGGGGTAGGCGACCCGCGCCAGTTGCTGCTGCAGGTCGCCCATGCTGGTGGCCGACAGCACCAGGCGCGGCTCGCTGGCCAGTGGCGGCAACTCCAGCGACGCCTGGTTGGCGCAGGCCTGGGACTGGTTGCGGTAGGCGTTGATCGAGTCGATCAGTTGGCTTTCTTCACTGGCCCGGGCCTGGCTGGCAAGCAGCGGCGCGAGGCAAAGCAGGGCAAGGGACAGCATGGAGGAACGGACGCGCATTTGAATCTCCCTGGATCTGGCGCCACGGGCGAAAAAAGGGCCTGCGTGGTCTTCATTGCGATGAAACCGGCGGGTCCGCGCTCATGGCCCGGCCGGTGTCCCCGATGGCTTGGGGTAAAGGCAGCTGTGCTGCGTGCATGGTAGCCAGATTGGCCCGCGCCTGTCGTGTTTGTCTGGCAATACGCCTTCAGGTTCCCCTCGGCGTTCAGTGCGCGGCGCCATTGTGCGGCTTGTAGAAGACGAATTTGCGGGTCTGTGCGGTTTTCACGAAGGTTTTCGACCAGGCGGGAGATACCTGGCGGGCGTGGAAGTAGAGGGCCCCGCGGGTGTTGTCGGGAAGTTGGCGGTTGAGGGTCTTGCGCGCGATCTCCTTGGCCGCGAGGTAGGGTTCGTCTTCCTTGATCTGGTCGGCGCGGCCGTCGCACCACCAGGAGAACTGGCAGGCATGACGTTCCGAGCCCTGCTTGACCACGGCGCAGAGGGTGTCGGGAAAGCCGTCATGGCCGAGGCGATTGAGTACCACGTTGGCCACCGCCTGCATGTCGTCGGCGCTGGCGCCCTTGGCTTCCCAGTAGATGGTGCGGGCCAGGCAGGTCAGGGTGTCGTCCAGGGCGGCGGCGCCATCGGGGTCGACGGCCTTGGCTTCGCTCGGGGTGAGTTTGGCTTCGGGGGCCGGGCTGCTCTGGGTGGCCACCGCGTGTTCGAGGACTTCGGCCTTGTCCTCGGCCTGGGCGGCCACCGGGTTGTCGGCGGCGCTGGCCGGGGATGGCGCGAGGAGCGCGAGGGTGATGCTCAGGCAGATCGCTTTGCTCAGGCTGGCCATGGTCGGACCCATCCGGCGAAGGTGCCCTGGACGGACTGTCGGGGCTACCTGATCGGTGGACCGGGGGGAAGGTTCAAAAATTCCGAGGTTGCCGCTGGACGGTAGGGTTGTGGTTGATGTGTCAAGGCCGCGAGGTGCCTGTCTTGAGGCTTGCAGCGTTCTGGAGATCGAGCGCCGCCCGCGCGGCGCATCGCGAGCGCGCTCGCTCCTACATTTGTTGCAACGTACCTTGAGCTGGTCAACTTTTTCCGGACACCGCAATGTGGGAGCTCAGGCTATCTGCCGCTCATACCGGTTGGGCGGTAGATAGCCCAGGGTCGAATG
>NZ_FZOL01000011.1 GCF_900188455.1 Pseudomonas japonica | reverse complement strand
TTTCGCCAGCAACACCGAAAAGCTGTGTTGCTGGCGAAGCTATGTCTAGAGGAATCGTTTTCAAAAAAGTCCTCGAAGACAGTTGCTCCCACAGGGACCTGGGGCAGCCGCAAGGTTGGTGCTCAGCCTGGAAACAGAAACGGACTGACCCCACTGCGCCCAAACCCCTCCCGCTCCACCTCGGCATCCAGCCCCAGCGTCGCCAGGTCATCCGCCAGCACCTCCAGATCGCGGTCATGCTCCGGATAGAACACCTTCAGATAACTCTCGCACTCCCCGCAGCTCTCCGCCTTGACCGCCACCCGCGGCGCACCCAGCGACCAATAGTCCAGCGCCCCGGTCGCCTCGCAGTTGCTGCACTTGAGCCGGACCATATGCCAGCGGCTCTCGCACAACCCGCAGTGCAGGTAGCGCAGCCCGGCCTGGGCGCCCGTGAGAATGCTGCTGGCCACCGGCGTGCTGGCGCACACCGGGCAGTGCTGGCGACCCTCGCCATGGGCCTTGCCGGTGGCCGGCAGGTGCGCCGCCAGCTGACGGAAGTACAGCGACAACGCAGCCCAGAGAAACAGCGCCTCCGCACTGTGCACCTGATGGAAATCACCGCGCAGCAGGGCGTCGGCCTGGGCCTCCAGGCGCTCGTCGTCTTCGCCCAGCAGGTCCTCCAGCACCGGGTGTTCGATGTGCTCGCCCAGCCCGCGCAGCAAGGCCAGCCAATGGCCGTGCCGCACGTGCCGCCGGCAATCCAGCGGCGCGCCGCTGCCATCGAGCAGCGCCGGCAAGGTTTCGAGCAGGGCCGAGGGCAACGGCAGGCGCTGCAGCAGGTGTTGCTGGCTTTCCACCAGGCCGGCGACGAAATCCAGGTAATCCGTCATCGGATGCCCGACCGCCAGCACCCTCAAGCGCGCGGCGCGTTTCAGGTAATCACCCGCGCGGGACGGCAGCAGCACCGGGACGATCTCGCCCACCGCCGCCTGGCCGCCTTCCAGGGGTGTCATGCGGATACTGTTCATTCGGCTTTCCTGCTCTGTTTGCTGCTGATCTGCCGGTACCAGCGGTCATGGTGGGTCTTCGCCCAGCGATGCGAGACGTACCCGGTGACCATGCCGCGAATCGAACCCTTCACCCAGAACGCCAGGTACGCATGCCCGATCACCAGCAGGATCAGACCGATCCCGGCCAGGGCATGCACCAGCAGGCCGATACGGATCGTCGGGATGGCGAACAGCGGGGCGAAGTACGGCCGCCAGATCACCACGCCGCTGACCAGCAGCACGCTGATCAAGCCCATGATTCCCCAGAACAGCACCTTCTGCCCGGCGTTGTACTTGCCGATCCGCAGCGCCGGCTCATGCTTGCCGGCCAGCACTTGGGGCAGGTTGCGGAACCATAGGCGATCCTCCGCCTCCGGCAGGTTGTAGCGCACGAAGCGGATGAACAGGAACACCAGCAGCAGGAACACCACCACACCGAAGAACGGATGGAGGATGCGCGCCATCTGCGGGGTGCCGAACACCGCGTTGAGGCCGTTGAGCGAGGGGAAGAACCACGACAGGCCGGACAGCGCGACGCTGAAGAAGCAGATCACCATCAGCCAGTGGCTGGCGCGCTCGATGAAGCGCGTGCGCAGGATCATCTTGTCCTTGTTCATGCCGGGGTCTCCTCGTCGTGTTTCTCGTCCTCGTCCACTTCGTTGGGGCCAACGCCGACGTAGTGGAACACGGTGCCGGCGAGGGTGGCGAAGAAGGCCACCGCCGCGGCGGGCTTGAGCCAGCCTTTCCAGCCCTGCACCGCGGCGCTGATGCGCGGATCCGTGGGCAGCTTGTGGTACAGGTGCGGTTTGTCGGCGTGCTGCAGCACGTACATCACATGGGTGCCACCGACGCCCTGCGGGTCGTACAGGCCGGCGCCGGCGAAGCCGCGGCCCTTGAGCTCATGCACGCGCTCGGCGGCCAACTGCCGCATGTCGGCCTTGCCGCCGAAGTTGATCGCGCCGGTGGGGCAGGTCTTGACGCAGGCCGGCTCCTGGCCGACGGAGACGCGATCGACGCAAAGAGTACATTTGTACGCCTTGTTGTCTTTCTGGCTGATCCGCGGTACGTCGAACGGGCAACCGGCGATGCAGTAGCCGCAGCCGATGCAGTGCTCGGACTGGAAATCGACGATGCCGTTGGCGTACTGGATGATCGCCCCCGGCTGCGGGCAGGCCTTGAGGCAGCCGGGGTCGGCGCAGTGCATGCAGCCGTCCTTGCGGATCAGCCATTCGAGACGGCCGCTCTCGTTTTCCACTTCGTCGAAGCGCATCAGCGTCCAGGTGTCCGCCGTCAGGTCGGCGGGGTTGTCGTAGACGCCGACGTTGTGACCGACCTCGTCGCGCAGGTCGTTCCATTCGTTGCACGCCACCTGGCAGGCCTTGCAGCCGATGCAGATGCTCACGTCGATCAGCTTGGCCACCTCGGCCTGATGGCTGCGCGCCTGGGGCGGCGGGGTCAGGCTGCTGGTGGCCGAGCGCTTGATGATGTCCTGGGACTGGTATGACATGCGTTAGCCCTCAGACCTTTTCCACGTTGACGAGAAACGCCTTGTATTCCGGCGTGTGGGTATTGGAATCGCCGACCCCCGGGGTCAGGGTGTTGGCCAGGAAACCCTTGCGTGTCGCGCCCTCGTAGCCCCAGTGGCAGGGGATGCCGATGGTGTCGACCGGCTGGCCGTCGATGGTCAGGCGCTGGATGCGCTTGGTCACCACGGCCTTGGCCTTGATATAGCCGCGCTTGGTGCTGACCTTGACCCGGTCGCCATGCTGGATGCCCTTATCCGCCGCGAGCTTTTCGCCGATCTCGACGAACTGCTCGGGCTGGATGATCGCGTTGAGCCGCGAATGTTTGGTCCAGTGGCGGAACAGCTCGGTGATCGAGTAGGTGGTGGCGACATACGGGAACTCGTCGCGCTTGCCCATGCGCGAGCGGTCATGCTCGTACACCCGCGCGGTGGGGCTGTAGGTCACGGCCGGGTGCAGCGGATTGCTCGCCAGCGGGCTTTCCGTCGGTTCGTAGTGCTCGGGGAACGGCCCGTCGTTGAGCGCGCCCACCGAGAACAGGCGGCCGACGCCTTCCGGCAGCATGATGAACGGGCAGGTGGCGCTGCCCGGGGCGATGGTCGGGGCGAAGTCCGGCACGTCGACGCCGCTCCAGCGCGCGCCGTCCCAGGCGATCAGCTGGCGTTTCGGGTCCCATGGCCGGCCGGCCGGGTCGGCCGAGGCGCGGTTGTACAGGACGCGGCGGTTCTGCGGCCAGGCCCAGGCCCAGCCCGGCGTGTTGCCGAGGCCCACGTCGCTGTTGTCGCGACGGGCCATCTGGTTGCCCTGTTCGGTCCAGGAGCCGGCGAAGATCCAGTTGAAGCACACCGTGCTGCCGTCGTCGCGCAGCTGGCCGAAGTCATTGAGCAACTGGCCCTTGCGCAGGATCAGGTTGCCCTGGTCGTCGTGCAGGTCGGCGAGGGCGCGGCCGTTGGACTCCTTGGCCACTTCCTCGGGCTTGGGATCCAGCGGGTCGGCGTAGTCCCAGGCCATGTTGAGGATCGGCGCGGGGTTGGCGCCGCCTTCCTTTTCATACAGCTCGCGGATCTTCATGAACAGGTGGCCGAGGATCTTGCCGTCGTGCCAGGCCTCGCCGGGCGGCGCCGCCCCGGCCCAGTGCCATTGCAGCCAGCGCGAGGAGTTGACGATGGAGCCGTCTTCCTCGGCGAAGCAGGAGGAGGGCAGGCGGAACACTTCGGTCTGGATCGCCGCGGTGTCGACGTTGTGCTCTTCGCCGTGGTTCTTCCAGAAGCTGGAGGTCTCGGTGGCCAGCGGGTCGATGATCACCAGGAACTTGAGCCTGGCCAGGGCTTCCTGGGCCTTGTTCTTGTCCGGGAAGGCCGCCACCGGGTTGAAGCCCTGGGCGATGTAGCCGTTGACCTTGCCTTCGTACATGCGGTTGGTGAAGTTGATGACGTCGTAGCTGTCGTCCCACTTCGGCAGCCAGTCGAAGCCCCAGTCGTTGTCTTTCGTGGCCTTGTCGCCCCAGAAGCTCTTCATCAGGCTGACGAAGAACTTCGGCGTGTTCTTGTAGTAGTTGACCTGCTCCGGCAACAGCGCGCCCGGGGTGGTCTGCTTGAGGTAGGTGGCCAGATCGGTCTGCGCGTCGGACGGCAGGTTCATGTAGCCCGGCAGGCGCAGGGAGAGCAGGCCGAGGTCGGTGTAGCCCTGGATGTTGGAGTGGCCGCGCAGGGCGTTGACCCCACCGCCGGCCATGCCGATGTTGCCCAGCAGCAGCTGGATCATCCCCGAACCGCGGATCATCTGCGCGCCGTTGGTGTGGTGGGTCCAGCCGAGGGCGTAGAGGAAGGTCGCGGTCTTGTCCGGGGCGCTGGTCTCGCCGAGGATCGCGCAGATCTGCAGGAAGTCTTCCTGTGACGTGCCGCAGACGCTGCTGACCATCTCCGGGGTGTAGCGCGCGACGTGGGCCTTGAGCAGGTTCCACACGCAGCGCGGGTGGCTCAGGCTCAGGTCGCGTCTGGCGTGGCCGTTCTCGTCCAGCTCGTAGTTCCACGAGCTGCGGTCGTAGCTGCGCTTGCTGGCGTCGTAGCCGCTGAACAGGCCTTCGTCGAAGTGGTAGTCCTCGCGCACGATCAGGCTGGCGTTGGTGTAGGCGCGCACGTATTCGTGCTGGACTTTGTCATGGTTGATCAGCCAGTTGACCATGCCCATCAGGAAGGTCACGTCGGAGCCGGCGCGGATCGGCGCGTAGATATCCGCCACCGCGGCGCTGCGGTTGAAGCGCGGGTCGACGACGATGACCTTGGCGCCGTTGCGGATCTTCGCCTCGATCACCCACTTGAAGCCCACCGGGTGTGCCTCGGCGGGGTTGCCGCCCATGATCAGGACGACGTTGGCGTTCTTGATGTCGACCCAGTTGTTGGTCATCGCGCCGCGGCCGAAGGTCGGCGCCAGGGCCGATACCGTGGGGGCGTGGCAGACCCGTGCCTGGCTGTCGGTGCCGAGGATGCCCAGGGCGCGGGTGAAGCGCTGGTCCAGCGAGCCGGTCTCGCTGCTGGCCGCCGAGGAGCAGAGCATGCCGGTGCTGAGCCAGCGGTTGACCGTGGTGCCCTTGGCGTTCTTCTCGATGAAGTTGGCGTCGCGGTCGTCCTTCAGCAGCCGGGCGATGCGCTCGATGGCGTAGTCCCAGTTGACCCGCTGCCACTTGTCCGAGCCCGGCGCGCGGTATTCGGGGAACAGCAGGCGCTGCTCGCTGTGGATGTAGTCGACCAGGCCGGCGCCTTTCGGGCACAGCGAGCCGCGGCTGACCGGATGATCCGGGTCGCCTTCGATATGGAAGATTCGCGCCTTGGCGTTCTTCGCCCCGTCGCCGAGGCTGTACATCAGCAGGCCGCAGCCCACCGAGCAGTAGGTGCAGTTGTTGCGGGTCTCCCTGGCCCGCAGCAGCTTGTACTGGCGCGACTGGGTGGCCTGGGCCATGCCGGGGGCGAAGCCCAGGGTGGCGCAGGTCGCGGTGGCGGCGCCCACGGTGCACAGTTTGAAGAACTGTCGTCTACCCAGTCCCATGATCATCTCCTTCTCGTGGCCGAGCCCGGGCGCCGGCCGGGCGCAAGGGGGCCCGCCGGTGAAAGCGTCAGGATCGGTCAATGGTGTTCAGGCCAAAGCATGCAGGGACTACGCGGTAGCGCACTCTGCCGGCGGCTTGCGGGCGTAGTCGCGCGCAGTTTATGTCCATGTTTTTTGTGTGACTAATCGACCTTCTTGATGGCGTGATCGATGGCGTCTATTGGCACACGGAAAACAGGGTTTTCGGCGACGGGGCCGGCGGTGCTAAAGTCGCCTCCTTTTTTGCGCTCGACGAGGTGAAACATGCGTACAGGACTGGCGATCATCGCCGCGATGCTGCTGGCGGGCTGTGCCTCGTCGGTGATCAACGAGGCGCGGTCTGGCCAACCGGAGAGGATTTTCAATTCGACCAAAGAAGCACTGAAGGTCGCCGAGTGCGTGCAGTTCAGCTGGCAGGACGAGGCTGTGTTCGGCGTCGATGCCAGTGGTTATCTGGAGCGGGAACGCGACCTGATCGTGGTTTCCACCCGTGGTGCCGAGTTCTTCGCCGACATCGCCGCCGCCGGTGCCGGCAGCCAAGTGAAGTTCTACGCCAAGGCCAAGGGGCCATTGGCCCAGCGCCGTATGGCCGCCCTGGCCACCTGTCTGTGAAGCGCGGCTTATACTGAATACGCCGCCAGCGCATCCGTCGCTGGCGGCGCCGCCTTGGCCGTCCTGGTCGGGCGCGTTGATCTCCCAGGGAGGGGGCCGAGCGGACCACCTGTTGGAGGTGTCTCATGCGCCAGTATCAACGACTTTTCATGATCGCTTCGCCCAGCCTGCGGCACACCGCGGCGCTGGAGCGCGCCGTGGCGATCGCCAAGGCCACCGATGCGGCCTTGCACCTGGCGGTGTTCATCGAGGAAGGCGACCTGCTGGGGCGCATGGCCTCGGGCACGGCGTTGCGCCAGTCGATGGAACAGGAAGCCTGGACCTGGCTGCGCGACGAAGCCGCGCAACTGCGTCGTGACGGCCTGGAAGTGACCTGCGAAGTGCAGCTCAGCCGGCAGGTGATGAAGGACATGCTCGAACACGTCGAGGAGATGGAGCCGGACCTGGTGATCAAGGATGTCCACCATGAATCGGCGTTGCGCCGGGTTTTCCTCACGCCGCCGGACTGGCAGTTGCTGCGCGACTGCGCGGCGCCGCTGCACCTGGTCAGCGAGGTGCGCTGCCCGCTGCCGCGGGTGATCATCGCCGCGGTGGACACCCTGCATCCGGACAGCCAGCACACCGGGCTCAACGAGCGGGTGATCCGCGAGGCCAACGCCATGGCCATCCAGTGCGACGCCGATTTGCATCTGCTGCACGCCTGGGATGTGGCGCAGACCCGTATCGCCGACTTCGGTGCCGGGGCGGTGACCATGCCTGGTTTCAACAGCGAAGTGCGGCGCTCGGCGCAACTGGCCTTCGAGCACCTGGCCGATGCTCACGGGGTGCCGGAGGCGCACCGGCATTTCGTCAGCGGGCCGGCCAGCCATGCCATTGCCGAGTACGCGGCGCATCACCGGGCGGATGTGATCGTCATGGGCAGCAGCCAGCGCAAGGGCGCGCAGGGCTTGCTGGGCAGCACCACCGAGCATGTGCTGCAGCATCTGCCGTGCAATGTGCTGGCGGTGCGGCAGGAAACCACCGCTACCCCGTAGGAGCGAGGCTTGCCCGCGAAAGGACCGCAAAGCGGTCCCCGATGGTGGTAGGGTCTGGGACCGCTGCGCGGTCCTTTCGCAGTGGTTCGGCACACCGACAAGCCAGCTCCTACGGGGCAATGCGCATTGTGCTTACCACCTCACCCTGACCCGCGTCACTAGGCCCAATCAATTGCTCTCGTGCTGTCCTGAATGTTGAATAGGGCATTTTTACAGCTCAGTTTCTAACTGGAGCCGGTTTATCGAAAATACAGTCCGAAGCATTTGGGCCTACATAAATCATGCCTGCGTATACATTTCCGCTAACCCCCCAGTTAATCGGGCCGCTGGCTTGTTCCAAGTCGTAGATCCTGCTTTCCCCCAGAAGCTTCCCGCTACGATGGTCGTACAGTCGGTAAAATCCAGGGTATTCCCACCAAGGAAGCCATTTTGGACTGATGTCTTCGTTAGGATCCGCTTTTCTGTGGAGAGTATCGGGTAGTACCCAGAACGGTTTGAAGCTTTGCAGACGGTAGCATCCGTTGGGGCTGATTACAGGATCGCTGAGTGGGGCTGCGAGCCCTGTTTCCCACCATTCTGAGGATAGCCAGAGCCCTCCTGAGATAAGTGATGTCGCAAGAAGAACCAGGCGAGCCCTCAAGATCTTGGACCCAGGTCGGGCTTGGCACCGATACAGTCTTGGATGCTTGGGCCTACATAAGTCATTCCAACCCAAACACCTCCGCCGCGGTTCCAGTCCAAACCGCCTCCTGAAAACGCGAGATCGTAAATGACGGTCTCGCCAATAAGTTGGCCGTTGTGGTTGTCATATAAGCGAAAGAAACCGGGGGACTCCCATGCGGGAAACCATCGTACAGCACCATCTTCGTTGGGCGGGAACTCACGGTGCAGTATGTCAGGTAATAACCAAAACGGCTTGAAAACCCGGATAGTAGAGCAACCATTCGGGCTTGTTACGGATTGGTCCATCGGAGAAGCGAGGCCCTTTTCCCACCATTCGGAAGCGAGCCAAAGCCCGAGTATTGCGCCGATCCCCAGAAACAAAAACTTCGAGAACGGTTTCAAGGCGCTTCACCCAGATCAATGATCTTGTCAACTTTCTTCCAGAGTACATCAGAGTAGAGAACGTAGTCGCCACCCATTCCAACTTGTTCTCTGTAATTTCTGAAATCACTATTCTGAATGAGCGCGAATTCGTCGGTTGCCCACTTGTAGATCGATTGTCCGCTTGGAAGGGACGATCGAAGCATTTCCTTTTTTGATAGAACGCGATTTTCTGTCCAGATTCCTAAAAATTGGGGGCCATTGAAATCATAGTGGTCTCGAATGTAAAAGCCGATATGCTCGACCTGAAAGTAATTTCGTAGTTTCTGGGTGTCTGGTGCAATCTTGCTGAACGTAGTTCCTGCGACACCAATTTTTAGCGTTGCTATGCCCAGAGCTCCATACATATCGTCGAGCGTGTCGGTGTTGGTGCCAAGTGTCACGAAGTTGATTTGGGACGAAGCGTCTATCTCCCGCGCGGAAAATGTTGGGCATCCCAACTTCACCGTGCCGCTATTCTTCCAGCCGACTTTCTGCAGCAGGGTCTTCAGTCGGACGATAGCGTTTGGTGTAGTGAGAGCCAATTCAGCTTTACTGACCGCTATTTGGCACCGTTCAAAGCCCATCGCCCAGCTCATCTTTACGAGATTTTCGTCGCACTGCGCTTGTGCCAGCACCATCGGCGACGGTTGACCATAGTCTGATTTCCACGACTCCGGCATTTCCCACCCCGGACTATCAAACCACCGCTGCATCAACGCCGCCGACGTATGCCACCCCATCCTCCGCATCGCCACCGGCAGCTTGGTCAACGGCAGCGCATTGATCACGATCTGCTTCGGCCTGTGCTGCCCGCCAGGCGAGGTATCGAACGTGGCGCCTTCCAGCAGAAACAGGGCATCGGGCCCCAGCGCGGTGGTTTGTTGGAAATCTTTCAAGGACATGGGGCAGTTACTCCAGAACTGGCGAGGGCGCGGAGGTGGCGACTTGCGCGCTGATGGGATCGGGGCTGGTGCCGATGTTGCTGAAGCCTTCCTCGTTGAGGTGGTTTTCGCCGATCCGCTCGCCGTCCAGCAGCAGGAGATAGGTGTGCAATCCACACGGCATGTAGCGTTGGTTGACGAGCTGGAAGCAGCCGCTGCAGCCTTCGAACTCCGGTGTGGCCGCGACCGGATCAAGCGCAGCCCGGGTGGCGCTGGGAGCAGCGCTTGCGGGTTGACGAGGAGTGGGCAGGGGGGTTGATCGTACCGATGCAGGCATTGCCGTGCTGCGCGGCACTTGCTTCACATAGGTGGAGTGGGTCCAGGAGTGATACAGGCTGGCCTTGCACGGGCATCCACTGACGCTGTCCAGGGTGCCTGCAACCGGGATTTCGGAACTGGTGATATAGGACACGCCACCCTGGATCCGATAGGTCAGGCCCGTGACCCCACAGGTGACGCTGTCGCCCTCGCGGGCATGCTGGATGCCCATCATCGTGATCAGGCTGTCGGATCCGGTGACCACGCCACCGCAACTGGTCTTGTCGCCTCGACGTATGAAAAATCCATCCATCAATGCACTTCCTCTCGGCTGGGTAATCGAGTCGTACTCGAAGACGGGTGATGGCCTGCGATGACCTTCCTGTGTTCTGAAGGCATGCAGGCCGAGCGGCCAGAGGATGGGCGGGATAGTGGGTGAGGTATGTAGGATTTGTCTGGATGATTGGGTGGAAAGGTCTTTGTCTTTCCGACGCGTCGTCATTCGGAGGGCTTGAACATGTCCGTAGGGGCGAGGCTTGTCGTGTGACTAACCACCGCGAAAGGACCGCACAGCGGTCCCCGATGGCGGTAGGGTCTGGGACCGCTACGCGGTCCTTTCGCAGGCAAGCCAGCTCCTACGGAGTAATGCGCATTTTGCTTACCACCTCACCCTGACCCCAAGATTGCCGATCAACCCGTTCAGATCATTGTCATCCACATCGCTGCTGTAATCGGCGCTGACGAACAGCGCCACCTTCGGCGTGACCCGCGCCACCAGGCCCAGGCCCAGTTCCACGGTGGCGGCGTTGCGCCCGCTGCTGATCTTGTCGACCTTGTCCAGGCTCACCGTGTCGGCGTTGGAGAAGTCGTACCAGACGTTGGTCCGCACATAGGGCTCGATGGGCATGCCGCTCACCACATAGTGCCCGGACAGTTTCGCCCCGACCCGACCACTCCAGCTCGGCTGGCCATCGTAGGCCTGCAGGGCCTCGGCCTGGGCCTGGCTGGCGGCGAAGTACTGCTGGTTGACCAACTGCGCCTGCGGCTCGATCACCCAGTTCTTGCCCAGACCGATGGGAAAACCACCCTCCACCGAGAAGGTCAGCGCATGCCCGTCGCCGTCGATCCGCTCGCCCGCGTCATTGCGCCCGCTGGCGTCGAAGCGCGTGCCCATGGCCACCGCGTCCACGTGCCAACCCTGTTCATGACGCATGCTCCAGTACATGCCGACGCTTTCGCCCTGCAGGCGCACGTTGTTGCTCTTCTCGCCGAGCTGCGGCCGCTTGCCGTCGAAACCACTCTGCAGATCGCTGTGCCCGACGAAGATCCCCGCCCGATGCACACTGCCCCCCGCCGTCTCGCGGACGAACAGGTCCGGACTCATGCGCAGGTCGTTGCCCGGCGCCTCCAGGTGCACCGCCGCCGCCGGCCGCGCCGCGCTGGGGAAGAACTGCGCCCACTGGCTCTGCAGCAGGTCCGGCTCGGGCAGCAGGTCACGCTGCGCGCGTTGCTCGGAGAAGGCGCCGAGGGTCTCGCGGCCGAGGCCGCTGATGCTTGCGGGTTGCAGGGTAAGGGTCGGCACAGCTAACGCCGGAAACGGGTCTTGATCGTCGAGATCGAGTGCTTGCGATTCCACCGGGGTTGCCAGGAGCAGCGACGTGGAAACCGCGAAGAAAAACGACTCAAAGCCCGAAGGGTTCGACGGTTTTTTCATGGCGGATCTCCTCAATGAAACAGCCAGGGTTCTGGCCTGATGTCACGGCTCGAGGAGGGGCGACCCAAACCAGCAAGCGAACCCCGTCCCGCGCGAAAACGCGCGAGCTAGACGCTCGGATTGAGTGCTGAACGGGTGTCGCTACGGTGAAGTCAAGGAGATCGGAAGGGGGGCGTCAAGATTGTGTGATAGGTCTGTGATGGATTCGTCTTGGCAGGCAACTCACTGAAAAACCACATGAATCCTTAAGTCATAGAGGGACTGGCGATTTAACCCGTCAGCGCTATTTCGAATCATTGCTACAGATGCACTTCCACCGCCAGCGGCAGATGATCGGAGAGGTGTGTCCACGGCTTGCTGCCGAGGATGCGCGGCGCATGGCTGCGGGCATTGCGCAGGTACACGCGGTCCAGGCGCAGCAGCGGCAGACGGGCCGGATAGGTGCGCGCGAGCAGGCCATGGTGGCGCTCGAAGGCTTCGTGCAGATCGGGGTGCTGATGCAGCAGGCGGTTGCCGCGCAGCTTCCAGTCGTTGAAGTCGCCGGCGATGATCACCGGGGCGTGGCTCGGCAGGCTGTCGAGCAGGCGCCGCAGCAGGCCGAGCTGGCGCTGGCGATGGCTTTCCAGCAGGGACAGGTGCACGCAGATGGCATGTACCTCGCTCTGCCCCGGTACCTCCAGCACGCAGTGCAGCAGGCCGCGGCGCTCGGGACCGGTGATCGACACGTCGAGGTTGCGGTATTGCGCGATGGGGTAGCGCGAGAGCAGGGCATTGCCATGGTCGCCTTCGGGGTAGACCGCATTGCGCCCGTAGGCGAAGTCGGTCCACATGCTGTCGGCGAGGAATTCGTACTGCGACACCTGCGGCCAGTCGAGGTGCCGGGCCGCGTGGCGCTCGTGGCTGCCGAGGACTTCCTGGAGAAACACCAGGTCGGCGGCGGTGCTGCGCACCGCTTCGCGCAGCTCCGGCAGGATGAAACGGCGGTTCAGCGCGGTGAAGCCCTTGTGGGTGTTGATGGTCAGCACCTTGAGGGCCTTGACCGCCTGCGCCGCCGGTCGTGGTGTCACGTTCACGTCGCCTCCTCGTCGCGTTGCAGTTCGAGCAGCACCAGACTGCGCCCGGTCACCTCGTACGGGCTGCCGAATTCCAGCTTGCGCGACTTGCGCCGTTGCGGCTGGTCGGTGTCGAGCAGGCAGCTCCAGTATTCGCCCTGTGGCACGTGCGGCAGGCTGAAGGGCAGGTTGTCGTGGTGCCCATTGACGATCAGCAGCAGGGTGGCATCGGCGCCGGGCTTGCGGATGCCGGTGACCTGCGCGCGACCGTCCATCAACATGCCCAGGCAGCGCCCCTGGGTGTCCTGCCACTGCTCCACGGTCATTTCGCTGCCATCCGGCGCCAGCCAGGTGACGTCCTTGACGCCGATCGCCTCATTGTAGTCGCCGACCAGGAAGCGGGCGCGGCGCAGGATCGGGTAGCTCTGGCGCAGGCGGGTCAGGCGCTTGACGAAGGCCAGCAGGGCCTTGCCGTCCTCGTCCAGCTCCCAGTTGACCCAGCCGATCTCGCTGTCCTGGCAGTAGGCGTTGTTGTTGCCGTGCTGGGTGCGACTGAACTCGTCGCCGGCGACGATCATCGGCGTGCCCTGGGCCAGCAGCAGGGTGGCGAACAGGTTGCGCATCTGGCGCAGGCGCAGGGCGTTGATCCGTGGATCGTCCGTCGGTCCCTCGACACCGTGGTTCCACGACAGGTTGTTGTTGCTGCCGTCCTGGTTGTTCTCGTCGTTGTCCTCGTTGTGCTTGTCGTTGTACGACACCAGGTCGCGCAGGGTGAAACCGTCGTGGGCGGTGATGAAGTTGACCGAGGCATAGGGTCGCCGGCCGCGGCGATTGAACAGCTCGCCGGAGGCGGTCAGACGCGCGGCGAAGTCGGCCAGCTGGCCTTCGTCGCCTTTCCAGAAGGCCCGCGCGGTGTCGCGGAAACGGTCGTTCCATTCAGCCCAGCCGGGGGCGAAGTTGCCCACCTGGTAGCCACCGGGACCGCAGTCCCAGGGCTCGGCGATCAGCTTGACCTGGCGCAGCAGCGGGTCCTGGCGGCAGGCGACGAGAAAGCTGTGGCGCTCGTCGAAACCCTCGTGATAGCGGCCGAGGATGGTCGCCAGGTCGAAGCGGAAACCGTCCACATGCATCTCGCCGGCCCAGTAGCGCAGCGAGTCGGTGACCAGTTGCAGCACGCACGGGTGGCTGAGGTCGAGGGTATTGCCGGTCCCCGAATCGTTGATGTAGTAGCGCTTGTCGTCGGGCATCAGGCGGTAGTACGAGGCGTTGTCGATGCCGCGCATGGACAGGGTCGGGCCCAGTTCGTTGCCCTCGGCGGTGTGGTTGTAGACCACGTCGAGGATTACTTCCAGGCCGGCGTCGTGCAGGTGCGCGACCATCTCCTTGAACTCGGCGATCTTGCCCTTGGCCAGGTAGCGCGGGTGGGGGGCGAAGAAGGCGATGCTGTTGTAGCCCCAGTAGTTGTTCAGGCCCTTCTGCAGCAGGTGCTGGTCGTTGACGAAGGCGTGGATCGGCAGCAGCTCGATGGCGGTCACGCCGAGGTCCTTGATATGCCCCAGCAGTTCATCGTTCATCAGCCCGGCGAAGGTGCCGCGGGCGGCGTCGGCGACGGCCGGGTGGCGCATGCTGATGCCGCGCACATGGGCTTCGTAGACGATGGTCTTTTCCCAGGGCGTGGCCACCCGGCGGTCGCGGCCCCAGGTATAGGCGGGGTCGATCACCTTGCACTTGGGCACGAAGGGCGCGCTGTCGCGCTCGTCGAAGCTGAGGTCGCCGTCGGCGTGGCCGATGGTGTAGCCGAACAGCGCTTCGGACCACTTCAGGCTGCCCACCAGTTGCTTGGCGTAGGGGTCGATCAGCAACTTGTTGGGGTTGAAGCGATGGCCGTTGCGCGGCTCGTAAGGGCCGTGCACCCGGTAGCCATAGATCAGCCCGGGATGGGCGTCGGGCAGGTAGCCGTGGAAGATCTCGTCGGTGTACTCGGGCAGTTCGATGCGCTCGATCTCGGTCTCGCCGCTGGCGTCGAACAGGCACAGTTCGACCTTGCTGGCGTTGGCCGAGAACAGCGCGAAGTTGACGCCCAGGCCATCCCAGGTGGCGCCGAGGGGGAAGGGCAGGCCCTCACGGATGCGCGACGGTTGGTGGTGTACGGGGGCGGAGGGGTCTTTGCTACGGCTCATGGGTCACCTGGAAAGCGCGATTCTGGGGAACAGTGGGCCAGCGCGGCGGCCTTGCGGCTGCCACGGCTGGCGGATTCATCAGGGCTGACGCGATCTCAGATCGCGGCGGGTTTCTTCGGCGCGCGGGGTTTCTTCGCCGCTGTGGCCGGCTTGGCGGCCGCGGGCTTGCTGCCCAGGGTCGGCGCCGCCTCGGTCTTCGGCTTGGCCGACGCCGTGCGCGGTTTGCGCGGGGTGCTGGCCTTGGGCGCGAGGGATTCGGCTTCGGCCAGCTTGCGCGCCATGTCCCAGTGACGTGATTCCTGGCCCTCCGGTTTGCCTTCCGATTCCCAAATCTGATACGCGAATTCGCGAATGCGTTTTTCCTCGACACTCATGGGTACGCTCCTGAAGATTCGATGTGATCAATGAAAAGATTCACGGGAAACGCCTGCAGCGCGCTGTTCAGCCAAAGCTCTCTGTTGCTTGTGACTGCGCGCTGGTCGAAAAGTCCCGTGCAGTTCGCGGGGGAGACGGCGAACGGCAGCAGCACCCGCGTATCGCCCCAGTTCTGCGCCGGGATCAGCGGTTGCGCCGCGCCGCCGAGCAGGGGGCAGGCAAGTCGGGGCACGATGACCACGGCACGCTGCTCGTCGTTGACCCGGGCGAAGGCCAGGACCCGCTCGGCATGCTCGCCTTGCACGTCCAGCGGCAGGTAGGCGCCGCGCCGGAACAGTTCGGCGAAGCGCTGGCGCCGCTCCAGCACCTGGGCGATCAGCGCCTGCTTGAGGCGCCCGTCGCGCCAGCCGGCGAGTAGGCTGGCGGGCGCCTGGCTGTCATCCAGGGCCTGGCGGCGCGCGGCGAAATCCACCGGGCGGCGGTTGTCCGGGTCGACCAGGCTGAAGTCCCAGAACTCGCTGCCCTGGTACAGGTCGGGGAGGCCCGGGACGGTCATGCGCAACAGGGTCTGCGCCAGGCTGTTCAGCGCGCCGGGGCAGGCCAGGGCGTTGGCGGCCTGGGCAATGGAGCGGCGCAGTTGCTGGCATTGCCCGTCCAGCAGGAGGGTATCGAGGAACGCCGCGCAGGCCTCCTCGTAGGCGCCGTTGGGCGCGCTCCAGCTGCTGCGCAGCTTGGCTTCGCGCAGGGCCTTGAGCTGCCACTGGCGCAGGCGCTCGGCATAGGCGCGCAGGGCCAGCGGATCGTCCGCGTCGAGGTCCAATGGCCAGCTGCCGAGCAGGGTCTGGTAGAGCAGCAGTTCGTCGCCGGCGGAGGGGGCCGGGCCGTCGCTCAGGTTCTGGCGCAGCGGCTCGGCCAGTTCGCGCCAGTGCTCGACGCGGCTGGCGTACCAGTCGGCGCGCTCGCTGAGCACCGCCAGGCGTGCGCGCAGGTCCTCGCCGCGCTTGTGGTCGTGGGTGGCGGTGGCCAGCAGGTTGTCGGGAAAGTCGCGCAGGCGCTGCTCGCAGTGCGCGTGGAAATCTTGCGGCGGTGCGCTGAAACGCTCGGCGTCGAACCCGACATCGTTGCGCGACAGCAGTACCGCCGAACGATAGAGCGCAGTGTCTTCCACGGCCTTCGCCGCGGTGGGCGCGGTCAGTTGCTGGAAGCGCACGCAGGCATGGCGCAGTTGCTTGCGCGGACGTCCGGGTGGCAGGCGCCGCCAGGCGTCGCCGCCGAGCCAGCGCTGCAAGTGTTCGAGGACTCCGGCATCGATCTCGCCGAGGCTGGCGCGGGCCTGCTCCAGGGCCTGCTGGAAGAACCCCTCGTCCTGCGCCGGCCGGCCGCAGGCGTTGATATAGGTGCGGTACACCGGGTAGTGCTCGACCAGCGCCTGCAGCCCACGGCGAATCGCGCCGAGGGTCAGGTCGCGGCTCATCACGTCGTTGCGCGCCACCTGCAGCAGGGCCTGGGCCACCGATTCGAAATCCCCGGCCAGGCTGCCCTGCAGCACCAGTTGCCGGGCCTGGCGCACTTCGTCGGCGAACGCCGGGCGCTCGCTCGTCTCGTACCACAGCGCGGCCAGTTGCGCCTCGCCGGCGGGATCGTGCTGCAGCAGGGACACCTGGTTCATGAATTCGTAGCCGGTGCTGCCGTCCACCTGCCAGTCAAGGTGCAGGCCTTCGCCGGCGCCGAGGATCTTCTCGACGTAGATCGGCAGGTGCTCCAGCGCCGCGCCCAGCGGACGTTGCGCCAGCAGCGCGGTGGTGCGCCGGCGCAGCTTGCGGCAGTAGCCGCGCGGGTCGGCGAGGCCGTCGATATGGTCGATGCGCAGGCCGTCCACCAGGCCGCGGCCGATCAGCTCGAACAGCTTGCCGTGGGTGGCTTCGAACACCGCCGGGCGCTCCACCCGCAGGCCGCCCAGTTCGTTGACGTCGAAGAAGCGCCGCCAGTTGATGTCGTCCGCCGCCGTGCGCCAGCTGGCCAGGCGGTAGGGCTGGCGCTCCAGCAGCGCGTGCAGGCGCGCGAAGCCTTCTGGATGGCGCGAGTTGAAGCCTTCCAGCAGGCGTTCGATGTCCACCGCGTGCTGGGCATGCCGGGCGAAGGCGACGAGTTCGCGCTGCAGGGCAGCGGCGGCTTCGTCATCGTTCAGCGCGGCGAAGCGTCCGGCCAGGTCGCGCAGGTCGGCGAGCTGGCTGGCGGCGAGGATCAGCGCGTAGTCCGGCGGGCTGATGGGGAAACGATGGTCGTGGTGATGGATGAGGAACTGTCCGCTGTGGGCGTCGAAGCGCAAGGGCGCCTCGCCGGCCTGCAGCACCTTGCCGTAGTCGTCGGCGAGGAACGGCAGGAGCAACTGGCCTTCCAGCAGCGGATCCGGTGAGTGCCACTGGATATCGAAGAACTCGGCGTAGCGGCTGCGCCGGCCCCAGGCCAGCAGGTCCTGCCACCAGCGGTTGTGCTCGCCGCCCACCGCCATGTGGTTGGAAACGATGTCCAGGAGCAGGCCCATGCCGTGCTGGCGCAGGGCCGCGACCAGGCGTTCGAGGGCCGCCTCGCCGCCCAGCTCCGGGTTGACCCGGGTCGGGTCGACCACGTCGTAGCCGTGCATCGAGCCGGGGCGCGCCTGCAGCAGCGGCGAGGCGTAGACATGGCTGATGCCGAGGCGGGCGAAGTAGGGCACCAGGGGCACCGCGTCGTCGAGGCTGAAACCGGCGTGGAACTGCAGGCGCAGGGTCGCGCTCAGGGCTTTCATCGGTCGCGCTCCCAGGCCTGCTCGCGGGCTTGCGCCAGCAGCTCCAGGCGCCGCGCGGCGTCGCTGTCGTCGAGCAGTTCGCGTACCGGGGCGGCGAAGCGTCGGCGCCAGTTCGGATGGCCGTCGATGGTCCCCGGCAGGTTGGGTTGTTCGTCCACTCCCAGCAGGTCTTCCAGCGGCAGCAGCACCAGCGGCGCGCGGGTGTGGCCGAGCAGGCGCACGCTGGCGTCGATCAGCGCGTCGGGATCGGGCAGGGGCGTGTGGTAGTTGCTTTCCAGCAGTTGGCGCAGGCCCTTGATTTCGTTCTGGCGGGTCTCGCGCCAGTCGCGTTCGACGATGGCGTCGATCAACTGCAGGCGCTGGTTCCAGTCGATGTCCCGCGCGGCCAGCCAGCCTGCCAGCGGAGGCAGGTCGTGGGTGCTGGTGGTGGCCAGGGCGTTGTCCGGCCAGTCGAGGATCGGCTTGAAATGCCCGTGCGGATCCTGTTCGAACAGCAGCACGCGCATGCCGAGGATGCCCCGCGCCGCGAGCTTGTCGCGCAGGCCCTCGGGCACGGTGCCGAGGTCTTCGCCGAGGATGATCGCGCGGTGACGATGGGACTCCAGGGCCAGCAGGCGCAGCAGGTCGTCCAGTGGATAGTGCAGGTAGGCGCCGTCGGGCGCGGCGGCACCGGCGGGGATCAGCCACAGGCGCTGCAGGCCCATGACATGGTCGATGCGCAGGCCGCCGGCATGCGCCAGGTTGGCCCGCAGCATCTCGATGAAGGCACGGAAACCGTTGCGCTTGAGGCCCTGGGGCGAGAAGGCGCTGATGCCCCAGTTCTGCCCGGCGCGGTTGAGGATGTCCGGCGGCGCGCCGACATGCACGTCGGCCAGCAGTTCGTCCTGGCGGCTCCAGGCCTGGCTGCCGGCGCCGTCGGCGCCCACCGCGAGGTCGGCGATCAGGCCCACGGCCATACCCTGGCCGCGTGCCGCCTGTTGCACGCGCTGCAGGCTGCGTGCCGCCAGCCACTGGCAGAAGGCGTAGTACTCGATGGCGGCCGGGTAGTTGTCGGCGAACTGCGCCACCTCGACGCTGCGCGGGTCGCGCCAGCCATCGAACCAGCGCCGCCAGTCGGCGCCGACGCCATGGCTGGCGGCGGCGTCGAGCAAGGCTTCGTAGCGGCAGTGATCCTCCAGGGCCTGGCCGCCGGCCTTGCGGAAGCTGAGGAAGTCTTCCCGCTGCGGATGTTCGCCGCGGCTGAAGTCGCGGTACAGCGCGCGCAGCAGTTTCTGCTTGGCCGTGGCGGCCTGCGGCCAGTCGATCAGTGGCAACTGCTCCAGCGCCGCGAACGGCAGACCCAGCGCTTCCCGGGCCACGCGCACGGCGCGTTCGCCGAGGAGGATTTCCGGGCTGGCGTAGAGGGCGTTGAAAAACACCCGGCTGGACGGCGAGTAGGGGCTGAAGGTCTGGCTGTCGTTGGCGAACATCGCATGCATCGGGCTGATCGCCAGGGCGTCGGCGCCGCGTTCGGCGGCAGCGCGGGCCAGGGTTTCCAGGGCCAGGCAGTCGCCGAAGCCGCCATCGCCGGGGCGGCGCAGGCTGTACAGCTGCGCGGCGATGCCCCAGCCGCGCGGCGTGGCCTGGTTCCGCGCGTCGCTCAGGGTGTAGCAGCGCAGGGGGGCCACCGCCACGCTGAAGTCCTGCTCGTCGATGCGCAAGCGGTGGTAGCCGCTGGGCAGGCCGGCGGGCAGGGCGCCGCCGCGGTCCAGGCGCAGGGCCTGTTCGCTGCCGTCTTCGAGCTGGACGTGACACAGGCTGCCGCCGTCGAACCAGCGCGACAGGTCGAGGGTGGCGCCGATGTCCACGGTGAGCAGCGGCGGCAGATGCTGTTGGTCCTCGGCTTCCTCCAGCCGCTCCAGGCTGAGCTCGATGCTGTCCAGGTCATCGGCGGGATGACCGAGTGCGCCGAGGATGCGTCGCAGGTTGCTGTCGCTGACCTGCTGCGCGCGGCCGTTGGCGTCGATCCAGTCCACCGCGACGCCAGCGCGTCGGGCCAGGTAATGCAGGTGCAGGTCACTCATGGGGCAGGCTCCGCCGCGCGGGTTGGACTCAGGCTGACCAGGGCGCTGTACGGGTGCAGCGTGCCGGGTTGTTGCACTGCTTCAGTGCAGTAAAACAGCGTTCGATGACTGTCCGGCAGCGGCGAGTGCACCGCTGCCGCGCCGAGGTTGAGATCGATGCGCAGCTCGCTGTCATCGCCCAGGCGCCAGCGCGCGCTGACCGCCTTGTCGCCGATGACTTCGGCACCGAGGGCGCGGCTGCCGTCCAGGCGCGGAACGATGTGTTCGCGGCGCAGTTGCAGGAGCTGCCGGTAGAACGCCTCGTGCCTGGCGCTATGGGCGTTGCGCCCTGGCCGCGAGTCGAGAAAGCTGTGCAGGGCGTTGGGGTCGGGGATGCGTTCGCGCTGCCGCGCATCGGCGAAGGCGGCGAAGCCCCTGAACTCGGCGCGGCGGCCTTCGCGCACGGCATCGGCGAGGGCGTCGTGGTGGTCGGTGAAGAACAGGAAGGGCTGCTCGCAGGCCCATTCGTCAGCCATGAACAGCAGCGGGATCATCGGTGCCAGCAGCACCAGGGTGGTCGCCGCGCGCAGGGCCTGGGGCGAGCAGAGCCGCGGCAGGCGTTCGCCGAAGGCGCGGTTGCCGGTCTGGTCGTGGTTCTGCAGGAACAGCACGAAGGCGCTGGGCGGCAGGTGCGCGCTGGGCTCGCCGCGCGCTGTACCGAGGTGGCTGGTCTCGCCCTGGTAGACGAAGCCCTCGCCCAGGCAGCGGGCCAGGCGCGCCGCGGGTTGCTGGAAGTCGGCGTAATAGCCTTCGCGCTCGTCGGTGAGCATGACGTGCAGGGTGTTGTGGCCGTCGTCGTTCCATTGCCCGTCGAACGCCTGTTCCAGCAGGTGCGCCTGGTTGGCCTCGTTCTCCAGGACCAGCCAGCAGTGACGGTGCTCGGCGCAGTGCTGGCGCACGGCGCTGGACAGTGCACGGAGAAAGCCCGGGTCGTCGATGGCGTGCACCGCATCCAGGCGCAGGCCGTCGAAGCGGTAGTCGCTGAGCCACATCAGGGCATTCTCGATGAAGAAGTCACGGACCTCGGCGCGACGAAAGTCGATGGCGGCGCCCCAGGGCGTCTGCCGGTCCTCGCGAAAGAAGCCCCGGGCATAGTGGTGCAGGTAGTTGCCGTCCGGGCCGAAGTGGTTGTAGACCACGTCGAGCAGGACCATCAGGCCGAGGTCGTGAGCCCGGTCGATCAGCGCCATCAGCGCTTCCGGCGTGCCGTAGCTGTGCTGCGGGGCGAAGGGCAGGACGCCGTCATAGCCCCAGTTGCGCTCGCCGGGAAACTGGTTGATCGGCATCAGTTCGATGGCGGTGATGCCCAGCTCCGCCAGGCGCGGCAGCTCGGCCATGACCCCGGCATAGCCACCGAGCAGGCCGACATGCAGCTCCTGGATCACCGCCTCGCGCCAGGGCCGCCCGCGCCATGAGTCGTTGCGCCAGGGGTAGCGCTGCGGCGCGCGCACCTGGCTGGGGCCGTGCACGCCCTGGGGCTGGAAGCGCGAGGCGGGGTCCGGCACCGACAGCTCGCCATCGATGCGGTAGCGATACAGGGCGCCGAGCGGGCAGCGCCGGTTGAGACGGAACCAGCCGTCGGCCTCGGGGGCCATGGCGAAGCTGGCGCCGTCCAGTTCGAGTTCGACGCCGCGGGCATCCGGCGCCCACAGGGCGAAGCGGGTGCGCTGGCCATCCTCGACCAGCGCCCCGTGGCTGAAACGCAGGGGCAGTGCCGCCATGGCTCACCCCCCCATGCACATGGCGCGTTCGACCAGTTCCTCGTACAGCCGGGCGTAGGGTTCCACCGCCTGGCACCAGTTGAAGGGCTGGGTCATGGCCAGGCAGCGCATGGCGTTGAGCAGGTCTTTCTTCTCGTAGACGTAGAACGCCCGTTGCAGCGCTTCGCGGTAGCTGTCCACGGTGGATTCGTCGAAGAGGAAACCGGTCACGCCGTTCTCGATGGTGTCGGCCAGGCCGCCGGTATTGCGCGCCACCGGCAGCGAGCCGAAGCGCTGCGCATACATCTGGCTCAGCCCGCAGGGCTCGTAGCGCGAAGGCATGAGCAGGAAGTCGCTGCCGGCGAACATGCGCCGGGCGTCGGTCTCGTTGAAGCCGATGCGCACCCCGACCCGGCCCGGATAACGCAGGGCCAGCTCGCGCATGGCCTGTTCTTCCTCCGGCTCGCCGCGGCCGATCACGCAGATCTGCCCGCCCTGGCGGACGATGTAGTCGGCGACACCGAGGGTCAGGTCCAGGCCCTTCTGGTAGACCAGCCGCGAGACCACGGCGAACAGCGGCCCGCTCGACGCTTCCAGGCCGAACAGGGCGCGTACCTCGGCGCTGTTGGCGGCCTTGCCGTCCCAGTCGTTGAGGCCGAAACGGTGTTGCAGGTAGCTGTCGGTGGCCGAGTTCCAGCTCTCGTCGATGCCGTTCGGGATGCCGCTGAGCAGGCCTTGCTGGGCCTTGCTGGCGAGGAAACCGTCGAGGCCGCAGCCGAACGTCGGGGTGGTGATCTCGCGGGCGTAGGTGGCGCTGACCGTGGTGATGTGGCTGGAGTAGGCCAGGCCGGCCTTGAGGAACGACAGCTTGCCGTAGAACTCCATGCCTTCCTGCTGCAGGGCGTGCTCGGGGATCGCCAGTTCCGGGCAGCAGGCCAGGCTGACCACGCCCTGGTAGGCGAGGTTGTGGATGGTGAACAGGGTCGGCGTGCGCAGTCCGCGCCAGTGCATGTAGGCCGGGGCCAGGCCGGCGGGCCAGTCGTGGGCGTGGATCAGGTCCGGAGTCCAGTGGACCATGCCTTCGCCGGCGGCGATCTCCGCGGCGGCCAGGCCCAGGCGGGCGAAGCGGATGTGGTTGTCGGGCCAGTCGCGGCCGTTGTTGGCACCGTAGGGGGTGCCTTCGCGCTGGTACAGTTCGGGGCAGATCAGCACGTAGATGACCAGGCCGTCGGGCAGGTCCATGCGGCCGATGCGGCAGGGGGGCAGGGCGGCATGGCCGCCGAGTTCGCCGACCACGTGGATCGGGTAGTCGCTGTCCATCACCTGCGGGTAGCCGGGGATCAGCACGCGGACATCGTGCAGATGGCGCAGGGCCCGTGGCAGGGCGGCGGAGACGTCGCCCAGGCCGCCGGTCTTGACCAGGTCGGCGATTTCCGAAGTGACGAACAAGACCTTGCGTTTGTGCCGGTTCTGCCTGTTATCGCCAACGAAGCCACGGCCGGTGGCGGCGATATCGCTGCCCACGGGGGCGCTGTTGTCTGGGTTCAGCTCGAAATGCGGTTCGACAGCGGCACTGATCATTAACTTCTCTCCGTCCCTTGTTCTTTGGGCGATGCGCCCGAATGCGATGCCTGTGCGGTGTGCTCTCTTCTGTTGTGCGATGTTGCGTCCCCATGACCCGTGCAAGCGCTGCGCCAGACGGCGCTCCTGCCGTTGACGAGGTGACGAAGTGTAGGGATGGGCTGGCCGCGCCCGGGAATGCCGGAAACGATGACCTACTTCTTAGTTCCTGACTGAGCGGGCTCACGGAAGGTTCAAAGTTTTTCGAACCCGGCTCGCGGGCCGATTGCAGACAGGATTGATGAGTGTAGGAGAGGAAGGAATAAAAGTATGACCCGTTGGTCATGTTTCAGTCTGAAGACAGGGTGGTGGGTTAATGCTGGCCAGTTAGCGTTCTGGGGCCGCGTTGCGGCCCTTCGCGAGCAAGCTCGCTCCCACAGGATTGCGCGCACCTTGTGGGAGCGAGCTTGCTCGCGAAGGGCTGCAAAGCAGCCCCAATTGGCTTAACTGGTCGACATTAGGGTGTGGTGGTGGTTTTGTGGTGGCAGGGGAGGGGCGGTGCACATCATGCACTGCTGGATCTCAAGGCCCTACACCTCTAAAGACAACCTCACCCCAAAATCCCCCTCATCTTCTCGCGCAACTGATCGATGCTGAACGGCTTGCTGATCAGGTGCATGCCCTCGGGCACTTCGAGGCTCTGTCCATATCCGCTGGCGAACAGGATCGGCAACAGCGGGCGCAGTTCGCGGGTCTGCCGTGCCAGTTCCTTGCCGTCCATGCCGGGCAGGCCGATATCGGTCAGCATCAGGGCGAAATGCTGTTGCGGGTCACCCAGCAAGGCCAGGGCTTCTTCCCCATCCCCGGCTTCCCTGACCTCGTATCCCAGTTCCTGAAGAACATCGACCATCAGCATGCGCACGATGTTGTCGTCTTCGACGACCAGAAGCGGGAAGGTGGCGGGCATGGGTGACTCCTGCGGCAGTAATGAGTACTAGCTCTGTAAGCAACACACCGGCGGAAGTTCCCCGGTTTCGACGCATGCAGCATAGCGGCCGGCGATGATGCATGGAACGAATGCGCACGTCATGCCTCAAATACTGGCTTTATGCCCTGTCGCAAGCCGCGAAGACGGATAGACTGGGACAACAACTGCCACTGTGCCGCATGGACCAACAGATGAATCAGTCAAACGCAGTCGATCAGCAGCGCTTCCAGAAGCTGCTGGTACGCAACGTCAGTCTGCCCCTGGGAGTGGGGCTGCTGAGTGCCGTGGTGTTCATCGCGGTGATCGCGTACCTGCTCTCGGTCATCCAGTGGGTCGGGCATACCGACCGCGTGATCAACAACGCCAACGAATCGCTCAAGCTGTCCATCGACAAGGAAACCGGCATGCGCGGCTACCTGCTCACCGGCGAGGAGCATTTCCTCGATCCGTACGAGCTGGCCCGGCCGCGGATCAAGGCGCAGATGGAAACCCTGCGCGAACTGGTCGCCGACAACCCGACGCAGATCGACCGCCTCGAACGCCTCGATGCCCTGCAGGCCGAATGGAACGAATTCGGCCGGGAAATGATTGTGCTGCGCCGCACCGGCGGCGACTACCGCTCCGATGTCGAGGCCGGCCGCGGCAAGCGCCTGACCGACCAGATCCGCAAGGAATACGAGGACTTCGTCAGCCTGGAACAGCAACTGCGGGCCAAGCGCAACGAGGAGGTGAGCACCACCACCTGGGTGTCGATCTCGCTGTACCTGTTGCTCGTGATCGTCGTCAGTGGCCTGCTGGCCTGGGTCGGCCGCCGCGATCTGCTCAACCTGTCGCGCAGCTACCAGGCCAATATCGAAGCCCAGGAGCGCGCCACCGAGGGCCTGCAGCAACAGGCGTGGATCCGCGGCGGGCAGACCCAGCTGGCCGAGCGGGTGCTGGGCCAGCAGACGCTGCCGACCCTGGGCCACAACATCCTGCAGTTCTTTTCCAACTACCTCGGCAGCGTGGTCGCGGCGCTCTACGTGCGTGACGAACAGGACAACCTGCACCGGGTCGCCAGCTATGGCTTCTCCCGCGAGCAGGAGGGGCGCGAGCAGATCATCGCGCCCAATGAAGGCCTGGTTGGCCAGGCCCTGGCGCAGAATCGCCTGCTGACCCTCGACAACGTGCCGGAAGATTACTTCAAGGTCAGTTCCGGCCTCGGCGAGGGCCTGCCGCGCAGCGTGATACTGATGCCGGCGACCAACGACGGGCAGATCAACGGGGTGCTCGAACTGGGCTTCCTGCGGCCGCTGGCCGAGCGCGACAGCGAACTGCTCGAACGCGTCGCCGGCAACCTCGGCACTTCCATCGAAAGCGCGCGCTACCGCCAGCGCCTGCAGGAAGTGCTGGCGCAGACCCAGCAGCTCAACGAAGAGTTGCAGGTGCAGCAGGAAGAGCTGAAGACCGCCAACGAGGAACTGGAAGAACAGTCGCGGGTGCTCAAGGAGTCCCAGGCCCACCTGGAGACCCAGCGCGCGGAACTGGAGCAGACCAACGAACAGCTGGCCGAGCGTACCGAGGCCCTGGCCTCGCAGCGCGACGCCCTGGACTACAAGAACACCGAGCTCAACGAGGCCCAGGTGCAGTTGCAGGAGCGCGCCGAAGAACTGCAGCGCTCCAGCAAGTACAAGTCGGAATTTCTCGCCAACATGTCCCACGAGCTGCGCACGCCGCTGAACAGCTCGCTGATCCTGGCCAAGCTGCTGGCGGAGAACCCCCAGGAAAACCTCAGCGCCGAGCAGGTGAAGTTCGCCGAGTCGATCTATTCCGCCGGCAACGACCTGCTCAACCTGATCAACGACATTCTCGATATCGCCAAGGTCGAGGCCGGCAAGCTCGATGTGCGCGCCGAAACCACCCAGGTCGCACGCCTGGCCGACGGCCTGCGGGCGATGTTCGAGCCGCTGGCGGCGCAAAAGGGCCTGAGCTTCGAGGTGATCGTCGAACCCCAGGTGCCGGCGACCCTGTACACCGACCGCCAGCGCCTGGAGCAGATTCTCAAGAACCTGCTGTCCAACGCCCTGAAGTTCACCGAGCACGGCCAGGTCAGCCTGACCCTGGCCCAGCAGCCCGGCGGCGTGGTGTTCCATGTTCAGGACAGCGGCATCGGCATCGCCGCCGACCAGCAGCAGACCATCTTCGAGGCCTTCCACCAGGCCGATGGCACCACCAACCGTCGCTACGGCGGCACCGGCCTGGGCCTGTCGATTTCCCGCGACCTGGCGCGTCTGCTCGGCGGGCAGATCGAGGTGCGCAGCACGCCAGGGCAGGGCAGCGTGTTCAGCCTGAGCCTGCCGGAAGCCTGGGAGCCCATCGTCGACCAGGCGCCGCTGGCTCCGTTGAATCGACCGCAGCCATTGCCGCTGCCGCGGCTGGCCGCGGCGGCGCCGGTCCAGGAGAGCGTCCCGGCGCCGCTGCCGACGCGGCGTCCGGCGTTCGATGACGACCGCGACAAGGCACCGTTCAGCAACCGTTGCATCCTGGTGATCGAAGACGAACCGAACTTCGCCCGCATCCTCTTCGACCTCGCTCACGAGCTGGGCTACAACTGCCTGGTGGCGCACGCCGCCGACGACGGTTTCGAGCTGGCCGAGCGCTTCGTGCCCGACGCCATCCTCCTCGACATGCGCCTGCCCGACCATTCCGGGCTGACCGTGCTGCAACGCCTGAAGGAGCAGACCGCCACGCGGCACATCCCGGTGCACGTGATCTCGGTCGAGGACCGCATCGAGACCGCCCTGCACATGGGCGCGGTGGGCTACGTGGTCAAGCCCACCAGCCGCGACGAACTGAAGTCGGTGTTCGCCCGCCTCGAAGAGAAGCTGACGCAGAAGCTCAAGCACGTTCTCCTGGTCGAGGACGACGAGCTGCAGCGCGAAAGCATCGCCCTGCTGATCGGTGACGACGACATCCAGATCACTGCCGTGGGCACCGCGCAGCAGGCCCTGGAACTGCTGCGCGACACTGTCTACGACTGCATGGTGATCGACTTCAAGCTGCCCGACATGCTCGGCAACGAGCTGCTCAAGCGCATGACCGTCGACGAGATCCAGTCCTTCCCGCCGGTGATCGTCTACACCGGGCGCAACCTGACCCGCGACGAAGAGGCCGAACTGCTCAAGTACTCGCGGTCGATCATCATCAAGGGCGCGCGCTCGCCGGAGCGCCTGCTGGACGAGGTGACGCTGTTCCTGCACAAAGTCGAATCGACGCTGTCCCACGAAAGACAGCGCATGCTCAGGACCGCGCGCAGCCGCGACAAGGTCTTCGAGGGGCGCAGGATCCTCCTGGTGGACGACGACGTGCGCAACATCTTCGCCCTGACCAGCGCCCTGGAGCACAAGGGCGCGCTGGTGGACATCGCGCGCAACGGCCGCGAAGCCATCGAGCGCCTGGAGCAGGGCAGCGAGATCGACCTGGTGCTGATGGACGTGATGATGCCGGAGATGGACGGCTACGAAGCGACCCGCCTGATCCGCAAGGATCCGCGCTGGCGCAAGCTGCCGATCATCGCGGTCACCGCCAAGGCGATGAAGGACGATCAGGAGCGCTGCCTGCAGGCCGGCGCCAACGATTACCTGGCCAAGCCGATCGACCTTGACCGCCTGTTTTCCCTGATCCGTGTGTGGCTGCCGCAACTGGAGCGAATTTGACTAGCGAGCGCAATACCGACATCGAAATCCGCCTGCTGATCGAGGCCATCTACCTCAAGTACAGCTACGACTTTCGCGACTACTCCGGCGCTTCGATCAAGCGCCGCATCCTGCATGCCGTGCGCACCTTCGACTGCGCCACGATCACCGCCCTGCAGGAACGGGTGCTGCACGACCCGGGCATGTTCATGCAGCTGCTGCAGTACCTGACCATCCCGGTCAGCGAGATGTTTCGCGACCCCAGCCACTTCCTCGCCCTGCGCCGGGAGGTGGTGCCGCACCTGAAGACCTGGCCGTCGATCAAGATCTGGATCGCCGGCTGCAGCACCGGCGAAGAGGTGTATTCCATGGCCATCCTCCTGCGCGAGGAAGGCCTGCTGGAGCGCACCATCATCTACGCCACCGACATCAACCCGGCTTCGCTGGAGAAGGCCAAGCAGGGCATCTACTCGATGCAGGCGATGCGCGACTATGCGCGCAACTACAGCGCCGCCGGCGGCAGCCGCGACTTCAGCGACTACTACACCTGCGCCTACGGCAATGCCATCCTCGACAGCAGCCTGCGTGACAACGTGACCTTCGCCGACCACAGCCTGGCCACCGACAGCGTGTTCTCCGAGGTGCAGCTGGTGTCGTGCCGCAACGTCCTGATCTATTTCAACAAGAGCCTCCAGGACCGCTCCTTCGGGCTGTTTCACGAGTCGCTGTGTCATCGCGGCTTCCTCGTCCTGGGCAGCAAGGAAACCCTGGACTTCTCCGCCTACGCCGAGCGCTTCGAAGCGCTGGTCAAGCCGGAACGGATCTACCGCAAGCTATGAAGCGCATCGAAGCGATCGTCATGGGCGCCTCGGCCGGCGGCGTCAGCGCGCTGCTGACGGTGATGGGCTGTCTGCCGAAGGCGTTCGCCATCCCGCTGATCTGCGTGCTGCACCTGCCGGACGCTCACGACAGCCAGCTGGCCGATGTCTTCGCCCGCAAGCTGCGCCGTCCGGTGCGCGAGGCGCGCGACAAGGAGAGCATCGAGGCCGGGATGATCTACGTCGCCGGGCCCGGCTATCACCTCTCGGTGGAGCGTGATCGCAGCCTGTCGCTGAGCCAGGAGGAGCGGGTGCATTTTTCCCGGCCCTCGATCGACATCCTCTTCGAGTCCGCCGCCGATGCCTACGGCGCGGCCCTGGCCGGCGTGCTGCTGACCGGGGCCAACGAAGATGGCGCCGCCGGGCTGGCGCGGATCAACCGCCTGGGGGGGCTGAGCATTGTCCAGGACCCGGCCCAGGCCCAGGTCTCGGCCATGCCGGCCGCCGCCCTGGCCCTGCATCGCCCCGACCATGTACTCCCTCTGAATGGCATCGGGCATCTGCTCGCCAAGCTGGAATCACACGTATGTTGAGCCACATCCAAGCCAAACTGCTGATCGTCGACGATCTCCCGGAGAACCTCCTGGCGCTGGAGGCGCTGATCAAGGGCGACGACCGCGCGGTGTACCAGGCGAGCTCCGCCGACCAGGCCCTGTCGCTGTTGCTGGAGCATGAGTTCGCCCTGGCCATCCTCGACGTGCAGATGCCCGGCATGAACGGCTTCGAACTGGCCGAGCTGATGCGTGGCATGGAGAAGACCAAGCACATCCCGATCGTCTTCGTCAGCGCCGCGGGGCGGGAAATGAACTACGCCTTCAAGGGCTACGAAAGCGGCGCGGTGGACTTCCTGCACAAGCCCCTGGACACCCTCGCGGTGAAGAGCAAGGTCACCGTGTTCGTCGAGCTGTACCGCCAGCGCAAGGCCCTCGACCGCCAGTTGCAGGCGCTCGAGTGCAGCCAGCGCGAGCAGCAGCAGTTGCTCGAACAGTTGCAGGTGGCGCGTGGCGAGCTGGAGCGGGCGGTGCGCATGCGTGACGACTTCATGTCCATCGTCTCCCACGAGGTGCGCACGCCGCTCAACGGGCTGATCCTGGAAACCCAGCTGCGCAAGCTGCACCTGGCCAAGGACAACGCCGATGCCTTCACCCTGGACAAGATGCGCGCCATGGTCGAGCGCGACGAACGGCAGATCAACAGCCTGATCCGCCTGATCGAAGACATGCTCGACGTGTCGCGGATCCGCACCGGCAAGCTGTCGATCCGGCCCTCGCGTTTCGACCTCGGGCAACTGGTCATGGGCCTGGTGGAGAATTTCGCCGCCCAGGCCGCGGCGGCCGGTTCGCTCATCGAAATGGACTGCGCCAGCGGCGTGGAGGGGATCTGGGACGAGTTCCGCATCGAGCAGGTCATCGCCAACCTGCTGAGCAATGCCCTGCGCTACGGGAGCAAGCGCCCGGTGCGGGTGCGGGTGCTGGAGGCGCAAGGCATGGCCTGCGTCGAGGTGCGCGATGAAGGCATCGGCATCAGTCCGGACCACCAGCAGCGAATCTTCCAGCAGTTCGAGCGGGTCGCCTCGAACCACAGCGTCGCCGGCCTGGGCCTGGGCCTGTACATCTCCGAGCAGATCGTCCTGGCCCATGGCGGGCGGATCACCGTGCAGAGCGCCGAAGGCGAGGGCGCGACCTTCAGCGTCTACCTGCCGCTGGTATGCGATATGCATGGCCATGAAGGGCAAAAAGATGAAAGTGGTCGCCCGCAGGCAACCTCTGTGTAAGCCGGGGGTCGTATGGTCATTACCCCCGAACGAATTCGAATCAAGGCGTTGGCATGAGCGTAGATGCACAAGATGTGGTACTGGTCGTCGAGGACGAGCCGGTGATCCGTATGGTTCTCAATGACTACCTGGCGGGCGAGGGCTACCGCGTGCTGCTCGCCGAGGACGGCGCGCAGGCGTTCGAAATCCTCGCCAGCAAACCGCACCTGGACCTGATGGTCACCGATTTCCGCCTGCCGGGCGGGATTTCCGGGGTGGATATCGCCGAGCCGGCGGTCAAGCTGCGACCGGACCTGAAGGTGATCTTCATCAGCGGCTACCCGGCGGAAATCCGCGAATCCGGCAGCCCCATCGCGTTCCGCGCGCCGATCCTGGCCAAGCCGTTCGACCTCGACAGCCTGCGCGAGCAGATTCAGGCATTGCTCAGCTAGCGTCAGACCCTTCCTACAAACTGCCGTAACTCTTCTTATATCCGGTTTTTTTGCCGGGTGATCCGATCGGTTCCTTGTCCTCAACACACAAGGAACCGTCATGAATCCGACACTGACCTTGCATCTCGGCCTGTTCTTCGATGGCACCGGGCTCAACCTGCACAACAGCGAACTGGGCGCGGCGCAGTCGCGACCCCAGGGCAGCTACGCCATGGGCAAGAGCAACGTGGCGCGGCTGTTCGCGCTCTATCGGCAATCGCCAGGCATTCCCAGCGCCGCCCGCCGGGCCTCGCTGGCGCTGTACATCGAGGGCGTCGGTACCGCCCGCGGCGCGGCCGACGACCTCATGGCCCAGGCCAGCGGACGCGGCGCCAGCGGTGTGGCGGCGCGGGTCGCGCAGGTGCCGGCCGAGGTCGGCGAGGCGCTGCGACGCCTGCTCGACGCCAACCCCGGCGTGCGCATCGCGGCCGTCGAAGTCGACCTGTTCGGCTTCAGTCGCGGCGCGGCGGCGGCGCGGCACCTGGCCAATGACCTGCAGGCGCTGACCCAGGCCTGTGGCGGGCATCCGCTGCGGCTCAACTTTGTCGGCCTGTTCGATACCGTGGCCAGCATCATGGCCCCGCTCAAGGGCAATTTCAGCGCCGCCAATGCGGACTTCGACGGCCTGCGCACGCAACTGCCGGCCGGGCTGGCCCGGCACCGGGTGCATCTGGTGGCGGCGGACGAATGGCGGGTGAACTTCCCCTTGGTCGGCACCGATGTCGACCTGGCATTGCCCGGCGATCACTGCGATATCGGTGGCGGCTACCGGACGGAAGACGACGAGGTGCTGGTGCTGGAGCGACCGTTCAGCAGCACCGAACCCGCCGCGCTGGCGCTGGAGCAGTCACAGGCCTGGCGCCAGGCCAGTGCCTGCCTGGAACGGCAGCGCCAGGCCTGGGAAGCACTCGGCCTGCGCCTGTACCTGGACAGCGAAAGCGTCGACCAGCCGTTCCTGCCCAAGCGCGATCTGTACCGGGAAAAGCGCGTGCGCGTGCGCATTCGCGGTGAGCGCCGGGTGCGTGGCGAGCTGTCGCTGGTCTATCTGCGCCTGATGCACGCGCTGGCGCTTGAGGCCGGGGTGCCGTTCGATCCCGTGCCGGACAGCGATGACCTGGCGCTGCCCGAGGAGTTGCGCACGATCGCCGCCAAGCTGCTGGCCCAGCGCTCCGGGCACGGCCTGGAGGAGGTGGAAATGGCCCTGCTGCGGCGCCGCTACATCCACCTCTCGGCCAACTGGAATGCCGCGCTGCACTCCGACAGCCCATTGCTCGACGCCCTGTTCATCAATCGACCCCAGGCCGACCGGCAGCGGGTCATCCACGCTCATCCGTCGGCCTGATCACTGACCGATGCTGACCAGGTTCGGCTGCGGCGCGTTGTTGGCCTGCATGTTGGCGACGAACCCGGCGATCGCCTGCCAGCTATTGCACGCCGCGTCGAACCACACCTGGGCCACCAGGGCCTGCTGCGCGTTCTCGGCCTGGGCGACGTCGCTGGCGGCGTTGCCCAGCTCGCCGGACAGCACCTGCCAGCTGACATTCAGGGCATCGAGGGCGCTGGTCATGTCGGTGACATCGCCGATCACCAGCGCCAGGCTCATGCTCAAGCCGTTCAGCGTGGCGACCTGCTGCTGATCGCTGGACAGGTCCTGTTGGTCGCTGGCGATGGTGCTCTGGTACTGGGCGATGCTGTTCTGCAGGCTGGAAATCTGTTCCTCGGCCTGGGCGATGCTGGCTACGCCGATCCCGGCCAGGATCAGCGAGATACCGCCGGTGAAGGGCGTGAGCAGCACGCCGAAAATGGTTTCCACCAACCCGCTGGTTTTCTTCGCCTGGGCCTGGGCGATGGCTTGCCGGTCGCTCTGCACCTGCTGTTGCAGCTGGGCGATCTGCGCATTGATGGTGGTGATCTGTGCCTGGATATCGGCCTCCTGGGCCTGAATCTGGGCGATGCTGCGGTTCATCGCGGCATAGGGCACGGCCAGTTGGCTGTTGAAGGTGCCGAGACGGTCGGTGTACTGGTCGATCGCCTCGATCATGGCCTGCACCGGTGCCTCCAGGGCATTGAGCTGGGCCACGATACTGGCCTGCAGTGTGCTGTCGAACTGCACCTGCAACTGGGCGAAGGCCTTGTCCAGCGCCGGCTGCGCGGCAAGGAAGGCCTCGGCGCAGGCGGCGGTCTGGGCCAGGATCTGGGTCTGGAAATACAGGAAGCCGTTCTGGCGCCAGCCAACCACAAGGTTTTCCGCCTGGCCCAGTTCCTGGTCGAGCACCGGATACCAGGGCGAGTCCGAGGGCGCGATCGACGCCTCGATCAATGCCTGGCAGGACGAGTTGAGCAGCAGCATGCTGCCGACCGAGTCGCTGATCTGTTGGTTGGTCTGGGTAGCATCGAAACTCATCGGAGCACTCCTGTTGCAGTGAACTGGTGCTGAACCCGTAGGAGCTGGCTTGCCTGCGATCGGCGGCGCAGCCGTCGTAAAATCAGTCTCCACGGTGCGCCAGGAGCACCGCGGATTCAGGGTTTGCGACGGCTACGCCGTCGATCGCAGGCAAGCCAGCTCCTACGGCCATTGGTAACCCGCGTTCGTTACATCGGCAGGGTCTGCGACTCGATCGGCACCTGGGCGTTGACCAGGCTGTTGGCGGTGACGATGGCTTGATCCCACTCGGTGACCGCCGCCTGGGTGAAGACCCCTTCGGTAATGGTCGAGAGTTGCTGGTCGGCGGCCTGCAGCTGGGTGACCACACCCTGCAGTTCGCCCTGGAAGGTCGCCCACTGGGTTTGCAGTCGCGACAGGCTCTGGGTCGCCAGTTCGAGGCTCGCCACCGCGCCATCGGAGGCCATCTGCAGGCCCTGCAGGGCAACCAGTTGGCGCTGGTCGTCATCCAGTTCCTGCTGGTCGGCGGCGATCTGGTTGAACTGGTCGTTGATCTTGCTCTGCATCACACCCCAGGTCACGCCGCCGCCGATGATCCCCGCGGCACCGATGGCACCGCCCACCAGCAGGCTGGCACCGCCGGTTTCCGGGGCCAGGGCAACGCCGACCACCAGGGCGAAGATACCCACGCCGATGCCCGCGGCCGAGGCGGCGATGGCTTTGTTCTCCTGCTGGATCTCGGCATTCAGCGCGGTGATGGCCGCGTTCATCTGGTTGATGTCGGCGGTCAGCTGGGTTTCCGCGCTCTGGATATTGGTGGCACCGCTGACCAGGTTGTTGTGCGCGGCCTGCATCTGGTCGCCCCAGGTGGTCAGCGCCGTGGTGGTCTGGGTCATCTGGTCGATCACCGCCTGGATCGGCGGCAGCAGGGTCTGCTCGATGATCGTCTGCACCTCGATCACGTAGGGGTTGTCGGCCCCCGAGGCGGTGGGGTTCTGCTGGACGATCTGCAGGATCGCATTGGTCGCGGCGGTGAAGTCGGAGCCGAAATTGATCACCTGCAGCGGAATGGTCTTGGTCACCTGCGGGCCAAGGGTGTCGATCCATTGCTGGGACAGGGTCTGCGCCACGCCCAGTTCGGCATTGAGGCTGTCGAACCAGCTCGGCTGCGGCGTCGGCGAGATGAAAACGGTGTTGACCACGGCATGGCAGGCGAAGGTGATCAACTGCGCGGCGTTGTAGGAAACGCTGGTATTGCCGCTCAGGGTGTCGGGGGCCTGGGTCGTATTGCTCGGGTCGGTCAGGGCAACATTCATCATGAATATCCTCTGGTAGGGGGGAAACGCGGGAGGTCCTTCAATTGCGCATGAAGTTCGCAAAGGTTGGCCGAACGGTGGCCGAACTGATGTCGATCGTCACGGGCTCGCCGACGCTGATGTCGGTCTTCGATAACTGCGTGACGAAGTTGTTGATCGAGGTCCAGGCGGCCAGGGCCTGGGGCAGGGTCAGCAGGTCGAGGTACTGGTCGGGCTGGGCCCCGGCCTGCAGGGCGTCGATGGCGTCCTGGGTCTTGGCCTGCTGGGTGATCCAGAGGTCGACCAGCGCCGGCAGGGCATCGCGCAGGACCAGGAACTGACCCTCGACGCGGTACAGGGTCTGCAGCGTGGACTTGGTCAGGGCCACGCCCAGCGCCTCGTCGGACAACTGCGCCTTGATCGCGTTGATCTGGTTCATGGTGGCGATCAGTTGGTTGTCATCGGCGATCAGGTTGTAGAAGCTCTCCCCGATGCTCAGCACCGCCATGGCCATGCCGGCGATCGGCACGGTGGCTTCGGCGCCGGCGGAACCGACCTCGTACAGCAGCGACACGGCGGACTGGGCGATGCCCTTGTCCGTGGCGATGTCCTGGCTGGTCATGCTGCTGCCCAGGGCTTCGACCGAATCCACCAGCTCGCCCAGTTGCTCGGTCAGTTGCAGCATCTGCTGTTCTTCGTCGCCGAGGGCGTTCCAGCCCTGCTCGATGGACTTGTTCATCGCCGGCAGCACCGCGCTGAACGCCGCCATGCGCTGCTTCAGGGCCACGTCGGCGGCCTGGGTCGCGGCCAGGCTCTGGTTGACCTGGGGCAGCAGGGTTTCGCCAAGCAGCTTGATCCAGAACGCGGCATCGTTGTTGCTGCTGGGCGACAACCCGGCGACGCCGGTGAACATCGCGTAGTAGTTCTCGAAGGCGAGCAGCACCGGTGCCCAGATATCGGCGCGGTCCAGTTGCCAGGCGTCGGCGGCGCTGTCCAGTTGCTGCACTTCCACCGCCACCGCCGGCAGCCAGCTCGGTTCGTCGGGGATGGTGGCGATGCGGATGCTTTCGCAACTCACGGCGAAGCTGTCCAGGCCGACGACGTTCGAATAGGCGTCGGTGAGTCGGTCCTGGGTGTCGTTGACATCGGGTGCGAGCATGGTGATACCTCCGTGGCGGATCAGCCGGTGACGTTGAGGTAGGGGTCGAAGGTCATCGCCTTGCCGTCGAACGACAGGGTGCAGCTGTACTGGTATTGCGCCGTGGCGCCCTGGGACTCGACGCGGCCGGACCACACGGTTTCGCCGCTGACCAGGGTCGACTGCTGCGGCTGGCAGATCTTCTGCTGGATGATCTGCCCGCTGAAGCCGGTGATTTCGACGTCGTCGCCGGGGTTGATCGGGCTGACCGACCAGATCACGATCTGCCCGTCGGTACAGTTGGTGATCAGCTCTTCCTGACCTTCGCTGGAAGAGCCGAAGTGCTTGTTGGTGTCCACCAGGTAGACGTTCGAGCCCAGGTCGCCGCTGGCCAGTGCGCCTTCGACGTCGACCACTACCAGTACATAGATTTGATTTGCCATCGTGGTGCTTCCTGCGTGAGTGAAACCGGTTTCGTCACACCACCTTCAGTGCGCTGGAGAAGCTCAGGGTGGTGCCGTCCATGGACAGGCTGACGGAATAGGGGTAGCTGGCGTAGGCGCCCTGGGTCTGCACCAGGCCGTTCCACACGGTGTTGCCGAGAAAGGGGTCCTGACTGGGGACGCAGATGTGGTTGGCGACCATGGTCCCGGAGAAGCCGGCGATGGCCACGGCATCCCCCGGGTCCACCGGGGTCACCGACCAGGTCAGTGTCTGGCCGTCCTGGCACACGGTATTGAGCGTGCTCTGGCCTTCCTGCCAGGAGCCCAGGTACTTGTTGCTGTCCACCAGATAGACGCTGCCCTGGAGCGTGCCGGCGGCGAGCGCGCCGGTCACGTCCACGACGATGAGGATGTCGATGCGGTTCAAGTCCATTCTCCGGATTGAAGTGCCAGCGGCGACACCGCGGGCGAAATCAATAGGCCATCATTGGCAAAGGGGTGTTCAAGGTCTAGACGATGACTTGGAGATGGGCAATAGAGGAAAGTAAATTTTCCTACGAGCGGTAGAGAAATGGACTGTGCGGTCACGCCGCCGAGCTGACGCACTCCGGCAGCGTCCGCTCGATCGCGCCGAGCAGCATGCTCTCCATCAGGGCCAGGCGCTGGGCCTGGCTCGCCGCGGAGTTCTGCAGCCAGCCGGGCAGGCTGTTGAGCATGCTCGCCACCACCTGGGTGGCGGTTTCCAGGGCGGCGCCGCTCAGGCGCGTCGCCGGGGCGATCAACTGCAGCAGGCGATGCTCGTATTCCCGGCGCATCGCGGCGATCTGCGCCTGCTGCTCGTCGGTCAGGCAGCACAGGTCGCGTTCGGCCAGGCGGAACTGCAATGGCCGTTCGGCGTGCAGCTCCCAGTGCGCGCGGATCACCGCCGACAGGTGTACCGTGCCGGGCTTGCCGCGGGCGACCGGTTGCAGGGTGGCAAGCAGCTCCTCGTGGAGTTCTTCGATGAGATCGAACAACAGGTGCTGCTTGCTCGGAAAATGGTGGTAGAGCGAGCCGGCGGTGAGTCCCACATGGGCCGCCAGCTCGCGCATGCTGACCTGGCCGAAGCCCTTGAGCGCGAACAGTTCGAGGGCCTTCTCGCGCCGTTCTTCATAGTCGGCGCAGCGATCGGCACAGGTCTTGGGCATGGCGTATTACTCGTAGACGTGGAAACCACGGCCGCTCTTGCGACCCAGGTAGCCGGCCGCGACCATCTCCTTGAGCAGCGGCGCGGGGCGGTATTTGCTGTCGTTGAAGCCTTCGTGGAAGGCCTCGACGATCGCCAGCAGGGTGTCCAGGCCGATCAGGTCGGCCAGGGCCAGCGGGCCGATCGGCTGGTTGCAGCCCAGGCGCATGCCGGTGTCGATGTCCTCGGCGCTGGCCAGACCTTCCTGGAGCACGAAGATCGCCTCGTTGAGCATCGGCACGAGGATACGGTTGACCACGAAGCCTGGACGGTTGCCGGCGGTGATCGCGGTCTTGCCGACCTGGCCGGTCAGGGCCATGGCCGCGGCATAGGTCGCGTCGCTGGTCTGCAGGCCGCGGATCACTTCGACCAGGGCCATCATCGGCACCGGGTTGAAGAAGTGCACGCCGACGAAGCGTTCCGGGTGGCTGATGGCGGCGCCCAGCTGGGTCACCGACAGCGACGAGGTGTTGGTGGCGATCACGCAGGTTTCGCTGACGTTGGCCGCCACTTGCTGAAGAATGCGCTTCTTCAGCTCAAGGTTCTCGGTGGCCGCCTCGATCACCAGTTGGGCGTCCTGCAGCAGCGCGTAGTCGGTGCTGGTACGGATGCGTCCGACCGCGGCCGCGGCCTGGTCGGCCTGCAGGGTCTGCTTGCTGACCTGGCGCTCCAGGTTCTTGCGCAGGGTGGCCACGCCACGCTCAAGCGCGGCGTCGGAAACGTCGACCAGGGTCACGTGGTAGCCAGCGACGGCACAGACCTGGGCAATCCCGTTGCCCATGGTCCCGGCGCCGATCACAGCGATAGTGGTAATGCTCATGTGGTTGTCTTCCTTCAAGCGCGTTCGAACAGGACGGCGATACCCTGGCCGCCACCGATGCACATCGTCGCCAGGGCATAGCGGCCCTGGATGCGCTGCAGTTCATGGATGGCCTTGGTGGCGATCATGGCGCCGGTGGCGCCGACCGGGTGGCCGAGGGAAATGCCGGAACCGTTGGGGTTGACCTTCTCCGGATCGAAACCGAGCAGTTTCGACACGGCGCAGGCCTGGGCGGCGAAGGCTTCGTTGGATTCGATGACATCGAGGTCGGCGACCGTCAGGCCGGCCTTGGCCAGCACTTTCTGGGTCGCGGGAACCGGGCCCAGGCCCATCAGTTCCGGCTCGACGCCGGCGTGGGCGTAAGCCACCAGGCGCGCCAGGGGCTTCAGGCCTTCGCGCTCGACCATCGCGCCGGTGGCCAGGACCAGTGCCGATGCACCGTCGTTGAGGCCGCTGGCGTTGCCGGCGGTGACGCTGCCGTCTTTCTTGAAGGCGGTCTTCATGCCGGCCAGTTGCTCGGCGCTGACTTCACCGCGCACATGCTCGTCGACCTTGAACTGCACCGGACCTTTGCGCCCAGGCACTTCGATGGCGACGATCTGGCTGTCGAAACGGCCCTCGGCGATGGCGCGGGCAGCGCGTTGCTGGCTGGTGATCGCCACTTCGTCCTGCATCTCGCGGGTGATGCCGTGCTTGGCCGCGACGTTTTCCGCGGTGATGCCCATGTGGAAGCTTTCGAAGGGGTCGTGCAGGATGCCGAGCATGTAGTCGATGCTCTTCATGTCGCCCATGCGCGCGCCCCAGCGGGCCTGGGTCAGCAGGTACGGGCCGCGGCTCATGGATTCGGCGCCGGCGGCGAGCACTGCTTCGGCGTCGCCCACTTGCAGGGTCTGCGCCGCGGACACGATGGCCTGCAGGCCGGAACCGCACAGGCGGTTGACGTTGAAGGCGGGGGTTTCCTTGGGAATCCCGGCGTTCATCGCCGCGACCCGGCCCAGGTAGGCGTCACGGGCCTCGGTGGGGATCACGGTACCCATGACCACATGGCCGATCTTTTCCGGCGCGACACCGGAGCGTTCGAGCGCGGCGCGGGTGACCTGGGTGGCGAGATCGGCAAGCGGCAGGTCCTTGAGCGAACCACCGAAGGAGCCGATGGGCGAGCGCACGGCGCTGACTACATAGATATCGTTGCTGTTCATGATCCACTCCAATGGGTGAAGGCGTGGCCAGGCACCCCCCGCTCTGCGAGAATGGCGCCCGGTCACGTCCGGGATGCCGTCGAGTCTAGGCAACCGGCGTTCGCGGGCCTATGCCTTAACTGTCCAGCCAGCCTGTCATTTTTTGCAATGTATGGGCGACGTCTACGGAATTGTCATGCGGGAAAACGATTCGGTCGCGGTGTATTTCGTCCACATCATGCTCTACGCCCTGCGCGAGCAGCCGGCGCGGGCGGCGGCTGCGCTGAGCCAGGCCGGCATCGATCCCGCGGTGCTCGACGACAGCAGCGCGCGCGTGCCGGCGACGGCGTTCGCGCGGTTGTGGCTGGTGCTCATCGAAAGCCTCGACGACGAATTCTTCAACCTCGACAGCCATGGCATGCCCCTGGGCAGCTTCGCCCTGATCTGCCGCGGGCTGATCCAGGAGCCGACGCTGGAAAAAGCCCTGCAGCAGTGCCTGGGGTATTTCAGCCTGTTCCTGCGGGATGTCGAGGGGACCCTCAGCCTGCGCGGCCAGCGCGCGGTGATCAGCCTGCGGTCGCGCATCGACGACCCGTTGCGCCGGGTCTACGCCGAGGAAACCCTGCTGGTCCTGGTGATCAGCCTGCTGTGCTGGCTGGGCGGGCGGCGCATCGCCATCGACCGCACCGAACTGACCGATGCGCGGGTGCGCCTGGAAGACGATGCCCTGCTCTGGGGGCCGAACCTGCAACTGGGCAGCGGGCGCACCGAACTGGAGTTCGCCGCCGACTACCTGAAGCTGCCGGTGGTGCAGGACCTCGGCGCGCTGAAGACCTTTCTGCGCACCGCGCCCCAGGGGCTGGTGGTGCGCTGGCGCAACCAGAATGGCCTGGCGGCGCGGGTCTGGCGGCACCTGCGCCAGCGCGAGTACGACCAGTGGCCGACCCTGCTGAGCCTGGCGGGAGAAGTGGGGTTGAGTGCCAGCAGCTTCCGCCGGCAACTGGAGCGCGAAGGCTGCTCGTTCCAGCAGATCAAGGACGAAGTGCGCCGGGCCATGGCCTTCGAATGCCTGCGCGACAGCGACCTCAGCGTCGCCGAGATCGCCGCGCAGACCGGCTTCCAGGAGCCCAGCGCGTTTCACCGGGCGTTCAAGAAGTGGACCGGCGAAAGCCCGGGCAGCTACCGCCAGCGCCTCGCCGCGGTGGGGCACTAGGCGGGAATCATCGCGAAGCCGACGCCGAAGCGGTTCCAGGCGTTGATGGTGGCGATGGCCAGGGTCAGGTTGACTACTTCGCTGGCCGAGAAATGCTCCAGCAGCGCGTCGTACTGATGCTGCGGCGCGTGTTTTTCCGGCAGACGGGTGAGGCTTTCGACCCAGGCCAGCGCGGCTTTTTCCCGTGGGGTGAAATAGTCGGTATCGGCCCAGACGCTGAGGGTCTGCAGGCGTGCTTCGGTCTCGCCGGCCTTGCGCGCGTCATTGGCGTGCATGTTCACGCAATAGGCACAGCCATTGATCTGCGAGGCGCGCAGGCGGATCAGTTCCAGCAGCGAATTCTCCAGCCCCGACCGGGCCAGGGCCTGCTCCAGGCCGATCATCGCCTTGTAGGCGTCCGGTGCGTGCTTGGCCCATTCGATTCGATTGCTCATTGCGGTGGCTCCGTGGGTGATGCGTTGGGAATGGAGAACACCTTAAACGCGGCGGGTGGTGGGCCGAATAGCCAATTTGCGGAAAAGCGAGGAGGCCAAAGGGGATGAGGCCAGAGAACGTCGCAGGAGTGGATCCGGGGATAGGGCCGCTTCGCGGCCCTTCGCGAGCGAGCTCGCTCCCACAAGGTAAGGGTGATTCTGTGGGAGCGAGCTCGCTCGCGAAGGGCTGCAAAGCAGCCCCGAAAATGTGACTTACTCCTGCTCCGGCACCACCGCGATCACATCGATCTCCATCAACCACTCCGCCTGCGCCAGCCCGGCCACCACCAGCCCGGTGGAGATCGGGAACACGCCCTTCAGCCATTTGCCCACTTCCCGATACACCGGCTCACGGAAGCGCGGGTCGGTGATGTAGGTGGTGGTCTTGACGATGTGCGAGAGGTCCGAACCTGCCTCTTCCAGCAGTTGCTTGACGTTCTTCATCGCCTGTTCGGCCTGCGCCCGAGGGTCGCCCAGGCCCACCAGGTTGCCCTCGAAATCGGTGCCCACCTGGCCACGCACGTAGACGGTGTTGCCGGCGCGCACGGCCTGGCAGAGGTCGTTGTCCAGGGTCTGGTTGGGGTAGGTGACCTTGGTGTTGAACATGCGGATGCGGGTATGCGTTGCCATCAGTTGACTCCCATGAGACTGGCTTTTTCAGACGATTGGTGGTGGGCGGCGCCCTGGCGCTGGTCCTTGTCGCGGTAGGCCAGGTAGGTGCGCTGGGTGGCGATATGCCCGGCGACATGCTTGGCGTCGTGCCACACGCCCCAGATGAACGATGAGCCCCGGCGCGACAGCCATGGCAGGCCGACGAAGTACACCCCCGGCTCGCTGGACACGCCGCGCTGGTGCTTCGGCTTGCCGTTGGCATCGAAGGCGTCCACCGCCAGCCAGCTGAAGTCCAGGCCGTAGCCGGTGGCCCAGATCACCGAGGTGATGCCGGCCTGGGCCAGGTCCAGTTCGAGGATCGGCCGGGTGATGCACTCCGGGTCGGCCAGGCGCTCGCGGGCCTGCGGCTCTTCCGGCAGGTCGAGGCCGTTGCGGGCGACGTAGGCGTCGGCGGCGTCGAGCAGGGCCAGGTAGTTTTCGTCGCCGCGACAGATGTTCTGCGCCAGGTTGTCCTGGAAACGCACCACGCCGTCATGGAACGACTCGGTCAGGCCGACCAGGGTCATGCCCTGGTGGGCGAGGGCGCGGAAGTCCACGGTATGGCCGCCGCGGGCGCCGCTGACGGCGATGGTCACGTGCTCGCGACCGGGCTTGGCGATTTCCGCGTCCCACTCGCCGAGCACCCCCAGCCACCAGCAGAAATCACGGTTGCGGTAGCTGCGCGGCGGACGGTCGTGGGCGCCCACCGAGAGGTAGACCTTGCGTCCGGCGCGCATCAGCTCGTCGGCGATCTGCACCCCCGAGGAGCCGGCACCGACCACCAGCACCGCGCCTTGCGGCAGTTGCTGCGGGTTGTAGTAGGCGGCGGAGTGGATCTGGTGCAGCTTGTCGTCCCGCGGCGCGATGGCCGGGATCACCGGGCGCTGGAACGGACCGGTGGCGGCCACCACGCGGTTGGCGCGGATGGTGCCCTCGCTGGTTTCGATGGTGAAACCGGGACGGTCGGCGTTGCGCACCACCTTCTTCACCTCGACACCGGTGCGGATCGGCAGGTTGTACTTCTTCACGTAGTTTTCGAAGTAGTCGGCGACCTGGTCCTTGCCGGCGAAGGCGTCGGCGTCGAGGTCGAATTCCAGGCCGGGGAAGCGGTCGTGCCAGACCGGGCCGTTGGCCACCAGGGAATCCCAGCGGCCGCTGCGCCAGGCTTCGGCGATGCGGTTGCGCTCCAGCACCAGGTGCGGCACGCCGAGCTTGCTCAGGTGTTCGCTCATGGCCACACCGGCCTGACCGGCGCCGACCACGAGGGTATCGATTTCGAGAGTGTTGAGTGTCATGTGCATGCCCTGTCTTGTAGGCGTTCTTGTTCAGGGCGGTCGTCGAACCGCCGTTGCCTGGAGCCAGACTAGGGATGTGGGGGATTTCGCGAAAATAGTAATTAGCTGGGGATTGCCGATAAAAAGGCGAAGGGGTCAGGCGGCGCTCTGCTTGTGGCTTGTCCGCGAACGGACTTGTAGGAGCGTGGCTTGCCCGCGAAAGGACTGCGCAGCGGTCCCGCTTCCGTGCAATACCGTAATGGGACCGCTACGCAGTCCTTTCGCGGGCAAGCCACGCTCCTACGAGTCATTCGCGGGTAAACCACGTTCCCACGAGTATTTCGCGGGCAAGTCAGCGCCCACAGCGGGATGTTCGCCATCAGGCTGGCCACTTTTTTCCTATGTCCCAACCACATATTTCATCGTTTTCCCGCCGCCCCATGTCCCGCACCATCTGCCCGAACAGCAACAACAAACGGGCCGCATGACGGTCCTCAGGGAGAGCATGTGCAAGACCTCGGCTACTGGCAGCGACAGGCTGCGCAACAGGCATTCATCGACAAGGCGCTGATCGGCGGCCGGCAGATCGCCGCGCAGTCCGGCGCCACCTTCGACGCCATCAACCCCGCCACCAACCAGTTGCTGGCCCGGGTTGCCGCCTGCGGCGAGGCGGAAGTGGACCTGGCCGTGGCCAGCGCCCGCCAGGCCTTCGAGCACGGCCCCTGGGCGCGCATGGCGCCGGGCGAGCGCAAGAAGGTCCTGCTGCGCCTGGCCGAGCTGATCATGCGCCACCGCGAGGAACTGGCCCTGCTCGATTCGCTGAACATGGGCAAGCCGGTGATGGATGCGTTCAACATCGACGTGCCCGGCTCGGCCCAGGTCTTCGCCTGGTACGGCGAGGCCCTCGACAAGCTCTACGACCAGGTCGCGCCCACCGCGCACAACGCCCTGGCCACCATCACCCGCGAAGCCCTCGGCGTGGTCGCCGCGGTGGTGCCGTGGAACTTCCCCCTGGACATGGCCGCGTGGAAACTCGCCCCGGCCCTGGCCGCCGGCAACAGCGTGGTGCTCAAGCCCGCCGAGCAATCGCCGTTCTCGGCCCTGCGCCTGGGCCAGCTGGCCCTCGAAGCCGGCTTGCCGGAAGGCGTGCTCAACGTGGTCCCGGGCCTCGGCGAAAGCGCCGGTCGCGCCCTCGGCCTGCACCCGGACGTAGACTGCCTGGTGTTCACCGGCTCGACCCAGGTCGGCAAGTACTTCATGGGCTATTCGGCGCAGTCCAACCTCAAGCAGGTCTGGCTGGAATGCGGCGGCAAGAGCCCGAACCTGATCTTCGACGACTGCCAGGACCTCGACCTGGCCGCCGAGAAGGCCGCCTTCGGCATCTTCTTCAACCAGGGCGAGGTGTGCTCGGCCAACTCGCGGCTGTACGTGCAGCGTTCGATCCACGACGAGTTCATCGAACGCCTGCTGGCCAAGGCGCGCAATTGGCTGCCCGGCGATCCGCTGGACCCGGCCAGCCGTGCCGGGGCCATCGTCGACGGCGAGCAGACCGCGCGCATCGTCAGGGCCATCGAGCAGGCCCGGGAGGAGGGCGGACGCCTGCTGTGCGGCGGACACCAGCTGACCTTCAACGGCTCCAGCAACTTCATCGAACCGACCATTTTCGCCGGCGTCGACAACGACATGCGCCTGGCCCGGGACGAAGTCTTCGGCCCGGTGCTGGCGGTGAGTGCCTTCGACAGCGAAGAGCAGGCCATCCAGCTGGCCAACGACAGCGTCTACGGCCTTGCCGCCTCGGTCTGGAGCGATGACCTCAACCGCGCCCACCGCGTGGCCCGGGCGCTGAAGGCCGGCACGGTGTCGGTGAACACCGTGGATGCGCTGGACGTGGCCATTCCGTTCGGTGGCGGCAAGCAGTCCGGGTTCGGCCGCGACCTGTCGCTGCATTCGTTCGACAAGTACACCCAGCTGAAGACCACCTGGTTCCAGTTGCGCGGCTGAACATTCCTTTTTCTCGACTGTTTTCAGGGAGCAGTACATGACGTTTTCCATCATCGGGCGCTGCCCGGAAACCGGCCAGGTCGGTATCGCCATCAGTTCGTCCAGCATCGCCGTCGGCGCGCGCTGCCCGTGGGTACGCGCCGGGGTCGGCGCGGTCTCGACGCAGAACATCACCCTGCCGGCCCTCGGCCCGCAGATCCTCGACCTGCTGGAGCGCGAGCAGATCCCGCCGCGGGAGGCCCTGAGCCGGGTGCTCGGCGCCAATGGCTGGAGCGAATATCGCCAGGTCACGGTGATCGACAGCCACGGCACGGTGGCCCTGTTCACCGGCCAGGAAGCCCTCGGCGTGCACAACGCGGTGGCCGGCGAGCAATGCGCGGCGGCGGGCAACCTGTTGTCCGGGGTGCAGGTGATCGAGGCCATGGTCGAGGCCTTCGAGCAGGCCCACGGGCACCTCGCCGACCGCCTGCTGGCGGCCATGCACGCGGCCATGGCCGCCGGTGGCGAAGCCGGGCCGGTGCATTCGGCGGCGCTCAAGGTGGCCGGCGAACTGACCTGGCCGCTGGTGGACCTGCGGGTCGACTGGGCCGACGCCGATCCGATCGCTCAGCTCGATGCCCTGTGGCAGGCCTATCGGCCGCAGATGCAGGACTACGTGACCCGCGCCCTCGACCCCACCACGGCGCCGAGCTACGGGGTGCCGGGCGATGAGTGAGATGAGCAGTCGCGACCTGCTGGAACGGCTGATCGCCTTTCCCACGGTCAGTCGCGAGTCCAACCTGGAACTGATCGGCTTCATCCGCGACTACCTGGCGGGATTCGGCATCGACAGCGAGCTGTTCCACAACGCGGAAGGCACCAAGGCCAATCTGTTCGCCACCCTCGGCCCGCGGGATCGCGGCGGCGTGGTGCTGTCCGGGCATACCGACGTGGTGCCGGTGGACGGCCAGGCCTGGACCGTCGAGCCCTTCGTCATGAGCGAGAAGGACGGCCGCCTGTATGGCCGTGGCGCCGCCGACATGAAGGGTTTCATCGCCTCGGTGCTGGCCGCGGTGCCGGCGTTTCTCGCCGAACCGCTGCGGATTCCCGTGCACCTGGCGTTCTCCTATGACGAGGAGGTGGGCTGCCTCGGCGTGCGCTCGATGCTCGCCGCGCTGGAGCAGCGCGCGCACAAACCGACCCTGTGCCTGATCGGCGAACCCACCGAACTCAAGCCAGTGCTCGGGCACAAGGGCAAGCTGGCCATGCGTTGCCAGGTACACGGCGCGGCCTGCCATTCGGCCTATGCGCCCTATGGCGTGAATGCCATCGAATATGCCGCGCGGCTGATCGGCAAGCTTGGCGAGATCGGCGCGCGCCTGGCCGCGCCGGCACTGCACGACGCGCGTTTCGATCCGCCGTACTCCACGGTGCAGACCGGGGTGATCCAGGGCGGGCGGGCCTTGAACATCGTGCCGGCGGAGTGCGCGTTCGACTTCGAAGTGCGCGCCTTGCCGGGCTTCGATGCGCAGGCCGTGGCCGACGAACTGGGACATTTCGCCGAGACCGAGTTGCAGCCGAAGATGCAAGCGGTGCAGGCCGACACCGGCATCAGCCTGCGCCCGCTGAGTGCCTATCCGGGCCTGGCCACACCGGCCGACAGCGAGGCGGCGCGGCTGTTGGCGCTGCTCAGCGGTTCGGATGACTTCGGCACCGTGGCCTTCGGTACCGAGGGCGGCCTGTTCGACCAGGCGGGGATTGCCACCGTGGTCTGCGGGCCGGGGAGCATGGACCAGGGGCACAAGCCGGACGAGTTCGTCAGCCTGGAGCAGTTGCACGGGTGCGATGAAATGCTCGGGCGCTTGGTGCGGTATTTGCGCGCGGGGTGAGGGCTTGTGGGTAGAGGATCGAGCAAGCTCGCGCCTCTACCCACAAGCGCGGCGCTTCATTTCCCCGGTGTACCTCGATGAAGCACGGCTTCAGCCTCGGCCATCGGCAACAGGCGACTGTGGGTGACCTTGTTGGTGAGCTCGTGTCGGACGTGGTCGCTGTTGCCACCGCCTCCCGCCACGCCCCAGGTCACGACCCGGCCATCGCGGGTCAGCGCGGTGAAGCCGCTGAGGTTGCCATAGATCGCGCGGACATTGACCAACTGGCCAGCGACACTGGCGGTGCTGCCGCCGCAGTTGCTGTTACCCCAGGCGACCACCGTGCCATCGCTGCGCAAGGCGGCGAACGCCATCAGGTTCCCGGTCACCTGGACCACATTCGTCGCTTCTTTGGCTTCGTTGGTCATGCTGCCGCCGTGCAGACCACTGCCCCAGGCAACGATGCGCCCGGTATCCAGTCGGGCACAGAAGGCGTGATGGCTGCCGGAGATCTCCACGATGCCCTGCAGATGTGGCGGGTTGTTCGCGGGAGATGTGTCGGGCCACACCTTGAGTTCCCCGGTGTCCAGAAGGACGCAGAACTCGTTGTTCGCCACTGCGATGTCCTTGACGTTGGTCAGCCGGGCGATGTCTTCGGGGAGCATGCCACCGGTGGCCGGGGTGCCCCAGGCAATCACGCTTCTGGAACTGCCGTTGTCGCGCAGTGCGGCGAACGCCCCGCCATTGCCGACGACGCGAACGATGTCATCGAACTGATCCTGTCCGGGCAGCATCTGTCCGCCGCCATGGTCAGTACCCCAGGCCACCGCATGCCCGCTCTTGCGACGAGCGACGAAACCGCCGCCACCTGCGCATATCTCGATGTAGTCACGGTGTGCCAGAACCCGGTCCGGAACCGGTGTACCGGTGGGGCCCCAGCTGAAGATCTCGCCGTCCGCCTTGAGCCCGGCGAACCCGCTACCCGCACTCCTGAGCTGGACATAGTCGCCGTAGACCGTCCCTGGTGTGCCGCCATATCCCTCCAGTTTCCAGCAGACGATATTGCCGTCACGCAGGCGGGCGGCAAAGGCGCCGCTGCCGGCAGCGATCTCGGCGACATTGTCGACCGCCTGCAGGGCGGGCGTCAGTTTGCCGCCGTAGTCGTCCACACCCCAGGCGACCATGTCGACTTCGATCCCCTGTTCACCCATGACCTCGTCGCGCATCGCCACGAACGCCGATTTGCCCAGGTCATTGAGTTGGATACCGTTACCGACGATGTTGGCCGGGCGGCATTCCCAGGTTTCGCTGGTGCTGCGCACGTAGAGTTTCAACCAGGGCTTTTCATCGAGCCAGGTGGTCGCCGCTGTCCAGTCCTCGCTGTCCTCGTAACGCCAGCCGACCAGCATGGGCTGGAGCGTGTCGTCATGCAGGGCACTGATCATTCGCGGTTTTCCAGCTCCGGTCCAGGTACCGACATTCCAGCGTGCCCCCATGATCCGCACCGGTCCGCTCTCGATCTGCTCTTGCCTGCCGATGCCGAAGCGGGCGGCTTCGGATACCTGGGTCGGTTCGCCCGGCCGTTCGACCTGGTACGACAGCACGATGTCCGCGCCCAGGTTGGCCTCGACATGGGCACGGTCCAGGACGAACACCACCTCCTGTCCCACCATGGGCGGGCTGATCGGGATGAAATCGTCGAAGTGCGGGCCGCTGCTGGCGTTCCAGATCACGTACAGGGTCTGCCCGCCGGCCATGCCCGGCCAGGGCGGGATGACGATTTCCAGCTGGCCCGGCAGGGTCTCGGGATCGAGTATGCCGTCCTCGGCCGCCGGGCGGGTAAAGGGGGCTGGCAGCTCGGCGCGGGCTTCTCCGACGTCTAGCTGTTCGCGGTCGGAATCCAGTTCGATCCCCGAGGCCTTGATCAACCGGTAGTAGACACTGAGGGTGCCGCCATCCAGCGGGGCGATGAGGCTGGCGCCGTCGATGGTGATGCTCAGCGGCTTGCCGGCGCCACCGCCGCTGATCGGGCGGCGAATGCTCTCCACCAGCGGTGTGCCGTTGGCGCGGATGCCGAACCAGGTGAGGATCACCGTGTCGCCGGCTTCCAGGGCGTCACCGGGAACGATCGCCGTGGTTTCGTCGAGGGTCGGATCGAGCACGCCATTCACGGCATCGGGCACCGTCGGCTTGGGCAGGCGCTGTTCTTCACCGAGGAAGGTGGCGAAGGTGCGTTTCGAGGCCCCGGCATCGCTGCCGTCACGGGTCACCCGGTGGGAGGCCACCGCGCGGCCACGGCCGAGGGCGCGTACATCGGCATTGGGGATGGGGAATTCCAGGTTGATGGGAATCCGCGTCACGGTCTTTTCCGGCGGCTCGACGGTGATGGTTTCGCCCTGGGCGGTGGTGCCGACCCAGGTCAGCCTGACCACGTCGTCGATCTGCAACTTGCCGTCGGGATCGGCGTAGACGCTGACGATCAGGTCGTCGTCGCCGAGCAGGTCGAGGTCGATGACGTCGTAGGGATCGGCGTCCGGATCGGGGTTTTCGATCATCGGTGCGTTGAACAGGCCCTGACCGACTTCCACCTCGATGACCGTGCGCAACGACCAGTCGCTGGAGACGTTGTGCACTTCGTCGCGCACGCGGTAGACCAGCACCAGGTTGTCGCTGTCGCCGGCGGCGAGGATGGTGTCCTCGGTGACCAGGATTTCCAGCGAGCCTGCGTCCACCTCGGCCTGAGTCACGTCATGCTGCAGCAGTTCGCCGCCCCAACTGAAGGTGATGCGGTCGAACTCGCGCATGTTGGGGTAGCGGGCAATGGTGACCTTGATGCCGTTCTTTGCAGCCTCCTCGTCGATGATGCCGCCGGGTGGCAGTTCCGGCTCGGGGGCGGGCAGATTCTGGTGGCCGGGCAAATCGGGTTCGGGATCGGTACCGCCGGGGAATACGCTGCGCACCAGCACCGCCAGGGGCGGGGATTCGCCGCCGTTGCCGCCGCCGGAACGGGTGACCCGGGCCCAGACGTCGCTGATGCCTTCGGCGATGCGGTCGGGGAGGATGAGCAGGCCGAACCTGTTGCCGACATGTTCCGGCAGGACCAGGCCGCCGGCTACGGGGGAGGACTCGTCGCCCCAGAACACCTCGATCCAGTCGTTCGCCTGCATGTTCAGGTACGCCTGGACCTCCACCAGCAGGCCGCCTTCGTTGACGTGCAGCAGGTGGTAATTGACTCCGCCGTCGGCGCCCTCGGTCTGTACCGGGACGATCAGGCCGGGGATAAGGATGGGGTCGAGGTTCAGGGGTGCGTTTTCATCGGTGGTCATGAGCTTCTCCAATCCTGTCGAAGCCGAGGGGGCTGAGCAGATTGAAGAGCCAGAGCGGTGGAGCGCACAACTGGCAGAAATGACAGGTAGGGCGGGCGTGACGGGGAAAGGGCTGGGGATTCAAGGACATGCCGCGAGGCGATTTGTGCGAATGCCTGTTTGCCAATGGTTGTTGTAGGAGCTGGCTTGCCTGCGATCGGCATGGGTATCTACATATCTCTGAAAACCTGACGGGAACCGCATCAAGGCCGCCAGGTGCCTGTCTTGAGCCTTGCAGCGCCCTCCAGATCGAGCGCCGCCCGCGCGGCGCATCGCGAGCTCGCTCGCTCCTACATTTGTTGCAACGTGCCTATGTCTGTCACGCCATGGTTGACCGCCTTGTGTGTACGACGCGGTATCGCGTCGACCCCAACAGCCTCCCCGCGATGAATCGCCAGGCAACAAAGGCTGGCAACTCCGCTCTCACAGGCCATGGCACGTTGCAAAAAATGTAGGAGCGAGCGCGCTCGCGATGCGCCGCGCGGGCGGCGCTCGATCTCACAGGCGCTACAACACTCAAGACAGGCACCTGGCGGCCTTGATGCGGTTTCCGCCAGGTTTTCAGAGATGTGTAGATCCCCATGCCGATCGCAGCCAAGCCAGCGCCTACCGACGACGGCGACGAAGCGCCCGCGCACTGGCCGCCAGCGCTTCGGTTTCACCGGGGGAGAGCAGGCGCCGGGCGGTGACGTGGCCGGTGAGTTCCGGTTGTACAGGACTGCTGTTGCCGCCACCGCCAGGCGTACCCCAGGTCACCACGCGGCCATCCGCGGTCAGCGCGGCGAAGGCACAGGCGTTGGCATAGATGGCCCGCACATCCGTCAGCCTGTCCGAGACAGCGGAGCTGTTACCACCGCAATCGTCCCGCCCCCAGGTGACTACCGTGCCATCGCTGCACAGGGCGGCAAAGGCACCAAAATTGCCTGTGACCTGAACGATGTTCGATTTGCCTGCCGCTTCAGTGCTCAACTTCCCGCCCGTGGGTTCGTGTCCCCACGCTACTACCTGACCGGTTCTCAGCCGTGCACAGAAGGCCAGTGAAGTAGAGCTGACCTCCACTGCATTGGTCAGCCGGGCGATGTCTTCGGGTATATCGCCGCCGACCTGGTTAGGCGGCCAGGCCTTCATTTCCCCGCTTTCGAGAAGGATGCAAAAGGTAGCGCCGGTAGTCGCGGCGAGCCGTCGGACATTGGTGAGCCGGGCGATTTCCTCTGGCACCAGGCCACCGTAGAGGCCGTTTCCCCAGCCGATGACACTTCCTCCATCGCCAAGGTCGCGCAGCGCAGCAAAGGCGCCCAGGTTGCCCATCACCTGAACGATGTCGTCGAACCGTTCCTGTCCCTGGCGCAGTTGTCCGCCGTTGTTCGGATCACCCCAGGCGACCACATGACCACTCTGGCGCAGTGCTGCTATCGCATGGGGTGTGCTCTGCAGGTCGACATAGTCTTTATGCTGCAGTGCTTCCTCTGGCACGGGGACGATTGGTGATTTGCCCCAGGCGAGCAAATCGCCGTTGCGTTTGCGTGCTGTGAACCCCCACAGGCTGCCTCTGACCTGGACGAAATCGCCATGGTTCATGGCTGGCATGCCCCCAAAATCTGGGTTCCCCCAGCAGGCCAGGTCGCCAGTGCGCAGGCGTGCTGCGAAGGCATAGCCGCTTGAGGAGATTTCCACGACGTTCTCGAGTGCGATCAGGGCGGGGTCCAGTTTGCCGCCATAGTCCGGATCACCCCAGGCAACCATATCGACCACCACCTCGGCACCGTCCATGACTTCATCACGCATGGCGACGAAGGCTGCTTCGTCAACTCCATTGATATGGGCCCCGTTGCCGACGATGTTCAGCGCCCGGCACTCCCAGGTCTCGCTGCTGCTTCGTGCATAGAGCTTCAACCCGGGCTTGTCGTCGAACCATTCGCTGGCGACGGTCCAGCGCTCGCTGTCTTCGTAGCGCCAGGCCACACGCATCGGCGTCAAGCTCTGGTCATGCAGGGCGCTGAGAATCCGTGGCATGGTCGGTCCGCGCCAGGTATTGGGGTTGAAACGCGCACCCATGATCCGCAACGGCCCTTCGTCGGTCTCTTCCTGGGTGTCAATGATGAAAATGGCAGGCTCGGACACCTGGTCCACTTCGCCCGGAGTCTCCACCCGGTAGCTGATCTCGACCTCCGCGCCGAGGTTGGCTTCGACATGCGTCCGGTCCAGATGGAATACCACTTCCTGGCCCACCAGCGGTGCACTGATCGGGATGAAATCGTAGTAATCCAGGCCAACGCTGGCACGCCAGAAGACATGCACGGTCTGGTCGTCGTGCATTCCTGGCCAGGGCGGGATGACGATTTGCAGGTACGCCGGCAGGTCCTCGGGGTCGAGCACGCCGTCTTCCGCTGCGGGGCGGGTGAAGGGTGGCGGCAACTGATCGCGGGCCTCGCCGACAGTCAAGTGTTCGCGCTCGGACTCAAGCTTGAGGTCCAGGCTTTTTTCCACGCTGTAGTAGACGCTGAGGGTGCCGCCATCGAGCGGTGCGATCGCCGTGGCGGGGATGCTGAAAGTCATCGGCTTGCCGGCCTCGTTGCCGCTGACCGGGCGTTGCTCTTCATGCAGCAGCGGGCTGCCGTTGGCGCGGGTGCCGAGCCAGACCAGCCGGACATAGTTGCCGGCTTCCAGCGCGTCGCCAGGCACCACCACCGTGGTGCCATCGAGGCCCGGGTCGAGCACGCCATCGACGGCATCGCTGACGATGGGCTTGGGCAGGCGCTGTTCTTCGCCGAGGAAGGTGGCGAAGGTGCGTTTGGACGGACCGGCCGAGCTGCCGTCGCGGGTCACGGCATAGGAGGCGACACAGCGTCCGCGGCCCAGGCGAATCACGTCGGCGTTGGGGATATAGAACTTCAGGGTCACCGGAATGCGGACCACTGTCTGTTCGGGCAGCTCGACGGGCACCGGTTCGCCCTGGGCGGTGGTGCCGATCCAGGTCAGCGCGACCACGTCGTCGACCTGCAACAGGCCGTTGATGGGCGCCTGGACCTCGACGAGGAGGTCGTTGTCGCCGAGCACGTCGAGGTCGATCACGTCATAGGGATCGGCGGTCGGGTCGGGGTTCTCGATGATCGGGGCGTCGAACAGGCCCTTGCCCACTTCCACCTGGATGATGGTGCGCAGCGACCAGTCGCTGGAGACGTTGTGTACTTCGTCGCGCACGCGGTAGACCAGCGCCAGTTCGTTGCTGTCGCCGGCGGCGAGGATGGTTTCTTCGGTGACCAGGATTTCCAGGGAACCGGCGTCGACCTCGGCCTGGGTCACGTCATGCTGCAGCAGCTCGCCGCCCCAGCTGAAGGTGATGCGGTCGAAGACGCGCATGTTGGGGTAGCTGCTGATGGTGACCTTGACGCCGTTCTTGGCCGCTTCCTCGTCGATGATGCCGCCGGGAGGCAGTTCGGGTTCCGGGGCAGGGAGGTTCTGGTGGCCGGGTAGGTCGGGGGCGGGGTCGGTGCCGCCGGGGAACACGCTGCGCACGAGGATGCCGATGGGCACCGATTCGCCGCCGTTGCCGCCACCGGAGCGGGTGACCCGGGCCCAGACGTCGCTGATGCCTTCGGCGATGCGGTCGGAGGGGATGAACAGGCCGAACTTTTCGCCGACATGTTCCGGCAGGACCAGTTCGCCGGCTACGGGCTCGCTGGGGTCACCCCAGAACACCTCGACCCAGTCGCCGCTCTCCATGTTCAGGTAGGGCTGGACCTGGACCAGCAGGCCACCTTCGTTGACATGCAGCAGGTTGTAATTGACCCCGCCGACGGCACCGTCGGTCTGTACCGGGATGATCATGCCGGGGATAAGGACGGGGTCGAGGTTCAGGGGAGTGTTTTCATCGGTGGTCATGAGGGTTCTCCAATCCTGTGGGGGCCGAGGGGCTGAGCAGATTGAAGAGCCAGTGAGGCGGGGCGCACAACTGGCAGAAATGACAGGTAGGGCGGGTGTGACGGGGAAAGGGCAGGGGATTCAAGGAGATGCCGCGCGGCGATTTGTACGAATGCCTGTTTGCCAATGGTTGTTGTAGGTGTTGGCATTGCCTGCCAATGGCTGCTGTAGGCGTTGGTGTGCCTGCCAATGGCTGCTGTAGGCATTGGCGTGCCTGCCAATGGTTGTTGTAGGAGCTGGCTTGCCTGCGATCGGCGGCGCAGCCGTCGTAAATCCTGAATCCACAGTGAACCTGACACACCGTGGATACCGGTTTTACGACGGCTGCGCCGCCGATCGCAGGCAAGCCAGCTCCTACAGTGCCAGTCCAGTTACCTAGAGGACCGGCACGCTGACCGTGGTTTCGGCCTGGGCAACCTTGAGCAGGGCCTGGCCGATGCGCAGCTCGATTTCCGCCCCTTCGAGCGAGGCCTGGTCGCGGGGCCTGGATTGCAGGGGCAGTTTGCTCAGGGCGCAGAGGGCGCTGTTCAGGTGCTCGTCGGCGAGGCGGATGGCCTGGTCATGGGTGAGGCCGGGTTTGATGCAGAGGATAGGGGGCGGATCGGGGACAAGTTTTTTCATGGCGGATCTCTCGTAGTGGAAGCGGATCGGCCACCTATCGCTGCTAAACGAATGGGTGGCGACTGTACGCGGGTTAGCAGACCGGGCTACGAGAATCCCGGCGCACTCGAAAGTGCCCCACGCACAGCCGCCATGACAGGTTGCTGATGGGAACTCGTAGTTCGGACTGCTAATCCGGTCGTTGATTTGGCAACGACCGGCGGAGATTAGGCAGCGTTTCCGAGGTACGCAACCACCAGGCGGGGGCGGGGAGTATGCTTGGGAAATTGCCTACAAGAAAGTCGGAGATAGGTGAATTTTCGTGGCGGGATGCGACAGATTTCGCAGCAGGGTGGGGCCGACGGGGCGACACACCGACCCGCCGGCTCCAGGCACTTCAACCGTCCAGCCTCCGGTTCCGGGCCACGGCTCTGGCCTCGCGGGTCGAAAGAAGGCGGCCGGTGGTGACTTTGCCGGTGAGTTCGGGCTGGGCTTCGTCGCTGTTGCCGGCACCGCTCTGTAAGCCCCAGGTCACGACCCGGCCGTCCCCAGTCACTGCGGCAAAACTGTTGAGGGCGGAATAGATGGCGCGCACATCGATCAGTTGACCAGCAACGAGGGAGCTGTCGCCGCCGCTTGACCGTGCGCCCCAGGTGACGACGCTGCCGTCGCGGCACAGTGCGGCGAACGCCATGTGGTTGCCGATGACCTGGACGATGTCCGATCTGCCAAGCACTTCATCGGTAAGGTTCCCGCCATTATTCGGGTCGCCCCAGGCGACTACCCGGCCACTGCTCAGCCGAGCGCAGAACGCCGAGAGGGTGGACGTCACCTCCACCACGTTCTTCACCTGCTCGATATCGTCCGGAATCAGGCCTCCCATGGCAGTCTTGGGCCAGGCCTTCACCTCGCCTGTTTCCAGCAGGACGCAGAAGGCATCGGAGGTAGCGGCGCCGAGTGTACGAATGTTGGTCAGGTCAGCGATCTCGCTGGGCACGTTACCGCTGGCGCCCCAGGCAATCACGCTGCGGGTATTGCCGCTGCCGCGCAATGCGGCGAATCCGCCGTTGTTGCCCATGACGTCGAGGATATCGTCGTAGCGCTCCTGTCCCGGTTGCAGTTGTCCGCCCTGGGTCGGCTCGCCCCAGGCCACGATATGGCCACTTGCGCGGCGCGCGGCCAAGGCTCTCGATGCGCCATACAGGTCGACGTAGTCCTTGTACTGCAGAACCCGCTGCGGAATCGGCACCGACGGGTCCTCACCCCAGGCGAACAACTCGCCATCCCTGTTCCGCGCTACGAACGCGAAGAAGTTGCTCCTGACCTGGACGAAGTCACCGTTGATCACGGCAGGGCTGCCGCCATAGCGCGGGTTGCCCCAGCACAGCACATTGCCGTCGCGCAGCCGCGCCGCGAAGGCAAAGCCGGCGGCGGTCACCTCCGCCACCTGCTTGACCGCGATCAGGTTGTCGTTCAGTTGGCCACCCACATCCGGACTGCCCCAGGCCACCATGTCGACTTCCGGCCCGTCGTCGCCCATGACTTCATCGCGCAGGGCGATGGCTGCGCAATGGGAGGCATTGGTCCCGCTGCCGATGATATTGGCTGGCCGGCATTCCCAGGTTTGGCTGTTGTTGCGCACGTAGAGCTTGAGCCAGGGTTTGTGGTCGTTCCATTCGGTCGCCGAGATCCAGTCCTGTTCGTCTTCGTAGCGCCACTGGGCGCGCATCGGCTCCAGGGTGTCATCGTGCAATGCGGTGAGCATCTGGGGGCTGGAGGTGCCACGCCATTTCGCCATGCTGTAGCGCGCGCCCATGATTCGCAGTGGACCGCTGCCAGCGTCGGTACGGGTGTCGACGCGCAGGCTGGCGACCTCGGACACCTGGTCCGCCTCGCCAGGAGTTTCCACCCGGTAGCTGATCTCGACCTCCGCGCCGAGGTTGGCTTCGACATGGCTGCGGTCCAGCAGGAACACCACCTCATACCCTTCCATCGGCACGCTGATGGGCATGTAGTCGTCATGCTGCGGGCCACTGCTGGCGCGCCAGAGCAGGCGCAGGGTCTGCCCGTCCTGCATGCCGGGCCAGGGCGGGACGATGATCTGCAGTTGCGCCGGCAGGTCCTCGGGGTCGAGCAGGCCGTCTTCCGCCGCTGGGCGCGTGGTGGGGGCGGGCAGTTCGGCGCGGGCTTCGCCGACGCTCAGGTGCTCGCGTTCGGAGTCGAGTTCTAGGCCGGAGGACTTGATGAGCCGGTAGTAGACGACGAGGGTGCCGCCGTTCAGCGGCGCGATAAGCGTGGCGCCCGGAATGGGGATGATCACCGGCTTGCCTGCATTGCCGCCGCTGATCTGCTGGCGGAACTCTTCCAGCAGCGGCGAGCCATTGGCCCGGGTGCCCAGCCAGGTGACGAACAGTACGTCGCCGGCTTCCAGCGCATCGCCTGGGACGATGACGGTGGTCTCGGCGAGGGTCGGGTCGAGTACGCCATTCACGGCATCGCTGACCGTGGGCTTGGGCAGGCGTTGTTCCTCGCCGAGGAAGGTGGCGAACCTGCGCTTGGATACACCGGCCGCGCTGTCGTCGCGGGTCACCGAATAGGAGGCGACCCCCCGACCCCGTCCCAGTTGGCGGATGTCGGCATTGGGAATCGGGAAGGTCACCGCCGTCGGAATCCTCGGCACGCTCTGCGGTTCGGGCTCGAAGATGATCGGCTGGCCCTGCGCGGTGGTGCCGACCCACTTCAGCGCGGCCACGTCGCCGACCATCAGTTGTCCACCTTCGGCAACCAGCACGCTGACCAGCAGGTCGTCGTCGCCGAGCAGGTCGAGGTCGATGACGTCGTAGGGGTCGGCATCCGGGTCGGGGTTCTCGATCATCGGTGCGTTGAACAGGCCCTGACCGACTTCCACCTCGATGATGGTGCGCAGCGACCAGTCGCTGGAGACGTTGTGTACTTCGTCGCGCACGCGGTAGACCAGCGCCAGTTCGTTGCTGTCGCCGGCGGCGAGGATGGTTTCTTCGGTGACCAGGATTTCCAGGGAGCCGGCGTCGACCTCGGCCTGGGTCACGTCATGCTGCAGAAACTCGCCGCCCCAACTGAAGGTGATGCGGTCGAAGACGCGCATGTTGGGGTAGCTGCTGATGGTGACCTTGACGCCGTTCTTCGCGGCCTCTTCATCGATGATGCCGCCGGGAGGCAGCTCGGGTTCCGGGGCAGGGAGGTTCTGATGGCCGGGCAGGTCGGGTTCGGGATCGGTGCCGCCGGGGAACACGCTGCGCACGAGGATGCCGATGGGCACGGATTCGCCGCCGTTGCCGCCGCCGGAGCGGGTGACCCGGGCCCAGACATCGCTGATACCTTCGGCGATGCGATCGGGGGGGATGAACAGGCCGAATTTTTCGCCGACATGTTCCGGCAAGACCAGTTCGCCGGCTACGGGCTCGCTGGGGTCACCCCAGAACACCTCGACCCAGTCGCCGCTCTCCATGTTCAGGTAGGGCTGGACCTGGACCAGCAGGCCACCTTCGTTGACATGCAGCAGGTTGTAATTGACTCCGCCGACGGCACCGTCGGTCTGTACCGGGATGATCATGCCGGGGATAAGGACGGGGTCGAGGTTCAGGGGAGCGTTTTCATCGGTGGTCATGACGGTTCTCCAATCCTGTCGGGGCCGAGGGGGCTGAGCAGATTGAAGAGCCAGTGAGGTGGGGCGCACAACTGGCAGAAATGACAGGTAGGGCGGGTGTGATGGGGAAAGGGTTGGGGATTCAAGGAGATGCCGCGAGGCGATTTGTATGAATGCCTGTTTGCCAATGGCTGTCGTAGGCATTGGTGTGCCTGGCAATGGTTGTTGTAGGAGCTGGCTTGCCTGCGATCGGCGGCGCAGCCGTCGTAAATCCTGAATCCGCAGTGGGCCTGGCACACCGTGGATACCGATTTTACGACTGCTTCGCAGCCGATCGCAGGCAAGCCAGCTCCTACGGGATTCAATGCCAGCTCATTGCGCATCCGATGAGGTATCGCCGAACAACGCCCGGGCCTCGTCGACGGGCAGCAGGCGCCGCGCCGTGACCTTGCCGGCCAGTTGCGGTTGCACGCCACTGCTGTTGCCGCCACCGCCCGGGATGCCCCAGGTCACTACCCGGCCATCCCGGGTCAGCGCGGTGAAGGCATTGGCGTTGCCATAGACCGCTCGCACGTCGACCAGTTGTCCGGCGACGGAAGCCGTGCTGCCACCTGCCTCCTTGGCCCCCCAGGCGACGACCTTGCCGTCGCTGCACAGCGCGGCGAACGCTGCCGTGCCACTGCTGACCTGGACGATATTGGACTTGCCGCTGACTTCGTTGGTGAGCCTGCCGCCTTTGGTCGAGTTGCCCCATGCCACCACCCGGTTATCGCTCAATCGCGCACAGAACGCATAAAAGTTGCCCGTCACCTCCACCACGTTGCTCAGGCCGGCGATGTCACTCGGTACCTGGCCGCCCTCGGTATTGGAAGGCCAGGCCTTCACCTCTCCACTGTCCAGCAGGATGCAGAACGCATTCTGGACGCCGCTGCAGATCGACCTGACGTTGGTGAGTCTGGCGATGTCGTCGGGCACCATGCCACCGAAATAGGTGCTGCCCCAGGCAATTACGCTCCTGCCGCCGGCATGCTCGCGTATCGCGGCGAAGGCGCTCTGGTTGCTGGCGATCTCGACGATGTCATCCAGGGTCTCCTGACCCTGACGCAACTGTCCGCCCATGTCCGGATTGCCCCAGGCCACGACATGGCCGCTGGCCCGAAGTCCGGCGAAGGCGCCTACTGTTCCAAACAGCTCGACATAGTCCTTGTGCTGCAGGACATGATCGGGCACGGGCACGCCATAGTTGCGATGGCCCCAGGAGAACAGTTCGCCGTTGGGTCTGCGGCCGACGAAGGCATGGGTGTTGCTCCTGACCAGGTCGAACGTGCCGGAAACGGTCGCCGGCGTTCTGAAGCCGCTCAGGGTGCCCCAGCAGCCGACCGAGCCATCGGTCTGGCGGGCGGCGAAGGCGCTCAGGGAGGAACTGATCTCCACCACGCTCTGGAGATTGGCCATGATGCCCAGTGTGCCCCCGTATTGGGGAAGCCCCCAGCCGACCATGTCGACCACCCGAGTCGGACCGCTCATGACCTCGTCACGCATCGCGACGAAGGCTGCGTTTGCGGTGTTGTATGTGTAATAGGTGCCATTGCCGACGATATTGGCAGGCCGGGACTCCCAGGCCTCGGTGTTGTTGCGGGTATAGAGCTTCAGCCAGGGTTTCGTGTCGATCCAGGTGGTGCTGGTGGTCCAGTCCTCGTCGCCCTCGTAGCGCCATTCGGCGACCATCGGCGCCAGGGTTTCGTCATGCAGGGCGGTGAGCATGCGCGATGATCCCTTGACCGCCCAACTGCTGGTCAGCCGGCGGGCGCCCATGATCCGCAGTGGCCCGTCGCCGACCCCCTGGCGGGCGCCGATGGCGAACGCGGCGATCTCGGACACCTGGTCCGTTTCTCCCGGACTTTCCACCCGATACGAGAGCTCGATATCTGCCCCCAGGTTCGCCTCGACATGCGTCCGGTCCAGGTGGAAAACCACTTCCCGGCCAACCAGCGGCGCACTGATCGGAATGAAGTCGTAGTAATCCAGGCCGATGCTGGCGCGCCAGAAGACATGCACGGTCTGCTCGTCGTGCATTCCTGGCCACGGCGGGATGACGATTTGCAGGTACGCCGGCAGGTCTTCGGGGTCGAGCACGCCATCCTCCGAGGCGGGGCGGGTGAAGGGCGGCGGCAACTGATCGCGGGCCTCGCCGACGGTCAGGTGTTCGCGCTCGGACTCAAGCTTGAGGTCCGGGCTTTTTTCCACGCTGTAGTAGACGCTGAGGGTGCCGCCATCCAGAGGCGCGATCGCTGTGGCGGGGATGCTGAAAGTCATCGGCTTGCCGGCCCCGTTGCCGCTGACCGAGCGTTCGTCTTCGTGCAGCAGCGGGCTGCCGTTGGCGCGGGTGCCGAGCCAGACCAGCCGGACATAGTCGCCGGATTCCAGGGCATCACCGGGGACGATGACCGTGGTTTCGGCGAGGGTTGGATCGAGCACGCCATTCACCGCATCGGGCACCGTCGGCTTGGGCAGGCGCTGTTCTTCGCCGAGGAAGGTGGCGAAGGTACGTTTCGAGGCCCCGGCGTCGCTGCCGTCACGGGTCACGCGGTGGGAGGCCACGGCGCGGCCACGGCCGAGGGCGCGTACATCGGCATTGGGGATGGGGAATTCCAGGTTGATGGGAATCCGCGCCACGGTCTTTTCCGGCGGCTCGACGGTGATCGTCTCGCCCTGGGCGGTGGTGCCGATCCAGGTCAGCCTGACCACGTCGTCGATCTGCAACTTGCCTTCGGGCTCGGCGTAGACGCTGACGATCAGGTCGTCGTCGCCGAGCAGGTCGAGGTCGATCACATCGTAGGGGTCGGCATTCGGATCGGGGTTCTCGATCATCGGTGCGTTGAACAGGCCCTGACCGACTTCCACCTGGATGATCGTGCGCAACGACCAGTCGCTGGAGGTGTTGTGCACCTCGTCCCGGACCCGGTAGACCAGTACCAGTTCGTCGCTGTCGCCAGCGGCGAGGATGGTGGTTTCGCTGACCAGGATCTCCAGCGAACCGGCATCCACTTCGTCCTGGGTCACCTCATGCGGCAGGAGTTCACCGCCCCAGCTCAGGGTGATGCGGTCGAACCGGCGCATGTTGGGGTAGGCCTGGACCGTGACCTTGACGCCGTTTTTCGCCGCCTCCTCGTCGATGAAGTCGGTCTCCGGTTGCGGCGGCAGCAGCCGCTGGTGACCGGGCAGGTCGGGCTCGGGATCGGTGCCGCCGGGGAAGGCGGTGCGCACCAGGATACCGATGGGCGTGGACGATTCCTTGTTGCCGCTGCCGGCCCGGGTGATCACGTACCAGACATCGTCGACCCCGTCGGGAATGCGGTTGGCGCGGATGAACAGGCTGAAGGGATTGCCGACGTGCTCGTCAAGGATCCGCTCGGAGGCGACGGGAGAGGTCTCATCGCCCCAGAACACCTCGATCGAGTCGCCTTCCTGCATGTTGAGGTAGGCCGGGATCTGGACCAGCAGGCCGTTTTCGTGGGAGGTCAGCATGCCGTAATTGACCCCGCCGACGGCGCCTTCGGTCTGTACCGGGATGATCAGGCTGGGGATGAGGATGGGGTCGAGGTTCAGGGGAGTGATTTCATCGGTGGTCATGAGGGTTCTCCAATCCTGTGGGGGCCGAGGGGGCTGAGCAGATTGAAGAACCAGTGAGGCGGGGCGCACAACTGGCAGAAATGACAGGTAGGGCGGGTGTGACGGGGAAAGGGTTGGGGATTCAAGGAGATGCCTTGAGGCGATTTGTACGAATGCCTGTTTGCCAATGGTTGTTGTAGGAGCTGGCTTGCCTGCGATCGGCGGCGAAGCCGTCGTAAATCCTGAATCCGCAGTGTGCCTGGCACACCGTGGATACCGATTTTACGACTGCTTCGCAGCCGATCGCAGGCAAGCCAGCTCCTACGGGGTTCAATGCCAGCTCATTGCGCATCCGATGAGGTATCGCCGAACAAGGCCCGCGCTTCGTCGACGGGCAGCAGGCGCCGCGCCGTGACCTTGCCGGCCAGTTGCGGTTGCACGCCACTGCTGTTGCCGCCACCGCCCGGGATGCCCCAGGTCACTACCCGGCCATCCCGGGTCAGTGCGGTGAAGGCATTGGCGTTGCCATAGACCGCTCGCACGTCGACCAGTTGCCCGACAACGGGAGCCGTGTTGCCACCCGCTTCCGGGGCACCCCAGGCGACGACCTTGCCGTCGCTGCACAGCGCGGCGAACGACACCATGGCACTGCTGACCTGGACGATATTGGACTTGCCAGCGACTTCATCGGTGAGCTTGCCGCCGTTGGTCGGGTTGCCCCATGCCACCACCCGGTTGTCGCTCAATCGCGCACAGAACGCATGGTTGTTGGCCGTCACCTCCACCACGTTGCTCAGGGCCGCGATGTCATCCGGTACCTGGCCGGCCTCGGCGGTGAGAGGCCAGGCCCTCACCTCTCCGCTGTCCAGCAGGATGCAGAACGCGTTGTATACGCCGCCGCAAATCGACCTGACATTGGTAAGCCTGGCGATGTCGTCGGGCACCATGCCACCGCGGGAGAGGTCGCCCCAGGCAATCACGCTTCTGCCGCCGGCATGCTCGCGTATCGCGGCGAAGGCGCCCTGGTTGCTGACGATCTCGACGATGTCATCCAGGGTCTCTTGACCCTGACGCAACTGTCCGCCCATGTCCGGATTGCCCCAGGCCACCACATGGCCGCTGGCGCGAAGGCCGGCGAAGGCGTAGGTGGCGCCACGCAGTTCGATATAGTCCTTGTGCTGCAGGACATGACCGGGCACGGGCACTCCATAGCCGGTGTGGCCCCAGGCAAACAGTTCGCCGTTGGGTCTGCGGCCGACGAAAGCATGGGCATTGCTCCTGACCAGATCGAACGTGCCGGAAACGGTCCCTGGCGTGTTGAAGTCGTTCAGCCTACCCCAGCAGCCGACCGAGCCATCGGTCTGGCGGGCGGCGAAGGCGGTTGTGGAGGAAGTGATCTCCACGACGCTCCGGAGATTGGCCATGATGCCCAGTGCGCCCCCATATTCGGGAAGACCCCAGCCGACCATGTCGACCACCCGGGTCGGACCGCTCATGACCTCGTCACGCATCGCGACGAAGGCTGCGTATGCGATGTTGGATGTGGAATAGGTGCCATTACCGATGATATTGGCAGGCCGGGACTCCCACGCCTCGGTGTTGTTGCGGGTATAGAGCTTCAGCCAGGGTTTCGCGTCGAGCCAGGTGGTACTGGCGGTCCACTCCTCGTCGCCCTCGTAGCGCCATTCGGCGACCATCGGCGCCAGGGTTTCGTCATGCAGGGCGGTGAGCGTGCGCGATGATCCCGTGATCGACGAACTGCTGGCCAGCCATCGGGCGCCCATGATCCGCAGCGGCCCGTCGCCGACCCCCTGACGGGCGCCGATGCGGAACCTGGCGATCTCGGATATCCGGGTCGGTTCGCCCTGGCTTTCCACCCGGTACGACAGTTCGATGTCCGCGCCTAGGTTCGCTTCGACCTGGGCGCGCTCCAGGTAGAACACCACTTCCTGGCCCACCATCGAGGGGCCGATCGGAATGAAGTCATCGATGTGCGGACCGCTGCTGGCACTCCAGACCATATACACGGTCTGGCCGGCAGCCATGTCCGGCCAGGGCGCGATGACGATTTCCAGTTCTTCGGGCAGGTCCGCGGGATCGAGTGCGCCGTCCTGTGCCGGTGGCCGGGTGAAGGGCGCCGGCAGTTCGGCACGGGCTTCGCCGACGCGCAGCTGTTCGCGGTCGGATTCGAGAAGCAGCCCGGACTGCTTCTCGACGCTGTAGTAGACGCTGAGGGTGCCGCCATCGAGCGGGGCGATGAGTGTGGCGCCGTCGATGGGGATGCTCAGCGGCTTGCCGGCGCCGCTGCCGCTGATCGAGCGGCGGATGCTTTCCACCAGCGGCGTGCCGTTGGCGCGGATGCCGAACCAGGTGAGCAGTACGCTGTCGCCGGCTTCCAGGGCGTCGCCGGGGACGGTGACGGTGGTTGCGCTCAGGGTTGGATCGAGCACGCCGTCGACGGCATCGCTGACCGTGGGCTTGGGCAGGCGCTGTTCTTCGCCGAGGAAGGTGGCGAAGGTGCGTTTCGAGACGCCGGCGGGGCTGTCGTCGCGGGTCACGGCATAGGAGGCGACACAGCGTCCGCGGCCCAGGCGAATCACGTCGGCGTTGGGGATGTAGAACTTCAGGTTGCTCGGCAGGCGCAGGACCGTCTGTTCCGGCAGGTCGACGGTGATCGTCTCGCCCTGGGCGGTGGTACCGGTCCAGGCCAGCTTGACCACATCGCCGATCAGCAGGTCGCCTTCCTGCGCGGCATGGACTTCCACCAGCAGGTCGGCGTCGCCGAGCAATTCGAGGTCGATAACGTCGTAGGGATCGGCGGCCGGGTCGGGGTTCTCGATGATCGGTGCATTGAACAGGCCCTGGCCGACTTCCACTTCGATGATCGTGCGCAACGACCAGTCGCTGGAAATGTTGTGGACCTCGTCGCGGACCCGGTAGACCAGGGCCAGGGTATCGCTGTCGCCGGCGGCGAGGATGGTGTCCTCGGTGACCAGGATCTCCAGGGAGCCGGCGTCCACTTCGGCCTGGGTCACGTCATGCTGCAGAAACTCGCCGCCCCAGCTGAAGGTGATGCGGTCGAAGACGCGCATGTTGGGGTAGCTGCTGATGGTGACCTTGACGCCGTTCTTCGCCGCTTCTTCGTCGATGATGCCGCCGGGTGGCAGTTCCGGCTCGGGGGCGGGCAGGTTCTGGTGGCCGGGCAGGTCGGGGTCGGGATCGGTGCCGCCGGGGAATACGCTGCGCACCAGCACCGGCAGCGGCGGGGACTCGCCACCGTTGCCGCCGCCAGAGCGGGTGACCCGGGCCCAGACGTCGCTGATGCCTTCGGCGATGCGGTCGGGGAGAATGAACAGGCCGAACCTGTTGCCGACATCTTCCGGCAGGACCAGGCCGCCGGCTACGGGCGAGGACTTGTCGCCCCAGAACACCTCGATCCAGTCGTTCGCCTGCATGTTCAGGTACGCCTGGACCTCCACCAGCAGGCCGCCTTCGGTGACGTGCAGCAGGTGGTAATTGACCCCGCCGTCGGCACCGTCGGTCTGTACCGGGACGATCAGGCCGGGGATGAGGATGGGGTCGAGGTTCAGGGGAGCGTTTTCATCGGTGCTCATGAGGGTTCTCCAATCCTGTGGAAGCCGAAGGGGGCTGAGCAGATTGAAGAGCCAGAGCGATGGGGCGCACAACTGGCAGAAATGACAGGTAGGGCGGGCGTGACGGGGAAAGGGTTGGGGATTCAAGGAGATGCCTTGAGGCGATTTGTACGAATGCCTGTTTGCCAATGGCTGTCGTAGGCATTGGTGTGCCTGGCAATGGTTGTTGTAGGAGCTGGCTTGCCTGCGATCGGCGGCGCAGCCGTCGTAAAACCGGTATCCACGGTGTGTCAGGTTCACTGTGGATTCAGGATTTACGACGGCTGCGCCGCCGATCGCAGGCAAGCCAGCTCCTACAGGTTCAGCGTCGGGTTTAGAGGACCGGTACGCTGATCGTGGTTTCGGCCTGGGCGACTCGGTTGTGTCGTCTCGGTGCCCACACACACGGCCGCCATAAGGCGTACCTGAGAAGGTCGTTATGTCTTGCGGACTGCTAATCCGGTCGTTGATTTGGCAGCGTTTCCACGGAACGCAACCACCAGGCGGGGGCGGGGAGTATGCTTGGGAAATTGCCTACAAGAAAGTCGGAGATAGGTGGATTTTCGTGGCGGGATGCGACAGTTTTTGAAGCGCCGGCGGGTGAGCCCACCCGCCGGTTTCAAGATGAGGTCATCCGTTGCTTTCAGGCCGCAGGTTCGGCTCGGCCACTGCGCGTGCCTCGTCGGCTGGCAGCAGGCGGCCGGTGGTGACCTTGCCGGCGAGCTCTGACTGTACCAGGCTGCTGTCGCCGCCGTTGAAGCGCTCGCCCCAGGTCACCACCTCGCCAGTGCCGGTCAGTGCGGTGAAGGCCTGGGCGTTGCCATAGATCGCGCGCACGTCGACCAGTTTGTCGGCCACTGCCGAGGTATCGCCGCCGCGGATCGGGTTGCCCCAGGCGATGACCGTGCCGTCGCGGCACAGCGCGGCGAAGGCCGCGGAGGTGGCGCTTACCTGGATGACGTTCGAGGCATCGCCGGCTTCCGGGCTCAGGTCGGCGCCCCAGTCGTCCTCGCCCCAGGCGACCACCCGGCCGTTGCTCAGCCGCGCACAGAAGGCATTCCAGGTCGCGCTGACCTCGACGATATTGCTCAGCACCGTGATCGGTTGGGGAATGTCGCCGCTGGCGACGGTATGGGGCCAGGCCTTCACGGCGCCGCTGTCGAGCAGGATGCAGAAGGCCGCGGCGGTGGCGAACAGGCGCCTGACGTTATCGAGGTGGGTGATGACATCGGGGACATCGCCGCCGTTGACGCTGTCTCCCCAGGCAATCACGCAGCGCCCGGTGCCGCTGTCGCGCAACGCGGCGAAGGCGCCGACGGTGCTGGCCACATCGACGATATCGGCGTACTGGTCCTGCCCCGGTTTCAGACGTCCGCCAAAACCCGGGTCGCCCCAGGCGACTACATGGCCGCTGGCGCGCCGCGCGGCAAAGGCCACGGCCGTGCCGTACAGGTCGACGTAGTCGTGGTATTGCATGACCGGCGGCGGTACCGGGACACAGGGGTCGTCTTCATGGCCCCAGGCGAACAGCTCGCCGTTGCGCCGCAGCCCGGCGAAGGCCTGCAGGTTGCCTCTGACCTGGATGTAGTCGCCTTCGATGATCGGCGACTGCGAGCCACTGTCGACACTGCCCCAACAGGCGACATTGCCGCTGCGCAGGCGCGCCGCGAAGGCGTATGCCGTCGCGGCGACCTCCTGCACGTCGGTGAGGTTGGCCACCTCGGGCCTCAGGTGCCCGCCGTTGGGTCCGTTGCCCCAGGCGATCATGTCGACTTCGGGGCCGTCAGCGCCCATGACTTCGTCGCGCATCACGACGAAAGCGGCCGGTGTCGCATTGGCGTAGCCGTTGCCGAACACGTTGACGGGTCGGCACTCCCAGGTCTGGCTGGTGCTGCGCACATGGAGCTTGAGCCAGGGCTTGTGGTCGATCCAGGTGGTGCCGGTGGCCCACTGCGAGTCGCCCTCGTAGCGCCATTCGGCGAGCAGCGGTGCCAGGGTTTGCGCATGCAGGGCACTGAGCATCCGCGGCACGCGCCCGTGCAGCCAGGCGCCGGCGTAGAACCGTGCACCCATGATGCGCAGCGGGCCGTGGCCGAGCTCGCTGTGCACCGTGTAGCTGACCGTCCCGGACTGCTCCACCGGTCCCCCCGCGGCGCGGCTGATGCTGTAGTGCACGCTGATGCGGGTACCGATGCTGGCGACGATGGTGGTGTAGGGCACGGTGATGGTCGCCGCTTCGCCGCCATCCCCGTCCTCGACCTCGAAGGGAATGTCGAGGCTGCCGTCTTCGGCGGGGCTGACGATGTGCAGGGTGATCAGGTCGCCGTCTTCGAGTCGGGCGCTGGCGTCGATGTAGGCGCTGGCACCTTGCGTCACGTCGCCCGGATTCAGCTGGTCGCCCTCGGCTTCGAGGATCCGCGGCAGGGGCAGGGGCGTGGGTCGGGCGCCGATGCGCAGGGTGGCGACGGCGGAGAACTGATCTGGTCCCTGTGTGTCTTCCACGCGATAGCTGATCTCGATGTCCGCGCCCAGGTTCGCCTCGACATGTTCACGGGGGAGGTAGAACACCACTTCCTCACCGACCAGCGCCGGGCTGATGGGCATGAAGTCGTCGTAGTGCGGTCCGCTGCTGGCTTGCCAGCGCACATGCAGGATCTGCTCGTCGTGCATGCCCGGCCAGGGCGGCACGACGATCTGCAACTGCGTCGGCAGGCTGTCGGGGTCGAGCACGCCGTCCACCGGGGCAGGGCGGGTGAAGGGTGGCGGCAGCTCGCCGCGGGCCTGGCCGACGCTCAGTTCCTCGCGGTCGGATTCGAGGATCAGGCCCGAGCGTTTTTCCACGCTGTAGTAGAGGCTGACGCTGCCGCCATCGAGCGGGGCGATCAGCTCGGCGCCCGCGATGGGAATGCTCTGCGGCCGGCCGGCGTTGCCGCCGCTGATCGAGCGCGAGATCGCCCGGTGCAGCGGCGTGCCGTTGGCGCGGGTGCCGAGCCAGGTCAGGATCAGGGTATCGCCGGCTTCGAGGGCATCGCCGGGGACGACCGCGGTGGCCTCGACCAGGGTCGGGTCGAGCACGCCGTCGACTGCCTCGCTCACCGTTGGTTTGGGCAGGCGCTGCTCCTCGCCGAGGAAGGTGACGAAGCTGCGCTTGGACACGCCGGCGGGCATTTCCTCGCGGGTCACCCGGTAGGAGGCCACGCCCCGCCCACGGCCCAGGGGCAGCAGGCTGGCATTGGCAATGTAGAACTCCAGGCTGATGGGCAGGCGCAGCACCGTCAGCTCGGGCGGGCTGACCGGTATGGCCTCGCCCTGGGCGGTGGTGCCGATCCAGGTCAGGGCCACCACGTCGCCGATCAGCAGGTCGCCGCCCTTCGCGGCATAGACCTCCACCTCGAGGTCCGCGTCGCCGAGCACTTCGAGGTCGATCACATCGAAGGGGTCGGCTTCCAGGTCGGGGTTCTTGATCAGTGGCGCGGCGAACAGGCCGGTACCGACCTCGACCATCACCAGGGTGCGCGGCGACCACTCGCTGGACGGGTTGTGCACTTCGTCGTGGACCCGGTAGACCAGCACCAGTTCATCGCTGTCGCCGGCGGCGAGGATGGTCTGCTCGGTGACCAGGATGTCCAGCGAGCCGGCGTCCACCTCGGTCTGGGTGACGCTGTGCTGGAGCAGCTCGCCGCCCCAGCTGAAGGTGATGACGTCGAACTCGCGCATGTTCGGGTAGGCGCCGATGGTCACCTTGACCCCGTTCTTCGCCGCCTCTTCGTCGATGATGCCGCTGGCCGGCAGTTCGGGGTCGGGGGGAGGAAGGCGCTGGTGGCCGGGCAGGTCGGGTTCGGGGTCGGTGCCGCCGGGGGCCTCGGTGCGCACCAGGACGTTCAGCGGCTGGGAGGCGTCCTCGTTGCCGCTGCCGGCGCGGGTGACCACACAGTGCACGGCGCTGATGCCTTCGGGGATGAACTCGGCGCGGATGAACAGGCCGAAATCCTGGTCGACGTCTTCCGCGTGGACCATGCCGGAGGCCACCGGGGTGCCGGGGTCGCCCCAGAACACCTTGACCCAGTCGCCCTCGCGCATGTTCAGGTAGGCCTGGACGAAGACCGGCAGGCCGAGGACATTGACGTGGATCATGTGGTAGTTGACCCCGCCGTCGGCGCCCGGGGTGTACACCGGGACGATCAGGCCGGGGATCAGCAGCGGGTCGAGGGTGTCGGTGCGGGTTTCGATGGTCATGAGGGCTCTCCGTATCCGCTCGCGGCCGGGCGGCTGAGCAGATTGAAGAACCAACGACGGCGGCGGCACAACTGACAGAAATATCAGGTAGGTGCCGCCGCCTGGCGAAACTCCAGCCGATTCAAGGCCCTGGCGCAGACCCTCAGTGAGCGGTGGCCAGCTTCGCGCTGACCTGGCGACGGCGGTAGGCGCTGTCACGGGTCGCCAGCCACCAGTACAGCGGCGAGGTCACCAGCAGGCCGACCAGCCACGACAGGTCGGCGCCGTCGATATGCGCCGACACCGGGCCGACGTACAGCGGGGTGTTCATGAACGGGATCTGCACCGCGATGCCGATGGCGTAGGCCAGCAGCGCCTGCGGGTTGTAGCGGCCATAGACGCCGCCATCGACCTTGAAGATCGAGGCGATGTCGTAGTCGCCCTTGTGGATCACGTAGAAGTCGATGAGGTTGATCGCGGTCCACGGCACCAGGACCACCAGCAGCACCAGGACCATGTCGACGAAGTGGCCGATGAAGTCCGCCGAGGCGAACACCGCCACCACGCAGCAGCCGAGCAGGACCAGCAGCGACAGCACGGCGCGGCTTTTCGCGGTGGGGATCCAGCGATGGGCGAAGGTCTGCACCAGGGTGATCAGCGACAGCACCGCGCCATACAGGTTGAGGGCGTTGTGGCTGATCACGCTGAGCAGGAACAGCACCAGCATCAGCGGGCCGATGGCGCCGGTGGCGAGCTTGACCGCATCCATGCTGTCCATCCCGGCCGGGATCGCCAGCACCGCCACGGCGCCGAAGACGAACGACAGGCTGGAGCCCAGCGCCGAGCCCAGGTAGGTGGTCCAGAAGGTCGCGGCCACCGGCACGTCGGCCGGCAGGTAGCGCGAGTAGTCGGAGACGTAGGGCGCGAAGGCGATCTGCCACAGCGCGGCGAGGGACACCGTGGCCAGCCAGCCGGACAGGTTGAAGCCGCCGCGGGTGAGGAAGTCGTCGCTCTGGATATGGGTGAGGATGTAGGCGAAGCCGACCACGATGCCGATGCCCAGCACCCAGGTGCCGATGCGGTTGAGCACATGGATGAAGCGGTAGCCGATGATGCCGATGATCCCCGAGCCGAGGGCGCCGACGACGATGCCCACCGGTACCGGCACGCTGTCCGCCACGCCGTGCAGCGACTTGCCGGCGAGGACGATGTTGGAGGCGAAGAAGCCGATGTACATCAGTCCGGCGATGACCACCACCAGCAGCGCGCCGAGGGAGCCGAACTGGGCGCGGCTCTGGATCATCTGCGGGATGCCCATCTGCGGGCCCTGGGCCGAATGCAGAGCCATCAGCACGCCGCCGACCAGGTGGCCGACGAGGATCGCGACGATGCCCCAGACCAGGTTCAGGTGGAACAGCTGGACACCGAGGGCGCCGGTGACGATGGGCAGCGGCGCGATATTGCCGCCGAACCAGAGGGTGAACAGATCCCTGACCTTTCCATGGCGATCTTCGGGTGGCACGTAGCCGATCGTGTGTTTTTCGATGAGCGGTGCGGATGACGCTGCGTTGGTCATGACGGACTCCAAGGCAAGGATGAGTACGCTCGGCGTACTTCGTTTGGCGTCGGCAGGGGCGACGCCTTTTCTTGTAGGGGGCCGATCTTGAGCGCAGTGCGGCGGGGGCGAAATTAGTAAATATGTGCTCCCAGACATTAAAAAAACTGGGGGGCGTGTGTGGCTGATGTCGCTCTTCCGGACATCGGCTTGTCTGCGATGGACCCCGTAGGAGCTGGCTTGCCTGCGAAAGGACCGCAAGGCGGTCCCGATTGCGATGTCATCGGGGACCGCTGCGCGGTCCTTTCGCAGTGGTTCGTCACACGACAAGCCAGCTCCTACGGGGTTTGTGTAGATACCAATGCGGCGAAAGGGCCCAATCGCGTCAGGTCCTTGCCATTCGCCGGGTTACTCCTGTTAAATGAGATTCATTACCACTTGTTTCGCCGGAATCCCCATGTCCTCCGCTGACCTCTCCCTGCAAAAGGCCGTGCATTCGCTGTACGAGGATCATCATTCCTGGCTGTGCGGCTGGCTGCGCAACCGCCTTGGCTGCGTCGAGCACGCGGCGGACCTGGCCCAGGACACCTTCATCCGCGTCATTGCTCTGCGCAAGGCCGCCGAACTGCGCGAGCCGCGGGCCTACCTGAGCAGCGTGGCGCGCAGCCTGATGATCGATGCGTTCCGCCGCCGCGCCCTCGAACAGGCCTATCTGGAAGCCCTGGCGGCGCGCCCGGAGGCGCTGGACATCTCGCCGGAAACCCGCCTGTCGATCCTCGAGACCCTGGCGGAAATCGACCGCCTGCTCGACGGGCTCGGTGGCCGTACCCGCGAGATCTTCCTGATGGCCCAGCTCGATGGCCTGAGCTACGTGGAGATCGCCCGGCGCCTGGAGGTCTCGGTGACCACGGTGAAGAAACACGCGGTGCGCGCGCTGACCCACTGCCTGCTGCTGGTCGAGGACTGAGGCGTGACGCTGAGCCGGGAGATCCTCGAACGCGCGGCGCACTGGTACGTCGAACTGCGCTGTCAGCCGGACGCGGCGACCCAGGCCGCGCACCGGCAGTGGCTCGACAGCGACCCGCGCCATCGCCAGGCCTGGGCGCGCCTCGACCGCCTGCAGGGCACCTTCGGCGGGGTCGCCCCGCAATTGGCGCGCAGCACCCTGGCCGGCGCCCGGGCCAAACGTCGTGAAGTGCTCAAGGTCCTCTCGCTGCTGCTCGCCGCCGGTGGCGCGGGCGGCCTGGCCTGGCGCGGCGGTGCGCTGCCCAACCTGCTGGCCGACCAGCGCACCGCCACCGGCGAGCGCCGCGCCCTGGCCCTGGAGGACGGCAGCCAGGTGCAGCTCAACACCGCCAGCGCCGTGGATATCCGCTACAGCACGCAACTGCGCCGGATCGACCTGCTGGACGGCGAGATCCTCGTGGAAACCGCGGCGGATGCGCGGGATCGCCCCTTCGTCGTGCATACCGCCGAGGGCAGCCTGCGGGCCCTCGGCACGCGTTTCCTGGTCCGCCGCGAAGGCGGGCTGACCCGGGTCGGCGTGCTCGAACACGCGGTGCAGGTGCACTGTGCCAGCTCGCAACAGATGCTGCGGGTCGACGCTGGTCAGCAACTGGCGTTCAGTGCCGGTCAGCTCGGGCCGCTGCGGCCGCTCGCGCCCCAGGCCGATGCCTGGAGCCACGGCATGCTGGTGGTCAGCGACTGGCGCCTGGGGGATTTCATCGCCGAGCTGCAACGCTATCGACCCGGTCACCTGGGCTGCGCCGAGCGTGTCGCCGGGCTGCGCATTTCCGGGGCCTTCCAACTGGCGGACAGCGATATCGTGCTGGACAACCTGAGCGCCACCTTGCCCGTGCGCATCCGCCGCTTCAGCCGATTCTGGGTGCGGGTCGAGGCGGTCTGAAAAAAATTCGCGCGGGGGTTATCGATTGCCGGACTGCTTCGACTTGTAGGTAGAGGCGCCACAGAGACGCCATTCATCACTGCCACAGGGCGAAAGGAAACCGCATGTCCCGTTCCATCGATCGCACCCCCCAGATCTGCAACCCGTCCGCCTTGCGCCAGGCGGTCCGCTGCGCGCTGCTCGGCGCGGCCCTGAGCGGTCCCGCCAGCCTGTTGCCGGGCGTCGCCCCGGCCATGGCGCAGAGCCAGGCCGACAGCGTCTTCGAGATTCCCACCGGACCGCTGGACAGCGCCCTGACGCGCTTCGCCGCCAGCGCCGGAATTACCGTGTCCTTCGATCCGGCCCATGTCCGCGGGCTGAAGTCGCCGGGCCTGCACGGTCGCTACAGTGTCGACGGCGGTCTGCGCCAGTTGCTCGCCGGCAGCGGCGTGCAGGCGCTGCGCCAGGCCAACGGCAGTTACTCGCTGCTGCCGCTGGCCGAGGAGGGCGCCGTGCAACTGGACAGCACCAGCGTCACCGGCGCCGCCGTCGAATCGGCCTGGGGCCCGGTGGACGGTTACGTCGCCAGTCGCAGCGCCACCGCGACCAAGACCGATACGCCGATCCTGGAAATCCCGCAGAGCATCAACGTGGTCACTGCCCAGCAGGTCGAGACCCAGGGCGCGCGCAACCTGACCCAGGCACTGCGCTATACCCCCGGGCTGAACGTCGGCGGCTTCACCGACCGCAACGCCATCGCCGACGAGATCACCAGCCGCGGCTTCGCCCCGACCCCGCTGTATTTCGACGGGGCCTACGTGCCTTACGCGGGCAGTCTGGGCGGTGCGCCGCAGATCGATCCCTACACCCTGGAGCGCATCGAAGTGCTCAAGGGCCCGTCGTCGGTGCTGTTCGGCCAGAACCAGCCGGGTGGCCTGGTCAACCTGGTGTCCAAGCGTCCGACCCGCGAGGCACGCAACCAGGTCAAGCTGGGCGCCGGCAGCTACCACCGGGTCAACGGCGCACTGGACAGCAGCGGGCCGCTGGACGAGCAGGGCGAGTTCGCCTATCGCCTGATCGGTGTGGCCAGCAAGGGCAACGACCAGGTCGATCACACCCACGCCGAACGCCTGCTGCTGGCGCCGAGCCTGAGCTGGACGCCCAGCGAGGCCACGTCGCTGACCCTGCTGGCGCAGCTGCAGCGTGACGATGGTGCCGCCGACTACCAGTCGCTGCCGCGCATCGGCTCCCTCGACCGCGGGCCGAACGGCCAGCGCATCGACCGCGATTTCTTCTCCGGCGACTCGCGCTACAACGACTACAAGCGTGACCAGCTGATCATCGGCTACGACCTGAGCCATGCCGTCAACGACGACCTGACCCTGCGCTCCACCGCCCGCTACATCGATATCCGCGACCGTTATCGGGGTTTCTACCTGCGCAGTTTCGTCAACGACGCCGGGGTGACCGACTACACCCGGGCCAACCGCACCAAGGTCGACTGGCGCCAGCACAATATCGCCTGGAGCGTCGACAACAACCTGCAATACACCTTCGCCACCGGCGCCCTGCAGCACACCGCCCTGGCGGGTGTCGACTATCGCCACTTCACGCGTCGCTACGACGGGCTGAATGCCTACGATGCGACGCCGGTGGACCTCTACGGCAGGAACAACGGCGATACCTCCGGCACCGTGCCGGTACTGGGCACCCAGTGGGACAACACCGTGCGTCAGGTCGGCGCCTACTTCCAGGACCAGATTCGCCTGGACCAGTGGATTCTCACCGTCGGCGGGCGTCAGGACTGGGCGGAAATCGACAACAAGGACCTGCTCGCGCATTCCATCGCGTCCCAGCGCGACAACAAGTTCACCGGGCGGGTGGGCCTGACCTACGTCACCGGGTTCGGCCTGGCGCCCTACGTCAGCTATTCGCAGTCGTTCCTGCCCACCGTCGGCACCGCGGCGCCGCAGCGTGGTGGCAAGGCCTTCGACCCCACCGAAGGCGAGCAGTACGAGGTGGGGCTGAAGTACCAGCCGCTGGAGAAGACCCTGATCACCGCGTCGGTGTACCAGGTCAAGCAGAAGAACGTGCTGACCGGCGACACCGAGTACCCGGAGTACCAGGTCCAGAGCGGGGAAGTGCGTTCGCGCGGGGTGGAACTGGAGCTCAAGACCAGTCTCGAGCGCATCGACATACTGGCGGCGGCGGGTTATGTCGACTCGTTCTACACCAGCAGCACCTATGGCGACCAAGGCAACCGCAGCGAAGCCCAGGCGCCGGTGTCGGCGAGCCTGTGGCTGGACTATCACTTTGTCGGCGGTGTGACCCTGGGGGGCGGGGCGCGCCATACCGGGCGCAAGCCGGGGGATTCGGCGAATTCGTTCGATGTGCCGGCCTACACCGTGTACGACGCCACCCTGCGCTATGACCTGGGCCAGCTGGATCCAGGCCTGCGCGGTTTGCAGGCGAGCCTGAACGTGCAGAACCTGTTCGATCGGGAGTATGTCTCGGACTGCAACTACGCGTTCGGCTGCTACTACGGGCAGGAGCGGGTGGCTTCGCTGCAGATGACCTACGACTGGTGAGGGTGTTTGCCAGTCCTTGATCCTGGGCGTCTTCGGGACGGTGGTGTTACGCAGGCCCCAATTACTCGTAGGAGCGTGGCTTGCCCGCGAACGGCGGCGAAGCCGTCGTAAACCCTGAGTCCCGGGCGCGTCAGATAATCACGGGGCTCGGGACTTGCGACGGCTTCGCCGCCGTTCGCGGGCAAGCCACGCTCCTACGGGGATAGGCGTAGGCTCTGAAGAACATTTCCCTCCCAACTGTCCACCCAGCAACACCCACCCAACATTCTGCTGTCCATCCACCCCGCCAAACTGTTGCCTTGAATTCATAACTAACTGAAAAACAACGATTTTCATCCTTGGCATGAGAAATGCGATAGGACCCTTGTCCACGTATTCCAAGGATCCACCCATGTCCATCTCCGCCCACTACGATATCCGCCAGCCGGACGCCCATCTCATCCGCGACGACGCCGAAGCCATCGCCGTCGCCCACCAGGTCGCCGCGCTGCTGCGCGAGGGTGCCGCCGAGCGCGACCGCCAGCGCCGGGTCCCGGCCGATGTGGTCGATGCCTTTTCCAACAGCGGTCTGTGGGGCATCACCGTGCCCCGCGGGTTCGGCGGCGCCGAAGTGTCCTATGCCACCCTGGCCAGGGTGATCGCCATCGTCTCCGCCGCCGACCCGTCCCTCGGCCAGATTCCGCAGAACCATTACTGCCTGCTGGAAGACATTCGCCTGCAGGGAACCGACGCGCAGAAGCGCTTCTTCTTCGACCTGGTGCTCAAGGGTCATCGCTTCGCCAATGCCCTGTCGGAAACCGGCGGCAAGACCGTGCAGGACATCCAGACCCGCCTGGTCGGCGAAGGCGAGGGCTACCGCATCGACGGGCGCAAGGGCTACTGCACCGGTTCGCTCTACGCCCACTGGATCGGTGTGCTGGCCCTCGACGAAGAGGACCGTGCGCAACTGGCCTTCGTCGAACGCGGCACGCCGGGCCTGGTGGTGGTCGATGACTGGGACAGCATCGGCCAGCGCACCACCTCCAGCGGCACGGTGCTCGCCGACGGCCTGCGCGTGCCGGCCTTCAACGTATTCCCCAGCTACCGCTCCTACGAAGTCCCGACCCTGGCCGGCCCGTTCGCCCAGCTGACCACCGCGGCCATCGACGCCGGCATCGGCCGCGCGGCGCTGGACGACACCATCGCCTTCGTCCGCGAGCATGCCCGGCCGTGGGTCGATGCCAAGGTCGACAAGGCCGGCGACGATCCGCTGACCATCATCCAGATCGGCTCGCTGGAGATCCGCCAGGAAGCCGCCGAAGCCCTGCTGGAGCGTGCCGGCCTGGTCCTCGACGCGGCGAAGCCGGCGCCGGACGAAGACAATGTCGCCGCCGCGTCGGTCGCCGTGGCCAAGGCCAAGGTGCTGACCACCGAGGCCGCCCTGGAAGCCAGCAACCGTCTGTTCGAGCTGGGCGGCACCCGTTCCTCCCTGGCCCGGCACAACTTCGACCGGCACTGGCGCAACGCCCGGGTGCACACCCTGCACGACCCGGTGCGCTGGAAGTACCACCTGGTCGGCAACTGGGCGCTGAACGGCATCAAGCCGACGCGTCACGACTGGAACTGAGGGCCGGCCATGTCCAAGCAGATCCGCCTCAATGCCTTCGCCATGAACACCGTCGGGCACCTGTCGCCCGGCCTCTGGCGGCATCCCCGCGACCAGTCGCGGCGCTACACCGATATCCATTACTGGGTCGAGCTGGCCAGGACCCTCGAACGCGGGTGCATCGACGGCCTGTTCATCGCCGATGTGCTCGGGGTCTATGACGTCTATGGCGGCTCCGCCGACGCGGCGCTGAGCACTGCCGCGCAGGTGCCGGTGAACGACCCGCTGCAACTGGTCCCGGCGATGGCCGCGGCCACCGAGCACCTGGGTTTCGGCGTGACCGCGTCGGTGTCCTTCGAGCATCCGTTTCCCTTCGCCCGGCGCATGTCCACCCTCGATCATCTGACCCAGGGACGGGCCGGCTGGAACATCGTCACCTCGTACCTGAGCAGCGGGGCGCGCAACCTCGGGCAGCGCGAGCAGTTGTCCCACGACCAGCGCTATGCCCTGGCCGAGGAATACCTGCAGGTCTGCTACAAGCTCTGGGAAAGCAGCTGGGACGAGGACGCGGTGCGCGCCGATGGCGCCAGCGGGGTGTATGCCGATCCGGCGAAGGTGCATGGCATCGCGCACGAAGGCGAGTACTTCAAGGTCCCCGGTTTTCACCTCAGCGAGCCGTCGCCGCAACGGACCCCGGTGCTCTACCAGGCCGGCGCGTCGAGCCGCGGCAGGGCGTTCGCCGCGGCCAATGCCGAGTGCGTGTTCGTCGCCGCGCCGAGCAAGGCGGTGCTGAAGAAACAGGTCGCCGAGTTCCGCGCCGCCGCGGTGGCGGCCGGGCGCGCGGCGGAGGATATCGTCATCCTCGAACAGCTCACGGTGATCGTCGCCGAGACCGACGCAGCGGCCCTGGCCCGTCTGCGCGAGTACCGCGAGTACGCCAGCGCGACGGGCGCGCTGACCCTGATGTCGGGCTGGACCGGCATCGATTTCTCCCGCTACGCGCCCGACCAGGTGCTGCGCGAGGTGCCCAGCGAGGCCATCCAGTCGGCGGTGGAGGCCTTCACCCGCGCCGACCCGACGCGCACCTGGACCACCGCCGAGATCGCCGACTACTGCGCCATCGGCGGCGACGGCCCGGTGCTGGTGGGCTCGGCGCAGACCGTGGCCGACCAGTTGCAGGAATGGGTCGAGGAGACCGGGGTCGATGGCTTCAACCTGGCCAGCGTGGTCGCCCCGGAAACCTTCGTCGCCGTGGTCGATCTGCTGGTGCCGGAACTGCAGGCCCGCGGCCTGTTCAAGCGCGCGTACGCCGAAGGCACCCTGCGCCACAAGCTGTTCGGCCAGGGCGACCGCCTGCGCGCGCCGCATCCGGTGGCGGCCCTGCGTCGAGGTGGCGGGCAATGAATCAATGGCTGGTCAACCTCAACTGGGGCGAAATCGCCCAAGCCAGCCTGGAAACCCTGAGCATGCTCGCCGCCGCCCTGGGCTTCACCGTGCTGCTCGGGCTGCCGCTGGGTGTACTGCTGTACCTCACCGGGCAGCGCCAGTTGCTCGCCAGGCCCGTGCTGTACCGGGTGATGTCGCTGCTGGTCAATGTCCTGCGTTCGCTGCCGTTCATCATTCTGCTGATCGTGCTGATCCCGCTCACCACGCTGCTCACCGGCACCTCGCTGGGCGTGCGCGGGACCATTCCGCCGCTGGTGGCGGGCTGCACGCCTTTCTTCGCGCGGCTGGTGGAAACCGCCCTGCGCGAGGTCGATCGCGGCCTGGTGGAGGCCAGCCAGGCCATGGGCGGCAGCATCTGGCAGATCATCCGCTACACCCTGTTGCCGGAGTCGCGCACCGGGCTGATCGCCGCGGTCACGGTGACCGCCATCGTCCTCGTCGACTACACCGCGATGGCCGGGGTGATCGGTGGCGGCGGTCTCGGTGACCTGGCGATCCGCTTCGGTTACCAGCGTTTCCAGACCGATGTGATGGTGGTCACCGTGCTCCTGCTGATCCTGCTCGTGCAGGTCTTGCAGGTGAGTGGCGATCGCCTGGTGCGGCACTTCACCCGACGTTGAAAACCTTTCCCCATCCGGCCCTACGCTCGCCCTGTGACGGCCTCGTGCATACCCCTAGGAGTTCCATCATGTTCAAGCAGTCCCTGGCGGTCCTGGCCGTCGCCTTGTTCGGCCTTTCGGCCCAGGCCAACGAAAAACTCACCGTCGGCGCCACGCCGGTGCCCCACGCCGAGATCCTCGAGTTCGTCAAACCGGTGCTGGCCAAGGAGGGCGTCGACCTGGACATCAAGGTGTTCACCGACTTCATCCAGCCCAATCTGCAACTGGCGGAAAAGAACCTCGACGCCAACTACTACCAGTACCGGCCGTTCCTCGATGACTTCAACAAGACCCGGCATACCGACCTGGTGCCGGTGGTGGGGGTGCACATCGAACCGTTCGGGGCCTACTCGACGAAGATCAAGGACCTCAAGGACCTGCCCGACGGTGCCAGCGTCGCCATCCCCAATGACCCGGTGAACGCCGGCCGTGCGCTAGTGCTGTTGCACGAAGCGGGGCTGCTCAGGCTGAAGGATCCGGCCAACACCCTGGCGACCCAGCGCGATATCGCCGAGAACCCGAAGAAACTGAAGATCCGTGAACTGGAAGGCGCGCTGCTGGCCCGCGCGGTGAACCAGGTGGACCTGGCCTTTGTCTTCGCCAACTACGCCCTGGAGGCGGGGATCGATACCGGCAGTGCGCTGATCGTCGAGAAGGGCAAGGACCTGTATGTCGAGTACCTGGTGGCGCGGCCGGACAACCTGCAGGACCCGGGAATCCAGAAACTGGCCAAGGCGCTGAACACGCCTGAAGTGCGCGAGTTCATCCTGACCCGCTACAAGGGGCAGATCGCGCCGGGGTTCTGATCCGGGGCTTTTGTCGATCTTCAGGGCCCCATCGCTGCGGTGCAGCGATGGGGCCGGTACCGGCTGCATCTATCTGGAAACATGCACCCATGACCCGCTTCACCCCCGAACTGCAAACCGCCACCCCCCTGCACCTGCGGGGCATCGGCAAACGCTACGGCGATCTGGTCGCCCTCGAGGACATCGACCTCCAGGTCCAGCGCGGCGAGATCTTCGGCATCATCGGTCGCAGCGGCGCCGGCAAGTCCTCGCTGCTGCGCCTGATCAATCGCCTGGAAAGCCCCAGTTCCGGCCAGGTGCTGATCAACGGCGAAGACATCGCCCACCTGGATGCCGCGCAACTGCGCCCCCTGCGGCGCCAGGTGGCGATGATCTTCCAGCACTTCAACCTGATGGCCACCCGCAGCGTCGCCGAAAACATCGAACTGCCCCTGCGCATGGCCGGTGTGCCGGCGGCGGAGCGGGTGCGGCGGGTCGAGGCGCTGCTGCAACTGGTGGGCCTGAGCGAGCGCCGCGACGCTTACCCCGCGCAACTCTCCGGCGGACAGAAACAGCGGGTCGGCATCGCCCGGGCGCTGGTCCTGGAGCCGCAGATCCTGCTGTGTGACGAGGCCACTTCGGCGCTGGACCCGGAAAGCACCCAGGCGATCCTGCAGTTGCTGCGCGATATCAACCGCCGTCTGGGGCTGACCATCGTCCTGATCACCCACGAGATGGAAGTCATCCGCGATCTCTGCCACCGCGTCGCGGTGCTGGAGCGCGGACGGGTGGTGGAGCAGGGCGAGGTGTGGCGGGTTTTCGGCGATCCGCGACACGCCGTCAGCCGGATCCTGCTGGCGCCCTCGCAGCATGAGGAAACGCTCGATGTGGCCGGCGAGCAGGTCCTGGACCTGCACTACACCGGGGAGCATGGACTGGAACCGGACCTGGCGGCATTGAGCGCGGCGCTGCCCGGCGTGCGCTTGTTGCAGGGCGGGGTGGAGCGGATTCAGGGTCGCGCGCTGGGGCGCCTGCGGGTGGCGGTGCGGGGTGACGGGCTGGAGCGGGCCAAGGGCCTGGCGGACCGGGTCGAAGCGGTCAACTGATCACGGTGCTCGGCGGCGGTCCGATCTGCCGCAACTGGCCCAGGCGACTGCGGGTCCGCGCCAGGTCCGCCACGCTGCCTCCCAGGCTCTCGGCCAGTGGCCGCGCGCCGATCAGCAGCAACGGCCGGTCGCGGTCATACAGCACGTCCACCAGGTTGATGAAGCGCTGCTGGGCGGCGATGCTGCAGTCCTCCAGGTCCGGCAGGCCCTCGATGGTCCAGTGTTCGAAGCGCTGGATCAGTTCCAGGTAGTCGATCACCGCCGTGGCCTGTTCGCAGAGGCCGGCGAAATCGAAGACCACGCTGCGTTCATCACGCACCCGCGCGTGCAGCCGACGTTTGTTCACCTCCAGCACCACCGCCTGCGCAGGCTCGGCGAAACCGAGCGAGTCCAACTGCTGCGCGGTGCCGGGCCAGACGTAGTGCCCCTGGCTGAAGCGCTGCTGCCGGCCCGCGTCGGGGAGGGCGCGATAGTCCTGCTCGCCGCCCACTTCGAGGACCTGCATGCGGGCTTCGATCAAGCGGATCACCGGCTCGAAACGCTGGTGATACAGCGGGTTGGGCAGCAGCCCCGCGGGCGGGTAGTTGGAGGTCACCAGGACGAAGATGCCGCGGGCGAACAGCGCCTGGTACAGGCGCGTGAGCAGCATGGCATCGCCGATATCGTGGACATGGAACTCGTCGAAGCACAGCACCCGGCAATCGCCGAGCAGATGGTCGAGGCTCAGCGCCAGGGCATCGTCCTGGTGGCGGTGTTCGAACATGCCCTGGTGCAGGCGGGCGAAGAAATCGTGGAAATGCAGGCGGCGCCTGGGCACATCGCCGAGGGCGCTGTAGAAACCGTCGAGCAGCCAGCTCTTGCCGCGCCCGACCTGGCCATGCAGGTACAGGCTGCGCGCCTGGCCGCTGGCGAGCCGCGTGGCCTGTTCCGCCATCGCCGCGATCACGCCTTGCTGACCCTGGCTCAGGGTGTAGCCCTGCTCGCGCGCCTTGTCGGCGAAGAAGCGCCGGATTGCGCTGCCCGCGGCGTGCTCGGGCACGGCGCGGGAGGTCAGGCGCTGGCGAAGGGTGCGCAGGGGTGAGCGGATCCAGGCAGGCAAAGCGGGGTTCCTCGGCGAGGGGGAGGTGATGGGCGGCGGCAATATTAACCAGATAGTGAAAAAGGTCGCCAGCCGGATGACGTCGATCGCCGGATGATTCCTATACAAGAACTGTACATTTCTTAATCTGCTGGCAGCATTTTCCTCGGCTGCTACCCTCAATTTCAGATCACTCCTGCAAGGACAGGGAGGGAAGGTGAAGGGACGATCACTGCTGGCGCTGGTCGGACTGTGTACGGCGCAAAGCGTGGCGGCCACGGATTTTCTCGTCGAAGTGCGCATCGACGTGCAGCGCGGCTGCCTGCTGATTCATGAAACCCGCAGTGCTTCTGGCGAGGCCCTCGGCATCCTGGATTTTGGCCACGGCCCGCGCCTGGACGATCCCGCCGGGCCCTTGACCAGCCAGTTGCTGGTGCAGCGCCCGCCACGGCTGGAGTGCAATCCGGATACCGCCTACCAGGTCGAGGTCGACGGCGGCCTGCACGGCGGCACCGGCGAGGTGCGCTATCTGGTCTCCGCCGATCCCCGTGCCAGGCCCATTCCCTACCGGCTGTTCCGCGATCCCGCCTGGCGTGTGCCGCTGGCGGTGAATATCGCCCAGCAGGGCCGGGTGCCGGACAGCGGCTCGGTGGAGCTGCCCTTGTACGCGCGTATCGACACACAAACCGAGCTTCCACGGACGGGACGCTATTCGGATTTACTGAAAGTGACCGTCACCTGGTGACGGTCGAGGGTACTGCTTAGGGAGCGAGCAGCATGCACACAGCCCGCATTCTTCTGCTGAGCCTGGGACCGCTCCTGCTCAGCACCAGCGCCCAGGGCGCAATGAGCGGTCATATCCAGGCGCGGCTGGTGATCACCTCCGCCTGCCAGGTCAGCAACGATCCGACGCCGCAGGCGCCCGCCGGCGGTGTACTGGATTTCGGCGCGCAGGGGCCGATGTGGGACAACCCGCTGCGTGCCGCCCTCGACAATGCCAGCCGCAGCGGCAACCTGCAGGTCAGCTGCAACCCGGCGGTGCGTGCCTTCAACGTGACCATCAATGGCGGCACCAACGCCGATGGCGCGACGCGCCGCCTGAGCAATGGCGGCGTGCTCATTCCCTATCAGCTCTCCACCGACCCGGCCGGTCGCTCGAACTACGGCATCGGCCAGCAACTGAGCTTCTCGGTGAGCAGTGCGGCGCAGATTCCGATTCCCATCTACGGCGTCGTCGTAGCCAACCCCAAAGCCCTGCCCGCGGGCGTTTATCGCGACACCCTGACGGTGACGCTGGACTGGTGACAGTCAAAGGAGTGAACCATGCAACCCAACCTTTACCGTTTCCTCTTCGCTGGCGCTGCCCTGGTCTTCGCCGCTCAGGCCCAGGCGGCGAGCGTCACCGGCAATATCAACGCCTCGCTGGTGCTGATCTCCAGTTGCCAGGTGAATGGCTCCACGGCGACCACCGGGGTCAACTTCGGTGCGCTGAACTTCGGTACCCAGACCGCGCTGTTCACCGAGGCCGGTGCCCAGGTGCTGGCGGGGGGCGGCGGTGCCATGAGCATTCTCTGCTCCAATGGCGCGATTCCGGTGATCAAGGTCGGCGTCGGTACCCATGACGGCTTGTCCAGCGGCGGTACCCGGGCGCTGGCCGACGGTTCCGGCAACTTCGTGCCCTACGACTTCTACACCGACGCCGGGTTCGGCACGCTGCTGCCGATCAACGGCACCATCACCCTGCCCACCAGCAGCGGCGCGGCGCAGACCGTCAACCTGTACGGCAAGGCGGTGGGCAAGGCCGGACTGCCTCCGGGCACCTACAGCGACACGGTGGCGGTCGAGCTGAGCTTCTGAGCCATGCACGGGCGTCTGGCACTGGGCCTGACGCTGGTCGCGGCAGTCGTGCCGGCAACGCTGGATGCCGCCACCAGCAGCACTTTTCTGGTCAATGCGACGATCCAGGCCGGCTGCCTGGTGGTGGGCGGCGTGAGCAACTACGGCAACCTGGACTTCGGCAGCTATTCGGCGCTGTCCACCGCCGCCGCCACCACCGCGCTCGGCGGCACCACGGTGACGCTGCAGTGCACGCCGGGCACGGCCCTGAACATGGCGGTCGACGGCGGGCAGAACAATAACGGCAGCCGCAACCTCAAGCGCGGCACCGGCGGCAACCTGCAGGTCTACCAGTTGTTTCGCGATGCCGCCTTCAGCCAGGCGCTGGGCATCGACCAGAGCGTGGCGGTCAGCTACAGCGACCCGACCGCGATCAAGCTGCCGATCTATGCCCGCGCGCAGTTGAGCGGGGCGCTGCCGGCGGGGACCTACACCGATGTGCTGCAAGTGACACTGACCTGGTAAGCGAACCTGCCGGGCTGACAAGAACATCAAAGGAGGCTGGCATGGCAATGGACGCTCGGCGTCGCAGCTCGGGGATCGTGCGCTTGGCGCTGCTTCTGGCGTTGTGGGGAGGCATGGCGCAGGCCGCGACCTCGGTACTGATCTGGCCGATCGATCCGGTGATCGAGGCCGAGCAGAAGGCCGGCGCGTTGTGGCTGGAAAACCGCGGCAGCGAAGTGGCCAACCTGCAGATCCGCATCTTCGCCTGGCGTCAGGGCGAATTCGACGACCAGTACCAGAACCAGCGCGAGATCATCGGCAGCCCGCCGCTGGCGAAGATCGCGCCGGGACAGAAGCAGCTCATCCGCCTGACCCGTACCGGCGCTTCGCCGGTCGGCCAGGAACAGGCCTACCGCATCATCATCGACGAGATCCCGCCAGCCGTACCGCCTAGCCAGGACAGCGGCAAGGCGCAGGCGGCGATCCGTTTCCAGATGCGCTATTCGGTGCCGCTGTTCGTCTATGGCGAGGGCCTGTGGGGCAAGCCCGACCCGCAAGGCCAGCGCGACAGCGCCGGGGTCGGCAAGCCGCAGTTGAGCTGGCGCCAGGTCTCGGTGCAGGGCCAGCCGTTCGTCGAGATTCGCAACAGCGGCCCGGTGCATGCGCGCCTGACCGACGTGGTCATGCACCAGGGCGGGCAGCGTCGCCCGGTGGTGCAAGGCCTGCTCGGCTACGTGCTGCCCGGCGCCAGCATGCGCTGGCCGGCACCCTTGCAGGCGTCGGCGGCGACCGTGCTGCAGGGCCGCGTGAATGGCGGCGAAACCGCTCAGACCATCGGTCAGGGGCAGTGAAGTGAGCGGATAGGTCAGGGACCAGGGGCCGGAGCAGCCCCGTCAAGGGTGGGAACAGTGAGTGAAGGGATTTCTGGCCAGTACCCGTCGTCTGGCGCTGGCGAGTGGCATGACGGTCATCGCGGTGGTGCCGTTGCTGGCTGGCGAACTACCGCCGCCACCCAGCGGTCAGGAGGCGATCAGCGATGCGCAGTTGTATCTGGAACTGGTGGTCAACCAGATGAACAGCGGTAACGTGGTGCCCGTGCAGCAGCGCTCCGGCCACCTGTACGTGGCCGCCAGCGACCTGCGCGCCGCCGGCATCGAGTTTCCCGGGGCGGTGCCGGACGAGGTGGCCCTGGACAGCATCGCCGGGCTGCACAGCGACTACGACAGCCAGGCCCAGCGCCTGCTCCTTGAGGTGCCGCTGGGCTGGCTGCCGAACCAGCGGATCGGCGGGCGTTCGCTGTACCCGCGCAGCGAGGCCCGCAGCAGCTTCGGCGCGCTGTTCAACTACGACCTGTACCTCAACGACACCGATGACGTCGGCACCAGCCTGTCGGCGTGGAACGAATTTCGTCTGTTCGACAGCTGGGGCACGTTCTCCACCACCGGGCAATGGCGTGAGCAGATCAGCGGCGAGCGCTTCGACGACAGCCGGCGCGGCTTCCTGCGCTACGACAGCACCTTCCGCTACACCGACGAGGAACGCCTGCTGACCTTCGAAGCCGGCGACGTGGTCAGCGGCTCGCTGCCCTGGAGCAGTTCGGTGCGCCTGGGCGGGGTGCAGCTGTCGCGGGATTTCTCGGTGCGCCCGGACCTGGTCACCTATCCCTTGCCGGCGTTCGCCGGGGAGGCGGCGGTGCCGTCGTCGCTGGACCTGTTCATCAACGGCTACAAGAGTGCCAGCGCCGACCTGCAGCCCGGCCCCTACACCCTGACCAACGTGCCGTACATCAACGGTGCCGGCGAGGCGGTGGTGGTGACCACCGATGCCCTTGGCCGCCAGGTGTCCACCACCTTGCCGTTCTATGTCACCAGCACCCTGTTGCAGAAAGGCTTGAGCGACTTCTCGGTGGCCGCCGGCAAGCTGCGGCGCAACTACGGCATCAGCGATTTCTCCTATGGCTCGGCGCTGACCTCGGCCAGCCTGCGCTATGGCGTGAGCGACAGCTTCACCCTGGAAAGCCATGCCGAGGCGGGCGAGTCCCTGGTGCTCGGCGGGCTCGGCGGCAACCTGCTGCTGGGCAACTTCGGGGTGGTCAACGCGGCGGTCAGCCACAGCACCTTCGAAAGCCGCGGCGGCCGGCAGCTGAGCCTCGGTTACCAGTACAACAGCCAGCGCATCGGTTTCAGCTACCAGCGCCTGGAACGCTTCGGCGACTACGCCGACGCCTCGCTGCTGGACAGCCCCTACAGCCGCCTCAGCCAGCGCAGCGAGCAGGTCACCCTGAGCCTCAACCTGGACCGCTACGGCAGCCTCGGTGCCGGCTATTTCGATGTGCGCGCCGCCGACAGTTCGCGCACGCGGCTGGTCAACCTGAGCTGGAGCAAGTCGCTGTGGGGCAGCGCCAGCCTGTACCTGTCGGCCAACCGCGAGGTGGGTGGCGGGCAGTGGGCGACCCAGGCGCAACTGGTGATTCCCTTCGACCTGTACGGCACCCTCAGTTTCAGCGCGGAGCGCAACCAGAGCGGCGAGAACGTGCAGCGGGTCAACTACAGCCGTGGCGTACCCAGCGCCGGTGGGGTCGGTTTCAATATCGGCTATGCCGGCGGCGACCAGCAGGCCTACCGCCAGGCCGACCTGACCTGGCGCCTGCAGTCGGTGCAGTTGCAGGCCGGCACCTACGGCACCAGCGACGGCATGACGCGCTGGGCCGACGCCAGCGGCTCGGTGGTGTGGATGGACAATGGGCTGTTCGCCGCCAACCGCATCGACGACGCTTTCGTCGTGGTCAGCACCAACGGTTTCGCCGACATCCCGGTGCGCTACGAGAACCAGACCGTGGGGCGCACCAACGGCAAGGGCCAGTTGCTGGTGCCGTGGAGCAGCGCCTACTACCGCGGCAAGTACGAGATCGACCCGCTGGAACTGCCGGCCAACGTCCGCGCCGAGGATGTCGAGCAGCGCGTGGCGGTGCGCCGTGGCGCCGGCTACCTGCTGAACTTCCCGCTGAACCGGGTGCTGGCGGCCAGCGTCGAGCTGGTGGATGGCAATCACCGCGACCTGCCCCTGGGCAGCCAGGTCACCCACCAGCAGAGCGGTTCGCTGGCGGTGGTGGGCTGGGACGGGCTGGTCTACCTGGACAACCTGGCCGAGCAGAACACGCTGTTGGTGCAGTTGGCCGGGGGCGGCACCTGCCAGGCGCAGTTCACCCTTGAAAGCGGGCAGGACGACGTGCCGCTGATCGGCCCGCTGGTGTGCCGATGAGGCGCTGCCTGACGCTGCTGCTCCTGTGCCTGCTGGCGGCGCAGGCACGGGCGCAGTGCGCGGTGGTGCAGGCGACCAATGCGGCCTTCGGCAGTGTTGCGTCGACGCTGGTCAATACCGCGCAGCAGTCCACCTCGACGACCAACGCCGGGCTGCGCTGCAGCGGAACGCTGGTCAGCCTGTTGCGTTCGGACGACTTCTTCAAGCTGACCCTGACGCCGCAGGGCGGCACCACCGGCATGGTCGGCCCGACCGGTGACGTGATCCAGTACACCCTCTATGCGGACAACACCACGGCCTACCCGATCACCCGTGGCCAGCCCTTCGATTTTGCCCGGCATGGCATTCTCGAAGCCCTGGGCCTGCTCGGCAGCATCGTGCCCAGCACCGTGCCGCTGTATCTGAAGACCCTGACCGGGAGCAACGTCGCCGCTGGCACCTACACGGAAAACTTCACCGTGTTCTGGAACTGGGACTATTGCTACGGCATCGGTGTCGGTGGCCTGTGCCTGGGGCGGCAGATCAGCAGCGGGACCACCAGCATGAGTGTCAGCCTGACGGTGACTGCCGACTGCCAGATCACCACACCGATCATCAACTTCGGTACCGCGCCGGTGGTCAGCGGCTTCTCCACGGTGAGCCAGAGCGTCAGCCTGTCCTGCACCAAGGGCAGTGCCTACACGGTGGGCTTGAACGACGGGTTGTACGTCTCGGGCGGGCGGCGGCGGATGAAGTCGAGCACGGCCAGCAACTACCTGGCCTACGACATCTTCAAGAGCGCCGGCAGCGTGCGCTGGGGCTCGGTGACCAGCGCCCGGCGCGCCAGCAGCGATGCCGACATCAACCCGGGCAATGGCACCGGTAGCGGGAGCCAGGTGTTCAACTACAACGCCAGGGTCTACACCGACCAGGGCACGCCGCCGGCTGGTGCGTATCAGGACAGTGTGATTCTTGATGTGGCGTTCTGAGGGCTTGTGGGGGCTGCTTTCGTAGGAGCGCGGCTTGCCCGCGAAAGATCTGTAGGAGCTGGCTTGCCTGCGAAAGGACCGCGTCAGCGGTCCCGATAGCGGTGATGTCTGGGACCGCTGACGCGGTCCTTTCGCGGGCGAGCCACGCTCCTACGGGGCGAGTCCATCCAATTACGAACGCGGTACCTGATCGAGTCAGCGCAATTCGTGAACCATCTGCCCAATGGCATCCAGCACCGACGAGGCCAGGGCCTTCGAGCGCTTGCCGGACCAGCCGGTGACCGCGTCAGGGGCATCGTCGTGGTCCTTGAACGGCATTTCCAGGGTCAGCGACAGGCAGTCATGGGCCTGGCCGACAGCATTGCAGGCCAGGGTCAGGTTGGCCTCGCCAGGGGCATTGCGCGGGTAGCCGTGGACGTCCTGGAAGTCGCGGGTGAGGCCGCACAGGGTCGTGCGGAAGCGTTCTTCCAGGGCCGCGATGCGCGGGGTGTAGCCGGGGTTGCCCTCGCAGGCGGCGGTGAACACATGGGGAATCTCCTCGTCGCCGTGGGCATCGAGGAACAGGTCGACGCCGTACAGCTTCATCTGCTGCTGGGCGAACAGCACCTCCGGGGTCTGATCGGCACTGGCGTTCTGCCAGGCGCGATTGAGGTCGTGGCCGCGGGCATTGGTGCGCAGGTGGCCGCGGAAGGCGCCGTCAGGGTTCATGTTGGCGATCAGGTACAGGTCGGCGGCGGCCAGCAGGCGCTGGAGGGTGGCGTCGTTCTGTTCGACGCGGTCGATCACGCCTTCCATGAACCACTCGGCCATGTGCTCGCCCGGGTGCTGCTGGGCGATGATCCACACCTTGCGCTTGCCCGGGGCACCATCGCCGACCCGCAGCAGGGGAATGTCGCGGCCCTCGACGCTGCGCCCGGTGGCCAGCAGGCTGACCCCGGGCAGTTGGCGGGCACGTTCGATCAACTGGTTGTGGCGGGCGCGGGAATAGGGTTCGAAGTAGGCGAACCAGGCCTGCGTTTCACGCACCTGGAGGCTGAAGTGCAGGGCCTTGCCGTCGAAATGCGAGGGGACGCGGAACCAGTTCTGCTGGTCGTAGGAAGCGACCGCCTGATAGCCGTCCCAGGCCTTGTTGTAGGAGGATTCGCCAGCGTTCTCCAGGACGAAGGCGTGGGTCTGTCCCGGGGTCAGGCCACTGGCCTTGAAGTGGAACCACTGGAAATGCCCGCTGCAGGTGTCGTTACGGATCGCCAGGCGAACCTGCGCGGGATGGCTGGCATCCCGGACCAGGATATTGCCGGAGTCGAAGTCGCAGTCGATGCTCAATGCAGTCATTGCCAGGTTCCTGTGCAGAGTTCTTGTAGCCGGTCACTCTACACAACCTGGCGGGTTACCAGAAACCCAGTACCAGCAATGCCGCCAGACCCAGTCCCATGGCCACGCTGCAGCCCCCCAGCGAGAACGCCGCGCGGCCTTGCCGGTACCAGCGGCTTTCGCCCAACTGGCGCGCCGGCACGAGCAGGGTGCGCCAGCGCAGTTCGGTGGCATGGAAGGCCGCCAGATGTTCCGGCGCCGAGTCCAGCCAGCGGCGGAAGTCGATGCGTTCGCTGGCGGTGACCTGCGGGCTTTGCAGGCGCACGTACCACTGGCCGGCGGCACGGGCGACGGCGTCGGGCACGGGCAGGGTGCATTGCAGGACCTGGTTCATATGGCGCTCGACGTTGCTGTCGGGCAGGTCCAGGCGCTGGGCGATGGCGGCGTAGGAAAGTTGATCGAGGCGGTTCAGCAGGAACACCTGCTGTACCCGGCGTGGCAGCTTCTTGAGGCGTTGCAGCAGGATTGCTTCCGCGCAGTCGGCGCTATCGGCGTGGTGATCCAGAGGTAGCAGCAGACGGGTCATGGTTCCAGCTCCTTGCGGGGAAACGGAGGCGGGGGTAGGGGGCATCTTCCCTGATGCGTTGCTGAGCTTAATCGTAACGAGATTGATTCTCAAGTGCTAATTTCAGCAAAGCTTTGTTACGGGGTTACAGCAGCGATAGTCCTTTGCTATCATCGCCACATTAAGTAACACACCGCCTTCATTAGCCTGAAGAGCCAAAAAAAAAGACCCGGCAAAAAGCCGGGTCAAAAACCGTGATTAGCCTGATGAGGAGATAATCTGAGAGTCCGACCTAAGGGCTCCAGGTTATCCAACCAGTCTCGCGACCAGTTGCGTCCAATAATAATCGTTCTCATTTTCAAGTCAAATGAATTTTCGGTAATTTTACGAAAATTCTTCCTCGTCGTACCTGGAACCCCGCTATTTCGGGCCTTTCCGGCTTTGTAATTCCTCCCTTTAGCCCCTCCCTGCGTCATTCCTCAAGCGGATCCTCCGGCTCACCGGCCGTCTGCCCCTGGCTGTGCTCGATCAGCGCGCGGGCCAGATTGATCAGGTGCATGATCAGCAGCGTCTGGTCCTGGGCCTTGTCACGCAGCTGCTGAGCGCCTTCCCAGGCGGTGCAGGAGGCGCGGCGCAGCAGCCAGGTGGCCTGCTCGAAGGCCGCTTCCGTGGACAGCCCGGGGCGGGCGACCACCAGTTGCATGTCCTGCTGCGCCGGCGAGGCCTCGGGCGCGGGGTTGAAGTAGTAGTCCAGGGCACGGCGGGCGGCATCGTTGTCCAGTTGGCTGAAGGTGGGCGCGCTCATAAACGGTCTTCCTTGAAGGAGTGAAGTGAATACCCGGGGAAATATAGTACCCAGTGTATTTTTATCCGTATTTTAAATACTACAATTTATGTATTGAGCGATGATGGGCAGTCCGTATCGTGCCTGCGATGGAAAAATGGATCGTACTCATCAAAGAACGGATGCGTGAGCTCAAGCTCACGCAAGAGAAACTGGCCGAGCGGGTAGGCGTCACCCAGGGGGCCGTGGGCCTGTGGCTGCGTGGCGAACGCCAGCTCAAGCTCAACCGCATGAACCAGATCCTGGTCGCGCTCGAACTGCCCCACATGCAGATGAACGCCACATCCATGCTGGCCGAGGAACCGGCCAACTACGGGTTGCCCACCACCTTTCGCTATCCGCTGTCGGACTGGCAGCGCCTGGCGGCCATCAGCGAAGAGCCCGAGACACCTGGCGCGGACCAGATCACCGACTACAAGGCACTGGGCTCGGCGTTCTGGCTGCGTGTCGAAGGCGATGCAATGACCGCGCCGACCGGCCTCAGCATTTGCGCGGGGATGCTGGTGCTGGTGGACACCGGTGTCGAGGTCGAGGTGGGGCGGCTGGTGATCGCCCGGGTGCCGGGCAATGCGCAGGGGCTGTTGCGCCAGTTGGTGGTGGAGGGCGGCCAGCGTTTCCTCAAGCCGCTGAATCCGAGTTATCCGATCATGCTGTGTGGTGAGGATTGTGAATTGCTGGGTGTGGCGATTCAGGCCGGCATCCGCTTCTGATGCCCTGAAACGAAAAACGGCGCCTGCAAGGCGCCGTTTTCATTTACCCACTACGTTCGGGGTGCCCGGCACCTCACTTCGCGTCTTCCTCCAGCGCTACCAGCACGCTGCCTTCACTGACCATCTCGCCTTCCTGGCAATACAGCGCGGTCACGGTCCCGGCATGCGGGGCGCGGATGCTGTGTTCCATCTTCATGGCTTCCAGCACCACCAGTTGAGTGCCGGCTTCCACCACCTGACCCGGCTCCACCAGCACCCGTACGATGCTGCCGTTCATCGGTGCGGTGAGACCGCCCTGATGGCCGTGGCTGGCTTCGGCCTCGGCGATCGGGTCGTAGGCTGTGATCGCCTGCAGTTCGCCGTCCCAGCGCAGGTACAGGGTGTCGCCGCGACGGATCGCCAGGTGCTGGCGGCGCAGGCCGCCGTCATCCACGCGCAGCTGCTCGCCGCCGAGGATGAAGCGCGAAGCCGCCGTGCGATCCAGACCCAGCGCCTGCTGTTCGCCATTGCAGCTCAGGTGCAGGCTGACATGCGCGGCCATGCCGGCGCGGAAGCCCTGGCGCGAAGCCCAGGGCGAGTGCGCGTCGTCCTGGCGCCGGGTTGCCGGCAGGCCTTGCACCCAGGCCTGCGCCGCCGCCTGCCAGAACTCGGCGGGCAGGGCGCGTGGCGCCGGCAGCAGGTCGTCGTGGTAACGCGGGATGAAACCGGTATCCAGCTCCGCGGCGGCGAAGGCCGGGTGCGCGAGGATCCGGCGCAGGAAGGCGATGTTGCTCTTCACCCCACCGATGGCGAACTCGTCGAGCATGGCCAGCAGGCGCAGACGAGCCTGTTCGCGGTCTTCGCCCCAGGCGATCAGCTTGCCCAGCATCGGGTCGTAGAAGGGCGAGACGTCGTCGCCCTCGGCGACCCCGCTGTCCACCCGACGTCCGTCGCCGGCCGCGCTTTCGCGGTACAGCGCCAGCCTGCCGGTGGCCGGCAGGAAGTCATTGGCCGGATCCTCGGCGTACAGGCGTACCTCGATGGCGTGGCCATTGAGCGGTACCTGCTCCTGGGTGATCGGCAGCGCTTCGCCACGGGCCACGCGGATCTGCCAGGCCACCAGGTCGAGGCCGGTGATGGCCTCGGTGACCGGGTGCTCCACCTGCAGGCGGGTGTTCATCTCCATGAAGAAGAACTCGCCGCGGGCGTCCAGCAGGAACTCCACGGTACCGGCACCGACGTAGCCGATGGCCTGCGCGGCGCGCACCGCGGCTTCACCCATGGCCCGGCGCAGTTCGACGCCGAGGCCCGGGGCCGGGGCTTCTTCCACCACTTTCTGGTGACGGCGCTGGATCGAGCAGTCGCGTTCGTTGAGGTACAGGCAGTTGCCGTGCTGGTCGGCGAACACCTGGATCTCCACGTGGCGCGGCTTGAGCACGTATTTCTCCACCAGCATCCGCGCATCGCCGAACGACGATTGCGCTTCACGCTGCGCCGAGGCCAGGGCTTCGGCCAGCTGGCTTTCCTGCTCGACCACCTTCATGCCCTTGCCGCCACCGCCAGCGGTGGCCTTGAGCAGCACCGGGTAGCCGATCTTCTCGGCGGCGGCGCGGAAGGTTTCCAGGTCCTGGGCCTCGCCGTGGTAGCCGGGCACCAGCGGCACGCCGGCGGTTTCCATCAGGGCCTTGGCCGCCGACTTGCTGCCCATGGCGTCGATGGCGCTGGCCGGAGGGCCGAGGAAGATCAGCCCGGCCGCTTCGATGGCGCGGGCGAAGCCGGCGTTCTCCGAGAGGAAGCCGTAGCCGGGATGGATCGCCTGGGCGCCGCTGGCTTTCGCCGCGGCGATCAGCTTGTCGATGACCAGGTAGCTCTCCGCCGGCTTGGCGCCGCCGAGGTCGACACGGATATCGGCTTCGCGGCTGTGCCGCGCTTCACGGTCGACCGCGCTGTGCACGGCAACGGTGGTCAGGCCGAGGGATTTGGCGGTGCGCATCACCCGACAGGCGATCTCGCCACGGTTGGCGACCAGCAGGGTGGTCAGCTCGGGACGGCTCATGGGCGGGGCTCCTTGGCGGATGGTGCGGCGTGCCAGGCCGGTGGACGTTTTTCCAGGAAGGCGCGCAGGCCCTCCTGGCCCTCCGCACTGACGCGGATCCGGGCGATGGCGTTCTCGCAGTAGCGACGCAAGGCCGGGGTCAGTTCACCCGGGCCGACTTCGCGCAGCAGTTCCTTGCTGGCACGCATGGCCTGCGGGCTGTTCAGCAGCAGGTTGGCGATCCAGTCTTCGAGGCGTTCTTCCAGTTCCGCCGCCGGGTAGCTTTCCGAGAGCAGGCCCAGCTCGCGCGCCCGGGTGCCGCTGAAGCGCTCGGCGGTCAGGGCATAGCGGCGCGCGGCGCGCTCGCCCATGGCCTGGACCACGAACGGGCTGATCACCGCCGGGGCCAGGCCGATGCGCACTTCCGACAGGCACAGTTGTGCATCGTCGGCGCCGATGGCCATGTCGCAGCAGCTGACCAGACCCAGGGCGCCACCGAAGGCCGCGCCCTGGACCACCGCCAGCGTCGGCAGCTTGAGGCGGGCGAGGTTGTACATCAGTTCGGCCAGTTCGCGGGCGTCGTCGAGGTTGCTCTGGTAGTCCAGCGCCGCGCTCTGCTGCATCCAGGCCAGGTCGGCGCCGGCGCTGAAGTGCCGGCCGCGACCGCGCAGGACGACGAAGCGCAGGCTGGCGTCGGTGGCCAGTTCATCGATGGCGGCAATCAGTTCGCGGATCATCTGCGCGTTGAACGCGTTGTTCTTGTCCGCGCGGCTCAGCCACAAGGTGGCGAAGCCGCGCGGATCCTTGATCAGTTCGAGGGTGCTGAAGTCGGTCATCGGTCACATCCGGAAAATGCCGAAGCGGGTGGCTTCGATCGGCGCGTTGAGGGCAGCGGACAGGGCCAGGCCAAGAACCTCGCGGGTCTGCGCCGGGTCGATGACGCCGTCGTCCCACAGGCGGGCGCTGGAGTAGTAGGGGTGGCCCTGATGCTCGTACTGGTCGAGGATCGGCTGTTTCAGCTTCGCCTCGTCCTCGGCGCTGAACGGATGGCCGCTGCGCTCGCTCTGCTCGCGCTTGACCTGGGCCAGCACGCCGGCGGCCTGCTCGGCACCCATCACGCCGATCCGTGCGTTCGGCCACATCCACAGGAAGCGTGGGTCGTAGGCGCGACCGCACATGCCGTAGTTGCCGGCGCCGAAGCTGCCGCCGATGATCACGGTGAACTTCGGCACTTTCGCGCAGGCCACCGCGGTGACCAGCTTGGCGCCGTGCTTGGCGATACCGCCGGCTTCGTATTTCTGCCCGACCATGAAGCCGGTGATGTTCTGCAGGAACAGCAGCGGGATGCCGCGCTGGCAGGCCAGTTCGATGAAGTGCGCGCCTTTCTGCGCGGCTTCGGCGAAGAGGATCCCGTTGTTGGCGATGATCGCGATCGGGTAGCCATGCAGGTGGGCGAAGCCGCACACCAGGGTGGTGCCGAACAGCGCCTTGAACTCGTCGAACTGCGAGCCGTCGACCAGGCGGGCGATGATCTCGCGCACGTCGAACGGTTGCTTGGCATCGGCCGGGACTACCCCGTACAGCTCGTCGGCGCCGTACAGCGGGGCGATCGGCGCGCGCTGCTGCAGTTCGCCCTGCTTGTGCCAGTTGAGATTGGCCACGCAGCGGCGGGCGATGGCCAGGGCGTGCTCGTCGTTGTCGGCGTAGTGGTCGGCGACACCGCTGGTCTTGCAGTGCACGTCGGCGCCACCGAGGTCCTCGGCGCTGACCACCTCGCCGGTGGCCGCTTTCACCAGCGGCGGGCCGGCGAGGAAGATGGTGGCCTGCTGGCGAACCATGATGGTTTCGTCGGACATCGCCGGCACGTAGGCACCGCCAGCGGTGCACGAACCCATGACCACGGCGATCTGCGGGATGCCCTGGGCGCTCATGTTGGCCTGGTTGAAGAAGATCCGGCCGAAGTGCTCGCGGTCCGGGAACACTTCGTCCTGGCGCGGCAGGTTGGCTCCGCCGGAGTCCACCAGGTACAGGCAGGGCAGGCGGTTCTGCTGGGCGATGGCCTGGGCGCGCAGGTGCTTCTTCACGGTCAGCGGATAGTAGGAGCCGCCTTTCACCGTGGCGTCGTTGGCCACGATCATGCACTCGACGCCTTCCACGCGGCCGATACCGGCGATCACGCCGGCGGCGGGCACGTCTTCGCCGTACACCTCGTGGGCGGCCAGTTGGCCGATTTCAAGGAACGGCGAGCCCGGATCGAGCAGGCGGTCGATGCGATCGCGCGGCAGCAGCTTGCCGCGCGAGGTGTGGCGCTCCTGGGCCTTCAGCCCGCCGCCTTGCTGGACCCGGGCGAGCAGGTTGCGCAGGGCGCCGACCTGCTCCAGCATCGCCGCGCTGTTCTGCGCGAAGTCTGGAGCGCGGGTGTTCAACTGGGATTTCAGAATCATCGCGGAGCCCCTCAGCGCGTCTCGTTGAACAGTTCGCGACCGATCAGCATGCGGCGGATCTCGCTGGTGCCGGCACCGATCTCGTAGAGCTTGGCGTCACGCAGCAGGCGTCCCGCCGGGAACTCGTTGATATAGCCGTTGCCGCCAAGGATCTGGATCGCTTCCAGGGCCATCTGGGTGGCGCGCTCGGCGGTGTAGAGGATTACCCCGGCGGCGTCCTTGCGCGTCGTTTCGGCGCGGTCGCAGGCCTGGGCCACGGCGTACAGGTAGGCGCGGCTGGCGTTGAGCTGGGTGTACATGTCGGCGATCTTGCCCTGGATCAGCTGGAACTCGCCGATGCTCTGGCCGAACTGCTTGCGGTCGTGGATATAAGGCACCACCAGGTCCATGCACGACTGCATGATGCCGGTCGGGCCGCCGGCGAGGACCACACGCTCGTAGTCCAGGCCGCTCATCAGGACTTTCACGCCGCCGTTGAGCTTGCCGAGGATGTTCTCTTCCGGCACCTCGACGTCGTCGAAGAACAGCTCGCAGGTGTTGGAGCCGCGCATGCCGAGCTTGTCGAACTTGTTGCTGCGGGTGAAGCCTTTCCAGTCACGCTCGACGATGAACGCGGTGATGCCGTGCGGGCCCTTGTCCAGGTCGGTCTTGGCGTAGATCACGTAGGTGTTGGCGTCGGGACCGTTGGTGATCCAGGTCTTGCTGCCGTTGAGGACGAAGCGGTCGCCGCGCTGTTCGGCGCGCAGTTTCATCGACACCACGTCGGAGCCGGCGTTGGGCTCGCTCATGGCCAGGGCGCCGATATGCTCGCCGCTGATCAGCTTGGGCAGGTACTTGAGTTTCTGCTCGTGGGTGCCGTTGCGGTTGATCTGGTTGACGCAGAGGTTGGAGTGGGCGCCGTAGGAGAGGGCGACCGAGGCCGAGGCGCGGCTGATTTCTTCCATGGCCACCACATGGGCCAGGTAGCCCAGGCCGGCGCCGCCGTATTCCTCGCTGACGGTCACGCCGAGCAGGCCCATGTCGCCGAACTTGCGCCACATGTCGGCGGGGAACAGGTTGTCGTGGTCGATCTGGGCGGCGCGGGGTGCCAACTCGCTGGCGACGAAGGCCTGGACCTGCTCGCGCAGCATGTCGATGGTTTCACCAAGGGCGAAGTTCAGGGAGGGATAAAGCATGCTCTGGCACCTTCTATTGTTTGTTCTTGGGTAGGGCGGTCTGGCGTTGGTCGCGACGGAGACGTCCGGTTCGCGAGTGGTATTTCACCTTTACGTTAACGTAAACCTGAGTGCCTTCGCTGTCAATCATCACCATGACCTTTACGTTAACGTAAATTTAGGCCAGAGTAGTTTCCGCCCCGATCAGCTCCCAAGAACAAACACAAATTAGGGATCGCCATGAATCAACCGAGCTACACCCAGGGCCGCCAGGACAAGTCCCTGCTGGCCATGACCATCGGTCAGGCGTTCGACCGCACGGTGTCGCGCTTCGCCGACCGCGAGGCGCTGGTGGTTCGCCATCAGCAACTGCGTTACACCTGGGCCGAACTGGCCGCGGCCGTCGACCTGCATGCGCGTGCTTTCATGGCCCTGGGCCTGAAGACCGGTGACCGTCTCGGCATCTGGTCGCCCAACTGCGCGCAATGGTGCATCGCCCAGTTCGCCAGCGCCAAGGCCGGGATCATCCTGGTCAACATCAACCCGGCCTATCGCACCAGCGAGCTGGAATATGCCCTGAAGCAGTCCGGCTGCCAGTGGCTGATCTGCGCTGGCGCGTTCAAGAGCTCGGACTACCACGGCATGCTCGGCGAGCTGCTGCCGGAGCTGGCGCACCAGGCGCCGGGCCAGTTCAACAGCGAACGCCTGCCGGACCTGCGCGGGGTGATCAGCCTGGCCGCCGAACCGCCGGTGGGCTTCCTGCCGTGGAGCAGCCTGGCGGAGCATGCCGAGCGGGTCAGCGTGGCGGATTTCGACGCCCGTCAGCACAGCCTGCAGTTCGACGAGGCGGTGAACATCCAGTACACCTCCGGCACCACCGGCTTCCCCAAGGGGGCCACCCTCAGCCACTACAACATCCTCAACAACGGCTACATGGTCGGCGAAAGCCTGGGCCTGACCGAGCATGACCGCATGGTGATCCCGGTGCCGCTGTATCACTGCTTCGGCATGGTCATGGGCAACCTCGGCTGTGTCACCCACGGCAGCACCATGATCTACCCCGGCGATGCCTTCGACCCGGCGTTGACCCTGCAGGCCGTGGCCGACGAGCGCGCCACCGTCCTGTACGGCGTGCCGACCATGTTCATCGCCGTGCTCGACCAGCCGCAGCGCAGCGACTATGACCTGTCCAGCCTGCGCACCGGGATCATGGCCGGCGCCACCTGCCCGATCGAAGTGATGCGCCGGGTCATCAGCGACCTGCACATGAGCGAAGTGCAGATCGCCTACGGCATGACCGAGACCAGCCCGGTGTCGTTGCAGACGGGGCCCGACGACGGCCTCGAACTGCGCGTGACCACGGTTGGCCGGACCCAGCCGCAACTGGAGAGCAAGATCATCGACGAGCATGGCTGCGTGGTGCCGCGCGGGCAGATCGGCGAGCTGTGCACCCGTGGCTACAGCGTGATGCTCGGTTACTGGGGCAACCCCGCGGCGACCGCCGAAGCCATCGACCCCGCAGGCTGGATGCACACCGGCGACCTGGCGAGCATGGACGAGCAGGGCTACGTGCGCATTGCCGGGCGCAACAAGGACATGATCATTCGTGGTGGCGAGAACATCTATCCGCGGGAGCTGGAAGAGTTCTTCTTCACCCACCCGGCGGTGGCCGATGTGCAGGTGATCGGTATTCCCTGTGATCGTTATGGCGAAGAGATCGTCGCCTGGGTCAAGTTCCACCCGGGGCACAGCGCGACGGCGGAGGAACTGCAGGCCTGGTGCAAGAGCCGTATCGCGCACTTCAAGACGCCGCGTTATTTCCGCTTCGTCGAGGAGTTCCCGATGACCGTGACCGGGAAGATCCAGAAATTCCGCATGCGCGAGATCAGCATCGAGGAGCTGAAGCGCGGCTGATTGTCATCAAGCGCTGCAAAACCCTGTGGGAGCTGGCTTGCCAGCGATGAGGCCAGATCTGAAACCCTCGCGGTGTGACTGATGGCCCTATCGCTGCATGGGTATCTACACATCTTTGACGGCTTGGCGGGGAACCGCATAAAGGCCGCCAGGTGCCTGTCTTGAGTCTTGCAGCGCCCTCCAGATCGAGCGCCGCCCGCGCGGCGCATCGCGGGCAATGCCCGCTCCCACATCGGTTGCAACGTACCTATGTCTGACAGGCCATAGTTGTCTGCCTTGTTGGTTCGACTCGATACCGAGTCGAGCCCAACAGCCTCCCCGCGATGCATCGCCGAAAAAACAAAGGCTGACAACTCAAATCCCACAGGCCATGGCACGTTGCAAAAGATGTGGGAGCGGGCCTTGCCCGCGATGCGCCGCGCGGGCGGCGCTCGATCTGGAGGGCGCTGCAAGACTCAAGACAGGCACCAAGCGGCCTTTATGCGGTTCCCCGCCAGACCGTCAAAGTTGTGTAGATACCCATGCCTATCGCTGGCAAGCCAGCTCCCACAGGTTCCTCTGCCGTCTTGGAATAATCGTTCCAAGCTTCTGCAACCCGTCTACTCTCTTCCTTTCACCGGCGGCTCCTCGCTCGGCGGATCCCCCACGGTCGGCGGTACGGTCGGTTTGACCGGGACGCCCTCGGGGTCGTCATGGGGCACCGGTGGTGGCAGGTTCGGGTCGTCGATATTCGGATCGGGTGTTTCTGCCGGAATGGGGATGCTCATGGCCTCGCCTCGCATTGCTTCGTGATGTACCTGGCTTGGACCGTCACCCTCCGGCAATGCTCATTTTTTATTGAACCCCCGCGCCCGCCATTGCTCTGAATCCTTACCGCCACGTCGTAACGGAGCGATGTTCGATGACCCGCAATGAGCCTTTCGAAACCGAGCGCATGGCCGCTGACGACACTCCCGCCGACGATCCGCTGAGCCTGTCCCAGGCCCTGCTGCTGCCGCGCGTGGTGATCGAGAACACCTCCCCGGTGATCGACGCCGGCGCGTTTCCGGTAAAGACCGAAGTGGGCAGGACGGTGACGGTGGCCAGTACGGTGTACGCCGACGGCCACGATGTACTGGCCGTGACCCTCAACTGGCGCCAGGCCCACAGCCGACGCTGGCACAGCCTGCCCATGCGCTTTCTCGGCAACGACCGCTGGGAAGGCGATTTCCGTGTCGCCGAGGTGGGGCGCCACCTGTTCGTCATCGAGGCCTGGATCGACGCCTACGGCACGTATTGCCACGACCTGGAAAAGAAATTCGTCGCCGGCGTGGATGTCACGCTGGAACGGGAAGAGGGCCGCCTGCACCTGGAGCATGGCGCCGAACGCAGCGGCAACGCCCTGCGCGAGCAGTTGGCGACGCTGGTCAAGCGCTTGCGCAAGGGGCTGCCCGCCGCGGCCGAGGTCGAACTGCTGCTGGCCCAGGACACCCGCGCGCTGATGGCCCAGGCCGACCCCCGCGGCTACCTCAGCCGCAGCCCGGAATTTCCCCTGGAAGTGGAACGCGAGCGCGCCGCCTTCGCCAGCTGGTACGAGCTGTTTCCCCGCTCGATCACCGACGATCCCCAGCGTCATGGCACGTTCAACGATGTCCACGCGCGCCTGCCGATGATTCGCGACATGGGCTTCGACGTGCTCTATTTCCCGCCGATCCACCCCATCGGCCGGCAGTTTCGCAAGGGCCGCAACAATGCGCTGAGCGCGGAGGAGGGCGACCCGGGCAGTCCCTACGCGATCGGCAGCGACGAAGGCGGCCATGAGGCGATCCACCCGCAGCTCGGCAGTCGCGAGGATTTCCGCCGCCTGGTCGCCGCCGCCGCCGAGCATGGCCTGGAGATCGCCCTGGATTTCGCCATCCAGTGTTCCCAGGACCATCCCTGGCTCACGGCGCATCCGGGCTGGTTCTCCTGGCGGCCGGACGGCAGCATCCGCTACGCGGAAAACCCGCCGAAGAAATACCAGGACATCGTCAACGTCGACTTCTACGCCGCCGATGCCGTGCCGGCGCTGTGGCTGACCCTGCGCGACGTGGTGCAGGGCTGGGTGGACGAGGGCGTCAAGCAGTTCCGCGTCGACAACCCGCACACCAAGCCGCTGCCGTTCTGGCAGTGGCTGATCGCCGATATCCGCAGCCGTCACCCGGAGGTGATCTTCCTCGCCGAGGCCTTCACCCGGCCGGCGATGATGGCGCGGCTGGGCAAGGTCGGCTACACGCAGAGCTACACCTACTTCACCTGGCGCAACACCAAGGCGGAAATCCAGGAGTACTTCACCACCCTCGACCAGCCGCCGTGGTCGCTGTGCTACCGGCCGAACTTCTTTGTCAACACGCCGGACATCAACCCGTATTTCCTGCACCACTCGGGGCGTGCCGGCTTCCTCATCCGTGCCGCGCTGGCCAGCATGGGCTCGGGCCTGTGGGGCATGTACTCGGGTTTCGAGCTGTGCGAGTCGGCGCCGATTCCCGGCAAGGAGGAGTACCTGGACTCGGAGAAGTACCAGATCCGCCCGCGGGACTTCACCCAGCCCGGCAACATCATCGCCGAGATCGCCCAGCTCAACCGTATCCGCCGCCAGCAGCCCGCCCTGCAAAGCCACCTGGGGGTGCGCTTCTACAACTGCTGGAACGACAACATCGTGTATTTCGGCAAGCGCAACCCGGACGACAGCTACGTGCTGGTGGCGATCAGCCTCGACCCGCACAACGCCCAGGAGGCGCACTTCGAGCTGCCGCTCTGGGAGCTGGGCCTGGACGACAACGCCGTCACCCGCGGCGAAGACCTGATGAACGGCCATCGCTGGGCGTGGCACGGCAAGACCCAGTGGATGCGCATCGAGCCCTGGCATCTGCCATTCGGCATCTGGCGCCTGGACCGAGCCCACTGAAAAGGAACTCAAGCATGGCGAAGAAAACCCGTCCCGCGGCCTTCATCGATGATCCGCTCTGGTACAAGGACGCGGTCATCTACCAGATCCACATCAAGTCCTTCTTCGATTCGAACAACGACGGTATCGGCGACTTCCCCGGCCTGCTGGCCAAGCTCGACTACATCGCCGAGCTGGGGGTCAACACCCTCTGGCTGCTGCCGTTCTACCCCTCGCCACGGCGCGACGACGGCTACGACATCGCCGCCTACAAGGCCGTGCACAGCGACTACGGCAGTATGGCCGACGTGCGCCGTTTCATCGCCGAGGCGCACAAGCGCAACCTGCGGGTGATCACCGAACTGGTCATCAACCACACCTCCGACCAGCACCCCTGGTTCCAGAAGGCCCGGCGCGCCAAGCGCGGTTCGGCGGCGCGGAATTTCTACGTGTGGTCGGACAGCGACACCCAGTACGACGGCACGCGGATCATCTTCCTCGACACCGAGAAGTCCAACTGGACCTGGGACCCGCTGGCCGGCCAGTACTTCTGGCACCGCTTCTACTCGCACCAGCCGGACCTCAACTTCGACAACCCGCAGGTGATGAAAGCGGTGATCGGGGTCATGCGTTTCTGGCTCGACATGGGCGTCGACGGCCTGCGCCTGGATGCCATCCCGTACCTGATCGAGCGTGACGGCACCAACAACGAGAACCTCCCGGAAACCCATGCGGTGCTCAAGCAGATCCGCGCCGAGATCGACGCCAACTACCCCGACCGCATGCTCCTGGCCGAGGCCAACCAGTGGCCGGAGGACACCCGGCTGTATTTCGGCGAAGGCGATGGCGACGAATGCCACATGGCTTTCCACTTCCCGCTGATGCCGCGCATGTACATGGCCCTGGCCCAGGAAGACCGCTTCCCGATCACCGACATCCTGCGCCAGACCCCGGAAATCCCGGCCAACTGCCAGTGGGCGATCTTCCTGCGCAACCACGACGAACTGACCCTGGAGATGGTCACCGACCGCGAGCGCGACTACCTGTGGAACTACTATGCCGCCGATCGTCGCGCGCGGATCAACCTCGGCATCCGTCGCCGCCTGGCGCCGCTGATGCAGCGCGACCGCCGGCGCGTCGAGCTGCTCACCAGCCTGCTGCTGTCGATGCCCGGTACGCCGACCCTGTACTACGGCGACGAGATCGGCATGGGCGACAACATCTACCTGGGCGACCGCGACGGTGTGCGCACGCCGATGCAATGGTCGATCGACCGCAACGGCGGTTTCTCCCGCGCCGACCCGGCGCGCCTGGTGCTGCCGCCGATCATGGATGCGCAGTACGGCTACCAGACGGTCAATGTCGAGGCGCAGGCCGAAGACCCGCACTCGCTGTTGAACTGGAACCGCCGGCTGCTGGCGGTACGCAAGCAGCAGAAGGCGTTCGGCCGCGGCACGCTGAAGATGCTCACGCCGAACAACCGGCGCATCCTCGCCTATCTGCGCGAATACAGCGGGCCTGACGGAACCAGCGAAGCCGTGCTGTGCGTGGCCAACGTGTCGCGCGCGGCACAGGCGGTGGAACTGGACCTCGCGCCGTTCATCGACCGGGTGCCGGTGGAAATGCTCGGCGGCTGCGCGTTCCCGCCGATCGGCCACCTGCCGTTCCTGCTGACCCTGGCGCCGTATGGCTTCTACTGGTTTCTTCTGGCGCCGAAGGACCAGATGCCCAGCTGGCATGTCGAGGCCGCGCAACCGCTGCCGGAATTCACCACCCTGGTGGTGAAGAAGCGTATGGAGGAACTGCTCGAAGCACCGGCCCGGGACCTGCTGGAAAACACCATCCTGCCGCAGTACCTGCCGAAACGCCGCTGGTTCGCCGGCAAGGACAGCGCCATCGAACAGGTGCGCCTGGCCTATGGCGTGCGCTTCGGTTCGCCGACCAGCCCGGTACTGCTCGGCGAGCTGGAGGTCGACAGTGGCGGCCAGCGCCGGCGTTATTTCCTGCCGTTCGGCCTGGTCGGCGAAGAGCAGATCCACAGCGCCTTGCCCCAGCAACTGGCCCTGGCGCGGGTTCGCCGTGGCCGGCAGGTAGGCTTCATCACCGACGGCTTCAGCCTGGAAAGCTTCGTGCGTGCCGTGCTCCAGGGCTTCCAGCAGGGCACGCGCCTGGCGGGCAGCGATGGCGAGCTGCAATTCGACGCGACGCCGCAACTGGCCGGATTGAACCTGAACGACGAATCCGAGGTGCGCTACCTGTCCGCCGAGCAGTCCAACAGCTCGGTGGTGGTCGGCGGCAGCCTGGTGCTCAAGCTGATCCGCCGGGTCAACGGCGGCATCCACCCGGAACTGGAAATGAGCGCCTACCTGACCGCCGCCGGTTTCGCCAACATCTCGCCGCTGCTGGGCTGGCTGAACCGTGTCGATGCCAGTGGCGAACCGCACCTGCTGGCCATTGCCCAGGGCTACCTGAACAACCAGGGCGATGCCTGGGACTGGACCCAGAACAACCTCGAACGGGCCATCCGCGACGAACTGGAGCCGCCGCAACTGCACAGCGAAGGGCACGTCGCCGAGGCCCTGGACGACCTCACCGGCTTCGCCGCCTTGCTCGGCCAGCGCCTCGGTGAAATGCACCAGGCGCTGGCCCTGCCTACCGACGACGAGGCGTTCAAGACCCGTACCAGTGACCGTAGCGACAGCCAGCGCTGGGGCGAGCGGATCGCCGAACAGTTGCGCACCGCGCTGGACCTGCTGGCGCAGCACCGGAACGAACTCGACGAGCAGAGCCAGGCCCTGGTCGACGACCTCGAACAGCAGCGCGACGGCCTGCTGCGCGAGGTCGGCCAGCTGGCGCGGCAGGCCGAAGGTGGCCTGGTGATGCGCGTGCACGGCGACCTGCACCTGGGCCAGGTGCTGGTGGTGCAGGGCGATGCCTACCTGATCGATTTCGAGGGCGAGCCGGCGCGCCCGCTGCGGGAACGCCGGGCCCGGCACAGCCCGTACAAGGATGTCAGTGGTGTGCTGCGTTCCTTCGACTACGCTGCTGCGATGGCGCTGCGCGGTGCCGCGGGCGCCGGCGCGCTGGCGGACCACCAGCAGGCGCGGCAGCGGGTCGCCAGGCGCTACCTGCACGCGTCGCGGCATGCCTTCGTCCAGGCTTACGGCCTGGCCACCGCCAACCTGCCCCATGCCTGGCGCGAGGAGGGTGGCGAGCAGGCCGCGCTGGAATTGTTCAGCCTGGAGAAGGCTGCCTACGAGATCGCCTATGAAGCGCAAAACCGTCCAGGCTGGCTGGCCGTGCCTTTGCATGGTCTGCATGGGCTTGTGAGTACCTGGGGAGAGCAGTAGATGAGCGTGCACAAGAAGGAACAAGGCGGACTGGGCCGCGGCGATATCGACGACCTGGTCAACGCCAGGCATGTCGACCCGTTCGCGGTGCTCGGCGCGCACGCCGATGGTGCGGGAGGCACCTGGCTGCGCGCTTACCTGCCGGAGGCGCTGAGCGTCCAGGCGCTGGCCGGCGCCAGCGACGAGATCATCGCCGAGCTGCAGCAGGGCAGTGTGCCCGGGCTGTTCACCGCGCACCTGGAACATGCCGTCGGGGCCTACCGCTGGCGCATCCACTGGGCCGGCGGCGAGCAGATCGGCGAAGACCCCTACAGCTATGGCCCGCAATTGGGCGAGATGGACCTCTATCTGTTCAGCGAGGGCAATCATCGCGACCTGGCCAACCGTCTCGGCGCCCAGCCGGTGACGGTGGACGGCGTGGACGGGGTGCGCTTCTCGGTCTGGGCGCCGAATGCCCGGCGGGTGTCGGTGGTGGGCGATTTCAACAACTGGGACGGCCGCCGCCATCCCATGCGCCTGCGCCACGCCAGCGGCGTCTGGGAGCTGTTCATCCCGCGCCTGTACGCGGGCGAAACCTACAAGTACGAAGTGCTCGGCCACGATGGCGTGCTGCCGCTCAAGGCCGACCCGCTGGCCCGTGCCACCGAGCTGCCGCCGAGCACCGCGTCGAAGGTCGCCGGGCCCCTGGCCCATGAGTGGCGGGACCACGACTGGCTGCGCGAGCGTGGTGAACGGCAGGGCGTCGGCGCGCCGCTGTCGATCTACGAACTGCATGCCGGCTCCTGGCAGTGCGAGCTGGACGAGGCGGGCGAGGTCAGCCGCCTGTACAACTGGCGCGAGCTGGCCGAGCGGCTAATTCCCTACGTGGGGGAACTGGGCTTCACCCATATCGAACTGATGCCGATCATGGAGCATCCGTTCGGCGGCTCCTGGGGCTACCAGCCGCTGTCGCTGTTCGCGCCGACCTCGCGCTATGGCAGCGCGGACGACTTCGCCGCCTTCGTCGATGCCTGCCACCAGGCGCGCATCGGTGTGATCCTCGACTGGGTGCCGGCGCATTTCCCCACCGACAGCCACGGCCTGAGCCGCTTCGACGGCACCGCGCTGTACGAGTACGACAACCCGCTGGAAGGCTTCCACCAGGACTGGGACACGCTGATCTACAACCTCGGGCGGACCGAAGTCCACGGTTTCATGCTGGCCTCGGCGCTGCACTGGCTGCGCGAGTTCCATATCGACGGCCTGCGCGTCGATGCGGTGGCCTCGATGCTTTACCGCGACTATTCGCGCAAGGCCGGCGAATGGGTGCCCAACCGCCATGGCGGGCGGGAGAACCTGGAGGCCATCGATTTCCTCCGTCACCTCAACGAGGTGGTCGCCGTGGAAGTGCCGGGGGCGCTGATCATCGCCGAGGAGTCCACCGCCTGGCCGGGGGTCAGCCAGCCGGTGCAGCAGGGCGGCCTGGGCTTCTCGTACAAATGGAACATGGGCTGGATGCACGACACCCTGCACTACATCCAGAACGACCCGATCCATCGCCAGCACCATCACAACGAGATGAGTTTCGGCCTGATCTATGCCTATTCCGAGCATTTCATCCTGCCGATCTCCCACGACGAAGTGGTCCACGGCAAGCGCTCGCTGATCGACAAGATGCCCGGCGACCGCTGGCAGAAATTCGCCAATCTGCGCGCCTACCTGGCGTTCATGTGGTGCCATCCGGGCAAGAAGCTGCTGTTCATGGGCTGCGAGTTCGGTCAGTGGCGCGAGTGGAACCACGACAGCGAACTGGACTGGTACCTGCTGCAGTACGGCGAACACCTGGGCGTGCAGCGTCTGATCGGCGACCTCAATCGCCTGTACCGGGAGGAGCGCGCGCTGCACGAGCAGGACTGCCAGCCCCAGGGCTTCCAGTGGCTGATCGGCGATGACGCGCACAACAGCGTCTATGCCTGGCTGCGCTGGAGCGCCAGCGGCGAGCCGCTGCTGGTGGTGGCCAACTTCACCCCGGTGCCGCGGGAGGGTTACCGGATTGGCGTGCCGTTCGGCGAACGTTGGGACGAGGTGTTCAACAGCGATTCGCAGCGTTATGCCGGGTCGAATTTCGGCAATGAAGGGGTGGTGGAGGGCAGTGCCGTGCCCAGTCATGGGCAGCCGCTGTCGCTGGCCTTGAATCTGCCGCCGCTGGCGCTGCTGATCCTGCGGCCGGCCAGCTAGACGCCGCGCTTGACGGGCAGGCACCGGCACCGCGCGAGCGGTGCCACTATTCTCTGCTTTCACAATGGCTCGCAAATGAGATAGATTCCCAGTCCCATTCGTTCCCGAGCCTGCCACCGTGGCCGATTCCAACAAGCTGATGCACGACGTCTACAGCGAACACCACGCCTGGGTGTACGGCTGGCTGCGCAGGAAACTCGGCTGCGCGCACAATGCGGCGGACCTGGCCCAGGACACCTTCCTGCGTATCCTCTCGTCCCGCGATGCGTTGCTCCAGGCCAGCCAGTCCCGCGGCTACATCGCCACCACCGCGCGCAATCTGCTGATCGACCGGGCGCGCCGCCAGCGTCTGGAAAAGGCCTATCTGGAACAGCTCGGCCTGCTCGCGCTGGAGCATCCCGGCGTGCCCGGTGCCGAGCGGATCTGGGAAACCCTGGAGGCGCTGGAACAGATCTGCGGGCTGCTCGACGGCCTCGGCGCCAAGCCGCGCCAGGCGTTTCTCCTGCATTACCTCGAAGGCCAGCCGCAGGCCGTGGTGGCCGAGCAGTTGGGCATCAGCGTGCGCATGGTGCAGAAATACCTGGTCCAGGTGCTGCTGCACTGCCAGCAGGTGCGCGAGCCGTCATGAGCCAGGCCGATGACCTGGCCTGCCAGGCCGCCGAGTGGCTGGTGCAACTCAGCGCCGACGATCCCGCCGAGCGCGAGCGTGCCGAGCGCCAGTTCCAGCGCTGGAAGCGCCTCAGCCCGGCCCACGCCGAGGCGGCGCTGGGCATGGAGCGGATGCTGGCGAGCCTGCGCGGCATGCGTCAGGAAGCGGGCAGCGAGCGGCGCCTGAACCATCTGATCGAGGACGAGCTGCGCTTCAGCCAGCGCAGTCGGCGCAGCAAGCGCTTCGGCGCGGCGCTGGGCATCGGTCTGTTGCTACTGGTGCCGGGCTGGCTGGGCTGGCAGCACTACCCGAATGCGTTGCTGTTCGCCGATCTCGACAGCGCCACCGGGCAGTGGCGGGAAACCCGTCTGGAAGATGGCAGCCGCCTGACCCTGGCCGGCGGCAGCGCGGTGGACCTGCATTTCACCCCGAGCGGGCGGGAAGTGCGCCTGCTGCGTGGCGAGATCCGTGTGGAGGTCGCCGCCGACCCGCGGCGGCCGTTCGAGGTGGTCACCGCCGACGGCAGCATTCGTGCCTTGGGCACCCGCTTCCTGGTCGACAAGCAGGCCGCGGGCACCGCGCTGAGCATGCTCGAATCGAAGGTCCTGGCCCGTTCCGGCGAAGCGGCGGTCGAGGCGGTGGTCAGTGCCGGGCAGCAGGTGCTGATTCGTCGCGACGGCCTGGACAGCACCCACGCCATCGATGCCCAGGCCACCGACCAGGCCTGGCAGCAGCACCGCCTGGTGGCCCGCGGCTTGCCGCTGAGCCAGGTGCTGGCGCAACTGGAACGGCAGTACGTCGGGGTGCTCAGTTACGACCGCGAGGCGCTGGCGCGGATTCAGGTCTTCGCCTCGCTGCCGCTGGACAACCCGCAGCGGGCGTTGCAGTTGCTGGAGGCCAGTCTGCCGATCGAAATCACCCGCCTGACGCCCTGGCTGACCCGGGTCAGCGTGCGCGAGGAGTGAGCCCCGGGAAAAATCTGCGCACCTTTCGGTTCGCCTTTTTCCCGATGGTCCGTTGAGGTTCATGAGAATGAAACTCGACACAGGGAGACGCTTCACCATGCCGCAACCACGCATCCGCACCCGGATCAAACCGCTGCTCCTGGCCGTCCAGCTGGCCTGCGCGCTGCCGCTGGGCATCGCTTGCCAGGCTTACGCCACCGCCACGGTCGCGCAGTACGACATCGCGCCGGGTGCGCTGGGCGACGTGCTCAGCCAGTTCGCCGCCCAGGCCGGCATCGACCTGGCGGTGGACGGGCGCCTGGTCTCGGGCCTGCGCAGCGCCGGCCTGCATGGCCAGTACGCGGTGGAGGACGGCCTGCGTCGTCTGCTCGCCGGCAGCGGCTACGGTTTCGCCCTGACCGGCGCCGGGTATGTGCTGGTCGCACAGCCGCAGCAGGGCGCGCTGCAACTGGATGCCACCAGCATCACCGGCACGAGCGCCGAGCAGAACCCCCGGGGTCAGGTGGACGGCTACCTGGCGACCCGCGCCAGCAGCGCGACGAAGACCGACACGCCGTTGCTGGAAACCACTCAGAGCATCTCGGTCATCACCCGCGACCGCATGACCGTCCAGGGCGCGCAGAGCGTCAGCGAAAGCCTTGGCTACACCGCCGGGGTGCATGCCAACGTCGCCGGCAACAACCCCACCGACAACACCATCATGGTCCGCGGCTTCCAGCAGCTGAACAGCAACGCCTACACCGATGGCCTGCGCAACAACCAGATCGGCTATTACGCGCCGGAGCCCTACGGCATGGAGCGCATCGAAGTGCTCAAGGGCCCGGCCTCGGTGCTCTACGGCCAGGGCTCGCCCGGCGGCACGGTGAATTTCGTGTCCAAGCGCCCGACCTTCGCCGCCCACCGTGAAGTCGGTTTCTCCAGCGGTAGCAATGACCGCCTGCAGGCCTACACCGATGTCGGCGACGTCCTGGATGAGCGCAAGACCCTGGCCTGGCGTTTCGTCGGCCTGGGCCGCGATGCCGACAACAGCATCGACGGCATCAAGGATGACCGTGTCTACATCGCGCCGAGCCTGACCTGGGCGCCGGATGAGGACACCTCGCTGACCGTGCTCGCCTCGTACCAGCGCAACAAGAACCTGTTCACCAGCAACCTGCCGTACTCGCTGTTCGACGGTTCCAACCCCAATGGCCGGGTACCCCGTCACCGTTCCTTGAACGAGCCCGGTTTCGACGCGGAGAAGTCCGAGCAGACCAGCCTGGGCTACGAGTTCACTCACACCCTCAACGAGCACTGGAGCCTGCGCCAGAACGCGCGCTACACCCATTTCACCGGCTACGAGGACCAGCTGTTCCGCAACAGCGGGGTGATCGCCAGCACCACCATCAACCGCTACTACCAGTTGCGCGACTACGGCAACGACAACTTCGCCGTCGACAATCAGTTGCTCGGCAACTTCGATACCGGTCCGTTCAGCCATACCCTGCTGGCTGGCGTCGATTACCAGCACAGCCGGCGCAGCAACGCGGTGCAGACGGGCAATGCCCCGGCGATCAATATCTACGCGCCGGATCGCAACGTGGTGATCGATACCTCGCGCTACACCAGCCTGATGGACGTCGCGGAAAAGTCCCGGCAACTGGGGACCTACCTGCAGGATCAGATCAAGTTCGGCAACTGGGTCGCCTCCCTCGGCGGGCGCTACGACTGGGCCAGCCAGGACACCGACACGCGCACCTTCAGCACTGCCACCGGCCGGACCACGATCAACCCGCAACGGGTCGACGCCGATGACTTCACCGGCCGGGTCGGCCTTGGCTACCTGTTCGACAGCGGCTTGTTCCCCTATGTCAGCTACACCGAATCCTTCGTCCCGACCGGCGGCACCGACCGCAGCGGCTCGGCCTTCGAGCCGGAAACGGCCAAGCAGTACGAAGTGGGCGTGAAGTACCAGCCGACCGGCTCGGACAACTACGTGACGCTCTCGGCCTTCGACCTGCGCCGGCAGAACGTACTGACCACCGACGTGTCCGCGCCGAGCTACAGCGTCCAGGAAGGCGAGGTGAGCTCGCGCGGACTGGAACTGGAAGGCGTGCTCAAGCCGCTGGCCGGGCTCAACGTGATCGCTTCCTGGACCCTGAACAAGGTCGAGGTGAGCAAGGACAACCCCAACGTCGCCGGCATCAGCAACAAGGGCAAGACCCCGGTGCGCACCCCCGAGCACCTGGCGTCGCTGTGGTCCGACTACACCGTGCAGGGCGGCCTGCTCGCCGGGCTCGGTTTCGGCGCGGGCGTACGCTACACCGGGTCTACCTACGGCGATGCGCAGAACACCTTCCAGGTCCCGGACTACACGGTGGTCGATGCGATGGTCAGCTACGACTTCGGCAAGGCCGATCCGCAACTGGACGGGCTGAAGGCGCAAGTGAACGTGAAGAACCTGACGGACAAGTACTACGTGGCGGGGTGCTTTGCCACGGTCGGGTGTCTGTTGGGGGCGGAGCGGACGGTGACGGCGGATTTGACTTATCGGTGGTGAATGTAAACCCGGCTGCGATTGTGCAGCCGGGTTGAGGTTGCTGGTGAGCCAGTGGCAGTCCACCTACAGATTGCTTGTGCTGTCAGGCTGTTTTCCGAGGCAGTTGGAGGCAGCCTTGCCGAGGTAAGTCAAGCCGACGTATACATCGCCGGAACGATGCCAACTCAAACGGCCACCGGAAAACGCCAAATCGTAGATTACCGTTTCTCCTATCAGTTGGTTGGTGTGGTGGTTGTACAACCGGTAAAAGCCGGGTAGTTCCCAAGTGGGGAACCACTCGGCCTTGCCGTTTTCATTAGGTGCAAACTCACGATGTAGTTTGTCAGGCAATAACCAGAACGGTTTGAAGGCCTGTACTCGTGAGCATCCATCCGGGCTTATCTTTGCCTCTCCCCATGGAGAGGCAAGACCTTTCTCCCACCACTCGGAGGCGAACCAGAGTCCGACCAAGGAAATGCATGCCGAGAGGGTCACCAGAAATTTCTTTTTCAATGTTCCACACGTTGACCTGAACCATTGCCCTCAAACCTGGCTGCGTGGTGCAGGACAGATTTGAAGGCATATCGTGAGATTTAATCGTCTTGGGTAGGTTTGTCGAAAATGCAGTCCTGAGCATTCGGACCGACAAAGATCATTCCCACGTAAACGCTTCCGGTAACTCCCCAGTCTATGTCGCCACTGGCTTGCTCCAGATCATAAATGTTGCTTTCGCCAAGAAGTTCTCCACTGCGGTTGTCAAATAGACGGAAAAATCCGGGGTATTCCCACCCTGGTGGCCACTCGGGTTTCGTACCTTCGTTTGGGTCAGCTTTTCTGTGGAATATATTGGGAAGTAACCAGAGTGGTTTGAATGTCTCTAGGCGATAACATCCATTTGGGCTGATCACTGGAGAGGAAACTGCCGGAGCCAAGTGCTTTTCCCACCACTCAGATGCTAGCCAGAGCCCGGATGTTACGATTGCGAGTATGGAGGTAATTCTGAAGAACCGGTTCAAGAGACGATACTCACGTTTGGACTCAACTCGGAGTCACCCATGGACGAGGCGAGGCCTTTTCCCCACCATTCTGAAGCGGGCCAGAGTCCTGAAAAGACGCTTATCGAAAGTGCCAATCTTTTTAAAGTCGTATCAAAAAGCCTTTCCGAGGCCGATTATTTTACTCGTAATTTTGCAATGGCATGATTTGTCTGATTTGCAATCATCGTATTCGCAGCCGCCTGGGGTGTTGCGGCGGCCGCGTATATAATTACTGCGTGGGTCCTTGTGGCTTACATGCCAGGCGTTGCGCTTGAACGGCAATTTATAGCTGGGCCTATATAGATAATCCCAGCGTATACGCCTTTTTTGTTTTCCCACAGTCGACCGCTGGCGTGTTCAAGGTCGTAGATATCGGACTCTCCTAATAGAGCCCCCGTTTGACGGTCGAACAGTCTATAAAAGCCTGGATAACCCCAGCCTGTAAACCATTTTGGAGGAGTATCGCCGTTTGGGTCAGGCTTTGGATGCAAAAAGTCTGGGGTGATCCAGAAAGGTCTGAAAGTCTGCACATAGGCGCAACCGTTAGAAACGAATTCCGCATCATCCTCAGCAGTGGATAACCCTTTTTCCCACCACTTCGACGCACCCCAAAGGCTGACGCAAAACAAAGTTATCACCACCCATTTTTGTGATCTGATATTCAAATTGGCGGTCCTAGGTCAATAACCTGATCCACTTTTTTCCACAGCACGTCCGAGTAGATCACGAAGTCGCCGCCCATCCCTGTCTTGCCTCGATAGTTACGAAAATCGCCATTTGTGACCAAAGCTATTTGGTTTTCTCCGGCCGAGAAGAGCGAGCCCATGCTAGCCAGCGTAGCTACAGGTGTTTCACTTTTTTTCATGACTCTATCTAGTGCCCATATTCCCAAGAACTGAGGGCCGTTGAAGTCATAGTTATCTCGGATGTAGAAGCCAAGGTACTCAATTCGGAAGTGGTTTCTAATTATTTTTGTAAAGGGGTCTTCCTTGCTGAAGGTCCTTCCTACAACGCCAACCTTCACAGTCGCTTGGCCCAGAGCCCCATACATATCATCGAGGGTATCCAGTAAGTCACCTAGTTCAGCGAAGTTTACTTGAGAGAACGTGTCTATTTCCCTCGCGGAAAAGCTGGTCGAGCCCAGTTGCGTCATTCCGATCTGTTGCCACCCAGCGTTCTCAAGCAGTTTTTTTAGCCGATCTATTGCGTTGGGTGTGGTGATCCTTGACTCAGCCACTGCTACAGCTTCTTGGCAGCGCCTGAATGACATTGCCCAATCCATTTTGACTATATTCTCTTCGCACTGAAATCTGCTGATACCAAGGGCCGCTGGTTGGTCTTTTTCGTTTTTCCAGGTTTCCGGCATCTGCCACCCCGGACTATCGAACCACCGCTGCATCAACGCAGCCGACGTATGCCAGCCCATCTTCCGCATCGCCACCGGCACCTTGGTCAGGGGCAGTGCATTGATCACGATCTGCTTGGGTTCGTGGTAGCGCCCGGGCCGGGTGTCGAGCGTGGCGTTTTCCAGGAGGAACAGGGCATCCGGCCCCAGTGCGGTGGTTTGCTGGAAATCTTTCAGGGACATGGCGATCACTCCAGGACTGGCGACGGGGCGCTGGTGGCGACTTGCAGGTGGACGGGGGCGGTGCTTTCGCAGATATGGCTGTAGCCTTCGTCGTTGAGCCGGCTCTGGCCGACGGGCTCGCCGTGGTGCAGCAGCAGGTAGTCGTGCTTCGCGCACGCTGCGCCGTGCTGGTTGATGAGCTGGATGGCGCCGCCACACGACCGTGTGATGGCCTCCGGGCTGCCTGGCGGGGCCATGCTTTGTGGCGTCGAGGCCGGGCTGGGGGTGGAAGGCGTTGCGGATCGACTGCTCGGGACAAAGGATGATCGCGCACGTGTTGCCGAGGGTTCGGGCTCCCTGCCCACATAGGTGCTGTGCGTGTGGGTGTGATACAGCCTGGCCTGGCACGGGCAGCCGCTGACGCTGTCCAGCGTGCCCGCCACGGGGATGCCATTGCTGGTGATCCACCACACGCCGCCTTGAATCGTGTAGCTCTTGCCGGTGATGCCACAGGTGACGGCATCACCCTGGCGGGCATGGGCGATGCCGTACATCAGGATCTGGGTGTCGGAACCGGTGATCAGGCCGCCGCAACTGGTCTTGTCGCCCTGGCGAAGGAAAAAGCCCTTCTGTGCCATTGTGGTCTTTCCTCATGATTGCTCGGTTGGTTCGTACAGGCGTACTAGGTAGTGGCCTGCAATGACCTGTCCTTGTGTCTGAAGGCATGACAGGCGAACCGGGCAGAGGATGAGGGGTTGGCTCAGGGAATTAAGTAGGAATGATCTGAGAGGGGATAGGGAAAAAGATTCTCTTTCGGGGATGATTTCCGCAGGCGTGCAGTGCTGGCGTTCGACAAGTCATCAGCCGTCTGCTGCACGCGCGCCCTGGAGGCGGCGAAATGCTGGAGGAAGGAGGCTTGAGCATCGGCTTCAGGCTCCATGTGGGAGCGCGCTCGTCGGGGCGCCGAGCCGTCGCAAAACCTGAATCCCCCTTTTTCCTGACACGCCGGGGGATGGGCTTGGGGCCGCTGTCGCGGCCCTTCGCGAGCAAGCTTGCTCCTACAGGTACCGGGGTCCTGTAGTGCTTACTTGCCCAGAACCGGCGTACGCGGCGGGATCATCCGCCGGTTGCCGGTGGCTTCGAACGCCGCCCCCAGCTTCAGCAGGTTGGCGTCGTCATAGGCCTTGCCGGCGAAGGTCAGGCCCACCGGCATGCCGATATCGGCCATCACGCCCATCGGCACGGTGACGGTCGGCACGCCGAGGTGACGGATCGCCAGGTTGCCGTTGGCCACCCAGATGCCGTTGCTCCAGGCAATATCCGCCGACGCCGGGTTGACGTCCGCATCCGCCGGGCCAACGTCGGCCACGGTGGGGAACAGCACGGCGTCGAGGCCCTGCGCGTCCAGCCAGTCTTCCAGGTCCTGCTTGCGGGTCTGCTCCAGGCCACGCAGGCCATCCGGCACGGTGGGAATCTCGTTCCACGGGGTGATGCCGCGCTCGGCCATCTTCACGTATTCGTCCATGCCCGCGGCCAGGTCGCCCTCGCGGTTGGGCAGGGTGCCCGGGTCGTGGGGGAAGATCTTCGGTCCGTCGACGTCCACCAGGCGGTTCAGCTTCGGATCGCCGTTGGCCCGCAGGAAGTCGTCGAAGGCCCAGGCGGTCAGGTCCCACAGCTCATGGTGGAGGAATTCCTTGGAAACGATGCCGCGGTTGAACACGGTCGGCGCGCCCGGACGGTCGCCCTCGCAGTTCGACACCAGCGGGAAGTCCACCTCGACGACTTCGGCACCGGCCGCTTCCAGCGCGGCACGCGCCTGTTTCCACAAGTCGATCACCGACGCCCGGGTGTTGATGCGCTGTCCGGTCGGGCCGCCGATGCCCGGCTGCTCGGAGGTGCCGGCGGCGTCGTCGGCATTGATGTACATCTTCGGTACACCCAGGCGCTTGCCGGCCAGGGCGCTGGCGCCCACCGCCAGTTCGGCGTAGGAGGCCGGACGTACGGAGCTGACGCTCGGGATCGGCACCCAGGGTTGCAGGCGCCACAGGTCGCCGCGGGTGTCGGGGTCTTCGGCGACCACCACGTCGAGCACTTCCAGCAGGTCGGTCATGGTCCGGGCGTAAGGCACCACCACGTCCATGGTCGGCGTGAGCGGCCAGTTGCCACGTACCGAGATCACCCCGCGCGAAGGGGTGTAGGCGCACAGGCCGTTGTTCGACGCCGGGCCGCGACCGCTGGACCAGGTTTCCTCGGCCAGGCCGAAGGCGGAGAAGCTGGCGGCGGTGGCGGTACCGGCGCCGTTGGAGGAGCCGGAGGCGAACGGCGCGGTCAGGTAGGCGGCGTTGTACGGGCTTTCGGCGCGGCCATAGACGCCGCGCTGCATGCCGCCGTTGGCCATTGGCGGCATATTGGTCTTGCCCAGGCAGATCGCCCCGGCGGCCCGCAGGCGCTCGATGGTGAAGGCGTCGCGATGGGCCACCAGATCGGCGAAGGCCGGGCTGCCGGAGGCGGCGGTCAGGCCCTTGACCAGGTAGCTGTCTTTGGCGGTGTAGGGAATACCGTCCAGCGGGCCGAGGGTTTCACCACGGGCACGGCGGGCATCGGCGGCTGCGGCTTCCTTGAGCGCCTCGGGGTTGCGCACCACCACGGCGTTCAGGGCGGTGGCGGTGTCGGCGCCATCGTAGGCATCGATCCGGGCAAGGTAGGCCTCGACCAGCTCGACCGCCGTGGTCTGGCCGGACTCGAGCGCGGCACGCAGTTGGGCAATGGAAACTTCGGTGACCTCGATCATGCAGCTTGCTCCGGTGGCTGACAGGTAACAGGGAAGAGGATTCCCTCACGCAGGGACATCACGCTTTTCAAATTGTTTTCTCGTTGGATACCCCGTTGTGCGGCTTTACACAACGGCTTGGCCTAAAGCGGGTGATATTTTTAACACTTGGCGCTCAACAAGGGAATGGGGCGCGACGCAAACCCAATGAAATAGCCGATAACCAGCACTTTAGCCGGTGAGCGTGTAGAAAAATATGAACAGTGGTTCGCCCTGTGCCAAGGCACTGGAAGCAGAGGAGGGGGGATGAACGAGAGAGAGAAAATGGCAGGGGCGGCTGGATTCGAACCAACGCATGGCAGGATCAAAACCTGCTGCCTTACCGCTTGGCGACGCCCCTGTTGCGACGGATGAAGGATCACCCTGATGCAGAATCCCGCTGCCGGTGAAAGCGATTTCGCCGTGAACACTGGGGTTCGTCGCGGGATGGGCGGCAATTTAACAATATTTGTTACGTCTGTGAAGCCCTTTCTGCAAAAAAACAGTTTTTAAAACAGCGACTTAGTTTGCGCAGACGCAGCCGGCCCGCCGCAGTGAGGCCTGTCCCGCTCAATGAAGGGCCTTTCGGGGCCCGGGAATGGAGATTGAATTGATAGCGTTGTAAGTGCGTCCTACAGCGAATGAGGTACAGTCGGCGCACAACAATGGAAGTTTCTCGCGCTGAAGGAGTAGCAATGTTCCCCCTCGACACCTGGCTCACCTACACCGCCGCCTGCCTGCTGCTGGTGATCTCCCCCGGCCCCGACAACCTCCTGGCCATCGGCCGCGGCCTGAGCCAGGGCCGGCTGGCCGCCATCGTCTCCGGGGTGGCATCCGGTGCGGGCATCCTGTTCCACACCACCACCGCGGCCCTGGGCCTGACCCTGCTGATGCAGACCTCGGCGGTGGCCTTCTGGGTGGTTAAGCTGATCGGTGCCGGCTACCTGCTGTGGCTGGGCATCAAGGTGCTGCGTTCGCGCAATCTGATCAACTTCGCCCCGGCGGCCAGGCAACCGCTGCGCAGCATCTTTCTCACCGGCTTCCTCTCGGCAGCGCTGAATCCCAAGCCGGGGTTGTTCGTGCTGGCGTTCATCCCGCAGTTCGTCAATCCGCAACTGGGTTCGGTAACCGTGCAGATGTTCGTCTATGGCCTGTGGTTCGCCATGCTGACCGCAGTGGGCTTCGCCCTGATGGGGGTATTCGCCACCAACCTGACCAACGCCATTCGCAACCGTCCGCGGGTGGTCAATGGCCTGAACATCGGTGCCGGTGTGACCTTTGTCGCCTCCGGGGTTTCCGTGGTCGCGCTGAGCCAGAAATAACCGCGCCGATCATCATCGATGCTTTGACTGCACTTCCTCCTGTTTATTATTCTTGACGGCGTTTGGCCCCCGCGAGGGGCCAGGCGACGGACAAGAATTCGAATAAATATCCGGGGTGCGTGCATGACGATCAAGGTACTGGAAGCCCACGAGGTGAACGAACACCGCGTGGCCCTGCCGGGCTGGCAGGAGCAGTACACGCAGATGTCCGCCGGGCGCTTCCACGGGCGCCTGGTGCATGCCGAGAGCGACGCCGTCGAGCTTTACGAAGAGCGCATGAACCTGCGGGTCGAGCAGGAATTCCATGCCCCGGCCGACGCCCTGGTGTTCAGCTTCGACATGAGCGACAACGCCCTCTACCTGCTCGATGGCCAGACCCGCAATGCCTGGGTCACACCGGAAAACTACCGGGAAGTCGCCGTGGTGCTGAAGCAGCCGGCGGCCTGGAACCGCTCCGCCAGCGAGTTCCGCCAATTGATCCTGCAACCCCTGCGTTCGTCCGGCTGCAGCAGCTTTGCCAGCTCGCTGTGCGGGGTGCTGGCGGAGGCGGTGCAGGGGCAGGTCGACGTGGACGCGCCCGGGTTCGCCCGGCAGATCGCCGATGGCTGCTTCCAGGTGCTGGACGAAGCCCTGCAGGTGGGCGCCCGCGGGCGCGCCGAGTGCCATGCGCGGCGGGTGGTGGAGCGGGTCAAGGAAGTGGTCAACGATTGCCCGCAGGACAGCTTCGGCGTGCTCGACCTGGCGGAAGCGGCGGGGGTGTCGGTGCGGCATCTGCAGCAGTCGTTCATGCGCTATGCCGACATGCCGCCGACGGTGTGGCTGCGCAATCGCCGCCTGAATGCCGCGCGGCGCGACCTGCTGGCGGCGGACCCGGCGCAGGTCACCGTGGCCGAGGTGGCGATGCGCTGGTCGTTCTGGCACCTGGGGCGATTTTCCCAGTCGTACCATGGGTTGTTCGGGGAGTATCCGAAGGCGACCTTGAAGCGGGGGTGACCTTGCACTCGCCTGCCCGCAAACGACGTAGGAGCTGGCTTGCCTGCGAAAGGACCGCTTTGCGGTCCTTCGCAGGCAAGCCAGCTCCTACGGCCCACTTCGCAGGCAAGCCAGTTCCTACGGTCGTTTGTGGGCAAGCCAGCCCCTAGCCCAGCGCCTCCCGCAACCGATACCAGAACATCCCCAACGCCAGCAATGGCGAGCGCAGCAACTTCCCACCAGGGAAGGTCAGGTGCGGCACCGCGCTGAACACGTCCAGTCCCTTGCTCTGGCCAACGGAAATCGCTTCCGCCAGCAGCTTCGCGCTCCAGTGCGTGACATTCAGCCCATGCCCGGAATACCCCTGGGCGAAATACACGTTCGGGTGCTGCGCCAAGCGCCCCACCTGGGGGAAGCGGTTGGCGGTGATGCCGATCATCCCGCCCCACTGGTAGTCGATACGCACATTGGCCAGCTGTGGGAACACCTTGAGCATCTTCGGCCGCATGTAGGCGCCGATATCCCTGGGGTCGGTGCCCGAGTAATGGCAGGCACCACCGAACAGCAGGCGCCGGTCCGCGGTCAGGCGGTAGTAGTCCAGCCCGACCTTCTGGTCGCACAGCGCCAGGTTCCGCGGAATCAGTTGCGCCGCCACTTCCTCGGGCAACGGCTCGGTGACGATCACGTAACTGCCGGCAGGCAGCACCTTGCCGGTCAGGCGCGGTTCCAGCTCGTCGAGGTGGGCGTTGCAGCCCAGCACCAGGGTGTCCGCGCGCACCCGCCCGCGGGCGCAGTGCAGGACTACCTGGCTGCCGTGCTCGATACGCAGCACCGGGCTCTGCTCGAAGATCCTCACGCCCAGCTGGCTGGCCGCGCGGGCTTCGCCAGTGACCAGGTCGAGCGGGTGCAGATGCCCCGAGCCCATGTCGATCAAGCCACCGGCATAGCAGTCGCTGGCCACTACCTGGTGCATGCTCTGCGGCGCCACCAGTTCGATGGGGTGGGCGTAGCCGGAAGCCGCCAGTTCGTCGTGCTCGGCGCGCATGGCGGCGAATTGCGCCGGGGTGTTGGCCAGTTCGCAGAAGCCCCAGCGCAGGTCGCAGTCGATGCCGAACGCGGCGATGCGCTCGGCGACCAGGCTCACCGACTCCACCCCGGCCCGTTGCAGATAACGCACACCGTCTTCGCCGACATACTTGCCGAAGCCGCTGACATCGTGGCCGATGCCGCGGATCAGTTGCCCGCCGTTGCGCCCGCTGGCGCCCCAGCCGATGCGCCGGGCTTCCAGCAGGACCACGGAGTGCCCGCGCTGGGCCAGCTCCAGGGCAGTGTTGACCCCGGTCAGGCCGCCACCGACCACGCACACGTCGGCGCGGATCTCGCCGTCGAGTGCCGGCCAGGGCTGGCTGTCGCGGGCGGTGGCGGCGTAGTACGACGCCGCATGCTCAGTGTTTCGAATCATCGCAGCTTCCCGCTTCATTGGTTGAACTTGACCTTGCTCCAGCTGCGGGTCATCAGCCGCATGATCTTCGGCGAGGGCGCCGTGGAGATGTACAGCTTGTCCAGCACCGCCTGGGGCGGATAGACCTCGGGGTTGGCGAGGGTCTGCGGGTCGATGAAGGCCTTGGCGTCAGCGTTGGCGTTGGGGTAGCCGACGTAGTCGCTGATCCCGGCGATGACCTTGGGCTCCAGCACGTAGTTGATGAAGGCCAGGGCCTGGTCGGGGTTTTTCGCATCGGCGGGAATGGCGATCAGGTCGAACCACAGGTTGCTGCCTTCCTTGGGAATGCTGTAGGCGATCTTGACCCCGTTGCCGGACTCGCGGGCCCGGTTGGCCGCCTGCAGCACGTCGCCGGAGAAGCCGAAGGCCACGCAGATGTTGCCGTTGGCCAGGTCCGAGATGTACTTCGAGGAGTGGAAGTAGGTCACGTAGGGCCGCAGCTCCAGCAGGCGCTGTTCGGCCTTGGCGTAGTCGGCGGCGTTGCTGCTGTTCGGATCGAGCCCAAGGTAGTTGAGGATCGACGGGATCAGCTCGTCGGCGGAGTCCATGAAGGCCACCCCGCAGGCTTGCAGCTTCTTCAGGTTTTCCGGTTCGTAGAGGGTGGCCCAGGAGTCGATATGGTCGACGCCCAGCACTTGCTTGACCTTGTCGACGTTGTAGCCGATGCCGTTGGTGCCCCACAGGTAGGGCACCGAGTGGCGGTTGCCGGGATCGTTCTGTTCGAGCAGCTTGAGCAGCGCCGGGTCCATGTGTTTCCAGTTCGGCAGCTTGCCGCGGTCCAGTTCGAGGAACACCCCGGCGTCGACCTGGCGGGTCAGGAAGTGGTTGGACGGCACGACCACGTCATAGCCGGTCTTGCCCGCCAGCAGCTTGCCTTCCAGGGTCTCGTTGGAATCGAAGACGTCATACACCGGTTTGATCCCGGTGGCGCTCTGGAACCCGGCGAGGGTGTCCGGGGCGATGTAGTCGGTCCAGTTGTAGATGCTGACGCTGGGCTGCGCGACGGCTGCCAGCGGCAGCGCCAGCAGGGCGAAGGGTGCAAGACGTTTCAACAGTTTCATGTCGGCTCCTGTCCATCCGTTTTTATTGTGTATGGCGCGGTTTGTAGGGTTTGTAGGAGAAGTGTCTGCGCGGCGCGCAGGCAAGGCGAAAACAGGCGAGGAAGCGGAGTTGACTGGTTGTCAATGAGCATTCCGAGCCTGTTTTCAACGCAGCATGAGCGTCGCGCAGGCACTTATCGTACAAAGCCTGGGCATCAGACGCTGAGCAGCAGGAACTCTCGTTCCCATGAACTGATCACCCGCTTGAAGTTCTCGTGCTCGGTGCGCTTCACCGCGACATAGCCCTTGACGAACTTCGCGCCCAGGTACTGTTCCAGCACCTCGCAGGTCTCCATGGCGGCGAGGGCGTCCTCGATGGTGATCGGCAGGCGCAGGTTGCGCCGCTCGTAGGCGCGGCCCTGGACCGCCGCGCTCGGCTCGATCCGCTCGATCATGCCCAGGTAGCCGCAGAGCAGGCTGGCGGCGATGGCCAGGTAGGGGTTGGCGTCGGCGCCGGGCAGGCGGTTTTCCACGCGCATGGCCTGGGGTTCGGACGGCGGCACGCGCAGGCCGGCGGTGCGGTTCTCTTCGCCCCACTCGACGTTGACCGGGGCCGAGGTGTCGGGCAGGAAGCGGCGGAACGAGTTGACGTTCGGCGCGAACATCGGCAGCACCTTGGGAATGTACTTCTGCAGGCCGCCGATGTAGTTGAGGAACAGCGCGCTCATGCTGCCGTCTTCATTGACGAAGATGTTCTGCCCGGACTCGCTGTCCACCACGCTCTGGTGGATGTGCATGGCGCTGCCCGGCTCGTCGGTGATCGGCTTGGCCATGAAGGTCGCCGCGACGTTGTGCTTGAGCGCCGCCTCGCGCATGGTGCGCTTGAACACGGTGATCTGGTCGGCCAGGCTCAGGGCGTCGCCGTGACGGAAGTTGATCTCCATCTGCGCCGGGCCGTCTTCGTGGATCAGCGTGTCGAGGTCCAGGCCCTGGGCTTCGCACCAGTCGTAGACATCCTCGAACAGCGGGTCGAATTCGTTGGCGGCGTCGATGGAGAAGCTCTGCCGGCCGCTTTCCGGGCGGCCCGAGCGGCCGATCGGGGCCTCCAGGGGAAAGTCCGGGTCGCTGCTGCGCTTGGTCAGGTAGAACTCCATCTCCGGCGCGACGATCGGCGTCCAGCCTTTCTGCGCATACAGGCGCAGGACGCGCTTGAGCACGTTGCGCGGCGACAGCTCGACGGGGTTGCCGCGCTTGTCGTAGGTGTCATGAATCACCATCGCGGTGGGTTCGATGGCCCAGGGCACCAGGAAGATCGCCTCGGGGTCGGGGCGGCAGAACATGTCGATGTCCGCCTCGTCGAGCAGGTCGTAGTAGATGTCGTCCTCGACGAAATCACCGGTGACGGTCTGCAGCAGCACGCTTTCCGGCAGGCGCATGCCGCCTTCGCCGAGAAACTTGTTGGTGGGAGAGATCTTGCCGCGGGCAATGCCGGTAAGGTCGCTGACGATGCATTCGACTTCGGTGATCTGGTGTTGCTTCAGCCAGGTGCTCAGCTGATGCGCGGGGGTGTTCATGCAAACCTCTAGCGGGTTGGTTGGAAGGCACGCGACCGGCAGGGGCCGGTGGGCGTCGAGCCTAGTCTTGGCCAGAGGCGGGCAGGGGTTCTATCCGTTTTCCGCAGGAATGGGCGCAGGCTGGTCTTTGCGACTGCCCGGTGACCTGGCGCATTCGGCATTGGTGTTCTAGCGTTTACACGCTTTTGCGGTTATCCCCAGCCACGATTAAAGGAATGATCAGATGACCGAGAGAAAAGGGACCGACCTCAAGTCCAGTCTGGAGTCGATTTCCGGGGCGAAAGGCATCTTCGGCGTGTGCTATTCGATTCTCACCTGGAGCGGTGTGGGCAAGGGCTTCGGCCTGTTCAGCCCGTCGACCTGGGGCAAGACCCTCGGCAAGCTCGCCGAGGATGGCCATGCCACCACCTTCCTGATCCACAAGAACCAGATAACCCTCACGGGCATCAGCGATGACGGCTGGGTCTTCGACAGCGGCAGCCTGGCGAGCAAGAGCTGGGCGCGCACCACCGGCAGCGCGACCACCTATGTCTACTACATCGGCGTCAACGGCGACTTCATCAAGAAGTACGAGAAGCTGCAGAAGAAGCTCGCCAAGACCAAGACCGCCTATGCCGTGCTGTGGCCGAACCTGGTGGGGAGCTCGACCCAGTACCAGAACTGTGTCAGCCACAGTCACTACCTGATGTCGGAGCTGGGCCTGGCGCATTGGGCCCACAGCACCAAGGGCTGGTGGGTGCCGTCGGCGAGCAACTGGGTGGAGTGGTTCAAGAGCTTCGCCCCGGTGCAGCGTGACGGCTACGCCTGGAAATACAAGAAGTTTGACAGTACCAACACGCATATCCCGTGATACGGGGGGCGTTTCGGAACAGGGCGGGCAGGTGTGAGGCGGCCGGCCTGGCCGCCATCACACCTGGAATCCCCGGCGCCGGGTTCAGCCCCGACTGGCCGCCCGCGCCGCATGCAGCTTGCGGTAGCTCTCCACCAGGCGCAGATGCCGGTCCAGCCCTTCGAGTTTCATGCTGGTCGGCGTCAGGCCGTGGAAGCGCACGCTGCCGGCCACCGAGCCGAGCACCGCATCCATCCGCGCGGCACCGAACATGCGGCGGAAATTGACCTCGTAGTCGGCCATCTCCAGTTCGTTGTCCAGCTCCACTTCCAGCACCACGTTCAGCGCCTGGTAGAACAGCCCGCGCTCGACGGTGTTGTCGTTGTACTGCAGGAACATCTCCACCAGTTCCTTGGCATCGTCGAACTTCTTCAGCGCCACCTGGATCAGGATCTTCAGTTCCAGCACGGTCAGCTGGCCCCACACCGTGTTGTCGTCGAACTCGATGCCGATCAGGGTCTTGATCTCGGTGTATTCGTCCAGCTCCGATTCCAGCAGGCGCTCCAGCAGGCTTTCCAGTTCATCGTCATCCAGGCGGTGCAGGTTGAGGATGTCCTCGCGGAAGAACAGCGCCTTGTTGGTGTTGTCCCAGATCAGGTCGTCCACCGGGTAGATTTCCGAGTAGCCGGGCACCAGGATGCGACAGGCCGCCGCGCCGAGGTGGTCGTAGGTGGCCATGTAGACCTCCTTGCCCATGCCTTCGAGGATGCCGAACAGGGTCGCGGCTTCCTCGGCGTTGGAGTCCTCGCCGTGGCCGGAGAAGTCCCACTCGACGAATTCGAAGTCGGACTTCGCGCTGAAGAAGCGCCACGAGACCACGCCGCTGGAATCGATGAAGTGCTCGACGAAGTTGTTCGGCTCCATCAGCGCATGGCTTTCGAAGGTCGGCTGCGGCAGGTCGTTGAGGCCCTCGAAGCTGCGCCCCTGGAGCAGTTCGGTCAGGCTGCGCTCCAGCGCCACCTCGAAGCTCGGATGGGCACCGAAGGAGGCGAACACACCGCCGGTGCGCGGGTTCATCAGGGTCACGCACATCACCGGGAACTCGCCGCCCAGTGACGCATCCTTGACCAGTACCGGGAAGCCTTGCTCCTCAAGGCCCTGGATGCCGGCGAGGATGCCCGGGTACTTGGCCAGCACCTCCTGCGGTACGTCCGGCAGGGCCAGTTCGCCTTCGAGGATTTCCCGTTTCACCGCGCGCTCGAAGATCTCCGACAGGCACTGCACCTGGGCTTCGACCAGGGTGTTGCCGGCGCTCATGCCGTTGCTCAGGTACAGGTTCTCGATCAGGTTGGACGGGAAGTACACCGTCTCGCCGTCGGACTGACGCACATAGGGCAGGCAGCAGATACCGCGCTCGACATTGCCCGAGTTGGTGTCGTACAGGTGCGAGCCGAGCAGCTCGCCGTCGGGGTTGTAGATCGCCAGGCAGTAGGCGTCGAGGACCTCCTGCGGCAGGGCGTCCTTGCGCCCCGGTTTGAACCAGCGCTCGTTCGGGTAGTGGACGAACTCGGCGTTGGCGATGTCCTCGCCCCAGAACTGGTCGTTGTAGAAGAAGTTGCAGTTCAGCCGCTCGATGAACTCGCCCAGGGCCGAGGCCAGCGCGCTTTCCTTGCTCGCGCCCTTGCCGTTGGTGAAGCACAGCGGCGACTGTGCGTCGCGGATGTGCAGGGACCAGACGTTGGGCACGATGTTGCGCCAGGAGGCGATCTCGATCTTCATCCCCAGGTCGGCGAGGATTCGCGACATGTTGCCGATGGTCTCTTCCAGCGGCAGGTCCTTGCCGGCGATGCGCGTGCTGCCTTGCGCGTCGAGGCTCGGCATCAGCAGGGCCTGGGCGTCGGCGTCGAGGTTGTCGACTTCCTCGATGATGAACTCGGGGCCGGTCTGCACGACTTTCTTCACCGTGCAGCGGTCGATGGAGCGCAGGATGCCCTGGCGGTCCTTCTCGGAGATGTCCGCCGGCAGCTCGACCTGGATCTTGAAGATCTGCGCGTAGCGGTTCTCCGGGTCGACGATGTTGTTCTGCGACAGGCGGATATTGTCGGTGGGGATGTCCCGGGTCTGGCAGTACAGCTTGACGAAATAGGCCGCGCACAACGCCGAGGAAGCCAGGAAATAGTCGAACGGCCCCGGTGCCGAACCGTCGCCCTTGTAGCGGATGGGCTGGTCGGCAATCACCGTGAAGTCGTCGAATTTGGCTTCGAGTCGGAGGTTGTCGAGAAAGTTGACCTTGATTTCCATGCGGGTACCGTAGCGGGCGAATCGAATTTGGCGGCCATTATCCGGTTTTTCGCCGGGATGTCTTGTCCTGTTTCGCCGCCGGCCGCCGGGTGGCGCCGCTCAGTCCGCGCGCGCCGCGGACAGGCGCGCGCGGGTCGCTTCGTCGAGGATTTCGCGCAGCGCGGCGAGGAACGGGGTGGCGTCGGTGTAGCGCCGGCCGTAGTCGAGATTGAAGGCGTAGTCGAAGTCCGCCGGGTTGTTGCCCTGGCTGTGCTGGAGGATGGTTTCCAGCTTGTCGAGGGCCTTCACCGCCTGGGCTTCGGCGGTCGCGGCGGCCTGGTATTCGTCGAACAGGGCGAGGAAGTCGGCCTGCAGCGCCGGTTCCAGGGACGCGGTGAGGGTCAGCAGGTCCTGGCGTTCGTTGGCGTCCTTGTCGCCATGGACCTGCGCCTGCACCGCCGGAATGTCACCGCCCAGCGCTTCGCCCAGATCATGGATCAGGCACAGCTTGAGCACCTTGGTGATATCCAGGGGGCCGAGGTCTTCCGCGAACACCAGGGCCAGCAGGGCCAGGCGCCAGCTGTGTTCGGCGGTGCTCTCGCGCCGGCCGGTGGAGGTGTGGGCGCTGCGCAGGACGTCTTTCAGACGTTCGGCTTCACGCAGGAACGCGAGTTTGCCGTGGATACCTTGGCTGTTCATGGGGATGGCCTGTGTTGTGCGCGGGAGCGGGCATCCTGCGCGAGGCCGCGGACAGCGTCCACGCATGAATTATGCGTGGGCGCTCAGAGCGTCTCGACCATTCGCGCCATCGACCCGTCCGACAGCGCCAGCCGCGTCCAGCGGCACTGGCTGTGCTGGATCGGCACCAGCAGCGAAGCGTTCGCCCCGGTGGCGAACTCCAGCGCCGGCGGCGCCAGGCCGTCGCGCCAGCCGAGGCTGTCGAGGCGGGCCTCCTGGGCGGCGATCTGCTCGGTGACGAAGGGCCACAGCGAGCGCCCCAGTAGTTGCCCGACGGGCACGCTGAATTCCGCGGCACGGGACGGCGAGCAGGCGAGCAGCCGGTGGCTGAGGTCGCAGACCAGGTGCACCGGCTGCGCGCTGGTGTTGACCAAGCGTGCCAGGGCCTGGTCCGCCGCGCTGTCGAGGCGGGCGCGCAGGAGCATTTCGATGTGCGCGCGCTGTTCGGGCTCGGCCTCCTGCATGCCGGACTCCCAGCGCGAGATGGTCGACTGGGAGACCTTGAACATTTCGGCGGCATGGCTCTGCTTGACCCGATGCAGCAGGCGCCAGCGTTTGAGCAGGGGCCCCAGGGCGCAAGGGCGAAGTGGCAGCGGCGTCATGGCATTCCCGGCTCCGTTTCAGAGGGTGGCGATACGTTCCAGCTCACGTTGGAGGCTTTCGCGGTCGAGGCGTTCGAACGGCAAGGCGAAAAACGCCCGGCAACGGGTCTCGATGGTGGCCAGGGTGGCGGTGAAGGCCGCCTCGATCCGTGCCTCGTCGCCGTCCACCTCGGACGGATCCGCCAGGCCCCAATGGGCCTTCAGCGCCGGTCCGAACCAGAGCGGACAGGCCTCGCCGGCCGCATTGTCGCAGACGGTGATGACGATGTCCGGCGGATTGTCGGCGAACGCCTCGTTGCCCTTGCTCGCCAGTCCGCGGGTGGCGATGCCGGCCCGTTCGAGGGTCAGCAGGCTACGCGGCAGGACTGCGCCACGGGGAAAGCTGCCGGCGCTGACGGCCTCGAATCCGGCCGGCGCCAGGTGATTGAACAGGGCTTCGGACAGAATGCTGCGGCAACTGTTGGCGGTACACATGAACAGGACTCGCATGACAACTCCACTCAGATCAGAGGCTCAGGCGCAAGGCCAGGGCCGATAGGGTGATCAGCAGCACCGGCAGGGTCAGCAGGATGCCCACCTTGAAGTAATAGCCCCAGGTGATGCGCACACCCTTGCGCGCCAGCACATGCAGCCAGAGCAGGGTGGCGAGGCTGCCGATGGGGGTGATCTTGGGCCCGAGGTCGCAGCCGATGACATTGGCGTAGATCATCGCCTCGCGGACCACGCCGTGGGCCTGGCTGTCGTGGATCGACAGGGCGCCGATCAGCACGCTGGGCAGGTTGTTCATCACCGACGACAGCAGCGCGGCGATCAGCCCGGTGCCCAGGGTCGCGGCCCACAGGCCATGATTGGCGAGACGGTCGAGCAGGCCGGTCAGCGACTCGGTCAGCCCGGCATTGCGCAGGCCGTACACCACCAGGTACATGCCCAGGGAAAACACCACGATCTGCCAGGGCGCCTCGCGCAGCACGCGGCGGGTCGAGATCACGTGCCCGCGGGCGGCAACGGCGAACAGCACCGCGGCGCAGACGGCGGCCACCGCGCTGACCGGAACACCCAGCGGTTCGAGGATGAACAGGCCGGCGAGCAAGGCCAGCAGCACCAGCCAGCCGACCCGGAAGGTGGCGCGGTCACGGATCGCCATGGCCGGCAGCTTGACCTCGTCCAGCGCATAGTTGCGCGGGATATCACGGCGGAAGTACAGCCACAGCACCAGCAGGGTGGCGCTCACCGCGGCCAGGTTCACCGGCAGCATCACCGCGGCGTACTGGTTGAAGCCCAGGCCGAAATAGTCGGCGGACACGATGTTCACCAGGTTCGACACCACCAGCGGCAGGCTGGCGGTGTCGGCGATGAAGCCGGCGGCCATGACGAAGGCCAGGGTCGCCGCCGGCGAGAAGCGCAGGGCCAGGAGCATGGACATGACGATGGGGGTGAGGATCAGCGCCGCGCCATCGTTGGCGAACAGCGCCGACACGGCGGCACCGAGCAGGATGCTGAAGGCGAACAGCCGGCGCCCGTCGCCCCTGGCCCAGCGCGCCACATGCAGGGCGGCCCATTCGAAGAAGCCGGCCTCGTCCAGCAGCAGGCTGACGATGATGATGGCGATGAAGGTGGCGGTGGCGTTCCAGATGATCGCCCACACGGCGGGGATATCCTGCAGCGACACCACGCCGCTGAGCAGGGCGAGCAGGGCACCGAGGCTGGCGCTCCAGCCGACGCCCAGACCGCGGGGTTGCCAGATGACCAGGACCAGGGTGAAGAGAAAGACGCTGGCGGCGAGCAGCATGACGGAGGCGTGTCCTCAGCAGCAGACGGCGCGCGCGGGGCGGCCATCCATGTTGGCGAGGCGGGCGTTGTCGGCCTGCAGCCAGCCCGCGTTGGTGTGCCGGGTGACGGCCAGGACCTGGTGGATCCACGCCGGCAATTGCGGGTTGATGCGGTAATAGACCCACTGGCCCTGGCGCCGATCCAGCAGCACGCCGGCGCCGCGCAACTGGGCGAGGTGGCGGCTGATCTTCGGTTGGCTGTCGGCCAGCGCGCACATCAGTTCGCACACGCACAGTTCGCCGTGCTCGACGATCAGCAACGTGGCGCGGGCGCGGGTTTCGTCGGCCAGGCTCTTGAACAGTTCGGGAGGTGTGATCATTGCGAGGGCTTCATATACGGAAAGTCAAATATACGTATATCCATATATATGGCAAGCCTGGATTGCAGGAATTTCCAGATGCGGTCGCTGGACGGCCGCGCCGAATCAAGGCGCTGGCTTGTCCAGCGCCTCCAGCACATAACTCAGGGCCCGGCGAAACAGTGGATGGCATTCGTCGAAGGGCAGGTCGTCGAGCGGCGCCCAGAAAAAGGCGAAGACATGCCCGTTGTCGTCTTCGGTCTGGTGCGACCACTGTTCCGGCAGGGCCAGGTCCGTCGCGCAGAGGTGGAACGACCAGACCTGGTCACGGTGCCCGGCATTCCAGCAGCCGAGGTCGCGCAGGACCCTGGCCGGGGTGATCCCGGATTCTTCCTTGAGCTCGCGCAGGGCGGCATGGTCAGGCGCTTCGTCGGCTTCGATGGTGCCCTTGACCAGTTGCACATCGCCCCGCGGATGACGGAACAGCAGAAGGCGCCGCGCGTCGTCGAGGAGGACGACGCAGGCTTTGTTGGGGAGCATGGAGAATTCCTTTTCACTGGAGGATGGGGATTTTGCCAGATTTGCCGCTAGAATCCCCGCTTTCCGCCTCACCAGACAGGAGTCTCCCCGTGCGGGCCTCACCCCTCCCGCGAACCCTGGTTCGCCTGCTTGCCTGCGGCCTCGCCGCATTCGCGTCACTGTCCACCTTCGCCAGCGAAACCTTCGGCGAACTGGACAGCGCGCATTTCCAGAGCCTGCCGCGCTCCACCTACCCGCTGGAGAACTTCTCCGAGCGCTACCGCGCGACCCTGGAAATCAGTGACCAGGACGATGTCTTCCGTCCCGGCATCATCAGCGTCCATGACAAGCAGAGCGGCGCGGTGCTGATCCAGGTGCGTTCCGAGGAACTGGTGCTGGACCAGCAGACCGGCTCGGAAGAAGTGCGCGCCAATGTCCACGAACTGCCTTATGGCGAACAGAGCGTATTGATCTACCAGGATTTCAACCTCGACGGCATCAAGGACCTGGCGCTGATGGATGGCCAGTTCAGTTGCTACCACGGCCCGTCCTACCAGGTCTTCCTCGGCACCGCCGACGGTTTCCGCCACAGCGCCTCCTTCACCGAACTGGCGCAGAACTACTGCGGCCTGTTCGAGGTGGACGAGAAGGCCCGCGAGATCAGCGTATTCACCAAGGATGGCTGCTGCTGGCACGAGTTCAGCACCTACGCCCTGGAAAACGGTGAGCCGGTGCTCAGGACCCGCAGCGGCATCGGCCACAACGACCCCTCCGGGCTGGTGGTCGAGACCCTCGGCGAGAACCGCGACGGCAAGCTGGTGAGCAGCACCCGGCGCTACTGGAATACCGAGGATCCACCCACGGTCCTGCTGGCGTTCCGCCTGGCCCCGGCGGGCAAGCGCATCATCCTGTTCGAGAGCCCGAACGATGAGAAACCGGCCTACGTCGCCGTGGACAAGAACGACGAGGCGGTCCTGCTCTACCCGGAAAACGCCGGCGAGCGCATCGTCTACGATGCCGCCAAGCGCCAGTTGAGCTTCGTCCGTGGCGACACCACCTACCGCATCCTCGGCGACGGCGAAGGCCAGCCGACGAAGATGCAGGTGGAGGTGCGTGGCAAGGTCACCGACCTGAAACTGCTGCCGGGAGAGGTCGAAGGCTCCCTCGACCAGGTGGCCCGCCTGCTTCAGTAGGCGTAGCGCAGGGTCGTCATGAAGTTGCGTGGCGCGCCATACAGGCCGGCGGCGGTGGTGGTCAGGTACTCCTTGTCGAACAGGTTGTTGACGTTGAGCGTGGCCGACAGCGCCGGGGTGATCTGGTAGCGCGCCATCAGGCTGGCGATGGCGTAGCTGCTCTGCGTGGTGGCGTAGCTCAGGGCGTAGCCGGCTTCGCTCTGCCAGTTGACCCCACCGCCGAGGGTCAGCCTGTCCAGTTCTCCCGGCAGGCGGTAGCTGGTGAACAGCTTGGCGCTGTTGCGCGGGATCTCGGTGACGATGCGCTTGTCGTCGGCATTGAAGCTGACGCTGTACGAATAGCCGCCACTGACCTGCCAGCCCTCGCTGATCTCGCCGTTGAGTTCGAATTCCACACCCTCGCTGGTGGTCCCGCTTTCCGCCTTGTAGGCCTGGAACCCGCTGGGTTGCAGGTTGCCGCCATCGGCGATGGCGAGGTTGTCCTGCTCGACGCGGAACACCGCCAGGCTGGCGTTCAGGCGGTCGTCGAGAAAGCCGGCCTTGATCCCCACCTCGTAGCCGGTGCCTTCCTGCGGATCCAGCGGGGTGCCGTTGACGTCGCGGATATTGGCGTTCTGCGGGTTGAAGATCTGCGTGTAGCTGGCGTAGGCGGTCCAGGTGTCGTCGAGGTCGTAGACCAGGCCGGCGTAGGGAATGACGATGCCGGTTTCAGTGCGCTCGGCCTTGGTCACCGCGCCGGTGCGGTACAGCCAGCTCTTGCTGTCGCGGTTCCAGTCCACCACCCGCGCGCCGAGGATCAGGCTGGCGGCGTCGGTCAGGTGCCAGCGCGAGGTCAGGTAGGCGGCGTACTGGGTTTCGGTCAGGTCACTGGCGCCGACCTTGTTGAACACCGGGGTGGGGGTGTGGCCGTCCCAGGCGAAGATGTTGTCGATGCTCCCGGCATAGCCGGAACTGGCGCGCTGCCAGCCACCGTAGTTCGGCGTGCCGCGTTCCTCGATGCGCGACAGGGTGACGCCGCCGATCAGCTCGTGCTCGCGACCCAGCAGTTCGAAGCCGCCGGTGAGGTAGGCGTCGATATTGTCCTGGGTCGGCGTGGAGGCCCAGCGGGTCGGCATGATGAAGGCGCCGCTGCCGTCGGCTGGGTCGATATCGCCGCTCATGTAGGCGACCACCGTGTCGTAGTCGTTGCGGGCGTGGCTGTACTCCAGCTTGCCGCTCCAGCCATTGGCGAAGTGGTGTTCCAGCGAGGTGAACAGCGTGCTTTGCTGGCGATCGTAGTAGGCCCAGTCCGGCGAGGTGTTGAACGAGCGCTTGATGTCGGTGCGCTCGCCCGTGGTGGTGAACAGCGGGAAGCCGGTGCGCATCGGTGCGTTGCTGTTGGTGATCTGGTGGCTGAAGCCGGCGGTGAGCAGGGTGTCCTCGTCCAGATCGAATTCGCTGATGCCGTACAGGGTGGTGAGCTGCTGGTTGAAGCGGTCGATCCAGGCGTGCTGGTCCTTCTGCTCGGCGACGAAGCGCCCGCGCACGTTGCCGGCGTCGTTCAAGGCGCCACCGACGTCCAGACTCAGGCCATAGCGGTCCCAACTGCCGGCTTCGGCGCTGATCAGCACCTGCGGCTCGACGGTGGGCCGCTTGCGGATCAGGTTGATGGTCGCCGACGGGTTGCCCAGGCCGCTGATCAGGCCGGTGGCGCCGCGCACCACTTCGACGCGGTCGTACATCGCGGTGTTCTGCGTGTAGTTGTCCATGCGCGAGGAGGTCGGCACGCCGTCGATCTCGAAGTTGCTGATGGCGAAGCCGCGGGACAGGTAGGCGGTACTGTCGGCGCCGAGGCTTTCGCGGACCACGGTGATGCCGGTGGTGGCGTCGAGGGCGTCGGTGAGGTTGTCGAGCTTCTGGTCTTCCAGGCGCTGGCGGGTCAGCACGGTGATCGACTGCGGGGTTTCCTTGAGCGACAGGTTCAGCCGCGTCGAGCTGCTCGACGACTCGCTGGTGTAGGAGCCGGAACCTTCGGTGGTGGAGCCCGGGGCCTTGCCGGAAATGCTCAGGGCGGTGAGTTCCAGGGCAGTGTCGCCTGCCGCGGTGCGGGGCATCAGCACGTAGCTGCCATTGGTCTCGCGGCGGGCCTGCAGGCCGCTGCCTTCGAGCAGGCGGGCAAGGCCGTCGTCCACCGAGAACTCGCCTTGCAGGCCGGGGGATGTCAGGCCCTGGGTCTGCTCGCTGGGGAAGGAGAAGGTCACCCCGGCGCGGGCGGCGAACTGGCTGAGGGCGATACCCAGCGGGCCCGGGGCGATATCGAAGCGGGCCGTTTGCGTTTGCGCGACGGCCAGGCTCGGCAGCGCCACCACGGGGCTGGCGAGCAGCCCCAGCAGGGCCAGGTGGATAGCGCGGGCCAGGGGGCTCGCCGCTTGGGTGACGGAACGGGTCATGCGGATTTCCTTCGGTTGGCGTGGCAAATGTGCGGCAGTGATCGCCGCTTCAGTGCTTGGCCGGATGAGAATGAAAATCGGAAACCCCTGACGGAAAGTTTTTTCACGCCGCGTCGATGCGCACCCAGTAGCGGGTCAGGGCCTGTACGCGCACGGGCAGGGCGGTGGCGAGGTTTTCCAGCACCGTGTCGGTGTCGTCGAGGCGGAAGGCGCCGGTCACCCGCAGGTTTGCCACCGCCTCGCTGCACGCCAGGTAGCCCGGACGGTAGCGGGCCAGTTCGCGGACCAGGCGGCTCAGCGGCCAGTCGAGGGCCATGAGCATGCCGCGGGTCCAGGCGTCGCTGGCGTCGTCCAGGGGGCTGGCGGGGGCGATGCGCTGCGCGTCGAAGCTGGCCTGTTGCCCGGCTTCGACGCGCAGCGCGGTATTGGGGTTGGCCGCGGCACGCACCTCTACCGCGTGTTCGAACACCCGCACTTCGCTGCGCCCTTCATGGCTGAACACGCTGAAGCGGGTACCGAGGGCGCGCACGCTGCCTTGCGCCGAGTGCACCAGCAGTGGGCGACGTGCCGGGTCGCTGGCGCTCTGCAACAGCAGTTCGCCGTGGTGCAGGCGGATTTCCCGCAGATCGTTGCCGTAGTGCACGTCCACCGCGCTGTCGGTGTTGAGGATCATCAGGCTGCCGTCGGCCAGCCGCAGCTCGTGGCGTTCGCCCTTGCCCGTGCGGTACTGGGCCATGCGCGAGGACAGCGGCTCGATCGCCAGCAGACTGGCGCCGCCAGCACCGGCCATGAGCAGCAGGCCGAGCATCTTGTTCACCGCGCGGCGGCGGGCGCGGACATCGGCCAGGGCGGGCAGGGCGGTGTGCGGGGAGAGCAGGGCCAGGCGCTGTTGCAGCTGTTCCACCTGAATCCAGGCTTCGGCGTGTCGCGCATCCTGCGCCAGCCAGAGGCGCCAGGCCTTGCGCTCGTCCTCGCAGGCCGGATCGGCGCTCAGGTTGACGTACCAGGTGGCGGCGGCTTCGAGCACTTCGCGGTCGAGCATGGTTCAGCCCTGGGCCAGCAGCAGGCATTGGGTGATGGCGCGGACCATGTGCTTCTTCACCGTGGTCACCGATACCTCGAAGCGTTCGGCCGCCGCCACGTAGCTCAGGCCTTCCAGTTGCACGCCGAGGAAGATCTCGCGGGTGCGCGGGCCAAGGTCGTCGAGCATGGCGTCGATGGCGGTCAGGGTCTCGATGATCGACAGACGGGTTTCCGGGGAGATGTCCACGGCTTCCGGGCGCAGGGCCAGGGCGTCGAGATAGGCCTGTTCCACGGCGTTGCGGCGGAAGCGGTCGATCATCAGCGCGCGGGCGATGGCGCTGAGGTAGGTACGCGGCTCGCGGATTGCCTCGACATTGCGCGCGGCGAGGACGCGGACGAAGGTGTCCTGGGCCAGGTCCGCGGCATCGCTGGAATTGCCCAGGCGCGTGCGCAGCCAATGGTTCAGCCAGCTGTTGTGTTGCTGGAAGAGGTGGTGCAGGGCGGTGGGGTCGGATGGGGACATGGGCCTGGACAAGGTATTGAGAATTATTCGCTATATTGTTGGCTCAAGTGGGGGGAGATAACAAGATGTTGCCAGGCAGTGAAATCCGCTGTGCTCCATCGGGCCTCATCGCGGGCAACGCCCGCTCCCACAGGGTTCGGAGTCGCTGCGGACTTTGTGGGAGCGGGCATTGCCCGCGATGAGGCCGGTCAATCCAGCCTCAACTCCATGGCCTGGCACATCAGCGGTGACCCTTTGCGCAAAGGCTCCAGTGCGCCGATCGGGCGAAATCCCTGGCCCCGATAAAGCCGGGCCGCCGCCGACTCGCCGACCGTCACGCCCAGGCATACCCTGGTCACGCCCAGCCCCCGCGCCCAGGCAATGACCGCTTCGAGCAAGCGCCGTCCGGCACCCAATCCCCGTGCCTGCGGATCGACCCACATCTGGAACACTTCCACCGTATCGCCGGCAACCCGCTTGCCCCAGACCAGGCCGCAGGCATCCTCGCCATGAACCGCGAACCAGGACTGGTCGTCGGTGCCAGCCGCCGCCCGCATCGCCCGCTGCGCCCAGTCGTCATCCGTGCGCATCGCTTCCGCCTCAAGGGTACTGCCGAATGCCTCCGGCGCATCCCGCAGCGCCCGCAGGCGCAGGTCGCGATACAGCGGCCACTGTTCAGCCCGTAGCGGGCACAGGACGATCACCGCCGAAAACACAGCACTTTCGAGGTCAGCTTCTGACACACCTCATCCCGCTGATTGGTGGTCAACGACTGCACCACCACCATCCCCCGGTCCGGCTTCGAACGCGAAGGAATGATCTCCAGCACCGTAGTGGTGACCTTGAGCACATCCCCCGGCCGGGTCGCCTGCGGCCAACTGATCTCGCCGCCGGCGCCGATCACCCCGCGAGCCAGGGGCAGGCTGCGCACCAGCAGCTTCATGGTGATCGCCGCGGTGTGCCAGCCGCTGGCGGCCAGACCCTGGAAGAAGCTGTCCCGCGCCGCTTCGGGATCGGTGTGGAACGGCTGCGGATCGAACTGCGTGGCGTAGGCGATGATCTGTTCGGCATCCAGCGCATGGCCGTCGCTGACGAACACATCGCCGACTTTCAGGTCATCCAGATACACGGGCGCTGCGGTCATGGGTTTCTCCTGGAACGGTTTCGAGTGGTCCGATATTCAACCCTGACGGCTTGGCAAGCAAATCGCCATGTCTATAATGCGAACCACTTTCATTCGCGTGTCTGTCCCCGTCATGTCCGAATCCTCCTCCAATCCCGAGCTGATCGGGGCCCTGGCCCTGCACTACGATGACCTGGTCGCTTATATCCGCCGGCGCTTCCAGGGCAGCCAGTTCGCCCGCGAGGTGGTCCATGACGTGTGCGTGCAATTGCTGGAGAAACCGCCTCAGCAGCCGGTGAAGCTGCCGTTCGCCTTCCTGCGCAAGGTGTCCTTCAACAAGGCCATCGATCGTCGTCGCGCCGACCGCACCCAGGACGCCCATATCGAATTCACCGCCGAGGTGCCGGACTGGCATGTCCACGACCTGGACGGCGCCGCCAGCCTCGATTTCGAGCAGCAACTGCACGCCCTGCTGGCGATCGTCGAGGCGCTGCCGGCGCGGGCGCGCCAGGTGTTCCTGCTGCACCGCATCCATGGCATGCCGCAAAAGGAAATCGCCGCCGAGCTGGGCATCTCGCTGAACATGGTCACCCAGCATTTTTCCCGGGCGATGCAGGCCATCGTTCGCGACTGGGAACCGGCACGTCGGGCCCTGGCGAAATGACCCGGCAGGACAAACCGGCCGGTGATGCCCTGACCCCCTTCGAGCAAGCTCTGCGTGACCGCGTGCCGTCCCGCGAGGCGCTGCTCGCCGAGGCCAAGGCGCAGACCGCGCGCCAGCGCCGGCGCAAGCAAGCGCTGGGCGGCGGCCTGTCGTTGCTGGTGCTGGCGACGGGGCTGTGGTTCCTCGATCCGTCCTGGTACAGCGAGGACATCCGCGTCCCGGTCGGCAGCCGCGACAGCCGGCAACTGGCCGACGGCAGCTCGCTGATCCTCGACAGCGCCAGCCACCTGCGTATCGAACACCGCCTGCGCAGCCGTCAGTTCGAGCTGTTCGAAGGCGAAGCGACCTTCACCGTGGCCCACGGACCGCAGCCGTTCATTGTGCGCAGCCAGGGTGTGTCGGTGCGCGATATCGGCACGGTGTTCAACGTGCGCAGCGACAGCCGCGGGGTCGCCGTGGCGGTGGTCGAAGGTGAGGTGGAAGTGTCCAGCCAGGCGTCCCGCGCCAGCCGCATGCGGGCCGGGCAACTGATGTTGGCCAACGCCCGCCAGTTCAGCGCGATCGGCAGCGTGGACCCGGCGCGGATCACCGCCTGGCAGCAGGGCAAGCTGCGCTTCGACGGTACGCCGCTGCGCGAGGTGATCGTCGACCTGCAACGCTACCGTCAGGCGCCGATCCGTCTGCTCGATGAGCGGGTCGGCCAGTTGCGCCTGTCCGGCGAGTTCGACAGCGATGCGGTGGAGGCGCTGCTCGATGGCCTGCCGGCGATCCTGCCGCTGAGTCTGGCGCGGCAAAGCGATGGCAGCGTTACGATTCGGGCGCGCTAACGGAAAAGAGAATATTTTTCATTTCACACCTCAACATTTTCCCGCCGCCATTCGCCACTCCCTGTGAAGGTCACTTTCGAACCTGCATTTGGGGAGTCAAATGAGCACCATCGCATTCTCGCGCCGCCTGTCGCTGCTGGCCGCCGGCATCACCCTGGCTTCGACCCTGCATGCCCAGGAGGCGCAGCACGCCGTCAACCTGCCGGCACAGCCACTGGACCAGGCGCTGAACGCCCTGGCCGGGCAGACCGGCGCGCGCATCCTGTTTGCCACCGACAGCGCCGAAGGCCTGCAAGCGCCCGGCGTGAGCGGTGATCTCAGTGTGGAACAGGCGCTGCAGCGACTGCTGCGGGGGACGCGGCTGAAGGTGCAGAAGACCGCCGATGGCAGCTACCTGGTGTCCCTGCCCGAAGCGGCCGACAGCGCCGCGGTGGAACTGGGTGCCACCAGCGTCAATGCCAGCAACCTCGGCGCCATCAGCGAAAACAGCGGCTCCTACACCACCGGCAGCATGAGCAGCGGCACCAAGCTGGCCCTGAGTCCGCGGGAAACCCCGCAGTCGGTCAGCGTGGTCAGCCGCCAGCGCATCGAGGACCAGGCCATGACCACCCTGGGCGATGCGGTGAAGTACACCCCCGGCCTGACCGTGACCAAGTGGGGCGGTGAGCGCGAGCGCTACAACTCCCGCGGCTTCCAGTTGAACAACCTGATGGTCGACGGCATTCCCGTGCAATACGACGAAGCCAGCCTGTCCACCGGCCTGCTGGCGATGTACGACCGGGTCGAGGTGGTGCGTGGCGCCGCCGGGCTGATGGAGGGCGCCGGCTCCCCGGGCGGCTCGATCAACCTGGTGCGCAAGCGCCCGACCAGCGTCTTCCAGGGCAGCATCACTGCCGGTGCCGGCAGCTGGGATCACTACCGCGGCGAGCTGGACCTGAGCGGCCCGTTGAATGCCACGGGCAGCCTGCGTGGGCGCACCGTGCTGTCGTTGCAGGACAAGAACTCGTTCATCGACGACTACGAGAGCCGGCGCAACCTGTTCTACGGCGTGCTTGAAGGCGACCTCGGCGACGACACCACGGTCAGCCTCGGCGCGAGCTGGAGCCAGGACAACAACCCCGGCGCCGACTGGAACGGCCGCGGCACCAACCCCGACGGCAGCTTCCTCGACATTCCGCGCTCGCGGCGCATGAGCCCGAGCTGGTCGTACTGGGACAAGGAAACCAGCACGGTGTTCGCCGACATCACCCAGCGCTTCGCCAACGGTTGGACCGGCAAGTTCGCCGCCACCGCGCTGAAGAGCCAGATGGACATGTTCGGCTCCTACCTGTATCGCCCCGACGAGACGGCGCGGGACTTCGGCTTCGGCTATGGCAAGTACCACTACGAGAACACCCAGACCAGCTTCGACGGCTATGCCAGCGGGCCGTTCAGCCTGTTCGGGCGGACCCACGAACTGGTGGTGGGCGGCAGCTATCGCAACCAGGACATCGACGATGGCCCGGGCGGCTGGCCACTGGGTGCGGTGTACGAGTTCGATCCACTGAGCTTCGACGGCAAGGCGGTGCCCAAGCCTGCGATCAGCTACGCCTGGTCGCGGGACGGCGAGGTCAAGCAGTCCAGCGTCTACCTCACCGCGCGCTTCAGCCTGAGCGAGCGCCTCAAGCTGGCCACCGGCGGGCGCCTGGACTGGTACGAGTATTCCGTGACCACCCACTCCGGCGACTGGACCGGCAACGACGACTACAAGGCCACCCGCGAATTCACCCCCTATGTCGGCTTCACCTACGACCTGAACGACACCTACACCGCCTACGCCAGCTGGACGCGCATCTTCAACCCGCAGAACTACAGCACCGCCGGTGGTGGCCTGCTCGATCCGCAGGAGGGCAGCAACTACGAGATCGGCCTCAAGGGCGAGTATTTCGACGGGCGCCTGAATGCCAGCGTGGCGCTGTTCCAGATCGACCTGGAGAACCTGCCGCAACTGCTCGACAGCCAGGCCTGTGGCGGTCGTGAATGCTACGCCTCGGCCGGCGAAGTGCGCAGCCGCGGGATCGAGTTCGAAGTGAGTGGCGAGGTACTGCCGGACTGGCAGGTCTCGGCGGGGTATACCTACAACTACGCCAAGCACCTGACGTCTTCCGACTATGCGCCGATCGGCACCCTGTCCAGCGGCGAGCGCTACGCCACCAACCTGCCGCTGAACCTGTTCAAGCTGGCCACCAGCTATCGCCTGCCGGGCGACCTGAGCCGCTGGCGCGTGGGTGGCGGCCTGCATGTGCAGAGCGATATCTACACCAGCGCGGGGGTCGAGCAGGGTGGCTACGCGGTGACCGACCTGTTCGCCAGCTATGACGTCGACCAGCACCTGACGCTGAGCCTGAATGCCAACAATGTGTTCGACCGCGACTACTACTCCAGCATCATGACCACGGTGGGCGGCAACTTCGTCGGCGATCCGCGCAACTACATGGTGACGGCCAAGTACCGCTTCTGATCCGCCAGCCGTTCAGCCACTGTCCTTGCGGGCCTCATCGCGGGCAATCGGAACGCCGCCCGGCCCGCTCCCACACTGTTCGCGGCGACACTGAAACTTGTGGGAGCGGGCCGGGCGGCGTTCCGATTGCCCGCGATGAGGCCCTCAGGTCGGGTTGCTGGCCGTCCGGTCCACCAGCCTGATGCTGTCCCGCCCCCCACGCTTGGACTCGTACAGCGCCGCGTCGCTCTGTTCGATCAGCGCCGCCAGGCTCACCGGCGGCTGCTCGAAGAGATTGGCGCCGATGCTCAGGGTCACCGGTTCCGGGGTGTCGAAGGCGCTGACGGCTTCCTGCTGGAACTGCTCGCGCAGGGCGTTGCCGAGGGCGACGATGCGCTCCCGGGAGGTATTGCCCAGGAGGATCAGGAACTCGTCGCCGCCCAGGCGCGCGGCCAGCGCGTCTTCGGGGATCTTCGCGAGGATCATCTCGCTCAGGCTCACCAGCAGACGGTCCCCGGCCGCGTGACCGTGGAGGTCGTTGACCAGCTTGAAGTTGTCGATATCGATCAGCAGCAGGGCGCCTGGCTGCTGCGCCGAGACGTTTTCCAGCAGGCGCGGTGCGCGGACTTCCAGGGCACGGCGGTTGTACAGGGCGGTCAACGGGTCGCGGGCGGCGAGGCGGGCGATGCGTTTCTCGCGGCGGTAGCGTTCGCTGCCGGTCATCGACAGGGCGATCAGCATCAGCGCCACGGCACCTTCGACCAGTGACACCTGGATGATCTCGCCGCGGAACGAAGCCAGGTCGAGCAGGGCGCCGGGCATCACCGCGAGCAGTGCCTTGATGCAATAGAAGGCGCCATGGCTGAGCATCACATAACGCAACTGCACGGCGCCGATGCTCAGCGAATTGCCATGGGGACGCAGCAGCAGGCTGGCGCGCAGGGCCAGCACGCCGACCAGCCCGGAGTTGGCGAAGGTCATCACGTTCGACCACCAGGGCGCGTCGGGCAGCGCCAGCAGCGCGACCCAGAGCACGAAGATCAGGTACCAGGCACGCGACAGGCGGGTCTCGGTGAACCGCGCGACACCCAGCAGGAACAGCCAGTGGGCGGTCACCAGCAAACCGTTGGCGAACCAGATGCCGAGCAGCAGCAGGCCGTTCATGCGCATCAGGGCCAGGGTCGAGCCGATGCTGATGGTGGCGAATCCGGCGCTCCAGAACAGCAGGGAGGATTCGCGCACACTGCGCCATTCCACGGCCAGATAGGCGGAGGCGGTCGCGGCGAGCACGATGCTGAGCACCAGCAGGGTAGGTGGATCGAGCGTCATGGGCTGACGGGCCTTTCTTGTTGACTACGAAATGGGCGGGATTGTAAGCGGTTGAAACGTTTTTCGGAGCACTGCGCTGCGTTTCATCTGCACCCCCCCTGTAGGAGCTGGCTTGCCTGCGAAGGACCGCACAGCGGTCCCAGACTTCACCGCCATCAGGGACCGCTGTGCGGTCCTTCGCAGGCAAGCCAGCTCCTACAGGGGGGGCAGGCTGGGTGGAAACGAAAAAGGGGCGCCTGTATGGGCGCCCCTTCTTTTCAGCTCATGAACCTATCAGGCCCACGGACGATCACCGTTCTCGTCCTTGACCCGGGTCGGCAGACCCATCACGTCGAGGGCGTGGAGGAACGGCTCGGCCGGCAGCTCTTCGACGTTGACCATGCGCTGCACGTCCCACTGGCCACGGGCGACCAGCAGGGCCGCGGCCACCGGCGGCACGCCGGCGGTGTAGGAGATGCCCTGGCTGTCGGTCTCGGCGTAGGCTTCTTCGTGGTCGGCCACGTTGTAGATGAAGACTTCGCGCGGCTGACCGTCCTTGCTGCCCTTGACCAGGTCACCGATGCAGGTCTTGCCGGTGTAGCCAGGCGCCAGCGAGGCCGGATCCGGCAGCACGGCCTTGACCACTTTCAGCGGCACCACTTCCAGGCCTTCGGCGGTCTTCACCGGTTGCTCGGAGAGCAGGCCGAGGTTCTTCAGCACGGTGAACACATTGATGTAGTGCTCGCCGAAGCTCATCCAGAAACGCACGTTGGGCACGTCGAGGTTCTTCGACAGCGAGTGCACTTCATCGTGGCCGGTGAGGTAGAGGTTCTGCGAACCGACCACCGGCAGGTCGTCGGTACGCTTCACTTCGAACATGGTGTTGCTGGTCCACTGGCTGTTCTGCCAGCTCCATACCTGTCCGGTGAATTCACGGAAATTGATTTCCGGATCGAAGTTGGTGGCGAAGTATTTGCCGTGGGACCCGGCATTGACGTCGAGAATGTCGATCGAGTCGATGCGGTCGAAATACTGTTGTTTCGCCAGCGCCGCGTAGGCGTTGACCACACCCGGGTCGAAACCGACACCGAGAATGGCCGTGATGTTCTTCTGCTGGCACTCTTCGAGGTGTTTCCACTCGTAGTTGCCGTACCAGGGCGGGGTTTCGCAGATCTTGCCCGGTTCTTCGTGGATCGCGGTGTCCAGGTAGGCGACACCGGTATCGATGCAGGCACGCAGCACCGACATGTTGAGGAAGGCGGAACCGACGTTGATCACGATCTGCGATTGAGTCTCGCGGATCAGCGCCTTGGTTGCCTCGACATCGAGGGCATTGAGCGAGAAGGCCTGGATGTCGGCGGGTACCTTGAGGCTACCCTTGGCCTTGACGCTGTCGATGATGGCCTGGCATTTGGAGATGTTCCGCGACGCAATCGCAATACGACCGAGCTCGTCGTTGTGCTGCGCGCACTTGTGGGCCACCACCTTGGCGACACCTCCTGCACCAATGATAAGAACGTTCTTCTTCAATTCTCTATCTCTCCTTATCTGCCAGCTCAGGAAAGGCTGGACAGGTAGTCTTCGAAACCGAACTCACGAACCACCTCGACGCTACCGTCGAGTTGTTTCACTACGATGGACGGCATTTTCAGGCCGTTGAACCAGTTTTTCTTGACCATGGTGTAACCCGCGGCGTCGACGAACGACAGCCGATCGCCGATGGCCAGCGGACGATCGAATTGGTACTCGCCGAAGATGTCACCGGCCAGGCACGACTTGCCGCAGACCATGTAGGTGTGCTCGCCGTCGTTGGGGGCCATCTTGGCGTTGAGGCGGTAGATCAGCAGGTCGAGCATGTGCGCTTCGATCGAGCTGTCGACCACGGCAAGGTGCTTGCCGTTGAACAGGGTGTCGAGAACCGTGACTTCCAGCGAGGCGCTGTTGGTGATCGCCGCTTCGCCCGGCTCCAGGTAGACCTGCACGCCGTAGGTTTCGGAGAACGACTTGAGGCGTTCGCAGAAGGCGTCCAGGGCATAGCCCTCGCCGGTGAAGTGGATGCCGCCGCCGAGGCTGACCCATTCGACCTTGTGCAGCAGGTGGCCGAAGCGTTCCTCGATGGTGCCGAGCATCTTGTCGAACAGCTCGAAGTCGCCGTTCTCGCAGTTGTTGTGGAACATGAAGCCGGAGATCTGCTCGATCACGCCTTCGACCTTGACCGGGTCCCATTCGCCGAGGCGGCTGAACGGACGCGCCGGGTCGGCCAGCAGGTAGTCGGAGCTGCTCACCTGCGGGTTGACCCGCAGACCGCGGACCTTGCCCTCGGATGCCTCGGCGAAGCGCTGCAGCTGGCCGATGGAGTTGAAGATGATCTTGTCGCAGTTGGCGAGCATCTCTTCGATCTCGTCGTCGGCCCAGGCCACGCTGTAGGCGTGGGTCTCGCCTTCGAACTTCTGGCGGCCGAGCTTGAGCTCGTAGAGCGAGGACGAGGTGGTGCCGTCCATGTACTGCTGCATCAGGTCGAACACCGACCAGGTGGCGAAGCACTTGAGTGCCAGCAGGGCCTTGGCACCGGATTTCTCGCGCACGTAGGCGATCTTTTCCAGGTTGCCCAGCAGCTTTTGCTTGTCGATGAGGTAGTACGGGGTCTTGATCACTTCGAGGCTCCAGGTAGGCCAGCCAAAAAAAGAGCCGCATTGTGCCCGTACTCGATACATATCGAAAGGGCGGGATGCGCTTTTTGCGCTGTCAATGGGCCGGCTGCCTGCCGTGCTGGCGTTTGGCTGGGTGTCGGGTTGCAAAATGTTACGCGAGCTGGGGTGGGTTGGGTGGACCGCCGGGAAGATGCGAGGGGCTCTTGCCAGCGATGAAGTCCGAAAGGCAAAGCAGATCCCGCACGTTGACGGCACCTATATTGATAGCGGTGCGTTACCGCCAGGTGACTGTCCGGTCATTGATCCGGATTGCCTCGCCGCGCCGAGTTCCACCGGCTTGACGAGGGTCAAGCCGCGCCGGACGCGAGCGCGCTAGTCTGCCGGGCACAATGAGGCCCCGCCATGATCTATCCCGTTCTGCTGACCCTGCATCTGTTCGCCGCCATCGTGTTCATCGGCACGGTATTTTTCGAAGTGCTGTTCATCGGCGGGATCCGCCAGCAATTGCCCGACCGGCTGATGATGATGCTCGAACACGCCATCGGCCAGCGCGCCCGCCGGCTGATGCCCTGGGTGCTGCTGGTGCTGTTCGGGGCCGGCGCGGGCATGGTCCGCGAGCGTTACCTGGCGCAACTGGCGGCGCCGCTGGACTCGCCGTTCGGCACCTTGCTCGGCCTGAAGATCCTGGTCGCCCTCAGCGTGCTCGGGCATTTCGTCACGGCGCTGTGGTTGTTTCGCAGCGGCCGCATGACGGCGACGGCGGTGCGTTTCATCCACGCCAGCGTCTTTACTCATCTGTTGCTGATCGTGCTGCTGGCCAAGGGCATGTTCTATCTGAGCTGGTGAACCGGGGGAGCCCGCCATGCAAGTGATCGACCGCAAGAAAGCCATGGCGATCGCGCCACTGTGGCGCCTGGCGTTTCGCCCGTTCTTCCTCGGCGGCAGCTTGCTCGCGCTGCTGGTGTTGCCGCTGTGGCTGGTGGCCCTGAGCGGCAAGCTGGAGTGGGCGCCCGCCGGCGGCTGGCTGGCCTGGCACCGGCATGAACTGCTGTTCGGTTTCGGCCTGGCGATCGTCGCCGGCTTTCTGTTGACCGCGGTGCAGACCTGGACCGGCCAGCCAGGCCTGAGCGGCAAGCGCCTGGCGGCCCTGGCCCTGGTCTGGCTGGCGGGGCGCCTGGCCTGGCTGGGGGCGGCACCCTGGCCGTTGCTGGTGCTGCTGGAACTGGGCTTTCCGCTGCTGCTGGCGGGGCTCATGGGACGCACCTTGTGGAAGGTCCGCCAGCAGCGCAACTACCCACTGGTGGCGCTGCTGCTGTTGCTGACCCTGGTGGACGGCATCGCGATGGCTGGCGTGGTCCACGGCAACGATGGCTGGCAACGCCAGGGTGTGCTCGGCGGGCTGTGGCTGGTGGCGGCGATGATGGGCCTGATCGGCGGCCGGGTGATTCCGTTCTTTACCCAGCGGGGACTGGGGAGGGCGACGGCGGTGCAGCCCTGGGCGTGGCTGGACTGGCTGCTGCTGGGCGGTTCGGCGCTGGTCGCGGTGTTGTATGCGACGGGCCTGGCGCTGCGGCCCGGTGTCCTGGTCGGCGGGCTGTTTGCCGCGCTGGCGATCGGTCATGGCATCCGCCTGTTGCGCTGGCATGATCGCGGCCTGTGGCGGGTACCGCTGCTGTGGTCGCTGCACCTGGCCTATGCCTGGCTGGCGGTGGCCTGCGCAGGCATGGCGCTGTGGCATTTCGGCGTGGCGCTGAACCCGAGCCTGGCCGTGCACTGCCTGACGGTGGGCGGCATGGCCGGACTGATCCTGGCGATGATCGCCCGGGTCAGTCTTGGCCACACCGGACGCCCCCTGGAGCCGCCCAAGGGCATGACCCTGGCCTTCGTCCTGCTCAACCTGGCCGGGCTCGCCCGGGTGCTGCTGGTGCCGCTGCATACCCACGTCGGTCTGGGGCTGGCGACGCTGTGCTGGACCGTGGCGTTCGGCCTGTTCATTCGCGGCTACGCGCCGATGCTGGTGCGGGCGAGGGTGGACGGGCATCCCGGCTAGATCGACGACAGGCGCTTGCATCCTTGCCAATCTCGAAATACTGTATGGATATTCAGTATTCGGGAAGCGCTCCCCATGCAACTCATCGCCAAGCTCGGCATCCTCGCCGACGCCGCCAAGTACGACGCTTCGTGTGCCAGCAGTGGTGCCCCCAAGCGCAGCTCGAAGGGCCGCGACGGGCTTGGCGCGACCAATGGCATGGGCATCTGCCACAGCTACACCCCGGACGGCCGCTGCGTGTCGCTGCTCAAGGTGCTGCTGACCAACTTCTGCCTGTACGACTGCCAGTACTGCGTCAACCGCCGTTCCAGCAATGTCCCGCGGGCGCGCTTCAGCCCCGAGGAAGTGGTGCGCCTGACCCTGGATTTCTATCGGCGCAACTGCATCAGCGGGCTGTTCCTCAGTTCCGGGATCATCCGTTCGGCGGACTACACCATGGAGCAACTGGTGCGGGTCGCCCGGCTGCTGCGTGAGGAACATGGCTTTCGCGGCTACATCCACCTCAAGACCATCCCCGACGCCGATCCGTTGCTGATCGAGGAAGCCGGGCGCCTGGCCGATCGCCTCAGCGTCAATATCGAGCTGCCCAGCGATGCCAGCCTCAGGCGCCTGGCCCCGGAAAAGCAGGTGAGCAGCATCCGCCGGGCCATGGGCACCATCCACCGTGGCCAGCAGGCGGTGGCCGGCGAGGCGCGGGCGCCGCGCTTCACCCCGGCGGGGCAGAGCACGCAGATGATCGTCGGCGCCGATGCCTCGGACGACCGCACCATCCTGCGCAATGCCGAATCGCTGTATCAGGGCTATGGCCTCAAGCGCGTGTACTACTCGGCGTTCAGCCCGATCCCGGACAGCCCCGACAGCGTGCCGCTGGCGGCGCCACCGCTGTTGCGCGAGCACCGCCTGTACCAGGCTGATTTCCTCATGCGCGGCTATGGCTACAAGGCTGGCGAACTGCTCAGCGAGGCGAACAACCTGGCCCTGGATATCGATCCCAAGCTGGCCTGGGCGCTGTCCCATCGCGAGGTGTTTCCGGTGGATATCAACCGCGCCGAGCCGGCCTTGCTGGCGCGGGTGCCGGGCATCGGCCTGCGCAGCGTGCAGCGCCTGGTGGCGCTGCGCCGCGAGCGGCGGGTGCGCTACGACGACCTGATCCAGTTGCGCTGCGTGCTGGACAAGGCGCGGCCGTTCATCGTCACCAGCGACTATCGCCCGGTGCTGGGGGAGATGCGCAGCGGTCTGCTCCGTGCTCGGCTGCGTGAGCCGCAGGCACCAGTGCAGATGGGGTTGTGGGGATGATTGCCCTCGACTGCGACGACACCTTCGCCACCTGGCGCGACCAGGCGCGGGTACTGCTCGGGCATGGCATCGACCCGGCCGAGGTCAACTGGGGCCAGGGACCGATCCAGGACCTGCTGGCCCAGCCCGATGCACTGCCGCGGGGGCCCGGACCGTTCAGGGCGCGGGTGCCGGTGCAGTTGCTGGAGCAGTTGCAGCTGGCTGCCCGCTATCGCGGTGAGCAGCGCTGGAACCTGCTCTACGAAGTGCTCTGGCGCGTGGCCCATGGCGACCGTACCGCCATGCTCGCCGGCGACCGCCTGGGCAGCGAGTTGCAACGGCGGATCAGGCAGGTCACCCGCGAAGCCCATCACCTGCACGCCTTCGTGCGTTTCGTGCCGTTGCCGACGCTGCTGGCCGAGCGCCTGCAACTGGATCTGGTGGCCTTTCACGAACCGGCCCACGACATTCTCGAAAGCGCCAGCGACCATTTCGCCGAACGCCTGGGGCGGCAGCGCTGGCTGATCGCGACCTCGCGCGATGGCATCCGCTATGACGGTGCGCAGTTCGATTACCGCCGCCAGTGCCCCGAAGCATGGCGGCAGTGGGCGCGGGAGGCGGACGACCCCGATGCCGACCTGTGGCTGACCTATTACCGCCACACCTTCAACCCGGCACGGGTCAACCCCGACGCCTTGCGTCTGCATATGCCCGGGCGGTTCTGGCGGCACCTCCCGGAAGGGCCGTTGATCCCGCGGCTGGTGGGCCTGGCCCGGCAGGGCAAGCAGCGGGATGGACAGGCGCAGGAGGTGGCGGAGCAGGGTGGCAAGAGAATCCGATATGCCGAGCCGCGCGCCAGCGATATGCCGATACTCACGAGGTAATTCTCCATGCACAAAGCCGATCGCCTGTTCCAGCTGGTCAACCTCATCCGCGTGCACCAGCCGATCACCGCCGAGCGCCTGGCCGAGCGCATCGGCGTGTCGGTGCGCTCGATCTATCGCTATATCGACGACCTGTCCCTGAGTGGTGTCCCGGTGTATGGCACCACGGGCGTTGGCTACGCCCTCGACGCCGCTTTCGAGATGCCACCGCTGCGCCTGAGCCGCATCGAGGTCGACGCGCTGACCCTCGGCATGGAAATGCTCGCCGGCAGCGCCGACCCGCAACTCGCCGGCGCCGCGCGGACCCTGCTGAGCAAGGTCTCGGCCATTGCGCCGGAGCAGCGCAGCGACACGCGGCAAAGCCCGGTTCGCGCCACGGGCAGCGCCGATGCCACGACCCGCGGGCACCTCAGCAGCCTGCGCCAGGCCATCGAGCACAAGCGCGTGCTGCAGATCACCTACACCAGTCTCGACGGCGCCGTGTCGCACCGCCTGATCCAGCCCATCGGCCTGTTCTACTGGGGCGGCAAGTGGACCGTCGGCAGCTGGTGCAACACCCGTGCGGCCTATCGCGATTTCCGCGTCGACCGCATTGCCTCGATCATCACCAGCGAAGCACCCTGGCATGACGGCCCGCAGATTGCCCTGCGCACCTACATGCGTCATCAATCGAGCCACTGGCGTACCGACAACAGGGCGTCAGGATGACCTGCTGATCACTCCCGACGTTTCGTGTGCAAGACAGCCTGTTGCCTGGGGCATGGCAGATTCGCTTGAAGCGTCATGAGTGATGTCGTTGTGATATCGTCGCTGCGTATATCTCGATTTTCACTTCAGCAAGGATCGTTGGCTGTGAAGCACATTGTTCCCTTCGCGTTATCACTGTTTCTGATTGGATGTGGCACGACTTCGGAAAATCGTGAAAAGACCGCCGAGTCGGCTCAGGCTCTGCGTAACTGTCTCTCGGCCACCCACTTTGAACCCAAGTACCAGGCTTGCCACAGCCACCGTCTGGAAGGCACGGCGTCCAACCAGGCTCGGGAGCACTGGAGGCAATTCCTGAGCGAGCAAGGGCCGGATATACGCCTGCTGGGGGGCATCTATGGATACAACCTCGACGCCGTCAAGGCAGCGATCGCCGCGGGCGCAAACGTCAACCGCGAGTACAGCCCAGAGGCGACGACGGGACGGCCAACGGGACGGAACACCACCCCGCTCGATCAAGCGATGGGTCGATTCGAGCTCGGCGTGATCGAAGTGCTGCTGCAGCATGGCGCCAATCCGAATTGGCAAGCGACCGCGGAATCCTCCGATCTCGTTGCCGCGCATGTCTATGGGGTCAGTGGTTATTCGAGTGACGCGCCCGATTTCGTTTCTGGTCCGCAAATGGGGGAGCTCGCGTTTCGCCATGGTTACCGTCCCGACGCCAGGGCGCTCCAATCCATCAAGTCGTTCGTCGCGTTGGACGAAAATCCCCGTGCCCGCATCAAGATGAACGTCAAGGCGTTCTACGACCAGCTCTGGAATGCGTCGAGCGCACAAGTCAAGGCCGACTTCCAGGCCCTGGAAGCCGCCAGCGAGGCGCTCGCCCAACAACGCAAGCGCGAGGCCATGGACGAGGCTGAAAAGGAACGTCTCGCGGAGGAAAACCGCCAGCGGCAACGCGCGCAGCAGGAAAGCCTGCGGGTCGCGAGCCTGCGCGAACTCGGTACCCGTATCTGTACCAATCGCAGCAGCGACCGCGGTTGGGTCACCTACGTGGGTTATGTCGAGAACCTGGGGCCACGCAAGGTCCAGATCCGCGTGGCACAAGCGTTCTACCAGGACGCTCCATCGCTCGCACCGGGTGATTTCCGGCCCAGCATCCTGTGGGACGACCTGAGCACTTGGCAGTCCTGCTGACGCATGCCCGATTCGCGTGATGATGACCGCCGCTTCTGGCATCATCGCGCGCCAATCGAACATCGTTGCTGCCCACAAGGACCCTGCTGTCATGCGTGAACGGAAATCAGCCCGCCTCTTGATCGTCGACCCCGAGCAGCGGGTGCTGCTGTTCCATTTCGTGCACACCGATGACGCGCTGGCGGGGCACTCGCACTGGGCCACCCCCGGTGGTGGCCTGGAGGAGGGCGAGGGGTTCCGCGAGGCGGCGATCCGCGAACTGCGCGAGGAGACCGGTATCGAGGTCGCCGACGTGGGTGAGCCGGTCGGCGAGCGACGCTTCGTCATGCGCCTGCCCAGCGGCGAGGACGTCATTTCGATGGAGCTGTATTACGGCGTGCGGGCCACCTCGCAACAGCTCAGCCGCGACGGCTGGACCGCGCATGAGATGAAGGTGATGGCGGCGCATCGCTGGTGGTCGGCCGAGGAACTGCGCGGCACCACCGAGACGGTGTATCCGCAGCAACTGCTGGAGATGCTGGAGCGTGCCCGTGATGCTTGAGGACAATGCCGCACTGCTGATCGTCGATATGCAGAAAGGCATCGCCAACCCCGCGGGTGTCCGGCGCAACAATCCCGACGCGGAGCAGCAGGTCGAAGCCTTGCTGCGAGCCTGGCGGACGTCGCGGCGACCAGTGGTGCATGTGCGGCATATCTCGCGTTCCGCGGACTCGGTGTTTCGACCGGGGCAAGTGGGTTGCGAATTCCAGGAGGCGCTGGCGCCGCTGGGGAACGAGCAGGTGTTCGAGAAGAACGTGCCGGATGCCTTTGTCGCCTCGGGCCTTGAGCGCTGGCTGCATGTGCGCGGGATCCGCCAGCTTGTGGTGTGCGGGGTGGCGACCAACAACTCGGTGGAGGCCACGGCGCGCACGGGCGGCAACCTGGGGTTCGATGTCGTGGTGGTGGCGGATGCCTGCTACACCTTCGATCTGCTCGGGCGGGATGGCCGGTGTTGGGCGGCGGCGGAGGTGCATGCGCTCTCGCTGGACAACCTGGCGATGGATTATGCGCGGGTGCTGGACACTCGGGATGTCTTGAATGCGGCTTTCTGATGCCATGCGATAGTCCTGTAGGAGCTGGCTTGCCTGCGAACGGGCGCGAAGCGGCCGCAAAACTGTGAGCGCGGCGTGTCAGGCATGCCTGGGACTCAGGTTTTGCGACGGCTGCGCCGTCGTTCGCAGGCAAGCCAGCTCCTACAAGGGATCGCATTCGCTCTGGTAATCAGGACACGGCCACCCTCCGCAAGGTCTTGATCAGCAACCCATACAACTGATCCACCGGCTTCGACCCGTGCGATGCCCGGCTCCGATACACCGCCACTTCCATCGGCTCCAGCGGTCCCAGGCCATGCTCGGCACCGAGGATTTCCAGATGCTCCGGCGCGCTGCAGCGGGTCAGCACCGCCACCGCCAGGCCACTTTCCACCGCCGCGATCTGCCCGGCCAGGCTGGAGCTGTTGTACACCACCCGGTAATCCCGCCCCTGCAAGGCCAGCGAGTGAATGGCACAGCGCCGCGCCTGGCTGGTGCTTTCATAGGTGGCGATGGGCAGCGGATCACGACGCCAGACATCGAACTGCGGCGAGCCGACCCAGACCATCGGCTCACGGAACAGCAGGGTGCCGCGCCGTGAATGGTCGCGGGATACCAGGGCCAGATCCAGGTCACCCTGGTCGATGCGCGGAATCAGCGAGGTGGATTGTTCGCAGTCCAGCTCGATCTCCACCGCGCCGTAGCGCAGGGCGAAGCGCTTGAGCACCGGGGTCAGGTAGCGCGCGGCGTAGTCGTCCGGCACGCCGAGGCGGATGCGCCCGGTGAGCTCGTCGCCATGAAAGGCATTCTGCGCATCGCTGTGCAGGTCGAGGATGCGCCGCGCATAACCCAGCAGCACCTGGCCATCCGCGGTGAGTTGCTGCTGGCGCGCATCGCGTACCAGCAACTGGCGACCCAGCGCCGCCTCCAGCTTCTTCAACTGCATGCTCACCGCCGATTGCGAGCGGTGCACCTCGGGCGCGGCCTTGGACAGCGAGCCGGTGTCCACCACGGCGACGAAACACTTGAGCCAGTCGATCTGCAGGTCCTGCACGGGCACGCTCCGATGTATTCGATAAGCGAATGGGTTAGTCGCGTAATATGCGCTTTTCGCAATGCTGTGTCTGCTGGATAGTGACTGGCGTCCGAATGCTGCGTTCGAGTAACAGCGCTCCGCCGGACGGAGCGCCAAAGAAGGAGAAGGGTTGTGTTATCGGTTGCCAAGGGCTCCACGGAGCTGGGCTACAACGAGGTATGGGACGGGTTCCGGCAGTTGTTGCCGATCTCGATGTTCGTCGTGGTGTTCGGTCTGGCCTTCGGCCTGGCCGCGGCCCAGGTCGGGCTGGATTCACCGACGATCATGTGGATGAGCACCCTGGTCTTCGCGGGCGCGTCGCAGTTCGCCGCCCTCGATCTGTGGGGCGCGCAGGTGCCGCTGGTGCCGTTGATCGTCACCGTGTTCGCCATCAATGCCCGCCATCTGCTGATGGGCGCGACGCTCTATCCCTGGCTGCGCGAGCTGCCGGTGGCACGGCGCTACGGGATCATGCTGGTGGTGTCGGACGCCAACTGGGCGATGGCGATGCAGGCGCTGAGCGCCGGCAAGCCGGGCCTGGGCATTCTCTTCGGCGGTGGCCTGGCGCTGTGGTCGACGTGGATTCTCGGTACCTGGCTCGGCCTGTACTTCGGCAACCTGGTCAGCGACCCGGTGAGCTGGGGCCTGGACATGGTCATGGGTTGCTTCCTGCTGTCGATGGTGGTGGGCGGCAAGAAAGACCTGCGCGTGCTGCTGATCTGGGCGGTCGCCGCCGGTTCGGCGTTGCTGGCGTACCGGTTCCTGCCGGAGAACAGTCATGTGGTGGTCGGTGCCCTGGCCGGTGGCATCGTCGGTGCGGTGTGGATGGAGAAACGCAAGGATGAACATTGAAACCAGCGGGCACGGCCCGCTCATTCTGGTCCTGATCATGGCGGCGGTAACCCTGGCGACCCGCTGGGGCGGGGTTTTCGTGATGTCCTTCGTGCCGATCAACTACCGCGTGCAGCAGTTCATCGGCGCCATGTCCGGCTCGGTGCTGGTGGCGGTGCTGACGCCGCTGGCGGTGAGTGGCGACAACGGCGCGAGGGTGGCGCTGGCGAGCACCGCGGTGGTGATGTTGCTGGTGAAGAAGCCGTTGCCGGCAATCGCCGCGGGGATCGTGGCGGCGGCCTTGTTCCGGCATTTCTGAGCAATCTCCCGGGGCCTGCCGCGCCGCACGGCGGCCCCTCGTGCCAACCGCTGGCTATCTGCCAACCTGCGATTATTCTTACAGCTGCGTGCAACGCGAGGCCGTCCGCCTGTTCCAGGCCCGGCGCAGTCCGTAATCCGATGTCATCAGCCTTTCGAATGGCCAGAGTGCGTGCGGAATCAATAGCGGGATGCTCCGGCCTACAAGAACAAGACGGAGAACATTCATGGCGGTCATGAGCGGCACTTCATCCCCGGGCAGCACGTCCGGCAAGAACATCACCCACGACGAGCGCAAGGTCATCTTCGCCTCGTCCCTGGGGACGGTCTTCGAGTGGTACGACTTCTACCTGTACGGGTCCCTGGCGGCGATCATCGCCAAGCACTTCTTCGCCGGGGTCAATGAAACCACCGCGTTCATCTTCGCCCTGCTGGCCTTCGCCGCCGGTTTTGCGGTACGGCCGTTCGGCGCCATCGTCTTCGGACGCCTGGGCGACATGATCGGGCGCAAACACACCTTCCTCATCACCATCATCATCATGGGCGTGTCCACTGCCATCGTCGGCCTGTTGCCCAGTTACGCCAGCATCGGCGTGGCGGCGCCGATCATCCTGATCACCCTGCGCCTGCTGCAGGGCCTTGCCCTGGGCGGCGAGTACGGTGGCGCGGCGACCTACGTGGCGGAGCACGCGCCACCCGGCAGGCGCGGCTTCTTCACCTCGTGGATCCAGACCACCGCCACCCTCGGCCTGTTTCTCTCGCTGCTGGTGATCCTCACCTGCCGCACCGCCCTGGGTACCGAAGCCTTCGAGGCCTGGGGCTGGCGGATTCCCTTCCTGCTCTCGATCCTGCTGCTGATCGTTTCGGTGTACATCCGCATGCAACTGCAGGAGTCGCCGGTGTTCAAGCGCATGAAGGAAGAAGGCAAGGCGTCCAAGGCGCCGCTGACCGAATCCTTCGCCCGCTGGGACAACCTCAAGGTGGTGATCATGTCCCTGCTCGGCGGTACCGCCGGCCAGGCGGTGGTCTGGTACACCGGGCAGTTCTATGCGCTGTTCTTCCTGTTGCAGACGCTGAAGATCGATCCGCAGACCGCCAACCTGCTGATCGCCGGTTCGCTGTTGATCGGTACGCCGTTCTTCATCATTTTCGGCAGCCTGTCCGATCGCATCGGACGCAAGAAGATCATCATGGCCGGCTGCATCCTCGCCGCGCTGACGTACTTCCCGATCTTCAAGGGCCTCACCGAATTCGGCAACCCGGATATCTACACCGCCCAGCAGCAGAACCCGGTGACGGTGATCGCCGATCCGGCGCAGTGTTCGTTCCAGTTCGACCCGGTGGGCAAGGCGCGCTTCACCAGCTCCTGCGACGTGGCCAAGAGCCTGCTGGCCAAGCGGGCGATTCCCTATGAAAACGAAGTCGGCGAGCCGGGCGCGGTGGCCCAGGTGCGCATCGGCAACAGCATGCTGCCGAGCTTCGACGGCAGCGCCTTGCCGGCGGCGGAGTTCAAGGCGGCCAACGATGCCTTCACCGCCACCCTGGGCGGTGCGCTGAAGAATGCCGGCTATCCGGAAAAGGCCGATCCGGCCAAGACCAACTACCCGATGGTGCTGTTGCTCCTGACCATCCTGGTGATCTACGTGACCATGGTCTACGGGCCGATCGCCGCCTGGCTGGTGGAGCTGTTCCCGGCGCGTATCCGCTATACCTCGATGTCGCTGCCGTACCACATCGGCAACGGCTGGTTCGGCGGCTTCCTGCCCACCGTGGCCTTTGCCATGGTCGCGGCCACCGGGGATATCTACTACGGCCTCTGGTATCCCATCGTCATTGCCGTGATGACCGCGGTGCTGGGCATCTTCTTCATGCCGGAAACCAAGGACCGGGATATCGGCCATAGCTGAAACGCGAGCGCCGTTCTCCCCCCGTAGGCGCGGGCAAGCCACGCGCCTACGGGGGGCGATTGCCAGGCTGTTTCAGACGCCTTTGGTCGAAGGCAGCAGGATCGTCATGATCCCCAGCAACGGCAGGAACGAGCACAGGGTGTAGACCTCGGTGATCCCGTGCAGGTCCGCCAGGTGTCCGAGCAATGCCGCGCCGATGCCGCCGAAGCCGAACATCAGGCCGAAGAAGATCCCGGCGATCATCCCCACGTTGCCCGGCACCAGCTCCTGGGCATAGACCACGATGGCGGAAAACGCCGACGCCATGATGAAGCCGATGATCACGCTGAGCACGCTGGTCCAGAACAGGTCGGTGTAGGGCAGGGCCAGGGTGAACGGCGCCGCGCCGAGGATCGAGAACCAGATCACCGCCTTGCGCCCGATACGGTCGCCGATCGGCCCGCCGAAGAAGGTGCCGGCCGCCACCGCGCCGAGGAACAGGAACAGGTACAACTGCGAACTGGCCACCGACAGGTCGAACTTCTCGATCAGGTAGAAGGTGAAGTAGCTGGTGAAGCTGGTCATGTAGAAGTACTTGGAGAACACCAGCAGGGCCAGGATCACCAGGGCGAAGGTCACCCGGCGCTTCGACAGGCCGTGGGTGGCCTTGGTCCCCTGCTTGAGCTTGAACAGGCTCAGGTGGTTGCTGTACCAGCGGCTCAGCTTGTACAGGACGAACATGGAAAACAGCGCCACCAGGCCGAACCAGGCGGTATGTCCCTGGCCGTAGGGAATGATGATCGCCGCCGCCAGCAGCGGGCCGAACGCCGAGCCGGCATTGCCGCCGACCTGGAAGGTCGACTGGGCCAGTCCGAAACGGCCACCCGAGGCCAGGCGGGCGATGCGCGAGGCTTCCGGGTGGAAGGTCGACGAACCGATGCCCACCAGGGCCGAAGCCAGCAGGATCGAGCCGAAGCTGCCGACGAAGGCCAGCAGGACGATGCCGATCAGGGTGCAGATCGAGCCCACCGGCAGCAGCCACGGCTTGGGATGGCGGTCGGTGTGGTAGCCGACCCAGGGCTGCAGCAGCGAGGCGGTGAGCTGGAAGGTCAGGGTGATCAGGCCGATCTGGGTGAAGCTCAGGCCGTAGCTGCTCTTGAGGATCGGGTAGATCGACGGCAGCACCGCCTGGATCAGGTCGTTGACCAGGTGGGCGAGGGCGCAACCGGCGATCACCTGCATCACCAGCGGACTGCTCTGGCTGCTGCTGGGTGTGGCGGAGAGGGTTGAAGCGGTGGTGCTACTGGCGGACATGCTGGACCTTCCGGAGAGTCACGCGGCACACAAGGGGAAATGTGCTCACAGGGGTTCAGGGTTATGGATTCGGAGCTTATGCTAGGGGCCCTCCGCGCGCCTGTCTCGCGCGATTGGGACAACGACTGTCGAGAAACGGGCAAGATGATCAGACCACTGGACGAATTCCTCCGCGATATCGACCTGGCCGACTGGACCCTCAGCAGCAGCGCCACCGATTACCCGGAGAACTGGTACATCCGGCCGCACTGCCATGAGAAGCACCAGCTGATTTACGCCATCGAGGGCGTGATGGTGGTGCATTCGGCGCAGGAGCAGTGGACCGTGCCGCCCAGCCGCGGCATCTGGATGCCCAGGGGGCAGATGCATTCGATCCGCTGCGTCGGCGCGGTGAAGATGCGCAGCGTGTTCGTCCAGCCTGACGTGCAGTGCGAATTGCCCCTGCAGACGTGCGCGGTGAGCATTTCCAGCCTGCTCAGCGAACTGATCAAGGTTTCCGTGGGCATTCGCCATCCCCATGGCGCGAATTCGCGGGAGGCGCGGGTGCTGCGTCTGATCCTCGACGAGTTGCAGATCCTCCCGACCCTGCCGCTGAACCTGCCCCAGCCGACGGAGCCGCGTTTGCGCAGGATCTGCGCGGCGCTGCAGCGCGACCCCGGCGACAACTCGACCCTGGCCGACTGGAGCGCGCGCCTGGGCCTGGATGAAAAGACCATCCAGCGCCTGTTCCACCGCGAGACCGGCATGACCTTCGGCCAGTGGCGCCAGCAGGCACGCCTGCTGCTGGCGCTGGAGCGCATTGCCCTGGGCGAGAAGATCATCGATGTGGCGGGGGCGCTGGGGTATGACAGCCCCAGTGCGTTCAGCGCGATGTTCCGCAAGCATTTCGGGCGCACGCCGAGTCAGTTCTTTCGCTGAAGACTGCTGATCTGAAAGTTGTGCTGCTCTTGCGGGCCTCATCGCGGATAAATCCGCTCCCACAGGGACCGTGCCGCTTCAAGGGCAATGGAGAACCTGTAGGAGCGGATTTATCCGCGATCGGGCGCGAAGCGGCCGCAAATCCTGCCTCCACGCCGTTCGCGGTATTCCCGGCGTCAAAGCGACTGCAGGAACTGCAACAGGGCTTCACGCTCTTCCCGGGCCATGGCGCTGAACCGATCTCGCGCCGCCTCGGCTTCCCCGCCATGCCAGATCACCGCCTCGCTCAGCGTCCGGGCCCGGCCATCGTGCAGGTACCCCGCACCGGGATTGATCCGCTCGATCAGCCCCAGCCCCCACAATGGCGCGGTGCGCCATTCCCTGCCGGTCGCCAGGAAATCCTCGCGCCCATCCGCCAGCCCGTCGCCCATGTCATGCAGCAACAGGTCGGTATAGGGCTCGATGACCTGCGTTCCCGCCTGCAAGCGCGGACGATGACAGGCAACGCATCCCGCCGAGGCGAACAGCGCTTCCCCGCGCTGCACCCGGTCCCGATCCCGGCGCTGCGGTGGCGCCAGCTGCGCCAGATAGAAATGCAGATCCATCAGCTGCAGCGCATCCACTTCCGGCTCGCCACCGCTGAGCGCCTTCTGGCAATCGCGCTGCTGCGCCGCGCAGTTCTGCCGTGGAGACAACGGTGAGGTGATCCCCAGATCTCCCTGCAAGGCGCTGGCGATCTGTTGCATCAGGTCCGGCTGGTTGGCCTTGAGCCCGAAGCGCCCGGGTTCCAGGCGCTGGCGCTCGACACTCCAGACCTGGTTGACCCGCCCGCGCACGCCGTCGGCCTTGGGCTCCTCGGCCATGCGCCGCAAGTCCTCGGCACTGACCGCCTCCAGCAGTCCCAATCCGAACACCGGCGTACCGACCCGCACCGAGGTTCGAATGTCTCCCAACGGCCCGTAGCCCAGTTCGCTGAACAGCAACTGCGGCCGGCGCAGGTTCACCGTCTCGCCATCCGCCAGCACGACCGCTTCTTCCTGCCAGCGAATCCGTGCCCGACCTTCACCCCGCACCCCGGGAATCCCCAGTTCGTTGAGCTGGTCGCCGTAGGCCGGATGGGGCCGCGGTCCGCCATGGGCATCCTGCCCCGGCAGCGACAGGCGCACGAGCAGGGTGCGCATCGGCGCATCCTCGTCCACCGGCGCCTGGCCGCGGCCATTCTTCGGATGACAGGCGATGCAGGTGATGCGGTTGTACAGCGGCCCCAGGCCATCCACCGCTTCGTCCCGCGACGGTGCGATGACCCAGGCCTGGCGAAACAGCCCGCGGCCCTTGAAGAAACGCTCCAGCCGCGCCTCGTCGTCCAGTCCCGGCAACGGCCGCGAGAAGGCCTCGCGGTCGGCCCGGGCACCGACCGAAAGCATCGCCAGCACCAGCAGCCACCAGGCGCGTTTCACAGGCCCATCTCGTCAAGCAGGCGCGCCGCCTCGGCCTGCCGGGTGACGGCGTGGAACTGCCAGGCGATTTCGCGTCGGCCCAGTTCGTCCTGGTCGCTGACCGGCGGGCGCTCCATGCCGCCGTCCTGACGGGCGCCGAACAGCTTCAGCAGGTCCGCCGAGGCTGCCTGGCCGGCGCTGAGCGGCGGCACGCCGAGGTACCCGCGCACCGCCTGCAGGTCGCGGCCCAGGGCTTCGCCGGCATGCACCCGGGCCCACAGCGCGGTCAGGCGCTCATGGGGCTGGCCGAGCCATTGCACGAACAGCGAGGTGACCAGCGCCAGGCGCTCGCGGGACGCTTCCTGGTAGCGGTAGGCCGTGGCGAACGGATTGTGATAACCCGCTGGCAGCTCGGCGTAGACGCCCGGTCGCACCGGCAATTTGCGGATATCCGGGTCGGCCAGCAGCTTCTGCCCGGCATCGGACAACACGAAACGCACGAACGCCCGCGCGCCCTCCACCTGTTTCGCCTCGCGGGTGATGGCGATATGTGCCGGGTTCAACCCGCCATGGACCGGGTAGACGAAGTCCACCGGCTGGCCATTGCTCACCGCCGAGGCGACGAAGAAGTCGATGGACAGGCCCACCGCCGCGCGCCCGCTGGCCACCTCGTCGCTGACCAGGGTGCCGCCGCGACTGACCAGCCGCGACTGCCCGGCGATCTCGCTCCACAGCGCCCAGCCACGCTCCCAGCCATAGGCCTGGAGCACGATGTCCAGCAGCACCGGGGCGAAGCCGACCCTGGCCGGGTCGGGCAGGGCGATGCGCCCGCGCAGGCGCGCATCGAGCAGGTCGGTCCAGTCCTTCGGTGCCTCGACGCCCAGTTCCTCGAGCAGCCGTGGATTGCTGGCGAAGCCGTAGCCGGCCAGCTCGGTGGCCTGGTAGCGGGCCTCGTCATCGCGCAGCGCGGTGTCGCCGATCTTCGCCGGCAAGCCTGCGAGATCGACACCCAAGGGTTGCCAGCCGCCGTCCTCGGCGAGCCGGGCGAAGTTGCCCGGCGATGGTGCCCAGTACACATCGACGCCACCCTGGTCCTGCTGGCGCAGGAAGGGCAGGGCATCGAAGCCCTGGCGCCAGAGGATCTGCAGGCGGTAGTCGGGATTGGCCTGTTCGAAGGCTTCCTCGAAGCGGCTCATCATTTCCTCGGGGTAGCTGGTCAGCACCACCACGGGTTGCGCCGCCGCCGCGAAGGCGCTCGCCGGGCCCAACGCCCAGGCGAGCAGCCATGCCTTACAGCGGAACATTGAATTGCACGAAGTAGTTGCGGCCGATCTCCGGGTAGCCCTCGCTGTACGCGTAGAGACGGTCGAACAGGTTGCGCACCCCGGCCTCGATCAGCACGTCGTTGCTGAAGCGGTAGCCGCTCTTGAAGTTGTACACCGCGTAGCCGCCGGACATCTGCGTGCCGTCCGAGACGTTGTAGCGCTTCGACGCCGCTTCGGCGCTGCCGGTCAGGCGCCAGGCGTCGTGGTTCCAGGTGGCCGAGGCGAACAGGTTGTGGCGGGGCGTATCGATCGGGTGCAGTTCGGGATTGCTGCGGTTCTCGCGGTCGAGGAAGGTGTAGCTGGCGCCCAGCTCCCAGTCGCCGAGATCGCCCTTCAGGCCCAGCTCGACGCCCTGGTTGCGGGCCTTGGCGATGTTCTGGTACTGCCCGCACGGTGCCGCGCAATTGAGCTGCGCCGGGACCGTGACCTGCTGGATCGAGTCCTCGATATTGGCCACGAACAACGCCGCGTCCAGGCTCCATTGCGACGTCAGCGCACCGCTGTAGCCCAACTCGTAGTGGGTGGCGCGTTCCGATTTCAGGTCGGGGCTGGGAATGACCGTGCCGAAGCGGGTCGAATAGCGGTCCTTGATCGTCGCGAAGCGGCTCTTGCGCGACACGGTCAGGCGCACCTGGCCATTGTGCTCGATGTCCAGCAGCGGCCCGGTGTTGATGAACAGGCCGAGCTGGCTGTTGACCGCGTCGTCGCTGCCGGTGGGTTCGTCGTACAGGGTCTTGCGTCGTGGCGAGGTGCTGTTGGTCCCGTAGTTCTCGGCGTCCAGGCTCTTGCGGTAGTTGTACGAGACGCCGCCGACCAGGCTGAAGATCTCGTTCAGGCGCAGGGTGTCTTCCAGGGCGATGGACTGGGTCTGGTCGCGGAAGTGGGTCTGCGGGTCGCTGCCGTCGCGGGAGCGGTGCACGTCTTCCTTGAAGTGGTAGGCCACGCCCAGGCGGTTGCCCTCGGTCAGGGCCAGGTCGCCTTCGACGGAGAAACCGCTGGATTCGTCGTCGTACTTGCTCGGGAAGCCGCTTTGCAGGGCGCCAGGGATGCCGTTGTTGTAGACGAAGTTTTCCAGCGAGTTCTTGAAGGTGTCGTGGTAGACCCGGGTCTTCAGGCCGTGCTCGCCGAAACGGGTGTTGGTGGCGAGGAACAGGCTGGTCTTGTCCCACTGCGGCCATTCCCACCAGCGCTTGCGCTGGCCGGTGGCGGGCAGGTCGCCGGCGTAGGGCGGCTGGCCCTTGCGGCCCTCCTGCTGGACGTAGCCGAGGACGTATTCGTCGGTCTCGTTGGGGGTGAAGCCGAGCTTGAAGCTGAACTTGCCGTCGCGCTTGTCGCTGTTCTCGCGGCGGCCGTTGCCTTGCTGGTTGTTGGTTGGTTCGAAGTCGTCCGGCAGCAGGGTGTAGTCGTAGTCGACGTAGGACACGCCGCCCTGCATCCACCAGTTGCCCTGGTTGCTGCCGACGTTGGCGTAGCTGCGATACGCATTGACGTTGCCGTGGTCGGTCAGCTCCAGGCCGCCGCCGACTTCGCCTTCGAAGGCCTGGGTGGGGCGCCGGGTGACCAGGTTGATCGCGCCGCCCAGGGTGTTGGGGCCATAGAGCAGCGAGGCGAAGCCCTTGGCCACTTCGATGCGCGACAGGTCGTAGGTGGTGAACCGGCCGAGGTCGATATTGCCGTCGTAGGGCACGTAGGTGGGGATGCCGTCGATGTACACCGGCACTTGCAGGCGGTCAAAGCCGCGCACGTAGACCACTTGTTCGGCGCGACCGCCGATGTAGCTCTGATTGACGCCGGGGGCCAGGGCCAGGGCGCGGTCGACGGTTTCCCGGTCGTGCAGGCGGATGTCCTGCAACTCGACCACGCTGCTGCCGGTGGCGAGCTTGTCATCCTGTGGGGCGGCAATGCGGATTTCGCCGAGGCTGAAGGGTTTGCTGTCGTCGGCGAAGGCGGACGGGACGCCGATGGCGGCGATGGCCAGCACCAGGGTACGGGGGGTGAAGGGCTGCATGACTGCTCCGTGTGCAGAGGTCGTAGTCCGTTGCGGCATTGAAAACGGAAACGACCTGTTTCGTTATGTATTTTTATATACAGCGATACCCGCAAAACAGCCCGGGCCTTCCTCCCCGAAGACGTCGAACCATTGGAATCATTGCGGATGGCGGTCCGATGGAAACCGGACCGCGGCGAATACTAGCGCTGCCGAGCGCCCGCTGACAACGCTGTATATTGAAATATATAACGATGCTGTCGTGATGGCAGTGCATCCAGGGCGTTTGGCGTCGGACGAGGCGGGGCGGGCAGGGGGAAACTTTGCGCGCGCATTGTGGCGTTTTGATATTTGGACTAGCGTGCTAGGCGCGACAGCACGTGCGCAGTGTCAATCACAGGGAGCGATGCAATGGCCAAACGGATTTCCATTGGCGGCAAAGTGGTGGTGTTGATCAAGGACACCCTCGACCTCGCCGATATCTCGACGTTCTTCATCATCGGGCATGGCACCAAGGTCGCCGGCAAGTTCGTGGTCAACATGGAAGTCAATTTCCCTTGGGGTATCGACAACTACGGTTGGTATCAAGGGGATACCGGCTTTCCCTTGAAGTCGATCTATAACCACTACCGCCACGGCATTCCCATCGGGCTGACCCAGAGTACCCATTACGCAATCAGCAGCACCCCCCGTCCCGGTTCCATGTCCGACTCGCTGACCACGCCGTTGCTGAGCAAGAGCGTGAATGAAATCCCCAACATCGACCTGACGGTGGATGACCTGAATGTCGACTTCTGCGAGGAGATGCTCAACACCTTCTACACCGAAGGCGGCGCGGCGGATGATGTGGGTGTGGTGTGCCTGCAGGGTGCCGCGAAGTTGGCCGATGTCTTTCGTTATCTGAGCCTGGCGATGAAGGGCAGTTACGCCGATTTGCTGGTGTTCTGCCTGTGCTGCAGCGTGAAGAAGGGCGAGGAACATGAGGCGGATAATCGGGCGGCGGGGTATGTGAAGCTTTAGGTTCGGTACGAAGTGCAGGTTTGCCAATCGGCGTATGTCCAATCGGCGTACACCGATCCCCGTAGGAGCTGGCTTGCCTGCGATCGGCTGCAAAGCAGTCGTAAAACCAGTATCCACAGGGTGCCAGGCCCACCGCGGACTCAGGGTTTACGACGGCTGCGCCGCCGATCGCAGGCAAGCCAGCTCCTACAGGTTCAGCGTCAGACCGACAAAGGCCGCATCGGCTATTCGGCAACCTCGGCCTTCTTCAGGCATCCCTTCAACAGCGAATCCACCAGCGCCAGAGCGATTTCCAGCGAATGCTGGGTCGCCCAGGCCAGGCCGCAGGTGGGCGGATCCGCCGATTCGCAGACCTGGAAGTTGGTTTCATACGCCGATGTCAGGGAGGTCGACAGATGCACCAGGGCATCCTCCATGGAGGCGCCGTCGCATACGGCGAGCAGCGGGGGATGGTGGCCGTTGCAGGTGGCGAAGTGGGTGTGGGCGGTGGTGGGTAGCGGTGGATCAGGAACAGGCTTAATCATTCGTGTATCTCCTCGCATTTGATCGGAGGCGCCACGTCGTGACCAAACGATGGGTGGCGACTGTACGCAGGTTGGTCAACCGGGACCCGAGGCAAACCCGGCGCGCTCGAAAGCGCCCTGCGCACAGCCGCCATAGAGAAACAGCAGCCACAAAAAAGCGCCCGCTGAAACGGATGGACGCTTGTGCGCTTCGGATTTGCCAGGTGACCAAACCTGATCGCTGATATGCAGCGACTGGCGGAGAGTAGGCACTGATTTCCAGGAGCGCAACGCTTGATACGGCGCGGGATTATGCTTGGGAAATTGCCTACAAAAAAGTCGGATGTTGATGAAGCATTGTCGCTATATGCGACACGCTACCGAGTCCCTGGAAGGGAACTCGACGGCACTGCCGGCGAAACATCCACATCCCGAACAACCCCCTCATCATCCAACGCCACCAGCAGACAATCCCCCGCGTTCTCCTGCATGACCCGCTTCCCGCCCTGATCCCCCCGCAGGTCACTCAAACCGGGCCAGAACCGCCGGCCGAACAGCACCGGATGCCCCCGCTGGTCCAGAAACGTCGGCACCACGATCCGCCCGACCTCCGCCAGATCCCGCAAGCTCTCCAACGTCCCAGGCTCGATCCACGGCATGTCCCCCAACAGCACCGCCACCGCCTCGAACTCCGTGCCCTCAAGCGCCCGCACTCCGGCCGCCAGGCTCGCGCCCATGCCTTCATCCGCGTGCTCGGCGCGAACTACCGTTACCCGCGGGTCCAGCCCCAGCGCCAGCGGATCATCGTCCGGGCGCAGCACTACCCAGACGTTCGGGAAGGCTTCCAGGGCCCGCGCCAGGGTCGCCGCCAGCATCCGCGTCCCGGACGGCAGCAGCGCGACCCGCTTGTCACTGCCGAAGCGACGCCCGCGCCCGGCGGCGAGAACCAGGGCCACGCAGCGCTGGGTCATGTCGTTTGAATGCATGGCTTGGCCTCCCGGGCCTGGGCGGTGCTTCAGCAGGAGAAGGGGGCGGGGTGAATGCCGCGTCAGGCGAGGAAATCCGCCGTGGTCGGTTCCGGTGCCGGTGGATCCTGGCGCAGATCGGCGAGGACCGCCGCGGTGCATACACCCACCAGGCCCACGCTGGCCAGGACGATTTCGCCCAGCAGCATGCCGACTACCAGGAGCAGCAGGGCGAGACGAGAGAAGGTGAACATGGGGCCTCCCAGCAGTGATGTATTCCTGTAACAGAATATTGCCCGAGTGGCGTCACGTCGCATAGTCCCTGGGTGAGGTTGGGGTCACACCAGCAACTGACGAGTAGAACCTAGGACACCGGCTGCTTCAGCAGGCTCTGCAACGAACGGTCGAACTGGCGCAGGGCATCGGCCTGTACGGCCTGCTCTTCATCCAGTTGGCGCATCAGGTTGGCGCTGTCGACGTCCTTGTGCGCGCTGCCTTCGGCGCGGCCGATGTAGGTCAGTTGACGATCGAAGAAGCGCGCGACCACGCGGGCCTGCAGCGCTTCGCTGTCGGCACTGGCCAGCTGGCTCTGGGCATCGAGCAGCACGATCACGTCGGGGCGGTCGGCGAGCAGGGTGTCGAGGTCGTCGTAGAAGGTCACCTCGGCGAACTGCTGCGCCAGCGAGTGGGCCAGCCAGGTGTAGGCCTGGGTGCCGCCGAGGGTGGCCACCGGCGTGGAGCGCGGAGTATCGGCGGTGGCCTGGTCGCGGTGGCGTTGCAGGTAGTCGAGGGTCGCCGCGGCATTGCGCCCGAGCAGGACCGCCACATGCTGGCCGTGGCTCAGGGCCACGCTGGAGAGTTCGGTGGCCGAATAGAAGTGGCCGTCGGGTTGACTGGCTGCCGGAGCGGCGCAGCCACCGAGGGCGGCCAGCAGGGCGAGGAGGGCGGCGATCATGCCGGTTTTCATGATGGGTTCCTTGGCGTGGAAGCGGATGTCGCTATCTTCTGCGCCGCGCCCGGACGGGGGAACTTGATGCTGGCGATGGTGGGTATCGATGGGATCGATAGGCATGGGTATCTACACCGCTTCGACGGCCTGGCGGGAAACCGCATGAAGGCCGCCAGGTGCCTGTCTTGAGTGTTGTAGCGGCTGTGAGATCGAGCGCCGCCCGCGCGGCGCATCGCTGTGCATGACGATGCTCTTCTAGCGTCCTTGAGATCAAGCGCCGTCCGCACGGCGCTTCGCGAGCAAGCTCGCTCCCACAGTTTGTTGCAACGAACCTATGTCTGATAGACCGCCATTGACCGCCTTGTTTGCACGACGCGATATCAAGTCGGGCCCAACAGCCTCCCCGCAATAAATCGCCAAGCACCAGGGGCTGACAACTCAAATCCCACAGGCCATGGCGCGTTGCAACAAACTGTGGGAGCGAGCTTGCTCGCGAAGCGCCGCGCGGGCGGCGCTCGATCTTGAGGGCGCTCGAAAGGCATCGTCATGCACAGCGAAGCGCCGTGCGGACGGCGCTCGATCTCAAGAGCGCTGCAAGCCTCAAGACAGGCATCTGGCAGCCCTGATGCGCTTTCCCCGCCAAACATGGACACCCCCCGGCAAATTGCTTTGCACACAACGATCGCTTAGAGTTCAACCATTCAAATGGCTATATGCCATTAACCGGAAACCTACATTCCCACTGAGCGATAGCCATCTCTCTGATCAGCAGGATGCCTGGGCGTGTGCATAAGGATGTGTTCATGTTTTCCGTGCGACGGGTTGCCGTTCTTGTCGGGTTGTTTTCCGCGTGCGCGTTCGCGGCGCAGGGCGCGGATCGCGCCGAGCTGATGGCCGTCTACCGCCAGGCGGTCCAGCACAATGCCGAGATCGCCGCCGCCCGTGCCGACTTCGCCGCGCGTCAGGAAGCCCTGCCGCAGGCGCGGGCCAATCTGCTGCCGGCGCTGAGTGTCGGGTCGAGCCTCGAAGCTACCCGCCTGACCCGTGATCAACCCGCGCTGAGCCGCGCACGCAGTGGCAGCACCCTGCAGGCCAACCTCAAGCAGCCGGTGTTCAATGCCGCCTTCTGGTTCGAACTGCAGGCCGCCAAGGCCGATACCGCGCAAGCCGCGCTGGAGCTGTCGGCGAAAGAGCAGGCGCTGATCCTGAAAACCGCCGAGGTCTACTACGAAACCCTGCGCGCCGGCGACGAACTGGCCGCCTCGCTCGCCGAAGAAGCGGCGTTCCGCCAGCAGCACGACCAGGCCCGGGCCCGGCTCAAGGGCGGGATGTCGAGCATCACCGATGTGCTGGATGCCCAGTCGGCCTACGACAATGCCCTGGCCAACCGCAAACTGGCGCAGCGCAAGGTCGACGATGCGTTCGAGCAACTGATCCGCCTGACCCGCAAACCCTACGCCAGCATCCAGGGCATGCGTCACCAGATGCCCGTGCAGGCCCCGATACCGGACGACACCCAGGCCTGGGTCGAGGTGGCACTGCGGCAGAACCTGACGTTGCTGGCCAGCAACCTGGCGGTGCAGGCCGCGCAGGAGAACCTCAGTCAGCGTCGCGCCGGGCATGCGCCGACCGTCGATGCCGTGGTGTCCTGGCGGCGTGGCGACAACGACAGCTTCGGCTACACCAACCCCAGCGATTTCGGGCTCGACGGCTATGGCGGCAACGTCGAGCAGAGCAGTGTCGCGCTGGAAATGAACATTCCCCTGTTCAGCGGCGGACGCACCAGTTCGCAGGCCCGCGAGGCCTACCAGCGCCTGGTGCAGAGCGAAGAACTGCGCGAGGACCAGCGCCAGGAAGTGGTGCTCGACACACGCAATTTCTTCCGCGCGGTGAATTCCGATATCGAACAGATCCACGCGCGTCGGCAGACCGTGCTGTCGAGCCAGGAGTCGCTGAAGGCCTCCAGGGTCGGCGCCGATATCGGCACGCGCAACACCGTCGATGTGCTCAATGCCCAGCGCCAGCTGTTCAAGGCCGTGCGCGACTACAACAACGCGCGCTACGACTTCATTCTCGACAACCTGCGCCTGAAACAGGCGGCTGGCAGCCTCGCCGCCGACGACCTGCAGGCCCTCGCCGACTACCTGAAAAGCGACTACGAGCCGCAGCGTGACTTTCTGCCTCCGGAGCTGATGTCCGCCTCCGATCCGCGACTGTCCCGGCGTTAGCCGTACCCGATGAATCCTCAGCACGGAAGCACTTATGCAGCAATCAGAGGCCGACCCGAGCCAAACCCGTGACGCGGTGGATACCGGACTGGCGTGCCTGGCCATGCTGGCGCGCTTTCACAATGTCGCGGTGTCTCCCGAGCAACTGGCCCATGAGCATCTGGCGCAGGGCGAGCGCTTCGGCAGGAGCGAGATCCTCCTCGCCGCGCGTCAGCTCGACCTGAAGGCGCGGGCGATCCGCACCACCCACGAGCGCATGGCCCGCACGCCATTGCCGGCCATCGCCTGCGGCAACGACGGCGGTTTCTTCATCATCGCCCGGGTCGACCAGGACAAGGTGCTGATCCACGACCCGCTGGCCCAGCGCCCGCAACTGATCGACAGCGAGCAACTGCAGGCCCGCTGGAGCGGCGAGATGATCCTGTTGCGCTCCCAGGCCTCGCTGGCGGCCGAAATGTCGCGGTTCGACTTCACCTGGTTCATTCCGGCCATCGTCAAGTACCGCAAGCTGCTCGGCGAAGTCCTGCTGGTTTCGTTCGTGCTGCAGATCTTCGCCCTGCTGACGCCGCTGTTCTTCCAGGTGGTGATGGACAAGGTGCTGGTGCACCACGGCCTGACCACCCTGGATGTGATCGCGATCGGCCTGCTCGGCATCATGCTGTTCGAGACCACCCTGAGCGGCCTGCGCAGCTATGTCTTCGCCCACACCGCCAGCCGCATCGACGTCGAGCTGGGCTCGCGGCTGTTCCGTCACCTGGTGACCCTTCCGCTCTCGTACTTCCAGGCGCGCCGGGTCGGCGACTCGGTCGCCCGGGTACGCGAGCTGGAGAACATTCGCAGCTTCCTCACCGGCAATGCCATCACCCTGCTGCTGGATGTGCTGTTCTCGGTGGTGTTCATTGCCGTGATGTTCTTCTACAGCGGCTGGCTGACCCTGGTGGTGGTGCTGTCGCTGCCCCTGTACTTCATCGTTTCGCTGTTCATCACCCCGCTGTTGCGCGCCCGCCTCGACGAAAGCTTCGCCCGCGGCGCGGAAAACCAGGCGTTCCTGGTCGAGACGGTCAACGGCATCGACACCCTCAAGTCGATGGCGGTCGAGCCGCAGGTCACGCGCAAATGGGACAACCAGCTGGCGGCCTATGTCAGCGCCGGGTTCAAGACCCAGACCCTGTCCACCATCGCCAACGAAAGCGTGTCGCTGATCGGCAAGCTGGTGACCGTGGCCACGCTGTGGCTGGGTGCCCGCCTGGTGATCGACGGGCAGCTTACGGTCGGCCAGTTGATTGCCTTCAACATGCTCGCCGGAAGGGTCGCGCAGCCGATCATGCGCCTGGCCCAGCTGTGGACCAACTTCCAGCAGACCGGGGTGTCGGTGCAGCGCCTGGGCGACATTCTCAATACCCAGACCGAACTGTCCCAGACGACCCGCAGTGCCTTGCCGGCGCTCAAGGGCCGTGTCGAGTTCGACCAGGTGCATTTTCGCTACCGGCCCGACGGCTCCGAGGTGCTGCGCAGCGTCAGCCTGGTCATCGAACCGGGCGAGGTGATCGGCGTGGTCGGTCGCTCGGGGTCGGGCAAGAGCACCCTGACCCGCCTGCTGCAACGCCTGTACGTGCCGGAGCGGGGGCGGGTGCTGGTGGACGGCATGGACCTGGCGCTGGCCGATGTCTCGTCGTTGCGCCGGCAGATCGGCGTGGTGCTGCAGGACAACATGCTGTTCAACCGCAGCATCCGCGAGAACATCGCCCTGAGCGATCCGGGCACGCCGCTGGAGGCGGTGATGCACGCGGCGCGGATGGCGGGTGCCCATGACTTCATCCTGGAACTGCCGGAAGGCTACGACACCGTCGTCGGCGAACACGGTGCCTCGCTCTCCGGCGGTCAGCGGCAGCGCGTGGCGATCGCCCGGGCGCTGATCGGCAACCCGCGCATCCTGATCTTCGACGAGGCCACCAGCGCCCTGGACTACGAGTCGGAGCGGATCGTCCAGCAGAACATGCAGAGCATCTGCAAGGGCCGCACGGTGATCATCATCGCCCACCGGCTCTCGGCGGTGCGCGATGCCAATCGCATCGTGGTGATGGACCGCGGACAGATCGTCGAGCAGGGCAGCCACGCGCAGTTGCTGACCCTCCAGGCGGGGTACTACTCGCGTCTGCACCGTATGCAGCAAGGATGAATGAGCATGGCTGAACCCTCCGCCAAACGTGAACTCTGGCAGCGCTACCGATATGCCTGGCGCCAGGCCTGGCGTCGGCGCAAGGAACTGGACGCGGCGCCGCGCCTGGCCCATGAGGTGCAGTTCCTGCCGGCGGCGCTGGCCCTGCAGGAACAGCCGGTGCATCCGGCGCCGCGCTATATCCAGTGGGTGATCCTGCTGTTCGCCGTGCTGGCGCTGGCCTGGGCGTGCCTGGGCGAGATCGAGGTGGTGGCGACCGCGCGCGGCAAGGTGGTCGCCAGCGGCAAGAGCAAGACCATCCAGCCGAGCGAGGTGGCGGTGGTCAAGGCGATCCGGGTGTACGACGGCCAGGAGGTCAAGGCCGGCGATGTATTGGTGGAACTCGATGCCAGTGTCTCGGGCGCCGACGTCACGCGCCTGCGCAGCGAACTGCTGGCCGCGCAGGTCGACCGCGCGCGGGCCAGTGCCCTGCTCGACGCGATCCACGACAACCGGGAGCCTGGTCCGCTGGCCGCCTACCTGCCCGACGCCGGGCCCGAGCAGGTGCAGGCCGCCCAGCGCTGGTTGCAGGGCCAGTACCTGGAAATGCGCAGCGCACTGGACCAGGTGAGTGCCGAGATCGACCAGCGTTCGGCGGAAATCCAGTCGGCCCGGGCCATGCTCGCCTCCCTGCAGAAGACCCTGCCGATCACCCGCCGCCTGGCCGAGGATTATCGTGTCCTGCTCGAACAGCAGTACGTGCCGCGCCACGCCTACCTGGAAAAACAGCAGGCCTTGCTCGACCAGGAACGCGACCTGGCCGTGCAGCAGGCGCGGGTGGTCGAGCTTTCCGCCAGCCGCAAGGAAGCCGAGCGGCGCCGCGAGGGCACCCTGGCGCAGACCCGGCGCAGCATGCTCGACCTGCAGCAGCAGGCGCAGCAGCAAGCCGCCTCGCTGACCCAGGAACTGAAAAAGGCCGAGCAGCGCGACCACCTGATGAGCCTCGTCGCGCCGGTGGATGGCACCGTGCAGCAACTGGCGATCCATACCGTCGGTGGTGTGGTCACGGCGGCGCAGGCGCTGATGGTCGTGGTGCCCAGCGACCAACCGGTGGAGGTCGAGGCGATGCTGGAGAACAAGGACGTCGGTTTCGTCCGTGAAGGCCAGCAGGCGAGCGTGAAGGTCGAGACGTTCACCTTCACCAAGTACGGCACGGTCGAAGGCGAGGTGCTCAGCGTCTCCAACGATGCCATCGAGGATGAAAAGCGCGGCTTGATCTACAGCAGCCGCGTGCGTCTGCTCAAGGATTACATTCGCGTGCGCGACCAGCAGGTGGCGTTGTCGCCGGGCATGTCGGTCACGGTCGAGATCAAGACCGACCGGCGCAAGGTCATCGATTACTTCCTCAGTCCGTTGCAGCAGTACGTGGACGAGAGTCTGAGGGAGCGCTGAGGGGGTTTGCTCTGTCTGCCGCCGTGCAGGAAGCGCGGAGCGCGGGCTGGGCCGGATTCGTTGCGGTCCGGCCGTCTACCTGGGCGGGACCGCCCCCGACACGATTGCGCCCAAGGGCTGGATCGTGCTCCACCCTTGGCGGCAGCCCGTGCTCACCCTGCCCGCACCCGGCGCTCCCGCTCCTCCTTCGCCCCCACCACCGACAACTCCCGCGGCAACGCCACTTCATTCTTCTTCGCCAGCACCTCGGCCATCACGCTCACGGCGATCTCCGCCGGGGTCTTGCTGCCGATATAGATGCCGATCGGTCCATGCAGACGCTTCAGCGATGCTTCGGTTTCGCCAAAGTGCTCGATCAGGCGCTCGCGCCGGCTCTGGCTGTTGCGCCGTGAGCCAATGGCGCCGATATAGAAGGCCGGGCTGTGCAGGGCTTCGAGCAGGGCCAGGTCGTCCAGCCGGGGATCGTGGCTGAGGGCGATGATGCAGCTGCGCTGGTCCGGAGCGAAGGCGCGGACCATGTCGTCCGGCATGCCGACCAGGGTGTCCACGCCCTCCAGGCTCCAGGCCTCGATGTACTCCGGCCGCGGGTCGCAGACGCTGACCTTGAATCCGTTGAACCGGGCCATGGTGGCGAGGTATTCGGCCAGGGCGCCGGCACCGATCAGAAGCATGCGGTAGCCAGGGCCCAGGGTGTTGATCATGCGCCGCTTGTCGAAGCTGAACTGCTGCGGGGACTGGGTGGTTGCCAGGCTGGCCTGGCCGCTGGCGAGGTCGAGGCTGCGGCGTACCAGATGGCCGGCGTCCAGCTGTCGCAGGAGCTGAGCGAGGCTGTCCACCGACGGGGCGAATTCGAGGACGATTTCCAGGGTGCCGCCGCAGGGCAGGCCGAAGCGGTGGGCTTCGTCGGCGTCGATGCCGTAGCGCACCAGGCGGGTGTTTTCGTCGGGCAGGCCGGGGCCCTGGTAGGCGCTGGTGTAGCGGTGGATCAGATCGTCTTCGATACAGCCGCCGGAGACGCTGCCGGCCACCCGGCCATCGGCGCGCAGGGCCATCATCGAGCCGACCGGGCGCGGCGAGGAGCCCCAGGTGCGCACCACGGTGGCGAGCAGGGCGCGATGACCGCTGGCCAGCCAGTCGTGAAGGGTGCGCAGGACCAGGAGGTCGATGCTTTCCATGGTGTGCCTCTGTTGAATTGGGTGTGGGTTGGACTGCGGGCGTGGTCTGATGGTCCCGTTCTGAAGGCCTGGTGGGGGACCGCGTCAGGGCTGCCAGGTGCCTGTCTGGGGGCTTGCAGCGTCCTCAAGATCGAGCGCCGCCCGCGCGGCGCATCGCCGTACATGGCGACACCCTTCTAGCGCCCTCAAGATCGAGCGCCGTCCACACGGCGCTTCGCGAGCAAGCTCGCTCCCACAGTTTGTTGCAACGTACCTATGCCTGACAGGCCATGGTTGACCGCCTTGTTGGTTCGACTCGATACCGAGTCGAACCAACAGCCTCCCCGCGATGCATCGCCGAAAAAACAAAGGCTGACAACTCAAATCCCACAGGCCATGGCACGTTGCAACAGATGTGGGAGCGGGCATTGCCCGCGATGCGCCGCGCGGGCGGCGCTCGATCTCAAGAGCGCTGCAAGCCCCCAGACAGGCACCTGTTGGCCATGATGCGCTCCCCCGCCAAGCTTCAAAGATGTATAGATCCCCATACAACGATGAATCCATCAGCAACACCCTCAATTCCACTACCTGAAAACCGGCTCAGCGCATCCGCAACACGATCGGGCTCGGACTCGCCGGGTCGGTCTTCTCGCGCAGTTCCTTCACCGCCCCAAGCTCCACCGCACCACCCTGATTACCCCACGCGGTACGCACGAAACTCAGCACCTCGGCAATCTCCCGGTCCGACAGCTGCTCGCGAAACGCGGGCATCCGGTAGGCATCCGGCACCCCGGCGGCGACCACGCGCTGCGCGCCGTTCAAGGTGATGTTGATGCTCGACGCATGCTCCCGTGCCATGGACGACGAAGCTCCCGCCAGCGGCGGCATCCATTCGCCCTGGCCGCGCCCGTCCGCACCATGGCAGGACGCACATCGCAGCGCGTAGGTCTGCGCGCCCGGGGCGTCGGCCCTGGCCTGCTGGTACTGCCACGGCGGCCCGTCGCGCCGCGGATCCCCCGGCAGCGACTTGAGGTAGCGGGCAATCGCCGCCAGGTCCTCGTCACTCATGAACTGCGTGGAGTTGTTGAACGCCTCGGTCATCGATCCGAACACCACCGCGTGCTGGTTGCGGCCGGTCTTGAGGAACCGCGCGATCTCTTCTTCGCTCCAGCGCCCCAGCCCGGTATTCGGATCGGCGCGCAGGCTCGGTGCGTACCAGCCATCGAGCAGGGCACCGGAAAGGAACGTCGGGCGGCTGCCATCCAGGGCCTTTTCGTTGAACGCCAGCCCGCGCGGGGTGTGGCAACTGCCGCAATGCCCCGGGCCTTCGACGATATAGGCGCCACGGTTCCACAGCGCATCCTCGCCGGCCTTGTCGGCGTAGGGCGCGGATGCGCTGAACAGGCCGTTCCACAAGGCGATCGGCCAGCGCAGGTTCAGCGGCCAGGGAATCTCCCCCGGCGCGTTGGCCTGCGCCACCGGCGCCACGCCCTTGCTGAAGAAGGCATACAGCGCCCGCACATCGTCGTCGCTGAGCTTGGCGTAGGACGGGTAGGGCATCGCCGGGTACAGCCGGCGGCCATCCGGGGTCACGCCATGGCGCACGGCGCGGTCGAAGTCGGCCAGGCTGTAGGCGCCGATGCCGTGTTCGCGGTCCGGGGTGATGTTGGTGGCGAAGATCCCGCCCAGCGGCGTGTCCATCTTCAGCCCGCCGGCGAACGGCTTGCCGTCCGGCAGGCTGTGACAGGCCACGCAGTCGGCGACACGGGCGACGTATTCGCCGCGGCGCACCCACTGCTCGTCCACCGGCGCGTCCGCCTGCGCCGCGAACGGCGAGGGCGGAGTGCGGGTCACGTACCAGGCCAGTCCGGCGGCGAGCAGCAGGCACAGCATGGCCAGCAGGCCAAGGGTTCTTGGCAGTCGTCGTGCAGTCATCGGTGCCGCTCCCTTAGCTGAAGGTGTAGCGCGACAGCGGCAGGCTGCGGATGCGCTGGCCGGTCAGGTGCGCCACGGCATTGGCCACCGCCGGTGCGGTGGCCGGCAGCGGCGGCTCGCCGATCCCGCCCATTTTTGCCCCGCTCTCGATGATCTTCACATGCACCCGGGCCATGCGTGACGCCGGCAGGATCGGGTACAGGTCGTAGTTGCGCGCCCGTGGCTTGCCGTCGATATACACGGCTTCCTCCACCAGCGCCTGGGACAGCCCCAGGGACACCGCGCCATTGACCTGGGCCTCGACGATCGCCGGGTTGACGATGCTGCCGGGGTCGATGGCCTGCCAGATATCGTGCACGCGCACCTGGCCCTGCTCGATGGACACCTCGGCGATCACCGCCGCTTCCGAGCCGAAAGGCGAGGCCATGGCCACGCCCCGGGCGCGCCGCGAACCGTCCGCGGCCACATAGGGCCCGCGTTTCCAGCCGCCGGACAGCTCGCCCACCGCCTGCAGCAGGGTGGTCAGGCGCGGGTTGTCGCGCAGCAGTTTCAGGCGCAGCTCGAAGGGGTCGTGTTTGCCCTGGTCGGCCAGCTCATCGAGGAAGGCTTCGTAGAAGAAGTCGTTCATCGAGTTGCCCACCGAACGCCAGTAGCCGAGCATCGCCGGGCCCTTGACGTAGATCTGCGCAACCCGCCGATGGGCGATGGCGTAGGACTTGCCGGCCAGCCCCTCGACCGCGCTCGGGTCGACCTTGTCGCCCTGTTTGCCGGCGATGGCCTCGGTCGGGCCCTCGGTGGCGCTGACCGCTTCCAGGGCCACGGGCAGGCCCTCCTGGTCCAGCGCGGCGCGGAACTTGACCACGGCCATGGGCCGCAGGGCATCGCGCAGGAATTCTTCCTCGCGACTCCAGATCAGCTTGACCGGACGCCCGGTGGCTTTGGCCAGGGCGATCGCCTGCGGGTAGGGGTTGGCGCTGTCGTAGAGAAAATGCCGGCCAAAGAAGCCGCCGAGCAGCGGCGAATGCAGGGTGATCCTGTCCGTGTCTAGGCCGGTGCGCCTGGCGATATCGGCGCGGAACATGTCCGGCGCCTGGTTCGGCAGCCAGACCTCGAGGCTGCCGTCCGGGTTGAAGCGCGCGGTGGCCGATGGCGGTTCGAGCTGGGCGTGGTTCAGGTACTGGTTGTGGTAGGTGGCCTCGACCCGGGTCGCCGCGCTGCTCCAGGCCGTGCTGAAGTCGCCCTCGGTCTCGGCATCGCGGGCCGGCCCGGTTGCGCTGGCCAGGCGCTCGCGGAAGGCGTCGCTGGAGAAATCCGCCGGCATCGGCCGCACCTGGGTGTCGGCGCCGGCTTCCCGCCAGTCCACCTGCACGGCTTCCGCCGCGCGCCTGGCGTGCCACCAGCGTTCGGCGACCACCGCCACCGCGCCGGGCAGGCGATGCACGGAATGCACGCCCTTCATGGCCTTGACCTGGGCTTCGTTGCGCACCTCGCCGACCGTCATGCCCAGGCGCGGCGCGTGCTGCACGGCGGCGTGAAGCATGCCGTCGAGCTTGATGTCGATGCTGTACACGGCCTTGCCGGTGGACTTGTCGTAGGCATCGACGCGCTTGACCGGCTTGCCGATCCAGCGGAACTGGCTCGGGTCGCGCAGGGCGATGCTGTCGGCGTCCGGCACCGGCAGGTCCATGGCCCGTTCGGCCAGTTCGCCGTAGCCGACGCTGCGGCCCGAGGCGGCATGCAGCACGCGGCCGGGCTCGGTGCTCAGTTCACCGGGCGCCACGCCGAGGCGCTCGCTGGCGGCCTGCAGGAGCATGGCCCGGGTCAGCGCGCCGAGCTTGCGCATGGTCGGATAGCTGGTGCGTACCGACATGCTGCCGCCGGTGATGCGCATGCCGTTGTCCATCACCACGAACGGCGGGCCGGGCGGGGCGGCTTCCACCAGGAAGCTGGCGGGGTCGGCGTCCAGTTCCTCGCCGACGATCTGCGCCATGGCGGTGAAGATGCCCTGGCCGCCTTCCATGAACGAACAGAGCAGGCGCACGCGGCCGTCCGGGCGGATTTCCAGCAGCGCCGGGACCTGGATCGAGCCGGCGCCGGCGCTGGCCGCTTCGACGCGGCCGATGCCCAGCGGGATGCCGCAGCCGAGGACCAGCGCGCCTGCGGTGATGCCGGCGCTGGCCAGCAGGAAGCGCCGGCGGGAGAGGTTGACGGGGGCGCCGAGTGGCAGGCTTTCCTCGCTCATCATGCGTTCTCCCCGGCATTGGCGACGTCGTGCACCGCGGCGCGGATCGCGTTGTAAGTGCCGCAGCGGCACAGGTTGACCATCGCCGCCTCGATCTCGGCATCGTTGGGTCGGGCGTTGTGCTTGAGCAGGGCGGTGGCGGCCATTACCTGGCCGGACTGGCAGTAACCGCACTGGGCCACCTGGTGGCGGACCCAGGCGTCGACCACGCGCTTGCCGACGCTGTCGGCTTCCACCGCCTCGATGGTGGTGATCTCGCGGCCGACCACGGCGGCCACCGGCGTGACGCAGGCGCGCACCACGTTGCCGTCGATCAGCACCGAGCAGGCACCGCACTGGGCCAGGCCGCAGCCGTACTTGGTCCCGGTCAGGCCGAGGTCGTCACGGATCACCCAGAGCAGGGGCGTGTCCGCGTCGGCGTCGACCTGATAGGTCTGTTGGTTGATTCGCAGGTCCATGGGGCTCACCAGTCATCGGTCGGTTGGGGGCGTGTTCTAGGTATGTGTGCGCGAAAAGGCGCATCGCCCGGTCAGGAAACGCTAGCACAGGGGTACGAAAGCGATGAGCGGGCCGGTTCGCTAGCGGCTAGCGATCAGATTGATGAATGGGTGCTTTGCGCGTGCCCGTCGTCGTAGCGCAGGGCCTCGATCACCAACCCCATCGCCCGCGAGACCTCGCGCTGGCTGGAGTAGTACAGGTGAAAGCCGGGAAAGGTTCGCCAGCAGTCCGGCAGCACCGGCAGCAGGCGGCCGCTGTGCAGATACGGAGCGGCCAGGTCCTCCGGGACATAGGCCAGCCCGTGCCCGGCCACGGCGGCGTTGAACACCTGGTAGATGCCGTTGAACACCAGGCGTCCGCTGACCCGCACGTTCAGCTCGCGCTCGCCGTGGGTCAGCTCCCAGGCGTAGAGATTGCCCAGGGTCGGCAGGCGCAGGTTGATGCAGTCGTGGTTCATCAGTTCTTCCGGGGTGCGCGGCGGCGTGCGTTCGGCCAGGTACGCCGGGGCGGCGACGATCACCAGGCGAAAGTCCGCAGCGATGCGCACCGCGCAGATGTCCTTCGCCAGGCTGTCGCCCGTGCGCACGCCGAAATCGTAGCGGCCCTGGACGATATCGGTCAGGGCGTAGTCCGAGTGCATTTCCAGGTGCAGGCGCGGGTAGCGGTGCAGCAGCGGCGCGAGTTTCGGCCAGAGCAGGGTGTCGATGGCGTGATCGCTGGCGGTGATGCGCAGGGTGCCGCCGGGGGTGTCGCCAAGCTCCGCCACCGCCAGCAGTTGCGCCTCGATATCGCTCAGGCGCGGGCCGACGGCGTCGAGCAGGCGTTCCCCGGCTTCAGTCAGGGCGACGCTGCGGGTGGTACGGGTCAGCAGGCGGATGTCGAGGCGCTTTTCCATCTCGCGGATGGTGTAGCTGAGCATCGATTGCGACATGCCCAGTTGCGCCGCCGCGCGGGTGAAGTTGCGCTCGCGGGCCACGGCCATCAGGGCGAGGAGTTGGCTGTAGGGTTCCTTGGCCATGGGGGCGGGCTCTCAGGTGGCGGGTGACGGGGCTGCGACTCTAGTGATCGGGGATCGATGGAGAAACCCGCATGACGCGCATGCAGCTATGAACGCAATCGATGAATCGGCTCGTCCGCGTCCAGCCGCAGGGCGGCGATCAGCAGGGCCATGGCCCCCGAGGGCTGGCGCCGGCTCGGGTAGTACAGGTGCAGGCCGGGCCAGGTCGGGGAGTACGCCTCCAGCAGGCGCACCAGGTGCCCGGAGCGCAGCCAGGGTGCGGCCATTTCCTCCGGCACGTAGGCCAGGCCGAGGCCGGCCACGGCGGCGTCGAGGCAGTCGAGGATGCTGCTGAAGGTCAGTTGGCCGTCGACTCGCACGTTCAGCGCACGGCCGTCGCGGACGAACTCCCAGGGCCAGATGTTGCCGTGGGTGGCCAGGCGCAGATTGATGCAGTTGTGCCGCACCAGCTCCTCTGGCGACTGCGGCGCGGGATGGCTGGCCAGCCAGGTGCGGGTGGCGACCAGGGCGAAACGCATGTCCGCGGCGATGCGCACGGCGATCATGTCCTGGGCCAGGGAGTCGCCCAGGCGCACGCCGGCATCGAAGCGTTCGGCGACAATGTCCACCAGGGCGTTTTCGGTGGAGATCTCCACCTTGATTCCCGGGTATTGCGGCAGGAAGCGTTTGAGCTTGCCCATCAGCACCGAACGCACGGCGTGGTCGGAGGCGGTGATGCGCAGGGTGCCGGTGGGGCGGTCGCGCAGTTCGTCGAGGGCGGCCAGTTCGGCATCGATCTGCGCCATCTGCGGCGCGACGTTGCGCAGCAGGCGTTCGCCGGCCTCGGTGGGAACCACGCTGCGCGAGTTGCGCGACAGCAGGCGTACGCCAAGGCGGGTTTCGAGGGTGCGCACCGAGTGGCTCACGGCGGTCTGCGACAGTCCCAGGCGCGCCGCGGCCCGGGTGAAGCTGCGTTCCTCGGCGACGGCGAAGAACACGCTGAGGCCGGCGAAGGCATCGCGCAGCATGCGCTGTTCCATGTCAGCGGCCGCGGCGGCGCGAGACCACGGCCTCGATGTTCTTGCGGCCGATCAGCTTCGGCTGCTCGGGCTCGCCCAGCCACTTGTACATCACCAGGCAGTCGACCAGACCGAGGCGGCCGTGGCGGTAGGCCTTGGGCAGGCGACCGACGGTTTCGAAGCCGAGCTTGCTCCACAGGGCGACGGCGACCTCGTTGCTGGCCACCACCGAGTTGAACTGCAGGGCGAGGAAGCCGCAGGCGCGGGCCAGTTGCTGGGAGTGCTCGCACATCTGCCGGGCGATCCCGCGGCCGCGGGCGGCTTCGCTGACCATATAGCCGCAGTTGCCGACATGGCTGCCGGGGCCGGCGGCGTTGGCCTTGAGAAAGTAGGCGCCGAGCAGTTCGCCGTGTTCCTCGGCGACCAGGGTGTGCAGGGGGGCGTCGAGCCAGAGCTGGCGAGCCTGGTCCTGGGTCATGGCGGGGTCGTAGGCGTAGGTTTCCCGGGCCGCGATGATGGCCTGGAAGGTGGGCCAGAAACGGTCGAAGTCGGCGGCGGTCATCGGGCGGATCTGCAGCATGGGGGGATTCTTCGTTGTGGCGGGGTGGGGGGCATTCTAGTGGATGGGGTTTTTGCATCAAGGCTGTCAGGTGGCTGTCTTGAGTCTTCAGGTGCCTGTCTTGAGTTTTTGCAGCGCTCTCAAGATCGAGCGCCGTCCGCACGGCGCTTCGCGAGCAAGCTCGCTCCCACAGTTTGTTGCAACGCGCCATGGCCTGTGGGATTGGGGTTGTCAGCCTTGGTGCATGACTGGTGTCAGCAGAGAGGCCATTGCGCTCGACCTGGATATCGAGTCGAACCAACAAGGCGGTCAACCATGGCCTGACAGACATAGGTTCGTTGCAACAAACTGTGGGAGCGAGCTTGCTCGCGAAGCGCCGTGTGGACGGCGCTCGATCTTGAGGGCGCTAGAAGGATGTCGCCATGCACAGCGATGCGCCGCGCGGACGGCGCTCGATCTCAAGGGCGCTGCATTGGTCACGGCGAGCACCTGGCAGCCTTGACACCATCTCCTACCAGCCCCCCGCCAGAACCTACTCGCCAGCCTTGCCCACCGCATCCAGCGCCCGCGCCGAATACACCAGCGCCGCACCAGCATTCATCGCCACGGCCACGCCCAGCGCTTCGGCGATTTCCTCGCGGGTCGCGCCATGTTTGACCGCCTGCTGCGAATGCACGGCGATGCAGCCGTCGCAGCGGGTTGTGACGGCCACCGCCAGGGAAATCAGCTCACGGGTCTTGGCATCCAGGTGATTGGTCTTGGCCCCCGCGCCACTGGCGGTCATGTAGCCCGCCACGGTGTCGGGGGAGAGCTGTTTCAGATCGCCGATGCCGGCCATCAACTGCTTACGGTAACCATCCCAGTCCATCATGCTCATCGTGTTCACCTCGTTGGGTTGCGATCGATCGAACAGTGAAGCTAGTCGCTCGACGCGCACCGCGCCAATGGTCGTTGGGCCTGAGCCGCTAGTGCTTTAGAACCAGCGGCCGGCCAGCACGTTGACCAGCGCCATCAGCCCGGCGCTGCACAGGACCACGGCGATGGCCATGCGCTGCACCCAGCGGCGCTGTGTCGCCGCGTCGCCAGCCAGCTGCAGGGCCATTTCGATCTTGCCCGGCGAGGCGAGGATGGAGATCGCCGCGGCGACGTTGTGGGTGGCCATGAACAGCAGCAGGTTCGCCCCGAGCGAGCGGGCGATCTCCGCCTGGGTCGCGGCGAACATGGCGTTGGAGCCGCTGCTGGAACCGGTGACGAATCCGCCCAGGGCGCCGACGAAGGGCGAGATCGCCAGGTAGCCGGATCCGATTTCCGCGAGCAATCGAGCGAGATAGGCCGCGGTGCCGCTGACCGCCATGACGATGCCCATGACGATGAACAGTGCGGTCACCGGCGCGACCTGCAACCAGGCGCTCCAGGCCCGCGCCAGGGGCTCGGCGGGCGGGCGCCCGGCGCTGAACCAGAGCGCCGCGACGAACAGCCACAGGGCCGGCGAGGCGACGTAGTGCCAGGCCTCGGAGAGCCCGCTGAAACGCACCACGCTACCGGCCACCAGGACACCGCCGAGCAGCAGTCCGTACGCCTGCAGGGCACGCCGGCCGATGGGCAGCAGCGCCTCGCCAGTCTTGGCGCCACGCAGCAGGTGCAGGCAGATGATCGCCACGCTGCCCAGTGCCCCGGCCGGCGCGGTACCGAAGGCCAGGTTCGACAGGCCTACCGCGAGGGTCAGGATCAGCGCCGAGCCCAGGGCCAGGAGCATTGCCCGCGGGCGCTGGCCCGGCTGGCTGACCAGCCACGCGGCGACGCAACCGTTGACCGCGAACGGCAGGATGCTCAGCGCCGCCGAGGCTACGCCCAGTTCATCGAAACGCAGGCCGGCCAGGCCCGCGGCGATCATCGTGCCCGGTCCCATCGAACCCCAGGGCACCGCGCACAGGCCGAGCAGACCGATCAGCGCGGCATGCCGCCCCGGCAGGCCCATGAACACCAGCAGCGGGATGCCGATGGTCACGCCGATGCCGAAACCGGTCACCGACTCGGCGAACGGCGTGATGCCATGCACCACCAGCAGCACCGCGCCGACACCGGTGCCGGCGCGGCCCTTGATCCAGTTGGCCAGCGCCGCCTGCGCCCCGGCGTGACGCAGCACCTCGGACATCAGCAGCCCACCACCGACGATCAGGACCACCTCGACCACCAGCGGCAGCCACTTGAGCGCGGCTACGCCGATTTCCGCTGCACCCAGCGGAAAGGCAATAATGGTCGCCAACAGCGCAGCCAGCACCCCCAGCAGCGCCGCGTGCAGCGAGCGGATGCCGAGCCCGAGGGCGAGGATCGAGGAAAACACGGGGGATGCGGCGAGAAGGGCATTCATTTCATGGACTCGACATTTGCTTTTTCGCAATTATATTTGCGGATAAGCAATTTGCAAGATGACAGGAACAACATGAGAGACACAGACGAGCAAACCGAGCAGGACCTGTTCGGCACCGCGGTACGCCAGCGGCGCCTGCAACTGGGGGTGACCCTGGACCAACTGGCGCAGAACAGCGGGGTGTCGGCGGCGGCGCTGTCGCGCCTGGAACGCGGGATGTTGAGCCCGAGCCTGCGCAATGCCCTGGCCATCGCCCGCGGGCTGGGCTGCGAATTGTCCGAACTGATCGAGCAGGCGCCGACGGAGGTGACCCGGGCGGGGGAGAACCTGCGCTTCGTCGACGCCGAGACCGGGATCGTCAGGCTGGCCCTGGCGCGGCCCGGGCCGGATCTGGAACTGTTGTCCTATACCGTGCCGCCAGGGGCTTCATCGGCGAAGTTCTCGCCGCACAAGAGCGGGTCGCGGGAGATTTTCCACATCATCGCCGGAACGCTGGAGGTGAATGCCGGGGATCAGGTGGTGGTGTTGCGCGAAGGGGACACGGCGACGGTGCGCGGGGATTGCGAGCACTGGTTTCGCAATGTCGGGGAGGAGGATGTGCGGATTGTGTTGACGATCTTCAAATAGGGGGGCGCTGGTAGGGGCCTGTCTTAAGGCTTGCGGTGCTCTCAAGATCGAGCGCCGCCCGCGCGGCGCATCGCGAGCGCGCTCGCTCCTACATTTGTTGCAACGTGCCATGGCCTGTGAGAGCGGCGTTGCCAGCCTTTGGCGCTTGGCGATTTATCGCGAGGAAGCGGTTGGGGTCGACGCGATACCGCGTCGTGCATACAAGGCGGTCAACCATGGCCTGTCAGGCATAGGTACGTTGCAAAAAATGTAGGAGCGAGCGCGCTCGCGATGCGCCGCGCGGGCGGCGCTCGATCTCACAGGCGCTACAACACTCAAGACAGGCACCTGGCGGCCCCACCCTGAACATCAGATATAGATGAACACCAGCGCAATCGCCGCCACCACCGCCCATTTCTCGGCGTAGTAACGCGCCCGGTTGCGCTTCTTCAGGGCCTTGCCGCGCTCGCGGATCTTGTAGATGCGGGTGAACAGCCGGTTGATCCCGCCGGTCTTGTCCCCGGCATCGTTCGGTGCCGCGGCGGCGGCCATGACATTGGCACTGAACCAGCGGTTGAACGCGGTCGCCCAGCGGTACTTCAACGGCCGCTCGACGTCGCAGAACAGGATGACCCGGTTGTGCTCGGTCTGGTTGGCGGCGTAGTGGATGTAGGTCTCGTCGAACATCACCGCCTCGCCATCCCGCCAGTGGTAGTTCTCGCCATCCACGCAGATGTAGCAGGCTTCGTCGTTCGGCGTGTCCAGGCCCAGGTGATAACGGTACGAACCGGCATACGGATCGCGGTGGCGCACCAGCTTCGAACCCGGCGGCAGGGTGGCGAACATCGCCGCCTTGACCGTGCCGATGCTCTGCAGCAGTTCGGTGGTGCGCGGGCAGAGTTTCATCGCCGAAGGGTGACTCTCGCCGTACCACTTCAGGTAGAAGCGCTTCCAGCCACTCTTGAAGAACGAGTTGAAGCCGACATCGTCGTAGTTCTGCGAGCTCTTGATCTCGCCGACATGCAGCAGTTGCAGGGCTTCCTCGCGGATCTCCCGCCAGTTGTCCTGCAGGGGCTTGAGCTCCGGGAACGACTCGGTCGGCAGGTACGGTTTGGCCGGCAGCCTGGAGAACAGATAGAGGAAGGCATTGACCGGCGCCAGGAAGCTGGAGTGGTCACCCAGCTGGCGGGTGATCTTGTGCCGCACGCGACCGCGAAAATGCACGTAGGCGATTGAAACGACGAACAGCAGGACGATGAATACTTTCATGGGCGGGTACTTGTCGATGTGGCGATGCGCCATGGCATAAGCCCGCCAGCATAATCAATTGGCCCGTTGGTTTGAACAAAATGTTGCAGGGGAGGGGCGCGACCTTGGTGCAATGGCTCACCCTGGCGTATGCCGTGGGGTGAGCCGTTTCAGCAGGATCAGTTGTTGACAGTGATGTACGGGTCCCAGATGTAAGGGCCGCCGACTTGCTGGGTTTCCTGGTTGAGCAGGGAGAACTGGATCTGATACCAGAGTTTCCCCGGTTTTTCCGCGGTGGCCTGCCATACGGTGACGGTCACCGCGTTGGAGCCGACCTTCAGCGGGTTGGTGCCTTCGAGGTAAGCCACCGGCACGTCGTAGAACGGCAGGTAGCTCGGGGTCGAGATCTGCCCGTCATAGTGGCCGCCCTGGTTGGGGTCGCCCTGGATGACGTCGGTGATCAGCGCGGTGGTATCGAAGTTGCGCGACAGGGTGGTGGCACGCCAGCGCACGTTGTCGCCGCGCTTGACGTCGAACCACAGTTCATTGCCGCCGTCCTGCTGGTTGCCTGTGGCGTTCGGGTCCACCAGATTGCGCTGTACCAGCAGCGACACCGAGCCGGCGACATCCCCGGTGCTCAGCAGGTTGTCAGCGTCGACGATCAGCAGCACGTCGATGGTATTGGTCGTTCCGGACATGAAACTCTCCTTGGATCATGGGTTGGCAAGGCGACCACGCCCGACGGCGCATCCCGGCTCCCGGTCCCTGGGTGCGGTCGCGGGATCAAGAATGGTTGATGGCTATCTGATGTCAATTGCGCCAAGGCCGACGGGACAATGACAGCGGATTGTGAACCCGGCGTCATGTTGTTGAATTGTCGGACAGTCTGCTGATGGCTTCCCCGGGGAAGGGAAGTTCTCCCGCCCTGAGTATGGGAAAAGGCTGACAAGGCCTGGCGGCAACTGCTGGCGATTTTCGCTGTCGTAGCCGGTTCGCGGATATCTCCTACAACAATTGTTCTATCGTTCTGAGGACTTCGCTTGGGAAAGGGCCCAATGACCTTCAAGCACATCGACCTGCGCAAGATCATCCTGCTGTTCGCCCTGGTCACCGCCGGGGTGACCCTGGCCAACAGTTTCTACGCGGCGCGCAAGGTGCAGCATCAGGTGCTGGTGGACAACGCCCTGGAAGCCAACCGCGCCTACGCGGCCAAGGTGGCGTCGAGCATCGAGGCTTTTCTGCTGTCGTCGCAGCAGCAACTGGCCTACAGCGTCGCGCAGATGAGCCGTGACTTCAGCAACCCGCGTCTGCTGCACGCCGAAGCCCGGCGCATCCAGGAGCAGGACCAGGGCTTCAATGCGATCACCATCGTCGATGCCAGCGGTCATGTCCTCGCGGCCTGGCCGCCGTCGCTGTTGCACGACGGCCAGGCCCTGACCTCCAGCGGCGCCGAACACGCGCTGAACAGCCGCGCGCCGTTGATCAGCGATGCCTATACCTCCAGCACCGGCAACCTGGTGGTGTTCGTCTCCCACCCGGTGTTCGATGCCGACAAGCGCTACCTGGGCTTCGTCGGTGGTGCCTTGTACCTGCGCGAAAAGGGCATCCTGCACACCCTGATCAGCAACCACTTCTACCGCGACGGCACCCTGAGCTACGTGGTCGACAACAATCGCCGCCTGCTCTATCACCCGCAGTTCGACCGGGTCGGCAGCGTGGTCGGGGCGAATCCGGCGGTGGACCAGTTGCTCGCGGGCGCGAGCGGAGCCATGCAGGTGACCAACTCCCAAGGTGTGGAAATGCTCGCCGGCTACGCCAGCATTCCCCTGACCCGCTGGGGCGTGGTCTCGCAGAAACCCTACCGCGACACCGTGGCGCCGCTGGACCGCCTGATGTGGCAGATGCTCTGGGGCACCGCGCCGGTCGGCCTGCTCGGGCTGGTCGGCATCTGGTGGATGACCCGCCTGATCACCCGACCGCTGCGCCAACTGGCGGACAACGCCAACGCGATGAACGCCAGCAGCTCGCCGGAACGCATTCGCCGGGTGCGCGCCTGGTATTTCGAGGCCGACCATATCAAGCGCGCCTTGCTGCGCGGGATCAACGTGATGCAGGAGCGCATGGGCCATCTCAACCTGCAGGCGCAGACCGACCCGCTGACCGGGTTGCTCAATCGTCGCGCGCTGGCCGACGCGCTGCGGGTGATCGATGGGCAGGCCCGGCCGTTCGCGGCGATCGCCCTGGACATCGATCACTTCAAGGCGATCAACGACAGCCATGGCCACGATGTCGGCGATGAGGTGCTGGCGCGGCTGGCCGGGGTGTTGCGCGAGTGTTCGCGGGAGGGCGACCTGGCGTTTCGCCTGGGCGGCGAGGAATTTCTCCTGCTGCTGCCGGACACCACGATCGCCGCGGCCGGCGAAGTGGCCGAGCGCCTGCGCCGGCAGGTGGAAGCGACGCGGCTGGAGCCGGTCGGGCATGTCAGCGTGTCGCTGGGCGTGGCCCGCTGCGTTGCCGGCGCTGACAGCGCCGAGGCCCTCAAGCGTGCCGACGAGTTGATGTACGCCGCCAAGCAGGCTGGCCGCAACCGCGTGGTCAGCGAGCCTGGGTAGAACCCGCAAGCCCGTAGCCATGCGGGTTTCAGGCCCTACCTGGTATTTCTGTCAGTAGCGGGAACTCACAGGGCTGTTTAGCTTCATCGAACCGGCGGCCGCAAGTGTCGCCACAGTCGATGGAGATCCTGTTCATGGCCCGGCGCAGAACGGCACCCGAAAGCGATTCCCTGACCCGTATCGCCACCCGCCCCGGCCAGGCCGGGCAACTCTTGCAGGCCGGCCTGGGCTCGGCGTTCGAGATCGCCAGAGGCGGCGTCGAGGCCCTGATGAAGCGGGTTCCCGGGCTCGACGGCGACGAGGCACACAGGGTGCACCAGCGCGCCACGGCCCTGGCGGTGCTGGCGGCGCGGCACTATCGCGAGCAGCGCTTGACCGCCCAGGTCGAGATCCCCAGCCCGCCCTGGCGCACCGGTCTGCGCGCCCTGCTGGAAGGGCCGACCTTCGACAGCCAGTTCAATCCCAACTGGGGCGACAACTGCCCGCCCGACGCGATCGAGGCCACCACCTCGCCAGCCGCCTACCTGACCGCACTGTTCCAGTGGGTGACCCAGGTCATCGAGCCGCAGGCCAACCAGGAGGAGGGCAAGCCGGTCTTTCTCGCCGCGCGGCGTCCCGACCTGGCCACGTTGATGCTCGACAACCACAGCCTGGAGCGGGTCGAACCGACCATCGGCATCGTCAACGAAATCCTCGAGCGCGCGGCGCGCAAGCACCTCGACGACCACAACCAGAAAAGCCTCACGGTGGACGATGCGCTGCTGCTGGCGCGTTATCCGTTCGGCCTGCCGTTCGAACGCTACATGTCGCAGATCAACGCCATTCTCCAGCGCAAGGGCTACAGCCTGGGCGAGCTGATTCGCCAGCTCGATCCGGACTTCCCGTATTTCTGTCGCGGCGGGCTGCATTCGCCGCGTTCCGACGAGGCGCTGCAACTGGACATGGCGATCGGACCGGAGCAACGCGCGCTGCTGCTCGAAGCGGCGTATTTCCCTCGCGCTGCGCGGCGGGTCAGTGCGCGTTCGGTGCAGGTACGGGTAAACCCGCGCAGCGGGCTGCGTGAGTCGCTGCACACCTTGCAGAGCGGTTTCTACCAGCGCCACTACGGCGTGACGAAAGCCGAAGAGTTGCTGCCGCTGAGCGCCTTCTGCCTGCGCACCGGACTGGACCAGGACGGCGTCGAATCGCTGTTCTCCATCGAGCGCCATGCGCCGGTGGCGTCGCCCAATGTGCCGGGACTCGCGGCGCCGACGCCGGCCCGCTTCGGCTCGGTGTATATCAACGCCGGCACCGAGCCTGGCATCGGCATTGTCAGCGTCGATGGCGAGCATGCCCTGAGCGACTGGAAGGCCGATCACTTCGACCGCATGCAGCGCATGATCCGCCTGGCGCGCTGGGTCGAACTGCCTTTTGCCGACGCCGACCTGATCGTCGCTGCGGCCCTGCAGGCCGAGCACGGCGAGGCCGGTCGCGGCCGCGAGATCAGCGAGAACACCCTGCGGGCCCTGGGGCTGTTCCGTCGCCTGCGCCGCGATTTCAAGGTCAGCGCCGAGGACTTTGCCGCGCTGCTGAGCGGTGTCGCCCTGTATGCCCGGGGCAGCGCGGTCCCGCAGTTCGACCGGGTGTTCAATGATCCGACGCTGTTCAGCGAGCCGCTGGTGCTGGATGACAGTGTGTTCAGCATCGTTCCGAAAAACGATGCGCAGTACCGCAGGATCCACCACTTGTGCAGTGCGCTGGGCATCAACTTCGAGACCTATCTGTACCTCGCCCGCTATATCGCCCAGTCCCGGCAACCGGCGAAAACCGCAGGCGAGGATGAAGACAGCCTGTACTGGTCACACGCCGTGGTCTCGGCGTTCTACCGCCTGGTGCGTCTGCCCGCCTGGCTGGGCTTGAGCAGCGTCGAGGCGCTGGCCCTGCTGCAGCTGATGGGCGAGCGCGGCCACCAGTACGTCTCGTGCCTGGTGACGACCCGCCTGGTCGTGCATCAGCACAGTGAACTCAGCGATACCCTCAGCGTGGTGCAGGCCTTGGCCGATACCGTGCAATGGCTGCGCGACAACGCCCTCGACGTCGCCTGGCTGTACCAGCAACTGATGCCGCTGGCCCCGGTGGCCGCGGCCAGCGAGCGCGAGCTGGACCTGCTGCGGCAGATCGCCGGGCGCGTGCCGCCGGCGATCCTCAGCGAGGCGAGCTTTCGCGATGCCGGCATCCCGATGAAAGCCGGTGTCGATGTGCCTGTCGAGATCGACTGGCTGCAGCAACTGAAGCTGTTCGTCTCGCCGGCGGGGCTGATCCTCGAGCGCGGCGAGGATCCCGACGATGTCGCCTATGAGGCGGCATTGCGTGCGCGGATCGAGGTCATCGTCGCCGACCTTGAGCTGCCCGACGGTCCTGGCGTGCTGGTGCGGGTCTTCCAGTTGGTGATGGACGCGCGCTCGGCGCAGCGCAGCCTGGTCTGGGAGGCGCTGGCCAACCTGTTCGGCGGCAGCGCCGAGCTGAGCCAGGAACTGCTCGGCTGGGCGGACGGCAGCAGCTACCAGTTGCTTGAAGAGGTGTTGCGGCTGTTCGATGGCAATGACCTCCTGCCTATCCCGGTTGGCGACGATATCCTGGCGCTGCTCGCGCGCCTGACCCGGCGCATGCTCATCGCCGAACGCCTGGCGCTCAGTCCGCTGGCCCTGCGCTGCTGGTGGCAACATCGCGAGTGGTTCGAGGGCGCTGGCGGCGACGAGCCTGCCACGGACATCACCTTCACCCAGTTGCACCTGCTGGTGCAGTACCGCCATCTGCTGGAGTTCACCCGCCAGGCCGAACAGGCGTTGCTGGACTACCTCAAGCTGGTCGCGGACCTGCCGCCGGACCTCAGCGAGGAAGACCTGCGTCTGATCCGCGAGGATGCCGCCGGCAAGATCACCCAGTTCACCGGCTTCGGCATCCGCGACATTCTCGAAACCGCGCTGGAGATCAGCGGCAATGGCCTGATCTCCAGCGTGCGGCAGATGGATCATCTGGTGCGTGTGCGCCTGGCCTGCGAAACCCTGCAACTGGGTACCGCCGCAGCCGTGGAACTGGGCGCGCTGCGCGGCAACAGCAGCCGCGAAGTCTATCGTTCGGCCGCCGAAGGTGCCTTGAGCAGCCTCACCGCAGCGCTCGAAGCACCGACCGTACCGATCCAGGGCGAACTGGGCCAGAGCGAGACGTCGTGGATCGTGGTGGATACCCAGCGCCTGGTGGCGCGTACGGACGCCAAGGCCCGTTGCCTGCTGACCGTGAAGAACTTTCTCGGCGAGCCGCTGGCCAACATCAGCGTGGCCTGGGAGACCAACCTGTCACGCCTGGACGCACCGTCGTCCAGCAGCACCGACGTCAATGGCCAGGTCTGGATCGACCTGCAGGCCGGGGAGGAGATGGGCGCGGCACAGGTGATCGCCCGTTTCGGCCTCGACCGGCAGATCCTCGCACCGCTGGTCCATATCGACTGCGATCTGGAATCGCTGTACATCTCCGAACCCGTGCGCCAGCCCGACGAGGCACTGGCGGGCAATCTCGACAGCGTCGATTTCCACCTGCGAGTGTTCGACGATCACGGCAACCCGGGGCGTGACCAGATCGTGCAGTGGAGCACCGACCTGGGTATCTTCGAGCGCCCGCAGACCCGCACCGATGGCGAAGGCTTCGCCAGTGCGCGCCTGCGCAGCCTGTCGTCCGGGGTGGCGACGGTGATGGCGGAGCTGCCGATCAACGGCGAACAGGAAAGCTTCGATCCGGTGACCTTCCTCGAACAACTGTACTTCCAGTACGTGCGTTTCGATGGACCGGTCGCTGCCGGCCAGCCCACCACCGCAAGATGTCGCGTGGTCAACCTCGACGGCAGTCCGCAGCGCACCGTGACTGTGCTGTGGTCGGCGGACTTCGGCAGCTTCGTCGAAGAGCCGGACCGCAGCATCAGCAACGCCGACGGCATCGCGGTCATCACCTACCTGGCCGCCGAACCGGGCGAAGTGACGCTGACCATCAACGCCCGGTTCGCCCACAAGGACCTCAAGCCGCTGTCGTCGGCGCGGACCACGGTTCATCAGTTGCCGACCCTGGTGGAGATGGAGCCCGCCGAGCAGTACTTCGGTCTGCATCAGGCCCGCCCGGCAACCTTCTCGGTGCGACTGGAGCCGGCGGCGGCGGGTTATCCGGTGACCTGGTGGGCAGGAGAAGAATTGCTGGCCACGACCTACACCAGCGCGGATGGCTCGGCAGGCTACCAGCGATTCTTCCGTGAGGAGGATCTGGGAGAGCATCTCATCACCGTGCGTGGGGTGAAGGAAGGTGAACAGTTCGATTTCAAGGTGCAGGTGGTGGTGCCCCACACCCGCTTGCGTGCGCAGCCAGGACCGGACAGCCCCGGTATCGTGCTGGCGGACGCCGAAAGGGTGATATTCGCGGTCGACCCCGGGCTGTCTTCCGACCTGCTGGTCTTTGCCGAGCGCATCGACGGAGTGGGCGACGATGGCGCTCGCCTGACCTTGACCCTGGATGACTACGCGGATCCCGTCGCGCTGGGTGTGGTGTTCGACCCGCCTCTTGGCGAAACCCTCCATTGCGACGCCGACGGCAAGGTCACCCTCAGGATCGACTGCACGAACGCGGCGTTCCTGCCCAACAGCGATCCCTCCAACAACCACATGCGCCTGCACGTGACCTCCAACCTCGGTACCACGCTGAACATCTGGGTAGGCCTGCGCTATCTGCTGGATCTGGAGAAGAGCGAGCTGCATTTCTTCCGCGGCCCTGCCGCTTCCGCGACCACTGCCGGACTGTCCGGGCGCCTGAAACGGCGCAATGGCACGCTGCCGCCCAGCTTGCGCGAGGGTCATCGGACCCTGCGGCTGACCCTGGACGGTGCCAGCGAACCGGTCGAGGTGCCGCTGACGACCCACGGGGAAGACCCGCTCTGGCTGTATGCGCCAGCGTTCAATGGAGACGCCGGGAAGATCGGGTCACGCTGCACTTTCCAGGCAATTGGCGATCTGGAAAAACGTGTGCAGTTCGCGGGGTCGAATACCTTTACGGCGGAACGGATCATCAGCGATGCCACGTTGACGCTGGTGGCGGTCGAGGACTCAGGGATCTTTCATCACTACAACGATTTCGTCGTCGATCAGGGAGGGGTCTCTCGCTGCACCCTGGAACTGCACGATGCCGAAGGGCCGATTGCGGGAGTGTCGCTGCTGGTGGGCAGGAGCCTGGTCAATGGTGTCGAGTTCCGGAGTGCGGGGGTAACCGATGGGGAAGGACGTACCCATGTCGAGATCGACACCCGCCAATCGGCAGCCAAGACCACGGCTGCCCTGCCGATTGGCCTCGCTGATTTCTACAGGACCCTGGATTTGCGGGTCTGGGAAATGGCGGTCATCACGGTAAGTGTCACATCGCTGACGGAAGACCGGATCACGGGGGCGGCCCACTTCATCCGCCGGGAAGGCCGGTTGTTCAGTCATGTGGATCACCAGTGGGGTCTCAGCTTCAGATGTAGCCAGTACGGCTACACGGCCACATTCCCCACCGCACCTGAAGGGTTCACGGCCTCAGCTGGAATGGGGAGACCTAAGTTGCCGGCTGTCCTGACGGTCGGCTTGTATGACAAGCCCGAAAACGAAATTGTCTGGCTGATCGGCAAAAACTATACCGATGTAACCGAAGACATGTCCAAGGGAGAAGACTCATGAACCCGCTCTTCGCCACCCTCGCCGAAGACCACCGCGACGCGCTGGTCGCCTACTACCTCGGCCAGATCGTCCCACAGCACCCGGTCGAAGGTGCCCGCGGCCTGGTCACCGAGCAGGACCTCTACGAATTCCTCCTGATCGACAACCAGGTCAGCGCCCAGGTCGATACCAGCCGTATCGCCATGGGCATGGCGAGCTTGCAGCAGTACATCCACGCCATCTTCAACGGCATGGAGCCTGGCTACCTGGGCATGCTCGAAGGCCGCGAGCAGGAGCAGTGGCGCGTCGCCAAGAGCGAGTATTCGGTGTGGGGCGCCAACCAGAAGCTGCGCGACTATCCGGAAAACTACCTGGTGCCGAGCCTGCGCCTGAAGCAGACCGAGGCCTTTCGCGAGTTCATCGGCAATACCGATCAGAGCCGCATCTCCAAGGATTCGGTGCAACGGGCGCTGGTGCATTACCTGGACCGCTTCGAGCGCATCAGCAACCTGCAGATCATCAGCGGCTACATCGACGGCCTGGATTTTCGCAAGGCCGACTACTACTTCATCGGCCGCGAGAACGTCGAACCGCGGGCCTGGTTCTGGCGCAAGGTCGCGGTGTATTTCGACGACCCGGAGGCGGCGCGTGCCGAGGACGACGACTACCTGAGCCCCACCGCCTGGGACGAATGGATGCCGGTGGAGGTGCCCAAGGGGCACGACGTGGTGCTCATGCGTCCGCTGGTGCTGGACGGCCGCCTGTATGCGGTCTGGGTCGAGCAGCATCGCGAGCAGCGTCCGGTGCCCGCGGCGCGCGCCGAGTTACCGGGGCTGCAGGAGGAAGTCCGGTGCTACACGGTGAAGCTGGCATACCGCTCGCTGGAAGGCACCTGGTCGGTGCCGATGAGTTACCGGCTGGAGCAGGACGGCGTAATTCGGAACCCCCGCCTGGTTGCCTTCGTCAATGAAGCCGATCCGCAGGCGAAGAAGATCGTCATCGGTTTTACCAGCGTCAGTGGGCTCACCGCCGAGGGGCTGGCCCTGGATCTGCGGTTCAACGTGCTGTTCCAGGGGATGGTGGAAAAGGACGGCGGCGATGGCACCCTGATCGAGCGGATCGTCAGCGGTATCTACCACTTCATCGAACCCCCGAATGGCTTGCAGCACCCGCTGGCGACCGATGCGCCGATGCACGTGCAGGTCCGCAACAACCCGAGCGGCAAGTATGCTGTCGTCGGCCAGCTCAACAACAGGATTTTTCTGAGCTGCAGCATGGGGCTCGATGACAACGGGCCGCATGTCCGCATATATGGACGCTCGAATCTTGTGCTGGGCTACGAATACCCGTACACGTCGGATTTCGTCCTGACCATATACCAGGAAGGAGAGGAGCCCTGGCGTCGGGTGTACAGGCGCCAGTTCAACGGCAAGCTGGAAACCGACGTGAAGACGCTGACCGTGGATGGCAGCGAGCCGATAGTGGTGTCCCTTGGCTTCCCGGAGGTAGGGCTTGAGTCCGTAAATCATTACGACGTCACGTTTCCGCCGTCCGTTCCCGCGGCCCCGCTGCTGGTCACCAGCCGTGGCGGGCATTTTCTCGACTTGGAGAGTCTGGGCCTGAAAGGCCTGCGCTACGTGCGCCTGAATACCCTGTTCGCCAAGGAACTGGTGGCCCGGGCAATGGTGTCGGTGGATGCCCTGCTCAGCTGGGATACCCAGCACATCGAGGAGACGGCGTTGCCGGCGGAGGGGATCAAGCAGTTGATGGACTTCCATGGCGCCAACGGTCGCTACTTCTGGGAACTGTTCTTCCATATCCCGCATGCCGTGGCCTGGCGCCTGCACAAC
>NZ_FZOL01000043.1 GCF_900188455.1 Pseudomonas japonica | reverse complement strand
ATGGTAGTGTGGAGCTTCTCCATGTGAGAGTAGGTCATCGTCAAGATTCAATTCCGAAACCCCTATCTGCTGATGCAGGTAGGGGTTTTGTCTTTAAGTAGAAGTACCAAGAATTTCGCTGGATCTGTCTCGACGACGGACCGGCACACAGAATTTCTTGACGACCATAGAGCGTTGGAACCACCTGATCCCATCCCGAACTCAGCAGTGAAACGACGCATCGCCGATGGTAGTGTGGAGCTTCTCCATGTGAGAGTAGGTCATCGTCAAGATTCAATTCCAGAACCCCTGTCTGCATCGCAGACAGGGGTTTTGTCTTTCTGGGGTTCAGCTCAGCAGATTGCGCACGTTGTTCATGGCGTCATCGGCGAACGTCTGCAGAAACGCCTGGAATCCGGGTAGCGCCTCCGGTCCGCCTTCATAGGGCTCAGCCTGGATGGTCCAGACCGCCCGGCTGTGGCCTTCGCCCAGACTCTTCACTTCCATGGCCGCCCACAGATTGCCGATGTTCAGGCTGGTGTGGATCAGGCTCCAGGTCATGCTCATCGCCTTGTCGTCCCGGGAGTTCAACTGCTCGATGACAAAGTTGTTGTCCTTGAAGAACTTCTTGCGAATCGAACGAACACCGCTGCCGGTCATCTCGATATGGCTGAGTGCAGGGATGAACACCGCGAAGCCGGCGAAGTTGCCGACGATGTTCCAGACGTTGGCGGCCTCCGCGGCGATGTCGACCTGAGAGACGACCAGGCAGCCTTGCGGATTGCGGATCAGGGTATCGGGTTTCAGTACTTGCATGATGTTGTTCCTCTGGGTGGTGAATCAGATGAAACGGATTTCCCGCAGGTATTGGCGGCCGCGCTCCAGTAGTGCCGGACTTTTCTCGGGATAGTCTTCGCCCATGCGCTGTACGCCTTCCCGCGCATTGGCGTGGTCGATGAGTGTGGTGTCGCCGATGTCTTCCTCGAAGCCGTCGAGGTAAAAGCCGAGCACCTCGAACAGTGCGTTATCGCGATCAACCCGCTGCAGCGCGTGCTGCCATTGCGCGACGCTGACCAGTTCGAATGCCCGGCCATCCTTGCGGAACGCCTCGACATACCCCGCCCAGCGCAATGGCTGTGGGTTATGCAGGTTGAAGACCGCTTGCGCGGGGTGGTGTCGGCTGGCGTGAAAGGCGATGAAGCGAGCCAGGAAGTCCACCGGCATCAGGTCGAACTCCAGGTCCAGGGCTGGCACCTGTCCCAATTGCAGCGAACCCTTGAGCATCAGCATCAGACGATTCTTGTGAGGCTGTGAGACCCCACTGCGGCTGTCGAAGGTGATGTTCCCGGGTCTGAACAGATTGACCCGTACCCCCTGTTCCCGTGCCCGTTGCAGGATGCGCTCGCCGACCCACTTGCTGAGGTTGTAGCCGTTGCGAATGTAGAGCGGCGGGGTTGCCGCCGGCGGTTGTTCGAGCACCCGGCCTTGCGCATCCCTGGCGCTGCAGGCGGAGAGCGTCGAGACGAAGTTGAAGATCTTCTTGCTGCGTCCTTCGCACAGGCGCAGGCATTCGAACAGCGGTTCTACGTTGTCCGCGGCCAGCGCCGGATAATCCAGTACGTGATTGACCTGCGCCGCGTTGTGCACGAGCGAGCCAAAACGACGATCGAGGTCTTCGTACTCGGTGTCGCTCAACCCGAATCTGGGCATGCGCAAATCGGCTTCCAGGACCCGGACACGGCGCCAGTCCAGAGCGCCGATACGGTTGTCGCTCAGTGCCCGGGCAAAGCGCTCGGCGGCGCCAACGCCCTCTCCACGCCGCACCAGGCAAGCCACTTCGCTCGCCCCCCAAGCCAGCAGCGCCTCGACGATATGCACACCAAGAAAGCTGTTGGCCCCGGTGACGATCACCCTGTGCACATCTCCCAGCTGCTCCAGCGGCAGCACACGCAGTTCCAGTGCCCGGTCGGCGTCGCTCAATGCCTGGGGATGCAGCGCCCCGACCGTGGTGGTCTCACCGCTGAGGAGGGCGGACAGACGCTGCAAGGTCGGCGTCTCGATAAAGCGATTGATGGAAATGCCGCGGCCGAAGCCGTCGCGCAGTGCCAGCAGCAGGCGCGACAGCAGAATCGAGTGCCCACCCAGATTGAAGAAACTGTCGTCGGTGGAAATATCCTCCGCGGGCAACTCCAGCAGTTCGCTCCACAGCGTCAGCAAGCGTTCTTCCAGGGCATTGGCCGGCGCCAGTCGTTGTCGCGCGCCGGCAAGGGTAACCGGCAGGCTGAGCAAGGCGCGCCGGTCGACCTTGCCGTTGGCCGTGCAGGGCATCTGCGGCAGCTCCTGATAGAGCAGGGGGCGCATGTAGTCGGGCAGGTTCTGCTCGGCATGGGCGCGGAGCCGCTCGAGGGCTGCGGTCTGGCGCGGTTGGGCGAGAAAGCTCAGCACGCGGCGTTGTTCGTCGATCACCACGACGACCTGGGCGAACAAACGGCTGGCACGCAAACAGTGCTCGATCTCTTCCGGTTCGACGCGGAAGCCGCGGATCTTCACCTGATTGTCGCGCCGTCCACAGATCTCGATGCCGTCGGCGGTCCATTGGCCCAGGTCGCCGCTGCGATACAGGCGCAGGCACTCGCCATCCGGCAGTTCCAGCGAGATGAAGCGCTCGCGGCTCAGCTCGGGATTGTTCAGATAACCCAGGCCGACACCAGGACCGCCGATATACAGCTCGCCGACACTGCGTTCCGGCACCGGTTGCAGCGCCTCGTCGAGGAGAAAAACGCGGGCATTGCTGATGGGTGTGCCAAGGTTGCGTGGGTTGTCTCCGTTGGCGAATACCCGCGTGGTAGCCAGTACGGTGGTTTCGGTCGGCCCATAGATATTGTGGAAGCGACAGCGGCCGGCCAGGCGCTCGATCACGTCCGGTTCGCAGACGTCACCACCGCTGACCAGGTGTTCGAGGCCAGTGCCCTCCAGCTTCAGCAGGCTGAGCAGGGCTGGCGGCAGAAAGGCATGGCTGACTTCCTGTTCGCGGATCAGGGCTTCCAGGCGCGCCGGATCGCGGCGTTGCTCCTCATCCGGAACCACCAGTTCCGCCCCGGCAACCCAGGTCGGCAGGATATCCAGTAGCGAGGCATCGAAGTTGATCGTGGAAAACTGCAGTACGCGGCTTTGCGCAGTCAGTTGCACATGGCCGCTGTACCAGACCTGGAAATGACTGAGGTTGCGCTGGCTGAGCAACACGCCCTTGGGCTGGCCGGTGGTGCCCGAGGTATAGATCGCGACGCAGGGCTCATCCGCGCCGGGAAGTCGGCGTAGCAGCCTCGTCGACGGCGCCGCGACGGGTTCGGGAAGCTGACTCAGGTCCAGATCGGGAATCGACCTGTCCCATTCGCGGATCCGTCCGTCATGAATCAACAGCGCCGCCCCGGCGTTTTTCAGAATGAACGCCAGGCGTTCGGACGGAGTGGCGGGATCCAGTGGCAGGTACACCGCGCTGCAGCCCAGTACCGCCAGCAGGCTCGCATAGAGCGCCGGGGACTTCGGCAGGCACACGGCCACCAATGGCCTGTCCGAGGACAGCAAGGGTAGCAACTGCGCCTGAATCGCCAAGGCCTGCCCTTGCAGTTGCGCGTAGCTGATCCGGCGTCCCTGGATATTCAGCGCCGGTAGTCGCGCGTGCCGCGCCAGGCTCTGCTCCAGGCGCTCGATCAGCGCTGATTCGCTGGCCTGCAGCAAGCCGTCTTGCGCATCGCGGTTGAAGCGATGCAACCAGGCCAGTCGCTCCAGCCAGGGCAGGGAATGTTCATGGGCCTGACACATTGGCCCGATGGTCTCGCGCTCGCGGAAATGCTCGGGATTGCGTGAGAAACGACTGACATGCAAGGCCACGCGTTCCCGCAGAGCACTTAATGCGGTCATACGCAGTTCCTGGCCGTTGCCTGATGCCTCCTTCTCCAGTGGCTGTCGGTCGATCAGCCTTTGCGCCCGTGCGCTGCCGGCCCAGTACAGCAACTCCACTTCGGGCAGTTCGGCGACAAGCGTGTCCCCGCTTCCCACCCGCAGGCTGAGGACGATACCGGCACCGAGGTCCGGCAGATCGACACTGCCGTCCTCGATCACCAGGTCCGGACGGGTCGAGGGATGTGCAGTCAGTTCTTGAGTTGCCTTCGCGTGATGCAGCGTATGGCCATGTTGCTCCAGTTCTTCGAACAACTGGCCGAGCGCCGGGCTGTTTCCCGCCAGCAGGATATCCAGGCGTCTCATGGCGCGGTCCTCGATAAGGGCAGGTAGTCGATCAGCGCCTCTTGTACGCAGGGCGTGTCGAGCAACGAGCTGTTACGGAAGAAGCGCAGGATGTTGCCCAGCAAGGGGTGGCGGGGACCGATCGGCCAGTCCATCCCGCTCGCCTCCGCGCGCAGCGCCGCCGTGACCGCGGGTGGCACGTCCAGGGCGTCGATCAGTTGCAGGTCGAAGGCTTGCTGAATCTCGCTGGTCAGGTAGTGCCGCAGGAACACCGGCAGGATCCCGGCAATGCACTGCCGGTCCTGGGCGGATGCCTGGCTCCAGTAGATGCGGGTCAGCCGTGCCCAGAAGGTCGAGTGACGCCCTTCGTCGAGCAGGTGGTCGGCCATCAGTCCCTTGATCGAACCCTTCACGCTGTCATCGCGGGCGAACGCGGCGACATCGTTGGTCAGGGTGTTCTCGGCGATGCCCACGCAGATCAGCTCCACCGCGTCACGCAGGTGCTCCGGGGCCAGGCTCAGGGCGGCGGGAATGGCCCGGCTAAGCTCGATTTCCCGTGGCAGCGCCAGCGGTTGAACGCCTGTGAGCGCGACGGTCTGCTGCATGAAATCCATGGCCACCAGGGCGTGATAGTCCTCGTCGACCACCACGGTCATGGCGTCGTAGCGGCAGGCGAAAGGAAAGCGCACGGCGAAGCGGTCCTTGGCGATCGCGCGGGCGGTGCGGTCAACGATCTCGGTCTCGAAGATCACCACGTCATTGATGAACTTGTAGAGGCTCTGGACCAGGACGAAATCGCACAGATGCGGGCATTCGCGCTGGAACGTGGCGGTGAGCACCAGCGACTGGCGACTCAGCGGGAAGATCAGCCGCTGGTCGTCTTCCACCAGGCGTCTTGGCCGGGTGCGGATGGTTGCCCGACCCTCCCAGGCCTCGGCGAAGGATTGGTAGTCGAGATCGTTCATACGTTGACCTCGGCAATTTCCTGGTGCATGGACACCCGCAGGCGATCCCAGAACGCCAGGCGGCTCTCCACCGCGGCGATGGCGGCTTCGTACACCTCGCGTTCGCGTTGTGGGTCGTCGCCGACCAGACGCGCCAGCAGTTGTCCGGCCGCCGGGCCATGGTCTTCGGAGTCCACTTCGATATGCCGCTGCAGGTAGTAGCGAAAGGTCGGTGCCTGGCTGCCGGTGATGCCCCAGTCGTCGAGGATGCGCTGGAACATGGTTGGGATGACGCTCTCGCGACCGTGCAGGAAGGCCGCTGCGACGGCATGGGCCGGGGCATTGAGCGCGATGTCCAGGGTCTGTTCGACGAAATGCCGCGCCGCCTCGCTGGCCCCGGCGCTGGTGAGGGCGGCGCGATGGTGCAGGCCGTCGCGTTGCAGGGCGACGAAACGTTCGACACTGGCCGTACAGGCGCCGACCTCGCGCATGGCATCCAGATACAGCTCGAAGTGGCTGTAGTGATCGTGGTCGAGGCGGTCGTCCGACTCCTCGCCGAGCACGATCTCGTTGATCAGGCGAGCGGCCTTCGGGTCCTTCGGCGGTAGCCAGGGTAGCTGGATACAGGTCAGTTCCTGCTGCAGGCGCTTGGTCAGGGACATGAAATCCCAGACAGCGTAGACATGGGTTTCCATGAAGCGGCGCAATACCGGAAGCGAATCTATTTCGGCAAAGATTGGATGCTTCGCCAGTTCGCTTTTCTTTTCATGCAACAGTGCTTGGAGAGGATTCATTGCAAGTTCCTTTGCTGATCGAGTGGTTGCAGAAGTTCATGCCGGTACAACAGGCGTTAGTTGCCGTAACTTTATTTCGGGCGAGTGCCGGCCTTCGAGAAATAACCGGCGAATGCTCTGCCGCGAGGCTCTTGGAGAAGTGTTTACAGTGCTGGCTGTCCCGCTGTTGGCGAAATGGCTGCCGGCGTTTTGAAGCTAAGGCAACTTCAAAGTTATCCGCAAGTGGTTTTGTGGATATATTTGTGTGGGTCTTTTCTCTGGCATGTGTTTAGTTGATAAAACAAGTTGAAGTTGTTTTATTTGAATGAAGTTGCCCGCTTCGGCTATTTGCAACCAAAGTAATCGGTTCATGAGTGAATGCCTCACCCCGGGCACTTTCCAATGGGCAAGTCGATCGTTCTGAAATATCGGGGGCGGTTGATCGCTGGCGGCCCTCGCCCGGTGCATGGCTCCTTCTACTGGTGGCGGACTGGCAAGTGAGGGGCGTTGCCGCAGCCGACCAACCGGTCACTTGCTGCCGTTAGAGTGTGCAGAAAACGCCATGGCTGTCATGGCTCGACGATGGCCGTGTAGGCTGCGAAGGGCGGGAGAGAGGCAGACCTGCCAGTGCGGCAGGCTCGATAGCGGGCGACGAGACTTACTTGTCCTTGCGGCTCAGGTAGTCGCGGATGGTCCTCATCGCGTTGTTCAGGTGGCGGTGCAGGATGACCACGGCCTGTTCGATGTCCTTGTCGTTGGCGGCGTCGGTGAGGCCGTTGTGATCGTCCTGGGTCAGCTTGCCCAGGCCCATGGAGGACAGGTGGAAGCGCAGGAAGCGCTCTTCCTGCAGCAGTTCGTTGTCGATCAGGCGCAGCAGCTTGGTGTTGTTCGCCTTGCTGTACAGGGTCATGTGGAACAGCCGGTTCAGTCGGCCGATCTCGGAATGGCGGGTTTCGTTTTCCAGCTGGTGGATATAGCTGCGAGCCAGGGCGATGTCGTCGGGGCCCAGCAGCGGAATGGACTGGCGCAGTGCCTCGGTTTCCAGCATGACCCGCAGCTCGTAGGTATCGACCGCGTCTTCGCCGATCAGCGGCGCCACCACCGCGCCCTTGTGCGGCACCACTTCGAGCAGGGATTGCGCCTCCAGTTGGCGCAACGCTTCGCGAACCGGCATGCGACTGACCCCGAACAGCGTTGCCAGCTCCTGCTGTCGCAGGGCCATGCCCGGCGCCAGGCGGCCATCCAGAATGGCACTGCGCAAACGTTCTTCGATCACGCTTCGCGCCAGGTGCGCGGGCACCTGTTCGTCACCCAGGATGTTGCTCAGGAGTTTGGTTTTTCCGGCCACGCTGATGTTGTCCTGCAATTCGGTGCTCGATTGGATCCAATCAAGCTAGTGAGGGAGTCGATCCTTGTCAAACCGGGCGGGCCATCGGTGGCGGAACCGTTTCGCCCTACGCCGTGAGGCGCCTGCCGCTGAATGCGGTGCTAATCGTGAATGAACTTTAGAACGAAGGAAAGCGTCGTGATGAAGGGCGCGTCAACCGATTGTCGGGCGTCAGGGCGCGGTGATATCGCAGTGATTGTCCTGTGCCATTGTTTTTTCACAGGGCTGGCGGCACCATCGGCGTTCCCAGTGATTTCGCGGACAGTTCGCCTTGGCGATACGTTGGACTCTTCATCTGCTCCTGCGCCGGGCGTCGCTGGCCTTGTTGCTTGGCCTGGCGCTGCTGGGCGGGTTGCGTGCCGACTGGGATTTCTCCCAGATCAGCCGCAAGGCCGCGGCCCTGTATGGCCCGCTGGGTGCTGGCCAGCAGCGCATCGATGCCTGGCAGCAATTGCTGGCGACGCAGAAGCAGCTCGGCGAGGCGGAGCGTCTGCAGGTGGTCAATCAGTTCTTCAACCGCCAGTTGCGCTATGAAGAGGACATTGACCTGTGGCACGAAGTCGATTACTGGGCCACACCGATCCAGTCGCTGATCAAAGGTGCCGGGGATTGCGAGGACTACGCCATCGCCAAGTACTTCAGCCTGCGTCGTCTCGGCATTCCCGCCGACAAATTGCGCATCACCTACGTCAAGGCACTGCGCCAGAACCGCGCGCACATGGTCCTGACCTACTATTCAAGTCCTGACGCCATGCCCCTGGTCCTCGACAGCCTGATCGACGCGATCAAGCCGGCCAGCCAACGCACCGATCTGCTGCCGGTCTACGCCTTCAATGGCGAGGGCCTGTGGCTGACCGGCGCGGCGGGCAACAAGAAAGTGGGCGACACCAAGCGCTTGTCGCGCTGGCAAGATCTGTTAAAGAAAATGCAGGCGGAAGGATTCCCTGCCGAGCCGGTTTACTGAGGAGCTCCGATGTCACTGTTCAAACAATTGTTGCTCGCCATCTGCCTGTTTCTGGTGGTCGCTTTCAGTGGCAGTTTCATGGTCAGCCTGGAAAGCTCGCGCAGCCAGTACGTCAACCAGCTGCGCTCCCACGCCCAGGATGCCGCCACGGCGCTGGCGCTGTCGCTGACGCCGAACCTGGACGACCCGGCGATGGTCGAGCTGTTGGTCAGTTCGATCTTCGACAGCGGCTACTACGCCAGCATCCGTGTCGTCGATCTCGGTTCCAGCGCCTTGCTGGTCGAGCGTCACGCCGATCCTGATCCGGGTGGCGTGCCGCAATGGTTCATCCAGCTGATCGGCCTGGAGGCGGCCGGTGGTGACGCCATCGTCATGCGCGGTTGGCAGCAGGCGGCGCGGGTCGAGGTGGTCAGTCACCCGATGTTCGCCCTCGCCAAGCTGTGGCAGAGCGCCCTCGGCAGCCTTGGCTGGCTGCTGCTGTGCGGTGGCCTCAGCGCGGTGGCCGGCGCCCTGTTGCTGCGGCGGCAACTGAAGCCGCTGGACTACATGGTCGAGCAGTCCCACGCCATTGCCCGTCGCGAGTTCCTCAGCCTGCCGGACCTGCCGCGTACCCCGGAGCTGCGCCGCGTGGTGCAGGCCATGAACCAGATGGTCGAGAAGCTCAAGGCGCTGTATCAGGAGCAGGCCGAGCGCAGCGAGAAGCTGCGGGTCGAGTCCTATCAGGACAGCCTCACGGGCCTGGCCAACCGGCGCTATTTCGAGATGCAGCTGAATGCCCGGGTGAGCAATCTGGAGGAGGCCCGCGAAGGCTACCTGCTGCTGTTGCGGGTGCAGGACCTGGCCGGTCTGAACCAGCGTCTCGGCGGTCAGCGCACCGACCAGTTGCTGCGGGCGGTGGGTCAGCAACTGCAGCGCATCTGTTCCGCCTACCCGGAAACCAACAACCTGATCACCCGCAGTCGCGGTGGCGAGTTCGCCGTGCTGGCGCCGGGCATGACCCATGACGATGCCATCGCCCTGGCCCAGGCCCTGGAAGTCGGCCTGCGCGGTATTTCCGATGTCACCCCGTCGGTCTGCATCGGCCTGGCGCCTTTCAGCCCCGGTGACGAGCCGAAAGCCCTGCTGCAACTGGCCGACGAGGCGCTGGCGCGGGCGCAGAGCCAGCCGGAGCCGTCCTGGGTATGCCTGGAGCAGGGTTCTGCGTCCCAGGCCAGCGATACCCACCGGCAGTGGCACAACCTGCTGGACGAGGCGCTGAACCAGGGCCGCTTCCGGTTGTTCTTCCAGCCGGTGGTGGACTGCAATCAGCTGGACCGCGTACTGCACTACAAGGTTCTGTCGCGGTTGGTCGACGACAACGGCGAGACCATCGCCGCGGGCCGCTTCCTGCCGGCGCTGGAGCGCTTCGGCTGGTCGAGTCGGCTCGACCTGGTGATGCTGGAGAAGGTCCTCAAGCAGATGCACGGGCACGACCAGGCGCTGGCGCTGAACCTGTCGGCGACCACGGTGGTCGACCCGGCGAGCCAGCAGCGCGTGTTCGAGCTGCTGGCCCAGCATGCCGTGCTCGGTCCGCGCCTGACCCTGGAGATCGCCGAGGAACAATTGCCGGAACAGGCCGTGCTGGAGCAACTGACCCGACGCCTGCGCGTCCTCGGTTTCAGTCTGAGCCTGCAGCACTTCGGGGGACGCTTCAGCATGATCGGCAACCTCGCCCACCTGGGGCTGGCCTACCTGAAGATCGACGGCAGCTACATCCGTGCCATCGATCAGGAGCAGCACAAACGCCTGTTCATCGAGGCGGTGCAGCGCGCGGCGCACAGCATCGACCTGCCGCTGATCGCCGAGCGCGTGGAAACCGAAGGGGAGTTGCAGGTGCTGCAAGAGATGCAGATCCAGGGCGTGCAGGGCCGGCTGGTGGGCGAGCCGGCACCCTGGGCGTGAACCCGGCCTCGTTGGCGAGGCCGACAGGGTTCAGATCAGACCGCCGACCTCTTCGTCGTCGATCAGGTTGTTCAGGCCACCGAGCGCGGCGCGTGCGGTATTGCGGTTGAGCAATTTGGCCTGGGCGCCGGGGGGCAGGTCGGTGATGCTGATCACGCCTTTGGTGGTCAGGACTTCGATCAGGTCCTCCAGTACCCGGATCATGTCCAGGTCGCTCTGCTTGAGCTGCTTGAGGCTGTTTTCCACGACATCGTCGGCGAACCACTCCAGCACCTCGGCATGATCGGCCGGGAGAATTTCCGTGGCTTCGGCAAAGGCGGCCGCCTCGACCCGCAGCAGTTGGCCCTCGGCATCGCGTTGCACGTAGAACATGGGGTTTCCTCGAGAATGTGAATCCATAGTCGCCTTCAGAGAATAGGCCCTGTATCGGAAATGGCTACGCCGTTGCCACGTTGCTGTGGACTGCTTGTCGTACTTTTGGGCACGGGCTTGTCGGGGCGCCCGCAGTCCTCGACCAGCCGCTGCGAGCCGGCGGCGCACGAGTATGCGCCGCCGCTGACGGCCAGGCAAAGACCACGGCCCGCACCAGCCCCCGAAGAGGCTGGCGCGATTCCCGTCATCAGCTGTTGTTGTGGTCGATCTTGATGGTCGGGTCGGCACCGCTGATCAACGAATTGATCGTGGTGTTGGACCAGTTCACCCCCTCCAGTTTGATCGTCACGTCGGCGTTGGCGATACCGCCCGCGGCGTTGAGCTTGCCTTCGCTGCTGACCTGCAGGGTCGAATCGCCATTCGCCGTGGTGATCTTCAGGTAGTTGTCGATGGTGCTGGCCTTCTCGCCCTGGAGCAGGTCGCTCAGGTCGAGACGGTCGCCTTCGGCCGCCTTGAAGTCCTTGATGATGTCGTTGCCGGTGTCGCCGGCCTTCCAGATGAAGGTGTCGGCGCCACTGCCGCCGGTCAGGGTGTCGTTGCCCTTGCCGCCGAACAGCAGGTCGTTGCCCTCACCGCCGAGCAGGGTGTCATTGCCGCTGCCACCGAGCAGCATGTCGTTGCCGGCACCGCCGTCGAGCAGGTCGTTGCCGCCCTGGCCGAAGAGGATGTCGTTGCCCTGGCCGCCATACAGCTTGTCGTCGCCATCGCTGGTGCGCGAGACGTCGAACTCGCTGACATGCTCGGTGATGTACTGGTGCATGGTCTTGCTGTCGACCGCGCTGGCGTCCAGCCCGGTCTGTTTCGCGACGTAGCTCTGCAGGGCTTCCACCCCGTTGCCCGATACCGTCGAGAACATGATCAGGTCACCGAACACGATGTCGTTGCCGTCGTTGGCATTGACCGTGTCGTTGCCCGGCAGGGTCGCTTCGGTGTGGCCGAGGATGGCGTTGGCCAGGTTGCTCGGGTCGATGTTGGTCTGCGGCACTCCGTCGGAGTCGTACGGTTTCAGGTCGTTGACGTCGACGCCGCTGTTGATGCCGATGGCCTCCACGGTCGGTGACAGCGCCTTGAGCACGGCGAACGCGCTCTTCGAGTTGCTGATGGTGTCGGAGTCGGCGTAGTTGCCCTGGCCGGCCAGGCTCGACAGCTCGTAGGTGCCGTCGCCCTGGGCGTGCAGGGTGCCGCTCAGCGACGAGTAGTAGTTGCCGTTCTTGTACAGGTTCAGGTTGCCGCTGCTGTCGATCGTCAGCCTGTTGTTGCTGTCGACGTTGACGTTGACCACCTGGCCGAGCTTGTAGCCGATCGACGTCAGGTAGTTGTCCATGGTGATCTCGGCCTTGGAACCGCTGCCCTTGACCAGCGTCGGGTTGTCGCGCTCGCCGCTCTGGTAGTAGGTCGGCTCGCCGTCGGTGATGAAGAACGTCTGGTTCTTCCCGGTATTGCCGGCGCTGACCAGGTTCTGGAACCAGTTGGCCGTGGTCTTGAAGGCGTCCTCGTAGTTGGTGCCGCCGCCGGACGACATCGTCGTCAGGGCGTTCTTCAGGGTCTGCAGGGCGCCGCTGTCGCCCAGGTTGACCGACACGGTGGATTTGACCTGGGTGGCGAAGTCCACCAGGAGAATGTTCACCGTGCCCGAGGACGCGCCCTGGACGCTGTTGGACAGGGTCGTGAACACCGACTGCAGGGCCTTCTGCGCCGCGTCCACGCCGTCCGACTTCATACTGCCGGAGGTGTCGACGATGAACGCCAGGTTGTAGCTCTGTCCGGCGACCACATGCAGGCCGTTGATGTCGGCGGCGATGATGTCGTTGCCGTCGGTGCCGGTCCAGGTGTCGCTTTCGGCCGTTGCGTTGGTCGCCACGGCATAGGTATCGCCGTAGACGGTGACCTTGATGGTGTCCGGCGTCGAGACCGAGCTGCCATTGATGGTCTCGGTCGAGGTGGCGCTGACCGCGACGTTGAAGGTACCGCTGTAGTACGCCGGCGGCTTGATGCTGAGGTTGTTCAGGTTCCAGCCGCTGACGTCCACCGCGGTAGCGCCCACGGTGACGCTGTGCCCGGCGTTGTCGCTGATCACCGAGCCGACCGGAATGCCGCCGAGCTTGACGCTCAGGGTTTCCGAACCGTCGGTATCGGTCAGCGCCGCGCTGATGCCGACCAGCTTGACGGTGCCGTTCTCGCCGCCCTCGTTGAGTTTGTAGCCGTCGTAGTAGCCCTTGCCGTTGCTGCCGTGGAAGTCGGCGACGGTCACGCCGGCCGCGGCCAGCGCGGCGGCGGTCGGGTACAGCGCGGTGCCGACCTGGCTGACGTCGATGGCCGCGGCGCCATTGACCGACACGTTGACGTCGTAGCTGCCCGGACCGGCCTGGTTGTAGTGGTAGATCTCGACGGTGTAGTAGCCGCTCTTGGCCGGGGTGAAGGTGCCGTTGAGCTGGCCACCGGCGCCCCAGGTGGTGCTGGCCACGTCCCGGCCGCCCACGACCACCGCCAGGCTGTCATCGCCGACGCCGGTGAACTTGTAGGTGCTGCCGGCTTCCATGTACATCAGGCCCGAGGTCTTCGAGGCGATGCCCGCGGTGACATCCGCCGCCGTCACGTTGGTGGCGATGGCGGTGGATTGCGCCTTGCCCGCCGCCGCATCGATCACCGACTTCAGGGTCGCGGCATCGGCGCCGTTGCCGTTGGTGCCCAGGCCCGAGAGACCGGTGTAGATCTCTTTGGTCAGGCCGATCGAGGCCACGGCATTGCTGCCGATGGTCAGGGTCGGTTTGTCGGCGACCGGGGTGATGTCGATCTTCAGCGTGGCTTCGTTGCCCAGCGCCTGGCCGTCATACGGCTTGTACTTGAGCTGCGCGTAGTCGGCCTGCTGGTTGCCCACGCCGGTGCCGCCGTTGGCGGTGATGCCCGACTGGTTGGCCAGAGGCACGAACTTGAGGTTGCCCGCATCGATATCGGCCTTGCTGAAGACCTTGCCGGCGTCGGCCGCGGTGAGGGTCTTCCAGGTCGCACCGTCCTTGTACTGCAGGGTGCCATTGACCGGCAGCTGGGTGATGGTGATGCCCAGCGCGCTGGCGGCGTTGTCCAGGTCGCTGACGCCGAGGCTGGTCCAGGTCAGGGCCAGATCGGTGTCCTCGGTGCCGGTGATCTCGCCGCCGGCAGCCGTTGGCGCATCGTTCACCGGCACCACGTTGACCGTGGTGGTGGCGACGTTGGAGGTGTTCACCCCGTCGGTGACCGTCACGGTGATGGTCCGTGGCGTGCTGCTCGGATCGTCGCTGGTGTTGATGAAGGTAATGTTCTTCAGGCGCTGGATGTAGTCGGCGATGCTCGCGTTGCCGCTCAGGGTCAGCACCACTTTGTCGTTGGTGTTGACGGCGTTGATGCTGATGCCGTTGACGCTGTTGCCGAGGTTCAGCGCGTCGCCCGCCAGGCGGTTGGTCAGGGTGACGGTGGCGCCGGTCAGGTTGGTGCTGTCGATATCGGTGATGCTCAGGTCGACATCGCCGATCGACACACCGGTGCCTGGCTGGCCTTCGGTGAAGGTCACCTGGTAGTCCGCGCCGGTCTTGCCGCTGGAATTGTTGCCGTCCAGGTCGAGGATCGGTGCCGGTTCGAAGATCTGCGTCGTCACGCTGCCGGCGGTACCGCTGACCACCAGGCTCTCGAAGTTGCCGCCGCTGGCCGAGTCGACCTTGACGGTGAACTGTTCGGTGCCTTCGGTGACGGCGTCCTTGATGGTCGGGATGCTGAAGTCGACCTTGCTGGCGCCGGCCGGGATGGTCACGGTGGTGGTCCCGGTGTAGTCGCTGCCGTTGGCGGCGGTTCCCGAGTAGCTCAGTTTCACCGTGACCGCGGACTGCGACGGGTTGCTCAGGTTGATCGTGTAGGTCGCGGTGCCGCCTTCGGCCACCGACGTGGTGCCGGTGATGCTCACCGTGGTCGGCGTGACGGTGTCGGTGATCTGGGTGATCACGGTGTTGGTGCCGAACGTCAGGTTCTCGAAGCCGCCGCCGCTGGCCCCGGTGATCTTCGCGCTGGTGCTGCCGGCATCGATGTACGGCGTATCGGTCGGGGCATTGACGAGGATCGTGGCGGACAGTGCGTCCTTCGGAATGACGATGGTCAGTCCGTTGGACAGGGTCACGGTGACCGGCGATGCCGCCAGGTTGGTCAAGGTCGCGGTATAGCTGTACTGGCCACCCTCGGCGACCGAGGCGGTGGCGGTCAGGGTGACGTTGGTGGTGTCGATCGGGCCATCGGTGATCGTGGTGCTGGTGGTGCCGGTGGCGTCGAGCTTCTCGTAGTTGCCGCCGCTGACCCCGGTGATGCTGTTGGTCAGCGTCGGGTTGGCGGTGTAGACGTTGTTCGGTGCGGTGAAGTTGACCGTGCCCACGGTCTGGCCGACCGCGATGGTGATGGTCTGGTTGTTGGCCAGGGTGATTACCAGTGGAGCCAAGGTCACTGGAGCGCTGACGGTAGCGGTGTAGGTCACTACGCCGCCTTCGGCCACGTTTGGCGTGGCGGTCAGGGTCACGGTGCTGGTATCGACGGTATCGGTTACGGCAGTGACCGCCGGCGTGGTGCTGACATTCAGCTTCTCGAAGTTGCCGCCAGTGGTGCCGGTGATGGTCGCGCTGACGTTGGTGGCGTCGACATAGACGCTGTTGCGCGGCGCATCGACGGTGACAGTGCCTTCGGTCGCGCCCTTGGCGATGGTGATGCTCGAGCCGTTGCTCAGATTCACCGTCATCGCGCTGTCGGTCGGGTTGTTGACCTTGGCGGTGTAGGTGATCTGGCCGCCTTCGTTGACGCTGTTGGTCGCGGTCAGTGTGACGTTGGTGGTGTCGAGGTTCGCCGGGTTGTCGGTGACCGTGGTCACCGGCGTGCCGGCGGTGACCAGCTTCTCGTAGTTGCCGCCGCTGACACTGCTGATGCTGGTGCTCAGTGACGAGTTGGTGGCGTACACATTGTTCGGCGCAACCAAGGTCACCGTGCCGACGGTGGCACCGATGGCGATGGTGATCATCAGGTTGTTGGCCAGGTTGATCACCAGCGGAGCCACGGTGACCGGGGCGCTGACGGTGGCGGTGTAGGTGACCACGCCGCCCTCGGCCACGCTTGGGGTGGCGGTCAGGGTCACGGTGCTGGTATCGACGGTATCGGTTACGGCAGTGACTGCCGGCGTAGTGCTGATATTCAGCTTCTCGAAGTTCCCGCCAGTGGTACCGGTGATGGTCGCGCTGACGTTGCCGGCGTCGATGTAGACGCTGTTGCGTGGTGCATCGACGGTAACGGTGCCTTCGGTGGCGCCCTTGGCGATGGTGATGCTGGAGCCGTTGCTCAGGTTCACCGTCATCGCGCTGTCGGTCGGGTTGCTGACCTTGGCGGTGTAGGTGATCTGGCCGCCTTCGTTGACGCTGTTGGTCGCGGTCAGGGTGACGTTGGTGGTGTCGAGGTTCGCCGGGTTGTCGGTGACGGTGGTCACCGGCGTGCCGGCGGTGACCAGCTTCTCGTAGTTGCCGCCGCTGACACTGCTGATGCTGGTGCTCAGCGACGAGTTGGTGGCGTACACATTGTTCGGCGCAACCAAGGTCACCGTGCCGACGGTGGCACCGATGGCGATGGTGATCATCAGGTTGTTGGCCAGGTTGATCACCAGCGGAGCCACGGTGACCGGGGCGCTGACGGTGGCGGTGTAGGTGACCACGCCGCCCTCGGCCACGCTTGGCGTGGCGGTCAGGGTTACGGTGCTGGTATCGACGGTATCGGTTACGGCAGTGACCGCCGGCGTAGTGCTGACATTCAGCTTCTCGAAGTTCCCGCCAGTGGTGCCGGTGATGCTCGCGCTGACGTTGGTGGCGTCGACATAGACGCTGTTGCGTGGTGCATCGACGGTGACGGTACCTTCGGTCGCGCCCTTGGCGATGGTGATGCTGGAGCCGTTGCTCAGGCTCACCGTCATCGCGCTGTCGGTCGGGTTGTTGACCTTGGCGGTGTAGGTGATCTGGCCGCCTTCGTTGACGCTGTTGGTTGCGGTCAGGGTGACGTTGGTGGTGTCGAGGTTGCTCGGGTTGTCCGTCACGGTGGTGGACGGGGTACCGGCGGTGACCAGTTTCTCGTAGTTGCCACCGGAGACGTTGGTGATGCTGTTGGTCAGTGCCGCGTTGGTGGCGTAGACGTTGTTTGGTGCGGTGAAGTTGACCGTACCGACGGTCTGGCCGACGTCGATGGTGATGGTCTGGTTGTTGGCCAGGGTGATGACCAGCGGGGCCAAGGTCACTGGAGCGCTGACGGTGGCGGTGTAGGTGACCACGCCGCCCTCGGCCACGCTTGGGGTGGCGGTCAGGGTTACGGTGCTGGTGTCGACGGTGTCGGTTACGGCAGTGACCGCCGGCGTAGTGCTGACATTCAGCTTCTCGAAGTTGCCGCCAGTGGTACCGGTGATGGTCGCGCTGACGTTGCCGGCGTCGAGGTAGACGCTGTTGCGCGGTGCATCGACGGTGACAGTGCCTTCGGTCGCGCCCTTGGCGATGGTGATGCTTGAGCCGTTGCTCAGGTTCACCGTCATCGCGCTGTCGGTCGGGTTGCTGACCTTGGCGGTGTAGGTGATCTGGCCGCCTTCGTTGACGCTGTTGGTTGCGGTCAGGGTGACGTTGGTGGTGTCGAGGTTGCTCGGGTTGTCCGTCACGGTGGTGGACGGGGTACCGGCGGTGACCAGTTTCTCGTAGTTGCCACCGGAGACGTTGGTGATGCTGTTGGTCAGTGCCGCGTTGGTGGCGTAGACGTTGTTTGGTGCGGTGAAGTTGACCGTACCGACGGTCTGGCCGACGTCGATGGTGATGGTCTGGTTGTTGGCCAGGGTGATGACCAGCGGGGCCAAGGTCACTGGAGCGCTGACGGTGGCGGTGTAGGTGACTACTCCACCCTCGGCCACGCTTGGGGTGGCGGTCAGGGTGACAGTCGACGTATCAACGGTGTCGCTAACCGCAGTTACTGCTGGAGTCGAACTGGTTTCGAGCTTCTCGAAGTCGCCGCCGGTGGTACCGGTAATGGTCACACTGACGTTGTCGCCGTCCACATACACAGTGTTCTGTGGAGCCGGAACGGTGATCGAACCTTCAGTCTGGCCCTTGCCGATGGTGATGGTTTCACCATTGCTGAGGGTGACCTTCATCTCGGTGCCGGTTGGGTTGGTAACCCGAGCGGTGTAGATGATTTCGCCGCCTTCCTGGACGTTGCCGGTGGCGGAAAGGGTCAGGCCGGTGGTGTCCAGACGGGTTGGATCGTCGGTCACGACGGTGGTCGGGGTGCCCGCGGTTTCCAGGTGCTCGTAGTTGCCGCCGGTGACGCCCGTGATGCTGTTGGTCAGCGGCGTGTTGGTGTTCAGCACGTTGTTCGGTGCGATGAAGTCGACCGACGCGCTGGTGGCGTTGACTGGAATAGTGATCGACTGGCCGTTAGCCAGGCTGATGACCAGTGCAGTGCCAGTCACCGGCGCGGTGACGCTGGCGGTGTAGGTGACTACACCACCCTCAGCCGCACTTGGTGTGGCGGTGAGAGTCACGGTGCTGGTATCGACCGAATCAGAAACGGCCGTAACGGCCGGAGTGGTGCTGGTTTCCAGCTTCTCGAAGTCACCGCCGGTGGTACCCGTGATGGTCACGCTGACATTGTCACCATCGACATACACAGTGTTCTGCGGAGCTGGGACGGTGATCGAGCCTTCGGTTTGGCCCTTGCCAATGGTGATGGTTTCACCGTTGCTCAAGGTGACCTTCATCTCGGTACCGGTCGGGTTGGTGACCCGGGCGGTGTAGATGATCTCGCCGCCTTCCTGGACATTGCCGGTGGCGGAAAGGGTCAGGCCGGTGGCGTCCAGACGGGTTGGGTCGTCGGTCACTACGGTGGTCGGAGCACCGGCGGTTTCCAGGTGTTCGTAGTTGCCGCCGGTCACGCCGGTGATGCTGTTGGTCAGCGGGGTGTTGGTGTTGAGCACGTTGTTCGGTGCGATGAAGTCCACCGAAGCGCTGGTGGAGTTCACCGGAATGGTGATCGACTGGCCGTTGGCCAACGAAATCACCAAAGCCGTACCGGTTACCGGAGCAGTCACCGACGCGGTGTAGGTCACTACGCCGCCCTCAACCGCACTTGGTGTGGCGGTGAGAGTCACGGTGCTGGTGTCAACCGAATCAGAAACGGCCGTAACGGCTGGCGTCGAGCTGGTTTCCAGCTTCTCAAAATCACCACCAGTGGTGCCGGTGATGGTCACGCTGACGTTGTCGCCATCAACGTAAACGGTGTTCTGCGGCGCAGGAACAGTAATGCTGCCTTCGGTCTGGCCCTTGCCGATGGTGATGGTCTCACCATTGCTCAGGGTGACTTTCATCTCGGTGCCGGTCGGGTTGGTGACCCGGGCGGTGTAGATGATTTCGCCGCCTTCCTGGACGTTGCCGGTGGCGCTCAGGGTCAGGCCGGTGGTGTCCAGGCGTGCTGGATCATCGGTGACGACGGTGCTCGGGGTGCCAGCGGTTTCCAAGTGTTCGTAGTTGCCACCCGTGACGCCGGTGATGCTGTTGGTCAGCGCGGTGTTGGTGTTGAGCACATTGTTCGGGGCAATGAAGTCCACCGAGGCGCTGGTGGCGTTCACTGGGATGGTGATCGACTGACCGTTAGCCAACGAAATAACCAGTGCGGTGCCGGTGACCGGAGCGGTGACGCTGGCGGTGTAGGTCACTACGCCGCCCTCAACCGCACTTGGCGTGGCGGTGAGAGTCACGGTACTGGTGTCGACCGAATCAGAGACAGCCGTAACGGCTGGCGTTGAGCTGGTTTCCAGCTTCTCGAAGTCACCGCCAGTGGTGCCGGTGATGGTGACGCTGATGTTGTCGCCATCAACGTAAACGGTGTTTTGCGGAGCAGGGACGGTAATCGAACCTTCGGTCAGGCCCTTGCCAATGGTGATGGTTTCACCGTTGCTCAGGGTGACCTTCATCTCGGTGCCGGTTGGGTTGGTAACCCGAGCGGTGTAGATGATTTCGCCGCCTTCCTGGACGTTTCCGGTGGCGCTCAGGGTCAGACCGGTGGTGTCCAGACGTGCTGGATCGTCGGTGACGACGGTGGTCGGAGCACCGGCGGTTTCCAGGTGTTCGTAGTTGCCGCCGGTTACGCCGGTGATGCTGTTGGTCAGCGCGGTGTTGGTGTTGAGCACATTGTTCGGTGCAATGAAGTCCACCGAGGCGCTGGTGGCATTCACCGGAATGGTGATCGACTGGCCGTTAGCCAGGCTGATGACCAGTGCGGTGCCGGTCACTGGAGCAGTAACGCTGGCGGTGTACGTGACCACGCCGCCTTCGGCAGCGCTTGGCGTGGCCGTCAGGGTGACAGTCGACGTATCAACACTGTCACTAACCGCAGTGACGGCTGGAGTCGAACTGGTTTCCAGCTTCTCGAAGTCGCCGCCAGTGGTACCGGTGATGGTGACGCTGACATTGTCGCCATCCACATACACCGTGTTCTGCGGCGCAGGAACAGTGATCGAACCTTCAGTCTGGCCTTTGCCAATGGTGATGGTCTCACCATTGCTCAAGGTGACCTTCATCTCGGTACCGGTTGGGTTGGTGACCCGAGCGGTATAGATGATTTCGCCGCCTTCCTGGACGTTGCCGGTGGCGGAAAGGGTCAGGCCGGTGGTGTCCAGACGGGTTGGATCGTCGGTCACGACGGTGCTCGGAGCACCTGCGGTTTCCAGGTGTTCGTAGTTGCCGCCGGTCACGCCGGTGATGCTGTTGGTCAGCGGTGTGTTGGTGTTCAGCACGTTGTTCGGTGCGATGAAATCGACCGAGCCGGAGCTCTGATTGACGAGAATCGTGATGCTCTGACCATTGGCCAGGTTGATGACCAGATTCGAGCCGGTGACTGGAGCCGAAACCGAAGCGGTGTAGGTGACGACGCCACCCTCAGTAGCGCTTGGCGTGGCGGTCAGGGTGACAGTCGAAGTATCAACACTGTCGCTAACCGCAGTTACTGCAGGAGTCGAACTGGTTTCGAGCTTCTCGAAGTCGCCGCCGGTGGTGCCGGTGATGGTGACGCTGACATTGTCGCCATCAACGTAAACGGTGTTCTGCGGAGCCGGGACGGTGATCGAGCCTTCGGTCTGGCCCTTGCCGATGGTGATGGTTTCACCATTGCTGAGGGTGACTTTCATCTCGGTGCCGGTTGGGTTGGTAACCCGAGCGGTGTAGATGATTTCGCCGCCTTCCTGGACGTTGCCGGTGGCGGAAAGGGTCAGGCCGGTGGCGTCCAGGCGTGCCGGATCGTCGGTGACGACGGTGGTCGGGGTGCCTGCGGTTTCCAGATGCTCGTAGTTGCCACCGGTCACGCCGGTGATGCTGTTGGTCAGCGGTGTGTTGGTGTTCAGCACGTTGTTCGGTGCGATGAAATCGACCGAGCCGGAGCTCTGATTGACGAGAATCGTGATGCTCTGACCATTGGCCAGGTTGATGACCAGATTCGAGCCGGTGACTGGAGCCGAAACCGAAGCGGTGTAGGTGACGACGCCACCCTCAGTAGCGCTTGGCGTGGCGGTCAGGGTGACAGTCGAAGTATCAACACTGTCGCTAACCGCAGTTACTGCAGGAGTCGAACTGGTTTCGAGCTTCTCGAAGTCGCCGCCGGTGGTGCCGGTGATGGTGACGCTGACATTGTCGCCGTCGACATACACAGTGTTCTGCGGCGCAGGAACAGTGATCGAACCTTCAGTCTGGCCCTTGCCAATGGTGATGGTTTCACCGTTGCTCAAGGTGACCTTCATCTCGGTGCCGGTCGGGTTGGTGACCCGAGCGGTGTAGATGATCTCGCCGCCCTCCTGCACGTTGCCAGTAGCGGAAAGGGTCAGGCCAGTGGCGTCCAGACGGGTTGGGTCGTCGGTCACGACGGTGGTCGGAGCACCGGCGGTTTCCAGGTGTTCGTAGTTGCCACCGGTCACACCGGTGATGCTGTTGGTCAGTGGGGTGTTGGTGTTGAGTACGTTGTTCGGTGCAATGAAGTCCACCGAGCCGGAGCTCTGATTGACAAGAATCGTGATGCTCTGACCATTGGCCAGGTTGATGACCAGATTCGAGCCGGTGACTGGAGCCGAAACCGAAGCGGTATAGGTGACCACGCCACCTTCGGTTGCGCTTGGCGTAGCGGTCAGGGTGACGGTCGAGGTATCGACGCTGTCGCTAACTGCAGTAACGGCTGGAGTGGAACTGGTCTCCAGTTTCTCGAAGTCACCACCAGTGGTGCCAGTAATGGTCACGCTGACATTGTCGCCGTCCACATACACAGTGTTCTGCGGAGCAGGGACGGTGATTGAGCCTTCGGTCTGACCCTTGCCGATGGTGATGGTCTCACCATTGCTCAGGGTGACCTTCATCTCGGTGCCGGTTGGGTTGGTAACCCGGGCGGTGTAGATGATCTCGCCGCCTTCCTGGACGTTGCCGGTGGCGGAAAGGGTCAGGCCGGTGGTGTCCAGGCGTGCTGGATCATCGGTGACGACGGTGGTTGGAGCACCCGCGGTTTCCAGGTGTTCGTAGTTGCCGCCAGTCACGCCAGTGATGCTGTTGGTCAACGCGGTGTTGGTGTTCAACACATTGTTCGGTGCAATGAAGTCCACCGAGGCGCTGGAGGCGTTCACCGGGATAGTGATCGACTGGCCATTGGCGAGGCTGATGACCAGTGCAGTGCCGGTTACCGGAGCGGTGACGCTGGCGGTGTAGGTGACCACGCCACCTTCGGCTGCGCTTGGCGTGGCCGTCAGGGTTACGGTGCTGGTGTCGACCGAATCAGAAACGACCGTAACGGCTGGAGTGGAGCTGGTTTCCAGCTTCTCGAAGTCACCGCCAGTGGTGCCGGTAATGGTCACGCTGACATTGTCGCCATCAACGTAAACGGTGTTCTGCGGAGCAGGGACGGTAATCGAACCTTCAGTCAGGCCCTTGCCAATGGTGATGGTCTCACCATTGCTCAGGGTGACCTTCATCTCAGTGCCGGTCGGGTTGGTAACCCGAGCGGTGTAGATGATCTCGCCGCCTTCCTGCACGTTGCCGGTGGCGGAAAGGGTTAGGCCAGTGGTGTCCAGGCGTGCTGGATCGTCGGTGACGACGGTGGTCGGGGTGCCTGCGGTTTCCAGATGCTCGTAGTTGCCACCGGTCACGCCGGTGATGCTGTTGGTCAACGCGGTGTTGGTGTTCAACACATTGTTCGGTGCAATGAAGTCCACCGAGGCGCTGGTGGCGTTCACCGGAATGGTGATCGACTGGCCATTGGCGAGGCTGATGACCAGTGCAGTGCCGGTGACCGGCGCGGTGACGCTGGCGGTGTAGGTGACGACGCCACCCTCCGCAGCGCTTGGCGTCGCCGTCAAGGTGACGGTGCTGGTGTCGACCGAATCAGAGACGGTCGTAACGGCCGGAGTGGTGCTGGCTTCCAGCTTCTCGAAGTCACCGCCGGTGGTACCCGTGATGGTGACGCTGACATTGTCGCCATCGACATACACGGTGTTCTGCGGCGCAGGAACAGTGATCGAACCTTCAGTTTGGCCCTTGCCGATGGTGATGGTCTCACCATTGCTCAAGGTGACCTTCATCTCAGTGCCGGTCGGGTTGGTGACCCGAGCGGTATAGATGATTTCGCCGCCTTCCTGGACGTTACCGGTAGCAGTAAGGGTCAGGCCGGTGGCATCCAGACGTGCTGGGTCGTCGGTCACGACGGTGGTCGGAGTACCGGCGGTGTCCAGGTGTTCGTAGTTGCCGCCGGTCACGCCGGTAATGCTGTTGGTCAGCGGAGTGTTGGTGTTCAACACGTTGTTCGGTGCGATGAAGTCCACCGAGGCGCTGGTGGCGTTGACTGGAATGGTGATCGACTGGCCATTGGCGAGGCTGATGACCAGTGCAGTGCCGGTGACCGGAGCAGTCACCGACGCGGTGTAGGTCACTACGCCGCCCTCAACCGCACTTGGCGTGGCGGTGAGAGTCACGGTGCTGGTGTCGACCGAGTCAGAGACGGCCGTAACTGCTGGCGTCGAACTGGTTTCAAGCTTCTCGAAGTCACCGCCGGTGGTGCCGGTGATGGTCACGCTGACGTTGTCGCCATCAACGTAAACGGTGTTCTGCGGAGCCGGGACGGTGATCGAGCCTTCGGTCTGGCCCTTGCCGATGGTGATGGTTTCACCATTGCTGAGGGTGACTTTCATCTCGGTGCCGGTTGGGTTGGTAACCCGAGCGGTGTAGATGATTTCGCCACCTTCCTGGACGTTGCCGGTGGCGCTCAGGGTCAGGCCAGTGGTGTCCAGGCGTGCTGGATCGTCGGTCACGACGGTGGTCGGAGTGCCGGCGGTCTCCAGGTGTTCGTAGTTGCCGCCAGTCACGCCGGTGATGCTGTTGGTCAGCGGTGTGTTGGTGTTCAGCACGTTGTTCGGTGCGATGAAGTCCACCGAAGCGCTGGTGGCATTCACCGGAATGGTGATCGACTGGCCGTTGGCCAGGCTGATGACCAGTGCAGTGCCAGTTACCGGAGCGGTGACGCTGGCGGTGTAGGTGACTACACCACCTTCAACAGCACTTGGCGTGGCGGTCAGGGTGACAGTCGACGTATCAACGCTGTCGCTAACCGCAGTAACGGCTGGAGTGGAGCTGGTTTCCAGCTTCTCGAAGTCGCCGCCGGTGGTGCCGGTGATGGTCACGCTGACATTGTCACCATCAACGTAAACAGTGTTCTGCGGGGCCGGAACGGTAATCGAACCTTCGGTTTGGCCCTTGCCGATGGTGATGGTCTCACCATTGCTCAGGGTGACCTTCATCTCGGTACCGGTCGGGTTGGTGACCCGAGCGGTGTAGATGATCTCGCCGCCTTCCTGCACGTTGCCAGTGGCGGAAAGGGTCAGGCCAGTGGTGTCCAGACGTGCTGGATCATCGGTGACGACGGTGCTCGGAGTACCGGCGGTTTCCAGGTGTTCGTAGTTGCCACCGGTCACACCGGTGATGCTGTTGGTCAGTGGGGTGTTGGTGTTGAGTACGTTGTTCGGTGCAATGAAGTCCACCGAGCCGGAGCTCTGATTGACAAGAATCGTGATGCTCTGACCATTGGCCAGGTTGATGACCAGATTCGAGCCGGTGACTGGAGCCGAAACCGAAGCGGTATAGGTGACCACGCCACCTTCGGTTGCGCTTGGCGTAGCGGTCAGGGTGACGGTACTGGTGTCGACCGAATCAGAGACGGCCGTAACGGCCGGAGTGGTGCTGGTTTCCAGCTTCTCGAAGTCACCGCCGGTGGTGCCGGTGATGGTGACGCTGACATTGTCGCCATCGACATACACGGTGTTCTGCGGAGCCGGAACAGTAATGCTGCCTTCGGTCTGGCCCTTGCCAATGGTGATGGTTTCACCATTGCTGAGGGTGACTTTCATCTCGGTGCCTGTCGGGTTGGTGACCCGGGCGGTGTAGATGATCTCGCCGCCTTCCTGCACGTTGCCGGTGGCGCTCAGGGTCAGGCCGGTGGCGTCCAGGCGCGCTGGATCGTCGGTGACGACGGTGGTCGGGGTGCCGGCGGTTTCCAGGTGTTCGTAGTTGCCGCCGGTGACTCCCGTGATGCTGTTGGTCAGCGGCGTGTTGGTGTTCAGCACGTTGTTCGGTGCGATGAAGTCGACCGAGGCGCTGGTGGCGTTCACCGGAATGGTGATCGACTGACCGTTGGCCAACGAAATCACCAAAGCAGTGCCGGTTACCGGAGCAGTCACCGACGCGGTGTAGGTCACTACGCCGCCCTCAACCGCACTTGGTGTGGCGGTGAGAGTCACGGTGCTGGTGTCAACCGAATCAGAAACGGCCGTAACGGCTGGCGTCGAGCTGGTTTCCAGCTTCTCGAAGTCACCGCCAGTGGTGCCGGTGATGGTGACGCTGATGTTGTCGCCATCAACGTAAACGGTGTTCTGCGGAGCCGGGACGGTGATCGAGCCTTCGGTCTGGCTCTTGCCGATGGTGATGGTCTCACCATTGCTCAAGGTGACCTTCATCTCGGTACCGGTCGGGTTGGTGACCCGAGCGGTGTAGATGATCTCGCCGCCTTCCTGGACATTGCCGGTGGCGGAAAGGGTCAGGCCGGTGGCGTCCAGGCGTGCCGGATCGTCGGTGACGACGGTGGTCGGGGTGCCTGCGGTTTCCAGGTGTTC
>NZ_FZOL01000048.1 GCF_900188455.1 Pseudomonas japonica | reverse complement strand
CGGTACCATGGATCCTGAAGAGGCTATCCGTCGTGCTGCAACCATCCTGCAACAGCAGTTGGCTGCATTCGTCGACCTCAAAGGTGACAGCGAGCCCGTGGTGGTCGAGCAGGAAGACGAGATCGATCCGATCCTGCTTCGCCCAGTTGACGATCTGGAATTGACCGTACGTTCGGCCAACTGCCTGAAGGCGGAGAACATCTACTACATCGGCGATCTGATTCAGCGCACCGAAGTAGAATTGTTGAAAACTCCGAACCTCGGCAAGAAGTCCCTGACTGAAATCAAGGACGTTCTGGCTTCCCGTGGTCTGTCCCTCGGCATGCGCCTCGACAACTGGCCGCCTGCAAGTCTTAAGAAAGACGACAAGGCGACTGCCTGATCGTCGTAATCACCGAACGCAGTGTTTGGTAAGGAATGAATCATGCGTCATCGTAAAAGTGGACGTCACCTGAGCCGTACCAGCTCTCACCGCAAGGCCATGTTCCAGAACATGGCGGTGTCGCTGATCGAGCACGAGCTGATCAAGACTACCCTGCCAAAAGCCAAGGAACTGCGCCGCGTTGCCGAGCCGCTGATCACCCTGGCCAAGGAAGACAGCGTAGCTAACCGTCGTCTGGCTTTCGACCGTACTCGTTCGAAAGAAGCCGTTGGTAAGCTGTTCAACGATCTGGGCAAGCGCTACGCCACCCGTCAGGGCGGCTACCTGCGCATCCTGAAGTGCGGTTTCCGCGCTGGCGACAACGCGCCTATGGCGTACGTCGAGCTGGTTGATCGTGCTGTCGGTGGCTCGGTAGAAGCTGCTGAATAAGACGTTCAGTCTGAACAAGAAACCGGGCCTCGTGCCCGGTTTTTTGTTTTCTGCAGTCAGTGATGCAAAGCGGTATTGCGTCAGAGTCGAAATGATAAGAAGAACTCGCCTCATTTGGCTGGTTTTTCAATGAAAATCACTACTGTTCACCCGCTTTTTTACGCTTTTTGCGCAATTCTCAGTGACCTCCTGGTCATCCTGGTTCACACTATGGCTTTCACACAGGGAGATGCGGGACGATGCAAGGTCACCCGGACGTAATCGATTATCTCAACACGTTGCTGACGGGCGAACTGGCGGCACGCGATCAGTATTTCATCCATTCGCGGATGTACGAAGACTGGGGCTTCAGCAAGCTCTACGAGCGCATCAACCACGAAATGGAAGAAGAGGCGCAGCACGCCGATGCCCTGATTCGTCGCATCCTCATGCTCGAGGGCACCCCGCGCATGCGTCCTGACGATCTGGACGTTGGCACCAGCGTCCCGGACATGATCGCCGCCGACCTGCGCCTGGAGTACAAGGTTCGCGCCGCACTGTGCAAAGGCATCGAGCTGTGCGAGCTGCACAAGGATTACATCAGCCGCGATATCCTGCGCCTGCAACTGGCCGACACCGAAGAAGATCACACCTACTGGCTGGAGAAGCAGCAGGGCCTGATCAAGTCGCTGGGCCTGGAGAACTACCTGCAATCGCAGATGTAATCTTTCCGGCGCTCAACAAAAAGCCCCTGTCGTTCAACACGGCAGGGGCTTTTTGCTGGCCGCGGGAATCAGGCCCGATCACGCCCCAGCAGCGGCTTGAGGTAGTGCCCGGTGTGGGACTGCTTCATCTTCGCCAATTCCTCCGGCGTACCACAGGCGATGATCTGCCCGCCTTTGGAGCCACCTTCCGGACCAAGGTCCACAAGCCAGTCGGCGGTCTTGATCACGTCCAGGTTGTGCTCGATCACCACCACGGTATTGCCGTGATCGCGCAGGCGGTGCAGGACGTCGAGCAATTGCTGGATATCCGCGAAGTGCAGACCGGTGGTCGGCTCGTCGAGGATATACAGGGTCTTGCCGGTATCGCGCTTGGACAGCTCGCGGGATAGCTTGACCCGCTGCGCTTCCCCTCCCGACAACGTGGTCGCCGACTGTCCGAGTTTGATATAGGACAAGCCGACGTCCATCAGCGTCTGCAGCTTGCGCGCCAGTGCCGGTACGGCTTCGAAGAACCCACGGGCGTCCTCGATGGTCATTTCCAGGACCTCGTGGATGTTCTTGCCCTTGTACTTGATCTCCAGCGTTTCGCGGTTGTAGCGCTTGCTCTTGCAGACGTCGCAGGGCACGTAGATGTCCGGCAGGAAGTGCATCTCCACCTTGATCAGGCCGTCGCCCTGGCAGGCTTCGCAGCGACCACCCTTGACGTTGAACGAGAAGCGCCCCGGGCCGTAGCCCCGTGCCCGTGCCTCTGGTACACCGGAGAACAGTTCGCGGATCGGCGTGAAGAGCCCGGTATAGGTCGCCGGGTTGGAGCGCGGGGTCCGACCGATCGGGCTCTGGTCGATATCCACCACCTTGTCCAGGTGCTGCAGGCCATCGCAACTGTCGTGGGCGGCCGCTTCCTGGGTCGTGGCACCGTTCAGCGCGGTGGCGGCCAGAGGGAACAGGGTGTTGTTGATCAGGGTCGACTTGCCGGAGCCGGACACACCGGTCACGCAGGTCAGCAGGCCGATCGGGACTTCCAGGTCGACGTTCTGCAGGTTGTTGCCCCGCGCCCCCTTGAGCTTGATCGACAGCTTCTTGTTGCGCGGCGTGCGCTTGGCCGGCACGACGATCTTCTTGCGTCCGGACAGGTACATGCCGGTCAGCGAGTCGGGGTGGGCCATGACCTCGGCCGGCGAACCCTCGGCGACGATCTGTCCGCCATGCACGCCCGCCCCGGGACCGATGTCGACGACGTAGTCGGCGAGACGGATGGCGTCCTCGTCGTGTTCGACCACGATCACCGTGTTGCCGATGTCGCGCAGATGGTTGAGGGTTGCCAGCAGGCGGTCGTTGTCACGTTGGTGCAGGCCGATGGACGGTTCGTCGAGGATGTACATCACCCCGACCAGGCCGGCGCCGATCTGGCTGGCCAGGCGGATACGCTGGGCCTCGCCGCCGGACAGGGTGTCGGCGCTGCGATCGAGGGTCAGGTAGTCGAGGCCGACGTTCACCAGGAACTGCAGGCGTTCGCAGATTTCCTTGAGGATCTTGTCAGCGATTTCGCCTCGGCGACCGGTCAGCTTCAGCCCGCCGAAGTACTCGCTGGCATCGCCGATCGGCAGGCCGGTGACCGCCGGCAGGGTCTTCTCGCCGACCCACACATGCCGCGCCTCGCGACGCAGGCGGGTGCCGCGGCAGTCCGGGCAGGGCTGAGTGCTGAGAAACTTGGCCAGTTCCTCGCGGACGGTGGCGGATTCGGTTTCGCGATAGCGTCGCTCCAGGTTCGGCACGATGCCTTCGAACGGGTGCGAGCGCTTGACGATGTCGCCACGGTCGTTGAGGTACTTGAAGTCGACGCTCTGGTTGCCGCTGCCATGCAGGATGGTTTTCTGCCGGTCGGCGGGCAGTTGATTGAACGGCTCTTCCAGGCTGAAGCCGAAATGCGCGGCCAGCGAGCCGAGCATCTGGAAGTAGTAGACGTTGCGCCGGTCCCAGCCACGGATCGCGCCTTCGGCCAGGGTCAGCTCGCCATTGACCAGGCGCTTGGTGTCGAAGAACTGCTTGACCCCCAGGCCATCGCAGGTCGGGCAGGCGCCTGCCGGGTTGTTGAAGGAGAACAGCTTGGGTTCCAGCTCGCTGATCGCATGGCCGCAGATGGGGCAGGCGAAGCGTGCGGAGAAGATCATTTCTTCGCCAGCCTCGTCGTCCATCGGCGCGACCAGGGCAATGCCGTCGGCCAGGTTCAGCGCGGTCTCGAAGGACTCGGCCAGGCGCTGCTGCAGATCGGCGCGGACCTTGAAGCGGTCCACCACCACATCGATGCTGTGTTTCTTCTGCTTGTCGAGCTTGGGCAATTCGTCCAGTTCGAACAACTTGCCGTTGACCCGCGCGCGGACGAAGCCCTGCGCGCGCAGTTCCTCGAACACCGCCAGGTGTTCGCCCTTGCGCTCGCGCACCACCGGCGCGAGGAGCATCAGCTTGCTGCCTTCCGGCTGCGCCAGGACCAGGTCAACCATCTGGCTGACCGTTTGCGCCTCCAGGGGGATATCGTGATCCGGGCAGCGTGGTGTGCCGACGCGGGCATAGAGCAGGCGCAGGTAGTCGTAGATCTCGGTGATGGTACCGACGGTGGAGCGGGGGTTGTGCGAGGTGGATTTCTGCTCGATGGAAATCGCCGGCGACAGGCCTTCGATGGTGTCGACATCGGGTTTTTCCATCATCGACAGGAACTGCCGGGCATAGGCCGACAGCGACTCCACGTAACGCCGCTGGCCCTCGGCATAGAGCGTATCGAAGGCCAGCGAGGACTTGCCGGAGCCGGACAGGCCGGTGATGACGATCAGCTTGTCCCGGGGCAGAGTCAGGTCAATGTTCTTCAGGTTGTGGGTACGCGCCCCACGAATCAGGATCTTGTCCACTACGGCCTCGCTTGGCGGGCTAAACGCGCAAGTATACGGCTCGTCGTCAGTGCGCGGCAAAGCGTCGCGTAGATGCCGTTAACCGATGGGACTGGTAGAATCGCCGCCGGTTCACACGAGGTTAATCCATGCACGATCCCCACAGCGAACGCATGAGCGGCAGCGAAACCCGCGCCGCAGGCGGTCTGGCCCTGGTGTTCGCCTTCCGTATGCTGGGCATGTTCATGGTCCTGCCGGTACTGGCTACCTATGGCATGGACCTGGCCGGCGCGACCCCGACCCTGATCGGTCTGGCCATCGGCGCCTACGGTCTGACCCAGGCGGTGTTGCAGATCCCTTTCGGCATCGTTTCCGACCGCATCGGCCGGCGCCCGGTGATCTACCTGGGGCTGGTGATCTTTGCGCTGGGGAGCGTGCTGGCGGCGCAGGCCGACTCGATCTGGGGCGTGATCGCAGGACGCATCCTGCAGGGGGCCGGGGCGATTTCCGCAGCCGTGATGGCCTTGCTGTCGGACCTGACCCGCGAACAGCATCGGACCAAGGCCATGGCCATGATCGGCATGAGCATCGGTCTGTCGTTCGCCGTGGCGATGGTGGTCGGGCCGTTGCTGACCCGCACCTTCGGCCTGTCGGGACTGTTCCTGGCGACGGCGGCGCTGGCGCTGGTGGGCATCGCCCTGATCGCTTTCGTGGTGCCGGCGTCCAACACGCTGCTGCATCACCGCGAGTCCGGCGTGGCGAAACAGGCCCTCGGTCCGACCCTGCGTCACCCGGACCTGCTGCGCCTGGACGTGGGTATCTTCGTCCTCCACGCGATCCTCATGGCCAGCTTCGTCGCTTTGCCGCTGGCTTTCGTCGAGCGTGGCGGGCTGCCCAAGGAAGAGCACTGGTGGGTGTACCTGACGGCCTTGCTGATTTCATTCTTCGCAATGATTCCGTTCATTATCTATGGTGAGAAAAAGCGCAAGATGAAACGTGTCCTTCTGGGCGCGGTCAGTGTCTTGCTGCTGACGGAACTGTTCTTCTGGGAGTTGGGGAACAGCCTGTCGGCACTGGTGATCGGCACCGTGGTCTTCTTCACCGCCTTCAACCTGCTGGAAGCGTCGTTGCCGTCGCTGATCAGCAAGGTGTCGCCGGCTGGCGGCAAAGGCACGGCGATGGGGGTCTATTCCACCAGTCAGTTCCTCGGGGCGGCGTTAGGCGGGATACTCGGTGGCTGGATGTTCCAGCACGGTGGCCTGAGCACGGTGTTCCTCGGTTGCGCCGCTTTGTGCGCGCTCTGGCTCGTCGTTGCTGGTACCATGAACGAACCACCTTATGTAACGAGCCTGCGCATGCCGTTGTCGCCCGAGGCGCTGCGCGAAGCGGGCTTGTCCGAGCGCCTGAAGGCCGTGCCGGGTGTGACCGACGCAGTGGTGGTGGCAGATGAAGCCGCCATCTATATCAAACTGGATACACAAATTTTGGATCGCTCGACCCTGGAGCGCCTGGTCAATCCGGCGTCCGCGGCGTGCGAAGCCTAGGAGAACGTTATGGCCCGTGGGGTTAACAAAGTCATTTTGGTCGGCACCTGTGGCCAGGATCCTGAAGTTCGCTACCTGCCGAACGGTAACGCTGTCACCAACCTGAGCCTGGCCACCAGCGAGCAGTGGACCGACAAGCAGACCGGCCAGAAGGTCGAGCGTACCGAGTGGCACCGTGTCTCGATGTTCGGCAAGGTCGCCGAGATCGCTGGCGAGTACCTGCGCAAGGGCTCCCAGGTCTACATCGAGGGCAAGCTGCAGACCCGTGAGTGGGAAAAGGACGGCATCAAGCGCTACACCACCGAAATCATCGTCGACATGCAGGGCACCATGCAGCTGCTGGGCGGTCGTCCACAGAACCAGGACGGCGGTGCACCGCGTGACAACTACAACCAGGCGCCTCAGGCACCACGCCAGCAGGCTCCGCGTCCGCAACAGGCGCCACAGCGTCCGGCTCCACAGCAGCCAGCGCCACAGCCGGCTCCGGACTTCGACAGCTTCGATGACGATATTCCGTTCTGAGTCGTCGCAGCCACTGCGCTAGACACCAAAGGCCCGGTCTTCCCATGAAGCCGGGCCTTTTTCATTTCTGCGGTTCCGCCTGCATCGCCTCTTCCTCGATCCGCAACGCCGTCCTCTGCAGCGCCGGCAGATACCGCGCCACCGCCTGCTCGATGCTCATGGCCTTGGCCACATAGACCAGGTTCAGACACCCCAGCAGTTGCTGACGACCCCGAATCGGCACGGCGATCGAGGCGATCTTTTCTTCCTGGTTCCAGGTCATGAAGTTCTCGCCATAGCCGCGATGTCGGGTCTTGCGCAGCAGGTTGTCCAGCGCTTCCGGATTGCGCGCCAGACGGCTCTCTTCGTCGTCGCGGCTGGCCAGGAGTTCGATGATGCGCTCGCGTTCTGCGTCCGGGCAGAAGGCCAGGTAGGTGAGGCCGGTGGCGGTGAGCAGGATCGGCAACCGCCGACCGACGATGGAGCGGTGGAACGACAGGCGACTGAAACGATGGGTGGACTCGCGCACCACCATGGCATCGACATCAAGCGTGCAGATGTCTGTAGGCCACACCACTTCCTGCAGCAGTTCGGCCAGCAGCGGCGCGGCGAGGGCGGAAATCCATTGGTCGTCGCGAAAACCTTCGCTCAGTTCCCGCACCTTCAGACACAGGCGAAAGCTGTCGTCCGATTCGCTGCGCCGTACGTAGCCTTCTTCCTGCAAGGTCTCCAGCAAGCGGCGCACGGTGGTGCGGTGCAGGCCGGTCAGTTCGGCGAGACGGGTAGGGCTGGCACCGCCATCGAGGTGGTTGAGGGTGTTGAGCAGCAGCAGACCGCGCGTCAGGCCGCGTACCGTCTTGTATTCGGACTCGCTTTCAGAGGCCATGAAATCACCGGAAAATCGTTATGAATCAGTGCTGTGCACTCAGTGCACAGCGCGGCTGTTTTTCATTGTAGGACGAGAAATGGCCTTCTTATACTGGGCGCCAACAAGAACGAACACCCGCCACCGGGGAAATCATCATGCTGCCTGCCTGCGCCTCCCTGTTGCCCGACGCGCCTTCCTGACGCTCTGACGGCCCGTCCCCGCCACTGCTGCGCGGGGTTCCCAGCGACTTCCATCTGCAACCCGCACAACCCGCGAACCTGCCAGGTTCGAGGGCCGGCCCCGGCTTGTCCGGCGCCTGCCCGACCGCGGCGCGTGACGCTGTTCGATACGGTGAAAAACAATGAAAACAAGCAGTCCTTCCGCTTCGCAGACCGACTACAAGGCCCAGGTCGCGGTGCTCGGCGCCGGCCCGGTGGGCCTGGCGATCGCCAACTACCTGGGCCAGTCCGGCATCGACGTGCTGGTGATCGAGAAGCTCGACACGCTGATCGACTACCCTCGTGCCATCGGCATCGACGATGAGTCGCTGCGCACCGTGCAGGCCATCGGCCTGGTCGATCGCGTACTGCCGCACACCACGCCATGGCATGCCATGCGCTTCCTGACCCCGAAAGGCCGCTGCTTCGCCGATATCCAGCCGCTGACCGACGAGTTCGGCTGGTCGCGACGCAATGCCTTCATTCAGCCGCAGGTGGATGCGGTGCTACTCGACGGCCTGCAGCGTTTCGCCACTGTGCGCACGCTGTTCAGTCGCGATGTCAGTGCATTCAGCCAGGACGACGACGGCGTCACCCTGCACATGGACGGTCCCGGCGGCGTGCGCGAGTCGGTCCGTGCGGACTATCTGGTGGCCTGCGACGGCGGCAACAGCTACGTGCGCCGTACCCTGGGCATTTCCTTCGAGGGCAAGACCGCGCCGAATCAGTGGATCGTGGTCGATGTGGCCAACGATCCACTGGGCACGCCGAACGTCTACCTGTGCTGCGATCCGGTGCGGCCCTATGTTTCCGCCGCGCTGCCCCATGGCGTGCGGCGTTTCGAATTCATGGTGATGCCCGGCGAGACCGAAGCCGAACTGAGCAAGCCGGAAAACATGCGCCGCCTGCTGGCCAAGGTGCTGCCGGACCCCGACCACATCGAGCTGATCCGCAGCCGGGTCTATACCCACAACGCGCGCCTGGCCGGGCAGTTCCGCGACAAGCGCATCCTCCTCGCCGGCGACGCCGCGCACATCATGCCGGTGTGGCAGGGCCAGGGTTACAACAGCGGTATGCGCGACGCCAGCAACCTCGGCTGGAAGCTGGCGATGGTGGTCAAGGGCCTGGCCGGCGACGGTCTGCTGGATACGTATGAACTGGAACGTCGCGACCATGCCCGGGCGATGATCAATCTGTCGGTGCTGGCCGGTCATGTGCTGGCGCCACCCAAGCGCTGGCAAGGCATGCTGCGTGATGGCATTTCCTGGCTGCTGAACTACTTGCCGCCGGTGAAGCGCTACTTCCTGGAAATGCGCTTCAAGCCGATGCCGCAGTACAGCGCTGGCGCACTGGTGAGCGACGCGCCGCCGGTCGCCAACTCGCCGGTCGGGCGCATGTTCATCCAGCCGCGGGTGCAGACCGAGGATGGGCGCGAGGCGCTGCTCGACGACGTGATCGGCGATCACTTCGCGATCATCGCCTGGGGCACCAATCCGACCTGGGGCCTGAGTGCCGAGCAGGTGGCGTTCTGGAAACGCCTGGGTACCCGCTTCATCCAGGTGGTGCCGGCGGTTCAGCTGCAAGCCGGACGCGACGCTATCGACGGGGTGATCCGCGTTGGCGACAGCAGCGGTCGCCTGAAGGAGTGGTTCGGTCGCTATCCGGCGTCGGTAGCCCTGGTGCGTCCGGATCGCTTCCTCGCCGGCCTGGCCATTCCGCAGACCCTCGGCAAGGCCTGCGACGCCCTGGCCCTGGCAGTCCACGCCACCCGGCCGGCAGCGCAACAGCCCGCCGTGAGCAAGGTGGCCTGAGATGAGCGCGTTTCTGCAATGCCTGTCGCACACGCCGCTGGTGGGTTACGTCGACCCGGCGCAAGCGGTGCTGGATGAAGTGGACGGTGTGATCGCCAGGGCCCGGGCCGAGATCGAAGCCTTCGATCCCGAGCTGGTGTTCCTCTTCGCCCCGGACCACTACAACGGCTTCTTCTATGACGTCATGCCATCGTTCTGCATCGGCATGGCGGCCCGGGCGATCGGCGATTTCGATACCGCCGCCGGTGCGCTGGATGTCCCCCAGGCGCTGGCCGAGGGCTGCGCCGACGCGGTGCTCGCGGCCGGTGTGGACGCCGCGGTGTCCTACTGCATGCAGGTCGACCACGGTTTCGCCCAACCCCTGGAACTGCTGCTGGGCGACCTCGATCGGTGTCCGGTGATCCCGGTATTCGTCAACTCGGTGGCGGTACCGCTGCCGAGCTTCCAGCGGGCTCGCCTGTTCGGCGAGGCCATAGGCCGCTATGCGCGGACCTTGAACAAGCGCGTCCTGTTCATCGGCTCCGGTGGCCTGTCGCATCAGCCGCCGGTGCCGGAGCTGGCCAAGGTCGACGCGCGCATGGCCGACCGCCTGATGGGCAGTGGCCGCGACCTCCCGGCGGACGAGCGTGACGCCCGTCAACAGCGGGTGATCCAGGCCGCGCGGCGGTTCGTCGAGGACCAGGATTCGCTGCACCCGCTCAACCCGGTCTGGGACCAGCAGTTCCTCGATGCCCTCGCCGACAACCGCCTGGCCGAACTCGACGGCCTGGGCAATGCCGAGCTGTCGGCCCTGGCCGGCAAGTCCACCCACGAAGTGAAGACCTGGGTCGCCGCCTTCGCCGCGTTGTCGGCGTTCGGCCCCTACCACGCCAGCGGCCGTTACTACCGGCCGATTCCCGAATGGATCGCCGGCTTCGGCGCCCTTGCGGCCCGTCCCGCATTCACCGACCCGAAGGAAGCCTGAACATGACCCACGCAACAGAAGCCTCCAGCAGCCGTTTCGTCCGTATCCAGGCAGATGACCTGGACCTGCAACTGCATTACAACGACGTCGGTGAAGGCGCCGAGACCGTGGTCATGCTCCACGGCTCCGGTCCCGGTGCCAGTGGCTGGGCCAACTTCAACCGCAATATCGAACCGCTGACCGCCGCCGGCTACCGGGTGATCCTGATGGACTGCCCGGGCTGGAGCAAAAGCGACCCGATCGTCTGTCGCGGCTCGCGTTCCGATCTCAACGCCCGCGCGCTCAAGGGCCTGCTCGACGCCCTCGATCTCGACCGCGTGCATATCCTCGGCAACTCCATGGGCGGCCACAGCGCCGTGGCGTTCGCCCTGGGCAACCCGCAGCGGGTCGGCAAGCTGGTGCTGATGGGCGGTGGGACCGGTGGCGCCAGTCCGTTCGTGCCGATGCCCACCGAGGGCATCAAGCTGCTCAACGGCCTGTACCGCGAGCCGACCATCGACAACCTGAAGAAGATGATGAACGTCTTCGTCCACGACGCCAGCAGCCTCACCGAAGAGCTGTTCCAGACCCGTCTGGACAACATGCTGGCGCGCCGCGACCACTTGGAAAACTTCGTCGCCAGCCTGGCCGCCAACCCGAAACAGTTCCCCGATTTCGGTCCGCGCCTGCACGAAATCAGCGCCCAGACCCTGGTGATCTGGGGCCGTGAAGACCGCTTCGTGCCGATGGATGCCGGGCTGCGCCTGCTGGCCGGCCTGCCCAACGCGCAACTGCATGTGTTCAACCGCTGCGGTCACTGGGCGCAGTGGGAGCATGCCGATGCCTTCAACCGCATGGTCCTGGATTTCCTCAGCCACTGATCGGAGCCGAACGATGACGATTACCCAACAGACCCTGGAACGACTGGCCGCCGAACTGCGCCAGGCCGAAGCCAGTGGTGAAAGCATCCCGCCGCTGCGCGAGCGCATCGGCGAAGACAACGGCGAACTGGCCTACGCCATCCAGCGCTTGAACGTAGCCCATGCCCTGGCCGATGGCCGGCGTATCGTCGGGCGCAAGATCGGCCTGACCAATCCCAAGGTGCAGGCCCAGCTCGGCGTCGACCAGCCGGACTTCGGCACCCTGTTCGCCGACATGTGCTACGGCGACAACGAGACCGTACCGTTCGGTCGCGTGCAGCAGGCGAAGATCGAAGCCGAGATCGCCCTGGTCCTCAAGCGCGACCTGCCGGCTGGCGACACCACTTTCGCCGAAGTGCTGGCGGCGGTGGGCTGGGTGATGCCGGCGCTGGAGATCGTCGGCAGCCGGGTGCAGGGCTGGAACATCCGCTTCGTCGACACCGTGGCCGACAACGCCTCCAGCGGTTGCTTCGTGCTCGGTGGGCCGCTGCGCCGCATCGACGATCTGGACCTGCGCAATGCCGCCATGCGCATGACCCGCAATGGCGAGGAAGTTTCCGTCGGCAGCGGCGCGCAGTGCCTGGGCCATCCGCTGAACGCCGCGGTGTGGCTGGTGCGGACCATGGCCCGCCTGGGTGAACCGCTGCGTGCCGGCGACGTGATTCTGACCGGCGCCCTCGGCCCGATGGTCAACGTCGCCCCCGGCGACCGTTTCGAAGCGGTGATCGATGGCATTGGCCAGGTCGCCGTGGACTTCAGCGCCGAGTGAACGAAGAGAGCATTGCAATGAAAAAACTCAAAGTCGCCATCATCGGTTCCGGCAACATCGGCACCGACCTGATGATCAAGATCCTGCGCCAGGCGCAGCACCTGGAAATGTCGGTGATGGTCGGCATCGACCCGAACTCCGATGGACTGGCGCGTGCCGCGCGCATGGGCGTGGCCACGACCCACGAAGGCGTGGAAGGCCTGACCCGGATGGCACAGTTCCAGGACATCGATTTCGTCTTCGATGC
>NZ_FZOL01000042.1 GCF_900188455.1 Pseudomonas japonica | reverse complement strand
TCCACCTTGCGTTTCACTACAGTTATCGTCACTCAGTCTGGTCACCGCTTTCAGGTGACTGATTTTGGCCCATGCCGGGCACACTGGGAGCGGGCCTTGCCCGCGATGCGCCGTGCGGACGGCGCTCGATTTAAAGAGCACTAGAAGAACATCGCCATGCACCCGCGATGCGCCGCGCGGGCGGCGCTCGATCTGGAGGGCGCTACAAGGCTCAAGGCGGGCACCTGGAAAACCCGACCCGGTTTCCTGGTTGTGTAGAAATGCCAGGCAAAAAAAACGCCCCGAAGGGCGCAAAATGGGGGCATGACATGACAGGAACAGTGTCAGCTCGTAGCAGCTTCGTCAGCCCGTGGAGCACCGTGCATCAACGCAGAACCAAGCGCAGAAGAATCTGGGTGAGGCGACCGTACGGCGGCTTGAGCATGAAGCTGCCATTGTGTTTCGCCTGATAGAAGATCGGACGCATCTTGCTGAAGGTCTGGAACCCTTCCTCGGCGTGATAGTGGCCCAGACCCGAGTTGCCCACGCCACCGAACGGCAGGTTCTCCTGCAGCACATGCAGCATCACGCTGTTGACCGAAACCCCACCGGAAATCGTTTGCCGCAGCACCGTCTCGACCCGCCCGGCATCTTCATCGAACAGGTACAGCGCCAGCGGCCGCTCGTGGGCATTGATGTAGTCCACGGCGTCTTCCAGCCGGCGATAGCCGAGCACCGGCAGCACCGGCCCGAAGATTTCCTCCTGCATGATGAGCATGTCGTCATTCACGTCGAACACCAGGTGCGGCGCCAGCTTGCCGACCCGACGGGCACCTTCGGCATCGGCCAGGGCTACCACCCGCGCGCCCTTCTCCCGCGCATCGGCCAGCAGGGCCTCGATCCGCGCCAGTTGGCGGGCGTTGATCATGCAGGAGTAGTCCGGGTTGTCGGCCAGCGGTGTCGGGTAATGACCGTTCACCGCTACCCTGGCATGCTCGATGAATGCATCTTCGCTACCGGCCGGCAGGAACACGTAGTCGGGCGCGACGCAGGTCTGCCCGGCGTTGAGGCATTTGCCCCAGAGGATGGTTTCAGCCGCTTTCTGCAGCGAATAGCCAGGGGCCACCAGGGTGGGCGACTTGCCGCCCAGCTCCAGGGTGACGGGGGTCAGGTTCTCGCTGCAGTTGCGCATGATCTGCCGTCCCACGGCGGGCGAGCCGGTGAAGATCAGATGGTCGAACGGCAGACGCGAGAAGCCATCGTTGATCCCGGGGCCCGGCTGCACGACCGCCACCAGATCCTCAGAGAAACGCTTGCCGAGCAGTTCCGCGAGCAGGCGGCCGAAGTGGCTCGAATCGCTGGCGACCTTGATCATCGCGCGGTTGCCGGCGGCCAGGGCGCCACACAGGGGGCCGAGGGTCAGGTACAGCGGATAGTTCCAGGGCGCGGCGATGCCGATCACCCCCAGCGGCTGGGCGAGCAACGCGGCGCGCCCGGGCTGGAACCAGATGCCGACACCGCGTTTGCGCGGCTTCATCCAGCCTTTCAGGCACTTGATCGCGTGGTTGATTTCACTGACCAGGCCGAAGAGATCCAGCAGCTTGGTTTCATGCACGGAGCGATGACCGAAATCGCTGGAAATGGCTGCTGCGATGTCGTCCGCGTGGTCCAGCACCAGGGCCTTGAGCGCCTGCAGGTTGGCCCGACGCGATTCGTAGGAAGGGTAACGCTCCTGCGCGAATGCCTTGCGCTGCAGGGCAAAAACTTCGCGCATCCGCTCTACCGCCGGTGCGACTTGCTCGATGGACATGGGGTGTTCTCCGGGTGAGGTTCCGAGGGTTCGCCAGGCTTCGCTGACGAAGCCTGGCGAACGCGCGCATCAGCGCGCGTAGGACGGTTGCTGCTTTGCCCGCGCCAGGGCGAAGAAGGCGTAGTACAACTGGATCATCATGTAGGACCAGGTGACCAGCGCGATGGACATGAAGATCGCCTTCGAGTCGTCTCCCGGGATCGGGTAGAAGTCATAGATGCAGGCCACGATCAGACCGGTCAACGCTGCGACGGTGACGCCCAGCGCATGCAGACGCTCACCGGCACTCAGCAGACGGCCGATGAAATACGCCAGGAAGACCGAATAGGCGGTCCACATGCCCACGTAGAAGTAAGGCAACGGCTTGACCATGAAATCGGCCTTGATCATGACGAAGGTGCTGGCGAAGGTGATCGCGAAGATCAGCGCATCCTTGAGCTTCGAAGGCTTGTAGTCATGGGTGACCGCCATCAGCCCGAGCACGGTCACGATGGGGATGCCGAAGCCTCGCGAGAAGGCGTCGAGGAAGAAGGAAATGTTGTAGGAGACCTTCCACTGGGTCAGCAGGAAGATCAGCAGGTTACTGCCGGAGAATGCCACGATCAGCCACTCCAGCCCCAACAGGAAGTTGCCTTTGCGCAGAAACTTGATGCCATAGGTGGCTCCCGAGGTGACCAGGAGTACACAGGTGAGCAAGGCGGCTATATCTCTGGTTTCCATAGCGAAATTCTCTTTTTTATCGGATTCGGGGTTTCATTTCGACGCTGGGACGAGTGATGCGAGGTAATGGGCAAGCGCTTTGCGATCCTCCGCGGACAAGGTCGCGGTGATCGCCTTCATCGACCCGGTCGGATCGACCCGCCGTCCCTCGGCGAAGGCATCCAGCTGGACCTGGAGGTAGTCGGCGCCCTGCCCGGCCAGACGCGGGAACAGGGCCTGGCCCATCAGCTTCTCGCCATGACAGGCCGTGCAGGCACCCGCGGTCGCCAGCCGTTCACCCTGCTCGCGCAGGGCCGGGTCAGGCTTGAACCAGTGGTTCTCCAGCGGCGTCTGGGCGGCGTAGTGGTTGGCCAGCTTGAGGATTTCTTCCTCGGTGAGCGTCATCGCCAGAGGCTGCATGTTCGGGTTGATACGCTGGCCCTTGGCAAAGGCATGGAGCTGCGCCTGCAAGTACTCGGTGGGTTGCCCGGCCAGGCTCGGATAGCGCTGATGCAGGGAGGTGCCCTGCTTGCCATGGCAGCCAATGCAGGCGTCCGCCGTGTGCGGCCACGGCCCCTCCGTCTCGTAGGCCTGGGTGGTGGTGTCGATATAGTCCAGCAGACGGTACATCCCCAGCAGATCGCGGCCGAACACGGCCAGCAGCACGACCAGGACAACCGCGACACCCAACAACAATTTCTTCTTCATGATCGCCCCTATGCCTTACGCAGCGAACCGAGTGCCTGCAACGCACTCTGATGACCCGAGCGCACCGCGCCGTCCATATAGCCCGCCCAGATTTCCGCGGTTTCGGTACCCGACCAGATGAGGTTGCCGCAGGCCGGTCGCAGCGACGGACCATGCTGGCTCCAGAAGCCGGGCGGAATCGCCGACACGCAGGTGAGGCTCCAGGGATCGGCCTGCCCCCAGTCATGGTCGTGATAGCCGATCGGGCTCAGCGCCTCGTCACCCAACGAGCGGGCATAGATCTGCGCCAGCACCTGGCGCGCGGCATCATGGTCGGACGGCACCATGGCATTGACGACGAAGGCGTTGATCACGCCGATTTCGCCATCGGGCGGCGAGTTGTCCCAGGCCCAGAGCACCTGGCCCTTGATCTCCAGGGTGTGGCCGTTCAGCCCCTTGTCGCGCCAGAACGGCCGCCGGTAGACCATCGCCGTCTTGCGTGCCGGACTGTGCGCGGGCCAGGCGCGCTGCAGGGCGGCGCGGCCTTCGGGCAGCGCGGGCTGGAAGCGCACCTGGTTGCACAGCGCCGGGTGGATCGCCACGATCACGCGCCGTGCGCGGACCTCGCCCTGGTCGGTGATCAGCCTCACCACCTCGCGATCCCAGTCGGCGATTTCCCGTACCGGGCAGGCCAGGCGCAGCTTGTCACCCAGCGCCTCGGCCATGCGCGTGCACAAGGCCTGCGAGCCACCGACGAAGCGCGTGCCTTGCGCGCTGTCCTTGATCGAGTCGAGCTTCATGTAGTCGCAGCTCGCCGAGTTGATCATCGAGAGGAAATGCAGCAGGCCCATCTTGGCCGGGGTTACCCCACCCGTCAGCGTGAGGCTGGTGTCCCAACCAGATCGATCTTCAGGCTTGATATTTTGCTGGGCCAACCAGTCGCCCATCGAAAGCTTGTCCAGTTCCGCTACCCTCGGCGAGGTCCACGGAGCGCCCGACGGCACCACCTTGGACAGTTCGCTGAGCTTGGCGCCGATGCTTTCATCGGTGCCGAAAGTGCCCTTCAGGTCGATTTCAAGGCGGCCATCCCCGCCAAGCACCACGGTCTTGCCCTGGTAGTAGGTCGGGAAGGTGTCGATCTGCAGCTCGCGCGCGAGATCCGCCACGGCCGTCTGGCCGGGGCCGATCCACTGGCCGCCGGCTTCGGAGATCTGCCCCCCGCCCAGGTCATGGTTCAGCACCCGGCCGCCGACGCGCTGACGCGCTTCCAGCACCACGAATGACTGGCAACCTGCGTTCTGCAGGTCACGGGCAGCGGTGAGCCCGGCCATCCCGGCACCGATGATGGCGACATCGAGGACGCCATCATCGGTACCCGAAGCCTTGGGCTTGCCTTCGTCGGCCAGGCTCAGCGTGGCCTGCAGGCCCAGGCCGCCGACGGCCGCCGTGGCACCGGCGAACTTCAGCAGTTGCCGGCGTTTGAGATCGAATGGGTTGGAGGGGGGCCTTTCAGCCATACAGGGAGCCTCGCACGGTTGTTGTTTTCATGTGCCCGGTGAGCCGGGCAGCGCTCTTGTCGGGTTGTCGCCGCGATGCGCGTGGGGCCTGCTCAGGCACCCACCGTCAGACGCGACGAACGTCGGCGCAACTGCAGGCCGAACAGCAGCATCCAGAAGGGGAAGATCAGCACCACGAGGACCAGCAGCGCGTTGGTCACGGCGTCCAGTTGCGGGAAGAAGCCGACGATGAAGTACAGGCCGAAGCACCAGCCGACGACCTTCAACGGCAACAGGATCGAAGCGCCCCAGCCGGCGCTCTTCAAGTGACCGCCCACGATCAGGCCCCAGAACAGCACGACCGGCCCTTCGCACCACCAGAGCCCGCGCTGGCTACCCACGGCGATGGTCGTCCAGGTGACCTCGGCGGCCGCCTGCACGGCCGGCGCGCCGCTCTGGTGAAGCGCTGCGAGCGGGTTGAGCACCGACAGTTGCAGGGCCGCGCCAACCACACCGAGAACCACGTAAGTGGCAATCGCCAGCGCGGCCATGTCGCCCAGGGCACCGGCCTGCTCACGGAACGTGCGCCACAGATAGCCGCCGATCACCAGCAACGGCAGGTAGAAGCCCAGCAGGTCGGCGAACATGGACAGCCTGAAAAACTGCCGCTGCTCCGCCGGCAGGGTCAGCATCTGCGCGCCATCCAGGGTCACGGTCATGTCGCCGTGGGTCACCATCAGCATGAAAGCGACGTTCAGGTAGGCGAAAAGGCCGCCCAGGATCGCCGCCCAGGCTGTCACCCGCACTGCATCGTTCGAATAGCTGTTCATTGTTGCTCCAGGGTTGCGAATGCGATGCGCGAACCTGGCCCAGGGACAGGCCCGCGGCATCACCGGTCTAGTGTGCGAGCTATGCCCGGGCTCTACGGTTCACGTAGCTGTCGAGGACACCGACACCTGCCAGGGCGGTCTTCATGACGCACCACTGCAGTGGCTCGGGCAGCGTCGACGGGGTCTTGTGGCGCAGTGCCGCCAGCAGCGGGTGTTCGATACCGCCGATCCGCTCGGCCAGCAGGTGGCCGACCAGCGACTGGGTGCCGACGCCATGGCCGGAACAACCGGCGCTGTAGAAGACGTTGCCGTGCGTGCCGGTCGCCCCAACCACGGGCAAGGCATCGAACGCCAGGCTGACGTAGCCACTCCAGCAGGCACGGATGGCGCTGCCACGAAGCGTTGGAAAACGATCGTTCAGGGCTTGCTGCAAGGCCTTGTAGGCGGAGTTGTCAGGCTGATTGGGCGTGCCCGAGCCATAGGCGTAGCCGAGCTGCTTGGTGGTGACCAGCAAGGTGTCGCGAGCGGTCAGACGATGGCTTTCCATGGTCCAGTGCGGGGTGACGATCCCTTCCCTGTCGTGCCAGCCCAGTGTCTGCAACTGAGCCTTGGACAGGGGTTCGGTCTCGATCGCCGAAACCCGCAGCGGCACCACCTTGTCGCGCAGCAGGCCCAGTTGCGGCGTGTAGGCGTTGGTGGCGAGCACCAGGAACGGCGCGCGCACGCTGCCCCGCTCGGTACGGCAGGTGATGGTCTGGCCTTCGCTGTAGGACAGCAGCCGGGTCTGCTCGAACAGGCGCACACCGGCCTGCAGCGCGGCACGGCGCAGGCCCATGACGTACTTGCCAGGGTCGAGGGTGCCGCCGTGCTGGGTGCAGCCGAACAGGAACGCGGGCGGAATGCCGCGTTCGCGCATTTCGTCGCGATCGACGAAGCGCGTGACCGAGCCCAGTTCATGGCCGAGTGCCATGCCATGGCGCAGTTTCTTTTCCTGAGAGGGGTGAATCGCTGCGCGGATGATGCCGGAGGGGTTGTAGTCGCAGTCGATGGCCAGTTCCCGCAGGCGTCTTTCCACGTAGCTCACGCCTTCATCGTAGAACGACACGATCTTCCTGGCCTGCGCCAGGCCCACGCGCTTGTGGAACAGTTCGAACTCCACGCCCATGCTGCCCGCCAGGTACCCGGCATTGCGCCCGCTGGCACCGAAGCCAGCGAAGTCCTGCTCCAGGACCACCACGCTGGCGCCCAGCGCGGTCAGCTCCAGTGCGGTCGACAGGCCGGCGAAGCCCGCGCCGACGATGACTGCGTCAGCCTCTATGTCGCCCTCCAGCGCCGCTTGCAGGTCATCCGGACGTTCCACCCATCCACCGATCGGACGGAATTTGTCAGCACCGGTATGGGGCTGCTGTGTTTCGCTGAAATGGTTCATGCACGCTCTCCGGTCAGCTGAAAACCAGCTGGACGACAAGCGCATCGAGAGGCTGCAGGCATGCTGGATTCACACATGGCACCCTCACTGCGACTTGTTGTTGTTTGTTATGACTCTACTGCTGCATTTGATTTAACGCAACTAGTGTTATGTATTTTGTCCAGACCGTTCCAGACAGGCCTTCGGCTTGCTTGACGAGCACGCGAAAGATCTTCGAAACGGCCTGGACAGGTACGCTCGCAGGGTTACTTGAAGAGATACCTGAAGAGATACCTTAAGAGGTACTTGCAGACGGAACCGGGCGCCGCACAGCGGCGCCGGACTCAGTGGGAAGGCAGCGCGGCTACCCCATGACGGGAGAACAGCAACGGGCCGGCGTCCCCCCCGGCCAAAGCGGCGGTGAGCGACACACCGTCGGCGCTGCGCGACTCCTTGAAGGTTCGGCCACCGTCAGCGCTGCGGACTTCCAGGCCATCGAGCCCTACGGCAAGGACTTGCTCGCCCTGCACCACGATGGCGGTAATCGAGCTGCGGCCTTCGAGCGGAATCCGCTGCCACGCCGTGCCGTCGGCCGTCCCCCGCCACAAGCTGCCGCGCTGACCACCCAGCAGCAGGCTGCCGTCGGCCAGCACCGCGCCCGTCCAGAAGGTGCCCTCGTAACCGGTGTCGAGGTAGCGCCAGGTCTGCCCCTGGTCGTCGGAGCGCAGCAGTTGCCCACGCTCGGCGGTGGCATACAGCGCGCCATGACCATCGACGAACAGGCTCATCAGGTTGAGGTCGGCACGGCTGGCGCCCGCGGGCGCCGCAAGGGTGCGCTCGGTCCAGGTCGCGCCGCCGTCCTCGGTGGTCAGCACCAGCGACCAGAGCCCTACCGCCACCCCCCGCCGCGCATCGAAGAAGTGCACGGCGAACAGCGGCCGGTCTTCGTCAGGGGTCAGGCGCTGGACCTGCCAGTTCTCGCCACCATCCGTGCTGGCGAGAATCGCCCCCCAGTGCCCCACCGCCCAGCCGTGACTGGCGTCACTGAAGCTGACCCCGGTCAGGGTGCTGGAAACGGGTACGGCGCTGGCCTGGCGGTAGCTGTGCCCCTTGTCGTCGGAGAGCAGCACCACGCCATGATCGCCCACCGCGACCACTCGTTCCCCGGCCCAGTCGGCGCCCAACTGCATCGCCTGGACGGCATGTGCCATCGGCACGGCCGGCACCGGCGCCGGCGCGGCGGCCAGCGACGAGGCCATGGGCAGCGCCGCCAGCAGCGCCACGCCCAGGATTGTTTTCAGGTATCCCATACCGCTCTCCTCAATGCGCCAGCGCGCCAATCATGCGCACCGGGCGCTTGCGCGGGAAAATCCGCTCCAGCCAGACCGCGAACGCCGGCAATACCGTCATCGCCATGACCATGTTGACCATGAACATGAAGGCCAGCAGCTTGCCCATGTCCGCCTGGAACTTCAGATCGGAGAAGGCCCAGGTGGCGACGCCGACCGCCAGGGTGATGGCCGTGAAGATGGTGGCCATGCCGACCTCGCGCAGGGAATGGGTCACGGCGATGCCCACCGGCTGACCACTCGCCTGGTGCAACTGGATGCGGTTGTAGATGTAGAACGCATAGTCCACACCGATACCGACAGCCAGCACCATCACCGGCAGCGTGGCGATGGTCAGGCCGATCTGCAGTTCCTTCATGAACCAGTAGCCGATGAAGGTACCGATGGTCAGCGGCAGGCAGCACACCAGCACCGCGCGCAGGTCGCGATACACCACCAGGACCAGCAGGGCGATGGCGGCATAGACGTACAGCAGCATCGGCGTCTCGCTCTTCTCCACCTCCTCGTTGATCGCCGCGATCACCCCGGCATTGCCCGAGGCCAGGCGCACGGCGACACCCGGCAACGGCTGCTCGGCACGGAAGGCCTTGGCCGCGTCGATCACCCGGCTGATGGTGGTGGCCTTGTGGTCAGCCAGGTACAGGTGCACGGCGGTCATGCTGCAATCGGTACGCATCAGGCCTGCCGTGCGGCCCACCTCGGCGGCCAGCGACGAGTAGTTCATCGGGTCGATCGGCACCGCGCTCATCTTCGGATTGCCTTCGTTGTAGCCCTCGTTGAACTGACGCATCGCCGTGGAGAACGACGCCACCGAGAGTACCCCCGGCACCCCTTCCATCGCCCAGACGAAGCGGTCCTGATACTGCCCGAGCTCGACGTCTTCGCAGGCATTGCCGCCGCCCGCGGCCAATCGCTCGGGCTGCACCTCGAACACCACGCTGAGCCAGTCCAGGCCAATGTCGTAGTTGTTGGCGATGGACAGCGCATCGCGGTTGAAGCGCGAGTCTTCGCGCAGCTCCGGTGCGCCGGCCTGCAACGAACCGACCACGCGATCGTGGCTCTGCCACACGGCCGTGGCGAACACCAGCAGGGCAACCACCATGACCCAACGGGCATAGCGCCACTCGGCCAGCTTCGCCGGGCCCGTCAGCCAGCCCGCGCGGCGTTGCCGGGAGACTTCCTCGGCGGCCGCATAGCGCGCGTCGACCTTCAGCATCGAGGCCACCAGCGGCAGCATGATCAGGTTGGTGACGATCTTGAACGCCACCCCGAGCGAGGCGGTGATCGCCAGCTCGCGGACCATCGGGATGGGGATCAGGAGCAAGGTGACGAACGACACGAAGGCCGTCACCAGGGCCAGGGTACCCGGCACCAGCAGCCCCCTGAAGCTCGAACGGGCCGCCACCTGCGCGCTACTGCCGGTGGCGATCTCGCGGACGATGTAGTTGATCTGCTGCACCCCGTGGGACACCCCGATGGCGAACACCAGGAACGGCACCAGCACCGCCAGCGGGTCGAGCCCGTAGCCCAGCAGGCGCAGGCTGCCGAACTGCCAGATCAGCGAGGTCATCGAGCAGCCCAGCGCCAGCAGGGTGAAGCGCAGCGAGTGGCAATACCAGTACACCGCCACCGCCGTCAGCAGCAGCGCCAACAGGCAGAACTCGATGACCGCCGCCGCGCCGTCGGCGATATCGCCGATCTGCTTGGCAAAGCCGATGATCTGGATCTCGAAGCCGGCATCCTCGAAGCGCTGGCGGATCTGCTCCTCCAGCACCCGGTTGTAGGCCACGTAGTCCAGGCGCTCGCCGTTGGCGTCACGCTCGTTGAGCTCGGCGGTGATCATCGCGCTGCTCTGGTCACGGGACACCAGGGTGCCAATGAAGCCACCCTGGGCGGTAGAGTCGGCGATGCGGGCAATGATGTCCGCATCCAGACGCTCCGGCGTCACCGTGCCGGGCACCAGCGGATCGGCGCGGAAGCCGTCCTCGGTGATCTCGTTGACGAACGCATTGGGCGTCCACAGCGAGCGCACGCTGCCGCGCGAGACGCCCGGCAGGAACGTCACCGCCTGGGTGACATCGGACAGTCGGCGCAGACCCGCCTCGGTCCAGATGTTGCCCTGGCGGGCCTTGACCACGAAGGTCAAACGGTTCGCGCCGAGCAGATCGCCACGGTACTGCTCGAAAGTGGCCACGTATTCGTGGCCGATCGGCAGCTGCTTCTCGAACCCGGCATCCATGCGCAATTGCACGGCAAACCAGGCCATCACCGCGGTAAACAGCGCCAGCAGGATCAGGACCAGACCGCGGTGCCCGAACAAGCCGGCCTCGATGCGCGGCAGAACGCCGCGCACCGGTTGCTTCGATACATCAATAGACATGTTCACGACAAGCCTCACAGGGTGCGCGACAGAACCACACCGACATAATCACGATCACGCAGCAACTGGTCGTACGGGGTATCACCGCTAAAGAACTTCGCGTAGTTGAAGGAAACCTGCCAGCTGGCCGGGTTGCGCACGAAGTTGAGGTACAGGTTCATGCTGCTCGCGTCTTCGGTGAAGGTCGCCGCCAGGTTCGGCGTACGCCCGCCCAGGGAACGCGAATAGAAGATCCCCGGGGTCACCTGCCAGCCCGGCAGCAAGGTGCCGTCGTAGGTCACGCTGAAGTCCAGGTTGATCCCCGACGAGGTCTTGTCGCCATGAGCCTTCGGTGCAGTGGCGGGATCCAGTTGCCAGGTGTTCGCGCCCGCGGCGACCAGCTCGCCGTTGTAGCTGTCGTGCAGCCCCGGGTACTTGATCACCACCAGCTCGGTCAGCAGGGTACCGGTGCTGGCCCCGACGAAGTCGAGAAGGTCCGGAGAGTTGGACGGAGTGAAGCTGTACAGGCCGGTCAGGTGCCACTGGAACTTCTTCTCGTCCTTCCAGCATTTGCCGCCATTGTTGCTGCACAGGTCGATGACCGGGTTCAGCGATACCGCGTCCTTGGGCCGGTAGGACAGCTCGGTGCCCACCGCCCAGTCGCCGATCGGCATGTTGGCGCTGATGCCGTAGAGCATGCGGTCTTCCGGATACACCCACTTCTGCGACAGGGCGAAGGTGTCCGGGTCCAGCAGACGCATGGTCAGCGACGGCAGCTTGTCGTGGTAGCGCATCACGTACGCGCCGAAGTTGACATCGCTGTCCTGCGGCTGCCAGCGCACCGACAGGCCCCACTGGCCGCTGTCACGGGCTTTCTTGTCGTCGAAGCCGTAGGCGCCCATGCCCTTGCCCAGCGCCGGGGTGTAGTTCCAGTAGCTGCCGACCGGCGGCAGTTCGCTCTTGTTCCAGGCGAACTGGTAGTAGGCCTCGACGTTGACCCCGGAACCGAGGCCGGAAGCGACGCTGAGCATCGGCGCCGGCAGCACGGCCTCCTTGAGCTGCACACCGGGGCGCGCCAGGGCCTGCAGATCGTAGGCGTTGGTGTTGTTGATGCCGCCCTGCACGAACAGGCTTTCGCCCCAGTTGATCACCTGGTTACCCACGCGGGCACGGACGCGCTGGTCACCCACATCGAAGCCCTTGCTCACCCACAGGTCGAGCAGGCGGGCCTTGAACTTGAGGTCATCGCGGGCCGAGCTGGTCAGGCCATCGCTGCCTACGCCCGGTGGTGTGTTGAAGGACAAGGCGCCCGTGGTGTCGGTGGCGGCGAAATCACGAATCCAGCTGCCGCGGGCCATGAAGGTGAAGTCCTCGGGCAGCTTCAGCAGCAGCTCGTGGGTGCCCTTGAGGTAATGGGTGAACAGGTCGCCCTTGTCGTAGTTGAGGTCGCCCTGATCGCCGACGCCGGACGTCTGCGCCAGGCACCCGGTGGGTGGATGATGGCCCGTGGCCCCCTCATTGATCAGGTTGCAACCCTGGGACTCGGTGCGGATGCCCATGCCATAGGAAATCGTCGAATCGAACGACCCGCGGACGGACTCGGTTTCGAAGGTGAACCCCATTGCCAGGGGAGTCATGCACGCAATAGCAAGGCCTGAAGCTTTTGTGATTGTTCTTTTCATGTCGGCGCTCTAAAGGTGAAGGATCAACGTTCGCTGATGGCTCGCAGATTGTCGGAAGTATAGAAGTCACGCTTCAGACGAGGATTGCCAGTGCCCTCGGTCAGCCAGCGATGGTCTTTCTTGCCAACGCCGATGGAGGTCATGTCGTAGAGGTAGCGGCCATCGACCAGGTTGTACTGGGCCTGGGCTTCCATATCGCAGGTACCGGTCTCGTACACCGGAATGGTGTAGCCCTCGCGGACCTTCCAGATCTGCCCCTGCTTGTCGTAGTCGACCGCCATCAGACCGTTCCAGCTGTCCTCGTCGATGTAGAACACGCGCTTGGGTGCCTGGTGGCGCATGCCCTCACGCACGTTCGCCTCGACCACCCAGACGCGGTGCAGCTCGTAGCGACGGGACGTGGGAGCGATGGAGCTCTGCTGGGCGACATCCTCGATACGCGCCGAGCCGTCATAGGCCCCGAAGGAGTTGTAGGGCACCAGCAGTTCCTGCTTGCCTACCAGCTTCCAGTCGAAGCGATCCATGGGACCGAAGAAGACGTTCGACTCATCGACGGTGTACTGGTTGTCCAGGCCGATCTGCGGCGCATCGTAGGAATAGGACGGCATGCGGCGCACACGACGCTGGCCGGGGAAGTAGTAGAAACTGGTGGCCTGTTCGCCGGCCTTGGTGGTGATCACCCCGGCCTGCCCTGCCAGAGCTGCGGGCTCGTTGTAGTTGAAGTAGGTGGCGAGTTCCAGGCGGTCGAAGGAGGAGAACAGCGCACTGCCCTTCTGGCCCCACGGGGTATAGATGAACCAGTCGGTGGAGGTGCGCAGCCAACTGCCGCCCGCCTCGCGCGGCGACACCCCGGAAACGGTCTTGGACATATCGAAGCCGACGCCGCGGTAGCGCATCTTCATGTTCCACATGACCTCGGCGCCCGTGGTCGGCATGGGGAACGGAATGCCCGGCACGTGGGCTTCCTGCAGGGCCACGCCACTGCTGTCGAGGGTGGCGAAACCGACGTTCTTGCGGGTGTTCTCCACCACGAAGTCCGGTGCACTGCAGGTGCGCCGCGTCGGGTAGACGTCCATCCGGTAGTCAGGGATCTTCTTGAACAGTTCCAGCTGGCCGGGCGACAGCTGCTTGGCATACTGCGCCACGTTGGCGGCGGTGATGCTGAAGAGCGGCTTGTCGTCCTTGAACTTCCAACGCTGACCGCGTACGTCGCCATAGCTCCAGCCCGAATCCTGCTTGCCGGGCTCCACCCAGGCGGGTATCGCACCATTGCCGCCGGCGGCGACTTCACCCCCCAGCGGGGTCAGTTTGCTGCCCAGTTGCGCGGCATCACCCCCGGCAGCCTGGGCCGCACTACAGGCGAGCAGGGTCGCGAATGCCACCACCAACGGCCTGATTGCTCCGACTGAAGCGAGACCGATATCAAGGCGCTGAATCACATGTTTCATTGGAAAGTCCTCATTAGCTCTGAACTGCCGCCAGCCGTTTCCTGCCTCGAAAACGGGCGGCGACCAGGTCTGATCAACTACCGGTTCTGGTGCCGGACAACATTGCACCAAGCAAACCGGATGCCAACCCGATTTATGAAATTTTTATTATCTAAATCAATGACTTACAATTTTTATAACAGTTGATACGTGATACTTAAAGACCCAATTTCGTGCACTCGTGCAGCACAGCCCGCACCAGAATTGTGAATTAACGAAACAATCGTTACTCAAATGTCGCGCAGTCACGGACGCAGAACCGCGCAACGCTTGGTCAGCGATTGAGATCGAGAGGGTCGTTGCTTGGGACGGCGCCGGAACGGCCAACCGCCAGGAGTGCGTCGGCGTTACAGGCTGCCGAGCAGATGCCCACCATCGACGACCAGGACGCTCCCGGTCATGAACGCACCGCGTTGCTCACCAGCAGCGGGAAAAGGCCATCGAATTCATGAAGTTCAGTCGGGGCCGCATGGGCACCGTGCCGTGGAGGGAGGGAGAAACCGCGGGCAAAATCGTCAATCATGAAGACCTCGAACATTGGATTCGAAAGCGCCTGGACACTGCCGAACCGACGGTCCGATGCCCTTGCCTTGACGAGTCTGCTTGCCATCGCCCGGCAAAGCTTCGCAAATCGCGCCAGTCGTCATTCAATTGATGACAGCCCGGCGGCCAGCCCTCGCAGCCTGTCAGCGGCCTGCTAGCATGGCCGCGCAGCGTTTGACAGCCCCCTACCCCCCAGGGCCTTTGATATGAGTTCGTTCGTCCTCGGTATTGCCCTCCTGGGCTTTCGTGAATTCGCCAGCAGCCAGGGACTGGACCCCGAGCAATTGCTGAAAGCCGCCGGCGCCGCGGACGACCAGCCCGGCGCCGCGCTCAGCGGCGAAAGCTTCGCCGCCCTTCTGGAACGGGCCGCGGAGCAATCCGGCAATCCGCTGTTCGGCCTGCAGTTCGGCCTGCACCAGGGTTCCGCGGCCCTCGGCGCGCTGCTGCATGTGGTGCGCAGCGCGCAGACCGTCGGCGAGGCCCTCGACGCGCTGATCCGCTATTTTCCGACCCACAGCAACGGTGCGGCGCTGCGCCTCGAACAGCATGGGCAGCAGGCCTGGCTGATGTACGACATGACCGATGGGACGGTGCCCGCGGCGCGGCAGACGGTGGAACTGGCGATGGCCATCGGCGGCAGGATCATGGAGGCCCTGCTGGGGCGCGCCTGGCTGCCCCACGAACTGCTGCTGCGGCACCCGCCGGGTGCGCGGCCGCCCAGCTACCGCGGGCTGCTCGAAGTGCTGCCGCGTTTCGACAGCGCGGTCAACGCCTGGGTGTTCGACCATGCCCTGCTGAAAATCCGCATCAGCGCGGCGGACAATGGCCTGCAGCACCTGCTGAAACGGCATTTCGAAGACCTCTCGAACCTCGACCTGCAGACGCTGCCGGGCTACGTCGAGCGGCTGATCCGCAATGGCCTGTTCGCCGGCGACATCAGCATCGAGCACATCGCCGCACAGCTGATGTTCAGCCCGCGCACGCTGCAACGCTACCTGCACACCCAGGGCACCAGCTTCCAGACCTTGCTCGACAGCACCCGCGAAGCCATGGCCAAACGTTACCTGTGCGACTCCAGCATCAACCTGACGCAATTGTCCGTGCTGCTCGGCTACACCTGCCCGGGCACGTTCTCCCGGGCGTTCGCGCGCTGGTGCGGGGTCGCCCCGCAGAAGTGGCGCAAACACTACCGACGCACCCAGCAACTGGCCGTCATGGACGCGCACGAGGACACTCCGTGAGCCTCACCCCGGGAACGACCCCGGCCAATCCCTTCATTCGTGCGCTGGCCTTGAGCAACTTCAGCGAGTTCGCCACGGCCCAGGGGCTCAGAGCCAGCGAGCTGCTGCGCCACGCCGCCCTGCCCGCCGACATCGAGCAAAGACCGGAGACGCTGCTGGCGTACCGCCGCTACTGCACGCTGCTCGACCTCTGCGCGCGACACACCGACAACCCCTTGTTCGGTTTGCTGTTCGGCCTGCATCAAGGGCTGGCGGTGTTCGGCGACCTGCTCTATCTGATCTGCAATGCCAACACCGTCGGCGAGGCACTCCTGGAACTGCGCGACAACTACGCGGTGAACAACGGGGCGCTGGTGATCAGCTACACGGAAGCGGAAGAGGAGGCCACCCTGGCATTCTCCGCCGCCGGCGAACCCTGTGCCGGCGACTGCCAGGCCGAAGAGCTGGTGTGCGCCGTGCTCCTCAAGCTGCTGCGCGCCGTGACCAGCGCCGACTGGCAACCCGCGCGCCTGATGATCGCCCACCCGGCGCTGGCGCCCGAGGCGGACTACCGCACCGTGCTGGGGGTGTCGCCGGTGTTTTCCGCGACCTGCAGTGGCCTGGTCCTGCCGCGCTCGGTGCTGTCGTTGCCGCTGAGCACCACCGACACCACCCTGCACCGGATGCTCAGCGCGCACATCGGCCGGATGGAGCGCCTGGCCCCCGCCGAACTACCCGCCTGCATCGAGCAACTGCTGCGCCATCTGCTGCCGGGCGGGCGCGCCACGCTGGACAAGGCCGCCAGCTGGATGGCGGTGAATCCGCGCACCCTGCAGCGGCGCCTGGAGCAGGAAGGCACGTCGTTCCAGAGAGTCCTGGACAAGACCCGTCAGGCCTTGGCCTGTGAGTACCTCAATGATCCGGCGATCAGCATAGGCCGACTCGCCGACCTGCTCGGGTATGCCGACCCCAGCGGTTTCAGCAGGGCATTTCAGCGCTGGTTCGACACCACTCCACTCACCTGGCAGCGCCAGCACGGACCGGCCAGGCAGCCACGGCTGCTGCGCGGGCGCAAGTTGCATGATCCGACATGACCCGGGGAGGCGCGTCGTAGAGCAAGCCGATGAATCTCATATGATTCAAATGAATCATTTTTCAATCGAATGGATGCCAGATATGCGCATTTGCTTCACAATGCCGTGCACAGTCAGCACTGCGAGCCATTCCGATGCCCTCTCCCGCCAGCGACGAACGCCTGCTCAAAGCCCTCGCCGATGCCATCGTCGTCCGTCCCCGGGCCACGCTGAAGGAGCTGGCCGAAACCGCTGGCGTCAGCAAGGCCACCCTGCATCGCTTCTGCGGCACCCGTGACAACCTGGTGCGCATGCTGGAGCGGCATGGTGAACAGGTCCTGAGCCAGATCACCCGCGATGCCGACCTGCGCCAGGCCGAGCCGCTGGCGGCGCTGCACCACCTCGTCACCGAGCATCTCAAGCATCGCGAGATCATGGTCTTCCTGCTGTTCCAGTACCGTCCCGATACCTTCGAAGACCAGGAGACGAACCGCCTGTGGCAATCCTATGCCGACGCCCTCGACGCCTTCTTTCTGCGCGGTCAGCAGGCCGGGGTGTTTCGCATCGACATCAGCGCCGCGGTGTTCACCGAGATGTTCCTGAGCATGGTCTACGGCGTCGTCGATGCCGAGCGCCGGGGACGCGCGGCCAGTGCGAACTCCGTGCAGACCCTTGAGCTGCTGTTCCTGCAGGGCGCGCTGGCGCCCTGAGCGATCGCCGCCGCTGCCCCGGCCTCACGGCATCGGCAGCGAGTCCCTAAGCCGCTCGGCATCGAGGCTCGGCATCTGGAAATGCTCCAGGGCCAGCAGGTTGCCGTTCGACAGCTGCCAGTCGTAGAAATCCGCAAAATCCCCTTTGCTCAAGGCGCGGATCACTTTCGCGACGAAGCCATGCGCGACCAGCAGAAGCCTGTGCGACGGGTAGGTTGACGCCAGCTCAAGCAGGCCTTCGCGCACGCGCTCGACCACCTCGGCGATCGACTCGCCGCCGGTTGGCCCGGCGTCCCACTGGCGAGTGATGTTGCGCGACCACAGTTGCGGATAACGCGCCCTGGCTTCGGCCTGGGTCAAGCCCTCGAACACCCCGACATCGCGCTCGCGGAAGCATTCCATTATCCGCGGCGCAAGCTGCAGTTCCTGGTTGAGGATGCTCGCGGTTTCCAGCGCTCTCAGACGTGGAGAAACGACCAGCGCGTCGAACTGCGCGGGCAAGGCGCGGGCAAGCGCCCGCGCCTGCTGGCGGCCTGTCTCGGTCAGCGCCGGGTCAAGCGATCCCAGGTAGCGTTGCTCGGCATTGGCCCAGGTTTCCCCGTGGCGCACGACATACAGATGCATGAATTCCCTCTCCGCGCATGAAAGGGCGCCATCGTACCCATCCGCTGTCGCGCCGCCCAGCGCGGGCGGCGAATTGTACGGTCGAAGGCATGCCGGGGTTTTCGCGTCGCGCGGCGCATCACTGCCAATTCGGGATGACGGCGCGCGCGCCGGTCCACCTATGATCGCTGCGCCAACAAGAACAACAACCCGCGGCGCGCCCGTCGTCCCGGCCTCCCGCCCGCGCCCTGCCCGACCACAGGAACCCACCATGCCTTCGAGCCTCCAATGGCGCATCACCCTGCTCAGCGGGCTATGCCTGCTGGCCGTTGTCGTTTCCATCCTCGGTGCCAGCCTGGTGCAGACCCGACAGATCTCCGAATCGCTCAAGCAACGCAGCACCGCGGCATTCAGCGAGTTGGCCGTGGCGCGCCTGGATGATAGGGCCAGCGCCCAGACCCTGCGCATGCAGCGCTTCTTCGAGGACAACCGCACCTACGTCGAGGCATTCGCCGAACAACTCCTGCACCTGCAGGCCCTGCATGAACAAGGTGCGCTCAGCGCCGAAGCGCTGCGCCGGGAGATCGTCGCCAGGGCCGGCACCACCCTGGCCCGGCGCCCGCTGCTGCTCGGGCTGTACGTGGTCTACGCAACTGACGCCCTGGACCGCGCGGACCACGCCTTCATCGACCGCGCCGCCCTCGCCGGCAACGCGAGCGGCCGCTTCGCCCTGTACTGGTCGCAGGCCCGGCCCGGACGAACCCAGCAGACGGTGCTCAGCGAAGACAACATCCTGCTCAACAAGGCGCCCGCCGGGGTCGAACCGGACAACAGCTGGTACGACTGCCCGCGCACCACGGCCAAGGCCTGTGTCGTGGAACCCTACACCGTGGACGTGGAAGGCCAGGACACCCTGATGAGCAGCATTGCCCTGCCCATCGTCCGCGACGGCCGGGTGATCGGCGTAGTGGGCGTGGATATCAGCCTGGCGACCCTGGCGGCGCTGACCGACTCGCTGCGCAGCCAGCTCTACGACGGGCAGGCGTCGGTCAGCCTCACCTCCGCCAGCGGCATCAGCGTGGCGCAGGCTCGCGGCAGCGAATCCGCCAACGACGCCGAAGTCGACAAGGCCTTCGCCCCGATCGACGACGCGCGCCCCTGGCACCTGCATATCCGCCTGCCCCAGGCCCTGCTGCAGGCCCCGGCCCTGGGTCTGCACCAGGCGTTCGACCAGGCCAGCGGCGAAGCCAACTGGCACAGCCTCGGCTGGGGCACGCTGTTCGCCCTGCTCGGCCTGCTGGTCCTGGGCTGGTCGGCGCGCACCGCGACCCGTCCCCTGCTGCAGGTCGCCGATGCCCTGGACCGGGTGGTGCAAGGCGACGGCGACCTGACACAACGCCTGCCACGCCGCGCCGATCGCGAGCCCGGGCGCCTGGCCGATGGCTTCAACCGCTTCCTGGAGAAACTGCAACCGGTGATCCAGGCCATCCAGCAGGCCGCGACCCAGACCGGCCTCGGCGCCCGCCGCAGCGCCAGCATCAGCGCCGACGTCACGGCCGCCATGCATCGCCAGCACGACCAGGTCGAGCAGACCGTCACCGCCCTGGTGCAGATGGGCAGCAGCGCCCAGGAGATCGCCGATCGCTCGTCCCGCGCCGCCCACGCCGCCAGCACCGCGGAACAGGCTACCCGCAGCGGCCTGCTGCGCTTCGACGAGACCCGCCGGGGCATCGCCGAACTGGACGAGCAGTTGCAGGCGACCTTCGTCCGCATCGAGGCACTGGCCAACAGCGGCACGCAGATCGACCAGGTGCTGGACGTGATCTGCACCCTGGCGCAGAAAACCAACCTGCTGGCCCTCAACGCCGCGATCGAGGCCGCCCGTGCTGGCGAGCAGGGACGCGGCTTCGCCGTGGTCGCCGATGAAGTGCGCCAGTTGGCCACCCATACCCAGAAGTCCACCGCGGAGATCCGCGAGGTGGTCGAGCACCTGCGCGACCTCAGCCGCCAGGCCCTCGACGGCATGCTCGCCAGCCGCACTCGCACCGTGCGCGTGGTCGAAGAGATCGACCAGTCCCATGCCCGCCTGCACGCCATCAGCGCCGAGGTCGACACCATCGAGCGGATGAACCGGCAGATCGCCACGGCCACCGACCAGCAGCACCAGGTGCTCGACGCCATCACCGGGCGCATGAGCGACCTGCACGGCATCAGCCAGGAACTGACCGCACGCATGGACGAATCCAGCGAACTGAATCGCACCCTCTGCGAACTGGCGCAGCACCAGCAGACGCTGCTGGCCCAGTTCAGGACCTGAAGCGACGACTCAGTGGGACTTGCGCGGGGTGGCCGAGGGGTACTCGCCGAACAGCTCGCGGTAATGTGCGGCGAAGTGACTCAAATGGAAAAAGCCCAGGCGGCCCGCCACCTCGCTCACGTTACCTTCCGCCACACTGCTGCCGAGCAGGGCCCGGCGCACGACGTTGAGGCGCACGTTGCGCAGGTACTCCACCGGGCGCAGACCGGTGATCTGCTGGAAGCTGTTCTGCAGGGTGCGCCGGCTGACCCGCAGGCGCTCGCAGATGTCGAGGATGCTCAGCGGTTGCTGCGGCTGTTCGAACAGCAGTTCCTGGCTGCGCCTGACCAGGTAGGCGCTGACCGACAGGTTGCCGCGACGGCAACGGACTTCGTCCTGGGCCTCCAGGAACAGATCGAGAAAGGCTTCGAGCAACAGGTTTTCCAGCTGTTGTTCGGACAGGCCCGCGCCCAGCGGCGCGCCGAACAGCGCCACCACCCGGCAGCGCAGGCGCTCCAGCGCCTCGGCGCTGACCGAGACCTGGGACGAGGTTTTCAAGCGCTTGAGCTGCTGATCGTTCAGTTCCAGTGCCGCCTGCTGGGCAAAGCGCACGATATCGAGATTGGCCGCGAGAAACTGCATGCCTTCCGGCGCATGCAGGATGAACTCCTCGCCATCGCGCAGCAGGGCCACGCCACAGGAAGCCACCTCGTGGCCCTGCATCACCGGCGGGCGCGGGGTGTCCATGGAGATGGCGATGCACAGGCGTCCTTTCGGTGCGCAGCCCTGCTGCACCACGCGCTTGTCGAGCACCTCGCGGAACACCTGGAAGCGCGTGCCGCACAGCTGCGTCAGCTCGCTGGAAAGCACACCGCGACCGATCTGGTCGTAGGTCTGCTCCCAGCCCATGATCGAGCCCGCATGCAGTTGGGAGTCGTTGAAGTTTCGAGTTTCCGCGAACATGTGCTGGCGCCCCTTTACGCTGTGAGCGGAGTCAGGAAGGTTCCCGGCACCCTCCCTGAATGCCGGGATCCCGTTCAGGCCGGCAGCGCCGGCGTGAAAGTCAAAGCCAGTTCCGTGCCAGACATCGCCAGCCGGTAGTCGCCGGAGGTCAGTGCAAGGGGCGCGAGCAAGGCGCCGGAAAGGATCACCTGGCCAGCCTCCAGGGCATGACCATCCTCCAGCAGGCGTCGCAGCACCCAGCACAGGTTGCGCAGTGGCGTGTCGTCGCGGGCGCCCAGGCTGCCCTTGGCGAGCAGCGCATCGTCGCGGTACAGCGCGTAGTCCAGGCGCGCGGCCAGCGTGGCATCGAAGGGCTGGCGTCGGCCCAGGCAGAAGGCCGCGGCCGAGGCGTTGTCGGCGAGAAACGCGCCGGCGCCGAAGCGCCAGCCCTGCCAGCGGCTGTCGGCCACCTCGAAGGCCGGGGCCATGTGGCCCACCGCGGCGAGCAGTTGCGCGTCGCTGTACTCGCCCGCCGGCAGCGCGCGGTCGAGGACGAAGGCCAGTTCGATCTCCAGCTTGGGCTGGATGAAGCGTTGCAGGTCCACAGGACGCCCGGCGTCCACCTGCATCACATCGGTCAGCGCGCCATACACCGGCTCGCTCAGGCCGAAGCGCTCATAGGCGGCCTTCGAGGCGAAGGCGACCTTCCAGCCCACCAGCGTCTCGCCGCCGTTGCGTCGCTGCTGCAAGGCCTGGCACAACAGGCAGTAGCCCTGCACCACATCCAGGCGCTCGCCCTCCTCGGCCGGCAGCGGCGCCGCCGCGACGGCCGCCTCGCGCAGGCGGCTCAGCAACTGCCGGGCCAGGCTCATGACAGTTGCTCCTGCAGCTTGCCCAGCACCGCATCCAGGCGCTCGGGGGTAGTGATCGCGGCGATGAAGCGATCGGGGCGGATGACCACGATGGAGTCGCGCACGCCACCGAACCAGTTGCCCAGGCGGTTGTACACGTCCTCCACGCTGATCGCGCCCTCGGCCTGCAACGGCTGGTTGCGGGCCGGGCCACTGCGGGAGCGGTTGACCTGGATGAAGCGGGTATCCCATTTCGCCCAGTACGCGCGACGCTCCGCGGAAAGCGTCTCGACCGGGTTCACCCGGTAGCCGAGCACCGCATAGGAATGCCCTAGCACTTCGTCCAGGCGGGTGCGCTGGCCGTCGGCCGTTTCCACCTCGGGCTGGATGAACAGCTGGCCGACCAGGTCGTCCTCGCGCAGCTCGGCGCGCTCATGGAAGACCAGGCCCCTGGTGATGGTGGCCTTGGGCTTGAACTTGAACTCCAGCAGGTGCGAACGCAGGTTGTCGACGCTGTTCACCGCCTGGAACAGCCAGTCGCGCACACCGGCCATCAGCGGGTTGGTCAGGCCGAGCACGGCGCCCATGTTGTCGGCCAGGGCGATGAGGTCGGTGGCATGCCCGCGGCGCTCCTGGTCGTAGCTCTGCAGGATGCGCGGCGCGGCCTTGCCCTGGAGGATCGCGGCGATCTTCCAGCAGACGTTGGCCACGTCGCGCAGGCCGGAATTGAGCCCCTGCCCGGCCCACGGCGGGGAGATGTGCGCGGCATCGCCGACCAGCACCGCGCGCCCCTCGACGAAGCGTTGCGCCACCCGCGAATTGTGCGTGTAGGCGCGAATACGGACGATCTCCAGGGCGTCCACGGCGTCGCCGATATGGCCGCGGATCAGCCGGCGGATGTTGCCCTCCTCGCACATGGCCTCCTCGTTCTCGCCTTCGAGCAGCATGAACTCCCAGCGCCGCTGCTGGTACGGCAGATAGATGCACACGAAAGGCCGCTGCGGGTCGGCATGCAGGGCGGTGAACGGCGCGTCCAGGGAGTCGTTGCGGGTATCGATCACTACCCATTTGCGCGGGTGGGTCAGGCCTTGCAGCTCGATGCCCAGTTGCTTGCGCACCGAGGACCGGCCACCGTCGGCGCCGATCAGGTAGTCCGCCTGCAGCTCGTACAGCTCGCCATCGCTGCCTCGCACCTGCAGGGTCACACCGGCGTCGTCCTGACGCAGTTCGAGCATTTCATGGCCCTGGCGCAACTGCACCCCGGGATGCCGCGGCAGCGCCTCGCGCAGGGTTTCCTCGAGCAGTTGCTGCATGAAGATATTGCGCATCGGCCAGCCGTATTGCGCCACGCTCGGCTTGACCTCGGCGAAGCACACGCCGCGGGCGTTGTAGTAGCGCAGCGGCACGTCGCAGATCATGTCGCGCACCGCGCGCTCGGCGATGTCCACGCCCTGCAGGACCCGCAGGGCTTCGTCGTCCATGCCTACCGCGCGGGGGTACGGCAGGATGCCTTCGGCCAGTTCCAGCACCACGCACTGGATGCCGTAGAGGCCCATATAGTGGGCGGCGGTCACCCCATTGGGGCCGCCGCCGACAATCACAACCTGGGTTGTTTCCCGTTTCATGACACTCACCGTTTCATTGTTGTTGGCTCAGGTCCAGGCCATCGAGAAAGGCCTGGACTTCACGGTTGAAGGCCGCACCCTGGTCGTCGTGCACATAGTGGCTGGCATCCTCGATCACCGCCGTGGCGACCCGTGGATTGCACTCGCGCAGCGCTTCCAGCAGCGGCGCGGGGAGGAAGTCCGAGCGCGCGCCGCGGATGAACAGGGTCGGGCAGTCCAGGGCGCGCACCGCAGGCCACAGGTCGATCGACGGGATGCTCAGGCGCGCCGTGGCGATGCCCTGCTGGTCGTGTCGCCAGCCGACCCCTTGCGCGACCTCGCGCATCGAGTGGCGCAGGCGCGAGGCCAGGCCCTGCGCCGAGAGGCCGGGCCGCGACGCACGCCAGAAGGCCTCGGCGGCGGTCCAGTCGGCGAACAGCAGCGGCGTCTGCGCCATCTCCCGGCGGATCCGCGCCGCACCGTCGCCCGCGCTCGACGAGCCCGGGCCGATGTCCTCGATGATCAGCGCGCGCACCCGCCCCGGATTGCGCCGCACGTACTCCAGGGCGTTGGCGCCGCCGAGGGAATGGCCGATCAGCACGAAGCGCGTGAAGCCCAGGTGCTCGACCAGGTCCTCCAGGTCATCGACATAGACCTCGGTGCGGTAGCTCTCGCTGGCCGCCCAGTCGCTGGCGCCACGCCCGCGCTGGTCGAGGGCCACGCAGTCGAAACCGTCGCCCAGCGCCGCCACCAGCTCGTCCCAGGTCTGGGCATAGGCGCGCAGGCCGTGCAGCAGCACGACCGGTATGCCGTCGTTGCGGCCGTGACGCAGGTAGTGCAGGCGCAGGCCGGCGCGGTTGTGAAAAAAGCAGCTTGCTGCAGGCATGGACGGACTCCCCTGACCGGATGCGTGTTCAGACCAGACCGTTGTCGCCCTGGATATCCGCGGCCGCCAGGCCGCCCAGACGCGCACGCAGGCGGCCGCGGGTAGCGAAGGCCCAGATGATGATCACTTCGTCCGGGGCCGGACCGTCGCCGAACGACAGCGAAATGGTGTCGTAGTGCGAGCGCACGTACAACGCGTCCTTGTGCGCCAGCGGCACATCGATGGTGGCCCCCGGTCCGCCGCGCTTGCCGGTGGACGGCACCCACGACTTGCCGCCGCCCAGGGCCACGCGCACCGGGTCGGCCGCCGGGTTGGTGAGGAAGGCGTTGCCATGCTCGTACTCGCCCTGACTACCCACCAGGCAGGCCTTGCCGTAGCTGACCACGGCGCGCTCGCCGGCCAGTTCGCGGATGCGCCGGCCGAACTCCTCGCCGAGCAGCGGCGAGGGCTCGACCAGGGCGTCGAGGTTCTCGCTGAACTGCCCGGCGAACGGGTTGTGGATCACCGCGGCGATGGCGTACTTGAACAGCGCCTCGCCATCGGCCAGCTGGCCGGACTCGTTGGCCAGGGTCTCTTCGACGAAGCTGTGCCACTTGCGGATGTGATAGCCGGCGAAATTGGTCGGTTTCATCAGGTTGCTCCTTGTCACAGTGGGTCCAGGTTGAAATGTCGGCTCGGCGCGCCGGCGGCCTTGAAGCGGGCCTTGGCCAGGGCGTCGTCGTGTTCGGTTTCGAGGAAGAACTCCAGGCGGTTGCCGTCCGGGTCGTTGAAGTACAGGCCGTTGCCGATCTCGTGGTCGGTGATCTTGACGATCTCCACGCCCTTGCCGAGCAACATGCCGTAGAGCTGGCGCAGGGTGGTCATGTCGCCGGCGATCTCCAGGCCGTAGTGCTGCAGGCCCAGGCCGCCCTGCTGCGCGCCCGGCGCGGCCTTGATCAGGGCGATGTCGTGGTGCTTGGCGCCGAAGGCCATCATGATCCAGCTCTCGCCCCGGGCGCTTTCATGCATGCCGAGCACGTCCGCGTACCACTGGGCGGAGCGCTCGGGGTCGCTGACGAACAGCGACAGATGGGTCCGCACGATGTCGATCTTCATGCTGGCAACCTCCGTTCACTTGATCACGGACTGGTGTCCGGCCTTGATCGTCGCCACGGCTGGGGTCCAGGCCACGTCGGCGATCTCGCTGAATTCGCGCCAGTGCTTCTGCCAGCTGTCGCCACCGTTTTCCGAGGTGAACAGGTGGCCGTACTTGGTCCCGGCGACGATCTGCCGTGGATTGACCGGGTTGAACGCCACCGCCCAGACACAGGAGTTGGGTTGCTGCGGCAACGGCAGGATTTCCCAGCTCAGGGCCGCGTCGCGCGAGACCAGGACCTTGCTGGTGGTCCCCGGGGTGCCGTCGGAAATGCTGATGTACAGCGTGCTTTCGCTGCCCAGCGGCGCACTCATGACCCGCGCGTAATACAGGCCGAACGCCTCCCTGGCGATGATCCCGGTCCAGGTGCGGCCTTCGTCGAGGCTGCGGTAGATGGCGTTGACGCACACCACCACGATGACCTTCGCGCCGTGGTTGGGCAGGACCAGGATGTTGTGGATGTCGGAGTTGAAATCCCACAGCAGGCGGTCGTCGACACGCTCGAAGCTGTCGCCACCGTCGCGGCTGTGGAACAGCCCGCCCTCCTCCAGGCCGAACCAGACCTGATCGCGGTCCGTCGGGTCGTAGGCGAAGGCCAGCAGCCGCGGACGGTTGACCCCGTCGCAGAACTCCGGGATCTCCACCGGCACGCGGTACCAGCTGGCGCCGCCATCCAGGGTGCGCCAGAGCACGGCGCGGGACGGCGCGCCGGTGCCGACGAAGATGCGCTGGCTGTCCAGCGGGTCCACCGCGACCTTCCACACCGTCTGGCCGTTGAACGGCGACTCGACGCGCTGCCAGGTGCCACCGGTATCGCTGCTGATGCACAGGCCGATATCGGCGCCGACGTACAGGGTCTGCGGCGCCTGCGGACTGAAACTCAGGGACCGGGTGATGGCATCGAATTCCAGGGCCTGGCCGACACCCAGGCGGTGCCAGCTGCGGCCCTCGTCGGCGCTGCGGATGACCGCCTGGCCCACCGTGGCGACCAGCAGGGTTCCATTGCTCATGCTCTGCACTCCTTAGATGAAGATGCCGCGGGTCAGGCCGCCGTCGATACCGATGGACTCACCGGTGATGGCGCCGGCTTTCGGCGAGGCGAGAAAACCGATCAGCCAGCCCATTTCCATGGGTTGCAGGGTGCGGCGGATCGGGGTGGCGTCGATGTAGCCCTGCTCGACCTGTTGCGGGGTCTTGCCCTGCTTGAGTCCTTCGCGCTCGTAGAGTTCCTGGATATGCGGGGTGTCGACCACGCCGGGGTGGATCAGGTTGACGGTGATGCCATCCGGGCCGAGCTGGTCGGAGAGGGTCTTGGTCATGTGGGCGATGGCCAGGTTGCGCATGCCCGAGAGCACCTTGCTGCCGCGCCCGGTCAGGCCGCCGATATTGATGATGCGCCCGAAGCCGCCGGCCTTCATGTGCGGGGTCACCGCCTTGGCGCAGCGGAAGTAGCCGATCACCTTGGTGTTGAGGTCGGCCAGCAGTTCGTCGTCGCCGGCATGCTCGATATCGTTGCGCACCACGCCGGACGGCGCCGCCGCGCCATTGACCAGGATGTCGATGCGGCCGAAACGCTCGCGGGTCTGCTCGACCATGGCGCTGACCGCCTCCATCTCGTTGGTGTCGCAGAACAGCGGCAGCACTTCGTTGCCGGTCTCGGCGCTGATCTCGGCGGCGGCCTCTTCCAGGTAGGACATGCGCCGCGCGCAGATCACCACCTTGCAGCCTTCCTGGGACAGAAAGCGCGCCACTTCCTTGCCGATACCCATGCCGCCGCCGGTGACGATGGCGACGCGGCCTTGCAGTTGCAGATCCATGTTGATTCCTCTTGTCGTGTCGTGTTGTGAGTCAGGCCAGGTCGACGAAAACGCTTTTCGTCTCGGTGTAGGCATCGATGACGTTCTTGCCCATTTCCCGGCCCCAGCCGGATTGCTTGTAGCCGCCGAAGGGCGAGGCCGGATCGACCACGTTCCAGCAGTTGATCCACACCGAGCCGGCCTTGAGCCGGGCGGCCAGGCGATGGGCGGCGCGCAGGTCGTTGGTCCACAGCCCGGCGGCCAGGCCGTAGGGCGAATCGTTGGCGCGGGCCACCAGCTCTTCCGGTTCGGACCAGCTCATCACCGTCAGCACCGGGCCGAAGATTTCCTCGCGGGCCACGCAGGCACGCTCCTGGCGGTCGAGAAACACGCTGGGCTGGATGAAATGGCCACGCTCCAGGTGCGCCGGGCGCTGGCCGCCGCAGATCAGCTCGGCGCCCTCCTCCACACCGCGGCGCAGGTATTCCCGCACGCTGTCCAGCTGGCGCTGCGAGACCAGCGGGCCGAGGGTGCTGGCCGGGTCGAGGCCAGGGCCGATGACATGGGCGGCGGCGTGGCGGCGCAGCTCGTCGAGCACCGCGTCGAGCACCGACTCGTGCACGTACAGGCGCGAACCGGCGGTGCACACCTGGCCCTGGTTGTAGAAGATGCCGTCGGCGGCGCCCTTGGCGGCGCGGACGATGTCGGCATCCGGCAGGATGATGTTCGGCGACTTGCCGCCCAGCTCCAGCGAGACCTTCTTCATGTTGCCGGTGGCGGCCTGGGCGATCAGGCGACCGACCTGGGTGGAACCGGTGAAGGCGATCTTGTCGACATCGGCGTGCTGCGCCAGCGGCGAGCCGGTGCGCACACCCTGGCCGGTGATCAGGTTGACCACCCCGGCGGGGAAACCGGCGGCCTCGATCAGCTGGACCAGGCGGATGGCCACCAGCGGCGTCTGCTCGGCGGGCTTGAGCACCGCCGTGCAACCGGTGGCGAGCACCGGGCCGAGCTTCCACACGCACATGGTCAGGGGGAAGTTCCACGGCACGATCAGCGCGCAGACCCCCACCGGCTCGCGCAGGGTGTAGTTGAGCACGGGGTTGCCGCTGGCCGGCGACACCGGCAAGGTGCTGCCCTCGATCTTGCTCGGCCAGCCGGCGAAGTAACGGATGATATTGGCCGCGCTGGCCGCCTCGGCGCGGGCATTGGCGATCGGCTTGCCGTTCTCCAGGGTGATCAGTTGCGCCAGTTCTTCACGGTGGGCCTCCAGCAGCTCGGCCAGGCGCAGCATCAGCAGGCCGCGACGGGCCGGCTGGCACTGCCGCCAGGGGCCTTCGAAGGCCGCCCTGGCCGCGCCGACGGCGGCATCCACGTCCGCTTCGCCGGCCTGCGCCACCTCGTTGACCAGGCTCTGGTCGGCGGGGTTCTCGACGGCGAAGCGCTCGCCGCCGGCGGCGTCCTGCCAGGCGCCGCCGATGAACAGCTGGCCTGGCCGGGACAGCACGTCACGGACTTCGGGAAGTATCTGCAGTGTGCTCATGACGGCCTCCTCACAGTGCCATTTCGATCAGGAACGGCGCGCGGGACGCCTTGGCCTCGGCCAGCGCGCGGTGCAGCTCGCCATTGCTGCGCACCGTGCAGGCCGGCACGCCGTAGCCCTGGGCCAGGGCCTTCCAGTCCACGCGCGGGCGGTCCAGCTCGGTCAGGCTCAGGGCCTGCGGGCCGAACTCGGTCACGCCGAAGCGGCGCAGCTCGTTCTGCAGGATCGCGTAGCGGTGGTTGGCGGCGATCAGGATCACCACCGGCAACTGCTCGCGGGCGATGCTCCACAGGGTCTGGATGGTGTATTGCGCGCTGCCGTCCGACTGCAGGCAGAACACCGGGGTGCCGCGCTCGGCCAGGGCCGCGCCGAAGCCCACCGGGATGCCCTGGCCGATCGCGCCGCCGGTATTGGTCATGACCCGGTGCCGCTCGGCACGGGCCGAGGCGGTGAAGAACGGGTAGCCACAGGTGCCGCCCTCGACCGAAACGATGCTGTCCCTGGGCAGCGCCGCGGCCAGCACCCGTCCGACCGACTGCGGCGACAGCGCCTCGCCGGCATCCGGCAGTTCCACGCCAATCGGTGCCGGCGCGCAGGCCGGGGCTTCCAGCGCATCGGCCAGGGCCGCCAAAGCGCCGCTGACATCGTCACCCACCTCGGCCAGGTGCAGCAGGCGATCGCTTTCCGCCAGCCGCGAGGGAATGCCCTCGTAGCCGAAATAGCTGATCGGCTCGGGGACGCCGGCGCAGACCACGGCGTCGTACTGTTCGAGGATGCCGATGGCCACTTCCGGGAAGTACGGCAGGCGATCCAGGTCCGGCAGGCCGCCGCCGCGATGGCTGAGGCGCGGGAAGGTTTCGGCGAACAGCTTGACCCCCGGCAGTTGCGCCAGGCGCCCGGCGGCCAGCAGGCCCGCCTCGCCGAGGCCTTCGTCGCCGACGATGAACACCAGCTTGCGCCCGGCGCGCAGGGCCGCGGCGACGCTCTCGACGCGGTCGCCGGCAAAGCGCCGGCGCGGCGCGCTCAAGGTGCTGAAACGCGGCGCCTGCGCCACCTCGCGGGCCTGCAGGTCCATCGGCAGGATCAGGCTGGCGATCTGCCCGGCGGGCTGCCAGGCGGCGCGGATGGCGCTTTGCAGATCGTGGGCCAGGCCATCGGTCGACTTCGAGGTGCGTACCCAACCGGAGACCGCGCCCGCCAGGGCACCGATATCGCTGGCCAGCGGCGGGTCGTAGTCGACGTGCCAGGAGGCGTGGTCGCCGATCACGTTGACGATCGGGGTGTTGGCCCGCCGGGCGTTGTGCAGGTTGGCGATGCCGTTGGCGAAGCCAGGGCCCAGGTGGGTCAGGGTCAGCGCCGGGCGTCCGGCGATACGGCCGTAGCCATCCGCCGCGCCGGTGCAGACGCCTTCGAACAGGGACAACACCGGCTTGAGCGACGGCTCGTTGGCCAGTGCCGCCACCAGGGGGATTTCGGTGGTGCCCGGATTGGCGAAGCAGTATTCGATCCCGCTTGCCACAGCCGCTTTCACCAGTAGTTGCGCGCCATTCATTTTCAGCCCTCTCGGAATTTTCGGCCGTTGCAGATGGAGAGATTTATCACACAAACAAAATATCAAAACAATAGAAATTTAAGCGATTTACTCATAATTTGAGATTTATGCAAAATCAGACGCTTTTTAAGCACGGCTATCGAGCTGTTTTTCTCAGGCCAAATGCCCTATCCTTCGCCCCCATCGCCGGCCAGTGGCCGCACCCCTACCGCCCGAGATTCCAGGAGCAAGATGAGTAGCCTGAGCAAGATGCTGAGCGTGCTGGACCTGTTCAGCCCGCAGACCCTGAAGATCGACCCGGAGACGATCGCCGAGCGCATGGAGCTGTCCCGGGCGACCGTGTACCGCTATGTGAAGGACCTGTGCGACGCCGGCCTGCTGGTCCGCGTCGATGCCGGCAGCTATGGCCTGGGGCCGCGGATCATCGAGCTGGACTGGATGATGCGGCAGTACGATCCGATCCTGATCGCCGGCCGCGAGCTGATGCACGGGCTGTCCGAGGAGACCGGCCTGGCGGTGTTCGCCAGCGTTTTCTACGATGGCCGGATCATCAACACCTACATCGCCGAACCCACCGACACCTACCAGTTCGCCTTCGGCCGCGGGCAGCCGTTGCCGTTCTTTCGCGGTGCCCAGTCCAAGGTGTTGATCGCCTACCAGAAAGGCCGGCGCCTGCAGCGCCTGTTCGACGAGCAGATGGCCGGCGACCCGCACAGCCCCTACGACTGGGACAGCTTCGCCAAGGCCGCGCGCAAGATCCGCAAGGACGGCTATTGCGTCACCCATGACGAACTGAACCTGGGCCTGACCGGTATCGCCGCGCCGATCATGGTCGCCGGCAGCGACGAAATCCTCGGCAGCCTGGCGGCGGTGGGCACCAGCGCCAACTTCCAGTTGCTGCGCCAGGAGGCGGTGACCGAACGCGTCGTCGAGACCGCGCGGCGGATCGCCGCCAACCTGGGCTGATGCCGAACCTGATCCGGCATGGGGTGCGCTCCAACTAACCGCTTGTAGGAGCTGGCTTGCCTGCGAAGGACCTGTAGGAGCTGGCTTGCCTGCGAAAGGATCTGTAGGAGCTGGCTTGCCTGCGAAAGGATCTGTAGGAGCTGGCTTGCCTGCGAAAGGACTGCGAAGCGGTCCCAGACAGCGGTGAGGTCCGGGACCGCGTTGCGGTCCTTTCGCAGGCAAGCCA
>NZ_FZOL01000041.1 GCF_900188455.1 Pseudomonas japonica | reverse complement strand
ATGGCAGAGTCCTGCGTTGAAAAGGCCAGAACTCTACGGAAACTCAGACGGGCTGGGGCGTTGACGGAATTTCAAAGGTTTTCATACAGAGCCTAGTTGTGTGAGGGCACCACCGTCTAGCCGGTGACAAAATCCTTGGTATTAGTTGCTATCGGCATCAAAGGGATAATGCTGATGAGGGAGCTGTGAGCCTGAGATCCCGCCCAGGCTACCCGAGTCGTCTGTACGCGCCCCCTTACCGAGTCAATACGCTTGACGTAGTGCCAGCAGGGCTTCTTCGAACAAATGCTGGTCTTGCGTCTGTTCTTGCCCGCTCTGCACGAGCAGCGCGCGCTGGGTCACCATCCATTCATCGATCGGCTTGAAGACTTCCTCAATCACCAGAGCAATCTGGTTCAGATAGGCTTGGCGCAAGTCTTCGACAAAGGTACTGGCCGCATCCTCGACTGCCTTGGTCTGGCGATCCAGCGCGGCCTTTTCGGCCTTTTCACTGCTGATGGCCTTGTAGATACCGTAGATGGCCACCCCTGCCTGTAGCAGCGGGCCAGCCCAGCGTCCTGCCATAGCGGCCCAACGCTCCATGGTCTTTTTGCCGATCCCCTTGAACAAAGTGGGTAGCAGCTCTTTGCCCAGCTCCAGCGCTTTCTTCACGCCTTGCTCGGTCATCGTTTTCAGGTCACCCATGGGCATCTTGCGCATGGCGTCCTTGAGCGCTGGCGACAACCCACTGTCGTCACTGCCGTTGCCCTCGCGATTCACGCCATTCACGCAGGCGTGAGCAGCACCGAAGGCGCTGTCGGCCAACGTCTGGCCAATGTCTTCAAGTTTGCGTTGGGTGGTCGGCAACTCGTTATTGAGGGCGGTCATCATGTCGGCGGTCAGCGCTGCGATGACTTTTGAGGCGCCGTCTTCCATGGCCTGCTCAGCCTGTTCAGCGGGTTGCCGGTGTGCATCGTTGATCAGCGCTACGACACTCGACTTGGCGCGTACGCAGCGGCTGTCGAGGTGATGACGTAGCACGCTCTGCAGCCGGTCACGTTCGCTGTCGATCTGCAGGCGGGCTTTGTCCAGTGCCTGCGCCTGCTCATTGCCGCCAGCCTGATGCAGGCGCATCAGGGCCAGTTCAATGGCTTCTTGCAGGTCTTTGTGGCAGGTTTTTAACATCACGCCACGGTCACTGCTGGCAAGGAAATCGCTTAGCGCATGTTCCAGTTCGAGGATGCCACTGAACTCCACCAGCGGCTCCTTGCTTTCCACCCGGCCGCGCAGGGCCGCCTTGGCATTTACCCAGTGAATCGGCACTTGCTCCAGGATATCGTCAATACCATAGGGGAGGGCGGCGTTCTGCAGATACTTGCGCAGGTTGTCGTTGATGCTGAAGAAGTCGCGGCTGTCGTGCTGCACTCCGGCCTTGTTGTTGACGACCAGCATCACTCGGCGCCCGGAGCCAACAATTTTCACCAAGCGTTCCCAGGTGGCGGCCTCGTCGATCGTGCCGCCAGCGGCCACCACGAACAGCACCACTTCGCTGTCCTGCAATTGTTGCGTAGCAACTTGCTCATGCGTGATCGGCGCATCGATCCCCGGCGTGTCCAGGAGCACGTATCCCTGCCAAGGATATTCGGCCACCACCGAGGTTTCCGGGTGGTCGGCCATGGGCGCTTCGGCACGGCCCATCAGGGCGTTGAGCAGCGTGCTCTTGCCCGCGTTGTAGAGCCCATAAACCATGATCTGCGCACGCACACGTGCTGCTCGGCTGTGCAAAAGCTTGCCCAACTCGCTGACACGTTCGGCTGGCAACCAGCGCTGGAGTGGAGCATTGACGTTGTCGTAGGTGGCGAGTACGCGAGTGAAATCAGGCAGGGCCATGATCGAGTTCCTTGCTAATGTCGTTGATCTGTTGCACAGCGAGATCGTCCAGGTTTTGCAGGGCCTGGCTGAGGCTCGACAGCCAGGTCGATACATCGACGAAGCACAGCGCATCGAGCTGGAGGTAGAGCTGCTTGAGGCGCTCTTTGGCGTAGTCGATGAAGTGTTCGCGCGTAGACAGAGAAACTTCGTCACGGTTGTCGCCGACGATGATTTCGAACTCGGTCGTCTCATCGAAATGGCCGCCTGCGGCCCCGCCGGCCTTGGCGCCCATCCAGCCCCCGAGGGCTGCACCGATGAGCCCGAAGATGATGGTTCCGGCTCCCGGCGCTATCAACGTACCAAAGGCGGCACCGGCCTCAGCTCCACCCCAACCGCCGAGCCCGCCGCCTCCAGCCTTGCCGATGCCTTCGTTGCGCCGCGATTGGTAGCTGACGCTGCGCTTACGCGCTGCAAATCCCGGTAGCGCCTTGTCAGCTGGCGCCACGCTCTGCGCGGTGTGGCCCAGATCTTCGAACTTCTGTCCGATGGGCTCGCACAGTGCTCCGGCGCACTCAGCGAATTGGCGGTCGAACAGTACCCAGCACGCGTCGGAAAATCCTTGGTCGTTCAGCGCGTATTGATCAGCCAGCTTGTCGATCTCCATGGGCAGGCGCTGCTGTAGTTGGGAGAGCACTCGTTCGGTGTTGTTTTTCAGCTCTTTGCGCGCTTTGGCTAGTTCGCTCTGAAGCTCACTCAACAGCGCCTGCTGTAAACCAATCGACTCGCGCAACTGGCGGCAGAAGGCTTGCAGATTCTTCGACGGCACTTGCTGCTTGATCTGCAGGCCTTCGGCAACCGCAAGGCGACCGATCTCTCCCGCAAAGTCGCCCAGGCCGCTGGCTTGCCAGCGCTCTTGCTGTTTTTCAGCGGGGCCTTGCTCGGCGTAGCAGGAGGAGATGGACTGAACCTTGAGATCATCCAGCGAACAGTCGGGAGCGAATTCGCGCAAGGCCTGGATGAAGTAGCCGATTTGCAGCTGGCGTGCGCTGTCGCTTTTCATGATCAGCGTCTCGACGACCTCACCGTCGTCATTCACGTCCACGTCATTTTCATCGCTGCCGGTGAGCAGCACGAGCATATTCTTGTCCCTTTGCAACAGCGCCCTGGCCTCGTCCAGGTCTGAGCGCCGGCCTGGGCTTTCAGATTTGCTGAGGAACACCACCAGGTCGGCGGCATCGACGTAGTCTTTGGTCAGCTCGCCGTTGCCCGCGTTGACCGAATGTAGCCCAGGCGAATCGACCCAGGTCAGCCCTGGCAGGCGAAAGCCTTGGATGGCACTGGTGGCTTCCACGGCATCGACGCCGAAACAGCCGTTTTCGCGGATTTGCGCATCGCTGGTCTGTTCGCACAACTGCGTGGACGTTTCGCTGAAAAACTCAGGCTTGGGCTGCGCCTGGGCGATCAGTTGCGCATCGGGTTCGGTGCAGCCGTAAGCCAGGTAATTGCCCAGCGAAGACTTGCCAGCCTTGACCTTGCCGAAAACAAACACCAGCAGAGAGTCGCCGAATTTGCTGCGAAACTGTGTGTTGCGTTCGTAGGCCCTGACGTTCTTGATCCAGGTATCGAAGCGCTCATCCAGATTATTCTGGCAGGCCTTGGCAAAGGTCAGGAAGGGGTGGTCGGGAGCCAGCCCAGAGCGGCTCCAGGGCGAAGTTGTGCGAATCTGCTCCAGTGCATCCAGAGCATGCTTAAGACGCGCTTCGCGTGCCTCGACTTGGCGTTGCACATCGCTGAACCCTTGCGCGACCTGAGCAAAGACTTGCAGCAGTTCGCTGCGGTTGGCGGGAATGCAGGTCATAGCGATCTGTCCAGAAGTTGTCGTTTCAAGCGTTTGAGGCCTTGAATTTCAGCGCGCAGGGCTTTGGCCTGGCGCTCGCGCTCTAGCCATTGAGGGCTGAATCGGGTATTCGGTGCCAGCAGGCGCAAGGCCTTGAGTTGGCCTTGCGCTGTGGCTAAAGGCGGGCTGGCGACGAACGCACGGAGGCTTTCTATGCTCACGCCGGCGTGGCTTTTGCCTGAAAGTATGAGGTCGGCCTTGTGCGAGGTCATCAACTCGCTTAGCTGTGCGTCGATGTCCTTAGTGAGCCGTTGGTTACGCTGCGTCTGGGCGTTATCCCTGTCTCGTTTGCGCGCGTGCGCTTCGGCCTGTTCGCGCGATTTGGCGCGAGCCTGGCGTTCGGCTTCTTCCTTTTCCTTTTCACTGTCGGAATTGACCACCGCTGCGACAACGGTGCCGATCACGGGTATCAGTAGCCACCACATATTGAATCTCCTTGCGTGGAATCGATCAGTCGCGCGCCAAACCATGGCTGACCGAGTCGAAGAGTCGTTCGACACTGCTCTGCAGTTGCGCCAACTGAGCGGCCTGCTTGCCCTCGAGCTTGACCAAACGCTTTCTGCGCTGGGCAATTTCTTGGTCGAGGATATACTCCAAGGCGTCGCGGCGGTGCTCGTCGCGCTGTTTGTTCAGGCCCCGTTCAAGCAGCCCCGGATGCTCCTGCAGATGCTCGCGCAGAGGGTCGAAACCGCTCAGTTCGCACAGCTTGGCGCTGCCCTTGCGCACCCCGTTGCGCAAGGAGGTGAACGAAGTTGCGAAGATGGCTGGCACAGTCCCGAACAGCGACTGCAGGATCTTGCCGATCGCTTGCTCGCTGACTTCCCGCTGGGTGACGCTTTCGACATGGGTTAGAACCACCACCAGGTGGCGCTCCAGATCCGGGCGACGGCGCTTGAGTTCGTACAAGAAGGCCGTTTCGATTTGTTCAAGCGTGGCGGTACGCAAGTTGTGCACGAACAAAATGACATCGGCATTGGCCAGGCCTAACCACGCGAGTCGATCATCCTCCTCGCAGGCATCGATTCCCGGGGTATCTAGATAGAGGCGTCCCTCATGTTCTAACGTCTGTAATTGTGTGGTTGCCCGTATTTCCTTGGTTTCAAAGGCTTCCGTTTCAATGTGCCCGGTAAGGCCGTTGAGCAGTGCGCTCTTGCCCGCATTCATCAGTCCGCATACGACAATCCGAGGTGCCGGGCCAAGGCTTTTTGCCTCTTCCAGCTCCGAGCGCAGGCGGCAGAAGTCAGGGTGTTGCTGGGTAAGCTGGATCAGCAAATCGTCGTCCGTCACCTTTCGCTCCATGTATTGGATCCCGTTTGCTGCATAGCATGGCGATGAGACGACTAACTGGCAACTGGCTACTATTCGGCCTAGCGCAGGCTCTGCATGGGGCAATCATGCCACTGGCACCCGAACTCCAGCATCCTACGTGTGAGCTGCCGACGTTCTGGCAACGCTTTGAAAAGCGTCGTAGTGATGTCTGAGTTCAGCTTGGCAAGCTACACCTGCGACACTGATTGCACAGGAGGTATCGCTCGGATGTTCACGTACTTGAGTAGAGGAGAGCATCTTATCGACCTACTTTCACTCTGTGATGTTTGGGAACCGCAGCGGGTGAGCTTTTGAGAGGGAGAGTGTTGGACCTCAGATTGGGGGCATCGTTTTCAAACTATCCAAAGCATGCCCTCAAATATGCCCAAAATGTAGCAATTAGCTGGAAGTAAATGGCTGTTCGAGGCTAGGAAAAGGCAGAAATGATCAGCTAGCAAGAATGCGCGAAGCTCCTAAAGACTCTCAGGGTCGCCGAAGAACATCTGAATCCGCGACCGCAACCACTTCTCCCCGGGATCGTTATCCTGCGCCCCGCGCCAGGCCATGTGCAGTTCGAAGGTGCGGGTCTCCAGCGGCAGTTCCTCGGCGCGCAGGCCGCCGGCGGCGGTGAGGATGTCGGCGGTGTAGTCGGGCACCGTGGCAACGATGTCGGTCCCGGTCAGCAGGCTCCCCAGGCCGTTGAACTGCGGCACCGCCAGCACCACATGGCGCTGCCGCCCGAGCTTGGCCAGTTCGTCATCGATGAAGCCGCTGAGGTCGCCGGCAAACGACACCAGCGCGTGCGGCCGCTTGCAGAAGTCGTCCAGGCTCAGTGCCCCCGGCACGCTGTCGGCGCGCAGCAGTTTCGGCTTGCTGCGGCGCAATACCTTGCGCTTGGCGTTGGCCGGCAGGTCGTCGGTGTAGCTGACGCCGACGGAGATCTCGCCGGAGGCGAGCAGGGTCGGCATCAGCAGGTAGTTGACCCGCCGTACCACCAGCACCACGCCCGGCGCTTCGGCGCGTACGCGCTTGAGCAGGAGCGGCAGCAGGGCGAATTCGGCGTCGTCGGAAAGACCGAGGCGGAACACCGCGGTGCTGGTCGCCGGGTCGAAGTCGGCGGCGCGGCTGACCGCGGTGGAGATGGAATCCAGCGCCGGGGAGAGCAGGGCGAAGATTTCCGTGGCGCGGGCCGAGGGCTCCATGCTGCGCCCGGTCCGCACGAACAGCGGGTCGTCGAACAGGGTACGCAGGCGCGACAGCGCGGCGCTGATCGCCGGCTGGCCGAGAAACAGTTTTTCCGCGGCGCGGGTCACGCTGCGTTCATGCATCAGGGTCTCGAAGACGATCAGCAGATTGAGATCGACGCGGCGCAGGTCGTTACGGTTCATCGGCTTCGCTTCGCTTCGCTGGCGGTTCGGGGCTAGGGATGAATCTTACGGGCAAAGGCTGCTACCCTGCATGGGTTTTGTGGCGGTGTGCCAGTGTTTGGCGGGAACCGTTGCATGCGACCAATCGATGACAAGCATGTCGACTATTAATGACCACTGATGGTCTAACCAAGAAAGCCCCGATAGAGTTCAGGGCATTAGAGGTCTACAAGGCGAGGTTTGCGATGTCCCGCATGATCCGTTTCCACAAGTTCGGTCAGTCCGAGGTGCTCAAGATCGAGGAGCTGCCTACGCCTGCACCGGCTGCCGGGGAAGTGCAGATTCGTGTCCAGGCGATCGGCGTCAGCTGGTACGACGTGCTCTGGCGGCAGAATCTGGCACCGTCCCAGGTGCGCCTGCCGGCCGGTATCGGCCATGAGATGGCGGGTGTGGTGACGGCCGTGGGCGAGGGCGTCGAGGACCTGGCCGTCGGTGACAAGGTGGCCAGCTTCCCGGCCACCAGTCCCAACGAGCACCCGGTCTACGGCGAGGTCATCGTCCTGCCGCGCACGGCGCTGACCCGTTATCCCGACATCCTCACCCCGATCGAGGCCAGCGTGCACTACACGCCGCTGCTGATCGCCTATTTCGCCTACGTCGACCTGGCCCGGGCCAAGGCCGGGCAGACGGCCTTGATCACCGATGCCAGCCATTGCGCCGGCCCGGCCTTCGTGCAACTGGGCAAGGCCCTGGGGCTGAAAGTGATCGCCGCCACCCGCGACGCGGCCGAGCGCGAGCCGCTGCTCAAGCTGGGCGCCGACAAGGTGATCGTCACCGAGGAACAGGATCTGCTCATGCAGATCAACAAGTACACCGACAACCGTGGCGTCGACATGGTCCTCGATGGCCTCGGCGGGCCGCAGATGTCGCTGCTCGGCGATGTCCTGGCGCCCCGTGGCAGCCTGGTGCTGTACGGTCTGCAAGGCGGCAACCAGACGCCATTCCCGGCCTGCGCGGCGTTCCAGAAGAACATCCAGTTCTTCGTCCACTGCATCGGCAACTTCACCGGCAAGCCGGAGCTGGGCATCACCCAGGACCAGGTCGCCCTGCACCGTGCCCTGCGCGACATCAACCAGTTCACCGCCGATCGCCAGCTGCTGCCGCAGATCATCCAGGTCTATCCGTTCGAGCGGGTAGGGGATGCCCACCGGCATATGGACGAATGCCCTTGCGGTGGTCGGGTGGTCCTGGAATTGCCGGACGTCTGACGCACTTTGTCGTGATCTCCCGCCAAGCCCGAGAATTGTCTCGGGCTTTTTTGTGAAATTTGCCTCAGAAAATTTCAGAAATTTCCTATTAGTCTTCTGCGGACTCAGGGCAGCGCTTGGGCTATGTTGTTGCTGTCGGAATTAAGCGGTTCAGGTGTCCGTAGAATTACGCAGCGCACCGGAAAAGCGAACTTCCCATTGTTGTATGAATAGTCCCACTACGAAGAAAAATTACCGCCTGTTGTCATCTCAAGGAGCGAGATATGTGTATCGAATTACCTTGTCGTTCTGAAGGCCCTGCTGCGCGGGCTCCAGCCCGTTTACCGAGCGTGTTGAACTTGCATGCTTCAGTTTGTCGGTATGTCTTGTAGGAAAGTAAGAAGATTCCTGCAGATTAACCACGGTTCCGCGGCGAATAATCCACGACACAAGACCGGTCAACCTGGCGGTATGCCTTTGTGCGGGCATTTTCCGGGTGTTCACCGGCGCTAACTATCAGGGAATTGAATATGGGCGCGATTCACGACCAGGCCATGCAATATGTCTATCAGCAAGTTCTGCAACGACTGCTCGAACGCATGAGCCAGGGGCAGCGCGCGTCTCTGCAGTTGCTGATCCAGCGCTTGCTGGTGGTCGCCGGGGGGCTTGAATGCATCGCCGGGCTCAAGGTCATGCTGGTGCATACCGGCGCTTGCGACAGCACCCGCACCCTGGCATTCCTGCGCGCCGCGCAGTTGAGCCTGGCGGCGCGCTCTCCCGGTACGTTCTCCCTGCGCGTGGCGACGGCGCGGCACAGCGACATGCCCGCGGTGGTCCTGAGCAATATCGAGCGCGCCTTCGCCGCGCTGGTGGTGCATGACGACCCGCGCGTCGAGCTGCTGATGGTCGACGATGCCCAGGTGCGTCCCTTCGATGCCCGCCAGCCGATCTCGCGGGCGCAACAGCAGGCTGACCGGCATGCGGTGCTGATGGCCGGACACCTGAGCGGCGGCGATGCCGACGTGGCGCTGATCCACCGGCACTACCTGGACCTCGCCGACCTGCACCGGCTGGGCGCGACCTGGAACGGCGGCGTCGATGTGCTGATCAGCGCTGAGCCCGCGCCGCAACGCAAACGTTTTCTCGCCACGGCGCTGCGCATGCTGCGCGCCGCCGGCCTGCCCAGGGTGCGCCCGATGGAGTCGTTTTCCCGCGGGCTGTTCGATCTGGTGACGGCGCTGCGCGACGAATACCGCCCGCCGATGCCGGTCCCGGCCGCGCAGGACAAGGCGTTCGAGCCGCGGGTGCGCATGCCGCGGGTGATCGCCGTCGACGATCTGGTACTTGATCCGGCCTGTACCCACGGCCCGCTGCTGCACGATCTGTTGCGCTACCAGCATGACGAGTGGGCCTTTGCCTTTGCCTCCAGCGACGCCGGCAATCCCTTGCTGCGCCTGCACCTGCGCGGGTTGCGCAACGAGTTCGTTGACGCCGGCGATTACCAGGCGTGCCTGGCGGCCGGTCTGCAACGCAGCGAGGAGGGCATGAAACGCCAGCAATTGCCGCAGCCCCTGCGCGAGCAGTTGCTCGATCCCTGGCAGAAGGACGAGGACCTGCAGCAGGTGCGCCGTCTGGCCGGCGATTTCGCCTCCCAGGCCTGGGGTGTCAGCGAGGCGCAACTGGTCTGCCTGCTGTTCGCGCCGATCGTTGGCCAGGGCCGGGGGCTGGAGGAGTTCCTGCGGCGCTGTCACCCGGGCATGCTGGTGGCGCTGCCGTATCTGCACAAGGCCCTGCAGGGACAGCCGGCCAGCGAGTCGGTGGCGCAGTGGCTGACCGGCACCAGTGGCTTGCCGATGGCCACGCTGCAGGCGATCTACCAGCGCAATGGCCTGGGTGACGGCCGCGACCACTGATCTTGCGCGGTTGCCAACAAAGCGAATCTGTATGTATAACCAGTGCCCAGCCCGCCACTGGTTATGCGCCCCGTGATCGCCGATTCCCTCAACGACCCGTTCTACTACCTGCACAACTTCCGCCAGGTGCTGGACTGGTTGCGCCTGCGCTACGGCGACCTGCTGGACGCCGAGGAGCAAGCCTTCATCGCGGGCTTCGAGCGTTTGCCCCGGGCCAGCCAGGCCTTGCTGGTGCGCATGGTGATGCGCAAGGGCGTGCATTTTCGTGGCCGGCGTCTGGCCTATGACGAAATCGGTCCGACCACCGAGGCCATGGCGCCGTTGCTGGCGCTGGGTTGGGTCGATGCCGATGCGCCCTTGCTGCTGGAGGAACTGTTCCAGCTCCTGCTGAAGGACGAGATCAGCCGCTGTTTCGCCCCACTGCTGACTCGCCCGAAGGCTGCCAAGCATGAGCTGTTCGAGCAGATCCACGAGCGCTTTCCCGAGCCCCGGCCGCTGCGCGAATGGTGGCCCGAGTGCGCCGAGGCGATCTACGTCCTGCGTCAGCAGGCGGTATGCGACCGTCTGCGCCTGCTGTTCTTCGGCAACCTGTACCAGGACTGGTCGGAATTCGTTCTCGCCGATCTCGGCCTGCTGCGTTATGAGCCGGTTGATTTCGATGGCGAGTCCCGGGCGTTGCGCGAGCGCGCCGATGTCGAGCTGTGCCTGGCCCTGCATGCCTGCGCCGAACAGCTGGAAGGCGAGGTGGATATCGATCTGCTGCTGGGCCGCTTGCACGGTCTGAGTACGCGCAATCCCTGGCTGGAGCGCCGCCGCGCCAAGCTGGTGTACCACCTCGGTCACCTGTGCGAGCGTGCTGGCGACTGGGCCAGGGCCCGGACGATCTATGCCGGCTGCGCCCATCCCCAGGCCCGCGAGCGGCATATCCGCGTGTTGGAACACAGCGGCGAATTCCAGCAGGCGCTGGAACTGGCGACCCTCGCCGCCGACCATCCAGGCAGTGCCGCCGAAGCCCAGGCCCTGAGCCGCATCCTGCCGCGCCTGCGCCGCAAGCTCGGCGGCCCGCCGCAACCACGGCGCAAGGCCCCGGACATCAACCGGGTGGACCTGACCCTGCCGGCCGAATGGGCCAGCCTCGGCGTCGAGCGGGCAGTGCTGGCGCACCTCGAGCAGCCCGAAGCACCGGTGCACTACGTCGAGAACACCCTGTTCAACAGTCTGTTCGGCCTGCTCTGCTGGCGGGCGATTTTCGCGCCTTTGCCCGGCGCTTTCTTTCACCCGTTCCAGAGTGGCCCGCAGGATCTGCTCGACGAGGGTTTCCACGGGCGTCGCGCCGAGCTGTTCGCCGAGTGCATGGGGCAACTGAACGATGGCCGCTATCGCCAGACCCTGCGCGACACCTACGCGGCCAAGCACGGTGTGCAATCGCCGTTCGTGTACTGGGAGTTGCTGACCCCGGAACTGCTGGAACTGGCCCTGGACTGCCTGCCGCCCGCGCACCTGAAGCAGTGTTTCCTGCGTCTGCTGGATGATATCCAGGCCAATCGCGCCGGGATGCCCGACCTGATCCAGTTCTGGCCGGGGGAAAAACGCTACCGGATGATCGAGGTGAAAGGCCCGGGCGACCGCCTGCAGGACAACCAGTTGCGCTGGATCGAGTTCTGCAGCGCCCATGGCCTGCCGGTCGACGTCTGTCATGTGCAGTGGGCCGCGGCATGAGCTACCGCGTGGCGGTGCGCAGCCTGTGCGAGTTCACCGCCAAGGTCGGTGACCTCGATCTGCGCTTCACCCCTTCGCCCAGTGCCCAGGAAGGCATTGCCGGGCATCGCCGGGTGGTCGCCCGGCGCGGGCCGGAGTATGAGGCGGAAGTGGCGCTGGAAGGGCGTTTCGGTGAACTGGAAGTGCGCGGGCGCGCCGACGGCTATATCCCGGCGCGCAACTGCCTGGAGGAAATCAAGACCCACCGCGGTGACCTCGCCAGCCAGCCGGACAACCACCGACAACTGCATTGGGCCCAGGCGAAGGTCTATGGCTGGCTGCTGTGCCAGCAGCGCCAGTTGGCGTCGATCGACCTGGCGCTGGTCTACCTGGACGTGGACAGCGACCAGGAAACCCGCTTCGAATGCAGCGTCGCCGCGGTCGAGCTGGAGGCGTTCTTCCATGACCAGTGTCGGCGTTTCATCCAGTGGGCCGAAGCCCAGTCCCACCGTCTGGCGCAGCGCGATGCCGGGCTGAATGCGCTGGGATTTCCCTGGCCGTCTTTTCGCAAGGGCCAGCGGGAACTGGCGGAAACCGTGTACAAGGCAGTCAGCACCGGTCGCTGCCTGATGGCCCAGGCCACCACCGGCATCGGCAAGACCCTTGGTACGCTGTTTCCGCTGCTCAAAGCCATGCCGCGCCAGCCGCTGGACAAGATCCTCTTCCTCACCGCCAAGACCCCGGGTCGCGCCCTGGCCCTGGAGGCGCTGCGCCAGGTGCACCAGGCCAGCCCGGAAACGGCCTTGCGCAGCCTGGAACTGGTGGCCCGCGACAAGGCCTGCGAATACCTCGGCACCGCGTGCCATGGCGAGGCCTGTCCCCTGGCCAGAGGCTTCTACGATCGCCTGCCCGCGGCCCGCGAAGCGGCGATGCAACGGTCGCTGCTGGACAAGGCGCAGGTCCGCGAGGTGGCCCTGGCGCACCAGGTCTGCCCGTATTACCTGGCGCAGGAGCTGGCGCGCTGGGTCGATGTGCTGGTGGCCGACTACAACTACTACTTCGACCAGAGCGCGCTGCTCTTCGGTCTGGCCCAGGCTGAGCAGTGGCGGCTGGCGCTGGCGGTGGACGAGGCGCACAACCTGGTGGAGCGGGCGCGGCAGATGTACAGCGCCAGCCTCGATCAGGGCCAGTTGCAGGCGTTGCGCCGCGACCCGCCGGCCGGCCTGGCCAGCGCGCTGCGCAATCTGAACCGGCAGTGGAATGGTCTGTACAAGGACCAGCTGGCGCCATATCAGGCCAGCGACGAGTTGCCGGCGGCCTTCGTCAAGGCGTTGCTGCGCTGCGTCGGACTGATCCAGGAATTGATGAACCGCACGCCGCGGGCAGTGGACCCGGCGCTGCTGCAGTTCTTCTTCCAGGCGCTGCAGTTCACCCGCCTGAGCGAGGTGTTCGACGGGCATTTCCTCTTCGATATCAGCCAGCGCGGGGCAGGGCGGCGGCGCCTGGCGACCCTGTGCCTGCGCAATGTGGTGCCTGCGCCCCTGATCGCCCCGCGTTTCGCCGCGGCGCGCAGTGCCGTGCTGTTTTCCGCGACCCTCAGCCCGCGCCATTTCTACAGCGACCTGTTGGGCCTGCCCGGCGATACCGCGTGGCTGGAGGTGGATTCGCCCTTCGTCGCCGAGCAGTTGCGGGTGCGCATCGTCAGGGACGTGTCGACCCGCTTTCAGCACCGCCAGGCGTCGCTGATGCCCATCGTCGAGCTGATCGCCGCGCAGTACCGCGAGCAGCCGGGCAACTACCTGGCGTTCTTCAGCAGCTTCGATTACCTGCAGCAGGTCGCGACCCTGCTGGCCGAACGCTATCCGACCATCGAGCAGTGGGCGCAGTCCTCGGGAATGGACGAGGAGCAGCGCCAGGCCTTTCTCGCCCGCTTCGTCGAGGACGGGCGCGGTATCGGTTTCGCCGTGCTGGGCGGGGCGTTCGCCGAGGGGGTCGACCTGCCGGGTACGCGCCTGATCGGCGCCTTCATCGCCACCCTCGGGTTGCCCCAGGTCAACCCGGTCAACGAACAGCTCAAGCAGCGCATGGGCAGCCTGTTCAGCGCCGGCTTCGATTACACCTACCTCTATCCCGGCGTGCGCAAGGTGATCCAGGCGGCCGGGCGGGTGATTCGCGGTACCGAGGATCGTGGCATGGTCATGTTGATCGACGACCGTTTTGGCGAAGCCCGCGTGCGCCGGATGTTTCCGTCCTGGTGGGCGCCGGAAAATTAACCACTGCGTGGGAATTTTCGCCGTCGCCAGAAAGTCGAAGTGCCAGTAAACTGTTGTCTTTTCATCACCCTGAAACTCCATTCTTGAGGTTTTGCATGAAGCTCAGTCCTCTGGCGGGCAAACCGGCCCCGGCCTCCGTGCTGGTCGATATCCCACGCCTGCTGACCGCCTACTACACCGGCCAGCCCGACGCCAGCATCGCCACCCAACGCGTCGCCTTCGGCACCTCCGGGCATCGCGGCAGTTCCCTGGACCTGAGTTTCAACGAACAGCACGTCCTGGCCATCAGCCAGGCCATCTGCCTGTACCGTCAGGCGCAGGGCATCGACGGCCCGCTGTTCGTTGGCGCCGATACCCACGCCCTGTCGACCCCGGCCGCGGCCAGCGCCCTGGAAGTGCTGGCGGCCAATGGTGTCGAGGTGATGCTGTCGAAGGACGACGAGTACACCCCGACCCCGGCGGTGTCCCATGCCATCCTCTGCTACAACCGCGGGCGTACGGGCGGTCTGGCCGACGGCATCGTCATCACGCCGTCGCACAACCCGCCGCAGAGCGGTGGCTTCAAGTACAACCCGCCCAATGGCGGCCCGGCCGACAGCCATGTGACCAAGTGGATCGAGGCCAAGGCCAACGAATTGCTGGCCGACGGCCTGAAGGGCGTCAAGCGCATGCCCTACGAGCAGGCCCTGAAGGCGGCCACCACCCATCGTCATGACTATGTCGGCAGCTATGTCGCCGACCTGGTCAATGTCATCGACTTCGACGCCATCCGCGGCGCCGATCTGCGCCTGGGCGTCGATCCGCTGGGCGGTGCCGGCGTGGGTTACTGGTCGGCCATCGCCGAGCATTACAAGCTGAACCTGGACGTGGTGAACGCCGCGGTCGATCCGACCTTCCGTTTCATGTCCGTGGACTGGGACGGTCAGATCCGCATGGACCCGTCCTCGCCCTATGCCATGCAGGGCCTGATCGGTCTGCGCGAGCGCTTCGACGTGGCCTTCGCCTGCGACCCGGACCATGACCGCCACGGTATCGTCACCTCGGCTGGCCTGCTGGCGCCGAACAACTACCTGGCGGTGTCCATCGACTACCTGTTCCAGAACCGTCCGCAATGGCGTGCCGACGCCGCGGTGGGCAAGACCGTGGTCAGCAGCGGCCTGATCGACCGCGTCACCGCGCGCCTGGGGCGTCGTCTGTACGAAGTGCCAGTAGGCTTCAAGTTCTTCGCCGATGGCCTGTTCGACGGCTCCCTGGGCTTCGGTGGCGAGGAGAGCGCCGGCGCTTCGTTCCTGCGTCGCGATGGCAGCGTCTGGAGCACCGACAAGGACGGCCTGATCCCGTCGCTGCTGGCCGCGGAAATGACCGCCCGCACCGGGCGCAACCCGGCCGAGGCCTATGCCGCGCTGACCGCCGAGCTGGGCGAGCCGTTCGCCACGCGCGTCGAAGCCAAGGCCAATCCGCAGCAGAAGGCACTGCTGAGCAAGCTGGCGCCGGAGCAGGTGAAGTCCACTGAACTGGCTGGCGAGCCGATCGAGCAGATCCTCAGCCATGCGCCGGGCAACGGCCAGGCCATCGGTGGCCTCAAGGTCATGACCGCCAACGGCTGGTTCGCCGCGCGGCCATCGGGTACCGAGGACATCTACAAGATCTACGCCGAGAGCTTCATCGACGATGCGCACCTGCAGCGTCTGGTGGGCGAGGCGCAGGAGCTGGTGGATAAAGCGATCGCCTGATCGATCGCAGTTGCACCCCATCGCGGGCAATGCCCGCTCCCACAAGGTTGCGCGATACCCTTGTGGGAGCGAGCTTGTCGGGGCGCCGAACCGTCGCGTAGGCCTGCAAAGCAGGCCCAGTCTCAACACCATCCGCTAATCCCCTGATTTTCCAGACAATCACCACTGTCCCGCCGCCCCCGAATGGGGTAAAACTTCTGACTCATGTGTTTCCCCAGCCGGAGTCGGTGTGTCAGACAAGCTTCCCCCGCAACCCCAGGATCTCACCCCGCCCGCGCAACTGCCGTGGATTCGTCGGCTTGCCGCGCGCATGCTCGGCCGCGGCCTCAATCGCCTGCGCGCGCAGCACCGCGATTCCTGGTTCCAGGGGCACGCCAGCGGTCAGCGTACGGGTCATGCCGATGGCCTGCGCGAGGGTTACGAGCAGGGCCGTGCCGATGGCTACGAGGCCGGGCGCCAGGTCCTGGTGATCCGCGACAGCCGACCCGACGAGCATTCCGTGCCGGGTCTGGATGACAGCCTGTTCGACGACTGGCGCCTGGCGCTGACCGCGGACCTGAAGAAGCGCTTCAAGGCCGATGTCGCCCAGCGCCTGCCGGAACACGCCCAGCCCAGCGCCGCGCAATGGAAGATGATCTTCAGCGATACCCCGTCCACCTGCGTGATCGCCGGCGCCGGCGCGGGCAAGTCGACCTCGCTGGTGCTGCGCATCCTGCTGCTGCGCCACTACCTGGGCTTCGAGCTCGACGCCATGACCGTGGTGACCTTCACCCGCGAGTCGCGCAAGGACTTCATCGCTCGTCTGCTGCAGATTTTCAGCCAGTGGCAGGTGCCACTGAGCCCGGTACAGGCGCGGGAGCTGGTGCGGACCTTCCATTCGCGGATCCTGCCGCTGGTGCGCAGCCTGCCGGGTTTCAGCCAGGTGCGCGCGTTCGAGACCCTGGGCAGCGAGCTGCCGGCGGGGGCGGAGGCCGACGCCGAGAGCAATCCGTTCGACCTGCGGATCAACGACGCCCAGCGTCAGCAGCTCAACCTCTGCTACCGCGACCTGTTGCGCGGCAGCCCGCGTTTCGCCGAACTGATCGGCGGCCTGCGCCGCGAGGCGCTGCAGCTCAAGTCGCTGGAGCGCGATCACCCGGACGTGCAGAAGCGTGTCGCGGTGACCCAGCTTTCCGCGGCACGCGACGAGGAACTCTGCGATACCCTCGAGGACCTCTGGTTCCGTGCCGGCGCCTGGCCGATCAAGGGCATCGAGCCGAGCCGGGAAACCGTCGAGATCAACGGCAGCCGCTTCCACTTCCACGGGCATATCGCCGAGCTGGATGCCTGGGTGGTGCTCGGCTTCGATCCCGGCGAGAACCAGAACTACAAGCGCCCGGGGGCCAAGCTGCCGGTGTGGGCGGAGTGGGTGATCAAACGCACCCTGTTTCAAGCTTTCTGCGATAAGCCTGTGATCTGGCTAGGAAATTATGCGGAAGCGAAACGCCTTGTCGCCTCGCTCGCGGGCGACGCGGTGGCCGGTCCCGGCTTCGACTACAAGGTCAAGGGCGAACTGGCCGCGCTGCCGTTGCTGGACGCGTTCGTCGCCGCGGCGGGCTTCATCGAGAACCTCGGCCTGGATGTCAGCGTGGCGGTGCAGGGCATGAGTTTCCCGGCTGGCGACAGCGATGCCCTGTTCTTCGAGGCCCTGAGCCTGTACTGGAAGGCCCTGGAAGGTCATCTGCTGGCGCAATCGCCACCGGTGATGAGCTACAACCGCATGTTCGCCCTGTTCGGCGAGAACAACCCGGAGAACCTGCGCCTGTTGCCGGACCCGCTGCTGCGACCGCTGGCGCACCTGATGATCGACGAGTTCCAGGATGTCTCGCCGCAGATCGTCTCCTGGCTGCGCGCCAGCCTGCGCGAGATCCGCCGCCGTGGTCCGGCCCTCAATGTCGGGCGCAAGGCACAGCATTCCTCGCTGCTCTGCGTGGGCGACGACTGGCAGTCGATCTACGGCTGGCGCGGCAGTTCGCCAAAGTACTTCGTGGAGTTCGCCAAAACCTTCGTCGCGCCCTCCAGCACCCGGGTGATGCTCACCGACAACTACCGCAGCCATCAGCACATCATCGATGCCGCCGAGCACATCGTGAAATCCGCGCCGTCGATCGGCGGCAAGAAGGCCCGCGCGGTGGGGCCGGCGGCCGCGGAGTGCTGGCCGGTACAGGTGTGCGAGCGGGACGAGGCGGCGTTGGCGCAGCAGGTGATGGAGCACTACAAGCGTGGTGATTCGGTGATGATTCTGTTTCGAAAAAGTTCTGATAAATCGTTGATTTCAGAGCATATTAAATCTGTTGTTAATGTTGATTCTAGCTTGCCGCCCGGGCAGCGGCGGTTGAAGCAACTGACCTATCACAGCGCCAAGGGACTGCAGGCGGATGCGGTGTTCATGCTCGGCGACTGCCAGTATGTGACACGCTCGCCGTACAAGAACCAGGTCTATCGGCTGGCCGGGCTGGGCAGGAATGGTGATCCGGAGGCGTTCGACACGGCGCAGAAGGAGGAGATCCTGCGCCTGGCCTATGTGGCGATCACCCGGGCGGTGCGCTACTGCTACTGGCATGTGGAGGTGCCGGGCGGGGAGCAGGCTGCATTGCCGAGGGCTTCGCTGCAGGTGGATGGCAAGAAGGTGTTCTTCGAGGATCTGCGGGGATAGGGTCTGGGACCGCGTTGCGGCCCTTCGCGGGCAAGCCACGCTCCTACAAGGCGAGCCACCGTGCGATGTCACTCACCTCCCGTAGGAGCGTGGCTTGCCCGCGAAGGGCCGCAACGCGGCCCCAGATACACCTCACAACCAATAGGTCACAGCCCACCACCCCAACCCACCCATGACGATGGTGTACGGCAACGCCATCCACACCATGCGCCCATAGGACAGCCGAATCAGCGGCGCAATCGCCGAAGTCAGCAGGAACAGGAACGCCGCCTGGCCATTGGGCGTGGCCACGCTCGGCAGGTTGGTGCCGGTATTGATCGCCACCGCGAGGGTCTCGAAGTGCTCGCGGCTCATGCCACCGTTGAGAAACGCCTGCTTGACCTCGGTGATGTAGATGGTCGCGACGAATACGTTGTCGCTGATCGCCGAGAGCAGGCCGTTGGCGATGAACAGCATGCCCGGCTGCTGCTCGGCCGGCAGCGCCAGCACCGCCTCGATCAGCGGGGTGAACAGCTGTTGCTGGTGGATCACCGCGACCACCGCGAAGAACACCACCAGCAGCGAGGTGAATGGCATGGCGTCCTGGAATGCACGGCCCAGACGGTGTTCGTCGGTGATGCCGGTGAACGAGGTGATCAGCACGATGACCAGCAGGCCGATCAAGCCGACCTCGGCGATATGCAGCCCCAGGCAGACGATCAGGATCAGCGCGGCGATGCCCTGTACCAGCAGGTTGGCGCGCTGCTGGGCGGTGCGCTGGGCATCGTCCTCGGCGGCATAGGCGGCCAGCACCTGGCGCACCGCGTCGGGCAGCAGGGTGCCATAGCCGAACCAGCGCAGCTTCTCCAGCAGCACGCAGGTGACCAGGCCCGCCACCAGTACCGGCAACGACACCGGAGCGACCTTGAAGAAGAACTCCTGGAAGTGCCAGCCCATCTCGTGGCCGATCAGCAGGTTCTGCGGTTCACCGACCAGGGTGCACACGCCGCCCAGCGCGGTGCCCACGGCGCCGTGCATCAGCAGGCTGCGCAGGAAGGCGCGGAACTGTTGCAGGTCTTCCCGGGCCAGCTCGGCGATGCCCTGGTCGCTGTCGATCTGGGCGTCGCCCCGCGGGTTGGCGCCGGAGGCGACGCGGTGGTAGACCGCGTAGAAGCCCACCGCGGCACTGATGATCACCGCGGTCACGGTCAGGGCATCGAGGAACGCGGAAAGGAAGGCGGACAGGAAGCAAAAAATCAATGAAAGCAATGCCTTGGAGCGTACTCCTAGCAAAATGCGTGAAAACAGGAACAGCAGCAGGTCCTTCATGAAGTAGATCCCGGCGACCATGAACATCAGCAGCAGGATCACCGGGAAATTGTGCTGCAGTTCCTCGTACAGCGCCTGTGGCGTGGTCAGGTCGAGCAGCAGGGCTTCGACCATCAGCAGGCCGCCGGGCATCAGCGGATAGCACTTGAGTGCCATGCCGAGGAAGAAGATGAACTGCACCACCAGCACCCAGCCGGTGACCACCGGGCCAAGGGTCGCCAGGAGCAATGGATTGAGCAGCAGGAACAGGCAGACGATGGCCTTGTACCAGCGCGGCGCTTGCCCGAGAAAGTTGTGGGCCAGGGCGCCGGGCAGAGAGCGGGGCATGAAATGTTTCCTAATGATTCAAAGACCTGCGCACGGTGCCGCAAGCGCCAGTCAAGATCAAGGAAAGTCAGTCCCGGTTTTGGCAAAAGCGCGGTCTGTGGGGTGCGATATAGTCCGGGTTCTCTTTCCCCCTGCTCAAGGAGCGTCGCCGTGACCGACTACACCGCGTTCAAGGTCGAGCTGTCGAACCACATCGCCCACGTCCAGATCAACCGTCCGGAAAAGATCAACGCCATGAACGCCGCGTTCTGGAGCGAGATCGTCGAGATCTTCCAGTGGATCGACGACACCGACGCGGTGCGGGTGGTGGTGATCAGCGGCGCCGGCAAGCATTTCTCCTCCGGTATCGACCTGATGATGCTGGCCTCGCTGGCCAGCGAGCTGGGCAAGGATGTCGGGCGCAACGCACGCCTGCTGCGGCGCAAGATCCTGCAGATGCAGGCGTCCTTCAACGCCGTGGACAACTGCCGCAAGCCGGTGCTGGCGGCGATCCAGGGTTACTGCATCGGTGGTGCCATCGATCTGATCGCCGCCTGCGACATGCGCTACGCCGCCGCCGACGCGCAGTTCTCGATCAAGGAAATCGACATGGGCATGGCCGCCGATGTCGGCACGCTGCAACGTCTGCCGCGTATCATCGGTGACGGCGTGCTGCGCGAACTGGCCTACACCGGGCGCAGCATCGACGCACAGGAGGCGCAGCGCATCGGCCTGGTCAACCGTACCTATGACGACCACGCGGCGCTGCTCGACGGAGTCTTTGCCATTGCCAGCGAAATTGCGGGAAAATCCCCGATTGCCGTGGCCGGCACCAAGGAGATGCTCAGCTACATGCGCGATCACCGGATCGACGACGGGCTGGAGTACATCGCCACCTGGAACGCCGCCATGCTGCAATCCACCGACCTGCGGGTGGCCGTGGCCGCCCACATGAGCAAACAGAAGCCGGAGTTCGCCGATTGAGGTGAACCGCTAAGGATAAGGGAACATGTCAGCGCGCTGGACCACTGCGGTACTGGATACGAATGTTGGCGGCGGCCTTGCGGTCGTGCGCAGCGCCGAAGGGTTCATGGTGGACGCCAATGGCGCGCTGTTCCCCCGCGACTGGTTCAAGCGCCAGGAGCCGGATATCCGCTTCGAGCACGGGATCGGCCATTACGACGGGCAGCCGGTCTACCTGATCGAGCTGCATGGCGCCCAGGCGCTGCCCGGGTGCAGCTGGCGCGGTCTGCGCCAGTTCATGCTCGAAGGCGATGCCGACACCTACACCATCCTCGGCTATGCCGCGCAGATTGCCACCTGGGCCCGCGAGCACCGTTTCTGCGGCGCTTGCGGCCAGCCGATGCGCCAGGTTCCACGGGAGCGGGCGATGCACTGCGAGCCTTGCGACCTGCGCAGCTACCCGCGGATCTCGCCGAGCATGATCGTCCTGATCACCCGTGGCGACGAGATCCTCCTGGCCCGTTCGCCGCGCTTCGTCACCGGCGTCTACAGCACCCTGGCGGGTTTTGCCGAGCCCGGCGAGTCGGCCGAGGATTGCCTGGTGCGCGAGGTGCGCGAGGAAGTGGCGCTGGAGGTGCGCAACATCCAGTACGTCGGCAGCCAGTGCTGGCCGTTCCCGCATTCCATGATGCTGGGTTTCCATGCCGAATATGCGGGGGGCGAGATCGTCATGCAGCCCGACGAGATCGAGGATGCCCAGTGGTTCCGCGTCGATGCCTTGCCACCATTGCCTGCCGGGCGCTCCATCGCCCGTTACCTGATCGACCTCTACGTGGCCCGTTACTCAGGCCTGGCCGAACCAGTGCTGCCACGCTAGACGCACGGTCAACGCCAGCACCACGGTGATGAATACCGGGCGGATGAACTTCGAACCGCCGCTGATGGCGGTGCGCGCGCCGAAGAACGCGCCGACCATCAGCGACGAACCCATCGCCAGGCCCACCGCCCAGTCCACCTGACCCGAGAAGATGAACACCGACAGCGCCGCGGCGTTGCTGACGAAGTTCATGCTGCGCGCCACGCCGCTGGCCTTGACCAGGTCGATGGGGTAGAGCAGCAGGGTGCTGACGGTCCAGAAGGCGCCGGTGCCCGGGCCGGCGACACCGTCGTAGAAGCCCAGGGTGAAGCCCTGGGGGAACTGCCATTTCTTCTTCACCACCACGTTGGCATCCAGCGGTGCCTTCGGCGTGCCGCCGAACAGCAGGTAGACGCCGCAGGCGAAGACGACCACCGGCAGCATCTTGTTCAGCCATTCCGCCGGCAGGTAATGGGCGATGACCGCGCCGAGCAGGGCGCCGACCAGCGTACCGACCAGCGCATGGCGCCACTGCGCCGGGTGGAACAGCTTGCGTCGGTAGTAGGTGAAGCCGGCGGTGGCCGAGCCGAAGGTGGAACTGAGCTTGTTGGTACCCAGTACCAGGTGTGGCGGCATGCCGGCGGTGAGCAGGGCGGGCGTGGTCAGCAGGCCGCCACCGCCTGCGATGGCATCGATGAAACCGGCGACGAAGGCGACTGCGGCGAGAATGGCGAGGGTGGTGAGGTCAACGCTGAGTTCGAAAGGCATGGGGCATCTTGATCGGCAGGAGAGGCGGCGGGATGGGCCCGCTGGAAGCCTGCCATCTTACCTCTGCCGTCAGGCTTTGTGTGGCTCTTGACGGCCCATCGCCGGCAATGCCAGCGCCCACAAGGACCGCATGCACCGCGAATCCCGTGGGCCGGCGTTGCCGGCGATGAGGCCCTCGACATCACCAACGAATCAGGACAGGAAGCCGCCATCCACGTTCAGCGACACCCCGGTGGTGTAGCTGGAGGCATCGCTGGCCAGGTACAGCACCGCGCCGGCCATCTCCTTCGGATCGGCCACGCGCTTGAGCGGAACCTGCTGCAGCACGCTGTTGAGGATGGCGTCGTTCTTCACCAGCGCCGAAGCGAACTTGGTGTCGGTCAGGCCCGGCAGCAGGGCATTGCAGCGGATGCCGAACTGCGCGCATTCCTTGGCGAAGACCTTGGTCATGTTGATCACCGCGGCCTTGGTCATCGAGTAGATGCCCTGGTAGGCGCCCGGCGAGACGCCGTTGATCGAGGCGACGTTGATGATGCTGCCGCCACCGTTGGCGCGCATCAGCTTGCCGGCTTCCACCGACATGAAGAAGTAGCCACGGATGTTCACGTCGACGGTTTTCTGGAACGCGCTCAGGTCGGTATCCAGTACGTTGCAGAACTGCGGGTTGGTCGCGGCGTTGTTGACCAGGATGTCCAGGCGGCCGAACTCTTCCTGGATCCGTGCGAACACCGCGCCGATCTGATCCATCTCGCCGATATGGCAGGCAATGGCGGTGGCCTTGCCACCCGCGGCGACGATCGCCTCGGCGACCTGCTGGCAGCCATCGAGCTTGCGACTGGAGACGATCACATGGGCGCCCTGCTGGGCCAGCAGGTGGGCGATGGCCTCGCCGATGCCGCGGCTGGCCCCGGAAACGAAAGCGATCTTGCCATCGAGGTCGAACAGTTGGGTCTTGGACATGATGGGTTCCTTGTTGTCGTTGTTCAGAGGCTGGACGCTGCGATGACCTTCAGGCTCATTTGCTCCAGCAGCTTGTTCATGTGGATGAACTGGGCGAAGCGCTGGTCCTGGGTCTGGCCGTGGTAGAAGCGGTAGTAGATCTGCTGGACGATCCCGGCCAGGCGGAACAGGCCATAGGTGTAGTAGAAATCGAAGTTGGTGATCTCGATCCCGGCGCGTTCGGCGTAGTAGTCGACGAACTGGCGTCGGGTCAGCATGCCCGGGGCGTTGGACGGCTGGCGGCGCATCAGTTGCACCGGTGCCGGATCGTCGGCCTCGATCCAGTAGGCCAGGGTGTTGCCCAGGTCCATCAGCGGGTCGCCGATGGTGGTCATCTCCCAGTCGAGCACGCCGATGATGCGCATCGGGTTCTCGGCGTCGAGGATGACGTTGTCGAAGCGGTAGTCGTTATGAATGATGCCCGGGCGCGGATGGTCCGCCGGCATCTTCTCGCGCAGCCAGGCGATCACCGCTTCCCAGCGTGGCGCATCCGGCGTCAGGGCCTTCTCGTAGCGGCTGTTCCAGCCTTCGATCTGGCGCTGCACGTAGCCGTCCGGCTTGCCCAGGTCGGCCAGGCCGACGGCGTGGTAATCGACCTGGTGCAGTTCCACCAGACGGTCGATGAAGCTCTTGCACAGGGTCTCGGTGCGCGCGGCGTCGAAGCCCAGCTCCGGCGGCAGGTCAGAGCGCAGGATGACGCCATTGACCCGCTCCATCACGTAGAACTCGCCGCCGATCAGCGACTCGTCGGTGCAGTGCACGTACGCCTTGGGGCAGTACGGGAAGCCGGCGTTGAGCTGATTGAGAATGCGGAATTCGCGACCCATGTCGTGAGCCGACTTGACCTTGACGCCGAAGGGCGGACGACGCAGGACGAACTCGCGCTCGGGGTAGCTGAGCAGATAGGTCAGGTTCGATGCGCCGCCAGGGAACTGGCTGATCACCGGCGTGCCGCTGAGGCCGGGGATATGCGCTTTCAGGTACGGATCGATCAGGGCGGGATCGAGCTCCTCGCCGGGGCGGACCTGGGTGGACTGATCGGTGAGCGTCATACTTTTCCCTTATTTTGGTGGCCATGGAACATTGGCTAATCTAATTCTCGCGCGCGTGGCTGCCAAGCGTGGCCACGTCTTATTGGCGTGGGTGTTGCCGGTCGATCAACGTCCCTGATGCTGCGCATCGCACGGGCGAAAAAAAACCGAAGCAGGGTGACCGGCTTCGGTTCTTTCGTCACGGGCGTGGTAATTACGCCGGGAACAGCTCGCTGAGCTTCATCGACAGCATCATGTCGCCTTCGACGCGCAGCTTGCCGCCCATGAACGCCTGCATGCCATCGGTATCGCCGCTGACGATGCCTTTCAGGGTTTCGCTGTCCATGACCAGGGTGCAGTTGGCGTCGGCGTTCTCACCTTCCTGCAGGTCGCAGGTGCCATCCTTGACGATCAGGGCGTAGTGCTTGTCTTCATCGGTGATGTTGAAACCGAAGATCAGGTCCAGGCCGGCGGCAGCGCTCGGGTTGAACTTGGCTTTCATGGCTTCGACTGCTTTGGCGACTTCGCTCATGGTGTTTTCCTTATTGAGTGGTTTCAGTGACGCAGGGGTCGTTACACGCCGGACTCATCGCCAGGTTACGAGTTCCGGCACCCTCAGCAGCCGCAGATGGGCTTGGCTGTTGAAGGAGGCCAGGGTCACCTCGCTACCGCGGAACTTCAGCTGGCTGAGCGAGGTGTTGATGATCTGCCAGTTCAGCGCGAAGGCCTGGCTGGGGCTGACGCCGGTGATGCGGTGGAGCAGGGCGGCGATGGTGCCGCCGGAAGTGAAGATGGCGATGTTGCCGCCGCTGGCGGCCTGCTCCAGCACGCGCTGCAGGCCGTCGCCGGTGCGCTGGACGAACGCCGACCAGCTTTCCAGGCCTTCGCGGTCGTACTGGCCACTGTGCCAGCGCTGCACGATGAGGGCGAACAGGCGCTGGAATTCGGCGCGGTGCTCGCGGGCGTTGCGCAGCACGTGCAGGGCTTCCGGTTCGTCCGGCAGCAGGCCGGGGAGCAGGGCGCGGATCACCGCGTCGGCATCGAACTCGTTGAAGGCGGCGTCGGTTTCCACCTCGGGCACGGCAATGCCGGCGTCGTGCATGGCAGTCAGGGTCAGGCGGGCGGTGTCCTGCTGGCGGCGCAGATCGCCGGCGAGGCAGCGATCGAATTGCACGCCGAGTTGCACCAGGTGCGCGCCGAGTGCTTCGCTCTGGCGCATGCCAACCGACGAGAGGACATCGTAGTCGTCGCAACCGAAGGAAGCCTGGCCGTGTCGTATCAGGTAGATGCTGCCCACGTCGTACACCTGGGTAAGAAGATTCTGGCGAGGGTAGGTTGCCACCGACCTGGTGTCAACGAAAAAACATACAAGCGTTTGAAAAGAGCGTTTGAACTGTTCTGCCAGACGTTTCCTACGCTGGCTAGGGCGATTTGCCGCCGGTATGCTTCACTATCGTTTTCGCGCCATACGGGCGCAGGTCAACAAGGAGTAATCGTGGAGTTTCTTGCAGACAGGGTAGCCACAGAGGTCAAAGCCACGCAGCACAAGGGCTGGACCAAACATGACCACCACTGCCAAGCGAGCCACTGTTAGAACCTTGTTAGAACTTGCCACGCCATGGGTTTACCGCAGGCAAGGCCGCTACACACTCCGCATACGCCCTCTGGGCCCCAAAGCCACATGTACGCTCTCCCTCAAGACGATCCATAGGCAAACTGCTGTGACCATCGCAAACCACTTGCTGACCACGTTGAGAAGCTTCCATCTCGATAATCCTGATGCCACCTGGGAGGATCTTATAGGGCGCCTCAAGGAGATCGCTGAGGGGATATTGGCGACTGGCTCTGTGTGGGATCGCTTCGACCCGGCTACTGGCTCTCCAGCTTTCGGTGGCACGGGCATGGTTTATTCGGAGATCCGTGAGGACCTCGCTGAGATCGCCGCTACCATGCCGTTGAGTGTCGATCAGGCCAAGGCTGTGATGCTGGGGACCAAGATCATGAATGCTGCTGAGAGGCGGGTAGAGGGCGACCTTGAGGGCATCGTGGGGATCATTGATGAAATGAAGCAAGCTACTGACGTGCCTGAATCTCTATCTGTTATTGCATCCGAGAGGGCTCCTCAAGGTTCTCTCAATACCGTCACCTTCCAGCATCTCGCTGATCTCTACATGGAGGAGCGCAAGGACGATCTTGAGGGCTCGACCAAGAAGAACCTCGCTGCTTCTATCCGAACCATCAGCGGGCTGCTCGGTGACTTGGACATGGCGACCCACACGCGGGCTGACATGCAGGCCTTGAGGGAGAACCTGAAGGAGGGCAGGCAGGCCTCAACGGTGAACAAGATCCTCATCCATCTCGCCACCATCGCGAAGTGGGCTGAAGCCAATGCCCATATAAGCAAGGCATTCGTGGACAAGCTCCAGATCCGTAAAGGTGCTGAGAGCCAACGGAAAGAGTTCTCACCGGATCAGGTAGCCAAGCTCATGGAGCACGCTAATAAGCTGCCAGCAACCGACTGGAAGCGCTGGGGCTTGAGCCTTGGGGTCATCACTGGGCCCCGTATCAGCGAGATATATCAGATCACCTCGAAGGACATCGCAGAGGTCGATGGGCAGTTGGTCATGGACATAAATACCAATGACGGGAAGTCCACCAAGAACAAGTTCAGCATTCGTAAAGTGCCCTTAGTGGCTGCCTACGGGCTGGACTTGGAGGCGCTCAAGGGATTCGCTGAGACTGCCAATGGGAAGCTGTTCAAAATGTCGCAAAGCGGCTTCGAGCAGATGCTGAACTTGCTGATCCGTGATGTGCTGGGCACCGAGACCAAAACAGGGCTTTCCTTCCATTCGCTGCGACATCACCTATCGGGGTCCTTGAAGGCCGCTGCCGTATCCGTTGAGGTGTCCGATGCAATCACCGGGCATAGCTCCAGGTCGATCACGTATGACCGCTATGGAGCCGGACGTGGTGTAGATGTGGGCTTAATGACTGAGGCGCTCTTGAAGGCGTTCGGGCTGATCGCTAAATGATGATGGGTCTACCACTCGCTGGTAGGCCTGCTTTCAAAAGCGCAATTTCATGGGTATCGAGTTGGATGTCCTCGTGGGTCACCCTGAGTACGATGCCCTATTCGTTGCCACCCAAGTCGCCCGAGCGGCTGGCCTGAAGAATTTCTACTCCGCCTGCAACAAGTTCAAGCGGTTGAAGGAGAACGAGGGGTTTAACTGGGTGACTGTGGGTGCCCTATCCCAAAAGGATCAGGGGCTCACTGACTCCCATGGCCGGTCCCTGCCGCATACGACGACCCTGTTCGATGAGATGCAGGTCTACAAGATGCTCCTACGGGGCCACGCCCCAGCCTCTGAGCCCTTCCGCAAGTGGGTCACCGAGGAAGTCCTCCCGACCATCCGTAAGACCGGCAAGTATGACGCTGCTGAGTCCAGTGACCCGATAGCGGTGGCATCATGGACGCCTTGGAGGCCCTTGAGAGGAGTCATACACGCCATCGCTTGGCGGTATAAGCGTTCCGCTACGTGAAATTTGATCGACTCGCTTGGCCATCGCCTTGCGCCGTGAGCATAGGAGTTAGATGTTGGCCACCATATATTGTGGTTTTACATCTTTCCTACCACATCATATAGACCCTCACTATGGCTACCCCCACCAATCCATAGGAGGCACCACCATGTCCAAGCTGAACGCCGCATTACCATCCCTCGAAGACCTCAACGAGATCTACAGGATCGACACAGCGAGCCCTTCTGGACTCTCCCGCATCAAAGCAACCCGTGGCCGCAATGGCCGGACAGGGCCAGTCGTAAGCATCGGTACAGATGGTTACTACCGGATGCAGTTTGACGGCAAGTTCTACCGCACTCATCGAATTATCTACTTTATGCATACGGGCATCGACCCTGCTCAACTTGTTGTGGATCACATCGACGGTAATCGTCTAAATAACGATGTTGATAACCTCCGAACTTGCACTGTTCAAGAAAATCTCTGGAATGCCAAGGGAAGACCGAAGCGTTCAGGCCTTCCTAAAGGAATCGAGAAGTTACCTAATGGCTGGTATCGAGTTCAGGTATCAATCAACGCAGAGCCCCATGTCGTCGAACTGGCTAACTTCAGAGCCGCAGAGAACTATTTGAAGTCCGTTCGTAAGCGCCACCATGGCGAGTTCGCAAGGGCGTGAGGTATCTAATAGTGAGGTGATTTTCGTCGAGCACCTCTGGAGGTCACGTAGATCAAGGGCTCCATAGACCCTCACTATGGCTACGGGCAACCCGAAGCAAATCCTACCGTTTGACCAGAGACCACCGAGTGCCAAGAGCGACCACCTTCAAGGTGACACGCCAACACTCTACTGTCCCCGGTAAGCAGACCTTCGCGTCTGGCTCCAGTAGGAGGGAGCGAATATTGATACTGTCACTCGTTAGTCGATGTCCATTAAGGGCGCTGCTGAGAGACCTTGCACGGGATTGGGGCCACCGTGTATTGCTCAATGTTCACGGGGCCTTTAACTTAAGGATTCTAAAGATTACTCATTGAGTAACTCCATTGTTATTATCTTTAAATAAGTCCTTCTTTCTATCTTAAAGGGTAACTCAAGTTATCTCTAAGTTAGGGGTTGGTCTGGCGACCATGAACATCCCATTCTCTAAGTCCATCTCAATGGAGGCCCTATGCGCTATCACTTCATGCTTGACGGTTTGACCCAAGAGCAACGCGACACCTTGTTGTCTATTGAGGCAGCCATGCCGGATGGTCGTTCTCGTCTCGCCTTGTTCAACCTTAAGGCCCTTGATGTCTTCACTAACCGGGACCCAGAGAAAGCTAAAGAGTTCGTGTCGGGAAAACTTGGAGCGTTCCATATGGCCGCCCTTGAGGCCCTCACGGCTGCTACTGGTCCCGACCTGCTCAACCTTTACACCGCCGTTAAGAACATCCCGGTGACTCTCAAGGCTCGCCCTCAACAGTAACAACATTCGTCGCCACGGCTGCCCTCAAGATGCCCTCACAGGCTTGCCATGTCCTGTGATCCAGCATCAGTGGTGCTAACCACACCAGCAATAACCCAACCAAACCCAGAACCTATTAGTCAGTCTTGGATGATGCCCGCGTGGCTACCTCCTTGGCCGTCTGGTCGCGTGCCTCAACGGTGACGTGTGGGAAATCCAAGCGACCCGCAACGGTAACCACCAATGCTGGGACGTTGAGATTATGGCTACCGTGGACATCGTGGCTAATGACAAGGTCAAAGTGAAGCTGACTGCTGATGGTCTCCAGACCGAGACTGTAGCCTTCCCGATGATCACCCGTATCACCTTGAGCTGATCGTAAAGAGCCCCGTAAGGCCGACCCGAGACGGATCGGCAGGGGATTAAGTTGTCATTAAGGGTATAGATGCTTCAGGCGCATTGTTCGATTTTACTTGTTGACCGGTTGCCCTGCCAGCTCACTCATAAACTCATCATGGTCCGACCAGTATCTACGATTTTCTAACGTCCAGCACATGTGGGAGGATAAACCGTCCAAGTCTCCCATTAATGTAAGTCTGTTGATCCCGTAATGGTTTAGATCGAAAAGCATCTGCCGCTTATAGCTTGATTTAATTGTGTGTATAACCAGTTCGTCCTTTGGTCCCAATCCTTTCACAAGGTCGATTTTTGGTTCCGGATGAGTGGTGAATAGTCCGCCTTGTCTGTCTATTCGAGAAGCAACCATGTTTGGTTTGTACTTTGCAATATCTTTAAATCTATCAGGTTTGGCTATTTCAGGGATAATGACCCAGTTCGGCTGAAAGCAGTATATTGCAGAATCTTTGTCTGGGTGTGAAACACAAGCAAAAAATGCAGCCACTAATGGGTTGTAGCTCCAGTCTAACAGTCGTGTTGGCAGCCCATGATGTTGGGCTATTGCCATCCACTCCCAATCATTTTCTGGTTTTTTTGTAATGTACTCGGAAGCTTTTCTTTTCCATGCGGCCAAGTAATCCAAGTCATCTCTTTCGCAGTAGGGGAATCTTCCCGCCTTCGGGATTACTGGCCAGGCAGCGTCAGCTTGACCGCGAAACATCCAGCGATTGTCCTTACGATACTCTGAAAAAGTTTCATGGAATTCATTGAATGATGTAATTTCCATATTTTAACCGCCGCAGTTATATAGGTTAATTTTGCGTATAAGTTTCAAGTGTTTCAGTCGTGCGATATCGTGATGCTATCAAGGCGCTATGTCAATGTCGATTCCTGGGTTAATCTCTAAGCGTCGCATGCCCGCGCATTGCCAGGTCGGATTAAACTGAGTTTATGACCGGTGCTGTGCCCCGAACGAGAATCTGACAAAAATTTTCAGGGCACCATCTCAATGATTAATCTCACTTAGTTTCCCCCGTATACACCCCTCGCAGGGATGGCCCTCAGACTGACCCCTTATCGTGCCTTTGTTGTTGCTATGGGCGTTCGCTGCTGCTGACATGAAACGTGTTAGAACGATGTTAGAAGCGTGTTAGACATCCTTCTCTCGATGCCCGTAGAATGGGGCTTTCAAGTCTTTGAGGTATCCCTGTGGAGTTTCTTGCAGAGTACGCAAGCTTTCTCGCTAAAACCGCCACTCTGGTGATTGCGTTGCTGATCGTGCTGTCGGCGATCGCCGGCATGCGCGGCAAGGGGCGGCGCAAGGCCGGAGGGCATTTGCAGGTCACCCGGCTCAATGAGTTCTACAAGGAGCTGCGCGAGCGCCTGGAGTCCGGGCTGCTGGAGAAGCATCAGCTCAAGGCCCTGCGCAAGCAGCAGGCCAAGGAGCAGAAGAAACTGAAGAAGGCGCCGGTGGACGAGAAGCCGCGGGTCTTCGTGCTGGATTTCGATGGTGATATCAAGGCCTCGGCGACCGAAAGCCTGCGCCATGAAATCACCGCCGTGCTCAGCCTGGCCACCGCCCGGGATGAAGTGGTGCTGCGTCTGGAAAGCGGTGGCGGCATGGTACACAGCTATGGCCTGGCCGCCTCGCAGCTGGCGCGCATTCGTCAGGCCGGTGTGCCGTTGACCGTGTGCATCGACAAGGTCGCCGCCAGCGGTGGTTACATGATGGCGTGCATCGGTGAGCGCATCGTCAGCGCGCCGTTCGCCATTCTCGGTTCCATCGGCGTGGTGGCGCAGTTGCCCAACGTCAACCGGCTGTTGAAGAAGCACGATATCGACTTCGAGGTGCTCACCGCCGGCGAGTACAAGCGCACCCTGACGGTGTTTGGCGAGAACACCGAGAAGGGCCGGGAGAAGTTCCAGGAAGACCTCGACGTGACCCACCAGCTGTTCAAGGATTTCGTCTCGCGCTATCGGCCGCAGTTGCATATCGACGACGTGGCTACCGGCGAGGTGTGGCTGGGCGTGGCGGCGTTGAACAAGCAACTGGTGGATGAGCTGAAGACCAGCGACGAGTACCTCAGCGAACGGGCGCGGGAGTCGAATCTGTATCACCTGCACTATGCCGAGCGCAAAAGCCTGCAGGAGCGGGTGGGGCTGGCGGCCAGCGGGGCGGTGGAGAATACCGTGCTGGGGGTGTGGAGCAGGATCAGCCGCTGGAAGTGACCTTTCGGGCCTCATCGCGAACACGTGTGGGAGCGGGCGTTGCCCGCGATGAGGCCCTCGGAAACGAAAAAGCCCCGTCAGGTTGACGGGGCTTTTTCATTGCAGCGAAACGATCAGCGCCGGCGGAACAGCGGCAGTGGCTCGTCGGTGGCGGCCTGGTAGGTCACCGAGAAGTCCTTGAGGCTTTCCAGCGCGTCTTCCGGGCTCTTGTCGGCACGGATGGCGAAGGCGTCGAAACCGCAACGGGCCATGTAGAACAGCTGGTCGCGCAGCACGTCGCCGATGGCACGCAGCTCGCCGGTGAACTTGTAGCGGTCACGCAGCAGACGCGCATTGGAATAGTTGCGTCCGTCGGTGAAGGCCGGGAAGTTCAGGGCGATGACCTGGAAGTTGCCGACGTCTTCACCGATTTCCTCGGCTTCCTCGTCGCTGTCCAGCCACACCCCGAGGCCGCCGTCGCGGGCTTTCAGGGCATGGGCGTGGTCGCGCCAGAGCTGCAGCGGCACGATGTAGTCGTCGCAGTTGGTCAGCTCGTCGAGGGTCACGTCCTTGGGCAGCAGGTGCCAGGTTTCGTCGACGATCTGGTTGTTCTTAATGATTCGCTGCATAGACGCGCTCCTTGAAGGGGTCGATGCCGATACGCTGGTAGGTGTCGATGAAACGCTCGTCTTCGGTACGTTTTTCCACGTACACGGCGATCAGTTTCTCGATCACGTCCGGCATGGCGTCCTGGGCGAAGGACGGGCCGAGGATCTTGCCGAGGCTGGCGTCGCGGCTGGCGCTGCCACCCAGGGAGACCTGGTAGAACTCTTCGCCTTTCTTGTCCACGCCGAGGATGCCGATGTGGCCGACGTGGTGGTGGCCGCAGGCGTTCATGCAGCCGGAGAT
>NZ_FZOL01000038.1 GCF_900188455.1 Pseudomonas japonica | reverse complement strand
CGCGATGCGCCGCGCGGGCGGCGCTCGATCTGGAGGGCGCTGCAAGACTCAAGACAGGCACCTGGCGGCCTTGATGCGGTCCCCCGACAAGCCTTTCAAAATGGACCCGCCGTGAAGGCGGAAGGGGCCGGTGGCGTCACCGCCTGCAATGGATAAGCTCGCGACACCGACACCGACACTCAACCCCCCCCCCCCCCCCCCCCCCCCCGGATTCCATGAAGAACCTTAATTTTCCGCCATGGCCAAACGTTCCCTCTGCACAGGGTGCGTGCCTGACCGCTGGGGCTCGGGCGAGCGCAACTTCCCAGGGAGAATTTTCATGAGTCATGCGTTGAGTTTGGACATCCGGCCGTTGCTGGCCGGGGCGGGCACCTTGCCCATGTTGATCGAGGCGCCGGAGCCGGGCCTGGACCTGATGGAAGCGCTGGGCGAGTTCAAGCCGCTGGTGGCCGAGCACCTGTATCGCGCCGGGGGCATTCTCTTTCGCGGTTTCGATGTCGGCGGTGCCGAACGTTTTCGCGAGTTCGCCGCGGCCTTCGGCGATCCGCTGCTCAGCTATGAATTCGGCTCGACCCCGCGCAGCAACGTGACCAAGGGCGTCTACACCTCCACCGAATACCCGGCGCACCAGAGCATCCCGCTGCACAACGAGCAGGCCTACACCCTCGACTGGCCGATGCGCATCTGGTTCTACAGCATGATCGCCGCCGAAACCGGCGGCGAGACGCCGATCGCCGACAGTCGCGAGATCTACCGGCGGATTCCGGCGCGGATTCGCGAGCGCTTCGTCGAGAAGAAACTGATGTACGTGCGCAACTACGGCAACGGTCTCGACGTGGAGTGGAGCCAGGTGTTCAACACCGAGGACGAAAGCGTGGTCGAGGCCTATTGCCGCGCGCACTCGATCCAGTGCGAGTGGAAGGACGACGGCGAACTGCGTACCCGGCAGATCTGCCAGTCGGTGGCGCGCCACCCGGTCACCCAGGACATGGTCTGGTTCAACCAGGCGCACCTGTTCCATGTCTCCAACCTGCCGACGGAGGTGCGCGAGAGCCTGCTGGACGTGGTGGACGATGAAATGGAACTGCCGCGCAATGTCTACTACGGCGACGGCTCGCCCATCGAAGTGGACCTGCTCGACGAAGTGCGCGGCGTGCTGGACGAATGCACCATCAAGTTCCCCTGGCTGGAGAACGACGTGATGATGCTCGACAACATGCTCGCCGCCCATGCGCGCTCGCCGTTCACCGGCAAGCGCAAGGTGGTGGTGGCGATGGCGCAGGGGTATTCGGAGCGGTAGTTGGGCTGGTCGATGGATTTCTTGTGTCCTTGAGATCGAGCGCCGCCCGCGCGGCGCTCGATCTCGGCAGCACAACAGGTCTCTCGTCAGACCTCCCCCCATTCCTTGCTAAATATTTCCATTCCTATTCGTTCTTGTTGATACGACCAGACCACGGTCACGCCGATCAGCAAGGACCCACTGCATGAATGCCGAACAAGCCCGGACACTCGCCCGCCGTTTCGTCGAGTTGCCTGCCGAGAAACGCAGCCTGTTCCTCGACGCGCTGCGTCGGGAAAAGGTGGACTTCGCCCAGTTTCCGATCCCCTCCTGCGAAGGCGTCGCCGGGCGTGACGGGCTCTCCTACGCCCAGCAGCGCATGTGGTTCCTCTGGCAGCTCGATCCCCAGGGCGCCGGCTACAACCTGCCGGTCTCGGTGTGCCTGAACGGCGCGCTGGACATCCCCGCCCTGGAGCAGGCCTTCGCCCTGCTGGTGGAACGCCACGAAAGCCTGCGCACCACCTTCTTCCAGGACGACGAGCAGGCCGGCCAGCGCGTCGCGCCACCGGCGCCGGTCGCGCTGGCGTTGCACGACCTCTCGGCGATCCCGGAAGGCGCGCGCTGGGCCAGTGCCCGCGACGCCATGGCCGAGGAGGCCACGCGCCCCTTCGATCTGGAAAATGGCCCGCTGCTGCGCGTGCAACTGCTGCGCATGGCGGCCGAACAGCACATTCTTCTGCTGACCCTGCACCACATCGTCACCGACGGCTGGTCCATGGGCGTGCTGCTCGATGAATGCCTGGGCTACTACGACAGCCTGGCCCAGGGCCGCACCCCGCAGGTCGCGCCGCTGCCGGTGCAGTACCGCGACTACGCGCTGTGGCAACGCGCCTGGCTGGAAGCCGGCGAGCAGGCGCGGCAACTGGACTGGTGGCGCGAGCACCTGGGCGACGAGCACCCGGTGCTGGAACTGCCGGCCGACCGTCCGCACCCGCCGGTGCCAAGCCAGAAAGGCCGGCGCCTGGACATCGCCCTCGACCGCGAACTGCTGAAGCACCTGCAAGGCCTGGCCCAGCGCCAGGGCGTCACTCTGTTCGTGGTCCTGCTGGCTTCGTTCAAGGTGCTCCTGCAACGCTGCAGCGGGCAGACCGATATCCGTGTCGGTGGCCTGATCGCCAACCGCACCCGCAGCGAAACCGAAGGCCTGATCGGCTTCTTCGTCAACACCCAGGTGCTGCGCAGCCAGGTGCGGGGCGACAGCCGTTTCAGCGAACTGCTGCAACAGGTCAGGCAGGCCGCGCTGGGCGCCCAGGCGCACCAGGAGCTGCCGTTCGATGCCCTGGCCGATGGTCTCCAGGTGGCCCGCGGACAAAGCCGCAATCCGCTGTTCCAGGCCATGTTCAACCACCGCCCGCAGGTCGCCGGGCTGGGCGGCACCCAACTGGCCTGTGGGCTGCGGGTGGAAGGCCTGAGCGCCGAGCAACTGGCCGAGGACCAGCGCGACCAGGCCATCGCCTGCGACCTGATGCTGGAAACCAGCGGCGAGGGCGAGCAACTGAGCGCGTCCTTCACCTATGCCATCGATCTGTTCGAGCGCCCGAGCATCGAGCGCCTGGCCGGCTACTGGCGCAATCTGCTGCGCGCCCTGTGCGCGGATGCCGAGGCGCGGGTTGGCGAGCTGCCGTTGCTGGGCGACGACGAGCGTGCGTTTCTCACCGACGGCTGTAACCAGAGCGCCCGCGAGTATCCGCTGGAGCGTGGCTATGTGGCGCTGTTCGAAGAGCAGGTGACGGCGCATCCGCAACGTATCGCGGTCACCTGTCTGGAGCGCGAACACAGCTACGAGGAACTGAACAGCGCCGCCAACCGCCTGGGCCATGCCCTGATCGCGGCGGGTGTCGGCTTCGATCAACCGATCGCACTGCTGGCCGAACGCGGCCCGGACCTGCTGGGCATGATCGTCGGCAGCTTCAAGGCTGGCGCCGGTTACCTGCCGCTGGATCCGGCGCTGCCGAATCAACGCCTGAGCGGCGTGATCGGGCAGAGCGGGGCGCCGGTGCTGGTATGCAGCGCCGCGTGCGAAGCGCAGGCCCGCGAACTGCTGATCGGGCTTGAAAGCGTGCAACTGCTGGTCTGGGAACAGGTCCAGCAGGGCGATCATCCGGTAGCCAACCCAGGCCGCTACAGCGGCCCGGACAACCTGGCCTACGTGATCTTCACCTCGGGCTCCACCGGCCTGCCGAAAGGCGTGATGGTCGAGCAGCGCGGCATGCTCAACAACCAACTGAGCAAGGTGCCGTACCTGGCGCTGAGTGAGCAGGACGTGATCGCCCAGACCGCGTCGCAGAGCTTCGACATTTCGGTCTGGCAGTTCCTCGCCGCGCCGCTGTTCGGTGCCCGCGTGGATATCGTGCCGAACGACATTGCCCGCGATCCGCAGGCGCTGCTGACCCATGTCACCCAACAAGGGATCACCGTGCTGGAAAGCGTGCCGTCGCTGATCCAGGGCCTGCTGGCCGAGGAGCGGGTGAACCTCGACGGCCTGCGCTGGATGCTGCCGACCGGCGAAGCCATGCCGCCTGAGTTGGCGAAGCAATGGCTGCTGCGTTATCCACAGATCGGCCTGGTCAATGCCTACGGTCCGGCCGAGTGCTCGGACGACGTGGCGTTCTTCCGTGTCGATCTGCAAGCGACCGAGAGCACCTACCTGCCGATCGGCACGCCGACCGACAACAACCTGATCTACCTGCTGGACGATGCGCTGGAGCTGGTGCCATTGGGCGCCGTGGGCGAACTGTGCGTGGCTGGCACTGGCGTCGGTCGCGGCTATGTCGGCGACACCCGCCGCACCGTACCGGTGTTCGTGCCGAATCCGTTCGGTGCCCCGGGCGAGCGTCTGTACCGCACCGGCGACCTGGCCCGCCGTCGTGCCGATGGCGTGCTGGAGTACGTCGGCCGCGCCGACCACCAGGTGAAGATCCGCGGCTACCGCATCGAACTGGGCGAGATCGAAACCCGCCTGCTGGAGCATCCGGCGGTGCGCGAGACGGTCGTGCTGGATATCGATGGCCCGCAGGGCAAGCAACTGGCGGCCTATCTGGTCGCCCGTGGCGAGCTCGACGTCGATCAGCTCAAGGCCTCGCTGAAGGCCAACCTGCCGGACTACATGGTGCCGACCCACTTCGTGGTGCTCGACGCCATGCCGCTGACCCCCAACGGCAAGCTCGACCGCAAGGCCCTGCCGCAACCGGATGCCACGCAATCGCAAACCGCCTACGTGGCCCCGGTCAGCGAGCTGGAACAGCAACTGGCCGCCATCTGGGCCGAGGTACTGAAGATCGAGCGGGTCGGTCTGAACGACAGCTTCTTCGAGCTGGGCGGGCACTCCCTGCTGGCCGCGCAGATGATCGCGCGGATCAAGAAACACCTGAGCATCAGCCTGCCCCTGCGCACGCTGTTCGAAAAGCCGCTGCTGAGCGAGCTGGCCGCCGAAGTGGCGGCGTTGACGGATACCACGACTGACGATGACTGGGACGATATGGACCAGTTCATGGATTCACTGGAGGAACTTGGAGCATGAGCGGGACCACAGCTGCACGTATCGCGAAACGGTTTGTCGGTCTGTCCCTCGAACAGCGCCGCCAGTTCCTCGCCAAGCTGCGCGAGGACGGCAAGGACTTCAGCCTGCTGCCGATGCCGGAGAGCCGCCACGACGTCGAGACGATCCCGCTGTCCTTCGCCCAGCAGCGCCTGCTGTTCCTCTGGCAACTGGACCCGACCAGCGACGCCTACAAGATGAGCACCGGCCTGCGCCTGCACGGGCAGCTGGACGACAGTGCCCTGCAACGTTCCTTCGATCACCTGCTGCAGCGCCATGAAGTGCTGCGCACGGTGTTCGCCACCGACGGCGAGCAGCCGCGCCAGGTGATCCTGCCGCAGCTGTCGCTGGCCCTGGAGCGGGTCGACCTCGGCGCGGACAGTGACGCCGAACTGGCGCGCCAGGTCGCCGCGTTCAACGCCCGGCCGTTCGACCTGATCAATGGCCCGCTGCTGCGCGCCGCGCTGTTCCGCCTGGGCGCCGAGGAGCATGTGCTGGTGGTGTGCATGCACCATATCGTCTCTGACGGCTGGTCGATGGACATCATGGTCCGCGAGTTCGCCCAGAGCTATCAGGCCTTCAGCCAGGGCAGCGCGCCCAGCCTGCCGGCACTGCCGCTGCAGTACGCCGACTACGCCATCTGGCAGCGCCAGTGGCTGGACGCCGGGGAGGGCGAGCGCCAGCTCGACTACTGGCGCCAGCAACTGGGTGACGAGCAGCCGCTGCTGGAAGCCGCCCAGGACTTCCCGCGGCCGCTGACCCAGAGCTTCCGTGGCGAACGCCTGCGCTTCGATTTCGGCGCGGACCTCTCCGGGCGTCTCAACGCCTTCGCCCGCGGCCAGGGCATGAGCCTGTTCATGCTGGTCCTGGCCGGCTTCTCGCTGTTCCTTTCGCGCCAGTCCGGCCAGCGCGATATCCGCATCGGCGTACCCAACGCCAACCGCGGGCGCGCCGAGACCGAGGGGCTGATCGGCTTCTTCATCAACACCCAGGTGCTGCGCTGCCAGGTCGACGAACGCCTGAGCTACCTCGACCTGCTGGCCGCGATCCGCGACACCTCGCTGGATGCCCAGGCCCATCAGGACGTGCCGTTCGAACAGCTGGTGGACCAGTTGGCGCCGGAGCGCAGCCTTGGCCACAACCCGCTGTTCCAGGCCAAGTTCAACCAGAACGTGGTGCTCAAGCAGGCACTCTCGCTGAAACTGCCGGGCCTGGAGGTCAGCGAGTATCCGCTGCACCGCGAGGGCGCGCACTTCGACCTGGCCCTGGACATCACCGATGACGGCCAGCTGATCCACGGCGACATGACCTACGCCAGCGACCTGTACCGCCGCGACACCGTCGAGGCGTTCATTCCGGCGCTGCTGGGCCTGTTCGAAGCGCTGCTGGCGGCACCGCGGGCGCCGCTGTACAGCCTCGGCGCCATCGCCCAGCCGGCCGCTGAAGAGGCCCAGGCCGCCGCGCCGACGGTGCTGGCGCAGTGGCAGGCCAATGTCGCGCGCCAGCCGGAGGCCATCGCCGCGCGCTGCCTGAACGAGAGCCTGAGCTTCCGTGAGCTGGACGAAGCGGCCAACCGCCTGGCCCACCACCTGCTGCAACAGGGTATCGCCCAGGGTCAGCCGGTGGCGGTGCTGATGGAGCGCTCGCTGCCGTGGCTGACCGCCTTGCTGGCGATCTTCAAGGCCGGTGCGGTGTACATGCCGCTGGACGTCAAGGCACCGCGGGAGCGCCTGCAGCAGATGCTGGAGCGGGCCAACGCCGCCGCGCTGCTGTGTGCCGCCGACGATGCGCGGCTGACCACGTTGCAGGTCACCGGTTGCGCCAACCTGGCCTTCGACCCGGCGCAGTGGCAGGACCAGCCGACCAGCGCGCCAGCCGTGAGCCTGGCCGGCGAAGCCCCGGCCTACGTGATCCACACCTCCGGCTCCACCGGCCAGCCCAAGGGCGTGCTGGTCAGCCATGGCGCCCTGGCCAGCTACGTGCGCGGCCTGCTCGGGCGTCTGCAACTGGCACCGCAGGCGAGCATGGCGCTGGCCTCGACCATCGCCGCCGACCTCGGCCACACCGTGCTGTTCGGCGCCTTGTGCGACGGTCGCACCCTGCATGTGCTGCCCGAGGCGCTGGGCTTCGATCCGGATGGCTTCGCCGACTACATGGCGACCCATCAGGTCGGCGTGCTGAAGATCGTTCCCGGCCACCTCGCCGCGCTGCTCCAGGCCTCGCGCGCGGCCGACGTGCTGCCGCGGCATGCCCTGATCGTCGGTGGCGAAGCCTGTCCGGCCGGGCTGCTGCAGCGGGTTCGCGAACTGCGCCCGCAGTGCCGCTTCATCAACCACTACGGCCCCAGCGAAACCACGGTCGGCGTGCTGACCCACGAAGTGCCGGGCGATGCGCCGCTGCCTGACGTTGTGCCGCTGGGCAGCGCCTTGCCGGGCGCCGTGCTGCGGGTGCTCGACGATGTCTTCAACGGCGTGGCGGCGCAGGTGCCGGGCGAGCTGTATATCGGCGGCGACAGCCTGGCCCTGGGTTACCTCGGCCAGGCGGCACTGACCGCCGAGCGCTTCGTGCCGGATCCCCATGGTGCGGCGGGCGCGCGCCTGTACCGCAGTGGCGACCGGGTGCGGCGCAACCGCGACGGCCAGCTGGAATTCATCGGCCGCGCCGACGACCAGGTGAAGATCCGCGGCTACCGGGTCGAACCGGCGGAAGTCGCGCGGGTCCTGCAGGGCCTGGCGGCGGTGCGTCAGGCCGCGGTCCTGGCGTTGCCCCAGGACGACGATGCCACGCGCCTGCAACTGCTGGGCTGGTGCGTCGCCGAGGGCGCGAGCGCCGAGGCCCTGCGTCAGCAATTGGCGCAACTGCTGCCGGACTACATGGTGCCGGCGCAGATCGTCCTGCTCGACCAGTTGCCGCTGACCGCCAACGGCAAGCTCGACAAGCGCGCCCTGCCCAAGCCGGGCGCGGTGCAGCAGCGCTACGTGGCACCGGAAGGCGAGATCGAGGAAAAGCTCGCGGCGATCTGGCGCGACGTGCTCAAGCTGGAGCAGGTCGGCAGCACCGACAACTTCTTCGAACTGGGCGGCGACTCGATCCTCAGCCTGCAGATCATCGCCCGGGCCAAGCGCCAGGGGATCAAGCTCAATCCCAAGCAGCTGTTCGAGAAGCAGACCATCGGCCAACTGGCCACGGTGGCGAAACTGATCGAGAAGAAAGCCGCCGCCCCGGTGGTCGAGCTGGTCAGCGGCAACCTGCCGCTGCTGCCGATCCAGGCGCGCTTCTTCGAAATGGACATCCCGCAGCGCCAGCACTGGAACCAGTCGCTGCTGCTCAAGCCGGCGCACAAGGTCGACGCCGCCCATCTCCAGGCGGCGCTGCGGGCGCTGCTGGAACAGCACGATGCCCTGCGCCTCAACTTCGTTCGCCAGTACGCCGGCTGGCAGGCGGTGTTCGCCCCGCTGGACAGCGCCGCAGTGCTGTGGACCCGCAACACCGACGACCTCGACGCCCTGGCCGACGAAGCCCAGCTCAGCCTCGACCTGAAGAATGGCCCGCTGCTGCGCGCCGTATTGGCGGAGCTGGCCGACGGCTCGCAGCGCCTGCTGCTGGTGGTCCATCACCTGGTGGTGGACGGCGTGTCCTGGCGCGTGCTGCTGGAAGACCTGCAGCAGGCCTACGGCGCCATCGTCGCTGGCCGCCCCGCGGCCCTGCCGGCCAAGACCAGCTCGTACAAGGCCTGGGCGGAAAAGCTCCACGGCTACGCCAACAGCCCGGCTCTGGAGGCCGAGCGCGACTACTGGCGCGACGTCCTCGACGGCGCCGCGCCCGATCTGCCGCAGGACAACCCGCAGGGCAGCCTGCGCATCCGCGATGCCGCCCATGCCAGCTCGCGCCTCGACCAGACGCTGACCGCGCAACTGCTCAAGGTCGCCCCGGCGGCCTACCGCACCCAGGTCAACGACCTGCTGCTGACCGCCCTGGCCGAGGTGCTCTGCCAGTGGAGCGGCCAGCCGTCGGTGCTGGTGCAACTGGAAGGCCATGGCCGCGAAGACCTGTTCGAGGACATCGACCTGAGCCGCACCGTCGGCTGGTTCAGCAGCCTGTTCCCGGTGCGCCTGACCCCGGGCGCGAGCCCGGCGGCGTCGATCCGCACGATCAAGGAACAGCTGCGCGCGGTACCGGCCAAGGGCATCGGCTTCGGCGTGCTGCGCTACCTCGGCGACGGCGATTTCGCCCATGCACTGGCGGCGCTGCCGCAGCCACGGGTGACCTTCAACTACCTCGGCCAGTTCGACGGCAGTTTCGACCAGGCGGATGCCGCCTTCAGCCTCGCCAGCGAAGGCAGCGGCCAGCCGCTGTGCCTGGACGGCCCGCTGGGCAACTGGCTGAGCGTCAACGGCCAGGTGTTCGACGGCCAGCTGCGCCTGGAATGGGCCTTCAGCCGCGAGATGTTCCGCGCCGAGACCATCGAGGCCCTGGCCCGCGACTACGAGCGCGCGCTGCGCGGTCTGATCGCGCACTGCGTCGTCGACAACCAGGGCGTCACCCCCTCGGACTTCCCACTGGCCGGCCTGGATCAGGCCCAACTCGACCGCCTGCCGCAGGCCGCCGCGACCATCGAGGACATCTACCCGCTGTCGCCGATGCAGCAGGGCATGCTGTTCCACAGCCTCTATGCGAAGGAGGCCGGCAACTACATCAACCAGCTGCGGGTCAGCGTCGAGGGCCTCGACGCCGCGCGCCTGCGCGACGCCTGGCAGGCCCTGCTGGACCAGCACCCGATCCTGCGCAGCGGCTTCGTCAGCGCCGCCGAGCACCCGGTGCAGGTGGTGCTGCGACGGGTCGAGCTGCCGTTCGAGGAAATCGATGCCCGCGATCACGCCGACCTCGACACCTGGCTCGACCAGCGTGCCCGCGCCGAGCGCGAGTCCGGCTTCGACCTGGCCCAGGGCCCGCTGCTGCGCGTGCTGCTGGTGCGCAGCGGCGAGCAGCGCCATGAACTGATCTACACCAGCCACCATATCCTCATGGACGGCTGGAGCAGCTCGCGCATGCTCGGCGAAGTGCTGCAGCGCTACGCGGGCCAGGCCCCGGCGCGCCAGGGCATGCCCTACGGCGACTACATCCGCTGGCTGCAGGCCCAGGATGGCGAGGTCGCCCGGCGCTTCTGGGGCGAACAACTGCAGGCCTTCGACGAACCGACCCGCCTGGCCCTGGCCTTCAAGGGCGCGGCGGACGGCGAGGGCTACGCCGACTTCGTCGCGGACCTGGACACCGACCTGTCCCGCCGCCTCGGCGATTTCGCCCGCGAGCAGCGGGTCACCCTCAATACCCTGGTCCAGGCCGCCTGGCTGTTGCTGCTGCAGCGCTGCACCGGGCAGAGCAGCGTGACCTTCGGTGCCACCGTGGCCGGCCGTCCGGCCGATCTGGCCGGGATCGAGGAACAGCTGGGCCTGTTCATCAACACCCTGCCGGTGGTCGCCAGCCCGCGTTCGGAGCAGAGCGTGGCCGCGTTCGTGCAGCAGTTGCAGGCGCAGAACATCGCCCTGCGCGAGTTCGAGCACACCCCGCTGTACGAGGTGCAGCGCTGGGCCGGCTGGAGCGGCGAAGCGCTGTTCGACAACATCCTCGTGTTCGAGAACTACCCGGTGTCCGAGGCCCTGCAACAGGCGGCGCCGGACGGCCTGGTGTTCGGCGAGGTGCGCACCCGCGAACAGACCCATTACCCGCTGACCCTGGTGGTCAATACCGGCGAGCGCCTGTCGCTGCGCATCAGCCATGACCGCCGGCAGTTCGGCGCGCAGGCGGTAGAGCGACTGGCGGCGCATTTCAATCATCTGCTGGCGGCGCTGATCGTCGATGCCGAGGCGCCGCTGGGGTCCCTGGCGTTGCCGGCGGATGCGCCCCAGGTGCTGGCCGATCACTCAAGCGAACAGTGCATCCATCAACGGATCGAGGCCCAGGCGGCCCGTGTTCCGCACGCCGTGGCGTTGAGCTTCGGCGCCGAGCAGATGACCTATGCACAGCTCAATGCCCGGGCCAACCAGCTGGCGCACAAACTGCGCGAGCAGGGCGTGGGGCCGGATGTGCTGGTCGGTCTTTCCACCGAGCGCAGCCTGGAGATGCTGGTCGGCGTGCTCGGCATCCTCAAGGCCGGCGGTGCCTATGTGCCGCTGGACCCGGAGTATCCACAGGACCGTCTCGACTACCTGCGGGCGGACAGCGGCATCAGGTTGCTGCTGACCGGGGCCGACCTGGTGGCGTCGGCCCTGCAAGGCTACAGCGAAGCGAACCCGCTCAACCTGACCACGCCGGACAACCTGGCCTACGTCATCTACACCTCGGGCTCCACCGGCAAGCCGAAGGGTGCGCTGCTGCCGCACCACAATGTCCTGCGTCTGTTCACCGCCACCGACGATTGGTTCGGCTTCGACGAGCACGACGTGTGGAGCCTGTTCCACTCCTATGCCTTCGACTTCTCGGTGTGGGAGATCTTCGGTGCGCTGATGTACGGCGGTCGCCTGGTGATCGTGCCGCGTGAAGTCACCCGCTCGCCGGATGATTTCCACAGGCTGCTGGTGGACGAAAAGGTCACCGTGCTCAACCAGACGCCGTCGGCCTTCAAGCAACTGGCGCGGGTGGCCTGTGAATCCTCCGCCGACCTGGCCCTGCGCTATGTGGTGTTCGGTGGCGAAGCGCTGGACGTGGGCAGCCTGCAACCCTGGTTCGAGCGCTTCGGCGATGCGCAGCCACAACTGATCAACATGTACGGCATCACCGAAACCACGGTGCACGTGACCTACCGCCCGATCAGCCAGGCGGACCTGGCCCAGGCCGAGGTCAGCCCGATCGGCGCGGCCATCCCGGACCTGTCGCTGCGGGTGCTGGACAGCGATTTCAACCCGGTGGTCGCCGGGGTCTGCGGCGAGCTGCATGTCGGCCACGCCGGTCTGGCCCGCGGTTACCACAACCGCGCGGCGCTGACCGCCGAGCGCTTCGTGCCCAACCCGTTCGCCGCCGACGGCAGCCGTCTGTACCGCACCGGCGACCTGGCCCGTTATCGCAGTGAAGGGGTGATCGAGTACGCCGGACGTATCGACCACCAGGTGAAGATCCGCGGTTTCCGCATCGAGCTGGGCGAGATCGAGGCGCGCCTGCGGGAACATGAAGGCGTGCGTGAAGTCGTCGTGCTCGCCGTGGACGGCCCCGCCGGCCAGCAACTGGCGGCCTACCTGGTGCCGGGCGAGGCGAATGCTGATCTGCGCGACAGCCTCAAGGCCCATCTGAAGGCCAACCTGCCGGACTACATGGTGCCCGCGCACCTGATCCTGCTCGACACCATGCCGCTGACGGCCAACGGCAAGCTGGACCGCAAGGCCCTGCCGAAACCGGACGCCGCCGCCGCGCAAGGCGCCTACGTGGCTCCGGTGAGCGAGCTGGAGCAGCGCCTGGCGACGATCTGGGCCGAGGTCCTGGAGGTGGAGAAGGTCGGTCTTTGCGACAACTTCTTCGAGCTGGGCGGCCACTCGCTGCTGGCCACCCAGGTGATCTCGCGGGTGCGCCAGCAACTGGACCTGGAAGTGTCCCTGCGCGCGCTGTTCGAGGCAGCCGACCTGGCGGCCTTCGCCCAGGCGGCGGGGCAGGGGGCGGCGGTCGAAGCGCCGGCCATCCTGCCGGTCGACCGCGAGCAGCCGCTGGCTCTGTCCCATGCCCAGCAGCGCCAGTGGATTCTCTGGCAACTGGACCCGCACAGCGCCGCGTACAACATTCCGGCCGCCTTGCGTCTGTCCGGCGCGCTGGATGTCGAGGCGCTGCGTCGCAGCTTCGCCGCGCTGGTCGCGCGGCATGAAACCCTGCGCACCACCTTCCGCCAGGACGGCGAGCAGGCCGTGCAGATCGTTCATCCCGCCGGCGACTTCGCGCTGCTGGTCGAGGCGATCGAGGCGGACCAGGTGCAGGCCGTCGTCGATGCCGAGGTGCGTCGTCCGTTCGACCTGGAGCAGGGACCGCTGCTGCGCGTGCGCCTGCTGCAACTCGGCGCGGGTGAGCATGTGCTGGTGCTGACCCAGCACCATATCGTCTCCGATGGCTGGTCGATGCCGATCATGGTCGACGAACTGGCGCGCCTGTACGCCGCCTTCAGCCAGGGCCAGGCCCTGGAGCTGCCGGCCCTGGCCGTGCAGTACGCCGACTATGCGCAGTGGCAGCGCGACTGGATGGCCGCCGGCGAGCAGGCCCGCCAGCTGGACTACTGGACCGTGCAACTGGGCGGCGAACAGCCGGTGCTGCAACTGCCCACCGACCGGCCGCGTCCGGCACAGCGCGGCGAGCGCGGCGCGCGGGTCGAATTCGAACTCGATGCCGTGCAGTTGCAAGGCCTCAAGGCGGCGGCGCGGGCCCAGGGCGTGACCCTGTTCATGCTCCTGCTGGCGGCCTGGCAGACCCTGCTGCAACGCTATTCCGGCCAGGCGGACATCCGTGTCGGCGTGCCGGTGGCCAACCGCAACCGCGCCGAGACCGAAGGGCTGATCGGCTTCTTCGTCAACACCCAGGTGCTCAAGGCCGAGTTCACCGCCGACATCACCGTTGCCGCGCTGCTGCAACAGCTCAAGGCCACCGTGGCCGGCGCCCAGGCCCATCAGGACCTGCCGTTCGAGCAACTGGTGGAAGCCTTGCAGCCGCAGCGTGATCTCAGCCGCAGCCCGTTGTTCCAGGTGGCCTACAACCACCAGACCCAGGCCGCGGGCGAGCTGCGCCAGTTGCCGGGGTTGCGTCTGCAGGCGTTCGCCGCGAGCAAGGACACGGTGCAGTTCGACCTGACCCTCGACACCTATGAAGGTGAACAAGGCCTGGGTGCCGCGCTGATCTACGCCACTGACCTGTTCGATGCGCAGACCGTCGAGCGCATGGCCGGGCACTGGCGCAACCTGCTGCGGGCGATGGCCGCGGACGCGAGCCAGCGTATCGCCGACCTGCCGCTGCAGAGCGCCGAGGAAACCCGCCGCAGCCTGGACGACTGGAATCGCCAGCTCCGCGTATTCCCCGGCGAGCTGTGCGCCCATCAGCTGTTCGAAGTCCAGGCGGCGCGGCTGCCGGAAGCCGTGGCGCTGAGTTTCGGCGCCGAGCAGCTGACTTATGCACAGCTCAACAGCCGGGCCAACCAGCTGGCGCACAAGCTGCGCGAGCAGGGGGTGGGGCCGGATGTGCTGGTCGGGCTTTCCACCGAGCGCAGTCTGGAAATGCTGGTCGGCGTGCTGGGCATCCTCAAGGCCGGCGGTGCCTATGTGCCGCTGGACCCGGATTATCCACAGGACCGTCTCGACTACATGCAGGCGGACAGCGGCATCAAGCTGCTGCTCACCGGGGCCGACCTGGTGGAAGCGGCGCTGCAAGGCTACAGCGCAGCGAACCCGCTCAACCTGACTTCGCCGGACAACCTGGCCTACGTCATCTACACCTCGGGCTCCACCGGCAAGCCGAAGGGCGCGCTGCTGCCGCACCGCAACCTGCTGCGCCTGTTCACGGCGACGAACCAGTGGTTCGGCTTCGACGAGAACGATGTGTGGACGCTGTTCCACTCCTATGCCTTCGACTTCTCGGTCTGGGAGATCTTCGGCGCGCTGCTCTATGGCGGTCGTCTGGTGGTCGTGCCGCGTGACGTGACCCGTTCGCCGGAAGATTTCCACCAACTGCTGGTGGACGAAAACGTCACCGTGCTCAACCAGACCCCGTCGGCGTTCAAGCAACTGGCGCGGGTCGCCTGCGAATCGTCCGCCGACCTGGCCCTGCGCTATGTGGTGTTCGGCGGCGAAGCGCTGGACGTCGGCAGCCTCAAGCCGTGGTTCGAACGCTTTGGCGACGCACAACCGCAACTGATCAACATGTACGGCATCACCGAAACCACGGTGCATGTGACCTACCGTCCGATCAGCAAACTGGACCTGGCCCAGGCCGAAGTCAGCCCGATCGGCGAGGCGATCCCGGACCTGTCCTGGTACGTGCTGGACGCCGATTTCAACCCGGTGGCCCTGGGCTGCAATGGCGAGCTGCATGTCGGCCACGCCGGTCTCGCCCGTGGCTACCACCACCGCGCGGCGCTGACCGCCGAGCGCTTCGTGCCCAACCCGTTCGCCACCGATGGCAGCCGCCTGTATCGCACCGGCGACCTCGCGCGTTATCGCGCCGAGGGCGTGATCGAATACGCCGGGCGTATCGACCATCAGGTGAAGATCCGCGGTTTCCGTATCGAACTGGGCGAGATCGAAGCGCGCCTGCAGGAACATGAAGGCGTGCGCGAAGGGGTGGTGCTGGCCATCGACGGCGCGGCCGGCCAGCAACTGGCGGCCTGGTTCGTGCCACGCGACCCGGCCCGGACGGGCCTGCGCGACAGCCTCAAGGCGCACCTGAAGGCCAACCTGCCGGACTACATGGTGCCGACCCACCTGATCGCACTGGAGGCCATGCCGCTGACGGCCAACGGCAAGCTGGACCGCAAGGCCCTGCCCAAGCCGGATGCCAGCCAGCTGCAGAATGCCTATGTCGCCCCGGTGAGTGAACTGGAGCAGCAACTGGCGGCGATCTGGGCCGAGATCCTGAAAGTCGAGCAGGTCGGTCTGGCCGACAACTTCTTCGAACTGGGCGGCCACTCGCTGCTGGCGACCCAGGTGGTGTCGCGGATTCGCAAGCAACTCGGTGTGGAGCTGTCCCTGCGGACCCTGTTCGAAGCCGCCGACCTCGCTGCCTTCGCCGGCACCGTGGCGCAGGGCGCGGCCAGTGGCACGCCGGCGCTGGTCCGGGTCGGACGCGAGCAGCCGCTGGCGCTGTCCTATGCCCAGCAGCGCCAGTGGTTCCTCTGGCAACTGGATGCCGAGAGCACGGCCTACAACATCCCCCTGGCCCTGCGCCTGAAGGGCGAGCTGGATATCGATGCCCTGGAGGCCAGCTTCACGACGCTGATCGCCCGCCACGAAACCCTGCGCACCACCTTCCGCCAGGACGGTGAGCAGGCCGTGCAGATCATCCAGCCGGCCACGCCATTCGTGCTGGCGGTGGAGGAGGTCGATGCGACCCAGGCGCAGCAGCGTGTGCTGGAGGAAATCGAACGGCCGTTCGACCTGCAGCAGGGCCCGCTGCTGCGCGTGCGTCTGTTGCGTCTGGCGCCGCGGGAACATGTGCTGGTCCTGACCCTGCACCATGTGGTAGCCGATGGCTGGTCGCTGCCGGTGCTGGTGGACGAGTTGGTGCGCCTGTACGGCGGCCTCAGCCAGGGGCAGGACGTCCAGCTCGGCGAACTGCCGATCCAGTACGCCGACTACGCCCACTGGCAGCGCCAGTGGATGGCCGCCGGCGAGCAGGAACGCCAGCTGGCCTACTGGACCGCGCAACTGGGCGGCGAGCAGCCGGTGCTGGAACTGCCGATGGACCGTGCGCGTCCGGCGATCCAGCAGGAAGCCGGCGCGCGCCTGGGCATCGAGCTGGACTCGGCGCTGGTCAGCCGTCTCAAGGACGTGGCGCGGGAGCAGGGCGTGACCCTGTTCATGCTCCTCCTGGCTTCGTTCCAGACCCTGCTGCACCGCCATTCCGGACAGGACGACATCCGTGTCGGCGTGCCCGTGGCCAACCGCACCCGGGCCGAGACCGAGAGTCTGATCGGTTTCTTCGTCAACACCCAGGTGCTCAAGGCCGGCTTCGCCCCGGGCCTGACCTTCGCCGCCCTGCTGCAACAGGTGAAGCAGGCCGCATTGCAGGCCCAGGCCCATCAGGAACTGCCGTTCGAGCAACTGGTGGAAGCCCTGCAACCGCAGCGCAGCCTCAGCCACAGCCCGCTGTTCCAGGTGATGTACAACCATCAGGTGGATGTCCAGGCGGTCAGTCATGCCTTGCCGGGTCTGAACCTGGAGGGCCTGGATCTGGACAGCCATCGCGCGCAGTTCGACCTGACCCTGAACACCGCCGAGCATGCCGGCGGCATCAGCGCCGGCCTGGTCTACGCCACCGCGCTGTTCGACCAGGGCAGCGTGGAGCGTCTGGCCGCGCACTGGCTCAATCTGCTGCGTGGCGTCTGCGTCGATGTCGGTGGCGCGATCGCCGAATTGCCGTTGCTGGGCGACGACGAGCGCGCGTTCCTTATCGAGGGCTGCAACCAGAGTGCCCGCGCGTATCCGCTGGAGCGTGGTTATGTGGCGTTGTTCGAGGAGCAAGTGGCGGCGCATCCGCAGCGTATCGCGGTCACCTGCCTGGCGCGCGAACACAGCTACGCGGAACTGAACGGCGCCGCCAACCGCCTGGGCCATGCCCTGATCGCGGCGGGTGTCGGCTTCGATCAACCGATTGCACTGCTGGCGGAGCGCGGTCCGGACTTGCTGGGCATGATCGTCGGCAGCTTCAAGGCGGGCGCGGGTTACCTGCCGCTGGATCCGGCGCTGCCGAACCAGCGCCTGAGCGGCGTGATCGGGCAGAGCGGGGCGCCGGTGCTGGTGTGCGGCGCCGCGTGCGAAGCGCAGGCCCGCGAACTGCTGGCCGGGCTTGAAGATGTGCAACTGCTGGTCTGGGAACAGGTCCAGCAAGCGTCGCATTCCGTGGCCAACCCAGGTCGCTACAGCGGTCCGGACAATCTCGCCTACGTGATCTTCACCTCCGGCTCCACCGGTCTGCCGAAAGGCGTGATGGTCGAGCAGCGCGGCATGCTCAACAACCAGCTGAGCAAGGTGCCGTACCTCGATCTGAGCGAGCAGGACGTGATCGCCCAGACAGCCTCGCAGAGCTTCGACATTTCCGTCTGGCAGTTCCTCGCCGCGCCGCTGTTCGGTGCCCGTGTGGATATCGTGCCGAACGACATTGCCCGCGATCCGCAGGCGCTGCTGGCGCATGTCACCCAACAAGGCATCACCGTGCTGGAAAGCGTGCCGTCGCTGATCCAGGGCCTGCTGGCCGAGGAGCGGGTGAACCTCGACGGCCTGCGCTGGATGCTGCCGACCGGCGAAGCCATGCCGCCTGAATTGGCGAAACAATGGCTGCTGCGTTATCCACAGATCGGCCTGGTGAACGCCTACGGCCCGGCCGAGTGCTCGGACGACGTGGCGTTCTTCCGTGTCGATCTGCAAGCGACCGAAAGCACTTACCTGCCGATCGGCACGCCGACCGACAACAACCTGATCTACCTGCTGGACGATGCCCTTGAACTGGTGCCGCTGGGTGCCGTGGGCGAACTGTGCGTGGCTGGCACTGGCGTCGGTCGCGGCTATGTCGGCGATACCCGCCGCACCGTACCGGTGTTCGTGCCGAATCCGTTCGGTGCCCCGGGCGAGCGCCTGTACCGCACCGGCGACCTGGCCCGCCGCCGCGCCGATGGCGTGCTGGAGTACGTCGGCCGCGCCGACCACCAGGTGAAGATCCGCGGCTACCGCATCGAACTGGGCGAGATCGAGACCCGCCTGCAGGAACACCCGGCAGTGCGTGAAGCGGTGGTGCTGGATATCGACGGCGCCCACGGCAAGCAACTGGCCGCCTGGCTGGTGCCCGCCGATCCGCAGCGCGACGCTGCGACCTTGCGCGACACCCTCAAGGCCGCGCTCAAGGCCCAGCTGCCGGACTACATGGTGCCGAGCCACTTCATCGTGCTCGACGCCATGCCCCTGACCCCCAACGGCAAGCTCGACCGCAAGGCCCTGCCACAGCCGGACCCGAGCCAGTCCCAGGCGCTCTACATCGCCCCGGTCGGCGAGCGCGAGGAGCAACTGGCGGCGATCTGGGCCGAGGTGCTCAAGGTCGAGCGGGTCGGGCTCAACGACGACTTCTTCGAACTGGGCGGGCATTCCCTGCTCGCGGCCCAGCTCGTTTCCAGAATCCAATCCGGCCTCGGTATCGACGTACCGCTGCGCCTCATTTTCGAGAAACCGCAATTGAACGAATTTATCCAGGCATTCGAAAGCACCAGTCTGTCACTGACCGAGGACGGCCTGTTCGATATCGAGCAAATGATGAACGACATGGCGGAGGTCTGAGATGGACAAGACAACAGCAGAACGCATCGCCAAGCGCTTCGTCGGCCTGCCCGTGGAGCAACGCCGGCAGATCCTCGCCAAGATGGCCGAGACTGGGCAGAGCTTCCGGCTGCTGCCCATCGCCGTGACCCGTCACGAGGTCAAGCGCATCCCGTTGTCCTACGCGCAGCAGCGCATGCTCTTCCTCTGGCAACTGGAGCCGCTGGACAGCGCCTACAACGTGCCGATGGCGGTGCGGCTGAGCGGCCACCTCGACCAGGCCGCGCTGGCCACGGCCCTGGAGCGCCTGGTGCAACGGCACGAGGCGCTGCGCACGCGCTTCGTCTCCGAGGAGGGTGAATTCCACCAGGAAATCCTCGAACAGGCGCCGGTGGCCCTGCAGGTCAGCGAGATCGCCCCGGGCAGCGATGCCGAAGCGCGGCTGCGCGAGCAGGTGGAAGCGGAATTGCGCGCGCCCTTCGATCTGCTGGACGGCGCCCTGCTGCGGGTACGCCTGTTCCGCCTCGGCGAGCAGGAACATGTGCTGACCCTGTGCATGCACCATATCGTTTCCGATGGCTGGTCCGGCCAGGTGCTGGTCGGCGAGTTCGTCCAGTTCTACCAGGCGGCGGTGGCCGGCCAGGCGGCGCAACTGCCGGCACTGCCGATCCAGTACGCCGACTATGCGATCTGGCAGCGCAGTTGGCTGGAAGCCGGCGAGGCCGAGCGTCAACTGGCCTACTGGAAGGAGCAGTTGGGCGAGGAACAGCCGCTGCTGGCCCTGCCGCTGGACCATGAGCGGCCGCCGCAGGCGAGCCAGCGCGGCGCCGTGGTGCGCGCCGAACTGCCGGCGGAATTGTCCGGCACGCTCAAGCGCCTGGCGCGCAACAACGGCCAGACCCTGTTCATGCTGACCCTGGCGGCGCTGGCGGTGGTGCTGTCGCGCTACAGCGGCCAGGCCGATATCCGCATCGGCGCGCCGAATGCCGGACGCACCCGCGCCGAGCTGGAAGGGTTGATCGGCTTCTTCATCAACACCCAGGTGCTGCGCATCCAGGTGGACGAGCGGCAGACCTTCGCCGAGCTGCTGCAGCAGGTCAAACAGGTGGTGGCCGGGGCCCAGTCGCACCAGGAGCTGCCGTTCGAGCACCTGGTGGAAGCCCTGGCGCCGGAGCGCAGCCTGGGGCACAACCCGCTGTTCCAGTTCAAGATCAACCAGCACGTCAACGACGACAGCGAAGACGCCAGCCAGGACCTCGCCGGCCTGACCCTGGCCGACTACCCGCTGGGCGGCGCCGACGCGCGTTTCGACCTGGCCTTCGACTTCAGCGACACGCCCAATGGCGTGCGCGGCTACTTCACCTACGCCACCGACCTGTTCGAGGCGAGCACCATCGAGCGTATCGCCGCGTCGCTGCGCGAAGTGCTGGAGGCGCTGGCGGCGCACACCGACGCGCGCCTGCTGGATCATCCGCAAGGGGTCGTGGCCAGGGTCGAGACGCCCGCCGCAAGCTTCCCCGCCAATGATTTCCTCGCCCTGTGGCGCCAGGGCCTCGCCGCCGGTCGCGGCAAGCCGGCCCTGCGCGCCGGCGACGAGGTGCTCGACTACGACGGCCTGGAGCGTCAGTCCAACCAGTTGGCCCACTACCTCAAGGCCCAGGGCATCGGTGCCGGCATGACCGTGGCGCTGTGCCAGGAGCGCGGCATCGAGTGGGTAACCGGCCTGCTGGCGGTGCTCAAGCTCGGCGCGGTGTACCTGCCGCTGGATACGAAGCAACCCGCCGAGCGCCTGCAGCAACTGCTGCGCGACAGCGCCGCGGCCCTGCTGATCCATGCCGCCGGCGACGACAAGGCCACGGGCCTGGGCGTGTGCCCGGCGCTGGCCTGGGACGCGGCCCTGTGGAACGAAGCAAGCACCGACGCCCCGGCCCTCGACCTGCTGGCGCAGCAGCCGGCGTACATCATCTATACCTCCGGTTCCACCGGTCAGCCCAAGGGCGTGGTGATCAGCCACGGCGCCCTGGCCAGCTACGTGCAGGGCGTGTCGCAGCGTCTGCAACTGAGCGACGGGGCGAGCATGGCCATGGTCTCGACCATCGCCGCCGACCTCGGCCACACCCTGCTGTTCGGCGCCCTGGCCGAGGGGCGCCAGTTGCACCTGCTGTCCCACGAGCACGCCTTCGATCCGGACCGTTTCGCCGCCTACATGGCCGAACACCGGGTCGAGGTGCTGAAGATCGTCCCGAGCCACCTGCAGGGCCTGTTGCAGGCCGCGCGGGCCGCCGACGTGCTGCCCGGCGAGCTGCTGATCCTCGGTGGCGAGGCCAGCAGCTGGAGCCTGGTCGAGCAGATCCGCGCGCTCAAGCCGGGTTGCCGCATCCTCAACCACTACGGCCCGACCGAAACCACCGTGGGCATCCTCACCCATGAAGTGCAGGACGTCCTGCCGGGCTGCCGCACGGTGCCGGTGGGCACCCCGCTGGCCAACGCCGAGGCCGAGGTGCTGGACGCCTGGCTCAATCCGCTGGCCGAGCGCGTGGCCGGCGAGCTGTACCTGGGCGGGCAGGGCCTGGCCCAGGGCTATCTGGGCCAGCCGGCACTGACCGCCGAGCGTTTCGTGCCGGCCGCCGGCGGCCAGCGCCGCTACCGCGCCGGTGACCGTGCGCGCCATGTGGACGGCCGCCTGGAATACCTCGGGCGTGCCGACGACCAGGTGAAGATCCGCGGCTACCGGGTCGAGCCAGGGGAGGTCGGGCAGATCCTGCGGGCCTTGCCGGGCGTGGCCGAGGCCGTGGTCCTGGCGCTGCCGCTGGACAGCGATGAAAGCCGCCTGCAACTGGTGGGCTACTGCGTCGCCGCCGGCGGCACCACCCTGCAGGTCGAAGCCCTGCGCCAGCAACTGGCGGCGAGCCTGCCGGAATACCTGGTGCCGGCGCAGATTCTCCTGCTCGACCGCCTGCCGCTGACCGCCAACGGCAAGCTCGACAAGCGCGCCCTGCCCAAACCGGGCGCGGTCAAACAGCGCTACGTGGCGCCGGTGGGGGAGATCGAGGAGAAGCTCGCCGCGGTCTGGGCCGATGTGCTCAAGCTGGAGAAGGTCGGCAGCACCGACAACTTCTTCGAGCTGGGCGGCGACTCGATCCTCAGCCTGCAGATCATCGCCCGGGCCAAGCGCCAGGGGATCAAGCTCAATCCCAAGCAGCTGTTCGAGAAGCAGACCATCGGCCAGCTGGCCACGGTGGCCAAACTGATCGAGAAGAAAGCCGCCGCCCCGGTGGCCGAGCAGGTCAGCGGCAACCTGCCGTTGCTGCCGATCCAGGCGCGCTTCTTCGATACCGAGATTCCCGAGCGTCACCACTGGAACCAGTCGGTGCTGCTCAAGCCGGCCATCCGCCTCGATGCCGGGCACCTGACGGCGGCCTTGCACGCGCTGATCGAACAGCACGACGCCCTGCGCCTGACCTTCGTCCGCCAGCAATCGGGCTGGCAGGCCGCCTACGCCAGCAGCTACAACCGCGAGGTGCTGTGGACCCGCGAACTCGCCGACAGCACGCAGCTCGCGGCGCTGGCCGACGAAGCCCAGCGCAGCCTTGACCTGGCCACCGGCCCGCTGCTGCGCGCGGTGCTGGTGGACCTGCCGCAGGGCGAACAGCGCCTGCTGCTGGTGATCCATCACCTGGTGGTGGACGGCGTGTCCTGGCGCGTGCTGCTGGAAGACCTGCAGCAGGCCTGCCGTGCCCTGCACGCCGGCCAGGCGCTCAACCTGCCGCCGCGCAGCAGTTCGCTCAAGGCCTGGGCCGAGCGCCTGCACGGCTATGCCGGCAGCGCCGCGCTGGAACAGGAACTGGGCTGGTGGCAGGCGCAGTTGCAGGGCGTCGATGACCGCCTGCCGTGCGACAACCCGGCCGGCGCGCAGCAGAACCGCCACGCCGTGTCGGTGAGCAGCCGCCTCGATGCCGAACTGACCCGCAAGCTGCTGCAGGAAGCCCCGGCGGCCTACCGCACGCAGATCAACGACCTGCTGCTGACCGCCCTGGCCGGCGTCGTCAGCCGCTGGACCGGGCAGCCCGATGTGCTGATCCGCCTGGAAGGCCATGGCCGCGAGGACCTGTTCGACGACCTCGACCTGAGCCGCACGGTCGGCTGGTTCAGCAGCCTGTTCCCGGTGCGCCTGACCCCGCGCGCCGACCTCGCCGAATCGATCATGGGCATCAAGGAGCAACTGCGCGCGATTCCCGACAAGGGCATCGGCTACGGCGTGCTGCGCCACCTCGGTTCGGACGCCGCGCGCCAGTCCCTGGGGCAGTTGGCCCAGGGCAATATCGTCTTCAACTACCTCGGCCAGTTCGATGGCAGCTTCGCCGAGCAGGATGCGCTGTTCGTGCCGTCCGGCGAGAGCAGCGGGGCCGGGCAGAGCGCCGCGGCGCCGCTGGCCGCGCTGCTGAGCATCGACGGTCAGGTGTACGGCGGCGAGCTGGCGCTGAACTGGAGCTTCAGCGGCGAGGTGTTCCGTCGCGACACCGTGCAGCGCCTGGCCGATGATTTCACCCGCGCCCTGGCCGAACTGGTCCGCCATTGCGCCGACAGCGGCGCGCGCGGCGTGACCCCGTCGGACTTCCCCCTGGCGCGCCTGACCCAGGAGCAACTGCAGCGCCTGCCGCTGCCGGCGGCGGACATCCAGGATGTCTACCCGCTGTCGCCGATGCAGGAAGGCCTGTTGCTGCACACCCTGCGCGAGCCGGGCTCGGGCATCTACCTGATGCAGTACTGCTACCTGATCGAGCACGCCATCGACCTGAACGCCTTCGAACAGGCCTGGCGCACCGTGGTCGAGCGCCACGAAGTGCTGCGCACCTCGTTCTGCTGGGACGTCGCCGAGCAGATGGTGCAGATCATCCGTCGCGAGCCGCGTCCGGACATCCGCCTTCTTGACTGGCAGCACGTGGCGCCGGACCAGTACGAAGCGCTGCTGGAAGCCGAGCTGTCGGCCGAGCTGCGGCAGGGCTTCGACCTGGCCAACGAGGTGGCCTTCCGTCTGCGCCTGATCAAGCTGGGCGAGCAACGCTACGGCTTCGTCCTCAGCAACCACCATATCCTCCTCGATGCCTGGTGCCGCATGGGCCTGGTGGCGGAGTTCTTCGAGCTGTACAGCGCGCAACTGGAAGGCCGGCCATCGACCCTGGCCGCCGCGACCAGCTACCGCGACTTCATCGCCTGGCTGCAGAGCCGCGACCAGCAGGTTTCGAAAGACTTCTGGCAGGCGCAACTGGCGGGCTTCGAGCGGCCGACCGCGTTGCCGTTCGACCACACCGGCCAGCGCGACAGCGAATCAGCAGTGGGCGACTGCCTGGTGCGCCTGACGCTTGAGCAGAGCCAGCGCCTGGCGCAGGCCGCCCAGGGTGCGCAACTGACCCTCAACACCCTGGTCCAGGCGGCCTGGGCGATCCTCCTGCACCGCTACAGCGGCGAGCGCGACGTGCTGTTCGGCGTGACCGTGGCCGGGCGTCCGGCGGACATCCCGGAAATGCAGACCACCGTGGGCCTGTTCATCAACAGCATTCCGCTGCGGGTGCGCGTTCCCGGCGCCGAGTCGCGCCTGACCCTCAAGGCCTGGCTGCAGGACCTGCTGGTCAACAACGTGGCGTTGCGCGAGCACGAGCACGTGCCGCTGGTGAACATCCAGCAGTACAGCGAGATCGGCAAGGGCCAGGCGCTGTTCGACAGCCTCTTCGTGTTCGAGAACGCGCCGGTGGAGGACAGCGTCTACGAGCAGGCCGACGACATGAAGATCCAGGGTGACTCGTCGCGCACCCACACCAACTACCCGCTCACCGTGGTGATCTACCCGGGCTCGGTGCTGGGCCTGCACCTGTCCTACGACAAGCGCTTCTTCGCCAAGGCCACGGTCGACACCCTGCTGGAGGATTTCCGCGCCATCCTGCTGAGCTTCGCCTCCGGCATGGACCAGGACTTCCACCAGTTGAGCTGCCTCGGCGGCGAAGTCGCCACGCTGGCGCAGGAGCCGGTGCCGGCTGAATTCAGCCAGGGTTATGCGCGCCTGTTCGAACGCAGCGCGGCGCGCTTCGCCGAGCGCACCGCGGCCCGTCATCTGCAGCAGCAGTGGAACTACACGGAGCTGGACCAGCAGGCCCATCGCCTGGCGCAGGCCCTGCAGGGCCATGGCGTGCAGGCCGACGACCTGGTGGCGGTGCTCGGCGAGCGCGGCCTGCCGCTGCTGGGCATGGTGGTCGGCAGCTTCAAGGCCGGCGCCGGCTACCTCGGTCTCGACCCGAACCTGCCGCTGGAGCGCCTGGCCGGCATCCTCCAGTCCAGCGCCTCGCGGCTGCTGGTCGCGAGCGAGTCGAGCCTGGGCCAGGCCCGGCAGGTGCTGGAACGCATCCCCGAGGCGCTGCGGCCGCAGCTGCTGGTGTGGGAGCAGATCCAGCAGCAGGCGGCGCCCCTGGCGGACCTCGCCGAACGGCCGGCGGACGCCAGCCAGCACCTGGCCTACGTGATCTTCACCTCCGGCTCCACCGGCACGCCGAAAGGGGTGATGGTGCAGCAGGCCGGCATGCTCAACAACCAGCTGAGCAAGCTGCCGTACCTGAAGCTGGACGAGCATGACGTGATCGCCCAGACCGCTTCGCAGAGCTTCGATATCTCGGTCTGGCAGCTGCTCACCGCGGCGCTGTGCGGCGCCGTGGTGGAGATCGTGCCGAGCACTGTGGTGCAGGATCCACGGGCGCTGATCCGCCATGTGCAGGACACCGGCATTACGGTGCTGGAGATCGTCCCGGCGCTGGTCCAGGGCATTCTCGACCTGCCGCAGGCCGAGCTGCCGAGCCTGCGCTACCTGATGACCACCGGCGAGGCCATGCCGCCGGCCCTGGCCGAGCGCTGGCTGCGCCAGTACCCGCGGATCCCGCTGATCAACGCCTACGGCCCGGCCGAGTGCTCCGACGACGTCGCCCTGCACCCGGTGGTGGCCAGCGACGGCCAGGGCATCTGCCTGCCGATCGGCACGGCCACCGCGCACAACCGCCTGCATGTGCTCAACGACCTGCTCGAACCGATGCCGCTGCGCGCCACCGGCGAGCTGCATATCGCCGGCGTGGGGGTCGGGCGCGGTTACCTCGCCGATCCGAAGCGCACCGCCCTGGCGTTCGTACCCAACCCCTACGCCAGCGTGCCGGGCGAGCGCCTGTACCGCACTGGCGACCTGGTGCGCCAGCGCGCCGCCGACGGCGTGCTGGAGTACGTCGGGCGAACCGACTACCAGGTGAAGATCCGCGGCTACCGCATCGAGCTGGGCGAGATCGAGGTGCGCCTGCTGGAGCACCCGGACGTGCGCGAAGCGGTGGTGGTGGACATCGACGGCCCTGGCGGCAAGCAACTGGCCGCCTACCTGGTGCCCGCGGGCGCGGCGCCGGCCACGGCCGACGAACGCAATGCCCTGCGCGGCCAGGTCAAGGCGCACCTCAAGGCGCATCTGCCGGACTACATGGTCCCGGCGCACCTGATCCTGCTCGACGGCATGCCGCTGACAGCCAACGGCAAGCTCGACCGCAAGGCCCTGCCGGCGCCGCAGGCCAGCGAGCTGCAGCAGCACCATGTGCCCCCGGTCAGCGCAACGGAACAGCAACTGGCGGCGATCTGGGCCGATGTGCTCAAGGTCGAGCGGGTAGGGCTCGGCGACAACTTCTTCGAGCTGGGTGGCCACTCGCTGCTGGTGGTGCAGGTGATGGTGCGGGTGCGCGAGCGCCTGAGCATCGAGATGTCCCTCAACGAGCTGTTCGAACACCCGGAACTGGGCGACTTCGCCCGTGCCGTGGAAAAGAAAAACGGCCAGGGCGAGCAGGTTCAGGACGAATTGGCTAAATCCCTGGAGGCCCTCAAACGTCTAAGTGCAGAGGAAATCGATAACTTGATCGCATAGCAGGAGAAACCCCAAGTGCAAGCGCTGCTCGACTCCGTTAAATCGCTGTCCGCCCGGGAACGCAAGGCGTTGGCGGCCTTGCTCAAACGCCAGGGTGTGAACCTGTATGGAGTCACGCCGATCTTCAGGCGCGAGGCCGAGGACAGCTCGGCGCTGTCCTACGCGCAGCGGCGCCAGTGGTTCCTCTGGCAACTGGAGCCGCACAGCGCCGCCTACAACATGCCGGTGGCGCTGCGCCTGAACGGCGCGCTGGACATCGAGGCCCTGCGTCGCAGCTTCACGGCGTTGGTGGCGCGGCATGAAACCCTGCGCACCACCTTCCGCGAGGACGGCGACGAGGCGCTGCAGGTGATCCATGAGGCGCAGCCGTTCGTGCTGGAGGTCGAGCCGCTGGCGGCCGACCTGCTGCAGGCCGCGGTGGAGGAGGAGATCCAGCGTCCGTTCGACCTGCGCCAGGGCCCGCTGCTGCGGGTGCGCCTGTTTGCGCTGGGCGAGGACCGGCATGTGCTGGTGCTGACCCAGCACCATATCGTTTCCGATGGCTGGTCGATGCCGATCATGATCGACGAGCTGGTGCGTTGCTACGAAGGCTACAGCCAGGGCCGCGAGGTGCATCTGCCGGGCCTGCCGATCCAGTACGCCGACTACGCGATCTGGCAGCGCAACTGGATGGAGGCCGGCGAGCAGGAACGCCAGCTGGCCTACTGGAAAGAGCAACTGGGCGGCGAGCAGCCGGTGCTGGAGCTGCCCACCGATCGTCCGCGTCCGTCGCAGCCGTCCTGGCGCGGCGGCCGCGTGCATATCGACCTGGGCGAGGCCCTTGGCCAGGACCTCAAGCACCTGGCCCGGCAGCAGGGCGTGACCCTGTTCATGCTCCTGCTCGCCTCGCTGCAGACCCTGCTGCATCGCTATTCCGGGCAGGCCGATATCCGCATCGGCGTGCCGGTGGCCAACCGCAACCGCGCCGAGACCGAAGGCCTGATCGGCTTCTTCGTCAACACCCAGGTGCTCAAGGCCGAGTTCGACGGGCGCAGCACCGTGGCCAGCCTGCTGCAGCAGGTCAAGCAGACCGTGGTTGGCGCCCAGGCCCACCAGGACCTGCCGTTCGAGCAACTGGTGGAAGCCCTGCAGCCCGAGCGCAGCATGAGCCGCAGCCCGCTGTTCCAGGTGATCTTCAACCACCAGACCGAAGTGCGTGGCGAGGCGCGGCAACTGGCCGGGCTGCAGGTCGAGGGGCTGGAATCGGACAAGCACACCGCGCAGTTCGACCTGGCCCTGAACACCTTCGAAAGCGAGGCGGGCATCGGTGCCTCGCTGGTGTTCGCCAGCGACCTGTTCGATGCAGGCACCGTCGAGCGCATGGCCGGGCACTGGCGCAACCTGCTGCGTGGCATGTGCGCCAACAGCGCCGAGCGCATCGCCGAGCTGCCGCTGCACAGCGACGCCGAGCGCGAGCGCACCTTGCGTGACTGGAATCACCAGTTGACGGTGTTCCCCAGCGAGTTGTGCACCCATCAACTGATCGAGGCGCAGGCGGCCCGTGTTCCGCACGCCGTGGCGCTGAGTTTCGGTGCCGAGCAGCTGACTTATGCACAGCTCAACAGTCGGGCCAACCAGTTGGCGCACAAGCTGCGCGAGCAGGGCGTGGGGCCGGATGTGCTGGTCGGTCTTTCCACCGAGCGCAGTCTGGAAATGCTGGTCGGCGTACTGGGCATTCTCAAGGCCGGTGGTGCCTACGTGCCGCTGGACCCGGATTATCCACAGGACCGTCTCGACTACATGCAGGCGGACAGCGGCATCAAACTGCTGCTGACCCGAGCCGATCTGCTGGATTCGTCGCTCGGCGGCTACAGCAGCGAAAACCCGGTCAACCTGACTTCGCCGGACAACCTGGCCTACGTCATCTACACCTCGGGTTCCACCGGCAAGCCGAAAGGCGCCTTGCTGCCGCATCACAACCTGCTGCGCCTGTTCACCGCCACGAACCAGTGGTTCGGTTTCGACGACAAGGACGTGTGGACCCTGTTCCACTCCTATGCCTTCGACTTCTCCGTGTGGGAGATCTTCGGTGCGCTGCTCCATGGTGGTCGCCTGGTGATCGTGCCGCGTGAGACGACCCGTTCGCCGGAAGATTTCCACAAGCTGCTGGTGGATGAGCAAGTCACCGTGCTCAACCAGACCCCATCGGCATTCAAGCAACTGGCGCGGGTCGCCTGCGAATCGCCCGCCGACCTGGCCCTGCGCTATGTGGTGTTCGGCGGCGAAGCGCTGGACGTCGGCAGCCTCAAGCCCTGGTTCGAACGCTTCGGCGATGCGCAGCCGCAACTGATCAACATGTACGGCATCACCGAAACCACGGTGCACGTGACCTACCGTCCGATCAGCAAACTGGACCTGGCCCAGGCCGAAGTCAGCCCGATCGGCGAGGCGATCCCGGACCTGTCCTGGTACGTGCTGGATGCCGATTTCAACCCGGTGGCCCTGGGCTGCAATGGCGAGCTGCATGTCGGCCACGCCGGTCTCGCCCGTGGCTACCACCACCGCGCGGCGCTGACCGCCGAGCGCTTCGTGCCGGATCCGTTCTCCACCGATGGCGGTCGCCTGTACCGCACCGGCGACCTGGCGCGCTATCGCGCCGAAGGGGTGATCGAATACGCCGGGCGTATCGACCATCAGGTGAAGATCCGCGGTTTCCGTATCGAACTGGGTGAGATCGAGGCGCGCCTGCAGGAACATCCGGCGGTGCGCGAAGCCATCGTCCTGGCCGTTGAAGGTCCCGCAGGTCAGCAGCTGGCCGGCTGGTTCGTGCCGCGCGACCCGGCCCAGGCCGACCTGCGCGACAGCCTCAAGGCGCACCTGAAGGCCAATCTGCCGGACTACATGGTGCCGACCCACCTGATCGCGCTGGAGGCCATGCCGCTGACGGCCAACGGCAAGCTGGACCGCAAGGCCCTGCCCAAGCCGGATGCCAGCCAGTTGCAGAATGCCTATGTCGCCCCGGTGAGTGAGCTGGAGCAGCAACTGGCGGCGATCTGGGCGGAGATTCTCAAGGTCGAGCAGGTCGGCCTGAGCGACAACTTCTTCGAACTGGGCGGCCACTCGCTGCTGGCGACCCAGGTGATTTCGCGGGTGCGCAAGCAACTGGACCTGGAGCTGTCCCTGCGCAACCTGTTCGAGGCCCAGGACCTCGCCGCCTTTGCCCGTGCCGCCGCGCAGGGCCAGGCGGGCCAGGCGCCGGCGTTTGCCGTCGTCGATCGCAGCCAGCCGCTGGCGCTGTCCTACGCCCAGCAACGCCAGTGGTTCCTCTGGCAACTGGAGCCGCACAGCGCCGCCTACAACATTCCGGTAGCCCTGCGCCTGCGCGGCGAGCTGCGGGTCGAGGCCCTGCGCCGCAGCTTCGAAGCCCTGGTGGCGCGTCACGAAACCCTGCGCACCACCTTCCGCCAGGACGGCGAACAGGCTGTGCAGATCATCCATGCCGCGACGCCGTTCGCCGTGCAGGTCGAGACCCTGGCCGCGGATGAGACGCTGGAGGACTTCGTCCAGCACGAGGTGCAGCGTCCGTTCGACCTGGAGCACGGCCCGCTGCTGCGCATCCGCCTGCTGCGTCTGGCCGCGGACGAGCATGTGTTGGTGCTGACCCAGCACCATATCGTCTCCGATGGCTGGTCGATGCCGATCATGGTCGACGAGCTGGTTCGCCACTACGCCGCCTTCAGCCAGGGCCAGGCCCTGGAACTGCCGGCGCTGGCCTTCCAGTACGCCGACTACGCCCAGTGGCAGCGCAACTGGATGGACGCCGGTGAGCAGGCGCGGCAGTTGGGCTACTGGACCGCGCAACTGGGCGGCGAGCAACCGGTGCTGGAGCTGCCCACCGACCGCCCGCGCCCGGCGATCCAGAGCCGTGCCGGTGGCTGGCTGGAGATCCCGCTGGAAGCGGCGCTGGTGGAGCGCCTCAAGGACGTCGCGCGGGAGCAGGGCGTGACCCTGTTCATGCTCCTCCTGGCCTCGTTCCAGACCCTGCTGCACCGCTACACCGGGCAGTCCGACATCCGCGTCGGCGTGCCCATCGCCAACCGCAACCGCGCCGAGACCGAGGGCCTGATCGGCTTCTTCGTCAACACTCAGGTGCTCAAGGCCGGGTTCGATACCCACACCACCATCGCCGAGCTGCTGCGGCAGGTGCGCCAGCATGCGCTGCAGGCGCAGGCCCATCAGGACCTGCCGTTCGAGCAACTGGTCGAGGCCCTGCAACCGGGCCGCGACCTGAGCCGCACACCGCTGTTCCAGGTGATGTACAACCACCAGGTCGAGGCCGGCCACGCCGGGCAGAAACTGCCGGGGCTGAGCGTCGAGGGCCTGGAATCCGACAGCCAGGCCTCGCAGTTCGACCTGTCGCTGAACACCGTGGAGCATGCCCAGGGCGTCGGCGCCTCGTTCACCTTCGCCAGCGCCCTGTTCGACCTGGCGACCATCCAGCGCATGGCCGCGCACTGGCGCAACCTGCTGCGCGCCCTGGGTGGCGATCCACGCCAGCGGATCAGCGAGCTGCCGCTGCTGGATGCGGTCGAGCAGCAGCGTATCGCCGGTGAGTGGAACGCCACCGCGGTCGCTTTCGCCGACAGCCCGGTGCATGAACTGATCGCGGTGCAGGCCCAGCGTACCCCTGACGCCACGGCGCTGGTCCTTGGCCAGCGCGAGCTGGCTTACGCCGAACTGGAACGCCAGGCCAACCGCCTGGCCCGGCACCTGCGCGAGCAGGGCGTCGGCCCCGATGTGCTGGTGGGTATCGCCCTGGAGCGCAGCCTGGAGATGGTCGTCGGCCTGCTGGCGATCCTCAAGGCCGGCGGTGCCTATGTGCCGCTGGACCCTGCCTATCCCCGCGAGCGCCTGGACTTCATGCTGCGCGACAGCGGCGTGGGCCTGCTGCTGACCCATTCGACGCTGCTGGAGCAGTTGCCGATCCACGCAGGTCTGGAAACCCTCTGTCTGGATGAAGCCATCGACTGGGACGACACCCGCGAGGCGGCCGCACCCACGCTTGACCTGAGCCCGGAACACCTGGCCTACGTGATCTACACCTCCGGCTCCACCGGCCGGCCCAAGGGCGTGGAAATCCGCCATGGCGCCCTGACCAACCACATGCTGTGGATGCAGGGCGAACTGCAATTGGCCAGCCATGACCGCGTACTGCAGAAGACCGCCTTCAGCTTCGACGCCTCGGTCTGGGAATTCTGGCTGCCGCTGCTCAACGGCGCGCAACTGGTCCTGGCCAGCCCGGCGTTGAGCGACGACCTGTCGCTGCTCTGGGACGAAGTGGCCGCGCAGCGCATCAGCATCCTGCAGCTGGCGCCGTCGGTGCTCCAGGCGCTGCTGCCGGAAGCGCGGGCTGGCCAACTGGACTCGCTGCGCCTGCTGGCCTTTGGCGGCGAGGCGCTGAGCAGCGCGCTGGTCGAGCAACTGGGTCGCCAGTGGGGCGGCCAGGTCTGCAACCTGTACGGCCCGACCGAAGCCACCATCGACACCAGCAGCCTGCTGCTGCAAGGTGCGCAGCCCGGCGCCATTGCCGCCATCGGCCGGCCGATCAGCAACGTGCGCACCTATGTGCTGGATGCCAACCTGCAGCTCTGCGCCCCGGGCAGTGCCGGCGAGCTGTATATCGGCGGCGTGTCCCTGGCCCGTGGTTACCACCGGCGTCCTGACCTCACGGCCGAGCGTTTCGTCCCCGATCCGTTCACCCCGGGCGGGCGCCTGTACCGCAGCGGCGACCTGGTGCGCCAGCGTGCCGACGGGGTGATCGACTACCTCGGGCGCATCGACCATCAGGTGAAGATCCACGGCCTGCGCATCGAGCTGGGCGAGATCGAGGCACGGATCGTCGCCGACGATGCGGTGCGCGAAGCCGTGGTACTGCCGTGGCAAAGCGGCAACGCCACGCAACTGGTGGCCTATGTGGTCGTCGAGGAGGAGCAGGCCGACCTGGCGTCCCGCCTCAAGGCGGCGCTGGCCCGCGAACTGCCGGCGCATATGCTGCCGGGCCACTGGCTGTTCCTCGAACGCCTGCCGCTGACCGCCAACGGCAAGCTCGACCGCAAGGCCCTGCCGGCGCCGGATGCCAGCCAGGCCCGCGGCGAGCATGTGGCGCCGCAAGGCGAACTGGAGCAGCGCATCGCCGCGATCTGGCAGGACGTGCTGAAGCTGCCGCGGATCGGTGCCACCGACAACTTCTTCGAACTGGGCGGCGACTCGATCATCTCCATCCAGGTGGTCAGCCGCGCCCGTCAGGCGGGCATCCTGTTCACCCCGAAAGACCTGTTCCAGCGCCAGACCGTGCAGGGCATCGCCCAGGTCGCCCGGCGCGCCGGTGCGCTGAGCATCGACCAGGGCCCGGTGACCGGCGAAGCGCCGCTGACGCCGATCCAGCAATGGTTCTTCGACAGCCCGATCCCCGCGCGCGACCACTGGAACCAGTCGGTGCTGCTGCGGCCTTCACGGCCGCTGGACCCCGAGCATCTGCGCCAGGCCCTGGACCTGCTGGCCGCGCATCACGATGCCCTGCGCGCGCGTTTCGCCGGGGCGCATCAGGCGTTCCTCGACGCCGCACCGCGCCAGCGCCTGTGGCTGCGCCAACTGGCGCACGTCGATGGCCTGGAGGCGCTGGCCAACGAAGCGCAGCGCAGCCTGTCGCTGGAGCAGGGCGATCTGCTGCGCGCGCTGCTGGTCGAACTGCCCGGGGGCGAACAGCGCCTGCTGCTGGCGATCCATCACCTGGTGGTGGACGGGGTGTCCTGGCGCATCCTCCTGGAAGACCTGCAGAGCGCCTGCAACGCCCTGGCCGCCGGCAAGGCGCCGGTGCTGCCGGGCAAGACCAGCGCGTTCAAGGACTGGGCCGAACACCTGCAACGCTACGCCGGCAGCGCCGAACGCGAGGCCGAGCTGGCCTGGTGGCAGGCACAGTTGCACGGCGTCAGCGACGAGCTGCCGCGCGACCGTGCCGACGGCAGCCTGGCCCAGCGCCATGCCCTGACGGTACACAGCCGCCTCGACCGCGAGCTGACCCGCCAACTGCTGCAGGACGCTCCGGCGGCCTATCGCACGCAGATCAACGACCTGCTGCTCAGCGCCCTGGCGCGCACCATCAGCCGCTGGACCGGGCGCGCCGACACCCTGGTGCGCCTGGAAGGCCATGGCCGCGAGGAGCTGTTCGAAGGCCTCGACATCACCCGTACCGTCGGCTGGTTCACCAGCATGTACCCGGTGAAGCTGAGCGCGCGGGCGGACGCCGGCGAATCGATCAAGACCATCAAGGAGCAACTGCGCGCGGTGCCGGACAAGGGCATCGGCTATGGCCTGCTGCGCCATCTCGGCAGCGCGGAGGCCCGCCGTAGCCTGGCCGGCCTGGCCGAAGGCGCGATCGTCTTCAACTACCTGGGGCAGTTCGATGCCAGCTTCGCCGACGACGACGCGCTGTTCGTTCCGGCGGCCGAATCCGCCGGCGACGGGCAGAGCGCCGAGGCACCGCTGGGCAGCCTGCTGAGCATCAACGGCCAGGTCTATGGCGGTGAACTGGCGCTGGGCTGGACCTTCAGCGCCGAGGTGTTCGACAAGGCCACCGTGCAGCGCCTGGCCGACGACTACGCCAGCGAGCTGGCACAACTGATCGGCCATTGCCTGGGCGCGGACGTGGGCGGCATGACGCCGTCGGACTTCCCCCTGGCCGGCCTGAGCCAGGCCCAGCTGGACCGCTTCCCGGTCGCGGCGGCGCAGATCGCCGATGTCTATCCGCTGTCGCCGATGCAGCAGGGCATGCTGTTCCACAGCCTGTCGGCACGGGAGGCGGGCAACTACATCAACCAGATGCGCATCGACGTGCAGGGCCTCGACGTGGCGCGCTTCCAGGCCGCCTGGCAGGCCGCCAGCGACCGCCATGACATGCTCCGCGCCAGCTTCCACAGCGATTTCGAGCAGCCGTTGCAGGTCATCCACAAGCACCTCGACGCGCACTGCATCGAGCTGGATGCCCGCGGCCAGCACGACCTGGCGGCGTTCCTCGACGACTGGGCGCAGGCCGACCGCCAGCGCGGCTTCGACCTGGAGGGCGCGCCGCTGCTGCGTATCGCCCTGCTACGGGTGGCCGACGATCGTCACCACCTGGTGTACACCAGCCACCACATCCTGATGGACGGCTGGAGCAATTCGCAGTTGCTCGGCGAAGTGCTGCAACGCTATCGCGGCCAGGCGGTGTCCGGTTCCGGTGGGCGTTACCGCGACTACATCGAATGGCTGCAGCGCCAGGACCGCGGGCTCAGCGAGCGCTTCTGGCGCGAGCAGCTGTCGGCCCTCGACGAGCCGACCCGCCTGCTGCAGACCTTCGATGCGCCGCATGAAGGCGCGGGGCAGGGCGAGCATGTGCATGTCTTCGACCGCGAGCAGACCCGGCGCCTGAACGACTTCGCCCGCGAGCAGCGGGTCACCGTCAACACCCTGGTGCAGGCGGCCTGGCTGCTGGTCCTGCAGCGTCACAGCGGGCAGGCCTGCGTGACCTTCGGCGCCACCGTGGCCGGGCGTCCGGCGCAGTTGCCGGGGGCCGAGGAGCAGCTCGGGCTGTTCATCAACACCCTGCCGGTGGTCGCCAGCCCCCGTGGCGAGCAGCGCGTGGCCGAGTGGGTGCAGCAGGTCCAGGCGCACAACCTGGCCCTGCGCGAGCACGAGCACACCCCGCTGTACGAGATCCAGCGCTGGGCCGGCTGGAGCGGCGAGGCGCTGTTCGACAATATCCTCGTGTTCGAGAACTACCCGGTGGCCGAGGCGCTGCAGCAGGCGGCGCCGGACGACCTGGTGTTCAGCGCTTCGCAGACCCAGGAGCAGACCCACTATGCGCTGACCCTGCTGGTGGGCGTCGGCCAGACCCTGCTGATGCAGTACGCCTACGACCGCCAGCGCGTCGCCGCGGAGACGGTGACGCAACTGGCCGGGCAGTTCGCCACGCTGCTGCTGGCGCTGATCGAGGACCCGACGGCGTGCCTGGGGCAACTGCCGCTGGTGGCTGACGACGAGCGTGAGCGCATGCTCGTCGACTGGAACCGCAGCCAGCTGGACTATCCGCGCGAGCAGTGCCTGCCGGCGCTGTTCGAAGCGCAGGTGCGGGCCACGCCACAGGCGGTGGCGCTGCTCGATGGCGAGGTTTCGCTGAGCTATGCCCAGCTCAACGCCCAGGCCAACGCGCTGGCGCACAAGCTGCGCGAGCTGGGAGTCGGCGCCGATGCGCTGGTGGGCGTGGCCCTGGAGCGCGGGCCGCGGATGGTCGTCGGCCTGCTGGCGATCCTCAAGGCCGGCGGCGCCTATGTGCCGCTGGACCCGGATTTCCCGGCCGATCGCCTGAGCTACATGATGCAGGACAGCGGCCTGAAGCTGCTGCTGACCCAGTCCTCGCTGCTCGGTCAGTTGAGCATTCCCGCCGGCGTGCAGAACCTGTGCCTGGACCAGGACAGCGACTGGCTCGACGGCTACAGCCAGGACAACCCGCCAGCCCTGGCGGCGCCGCAGAACCTTGCCTATGCCATCTACACCTCCGGTTCCACCGGCCTGCCCAAGGGCGTGACCATCGCCCACCAGGCGCTGGTCAACTTCCTCGTCAGCATGGGCGAGCAGCCGGGCATGGGGGCAGGGGACCGGGTGCTGTCGCTGACCTCGCTGTCCTTCGATATCGCCGGGCTGGAGCTGTACCTGCCGCTGATCCGCGGTGCCGCCGTGGTGCTGCTGCGCAGCGGGCAGAACAAGGATCCGCGGGCGCTGCTGGAGGTGATCGAGCGCCAGCGGGTGAGCCTGATCCAGGCCACGCCGTCGAGCTGGCGGATGATTCTGGACGCAGCGCCGGCCGGCGCCCTGGCCGGCAAGACCGTGCTCTGCGGCGGCGAGGCGCTGAGCGCCGAGCTGGCCCAGCGCCTGATCGACCAGGCCGGGCATGTGTGGAACGTCTACGGCCCGACCGAGACCACCATCTGGTCGGCGCGTCATTACCTGACCCGCAGCGACGATGTCTGGCTGGGCAAGCCGCTGGGCAATACCAACCTGCATGTGCTCAGCGACGATTTCGAGGTGCTGCCGGTGGGTGCGCGCGGCGAACTGCTGATCGGTGGCGACGGCCTGGCCCGGGGTTACCACCAGCGGCCGTCGCTGACCGCGCAGCGCTTCGTCCCCGATCCGTTCGGTGGCCAGGGCGGGCGCCTGTACCGCACCGGCGACCTGGCGCGCTATCACGCCGACGGGGTGCTGGAGTATGTCGGGCGTCTCGACCATCAGGTGAAGATCCGCGGCTTCCGCATCGAGCTGGGCGAGATCGAGGCGCGGTTGCTGGAGCATGCGGCGGTGCACCAGGCGGTGGTGATCGATATCGAGGTGGCTGGCAACAAGCAACTGGCCGCGTATCTGGTGGCTGCCGAAGGCGTGGCCGAATCCGAAGGCTTGCGTGACGAACTGCGCGCGTACCTCAAGGCCGGCCTGCCGGACTACATGGTGCCGGGCCATCTGCAGTGGCTGCAGCGCATGCCGCTGACGCCCAACGGCAAGCTGGACCGCAAGGCCCTGCCCAAGCCCGACGCGAGCCTGGCCCAGGGCGACTACCAGGCGCCGCGCACCGAGCAGGAGCGGCGTCTGGCGGCGATCTGGAGCGAGGTGCTGGGTGTCGAGCGGGTTGGCCTGCGCGACAACTTCTTCGCCCTGGGCGGGCATTCGCTGCTGGTGATCGCCGCGGTGGGCAAGATCCGCGAGGCCTTCGACATCAGCCTCAGCCTCAACGATTTCCTTCTTCTGGAAACCTTCGAGGATCTGGCCGAGCTGCTGCGTGCCGACGAGCGTCGGGTGAAGAGCCCGGTGGTGACGATGAACGCCCACGACGGCGCCGAGCCGCCGCTGTTCTGCCTGCCGCCGGGTGGTGGCGCGGTGTATTCCTACTACCCGCTGGCCGGCTATCTGGGCGCGGCGCGGCGGGTGGTCGGGGTGGTCAACCGCAACTACGTGGTGCCGGGCTGGTTCGACGAAAGCTGGGAGGGGATGATCGGCTACTACGTCGAGCAGATCCGCGCGACCCAGGCGCAGGGGCCGTATCACCTGCTCGGCTGGTCGCTGGGCGGGGCGCTGGCGATGGACGTCGCCCATGCCCTGGAGCAGGCCGGGCAGGAGGTGGCCTTCCTGGGTCTGGTGGATACCAGCCTGCCGGTGGAGGACAACGTCTTCGCCCCGGATGCGCCGCCGGCGCCGGGTGAGGAACCGTTGGGCCTGATGGAGGACCTGGTGCGCAGCCTGCTGGCGTTCGTCCCGGGGATCGGCGAGCGGGTGGTGCTCGACCTGGTGGCCGAGGGGCGCGAGCGTTTCGTCGAGCAGGACCAGATCGCCGACTGGGTGATCGTCCAGGTCGCCCAGCGCAGCGGCGTGGAGGTGGAGGGCCTGCGCGCGGTGTATCGCGATATCGCCGTGCAGGACGAAATCGAGAGCGGCTACAAGCTGCTCAGCGCCAACATCCGCCTGAGCCAGGCCTTCACCCTCAAGCCGCTGCGGGTCGTGCCGCATTGCTGGTGGGCGGGGGCGAGCAAGACGCCCGGGGAGATCGCGGCGGCGGATGCGGTGCTCACGGCCAAGTCCGCGGTCAACGGCCTGGTGTCCGCGACCCTGGAGGGTGAGAACCATGACGGCATCATTCTGGGTGATGCGTTGCTGGGGCAGGTGTTGGGGCGGTTGAAGGCGCTGTAGTTGTTTAGTGCTGCTGGGGCTGCTTTGCAGCCCTTCGCGACGGTTCGGCGCTCCGACAATCTTTCACAGGCATGGGTATCTACACATTTCTGAATGTATGGCGGGAAACCGCATCAAGGCTGTCAGGTGCCTGTCTTGAGTCTTGCAGCGCCCTCCAGATCGAGCGCCGCCCGCGCGGCGCATCGCGAGCTCGCTCGCTCCTACATTTGTTGCAACGTGCCTATGTCTGTCAGGCCATGGTTGACCGCCTTGTGTGTACGACGCGGTATCGCGTCGACCCCAACAGCCTCCTCGCGATGAATCGCCAGGCACCAAGGCTGGCGACGCCGCTCTCACAGGCCATGGCACGTTGCAAAAAATGTAGGAGCGAGCGCGCTCGCGATGCGCCGCGCGGGCGGCGCTCGATCTCACGGGCGCTGCAAGGCTTGAGACAGGCACCTGGCACTCTTGATGCGATTTCCCGTCAGACCAAAAAAAGCTCCCGACCTCAAGGCCGGGGGCTTCTGTCTGCATCACCCGAGGATCAGAAATCCCCGCGCAGGGTCAGCATGTAGTTGCGTGGCTCGCCAGTTGGTGTCTCACAGCGTCTGTTGAGCTCAATCGTGCCCTTTGTCGATCAAGCGAAACGCAAGGCCGGAAGCAGATTTGTCTGCCATGAACTGAATGGCAACTTCGGCATTGTGATGCAGAGCGCGATCAAGACGGTATGCATCCCAACCACCTGTCATTCCGGCAGGGAGAGGAAGTTTTGCGGGGCCTTGTGATCGATCAGGAACACCTAGCGCTGCATGTACACCTGCCTGGTTCATTTTGCGCGTGAACGGTAATGGTAATTCGCCGGTGTAAGCTGGGATACCTTTGTCGCGTGGGACCAAGGTAATAACGATCCGTTCCAGCCTGCTTGTCTCAGCCCAGAACCATAGGGAGATACCTGGTACGGGTTTGTGGATCAGATCTTCGTTATCGCCCTCCTTGAAAAGAGGGGTTAGCGCGGTATCTTGGATTAACCTGGCCATAACGAGTTCCTCATGGGTGCGACCTAGCCCTTTAACCAAGCTGATAATCGTATTGGCGTCCATTTAGTACCACCCCTGTTGTTCATTGATTGTGTGCATCAAGGCTCGGGCGTCTCCAAGTTGTGTTTCTGTAAACCCTTCTTCCAGAAGATAAGGCTTTATCGCATCGAAGTTGTTGTTAACCGCTGAGCGAAGATTTGCTGCGTCCAACTGTTGTTTCTGGCGAGTGTTTCGCCCGCCATAAGTCTGGCTAAATTTTTGATGGACTTTCGCAGGAATCGCAATGCTTGCCACCTTGCTTAGATACTTATCAACTTCCTCTGGTGTGAGTTCTGCCAGATGGAATTCCAGATAGCGACGAATTGCCCCTTGAGAGGGCATGTGATCCACATGCAGGCCATTACGTGGACGGCCAGTGAATGCTCCGTAGGTATCAACCTCCAGCACTTCCACCGCCGGCTTGGCAAACACCAGATACAGCGGTGGCACCCCCGAGTCCGCCGGGAACGTCAGGATCACGTCCTGCCAGGTGATGTCCTCGGCATCGTGCCCGGGGTAGGTGGTGACCTGACTGTTTCGCCCCGTGGGAATCGGGTGGACCAGGATGTTCTCCAGCACATCCGGTCGCGCGCCGGGATAGGTGGTCGGCGCCGTCACCAGCGGGCCGTTGTTGGGTGTCCAGGTGATGGTCAGGCCGCCGAGGCGGGCCTCCATCGCGCTTTTGTCGGCATTCCAGTTGGCCTGCCTGACCGCTACCCGGTCCTCACCGCCGTAATGGCTGAAGGTATGGAAGCCATGGAT
>NZ_FZOL01000003.1 GCF_900188455.1 Pseudomonas japonica | reverse complement strand
GTGGCCTTGTTCTTCATCTTGTCCTTATTCTTGGTGAAGATGCCGTACAGGGTCACACGCTCTCCTGCCTCGAGCTCTTCGTAAATTTTTCCCGGCAGTAGAACCTCCGGTAGCACCTCCCCGTCTATCACGATCCGGGCAGTGACTGCTCCCGGCTCGGTAGCGGTGACGCGTGGTTTATCGATCACTCCCGTGACCTGACGGCAATCAAATTTGATCAAAATGTGCTCCTGCAATTTTATGAGCGCGCAGCCGACCTCACCGCCTCGAAGGCAGCGTATGTCGATGTGCGAAGTCAGCTACGCGCGGAACGAAAAAACAGTACTAAATGCGGCCTGCTTCCTTAATCCGTCACCCAGCAATAGGTAGACGGTACCTCTTGTTTCAAACATGCACGGGTGGTAATGCGAAAATCCAAAATTGGTGCGCACCCAGTGGCCAGCCGGGAAGCGCTGTCGGCTGTCCTGGACGACCTCATGTGCATAAACAACCTTGGGCAGGATCCCCATGGATGACAGCTTCTGATACTCATATTGGGTGAGCTGCAAGTCGGCGATAATCCAATGCTTCACAAGGCAGAAAGGCTTCCCAGGCAAAGCCTGCTCGGCGCTACGGATGAGTTCTTCCTCGGTACCTAACCACCCTTCTACTGGCTCTCCGCTCCCGTAGAAGAACTGTGTGATCTCATCTAACGTCGCAGCCATGCAACCTCCAAGCTTGGATATGGCACTTGTGGGAGATGTGAGGCAAATCGGCAGCGCACCATGTGCAACGATGATCGATCGGGTCGTGCCCTAGGGTCGATGTCTCGGCGCCCCGCCTTAACTCTGCGGCGGCTAACACTGACGTTGCCACAATCAGGTCTGATCACTGGTGAAAACAAGCCCAGAATCGGTTACGAATTCGTAGATGGGGGCGTGCTCACTTCCGTCTTGCATTCGTATTTCCAACAAGGCAGCCATCGAGCAGCCACGTTGACGTAAAGCCCGCGGAGGTATCACGTAAATTTGATGCACGTCCAACAAAGCCGGAGAACCACCGTACCAAAGTGACTTTACGGTTGCGACGTCACTCACCAGGTGCGTCGTTGGGCCGACGGCTCCGCCATCAAACCCTACGCCTTCAATCAAGAAAGTGAAGCTGCATCTACTGAGGTCGACGGAGTTCCAATACAAGACGTCAGAATCGCCAAGCTTGAACCGTCCCTGCAGCTCCTCGCTGTTTGTCAAAAACACATGTTTTCCTAGCATTGCTGGTCGCTTGAGGGCTGACCCTATCAATGGGATAGCCAACACACGACGGTCACTGGAGGCCGTACTCTCGACCCGAATCGCCATTTTTTGCCAATCATTGGCGGGAGTCAGCTGTCGCTGGCCTCAAATTCCACGTGCATTGCGGCCCTATGGACGAGCCTGCTATGCACACGGAGAACTATATGTCATGGCGTGCATAGGATCAATATGGCCTTATCCTCACTTTTGAGGATTCGACATGGTTTCGAGAGAGTCGCTCGCAGCAGTCCTGCGTCTCGCGCGCGCCAGTCGCGAGATGTCCCGTGATCAACTGTACGCCCAGAGCAAGATCGAGCCTCGCCACCTGCAGCGGCTGGAAAACGCCAGAACTGGCGTGACGCTGGAGATGCTGGGCAATATCGCTGAAGCACTATCCTTCGACCCGATGGCTTTGCTTATGGTCGCCTCAAGCTACGACGCACAGTTGCCCATGGGGGAGCGTCATGCGGCACTGAAGAAAGAAATTCAAAAGCTGGAGGCTCTAGGAATCGTTGCGGACATGCCAAAACATTTCTCAGGAGGAAAGCTAGTTGGAGAAAGAGCGGGCTGGAGACTTCCGGATAACATCGCCCAGAACGCGTTACTCTGTCGCGATCAAGGCTTGAGTCAAAGTGAGACTGCGAGGAAACTCGGAATCCACCAGACGACTGTTGGTAGAATATGGCGCAAGAGTAAAGCCTAATGATGAATCGAGAAATTACGACATATTTTTGGGAGGGGGGGTGGCTTTTAGCCTCTCTTATTCATTGAGTGCGCTCCCTTGACTGAGTTTGCCCGATCAGTCTGCGAGTTTGGTCGGAGCGCCAAGTAGAAGTCTACGTGGTGATTTTTCATTTCCCCGGGATACGTCATCGCAACTTTTGTCATCTTGCCCTCATCCAGACGCTACCGTCGAAAGCTTTGAGCTCGATTACACAAAATGTAAAGTTGCGATATATTCTTGATAGGCAATACTAGGTAGTTGTCTAGAGCATTTCACAGATATTGACAACAATTGAAAGCCTATAAATATCAGAGGCTTGCGCAAAACCCTGAGGCCAGCCAAGAAAATGATCGGTGAAAAATGACGTTTTCACTTAAAAGCGCCCATATCTACAATTGCGAGAATCTTCAATAGGTTGCAATTATCCGATCAATAGTCAGGTATTACATCTCCACTGCTCGACTGCTTCAACCCCGTACGTCTCCTGCCAAAGCTTCAGAACCTTATTCTTACTGCTTCGTAGCGAGATGATCTCTCCAGTGTGCGGATTTCGATAGCTCTTCTCTTTGCGAGTCACCGCTTTTACGAAGCTGGTAGTTTGTGAATTCAAGCTAACCGAAATACCATTTTTACCGTGACCTTTGAACGGGCGTTGTTGAGAAGAAGTATGAGATAGAGATTCTCCATTTAGAATTTTTCGAATGTCTTCTAACGTATAATCGTAAGCCGTCAGCAGATGAGTGACTTCACTGAGGAACAGGTATTTATAGCCAGCCTGGAGAGCTAGCGCAGACCCATCCATGACCTCCTTGAGCCCTTCAAGATACTCTTTAGTCTTGGGTCGTAAAATAACAGACGCCACTCTCACCTCCTCTCACTCCCAATCACTACATTGACTCGTCACTCAAACCTATAGCTATCAATAGGTATCGCAGCCGGTAATGACGAGTATCTAGGCGCTCTCCTCCACTTCATGCTTGTGATTCGCTAATCCAGTATCTAAGACTTTTCGCAGTGCGGTCTGTCCTATCTCACCAGTGCATGCAAATTTGAAAAGGTTTTCCAAGGAGTTAGATAGAGATTCCGAAACCTGCTTCTGACGAGCCTCCCATTGTTCATCAGAGATTTGAGCGCTATCACTTAATATAATGGCGCGCGCCTCCTCGGCACTAAAGCCGTATCGATCAGCAATCGCATAAAATTTCTCAAAGAAGTCTCTCGCCCTCGTAGACTCGATACGCTCCCGCAGAGAGTTAAGCTCTTCGTTCTGCTGAGCAAGCCTCTGCTTCGCCTCGGCCAACTCTCGCTCTAAATCCTTACGAGTCAATAACTTAGTCATGGCCGCCAAACCTCGTACCGTACCTTTCGAAGCAAGTATAGCTGACATTTTTTACCCAATAAAGGTCTACGCCCGAATATAAACTGGCTCAGCCATGAAGTCACGAATAGTTAAAATCCGATTACGACCATGCTCTCCAAGGAGCTTACAGTGTTCGATTTCTCTATTTTTAGTTTGTGCAAGAGGCGCCAAAATACGGCGCAGTAGCCGGAGTGAACATACATCCGTTTTATGACTAAAATTACTTGCGATTCGACTTGTATTCGAAAATCCAACCAATTTGTAAAAGATCATCGAAGGGCAAATCTCGCTGTGCAGTACATTTTATTTCTGCCCAATGCTCGGGCAAGAACATTGTGGCCGCAGCATAAGAAATTTCGGAGCGGCATGCTGGGAAAGCTTCCCTGGTGATTCCCAACACACTTTGGAGGAAAGCTGCCTCCGACTGCTTGATCATGTCATAGGCGATGCCGACTAGGAGGTAGGCTGTCAGGGTTTGCCGGGGGCTCGCGGTCAGATAGTGCCCATGAAAATCTTCTGGATTCCGATGACTGGTATAGTAGACATGGATCAAATCTCGCGAGTTGAAATACGTTCTGGCGAATCCGCCTGGGGATCTTTTTGCAATTGGCTCGTGCAATAGGACGTTTAGTACAAACCTCGCTCCGGCGGGCGAAAGTCCACGATAATGGCCCGTGAGCACTTGCGTTATCATCCAGTTTTGAACCCGCAAAATTAATAGCCCCACCTTGCGCTCTTGCATCAATAACTTTTCTTCAGAAAGCGCCGCACTTACCAATCTTCTTTTAAGTCTGAAAAGTGGCGACAGGACGTATTCACTGTAAGCCTCCCAAGCCTTGAAAAAAGAATCAGGGCTGGGATGCTGTAGAACAGAGAGTATTACGGGTATTTCGTGTTTGTCACACACGCAATATCCGTATTGCCGCCACGTTTTTCGCCATGAAGGAAGCCTCCCACAGGCTACGTCATCAGCCAAGCATTGGGGGCAATATGCGAGTAGATAATGGCTAGGAAAAACTCTGGAATCGTACAGCCGAAATGTTCTGGCGAGGGTTGAAATACGGAGCGCTTTCGGTAATACATTCTTTGCCGCGATATCTGACACACGATCTACATCCCTTCCTCCGTACAACCTCGCAGCTTGCCGACAGCCATCCAATTCTGTAGCGGTTACCGATAAGACATTCTTGGTGAACGCGTTGCGCATGAGCCACGAGGAAAAGACCTCATCATTTACGGGCTGACAGAAACCGCGAAACCAAGTCTTTTTCCGAGGCGCATGGGAGGGTGCCATTTCAGAGCGTGGGCCCACCAGGCACCGAATATGCCTCATGGTCACGCCGATCAAGCCCTCTGAAAGCTGGTGCAGCTCCAGCGGCAGGGACTCGGGTATCTCAGGGGATCCGGTCAAGCTTTCAACAGTGTCGGTTACAAAATCAATGTAAGACGCGCCGTATGGCATTCTCTTGATTTGCGCCCTCGAGTAAGAAATTTCTTCAATATCCAGGCCCTCAGCCAGGGCGTCGCAGCATAGGGTTGTCGCACATAAGAAAACAAATTTTGAAATCCCTGAGTGAATAAATTCGGCGATTTTGGTCACCGCTGGCGATGCATTGCTGTAAGGACGCCTCATGTACGATTGCACGTCATTCACGACGGTCACCTGGATTTGGCGTAGCTTGAACGTGGCGCTGTAGATGGTCTCAATCTGGGACTTCTGACTCGCCATCATCTGAGGGGGCAGCCCCAGAGCTTCTACAAGCCCATGGATGAAAGTCGCGTTTGGCTGGGAAGGCAGTTCTGGCAGCTCCAACACATGGATACCTCGCCGGCACAGTCTCCGGGATATCTGATGAGTCAATGCGCTCATACCGCAACCAGCATCGCCAGAAAGCAGGATCACCTGGGTGCCAGCATGGGACTGCAGGTCTATGTTCGCGGGCTGGCTCGGCACTGGTTGCATTTCTGCAGATTGTTGTGTTGCATGATGTGTTGCCAATTGCATGTGAGATATATGGACGATCTTTAGGCACCGCTGCAGCACCAACTCATTGTCCGACGAACTGATCCAGCGCGGAAAATGCCCCATCTTGCCTCCAGACACGCGTTTAGACGCGAAACATAGGCTGGCCTAGGCCAGTCTATTTGGTGAGAGGGAAGTGTTCTTGCAGAGCCTCAGGGTGCCTCCCCATCATGGCTTGGTTCAGGCTGAATTGGCTCATCCGGTTCGTTAGAGTTGGTGGAGTTGGTGTCTTCTGCGGTGCTCTTGGATATGCAAGTTTTGGCAGCCTTCTTCGCGCACTTTTGTTTACCGGATTTAGCGCGATGCGGCTTCAGGTTAGCCTGAGTGCTCTCCGAAGGCCCACCTCCGATATCTGCCTCTAGGATGATATCTTCCTCGCTCAACTGGCCGAGGAACTCCGCATGCATCGCCTCAAACAGCTCCTGCGTAATGCACTCCTGACCATTGCGGATGGCCTCAATAGCACAAGCACGCAGCAAATCCGTGATCGCCCTAGTGTTTCCCCGCAGCCTGACGACCGTAGCCATGAAATGTACACCGTCGACGATGGACTCTTTTTTGAGAGGAAGATGGCTGACAAAACCAGTGAGAAAGCTCGCCAGTAATTCGCTGTCCGACTTCCAATCCTCCATTGTCACCCTACGGATCGTGAAACGGCTCGTGAGTTGGTCATCTGGGGCGAGTACCCGGAAGAGCTTCTTGATGCCAATCAGAATAATCGTGAGCCCGTAGTCGCCGTTGGAAAACGATCTGAGGGCCGTGAGATTTGCCTCTCCTCGCCTGGCACTGACCGCACGCCCAATATCGTGCGACTCATCAAACACCACACCAACGATCTTCTTATCACGAATCAAGCGGCACGCCTCCTTAACGTTATCGTAAGTGACGTAGGGATTTCGTGGAGTTTTGACCACCCCCAGCGCGCGATGAAGGATGGCGCGGAGATCCATGTCTTCCGCATAGTTGGCTAGGTCGATATACAGAACTTTGCCATGCGGGGAGTCCTCGAAAACCTCTGCAATTTTTTTGCCCAAAGTGGTTTTGCCAGCGCCCGGCGGGCCCACGATAACAAGACCGATGTTGCTGTCTGAACGTTCGGCGGCTATCAGATCTGAAACCATATCGTAGGTCTTGATGATTTCAGGCGTAACCATGAAAATCCTTCGACGACACGCCAGAATGCGCTCCTCGTCAGACTTGTCCATGAACTGGCGGGCCCCCTCGCTGAGATGGTTCATCTAGCTCTCCCCGAGCATCGCTGATGCCCGCTTGGTGAAATCACGCTTCTGGTAGGTGGGCCGGGCCTGCTGTGGCCGCTCACTGCGTGAGTGATACTCCGTGTCGATCAGTCCCGCCTCCTGTGCGCGCCGGTACTTCGTTTCGTTCAGGGCATGCCCTTCGTTGAGCATTTGCGTGGCTTTGATACCCTCGGGGCTAAGATGGCCCTGTTGATCAAGAAGCTTTTGCTGAAGTAAGAACTCGGTCATCGTGCGCGGAAGTATGTCCTTGTCGACTGCGTCAAGTTCGATCCATTTATCCTTGGCCGACAAATAGGCCCATATCATTCGAATATTTAACGCATCGGGTTTTACAAGGAGCTTCCGGCGAGTGTGATCTTGGGCCTCGCCAATGTCGTACTGAATACCGCGATACTCTACGTAGCAATTAGTACACGTCACTGAGCGCTCAGGTAATACTTCAAGCGAAAAGCGTTTCGGGTTAAAAATCGCTTCCGGCAGCAGCATCCGACCATTCGCATCGGTGTAGTATTCTCTCCAACGCCTAGCTGGAGACTTGCCCTTGTAATCTGCAGTTTCGTTATGTTGGCAAATTGCCTTGGTCAGCTCAATCAAGAACTCCCGGTAAGTCATCACCGAGTCTTTAGCCGGATCAAAGTCTCGCGTACGCCTCGGGTGGGAACAGGTCGTGCCACGCTGCAAATGGATGAATTTTGTATTTAGCGCTCCAAAGGTTCTTTCAACCTTCCCACCTGCCTGTTTCGACTGCCGGAAAGACACCTTCATAGCCCATTTCCTGCAAGCACGCCTGAAGTTCTTGGAGCGAAACTCTTTAGCATTGTCTGTAAAAATCTTCTCTGGCTTTCCATAATATGGATAGATGAGTCCACCCAGGCCAAGCTTCTCCATGAATTCGATTTTAGGCATTAGTGCATGCAATAGTAGATTCGAAACTGTTCTTGAGCTTGGAGCATCGAAAGAAAGGTGAAACCCTACAATGACACCGGTGTAGGAGCAGACAGCTAATGACAGATATGGTCTTCCGATAGGCTTGCCATCAGTTTCCGACCGCAAGAAAATGTCGGCTAGTGTGTGATCAAGCTGAAGTTCTTGTAGGGGACGAGTGAGTCGGCGATTCTTGCGGCGGACATACATGTCATCCGCAGTGTACTTGCCCTCTCTGCGAGCAGTCCTATCCGCTGGATCGATGTCCAATATCCGCTTACGCATGGCCGACAGAGACGGACAGAGTATCTCGCGATTATAGCACTCGGCCTGGAGCTTTGAATGAATATAGCTAAGCGTCCATTCCTTTAACGCGTACTTGTTGTAGCAATATAGAATGGCGTCCTCTTGATCTTCGGACAATAGAGTGCTGCCCTTTTTGCGCCCCTTTGAGTTAACGACCATGGACGCTACGCCAACAGACTCGTCAAACTGTCCCAGTAACGTATAGAAGGTGCTGCGACCAATTTTCAGCTCGGCGCAGACTGCTTCTTTCGTCTTTAGATCGCCGTCCTCGAACCTTTTGAACGCATTGAATCGCACTTGAGCAAGAGCGTATTGCTCATCAGTAATAGGATCATCCGTCACATCATTATCGGCATCTCCAGCGCGCTCCTTGACGTCCTTCTGCATTTTCAGGATGTCACTGGCAGTAACCTGTATCAGGTTGTTAACATCAACACTCATCGTTGCATCTGTTGACACTGAGCGAACCTTGACTAGATTTCGATCGCGATCAACTACCTTCTCAACCTTGTAGAGATCGGTGTCGGGGCCTTTTTGAGTGACCAGGCTGCCTAGTTCGATCATTTGAAAGCGCTCCCGCGTGGCTGATGGGGCGTCCAAAGGTTGATCTGGGTGCAGGATGTAAGATGTTCAACCCTGTCGGGGATGACGTACTCCCGGATGAAATGACCTGTGATGGCCAGTAGATCGAGGGTTGAAGGCTCTCCAGATTTCATGACCGTTCCCATGATCACATGGAAATCGTAGGTATAGCTGTACTTTGGCGAAAATCAATATTTTCAAAATAAATTTATGTTATCTTTCTGATTTATATGAATAATTTTATTATATTGGAAATTTTCTTACGCTGGATTTTTCTGCTGAAAATCCAGCGTAAGAAAACTTTAGACCTAGGAAGCTTCTTGCTTTCAGAGAGTTAAGGTGTGTCCTTTAATTTGGAAACGCTGACACAGATTCAACAAATCCGCTTCTGGCATCCACTCTCTCAATGGACCACGCGCCTTGCTGTCGTTCATTAATCTCGATTTCGCGACGCCGTTCCTGCAAACTCTTACTACGAGTCGCTTTTTTTGAAAGCGGAATCTTCAACAAGACTAAGTGGGAGTGCAAATGTCGGCCACAACCTCCAATGATGAGCGCAGGCTTGCATTCGAAGCGCGCCGTCTCACAATTGAAATAACAGTCAAAGTATATTTGGAGCAAGTTTCAGCCTCTAGAGACTTGGTGACCGCACACCTTCGCTTGATGTTCACATTGTCGCTGGGCACACTCGCAGGCGTGGTTACCCTCTACGGCGCAATGCTTCGCTTCAGCTCCAATGCCGGTATCAACATGATAACGACAACGGCCGCGGTGACCGCCATCTTTGCCTTGATCACACTTGTAATATCAGCGCTACTTTCTGCCCGCGCACTACAGCGGAGCGCATTTGATGCCGCTCCACGTTTGCATGATCCATTTCCCAATGCCGGCGCTGTCATCGATTCGATATTTGAACTCGACGATCTTGATGAAAAGAATATTCTTGACAAACTATACTTTGCACTTGGCAAGACCGTTGAGCACCAACCAGCTCTCAGGGTCAGCGCCCGCTTGACAACAGGCTTGCTGATAGCAGGGCTGCTCTTAACGGGGATATCATTGCTCTTGTAAACACCTCTCCCCCCTTTCGCTGTCGTCATGCGCGTCGCCCTCGATCGATCCTGATACGGATCAACCCTGGGACCGGGATTCGATTTACTTTTTCCGACACCCGAATTAGAGAAAACATGATCACGATCAAAGAGCTCAATGACTTCACCAGCGCTCCGGAACTGACCAACAGCGTCAACCAGGTCTGGAGCATGATCGGCACGTATTTCGAGCAGGCCCAGGCCAGCTTGCCAGCGGAGCTGGCCATGCAGCGTCGCGAGTTGTCATTCCACGACGATGTGCGCCTGCTCGGTTACCTGTCCCTGCTGATTGCCGATCTGCCTGGAGACGTGGTGGAAATCGGCGTGTGGAAAGGCAAGTCGCTGATGCTGATGAACGAGGTGTGCAACCACGAGCGTCGCGTCATTGGCATCGACCCGTTCGCCCTGGAAAAGCAGTTCGAGGAGTTCAGTCACTACCAGGAACAGTTGCTGCCCAACGCAGTGATCATCCGCGGTTTCTCGGAACTGATGGCCGAGCGTTTCTACAGCCTCGCGCCCAAGGTCGCGCTGCTGCACATCGACGGTGGTCACTTCAGCCGCAACGTGTTGCTGGACTTCCTGCTCTATTCGCCGAGCGTGGTGCCGGGCGGCTTCATCGTGTTCGACGACTACCGCGATTTCCTGCACTCGCCCGAAGTGGGGCCGGCGGTCGATCTGCTCAGGGCCGCGGGCTTCTTCAAGGGCTTCAACATCCTGGGTGGCGTGCATGGCTTCGAGAGCAGTTACGTTCTGCAGCGTCTGTAAACGATAAGCGCCGACTCGCTCAACCCGCGAGTCGCAGCACGTCATGAATCGCGCAAGCCACCTGCATCGTCGCCGCTTCGAGCGTCCCTTCGTTGCGGCAGAGCAGCCAGCCCTGCTCCGCCGCCGCCCGCTCGAACGCCAGGGTGCTCGCCACCTGTTCTTCCAGGCGGTGCATCACGGTACTGCTCAGCCCGCGCGAACGTGCCGCCGCCCTCGCCCATGAAATCTCCGGATCGGTCACCACGCCGACATGCAGGTCCGGCACCCGTACCTCGCGCTCCAGGTTCAGGCGCAGAATCTCGTTGAACGGCACCATCCGCCGAAACGCGGCATCCGAGGGGTACCAGCGATCGATCAGGATGATGCTGTCGGCGGGCTGCCTGGGCAGCACATGCCGGGAAATCCAGGTGCGGCTGTCGGCCAGGCGCTCGCAGACGCCCAGCTCCAGCTCGCGACTGGGATTTCTCACCAGATGGTTGACCAGGGCCATGGTTTGCGCCCGAGAGGGATCGCTCTTCTTCTCGCACAGGCGGATCACCTTTTTGCCGTCGGCGCGCAGCACCTGGGTGACGGCCTCCAGCAAGGTGGTCTTGCCGGTGCCCTTGGGCCCGTCCAGTGACACGAACAGCGGTCGATTCATGCTTCACATAACGCTTTGATTGAACACAAGGCGTGCACTCTACCCGGATTTCCGGCAACAGGCGCCCCGGGTTAGACGACTGGGCTGGCGATGTGCTATTCAGTACCCCGCTCCATTCCCCGTTCCGTTCCCACTCACTGAAGCGTCCAGCCATGTTGACGATCCGCCAGGCACAACTCGACGTCTTGTCGCAAGCGCGCATGGCGCGTTTCGAGGAACGCCTGCAAACACTCCTGAGCACGCTCGCGCCACGCTTGAGCGCGACCGAAGTCAGTGCCGTCAGCACCCGGATCCTGCGCGATGCCCCGGCGTTCGGGCTGCACAGCGAAGCCGACATCGCCCGTTTCGGCGAGATTTCCCTGGCCGCCTTCGATCCGTTCCCGGACGAGCGCTTGCCGGTCCCGGCGCTGGCCATTCTGATGAGCCACGGCCTGGCGCCGCAACGCAAGCTCGAACGCTACGCCGCCTGGGCCGCGTCGCTCCGCGAAACCTCCGGGAGGGCTGGCGGTGCCGTTCAGTGATCAGCCTCCCGGTGCGACTGTCCAGCCTTGCCCGCTGGCGTCGCCCGTGCCGGTGTACTGGGTCGAGATCGAGCTGATCGGCGAGGACGACTCGCCCATCCCCTGGGAAGCCTACGAACTGCGCCTGCCGGACGGTCAGTGCGTGCCGGGCTTTCTCGATGACCAGGGCTTCGCCCGCTTCGACAACCTGGCGTCCGCGCAGCCCTGCGAAGTGCGCTTCCCCAATCTCGACAAGGACGCCTGGGAAAAGCTGGAAACCCGCGCGGCCAAGGCATCGTCATGAACCCGATGGGAGCTGCCTGAATGGCCCTGCGCCACGAAATCGTCCAGGGCGACAGCGTCGCCAGGCTGGCGGCGGAACACGGATTCTTCCCGGAAACCCTCTGGGACCATCCGGAAAATGCCGAGCTCAAGGCCTTGCGCGCGTCGATGAACGTGCTCGCGCCAGGGGATGTGCTGTATATCCCCGACAAGCGTGAGTCCCACGCCAGTTGTGCGACCGGACAGCGTCACGTGTTTCGCCGGCGCGCCGTGCCGATGCTGTTCAGCATTCAGTTGCTCGACGGCCGCTCGCCACGGGCGAACCTGCCCTATCGACTCGAACTCGAGGAGCTCACCCTCGAAGGCCAGACCAGCGCCGACGGGTGTATCGAGCGCTACATCCCCAACGCCACCCGGCGTGGCCGGCTGCGGGTCGGTGACGGGCTGGTGGATGCGATCCTCGACTTCGGTCACATGGACCCGGCGGATCTCGCCGATGGCCTGCGCAAACGCCTGAGCAACCTGGGCTACCGGCCACGGGACGCCGCCGAGGATCCGGACGGCCTGTTCCTGCGTGCCGCGCTGCGCCTGTTCCAGGCCAACACTGGCCTGCCCGTGAGCGGCGAGGACGACGCCGATACCCGCGCGGCCCTGGCGCGCAGTCACGACGAAGCGGGGGTCTACCAGAAGGCCACCGCCCCTCACGCACCCACCCCGGACACGCCCTGATGCCGAGCATTTTCAACCTGCGCGCGGCGGATATCGACGCCACGGACTGCCCCGCGTTCGACCAGGCGCAGATGCAGCAGGCCTGTCAGGCCCGCACCAACACCTTGCAGTACCAGCGGGCCGAGCTGGGCAAGCGCTGGGCCAACGATCTGCAACAACTGGAGTGGGACGCGGATGGCTACAAACACCAATTGTTCGCGGACCCGCCCGCGCTGCTGGAGCCGCAGGACGTCACCAACCTGCGCGGCGCGTTGCCCGGCGAGTTTCTGCAGCCGATCAACGACAGCGGGCTGACCCTGACCGGACAGCGGCAGATGGCCCAGGCCCTGCTCGACGCGCTGCCGGCCTACCAGCAGTACCTCCAGCGCCTCGGCATACCCCAGGGGCAGCAGCGCCTGGCCGACGCCGAGCAACTGACGACGCAGCACGGCTACCCACCGAGCCGCCAGCCGGACAACAGCGGCCAGCCGGTATTCAGCGTGATTCCCAACGGCGCCAGCAACACCCTGAGCAGCCAGCCGCGCTACTTCCGCATGCTCGCCTGGAACCTCGAGAACTTCACCCGCGATCGCCGCCCGCGCGGCAGCGCACCGATCGACTCGCTGAGGAACCAGGCCCGCGTCGCCCTCGTCACCGAGGCCATGCGCGCCTTCGATGTCGACCTGTTGCTGGTCATGGAAACCGGCTACGACGTCGGTCCGGCGATGAGCGCCATCGCCAGACGCTACGAAGCCAACTGCGGCGCGCCCGCCTACGGCATGCACCCGCTGGTCAGTCCGCCCACCGGCGCCCTGCCCCGCGTGGCCAACGTCTATGCCAACCACAACCTGAACAAGCGCACCCCGGCCAAGGTGCTGGCGCTGCGCACGCTGTTCGAGGTCTATCGGGTCTCGGCGCGTGACAGCCAGCGGCCGTTGACCAGCGAACAGATGGTCAACGGCTGGAGCCTGCTGCGCCAGTGCAGCTCGGCCGCCGTCGCCACATTGCCCGAGTGGACGGCCGAAGAACTCGTCACCAGCACCACTTCGCAACGCGCCTGTCCCCATCCGCGGATGTTCGCCTGGATCAACGCCCAGATAGGCACCATCCCGTTCCTCATGGGCACCAGAAGCGATCTGCCAGACCTGCTCTATGGTCTCGGCTCGGACCTGAGCGCGCTGGCCGGACAGTGGTGCGCGGGGCAGATCGATCCGTCGTCGCAGGCCTTCCTCAACCTGTACGAAGACCTCTGCTTCGGCATCCAGGATCTGCGCGTGCTGATGGACACCGCCGACGAGCACCTGCCCAACGCCTTTCAGCGAACCCCGCTGCTGGCCTACGCGCAGGCCCTGGAACTGCTGATGCTGTTCTTCTCCCAGTCGCTGTGGAACGGCATACCGTCGGGGTCCACCGGGCTGGTGTTCCAGTCCGACCAGGCCGAAGGCGACCGCATCGTGCTGGCGGTCTACCTGGCGGCGGTGTCGTCTGCCCTCGATTTCGTCACCCCCGATCCCGATATCGGCCCCCTGGACGGCGAGGTCGACAACGATGTGGTGCTCGATGCCCTGCAACGCGTGGGGCTGATCAAGCGGCATATCGAGACCTACGGCATGGTCTATCGACCACCGTGCGCGGATGCGCTGCAACGCCTGTTCGACATCGGCGTGATGGAGCATGGCTATCGCGACCGCGGCGATAACCAGGCCGCCAACTACGACATCGTCCGCGGCTCGCTGGGCAGCAGCGAATTCTCCATCCAGGCCGAGGACGGGCTGCTCAACTGGCGCTCGGCGTTGCAGATCACCGTGCCGGTCAGCGAAACCCTGAACGTGCCCCTGGCGCTGTTCCATACCCGCTACAGCGGCACCGAGGCCATCGCCGATCATTACACCGGCCTGACCAGGAAGCAGCGCAGCAGCAAGGCGGGCAAAGGGGACAAGAAACGCCTGACGGTGGAGGAAGCCGAAGTCAACGCACGTACCGACACCCTCGCCCAGATGGCCCACGCCCTGTTGCCGGGCCATAGCCTGTACGGCATGCCGCTGATCATCGGCGACTTCAACATTCCCGAGGAGTACCTGGAGCCTTCGGCGGACGACGTGGACGCGACCCTGCGCAAGCAGCGCGTACGCCAGCAGTTGCTGGACAACATGCAGAGCGCCGGTTACCTGCGCCACACCCGCAACGGCGTGCTCGGCAGCGGTCATCCGTTGACCACCCTCAAGTCGTTCCACTCCCTGGCGTCCCTGGCGGCGCCGGGCAGTCAGCCTTACGACGGGGTGTACCAGCCGTTCGACTTCGCTCAGCGCCGGGCCGTGGTGCGCAGTGGCGTGATCAGCCTCCACGGGGTGGTCACGCCGCAGGCGCTGCAGGAGAAGATCCAGGGCCTGGTGGTCGCGCCCAGCGTCGAGGTCGACCTCGACGATGCGCAGAGCAACGTGATGAAGGACGAGGTCGACAGCGACGACGATGAGCCCGTCGTCGCGCAGCAGCAGGAAATGACCGTGTATGCCGCGGTCGGCCTTGAAGTGGCGCGCGTCTATATCGCCTGCGTGCGGCGGCTGAAGGGACGCATCGAGCAGATGAAACCGTGGAGGAAGCACCTGTACGACATAGCCCAATACGATTACGACCCGAACGGACGCTATGCCAACCGCACCCCCTCGGCCAACCTGCTGGTCGCGCTCGACGCGCTGGTCACGCTGGGCGAGACGGACCTGCCCCAGCACATCCAGGCGCGCGAAGCCTGGTTCGTCGAGCGCTTCGTCAACGATGAACTCGTCGAGTACCGCACGCACATGAACGCCGACCCGCTGGACCACTGGGTCACCCTGTTCGACAACGCACGCCACGAGGCGGCCGGCTGCAACCTGAGCCATTCCTCGTTGAGTGATTCGGACACCGCGCTGGCGGCCATACAGACCCTGCTGCGCAACTTCGAGCTGGAGCCCGATGTGCGCAAGGCAGTCGCCTACCGCGCGGTGGTCAGCGACCACCTGCCGCAGATCATCGAACTGGATCTGCAGCCGGGTCCGTAGCCTCGTCGGCGCAGACCTCCCGCAGCAAGTTGCGCAGCCAGCGATGGGCCGGGTCGGCGGCGAACCGCGGGTGCCACAGCAGCGACACGGTAAAGCCCGGCGTGGGCACCGGCAGGGCGAAACTGTGCATGCCCTGGCGCAGGTTCCGCGTATGCCGCTCGGGCACGCTGGCGATCAGGTCGGAGACCCGGGCCAGGCCCACCGCGGTCGAGAAGCCGGCAACGCTGGTGACCACCTCGCGCGTCAGCCCCAGCGGCAGTAGCGCGTCGTCGATGGTTCCGCGCTGTTCCCCCGTGCGCGAGACCAGGATATGCCGGCCCCCGGCATAGCGCGCCGCTGTCATCCTGCCCTTGGCCAGGGGATGTCCCGCGCGCACCACACCGACGTAGTGGTCGCGGAACAGCGCCTGGGTATACAGCTCGGGGGCTGTCGACGCTTCCACCACACCGGTTTCCAGATCGACCGCGCCTTCGCGCAGGGCCTTGCTGTCCTTGTCCGGTTTCTGCAGGAAGCACAGACGCACGCCGGCGGCCTGCTCGCCGATTCGCGCGAGCAGCGCGGGGCCGAAACACTCGACGAAACCCTCGCTGGTCCTCAGCGTGAAGGTCCTGGCCAGGCGTTGCAGGTCGAGCCCCTGCGCGGGGCGCAGGACGGCCTGGGCTTCGCTCAGCAGATGGCCGACCCGCTCGCGCAGTTCGATCGCCCGCGGCGTGGGCACCAGAGCGCGACCGGCGCGGACCAGCAGCGGATCGCCGGTGGTCTCGCGCAGCCGGGCGAGCGCGCGGCTCATGGCCGAAGGGCTGAGGTGCAGGCGCTTGGCGGCGCGGGCCACGCTGCCCTCGGCGAGGACCGCATCGAGGGTGACGAGGAGGTTCAGATCGGGCGTGGTCATGGTCGTGGCTCGGACGGGGTGGGGAGACATGGCGTCTGGTGCATCAGTAAAGTGCAAACCGTGCGTCTTCCGCCAGCCCTGGCGGCTCACTAGAGTCGACTCCATCGGTACATCGGTACCGCGATCGCTCGGGAGAACCGCTATGAACACGCTGGAAAAAATCATCGACGAGGTGCGCGACGCCTGGGGCCCATTGAGCTCGGAAGTGGTCGCCGACTGCCAGCGCCAGCTGGATGCGCTGGTCAATGCCCCGGTATCGGAACCCTGGCTGGAAACCCTGCATCTGGAGGCCGCGGCGCAGCGCGAGCTGTACCGGGACCCGGAACACGGCTTCGTCCTGCTCGCCCACAGCGAAGCCGAGGGCTTGTACCGGCCGCCCCATGACCACGGCAGGGGCTGGGTCATCTATGCCGTGCAGCAAGGGGCGATCGAAATGGGCACCTATGCGCGGATCGAGGACGAGGACGGCAACGCCAGGCTGGTGAAGCGCGGGGCCACGGTGGTCTGCGCCGGGCAGACCCAGCTGTACCTGCCCGGCGACATCCACGATACCCGCTGCGTGGCCGGTCCGGCGCTGCTGTTCCGCTTCACCGAGCGGGACCTGAAGAAAGAGGACAAGCAAGCACGGCACCTGACCCGCTACATCGAACAGGCCGGCACCTGGGTGCCAGAGACCCGCGCGTGAGCAGGCGCCCCGCGCTGGCGATCGGTGCCGTGCTGGCGGCCATGGTGCTGGTGGTCCTCAATACCGCCATGATCGCCGTCGCCCTGCCGACGCTGGCCACGGCGCTGCGAGTCGCGCCAGCCAGCGTCACCTGGATCCTGACCGCGCACCAGGCCGCGCTGCTGATGGCGCTGCTGCCCTGTGCCGCGCTCGGCGAAAGCCTGGGCTATCGCCGGGTGTTCACCTGGGGTGTCTGGCTGTTCGCCGGCGGCAGCCTGCTCTGCGTCGTCTCGCCCTCCCTCGCCTGGCTCGTCGCCGCCCGCGTCGTGCAGGGATTCGGCGCGGCGGCCGTCATGGCGCTGGGGGTCGCCCTGCTGCGCCAGGTGCTGGAGCCCCGGCGACTGGGTGCGGCGATCGCCTGGAATGCACTGGCCGTCGCCCTGTCATCCGCGGCCAGCCCGGTCATCGGCGCGGCACTCCTCTCGGTGGCTGCCTGGCCCGGGCTGTTCGCCCTGCACCTGCCCCTGGCCGCGGGGGTACTGCTGGCCGCCAGGGCACTGCCGGCGTCAGCCGCCAGCGCGCGGCGTCCGGCGCTGATCAGCATCCTGCTCAACGCCGGGGCGTTCGCCGCGCTGACCGGCGCCGCCGCGCTGGTCATCACCGTTCCGCCAGCCGCGGGCCTGCTGCTGGCCTGTGCTGCCCTGCAACTGTGGCTGCTGGTCCGCCGGGAACGGAGCAAACGCACGCCCCTCATCCCGCTGGACCTGCTGGCCAGCCGGTCCCTGCGTCTGTCGGTGATTGCTTCGGTGCTCTGCTTCGCCGGTCAGACGGCAGGCACGATCGCCTTGCCGTTCCTCCTGCAGCACAACCTCGGCCTGGGTACCTGGATGACCGGCCTGCTCCTGCTGCCCTGGCCGCTGAGTGTGGCCATCACCGCCCCCTTCGCCGGCCGCCTGGCCGAGCGGATCGCCACGGCCCGTCTGTGTTGCCTGGGCGGGACCTGCCTGGCCACGGGGCTGTGCCTCTGTTCGCTGCCGCGGGCCGCTGACCCGGTCCTGCAACTCATCCCGCCGACCCTGCTGTGCGGCTTCGGTTTCGCGCTGTTCAACGTGGCCAACAACCGCAACCTGTTCCTCGCCGCCCCCGTGCAGCGCAGCGGCGCCATCGGCGGCCTGCAGGGCACCGCCCGGCTGCTCGGGCAGACGGCTGGCGGCGTGCTCATGGCGCTGCTGTTCGAACGCTTCGGCGCCGCATCCGCACCGCGCCTCGGCCTTGGCGTGGCGGCGTGCCTGGTGGTGTTCTCGGCATGGGTGAGCCTGCTGCAGGGAGGAACGAGCACGGATCGATCAGTGGCATGAACGGCACTGGGCCGCTGGATGGCAATTTGATGCCTAGGTAGACTGGTTTGGCACCTGGCCTGGAAGGAAACTTCGACCGCCAGAAAAATAGATGGATGCACCCACTGGAAGCGTCATGCAGCAGAAAACCAGAAACCTCAACGAACAGAACATCCACTTGATCAAGGAAGACTTCGAACGCAGCCTCAGCGACCTTGGCGCCTCGGTTCAAGGCAAGAGCGGTGTCGCGCTGCTGACCTCGATGAAAAGGGACAAGGTTGGCGTCGGTCCCTACCCGGACGTCACGCTTTTCGAAGCCGCCAACAGGATCATGTCCGATCTGGTCATCCTCAACGGTATCGCTGGCCTGCTGCGGGAAAAGAGCTTTCCCTTCACTGAGTACACCGTCGAATTCGGCAATGAAGACAAGAACGGCTTTGACATCAGGGCCTCTTCGCCAACCCAGACCTTGATTGGTGAAGCCTTCAATGTCGCCCCTTCGTTTTTCCAGGGCAAAAAGAGCAGCGCGTTGAAAAAGCTGCGCGCCGGCGCGGCGGACAGCAGCTACAAGATCCTCATGTTCAACGCCGATGCACCCCCGAAAGGTTATTCGGCAAGGCATGAAGCGGATACCTATCACGTCTCGGTAGACATCTCCAACGGCGCGATAGCCATCCATCATCAGACGCCCATCCTGTAGAAGCGAGCTTGCTCGCTCCTATGGGCAGAGGTATCTACACATCTTTGACGGCTTGGCGGGGAACCGTATCAAGGCCGCCAGGTGCCCGTCTTGAGTCTTGCAGCGCCCTCCAGATCGAGCGCCGCCCGCGCGGCGCTTCGCGAGCAAGCTCGCTCCCACATCGATTGCAACGTGCCATGGCCTGTTGGATTTGAGTTGTCAGCCTTTGTTTTTTCGACGATGCATCGCGGGGAGGTTGTTGGGCTCGACTCGGTATCGAGTCGAGCCAACAAGGCGGTCAACCATGGCCTGTCAGGCATAGGCGCGTTGCAACAAACTGTGGGAGCGAGCTTGCTCGCGAAGCGCCGCGCGGGCGGCGCTCGATCTGGAGGGCGCTGCAAGACTCAAGACGGGCACCTGACGGCCTTGATACGGTTCCCCGCCAAGCCGTCAAAGATGTGTAGATACCCATGCCCATGAGTGAGCAGCCCCCACGAGAACACCGCCCCCTGCCCCGATGACGCGGCACACTCTCGGCCGTTTTGACGTTTTTTTGCCATCCGCTTGGCTACCGTGACGGCCCGACCCTGCAGGAAGCCGCCCATGAAGCCGTATTTCCCCTATCCGCTGTGCGACGAAATCCTTACCCAGGCGGCCGAGTGGTGCCTGCGCCTGCAGGAAGGCAACGCCAGCGTCGCCGAGCGCGAGGCGTTCGCCGAGTGGGTCCAGGCCGATCCGCAGCACGCCTTCGAATACGCCCGGGTCCTGGAAACCTGGGAGCTGAGCAACGCCCTGCCCAAGGCGCCGGTGTCGGCGAAACCGGGCTGAACCCGGCACCGGCGACGGCAAATCCCGCCCACGCCCTTCCGGTGTCTGCCAGCGGATGTCATCATTCCGCCATCTCGGGCTCCGCGCCCGTGCTTCCCGACACCTGAAAGCGGCTTCCATGTCCTCTCACGAAAGCTTTGACTCCAGCGTCCGTACCGTCCTCGTCGTCGATGACGAACTGCGCTCCCGCGAGGCGCTGTCGCGGGTGCTCGCCGACGAGTTCCAGGTGCTCCTGGCCGACTCCGCCGAGCAGGCCCGCGACCTGCTCGAGCGTCACCCGGTCACGGTGATCCTCTGCGACCAGCGCATGCCCGGCATGCAGGGCATCGAGTTTCTCAAGGAGGCGCGCGAGCGCTGGCCGGAGGTGGTGCGCATCGTGCTGTCCGGCTACACCGATTCCGAAGACATCATCGCCGGGGTCAACCAGGCCGGCATCTACCAGTACCTGCTCAAGCCCTGGCTGCCCGAGCACCTGCTCAACACCGTGCGCAATGCCGCCGAAAGCCACGCCCTGCACAGCCACATGCAGCGACTCGACGTCGAACTGCGCACCGCCACGCCGGTGCTGCGCCGGCGCAACCAGCAGGCGCTGGACAAGGTCCGCGAGGCCTTCGACTTCAGCCGCATCGTGCGTGCCCCGGGCAGCCCGCTGGACGCACTGTGCGAGCTGGCCGCGCGGGTCGCGCGCTTCGACCTGTCGGTGTTGCTGCTGGGTGAGTCCGGCACCGGCAAGGAACTGCTGGCGCGGGCCATCCACTACGCCAGCCCGCGCGCCGGCAGTGCCTTCGTCATGGAAAACTGCGCGGCGCTACCGGATACCCTGCTGGAATCCGAGCTGTTCGGACACAAACGCGGCGCCTTCACCGGCGCGCACCAGGACCATGTCGGGCTGATCCAGCGCGCCCATGGCGGCACGCTGTTCCTCGACGAGATCGGCGACACCTCGCCGGCGTTCCAGGTCAAGCTGCTGCGCGTCCTGCAGGAAGGCGAACTGCGCCCGGTGGGCGCGACCACACCGGTGCGGGTCGATGTGCGCATCGTCGCCGCCACCCACCGCGACCTGGAGACCGAAGTCCAGGCCGGACGTTTTCGCAGCGACCTGTATTACCGTCTGGCCGGGGTATCGCTGGCCCTGCCGCCGCTACGCGAACGCAGCGGCGATCTGCTCGCCATCGCCGACAAGCTGCTCGCCGACGCCCGCCAGGAACTCGACCTGCCCCACCTGAGCTTCGCCGCCGACGCCCTCGGCAGCCTGATCGGCTATCCGTGGCCGGGCAATATCCGCGAACTGCGCAACGAGATCTACCGCGCCGCCGCGCTGTGCGACGGGTCCCAGGTGAATGCACGGAGCTTTTCCCGCAAAGTCCTGCAGGGACAGGCCCAGACCGCCCAGGCCAGTCTGCCGGCCAACACCGGCCTGGCCGGCACCCTGCAGGAACAGCTCGACGCCATCGAGGCCAGCCTGCTCAAGGAAGCCCTGCTGCGCCACCGCTGGAACAAGACCCACACCGCCCGCGAACTGGGCCTGTCGCGGGTCGGCCTGCGGCACAAACTGCGCCGTTTCGGCCTGGAGGAAGCGCCATGACCACCCCGTTTCGCGTGCTCTGGCTGCAATCCGGCGGCTGTGGCGGCTGCAACATGTCGCTGCTGTGCGCCGACACCCAGGACTTCGCCGGACTCTGGCGCGGCGCCGGGATCGAGCTGCTGTGGCATCCGTCGCTGTCGCTGGAAAGCGGCGACGAAGTGCTGGCCATCCTCGACGACTGCCTGAGCGGTCGCACCCACCTGGATGCGCTGTGCATCGAAGGCTCGCTGTTGCGCGGCCCCAACGGCACCGGGCGGTTCCATATGCTCGCCGGCACCGGGGTGGCGATGATCGACTGGGTCCGGCGCCTGGCGGCGGTGGCCGACTACACCCTGGGCATCGGCACCTGCGCGGCCTACGGCGGCATCACCGCGGCGGGCAACAACCCCACCGATGCCTGTGGCCTGCAATACGACGGCGAACGCCGGGGCGGCCTGCTGGGCGGCGACTACCGCTCGCGCCAGGGCCTGCCGGTGATCAATGTCGCCGGCTGCCCGACCCACCCCGGCTGGGTCACCGACACCCTGATGGCCCTGGCCGCCGGGCTGTTCGCCGAACAGGACCTGGACAGCCTCGGCCGACCGCGCTTCTATGCCGACCAACTGGTCCACCATGGCTGTACGCGCAACGAGTTCTACGAATACAAGGCCAGCGCGGTGAAACCGTCGGATCTCGGCTGCATGATGGAAAACCTCGGCTGCAAGGGCACCCAGGCCCATGGCGACTGCAACAATCGCCTGTGGAATGGCGAAGGCTCCTGCACCCGTGGCGGCTATGCCTGCATCAACTGCACGGCGCCGGGCTTCGAGGAACCAGGTCACGGCTTCCACCTGACGCCGAAGCGCGCCGGGATTCCCATCGGCCTGCCCACGGACATGCCCAAGGCCTGGTTCGTCGCCCTCGCCGCGCTGTCGAAATCGGCGACGCCCGAGCGTGTCCGGCTGAACGCCACGGCCGACCATGCGCTGATCGCCCCCGCCATCCGCCCGACTCGCCGCTGAGGACTCCACCATGACCCGTCTGCTGGTCGGCCCGTTCAACCGGGTCGAAGGCGATCTCGAAGTGCAACTGGACATCGATGACGGCCGGGTGCGCAGCGCCCAGGTCAACGCCACCCTGTACCGCGGCTTCGAACAGATCCTGCGCGACCATCCGCCGCTCGACGCGCTGGTCTACGCGCCACGGGTCTGCGGCATCTGCTCGGTGTCGCAGTCGGTGGCGGCGTCTCGCGCCCTGGCCGCGCTGGCCGGGGTGCAGGCACCGCACAACGGCCTGGTGGCGACCAACCTGATGGCGGCGACGGAAAACCTCGCCGATCACCTCAGCCACTTCTACCTGTTCTTCATGCCCGACTTCGTCCGCCCGCTGTATGCCGAGCGGCCCTGGTACGCCGCCGCGGTGGCGCGCTACACACCGCACAGCGGCAGCCAGCAGCGCCTGGCCCTGGCGGCGCGCAAGCGCTGGCTGGACCTGATCGGCACCCTCGGCGGCAAGTGGCCGCATACCGGCTCGGTGCATCCGGGCGGTTCGACCCGGGCCATCGACCCGGCCGAACGCCTGCGCCTGCTGACCCGCGTCCGCGAGTTTCGCCAGTTCCTCGAAACCGAGCTGTTCGCCGCGCCGCTGCAGCGCATCGCCGACCTGGGCAGCGAGGACGAGCTCTGGGCCTGGTACGCCGAAGCGCCGGAACACGGCGACCTGCGCCATTTCCTGCGCATCGTCCTGGATGCCGGACTGGAGCACCTCGGCCAGGGGCCGGGGTTGTACCTGTCTTACGGCGCCTATCCGCAGGAAGACGGTGCGCTGACGTTCGCCCGCGGCCTCTGGGACAGCGTGCTGGACCAGGCGCTGCCACTCGAACTCGACAGCATCCGCGAAGACGCCTGTCACGCCTGGCTCGACGATCGCGGCGGGCCGCTGCATCCGGCCCAGGGCATCACCGAGCCGGACCCGGACAAACCCGCCGCCTACACCTGGAACAAGGCCCCGCGCCTGGGTGGCCGGGTTCTGGAAACCGGGGCCATCGCCCGACAACTGATCAGCGCCCAGCCGTTGCTGCGCCAGGCCGTGGCGCGCTGTGGCGGCAGCGTCTACACCCGCCTGCTGGCGCGCCTGCTGGAACTGGCGCGGGTCGTGCCGCTGATGGAAAGCTGGCTGCTCGCCCTGCGTCCCGCGGAACCCTACTACGTCGCCTGCGAACTGCCCGACGAAGGCAGCGCGGTCGGCCTGACCGAAGCCGCGCGCGGCGCACTCGGCCACTGGTTGCGCGTCGAACAGGGCCGCATCGCCAGTTACCAGATCATCGCGCCGACCACCTGGAACTTCTCGCCACGGGATGCCCAGGGCATTCCCGGCGCCCTGGAACAGGCCCTGGAAGGTGCGCCGGTGCGCCCCGGCGAGCGCACCCCGGTGGCCGTGCAGCATATCGTGCGTTCGTTCGACCCCTGCATGGTCTGCACCGTGCACTGACCCGGAGACAAGCATGCAACGCCTGACCATATCCCTCGATGACGCGCTCGCCGCCGACCTCGACCGGTTGATCCACGCCCAGGGCTACAGCAACCGCTCCGAGGCCCTGCGCGACATCCTTCGCGGGCATATCGAGGAAGCGCGCCTGCGCGAGCAGGCCGAGTCGCTGCACTGCGTGGCCAACCTGAGTTTCGTCTACGACCACCATGCCCGGACCCTGGCCGAGCGGGTCATGACCCTGCAGCACGACCACCATGACCTGACCATCGCCAGCCAGCATGTCCACCTGGATCACGACCACTGTCTGGAAAGCCTGATGCTCAAGGGTCCGGTGCAACGGGTGCGGGCCTTCGCCGAACGCCTGAGCGCGGAACGCGGCGTGCGCCATGGCCAGCTCAACCTGATCCCGGTGGACGCGGCCGACAGCGCCCACAGCCACCTGCACCCGACGAGCTGACCCGCCATGGCCCGCAAACCACCACCGCCGCATGTCGATGAAGATGCCTGGCTCGAAGTCATCGGCAAGATGGACGAGGTGTATTCGCAACTGGTCCAGGACGAGATCGAGCTGGAGCAGAAGAATGCCGAGCTGGAGCAGTCGCAGCAGTTCATCGCCGGGCTGCTCGGGTCGATGTCCGACATCCTGCTGGCCTGCGATCCACAGGGGTTGATCGAGGAGTCCAACCATTCGCTGCGCGAGATGGTCGGCCGCGACGAACAACGCCTGCCCGGCAGCCCGGTGTACGACCTGCTCGGCGACGAAACCAGCGTCGAGCAGTTGCGCAAGGTCCTCGGCGGGCTGCGCCAGGCCAACGCCAGCGCCAACCTGGAGGTGAACTTTCGCGGCGCCGATGGCGCCCTGCTGCCGGTGGACCTCAGTTGCACGGTGCGCAGCGGCGTGCATGGGCGCTGCCTAGGCCATGTCCTGGTCGGGCGGCCGCTGGGCGAACTGAAGCACGCCTACCGGCAGTTGCACGAAGCCCACGAAGCGCTCAAGCGCACCCAGCAGCAACTGCTGCACGCCGAGAAGATGGCGGCACTGGGGCGGCTGGTGGCGGGCGTGGCCCATGAGCTGAACAATCCGATCAGCTTCGTCCTGGCCAACGCCCATGTGCTTGGCGGCTATGGCCAGCGCCTGCAGGACTACCTGGCGGCGGTGCATCGCGAGGTGCCGGTGGCGGAGCGCGAGGCCCTGCGCCGGCAACTGCGCATCGACCCGCTGCTGGCCGACCTGCCCTCGCTGATCGACGGTACCCTGGAGGGCGCCCAGCGCACCGCCGATATCGTCAGCGCGCTGAAGCGCTTCTCGGCGATGGATCGCGGGCAGCCGGGCGAGGTGTCGCTGAACGAACTGGTCGAGCGGGCCATTCACTGGATCACCCGCGGTACCGCACCGGACCTGCAGGTGCACTGGCAGCCAGGCGCCGACATACGGGTGCATGGCAATAGCGGGCAACTGCTGCAGGTCCTCATGAACCTGATGCAGAACGCCTACGACGCGGCCAGTGCGCCGCCGCGGATCTGGATCGAGCTGGTCGCCGAGCCGGGCTGGGCCAGCCTGTCCCTGCGCGACAACGGGCCGGGGATCGCCGCGGAGCACCTGGGGCAGATCTTCGAGCCGTTCTTCAGTACCAAGCCGGTCGGCAAAGGGACCGGCCTGGGCCTGTCGATCAGCTACGGGATCGTCGAGCGGGCTGGCGGCACCCTGGAGGCCGGCAACCATGCCGAAGGCGGGGCGGTGTTCCGCTTGCGCCTGCCGGCGCTGGATTGAAGGTTTCCGCTTTGCGGGGCTGAGTGCAAACCAGGTTTCCAGGCCAATGGCCCGGGTCTCTACACACATGGCCGAGATCAATGTTGCGGGAGCGAGCCTGGCAGACCTGGGACTCAGGTTTTACGACGGCTGCGCCGCCGTTCGCGAGCAAGCTCGCTCCCACAAGGTTTACCTCGCAGCTCGTGACTGCCAGGCTGGCACAGGCCTTGTATGACGATTTTCATAATTCTCATACAACATGCCTGCCTCCGGAGTCCGCATGCCTCGCACGTCCCCCGTCACCACCCTGTTCATCGGCCTGATCACGGTCAACTGCCTGGCCTGGCTGTGGGCCCTGCTGGCCTTTCGCGACTACCCCCTGCTGCTCGGCACCGCGGTGCTGGCCTACAGCTTCGGGCTGCGCCACGCGATGGACGCCGACCATATCGCCGCCATCGACAACGCCACCCGCAAGCTGATCCAGGAAGGCCAGCCCACCGCCAGCGTCGGTCTGTTCTTCTCCCTCGGTCACAGCAGTGTGGTGATCATCGCCTCGGCACTGATCGCCCTCAGTGCCGCCAGCCTGCAGGACGAGCTGGAAGCCTTCCACGGCATCGGCGCGGTGATCGGCACCTCGGTCTCGGCGGGCTTCCTGCTGCTGGTCGCGCTGATCAACCTGGTGATCCTGCGCTCGGTCTACCGCGCCTTCCGCCGCGTGCGCCAGGGCGAGCGCCTCGGCGAAGCCGAACTGCACGGCATGCTTGCCGGCGGCGGCCTGCTCGCCCGCCTGGCGCGTCCGCTGTTTCGCCTGGTGCGACGCAGCTGGCACCTCTATCCGTTGGGTTTTCTGTTCGGCCTGGGCTTCGACACCGCCACCGAGATCGGCCTGCTCGGCATTGCCGCGAGCCAGGCGGTGCAGCACCTGCCGATGCTCTCGATCATGGTCTTCCCGGCCCTGTTCACCGCCGGCATGGCCCTGGTGGACAGCGCCGACAGCGTGCTGATGACCGGCGCCTACCGCTGGGCCGAAGTGCGCCCGGCACGCAAGCTCTACTACAACATGACCATCACCGCGGCCTCGATCCTCGTCGCCCTGCTGGTCGGCGGCATGGAGGCCCTCGACCTGCTCGCCGAACAGTTCGGCCTGGAAGGCGCCGCCTGGGCGTTCGTCGCCCGGGTCAACGAGAACTTCGGCCTGCTCGGCTACCTGATCGTCGGCCTGTTCGTCGCGACCTGGGCGCTGTCCTGGGCCTTCTACCGCTACAAGGGCTACGACCGCCTCGACCTGACGCCCGCCTGATCACGGCCTTTCCACCCGCGCCACCAAAGCGGTAACCCGCTTTCCACCCGTGCCCCGCCCCGCGCGCCAGTCTCCCGCCTGGCCCGGGGCGAAGTCCCGCAAATGCGGGGGCGGCGAGTCTAGACCAAGGTCGTGAATCCGCCTGCGACCGAATGGCACAGGTCTTGTAATGCCTTCCCGGCCACTGAAAAGCAAAAAAGACTGCCTGGCCGAGGAAAACCAATTGATCGAAACCTTTTATGACGTGATGCGCCGGCAAGGCATCTCGCGGCGCAGCTTCGTCAAGTTCTGTTCACTGACCGCCACGTCGCTGGGTCTGGGCCCGGCGTTCATGCCGCAAATCGCCTGGGCCATGGAGAACAAGCCGCGCACGCCGGTGCTGTGGCTGCATGGCCTGGAATGCACCTGCTGCTCGGAGTCCTTCATCCGTTCGGCGCACCCGCTGGCCAAGGACGTGGTGCTGTCGATGATCTCCCTGGACTACGACGACACCCTGATGGCCTCCGCCGGCCACCAGGCCGAAGCGATCCTCGAAGAGGTGATGACCCGCTACAAGGGCAACTACATCCTCGCCGTCGAGGGCAACCCGCCGCTGAACCAGGACGGCATGAGCTGCATCATCGGCGGCAAGCCGTTCATCGAGCAGCTCAAGCGCATCTCCCGCGATGCCAAGGCCATCATCTCCTGGGGCTCCTGCGCCAGTTGGGGCTGCGTCCAGGCGGCCAAGCCCAATCCGACCCAGGCGGTGCCGATCCACAAGGTGATCACCGACAAACCGATCATCAAAGTGCCCGGATGCCCGCCGATCGCCGAAGTCATGACCGGGGTGATCACCTACATGCTGACCTTCGACCGCATCCCCGAACTGGACCGCCAGGGTCGGCCGAAGATGTTCTACAGCCAGCGCATCCACGACAAATGCTATCGCCGCCCGCACTTCGACGCCGGGCAGTTCGTCGAGGCCTGGGACGACGACTCCGCGCGCAAGGGCTACTGCCTGTACAAGGTCGGCTGCAAGGGCCCGACCACCTACAACGCCTGCTCCACCGTGCGCTGGAACGGCGGCACCAGCTTCCCGATCCAGTCCGGCCACGGCTGCATCGGCTGTTCCGAGGAAGGCTTCTGGGACAAGGGCTCGTTCTACCAGCACCAGAGCGGAATCAACGCCTTCGGCGTAGAAGCCAACGCCGACCGCATCGGCCTGGCCGCCGCCGGCACGGTGGGCGCGGCCATCGCCGCGCATGCCGCGGTCACCGCCCTCAAGCGCGCCAGCAACGGCAAGGCGCACACCACCACGCACGACGCCTGAATGCAGTACAGGGAACCTGATCGATGAGCAATTACTCCACCCAGGGCTTCGACCTGGACAACAGCGGCCGGCGCATCGTCGTCGACCCGGTGACCCGCATCGAGGGCCACATGCGGGTCGAGGTCAACCTCGACGCCAACAACGTGATCCGCAATGCGGTCTCCACCGGGACCATGTGGCGCGGCCTCGAAGTCATTCTCAAGGGCCGCGACCCGCGCGATGCCTGGGCCTTCGTCGAACGCATCTGCGGCGTCTGCACCGGCTGCCACGCCCTGGCCTCGGTGCGCGCGGTGGAAGACGCGCTGGACATCCGCATTCCGCCCAACGCCCACCTGATCCGCGAGATGATGGCCAAGACCCTGCAGGTGCACGACCACGCCGTGCACTTCTACCACCTGCACGCGCTGGACTGGGTCGATGTGGTCTCGGCGCTCAAGGCCGACCCCAAGGCCACCTCGGCCCTGCAGCAGATGGTCTCGCCGGCCCATCCGAAGTCCTCGCCCGGCTACTTCCGCGACGTGCAGAACCGCCTGAAGAAGTTCGTCGAAAGCGGTCAGCTCGGCCCGTTCATGAACGGCTACTGGGGCAACCCGGCCTACCAGTTGCCGCCCGAAGCCAACCTGATGGCGGTGACCCACTACCTCGAAGCCCTCGACCTGCAGAAGGAGTGGGTGAAGATCCACACCATCTTCGGCGGCAAGAACCCGCACCCCAACTACCTGGTCGGTGGCGTGCCCTGCGCGATCAACATCGACGGCGACCTGGCCGCCGGCGCACCGTTGAACATGGAGCGCCTGAACTTCGTCCGGGCGCGCATCGACGAGGCCCTGGAGTTCTGCCGCAACGTCTACGTGCCCGACGTGCTGGCCATCGGCACCCTGTACAAGGACAAGGGCTGGCTGCACGGCGGCGGCCTGGCGGCGAGCAACGTCATGGACTACGGCACCTACGCCAAGGTCAATTACGACGACAGCACCAACCAGCTGCCCGGCGGCGCCATCCTCAACGGCAACTGGAACGAGATCCACCCGGTGGACGTGCGCGACCCGGAGCAGGTGCAGGAGTTCGTCACCCACTCCTGGTACCAGTACCCGGACAACGACAAGGGCCTGCACCCCTGGGACGGCATCACCGAGCCGCACTACGAACTGGGCGCGCGGACCAAGGGCACGCGCACCGCCATCGAGGAAGTGGACGAAAGCGCCAAGTATTCCTGGGTCAAGTCGCCGCGCTGGCGTGGCCACGCCATGGAGGTCGGCCCGCTGGCCCGCTACATCCTCGGTTATGCCCATGCGCTACAGGGCAACCCGCACTGCCAGCGAGTCAAGACGCAACTGGAAAGCTCGCTGCAGGCGGTCAACCACGATCTGCCCAAGGCCCTCGGCCTGAAGGTGACCGACTACGACGCCCGGCAGTTGCTGCCCAGCACCATCGGCCGCACCCTGACCCGCGCCCTGGAAGCCGAGTACTGCGCCGAGATGATGCTCGACGACTGGCACGAGTTGATGGGCAACATCCGCAACGGCGACCGCGCCACCGCCAACGTCGACAAGTGGGACCCGAAGACCTGGCCCGCCGAGGCCAAGGGCGTCGGCAGCGTCGCCGCGCCGCGGGGTGCCCTCGGTCACTGGATCCGCATCAAGGACGGCAGGATCGAGAACTACCAGTGCGTGGTCCCCAGTACCTGGAACGGCAGCCCGCGGGACAGCAAGGGCCAGATCGGCGCCTTCGAGGCGGCGCTGCTCAACACCCCGGTGGCGGTCGCCGACCAGCCGGTGGAAATCCTCCGCACCCTGCACTCCTTCGACCCCTGCATGGCCTGCGCCACCCACGTGATGAGCGAGGATGGCGCCGAGCTGAGCACGGTCACCGTGCGTTGAACGGGCCCGTGGCCAATCGCCGGGTGCCCGCGCGCCCGGCGCCTTCGAGGTGACGACATGTCAGAGCATCACGCCCCGCTCAGTGGGCACAGCGAGTATGTGTACGAGGCGCCCGTGCGCCTGTGGCACTGGATCAACGCCGCCTGCATCGTGGTGCTGGCGGTCACCGGCTACTTCATCGGCGAGCCGCCGCCGACCCAGCCTGGCGAAGCCAGCGCCAGCTTCCTGATGGGCTATATCCGCTTCGCCCATTTCGCCGCGGGCTATGTGTTCGCCATCGGCCTGGTCGGACGCGCCTACTGGGCCCTGGTGGGCAACCACCACGCCCGCGAACTGTTCTGGATACCGCTGGGCAACAGGGAATACTGGCGCGACTTCGCCGCCTGGCTGCGCTACTACCTGTTCATCGGCCCGATACCGGCGCCGGTGTTCGGGCACAACCCGCTGTCGCGCCTGGCCATGGTCCTGGTGTTCATGCTGACCTCGCTGTTCATGCTGGTCAGCGGCTTCGCCCTGTACGGCGAAGGGGCGCAGGTCGGCTCCTGGCAGGAACGCCTGTTCGGCTGGGCCCTGCCGCTGCTGGGCCAGTCGAACAATGTCCACGTCCTGCATCGCCTGGGCATGTGGCTGATGATCCTGTTCATCATGCTTCACGTGTACGCCGCCCTGCGCGAGGAAATCTGCGGTCGCCTGAACCTGATCGGCGGCATCCTGTCCGGCTACAAGAGCTTCAAGAAATGACCGACACCACTCCCCTGCCACGCATCACCGTGCTCGGCATCGGCAACCTGCTGTGGGCCGACGAAGGCTTCGGCGTGCGCTGCGTCGAAGCCCTGCAACAGCGTTACGAATTCGCCGCCAACGTCACCCTGATCGACGGCGGCACCCAGGGCCTGTACCTGATCCAGCATGTGCAGCAGGCCGACTACCTGCTGATCTTCGACGCGGTGGACTACAACATGGCCCCCGGCACCCTGAAGTTCGTCGCCGACGACGAAGTGCCGCGCTTTCTCGGGGTGAAGAAGCTCAGCCTGCACCAGACCGGTTTCCAGGAAGTGCTGATGCTCGCCCAGCTCACCGGCCACTATCCGCGCAAGGTCCTGCTGATGGGCTGCCAGCCCGAGCGCCTGGACGACTACGGCGGCAGCCTGCGGCCCTGCGTCAAGGACGCGCTGGAGCTGACCCTGGAGGCGGCCGTCGAGGTCCTCGCGGACTGGGGCGCGGCGCCGCGGCCACGGACCGCCGACCTGTCCGGCGACGACGCCGTGACCCTGCGGCACCTCGACCTGCAGCGCTACGAGCACGAACGGCCCAGCGCGCAGGACGCCTGCCGGGTCGGCGACGAACGCATCCTCGCGCGGCGCCACTGAGATGTGCATCGGCTTGCCCATGCGGGTACTCGACAGCCGTCCCGGCGCCGCGCTGGGCCTCGACCGCCACGGCCGGCAACGCTGGATCGACACCGCGCTGATCGGCGAGTGCCGCGTCGGCGACTGGCTGCTGGCGTTCCTCGATGCCGCACGGGAACGCCTGAGCGCCGAACGCGCCGCGGAAATCGACGCCACTCTGGCCCTGTTGGACGCCGCCCTGCTCGGCGACGCGAGCAGCCAGGACGCCGCCTTCACCCTGCCCTCGGCGATGAGCGCCGAGGACCTGGCCGGCCTGCTCGGCCAGCCCCTTGCCAAGGAACAACCATGAGCGAATCCCCTGTTCCACCGCCATTGGTGCAGCGCCTGGTCGACGAGTTCGCCGCCAGCTGGATCGACCTGGACAGCGTCGACGCCTGGCTCGCCCAGCCCGGCGAAGCCCTGTTGCTGCTCTGCGGCGATCCAGTGCGCTACCCGGAATGCCTGGATGTCGCGGTGGTCCTGCCGGAGCTGTGCCAGGTCCTGACCCTGCGCCATGGCTGCCACCTGCGCATCGGCGTCGGCCGCCGCGCCGATGAAGAGGCCCTGGCCGAACGCTTCGCCCTGCGTCGCTGGCCGAGCATCATCTGGCTGCGCGATGGCGGCTATGTGACCCAGATCGACGGCATGCGCGACTGGGACGTGTACCTGCGCCTGGCGGAAAACGCCTTGCAGCAGAGCAACGCGCTGATCCCGCTGCGCAGCGAAGCCAGCCACCCCGCCGCCGGAGGTTGCCAGTGAACGGTGCCCAGAGTTTCGACCCGCTGAACTACATCCCGTTGCTGGATATCGGTCCCGGCTCCCAGCCGGAGGACGATGCCAGCCTGGAATACATCGCCATGCCCCAGGGCATGGCCACCCATGTCGCGCCGCAACTGCCACGGGCGGAGGCGCTGCAGGCCGCGCCCGGCGCGCGCCAGGCACTGGACGAGATCCTCGAACGGTTGCGCGGCGCGGCCACCCCCGTGCTCGATCTGCGTGGCTACAGCGACCAGGACCGGCAACTGCTGGACCAGTTGCTCGGCGAGGGCGAGGTCAGCGCGCGGATCGGCGGACCGGCCGGCGTGCGCATCCAGGAGTCGATCTTCGCCGGCGTCTGGCGCGTGTTCGGGGCCGGTCGCGACCATGTCGAGGTGGCCCCGGCGCCGTCGCTGCTCAAGCATGCGGCGCGCATCGACACTTCGCTGCAGGCCTTCAGCGCCGTGCTGCCCCTGCCCGCCGGGGTGATGAACGCCCCGGCGATCCTCACCGAACTGCAGGACCGTACACAGCACTGGCAGCCGGACCAGCCCGCGCATGTGATCAACCTGACCCTGCTGCCGCTGTCCGAACAGGACGTACCCTTCCTCGACAGCCGCCTCGGCGAAGGCGAGGTACTGGCCCTGGCCCGTGGCTACGGCAACTGCCGGATCAGCAACACCCGGGTCGCCAACTGCTGGCGGGTGCGCTACTTCAACTCCCAGGACGCGCTGATCCTCGACACCATCGAAATCACCGACCTGCCGCAAGTGCTGCTCGCCGCCCCGGAAGACCTGGCCGACTCGCTGGAGCGCTTCGCCGACGTGATCCAGTGGTTCCGCGAGGAATGCCAGGAGTCCGGCCAATGAGTTTCGAAGGCAGCTACCTGGGCGACACCAGCCGCCTGGCCGACGACGCACGCCTGGAGTGCAAGATCTGCTGGTGGGTCTACGACCCCGCCGAAGGCGACACGGTCTGGCAGATTCCTCCCGGCACGCCGTTTTCCCGCTTGCCCACGCACTGGCGCTGCCCGATCTGCGACGGCGCCGCCGAACAGTTCATGGTGATCGATGACTGAGCCGAACCTGCAGATCGCCGGCCTGGCCGCGCGCTTTCGCCAGATCGCCGAGACCCGCATGCGCGGCTTGCCGTTGCTGCACCCGGGGCTGGCGGTGGAGACGCTTGGCTTCGCCTGGCAGAAGATCGGCCCGGATGCCCAGGCCGGATGGCTCGGCATCCTCATCACGCCCTGGTGCATGAACCTGGTCTGGCTGCCCGGCGACGACCAGCCACGCCCCGCCGAAGGCTGCGTGCGTGAATACCGGATCGGCGAGGAGCGCCTGGATTTCGCCAGCTTCGACGACGAAGTATGCGGCCACTACCAGAGCTGCTCGCTGTTCTCGCCGATGTTCGATTTCATCGATGCCCAGGCCGCGCGGGACACGGCCACGCAGGTGCTGTCGCTGCTGCGCCGGCCTCCCGCCGCGGCGCCGGCCGATCCGGGGCGCCGGCGCCTGCTGTTCGGGCTGCTGGAGAACCGCGCATGAACCTTGCGCACCTGGCCGGTTCGCTACGGGTCCGCCCGGGGCAACGACCGGCGCTGGTCGGCGGGCGGACGCCGCTGGCCGGTAGACTGCTGCGCGGCCAGCCACCCGAAGCCGCGGCGCAGCGCCTGCCGTTGCTCTACAGCCTGTGCGGGCGAGCCCACCGCATCGCCGCGGAACTGGCGGTGCGCGCCGCCCTGCACGGCGGCGCCGAGCCCGACGCGGCGGCCCGCCAGGCCCTGCGCGAGGAAAACCGTCGCGAGCATCTGCGCCTGTTCCTGCTCGACTGGCCACGCTTGCTGAGCGAGACACCCGCGTCGCCACCCGGCCTGGACATGCCACTGGACGCCTGGTTCGAGGGCTCGGCGCGGGACTGGCTGCGCCACTGGCAGGCCGACCCGCGCCAGGCCCTGGTGGACTGGAGCGGTCGCGGGCGGCACGCGCTCGCCCGCCTGCTGCATGAATGTCGCGAGCAGGCCGAGGCCCTGCCGATGCCCGTTCAGGCACTGCCGGTCGATCGCCGGACCCTGCTCGACATCGGCCTGCGGCTCGGCGCCGAGGAGCATTTCGTCCTGGCGCCGCACGTGCATGGCGAACCCCGCGAGACCGGTGCCTGGAGCCGCCTGCGCGACGCCGCGCCGGTGCGCTACGACAGCGCCTGGCTGCGCCTGGGCGCGCGCCTGGCGGATTTCGTCGCGCTGAGCCAGCCCGAGGCCGCCGCGCTGGCCTGCGGCGCCTTGTCCCTCGGCGCGGGCCAGGCCATCGCCTGGTGCGAGACCGCCCGGGGCCTGCTGCTGCACCGTGTACGCCTGGAAGGTGAAACGATCCACGACTATCAGGTACTGGCGCCCACCGAATGGAATCTGCATCCTCGCGGCACCCTGGCCCGCGCGCTGGAAGCCCTGCCTCTCGACGGTACGGCGGCGCGCCGGGCCGCACTGCTGCTGGCGGTGTTCGACCCCTGCCTGGCCTGTGAACTGGACACCACCGCGATTGCCCCTGGAGCACCGTGTCATGCATGAAGTCAGTCTGGCCGGCGGCATTCTCGCCGCCGTCGAAGCCGCCGCGCGCCAGGATCCGTTCGCCCGGGTCAGCCGCCTGCGCCTGGAGGCCGGCAAGCTGGCCGGCGTGGAAGTCGAGGCGCTGCGCTTCGCCCTCGAAGCCCTGGCCCCCGGCAGCCTGCTGGCCGGCGCGACGATCGATATCGAACAACCCGACGGCCAGGCCTGGTGCCTGGACTGCTCGGTCAATGTGCCGCTGCTCCAGCGCGGCGCGCCCTGCCCCCATTGCGGCGGTTTCTGGCTGCAACCCAATGGCGGTACCGAACTTCGCATTCTCGACCTGCAGGTCGAGGATCACTGACAGGAGAACACGCCATGTGCGTCGTCTGCGGCTGCTCCAGCGGCCATTCCCATGCCACCGAGGCTGTCGGTGGCGACCTGCATTACGGCCAGGGCGCCGCCGGGGTGTCGCTGCCCGGCGTCAGCCAGTCGCGTACCATCCGCCTCGAACAGGACGTGCTCGGCGAGAACGACCGGCATGCCGCGCGCAACCGCCAGGCCTTCGACAGTCACGACGTGCTGGCGCTGAACCTGGTATCCAGCCCCGGCTCGGGCAAGACCACCCTGCTCTGCGCCACCCTCGATGCCCTGCGCCAGCGTCGGCCGCAACTGCCGCTGGCAGTGATCGAAGGCGACCAGCAGACCAGCAACGATGCCGAGCGCATTCGCGCCACCGGTGTGCCGGCGATCCAGGTCAATACCGGCAAGGGCTGCCACCTGGACGCCCGGATGGTCGCCGAGGCCTATGCGCGGCTGCCGTTGCACGCCGCCATGCATGCGCAAGGGCATGGCCCCTCTCCCCTGGCCCCGCGCAGTGCCGCCACCGTGACCGGCACCCTGCGCCCGCTCGCCCCTCGCGGCCCCGCCGGCCTGCTGTTCATCGAGAACGTCGGCAACCTGGTCTGCCCGGCCCTGTGGGACCTGGGCGAAGCGGCCAAGGTGGCGATCCTCTCGGTGACCGAGGGCGAGGACAAGCCGCTGAAGTACCCGGACATGTTCGCCGCCGCCAGGCTGATGGTGCTGACCAAGACCGACCTGCTGCCGCACCTGGACTTCGATGTCGAGCGCTGCCTGGAATACGCGCACCGGGTCAACCCGGGGCTGCCCGTGATCCAGCTCAGCGCCCGCGATGGCAGCGGCATGCAGGCCTGGCTGGACTGGCTGCTCGATGGCCAGGACAAGACCACGCACAGGCAGGTTCACCATGACTGAACTGCGCGTGCAGCCCCTGCCGAACGCCGAGGTCTGGCCCCCCGTGCTGGCCTGTGGCGCCTGGCTGAAGAACAGCGCCTGCCTGCTGCAGGGCGACCAGGTGATCTGGTCGCCGGTGCATGGCGACCTCGGCGAGGCGGACAATTGCCTGGCGCTGGAAGCCTCCGTGCAGCGCTTGCTCGATTGCGCCGAAGCGCCGCCGCGGGCCGTCGCTCACGATCTGCACCCGGACTTCCACAGCACCCGCGTGGCCCTCGCAACCGCCGCGCGCCTGGGCGTTGCCGCGCTTGGCGTGCAGCATCACCACGCGCATATCGCCGCCTTGCGCGCCGAGCATGGCCTGCGGGGCCCGGTGCTGGGACTGGCGCTGGATGGCGTCGGCCTGGGCAGCGACGGCCAGGCCTGGGGCGGTGAACTGCTGTGGGTCGATGACAGCGCCTGGCGGCGCCTTGGCGCGCTGCTGCCGTTGCCGCTGCCTGGCGGCGACAGCGCCGCGCGGGAGCCATGGCGGCTGGTGGCGGCGGCCTTGCACCTGCTGGGGCGCGCCGACGAAATCAGCGCGCGCCTGGAACCGCTGGTGGGCACCAGCGCCGCCAGCACCGTGGCCCGCATGCTCGAACGCCGTCTCAATTGTCCGCTCAGCAGCGGCGCCGGGCGCTGGTTCGACGTGGCCGCCGGGATTCTCGGCCTGAGCGTGCGCCAGGCATTCGAAGCCGAGGCGGCGATTGCCCTGGAGCGCCAGGCCAGCGATTACCTGGCGCACGCGCCCGCGCCTGGTATCGATGGCCTCTGGCATCTGCGCAGCGATGGCCGCCTGGACCTGCTGCCTCTGCTGAGTCGTCTGTTCGAGCTGGCCGATCAGGGCCAGGCCGGGCAAGGCGCCGCGCTGTTTCACCTGACCCTCGCCGCGGCCCTGGCCGACTGGGTCGCCGCGCACTCCTCCGATCTGCCGGTGTTGCTGGGCGGTGGCTGCTTCGTCAATCGGCTGCTCACCCAGCACCTGGAACAGCACCTGCTCGCCCAGGGCCGCCGGGTGTACTGCGCGCGCAGCGTGTCCTGCGGCGATGCCGGCCTGGCCCTGGGCCAGGCCTGGGTCGCGGCCCGGCTCGGCGCGGCGGACCGCCCGAGCGTCGAACCACTGGAGGACCTCACCGCATGTGCCTAGCCATTCCCGCCCGCGTGGTGGAGCTGCGCGACGACGACCAGGCACTGGTCGACCTCGGCGGCATCCGCAAGGAAATCTCCCTGGCCCTGGTCAGCGGCGTGCAGCTCGGCGACTACGTGATCGTCCATGTCGGCTACGCCCTCGGCCTGATCGACCCGGAAGAAGCGCAGCGCACCCTGGACATCTTCAAGCAACTCGAACAGGCGCCGCAGCCATGAAGTACATCGACGAATACCGTGACGGCGAGCTGGCCCGGCAGATCGCCGCACGCATCCAGCAGACGGCCGATCCCCAGCGGGAATACCGCTTCATGGAGTTCTGCGGCGGTCATACCCACGCCATCTCGCGCTACGGCGTCAGCGACCTGCTGCCGGACAACCTGCGCATGATCCACGGCCCCGGCTGCCCGGTGTGCGTGCTGCCGATCGGGCGCATCGACCTGGCCATCCGCCTGGCCCTGGAGCAGCGGGTGATTCTCTGCAGCTACGGCGACACCCTGCGGGTGCCCGCGTCCGACGGTCTGTCGCTGCTGCGGGCCAAGGCCCGGGGCGCGGATATCCGCATGATCTACTCGCCGCAGGACGCCTTGAAGATCGCCGAGGCCAATCCGCAGCGCGAAGTGGTGTTCTTCGCCGTCGGCTTCGAGACCACCACGCCGCCCACCGCCCTGGTGATCCGCGACGCGGCGCGGCGCGGGCTGGACAACTTCAGCGTGCTCTGCTGCCACGTCCTCACTCCCCCGGCCATCGCCCATATTCTCGACACCCCAGCCGAGCAGGCGGTGCCGCTGGACGGCTTCGTCGGCCCGGCGCATGTCAGCGTGGTCATCGGCGCCGCGCCCTATGGCGAGTTCGCCCGGCGCTACCGCAAGCCGGTGGTGATCGCCGGCTTCGAGCCGCTGGACGTGCTGCAAGCCATCCTGATGCTGGTGCAGCAGGTCAACGATGGCCGCGCCGAAGTGGAAAACCAGTTCATCCGCGCCGTCAGCGACGCCGGCAGCCGGCCGATGCAGGCATTGATGGAGGACGTCTTCGAACTGCGCGACAGTTTCGAATGGCGCGGTCTTGGTGAAATGCCGGCCAGCGCCCGGCGCATTCGTCCGGCGTTCGCCCGTCACGACGCCGAAGTCCGCTTCGCCCTGGACTACCGCTCTGTGCCCGACCACAAGGCCTGCGCCTGCGGTCCGATCCTGCGCGGGCAGAAGCGGCCGATCGACTGCCGGCTGTTCGGCACGGTGTGCACCCCGGAGAACCCCGTGGGTTCCTGCATGGTCTCCAATGAAGGCGCCTGCGCCGCGCATTACGCCTACGGGCGCTACAAGGACATCGAGGTACAGCCAGCATGAACGCCCGTTCTCCCGTCAAGCGCGGCTATGTCCGCCCCCTCGACCTGCGTCGCGGCCAGGTGGAAATGGCCCACGGCGCCGGCGGCCGCGCTTCGGCGCAGTTGATCGAGGAAATCTTCCTCGGCGCCTTCGACAACCCCTGGCTGCGCCAGGGCAACGACGGCGCCGTGCTGACCCCGGTGCTGACGCCGGGTGAGCGGCTGGTCATGGCCACCGATGCCCACGTCATTTCGCCGCTGTTCTTCCCCGGTGGCGATATCGGCAGCCTGGCCGTGCATGGCACCCTCAACGACGTCGCCATGAGCGGCGCGCGGCCGTTGTACCTGGCGGCCAGTTTCATCCTCGAAGAAGGCTTTGCCCTGGCCGATCTCAAGCGCATCGCCGACTCAATGGGCCAGGCCGCCCGCGAGGCCCGGGTGGCGATCGTCACCGGCGACACCAAGGTGGTCGAGCGCGACAAGGGTGATGGCGTGTTCATCAGCACGACCGGGATTGGCGTGGTACCGGCCGGGATCGACACCGGCGGCGCGCGTGCGCGTGCGGGGGATGTGATCCTGCTGTCCGGGAGCATTGGCGAGCATGGCGTGGCGATTCTGTCGCAGCGTGAATCGCTGGAATTCGAAACGCAGATTCTCTCGGACAGCGCCGCGTTGCATGAACTGGTGGCCGCGATGCTGGCGGTGGTCCCGGGACTGCGGGTGCTGCGGGATCCCACCCGGGGCGGGTTGGCGACCACGCTCAACGAGATCGCCGGGCAGTCCGGGGTCGGAATGCTCCTGGAAGAAGCCGCGATTCCGCTGCAGCCACAGGTGGAGGCGGCCTGTGAATTGCTCGGACTGGACCCGTTGTATGTGGCCAATGAAGGGAAGCTGGTGGCGATCTGTGCGGCGGCGGATGCCGAGGCACTGCTGGAGGTGATGCGTGCGCATCCATTGGCCCGCGACGCGGCGCAGATCGGCCGGGTGGTCGAGGATGGGCACGGCTTCGTGCAGATGCAGACACGGTTTGGTGGACGACGGGTGGTGGACTGGCTGGTGGGGGAGCAGTTGCCGCGGATTTGTTAGACTGCCCGAAAAACATATATTGGCCATTCGGAAGACCATATTTTGCATGTAAAGATTTTTTCGCTAATGGCTCTTCGTCGCCTCCATCTCAACGAATGTTTGGTCGATGGCGCTTTCGACCCCAGTTCAATCACACAGTACAGCGCCTCTGCAATAAACATCTTCGTCGGGCCGAACGGCGGCGGAAAGTCAACAGTCCTTGACATGGTGCGAGCGATCAAGGACTTCGAGGTTTTGAAAACGCTATCACGGGAAAATACAACTGACCCTACCCTCGCGCTGGCCTACCTCGATTTTGCTGACTGCAAAACTGAAATACACTTCAGACCAAAGGGCGGTGGCGAGTCTCTTATAAATTTCTCTGTCCATGCCGGCGACAGTATCGCCACCTACAGTGGCTGGATGCTGCAAACCGCTTCAACGCCTCCAGAAAAACTGGAAGCGCTCATGCAAAGCATCCCCGCCAGGATAAGTTGGCGAACCGCTCATGATGAGACAGGCGTCCCACTGCAGGACTTCATTGATGTATTGAATGACAATGCAAGTCACCTGAACGGATTGGCATCCTTCCCGCTTCAAAGCGGCCAGGCCTTCTATACAATTCCGCAGCCGGACCGGCTGGACAAGCGCGTGCTGAGAATCGAGACGAACGGGGAACTCAGCATCGACCTCAATGATGACAGCATGAGCAACCGTATCTCGATCAAGACGTTGCCCTCCGGTTGGAGAGCGTTCGGCGGGTTACTGGCCTGGCTTAAAGGTAAGCACGATGAAATATGTGTAATTGAAGAGCCCGAAACTCATCTGCATCCGACCTTGCAGCGGCTGCTGATACAGAGGATTTCGGAAATTGCGGAAGAGAACAACCTCCAGTTGTTCTTGTCCACGCACTCCAGCGTACTCATCGACATAGGAATCTGGCCGACACCGAAAATTCGTCTTTTCGAAGCGAATGGACACGCCTTGTCCGAACTTACCAATCCCGCCCTGGCCATGCGCGGACTGGGTATTCGACCAAGTGACATATTCCAGGCCAATGGCATCGTCTGGGTGGAGGGCGCCTCAGACAGAATCTATCTGCTGCATTGGCTAAAGCTGTGGTGCGAAGAAAACAACAGGGAGATGCCTGTCGAGAACATGCACTTCAGTTTTTCTTTCTACGGAGGCTCAATGCTCGGTCACTATTCAGCAAGCGGAGCACCCGGCCTGATCGACATGTTCAGCGTCAACAACAACTCGATTGTCGTGATGGATCGAGATCTTGATTTCGTTCGAGAAAACGACGTCGAGCGCTGCCTGAATCAATCCTGTGTGAAGTATCGGGTATGGAGCGACTTTCCGAGCGAAGAAAGACCCAATAGCTTTTGCTGGATTACCGAAGACTACACAATAGAAAATTACTTGCCCCGCGAATTTTCAGAAGACTATTTCACATCAAAAAACGGCAGGTTCCGCAAGGACTCGGGCTATTCGAAGGTAGCCATCGCGGAACGATTCACACACAGATACGACCAGTTCCAGAACAGCCACCGAAAAGACGGTGACCTTCAACAGAACATTGAGAAGATTTTCAATGCCGTTTTCGCCTGGAACAATTGAGGGCTCATGCCCGCGTTAGCCGAATTCATTGAGAACCACGTACAAATTCGATGAACGCCCGCAGCGCCCCCGGCACCTGCCGCCGACTCGGGTAATACAGGTGAAACCCCGAGTAGTAGTGACACCAATCCCCCAGCACCTGGCGCAGCTCCCCCCGCGCCAGGTGCTCCTTGACCATGTCCTCGAACACATACGCCAGGCCCAGCCCTTGCAATGCCGGCTCCAGCATCAGACTGACATCGCTGAGCACCAGGGCACCCTGCACTTCCACGTCAAGCTGGATCCCGCCGCGCTCGAATTCCCAGCGATACAAGGCGCCGCTGGGGAACCGATGGCCGATACAGGGCAAGCCCCGGAGGTCTTGCGGATGCTGCGGCACTGGATGGCGCTCGAAGAACGCCGGTGAGCCCACCACCAGCGAGCGCAGGTTCGGCCCGATCGGCAGCGACACCATGTCCGCCTGCAGGCGTTCGCCCAGGCGCACCCCGGCATCGAAGCCGGCACCGACCATATCCACCAGCGCATCGTCGGCGACGATCTCCACGCGCACATCCGGACAGGCCCTCAGAAAGCCCGGCAGCACTGGCAACAGCACCAACTGCGCCGCCGCGCGCCCGGCCGTGATGCGCAGGTTGCCCGACGGCGTATCGCGAAAGCTGTTGAGGTCTTCCAGGGCATCGGCGATATCGCGGAACGCCGGTTGCAGGCGCCGATACAGGCGCTCGCCGGCCTCGGTCAGGGCCACGCTGCGGGTGGTGCGATTGAACAGGCGCACCGCCAGGCGGGTTTCCAGCAGGCGCAGGGCATGACTCAGCGCCGAGGGGGTCAAGCCCAGTTCCACGGCGGCGCGGCTGAGGTTGAGATGGCGGGCGATGCACAGGAACAGCGAAAGGTCGGACGTGCTGATCGGCTTCATTGCTGAATTTTCCTCACAAGCCAATGCAAGATTCCTGGGATTATCACAGCAATCCGCCGGATTTACAGTTGGCTCCACGTATCGAGAAGGCCCCGCAACGGGTGGGGTCGGATGCAGGAGAAGTTGAAATGCGTACTTGGCTCATTACTGGCGCTTCCCGTGGTTTCGGCACCCTCATCGCGCAACAGGCGCTCGCCGCCGGCGACGCGGTCATCGCCACCGCGCGCAACCCCGAGGATATCGAGGCGCGCCTCGGGCAACACCCGAACCTGCTGGCGGTGCGTCTGGATGTCACCCGCGAGGCGCAGGCCCACGAAGCCGTCGCCGCCGGCATCAAGCGCTTCGGACGGATCGATGTGCTGGTCAACAACGCCGGTTTCGGCGTGCTCGGCGCGGTCGAGGAAACCAGCGCCAGCGAAACCGAGCGACTGTTCGCCACCAACGTGTTCGGACTGCTCAATGTCAGCCGTGCCGTGCTGCCGCACATGCGTCGGCAGCGCAGTGGTCATGTCATCAATATTTCGTCGCTGGGCGGCTACCAGGCCTATGTCGGCTGGGGCGTGTACGGCGCGACCAAGTTCGCGGTCGAGGGCATCAGCGAAGCCATGCACCAGGAGCTGGCGCCGCTGGGGATCAAGGTGACCGTGGTCGAGCCCGGTTTCTTCCGCACCGACTTCCTCGATGAGCAGTCGCTGCTGAAGACCGCCCTTGAGCTGCCGGACTACGCCGCTACGGTGGGTGTGATGCGCAACTTCGCCGAGGCGGCCAACCATGCCCAGCCGGGTGATCCGGCGAAGCTGGCAGAGGCGCTGCTGACCCTGGCCAATGCCGCCAACCCGCCGCAGCGCCTGGCGCTGGGCAGTGATGCACTGGCACGGATCGAGACGAAGCATCGGGCGGTCGAGCAGGAACTGGTGGAATGGAAGGCGCTGTCGTTGTCGACCGATTTCGCACAATAAAGACGTTTCCGATGCTTGAATCAGCCGTGGAGTACATCTGTACTCCACGACTGAAAAGCCCATTACAGGGAAAGAATGGGCTTGCAGCCGTCGCATATCGCTACGAAATTTCCCCTGCTTCCGACTTTCTCGTAGGCAATTTCCCAATCATACTTCTGCGCCCTTTAACTCGTTGCGCTCATGGAATGCGGGTCCTAGTCTTCGCCGGTCGCTGCAAATTCAGCGACCGGGTCTGGTCCCCCGCAAGATACAGGAGCGCATCAGCGCCCCAACCGATTGGCGGGCGCTTTTTCATGCCTGCCGATTCGAGTCATGGCGGCTGTGCGCGGGGCACCTTCGGGTGCGCCGGGTTCCTGGATCTCCGGTTGACCAGCCTGCGTACAGTCGCCTCCCTTTGTCTGGCCACAATGGCTGGCGGCTCCACTGATCCAGGAGTCTCGCAATGAAAAAGATCGTCCCCGATCCACCCGCATCAAGCCCCTCCCCGAAAACCGCGCATACCGATTTCGCCACCTGCCGTGGCACCCACAGTCCGCTGCTCGCGATCAATCCGGGCACGTCCCTGGAGCATGTGCTGGTGCACCTGTCCACCTCGCTGACCGCCGCCATGGAGACCAACCGCCAGGTGTGCGAAATGGCGTCCAGGCCGATGACCCGCTTGGCCTGGGCGACGCAACACTCGCTGGAAATCTGCGAGGCAATGCTGGAGGCGCTGATGCGCAAGCCCGAGCCTCCGCGGCCCGCCTAATCCAGGCCGCCACTGCCTGGGGCCGCGGATGCGGCCCTTGAGCATCGCGCTTGCACCCGCCCCTCGATATTCACTATCGTTCGCACCATTGATGGCTCTTGGCTATCAGTATGGGTTCCACGGATGGCTCGATCTCCCAAAGGACTGAATTGCATGTTTCGCCTTGCCCTTCTCGCGACAAGCCTATCGCTGCTGACTGCCTGTGCCGGCATTGCCCATGACACACCAGAGGCACGCCAGCAGCTCAAGCGCGACCTGCATCTGGAGGACATCGTCGCGACATCGACCATGAGCTATTGCGTGATGGCGCTGGGCGGCGGCGCGTCCTGCAAGCCTACGCCAGGCATTGGTGTACTTACCGCCGACAGCCTGTTGATGGTCGACTTCAGCAACGGCACCTACCGAACCGATGCGCTCCTCACTACGAAAGATGTGCGCTGCATTGCCGAGAGTGACGGACACCGTTTCAACGTTTTCACCAAACGCACCTCGGTGATGGTGTTCCCCTACCTTGAGGGCACGGACATGAACGCGCCCTTCAGAAAGCAGGCCATCGCCCTGCTCCTGAAAAATGGCCAGTCGTACCTGACCGGAACCGCAGGGCATTTCGCGCGAGACACAGGCCAGGACAAGTACAGCGTCACCTCGGTCATCGTGAACGGCAACCTGATGTTGATCCCCGTGCCCACCAGAATCTGGGAACTCTACAGTCCCTGCGTGACGCAGAACCGTTGAGGTGTTGGGCCCCCGGGTGCCTGGCTGGAGATTAAGATTCCTTCACCCACCCCGCCCTGCCACTCATCTACGCTGACCAGACCTCCCGTCTGGAACCCCGCCCATGGAAATGGACTGGCACCAAGCCCTGCAGGACAGCCTGATCTGGCTGGCCGGCGCCTGCCTCATCACCTTCTTCACACTCGCCCTCTGCGCGAAACTGGCCATCCGCTGCACCCGCTGGGGTCAGCAGTTCTGGCAGATCGCCGGCCCTTACCTGAGCCCGAAACACAGTTGGCGACCGTTGCTGACCTACAGCCTGCTGATCGTCCTGGCGCTGTTCGCGGTGCGCCTGAACGTGCTGTTTTCGTTCTGGTACAACGGTTTCTACAGTGCCCTGCAGGGCCTGGACCAGACCGCCTTCTGGTACCTGCTCGGGGTGTTCGCGGTGCTGGCGAGCATCCATGTGCTGCGCGCGCTGTTCACCTACTACGTGACCCAGGCCTTCAATATCCGCTGGCGCACCTGGCTCACCGACCGCCTGGCCCGCGACTGGATGGACGGCGACGCCTACTACCGCGGGCAGTTCCTGGAACAGCCGGTGGACAACCCGGACCAGCGTATCGAACTGGACGTGACCACCTTCGTCGCCGGTTCAGTCAGCCTGTCGCTGGGGGCGATCAGCGCGCTGGTGTCGCTGGTGGCCTTCACCGGGATTCTCTGGGGGCTGTCGGCGCCGCTGAGCGTGGCCGGGGTCGAGGTGCCGCGGGCGATGGTGTTCGCGGTGTACGTGTATGTGCTGGTCGCGACGTGGATCGCCTTCAAGCTGGGTAAGCCGCTGATCCGCCTGAACTTCCTCAACGAAAAACTCACGGCGAACTTCCGCTACGCCCTGATGCGCCTGCGCGAGTACGCGGAAAACGTGGCGTTCTATCAAGGCGCGGCCATCGAGCGCGATACCCTGCTGGGGCGCTTCATGGCGTTGATCCGCAATGTCTGGGCCCTGGTCTACCGGAATCTGAAGTTCGACGGCTTCAACCTCGCGGTCAGCCAGGTGGCGGTGGTATTCCCCTTCATTCTCCAGGCGCCGCGCTTCTTCAGTGGGGCGATCAAGCTGGGCGACGTGATGCAGACCTCGCAGGCCTTCGGCCAGGTGCAGGATTCGCTGTCGTTCTTCCGCGAGTCCTACGACACCTTCGCCCAGTACCGCGCGACTCTCGATCGTCTGACCGGTTTTCTCGACGCCAACGCCGAGGCCCGCGCCCTGCCCCATGTACAGCGGGTGAATGAGGCCGACGCCCTGGAGATCCGCGGGATGCAGGTGCTGCGCCCGGACGGGCATGCCTTGCTGAAGGATTTCGACCTGCGCCTGCAGGCGGGTGATGCACTGCTGATCAAGGGGCCTTCCGGGTGTGGCAAGACCACCCTGCTGCGCGCCGTGGCCGGGCTGTGGCCGTATGCCGAGGGCGAGGTGCGCTGCCCGGGCGGGACCGAGGCGCTGTTCCTGTCGCAGCGGCCGTACCTGCCGCTGGGGATGCTGCGCACGGCGGTGGCCTATCCCGCGACGGGGTCGCCGGAAGATGACCCACGCCTGGCCCAGGCCCTGCGCGAGGTCAATCTCGGGCACCTGGTGGACAAGCTCGACGACAGCAACGACTGGGCGCGAATCCTCTCCGTCGGCGAGCAACAGCGCCTGGCCTTTGCCCGGGTGCTGTTCAACAAACCGCGGATCGTGTTCCTCGACGAATCCACCTCAGCCATGGATGAAGGGCTGGAACACGCGCTGTACGGCCTGCTGCGCGAGCGCATGGCCGACAGCATGCTGGTGAGCGTCGGCCATCGGGCGACCCTGGCGGGGTTTCACAGTCATCATCTGGAGCTGGATGGGCTGGGTGGCTGGCGGATCGCCTGAGCGGGCCTCGGGGCCCTGGTCACGGGCGGGCGGGTTTCCATCCTGTCTGGCGCAGCGCGTCCAGCAGGCGTTCCCCGGTCAGCCCCGGCACCCGCGTGCCACTTGCCGTGCGCATGTCCACCCCGGCCAGCAGCGCATTGACGATCGCCTCCTCCACCGCCTCCGCCGCGGCGCGGAACAGCGGGCTGATATGGTCGTTGTTGACCATCGCCACCGCCTGGGAGAACGCCACGCCCGTGCGCCCGTACCCCACCGGCGGCAGTTGCTGGTCGGCGGTGGAGAAAGCCAGGAACAGGTCGCCGCTGGAGTCTTCGGTACCGCCACCGGTGCGGGCGATGCCGATGGAGGCCCGCTGCGCCAGGCGCTGGCATTGATGCGGCAACAACGGCGCATCGGTGGCGAGCACCACCACGATCGAGCCCATGCCCGGCTCGCCGCGTTCGGCAAAGGGTGACGGCAGATCGTCCAGTACCCGCCCGACCGGATAGCCATCGACCCGCAACTCCCGCCGTTGCCCATGGTTGGCCTGGACCAGCGCGCCCACCGTCCAGCCGCCCTGCTCCGCCGGCAGCTTACGCGAGGCGGTGCCGATGCCGCCCTTGAATTCATGGCAGATCATCCCGGTACCGCCGCCGACCGCGCCTTCGCTGACAGGGCCCGGTCTGGCATCAGCCAGCGCGGCGAGGACATGCTCGGAGCGCACATGCTGCCCCCAGATGTCGTTGAGTACGCCGTCGTAGGTTTCCATCACCACCGGCATGCACCAGTAGGTAGATGGATCGGCCAGGCTTGCGCGTTCGGCGGCGATCAAGGCATCGCGCACCACGCCGACGCTGTGGGTATTGGTGATGCCGATCGGGGTGGTCAGCAGGCCTGCTTCGCGAATCCACTCCAGGCCGGTGGCATCGCCGTTGCCGTTGAGGACATGGACCCCGGCGAAGCATGGCTGCAGACGCGCTTCGCCGGCGCGGGGCTGGATGATGGTGACGCCGGTGCGGATCTGTTCGCCGTCGATCAGCGTGCAATGGCCGACGCGGACGCCGGGGACGTCGGTGATGGCGTTGAATTCGCCGGGGGTGCCGAGACCGGTGGTGATGCCGAGTTGACGGGGGCGCATGGGGGCTCCTTGGGGTGGTGGTGCCGGGTGTTTGCCACGAAGTTTATAGGGCTCTCAGGATCTAGCAGCGCTTCGCGGTGCATGTCGATGCTCTTCTGGCGCTCTTGAGATCGAGCGCCGTCCGCACGGCGCTTCGCGAGCAAGCTCGCTCCCACAGTCCGTTGCAACGCGCCATGGTCTGTGGGATTGGGGTTGTCAGCCTTGGTGCATGGCAGGTGTCGGCGTAGAGGACATTTGGATCGACTTGATGTCTCGTCGTGCTAACGAGGCGGTCAACCATGGCCTGTCAGACATAGGCGCGTTGCAACAAACTGTGGGAGCGAGCTTGCTCGCGAAGCGCCGTGCGGACGGCGCTCGATCTCAAGAGCGCTGCAAGCCCCAATACAGGCACCTGCCAGCCCCACCGCGATCCTCTGCCAAACCTTAGCCCTACCCCTGCCGCAACCACTCGATAAAACACGCAAACAACTCCGACTGCGAATTGATCTCCAACTTCAAATACAGATTCTTGCGATGCATACGCACCGTCTCCGGCGAAATCCCCAGCTCGATAGCCGTGGACTTCACCGAATGCCCACGCAGAATCATCTGCGCGACCTCCCGCTCACGGTCGGTCAGCACCTGGCAGCCGAAACTGTCGAACGCCGCCTGCAAGCCACCGCGCTCGACGCCACCACCGGCTTCGACCAGGCAGTGCAGGCCATGCCGGCGCAGCACCTCGCGGACCATCGGCTCCACCGCACGCAGCAGGTCCAGTTGCGCAGTGCTCAGGCGCGTGCCGCTGCAGCCCTGGAACAGGCTCAGGGACAGCTTGCGGTCCTCGCCGAGGTCGGCGATGAAGTAGCTGTCCTCGCTGCAACCGGTGGCCAGGTAGTAGGTCTTGTAGTAGTCGCTGTCGAAGAAATGGTCCGGGGCGATCTCCGCCAGGTGGTAGAACCCCTCGGCCAGGCCGTTTTCCACCGCCAGGCAGAACGGATCGAGCAGGTAGCCAGCGGCGAAATAGCGCTTGAGCACGGCGTCGCGGTAGCGCTCGGGAATGCCCTGCTGATACAGCAGCTGCGGCGCGCGGCCACGGCATTCGAGGCTGATCATCATCGACTCCACCGACACCAGCTCGCCGATGGCCGCGGCCAGGTGGCCCAGGGCGTCGGGCCGCTCGCAGTGGATCAAGGCGGTCTGCAGCGCGGCATGCCAGCGCTGCAGGGTGGCGAAGGTCAAGGGGACGGGGGTATCGGGAGTGGCCTGGGTCATGCCCGGCAGTCTAGCCTTCCGGGCATGCTGGCGCACAGGGCGGCGCGGGCTGTTCATAGGCCGTGGTACAGGCCTTCGGCGCGCAGCTCGGCGGCGCTGTCGAGGATGCACTGGCGCAGGATCTCGACGATCTCGTCGACCTGGGCATGGGTGATCACCAGCGGCGGCGACATCACGTTCAGGTGCATGATCGGCCGTACCAGCAGGCCCTTGGCCTGAGCCTTGCGATGAATCCGCTCGCCGATGTTCACCGCGTCGGCGAACAGTGCCTTGCTGGTCTTGTCGGCGACGAACTCGACACAGGCCATCAACTTCATGCAGCGCACATCGCCCACCAGCGGCAGCTCGCGCAGGGTCGCCAGGCGTTGTTCCAGGTAGCCGCCGACGTCGTTGACATGGGCCAGCAGGTTCTCCCGCTCGATGATCTCGATGTTCTTCAAGGCCGCGGTGCAGCACACCGGATGACCGCTGTAGGTGAAACCGTGGGTGAAGCAGCGGCCCTTGCCCGGCTCGGCGATGACCTTCCAGATGCGCTCGGAGAAGATGCACGCCCCCAGCGGCAGGTAGGCCGAGGTCAGGCCCTTGGCAGTGGTGATGATGTCCGGCTGCACACCGAACAGTTCTTCGCTGGCGAAGAAGGTGCCGAGGCGGCCGAAGGAGGTCACCACTTCGTCGGCGACGAACAGGATGTCGTAGGTCTGGCACAGCTCCCACATGCGCTGGAAGTAACCCTTGGGCGGGATGATCACGCCGCCGGAACCCATGATCGGCTCGGCGAAGAACGCCGCGACCTTGTCCGAGCCGAGGGAATGGATCCTGTCCTCGAACTCGGCCACCAGGAAGTCGAGGAACTCCGCCTCGTCCATGTCGTCCGGCGCCCGGTACGGGTTGGGGTTGGAGACGTGGTGGATCAGCTCGTTGGCGTAGTCGAACTCCGGCACCCGGTCGGCGGCCTTGTTGCCGATCGACATGGTCAGGGTGGTGGAGCCGTGGTAGGCGTTGTAGCGGGCGATGATGTGCTTCTTCTCCGGCTTGCCACGGCAGTTCTGGTAGTACTGGATCAGGCGGTAGGCAGTATCCACCGCGGTGGAGCCGCCGGTGGTGAGGAACACGTGGTTCAGGTCGCCCGGGGCCAGTTGCGCAAGCTTCTGGCAGAGCTGGATGGCGACATCGTTGGCCATGTCGGAAAACGGGTTGGAATAGGCCAGGCGGCGCACCTGGTCGGCGATGGCCAGGGCCATTTCCTCGCGGCCCAGGCCGATGTTGGTGCACCACATGCCGCCGACGGCGTCGAGGAAGCGGTTGCCCTCGGTGTCGCGGATGTACGCGCCCTCCCCGGCGACGATGTTCAGCGCCCCCTGTTCGCGGTGCTCGTCGAACATGTGGTAGCCGTGCATGTAGTGAGCCTTGTCGGCTTCCACCAGGGGATCGACGACGAAGCTCGGGTCCAGCGCTGTGTTGGGCATGCTCATGGGCAGCTCCTTGCGGTAGGCGATGAAGGAAGGCAATCAGTAACCGGTCTTGACCGTGTTCCACACCCGGGTGATGGCGCGCATGTCCCGCGCCGACTGGGTCTTCTGGGCGAACAGGCGCTGGCGGGTGGCGTCATCGGGGTAGATGGTCGGGTCGTCGCGAATCTCGGCCTTGACCAGCGCGGTCGCCGCCGCATTGCTGTTGGCGTAGTGGATGAGGTTGGTCACCCCGGCCATGTTCTGCGGCTGCAGGAGGAACTCGATGAACCTGTGCGCGTTGGCGACGTGGGGCGCGTCCTTGGGCAGGTACAGGTTGTCGAACCAGATCAGCGAGCCTTCGCCGGGGATGAAGAACTTCAGGTGGATGTCCTTCTTCGCCTCCTCGGCACGAGCCTGGGCGGTGGCGTAGTCGCCGGACCAGGTCAGGGCCAGGCAGACATCGCCGTTGGGCAGGCTGGTGAGGTAGTTCACCGAGTCGAACTTGCGGATGTACGGGCGGATATCCAGGAGCAGCTTCTGCGCGGCGTCGAGGTCGGCCGGGGTGGCGCTGTGCGGGTCCTTGCCGAGGTACTGCAGGGCCAGCGGGATGACCTCGCTGGGCGCGTCCATCAGGGTCACGCCGCAGTCGGCGAAGCGCGCGACGATCTTCGGATCGAAGAGCATGGCCAGCGAGCCGATGGGCGCGTCGGGCATACGGGCCTTGATCTTGTCGACGTTGTAGGTGACACCGGAGCTGCCCCAGGTGTAGGGCGCGGAAAACTTCAGGCCGGGGTCGTAGCCCTGGAGGCTGGCCAGCACCTTGGGATCGAGGTTGTTCCAGCTTGGCAGCAGCTGCTTGTCCAGGGCCTGGAACACCCCGGCCTTGATCAGCGGCGGCACCAGGGAGGCGTTGAGCATCACCAGGTCGTAGCCGGAGCGACCGGTGAGCAGTTTGGTCTGCACGGTCTCGTAGCCGTCGAAGGTGTCGTAGATCACCTTGATGCCGGTGGCCTTCTCGAAATCGGCCAGGGTGGTTTCGCCGATGTAGTCGGTCCAGTTGTACAGCCTGAGCGTATTGCCGGTGTCCGCTTCACCGGCCAGGGCGAGCGTTGCCGCGCCTGCCAGGAGAAGACTGCCGATCACCTTTGGTGCCTTGCCCATAGCAACTCCATCGTGTGACTGCTCGGAATGAGCCGGTGGAATCACTATCGGGGGTTTGCCGGGAGGGGGACATAACCCGAATGGGTGGGGGGTCGTTTTTGGGTATGTCGCCGGCCTGGGACGACGTGGGCCTTCTTTCATTCTGTAGGAGCGGGCTCGCCCGCGAAAGGACCGCGCAGCGGTCCCCGATAGCGGTGAGTTCCGGGACCGCTTTGCGGTCCTTTCGCAGCGGTTCGGCGCCCCGACAAGCCAGCTCCTACAGAGTCGGCGCTGCAGGTTATTTCAGGGGGTACAGCGCCTCATCGAACTGCGACAGCCTGGGGAATTCCAGCGGCAGATCATCCGACAGCCGCTCCAGCCGCACCCGGTAATCCTCCAGGAAGCCCTTGCGCGCTTCGTCGCTGATATAGGGCACGTGCCAGGCCACGAACGGCGGCAGCACATCGAAGCCGACATAGGCCAGGGTGCCGCGCAGGATCGGCCGCAGCATGTCCTCCAGCGGCCCGTGGATCGCCCCTTCGCCGAACATGTGCTCGCGCCCGCCAAGGGTCACGGTGACCAGCGCGCGCTTGCCGGCCAGGCCACCCTGGTCGTAGAAACGCTTGCCGCCATAGCACACCCCCGACACCAGCACGCGGTCGATCCAGCCCTTGAGCATGGCCGGCGCCGAGAACCAGAAGATCGGGAAGTTGAGCACCAGCAGGTCGGCCCACAGCAGCTTGTCCAGTTCCTCCTGGATATCCGCGGCGATGGCGCCGCTCTTCACCCCCAGGCGCTGTTCCAGGGCATACACCAGGTACTCGGGGTTCTCCCGGCTGGCGAAGTCGGCGGCGCTGGCCACCGGGTTCCAGCCCATGGCATAGAGGTCGCTGACCCGGACTTCGTGACCCTGGCCACGAAAGGTTTCGACAGCCTGGTCCCGCAGGGCGGCGGTAAAGGATTGCGGCTCGGGATGAGCATGCACGATCAGTACGTTCATGAAGCGGTCCTTGTTGGAGTCAGTCAGACCTGCACGGCCTTGATTTCGACGAATTCGCCCAGCCCTTCCTCGCCCCACTCGCGGCCGTTGCCGGACTGCTTGTAGCCGCCGAAGGGCGCACAGTAGTTGAAGCCCGCGCCATTGACAAAGCACTGCCCGGCGCGGATCCGCCGCGCCAGTTCCAGCCCCCGCTCGGAAGTGCCGGCCCAGACGGCGCTGGACAGGCCAAATGGCGAATCATTCGCCAGATCGATGGCCTCGTTTTCGTCACGGTAGGGAATCAGGCACAGCACCGGACCGAAGATTTCCTCCTGGGCGATGCGCATGCGGTTGTCGACCCCGGCGAAGATCGTCGGCGCCAGATAGAAGCCGCGTTCGGGCACGGGTTCGTCGCCACAGACCAGGCGCGCGCCCTCCGCCTGGCCAATACCGATGTACTCGCGCACGGTTTGCCGCTGCGCGGCCGAACACATCGGTCCAAGGAAGCTGGCGGGATCCCGCGGATCGCCCATGACCAGCGCCCGCGCTTCGGCCGCGGCGATCTCCACCGCCTCGGCGTAATGCTCGGCCGGCAGCAGCATGCGGGTCAGCGCGGTGCAGGTCTGCCCCGAGTTGATCATCACGTCCTGCACGCCATGGCGTACCGCCGCGCCCAGGTCGGCGTCGGCGGTGATCAGCAGCGGCGACTTGCCGCCCAGTTCCAGGCACACGCGCTTGACCGTCGGCGCCGCGGCCTGGGCCACACGCACGCCGGCGCCGGTGGAGCCGGTGAACGAAACCATGTCCACCAGCGGATGCCGGGCCAGCGCCTCGCCGACTTTCGAGCCCGGCCCGCTGACCAGGTTGAACACCCCCGGCGGCAGGCCGATGGCATCGATCATCTCGGCGAGCAGGAAGGCATGCAGCGGGGTTTCCTGGCTCGGCTTGACCACCACGGTGCAACCGGCGGCCAGGGCCGGGGCCAGCTTGCCGAGCAACTGGTGCAACGGGTAGTTCCACGGGTTGATGAAGGCGCAGACGCCCACGGCCTCGCGGTACACCCGCGAGTTGCCGACTTCATGCACACGGTCCATCAGCCCGGCCAGTTCGACGTACTGCGCGAGGCCGGTGATGGGGCCCTCGACCTGCACGCTGCGGCACCACTGCACCGGCATGCCCAGCTCGGCGGTGATGACATCGGCCATGTCCGCGGCGCGGGTGCGCAACTGTTCGACCAGGGCGCGGATATAGCCGGCGCGCACGCTGGACGGCGTCCGCGACCAGTCGCCGAAGGCCCGGTGCGCCGCCTGCACGGCGCGCTCGACATCGGCCTGGTCGCCCAGCGGGACCCGGCCGATGGCGCTTTCGCTGGCCGGGTCGATCACCTCGGCCATGCCCTGCCCGCTCGGTGTACGCCAGGCACCGTCGATGTACAGCCGCGAATACTCACGCATGGGCCTTGCTCTCCAGCAGCGCGGCGGCGCAACGGGCGATCCGCGTGCAGGCCTCCCGCAGCCCGGCGCTGTCCAGTACCAGGCCGAGGCGGATGTGCCCCGCCGCGCTCGGCCCGAAGGCCTCGCCGGCAAGCACGGAAACCCCCTCGGTCTCCAGCAGGCGGGAAGAAAACGCCTGGGCGCTGAGGCCGGTGGCGCGGATATCGACCATCACGAACATGCCGCCATCGGGCCTCACCACCTTGAGCCCGGGACTGGCCTCCAACTGCGCGCAGACCAGCTCGCAGCGCTGGCGGTAGGTCTCGCGCATGCTTTCCACCTCCGGCAGTTCGTGCGACAGGGCCACCACGGCGGCGTCCTGAATGAAATCCGGCAAGCCATAGAGCATGCACAGCGCAAGGTTTTCCAGGTGCGCGGCCAGCTCGCGGGAGCCGATCACCCAGCCGACCCGCCAGCCGGTCATGGCATGGGACTTGGACAGGCTGTTGATGGTCGCGGTGCGCTCGGCCATGCCCGGCAGGCTGGCCGGGCTGATGTGCTGGCCGTGGTACAGCAGCTCGCTGTAGACCTCGTCGGAGATCAGCCACAGGTCATGGGCCACGCACAGTTCGGCCAGGGCCTCCCAGGTGGCGCGCGGCAGGCTGGCGCCGGTGGGGTTGTGCGGGCTGTTCAGGGCCAGGGCGCGGGTGCGCGGGGTGATGCGCGCGGCGACATCCGCCGGGTCGACGCGAAAGCCGTTCTCCGGGCGCGCCGGGACGGTGACGATCCGCGCGCCGCAGGCACCGAACACCGCCTCGTAGGTGACGTACATCGGCTCCGGAACGATCACCTCGTCCCCCGCTTCCAGCACGCACTGGGCCACGCAGAACAGCGCGCACTGGGCGCCGGCCAGCACCGTGACCTGGTCGGCATCCACCGCCTGGCCGCCGCGCTGCCGGTAACGCCGGGCGATCGCTTCGCGCAGCGGTTGCTTGCCGCGGATATCGGAGTAATGGGTATGACCGCCGCGCAGGCTGTCGACAGCCGCCTCGACGATGGGTTGCGGCGTGTCGAAATCCGGATCGCCCACCGACAGCAACAGCACGTCCCGGCCCTCGGCCCGCATGGCCAGGGCGCGGTAGTGAATCTCCCAGGCGGCGGCACCGTCACCGGCGATACGCTGGGTCAGACTGGAAAAACGCATGGCAAAGCTCCTATTTCAGCGGGCACAGGCGTGCTTGAGTTCGATCAGGGTCACGCCGTTGCGGGCGAAGCCGCCGCGCAGTTCCCTTTGCAGCTCGTCGAGGCTGGCCGGTTGCGCCACATGGCAACCGAACGCGCGGCCAAGGCCGGCGAAATCCGGGTTGCGCGGCAGCACGCCGATCGGCTCGATATCCAGGCCGAGCATGTCATCGCGGATCTGCCCAAGGGCATCGTTGTTCCACAACAGCACCACCAGCGGGCGGTCCAGTTCCTCCACCGCGGTGGCCAGTTCCTGGGCGGTGTAGAGAAACCCGCCATCACCGACCAGCACCAGGCCCGGACGCCCGTCGCCGCCAAACATCGCGCCGATTCCCGCCGGCAGCCCGTAGCCCAGGGTTCCGTAACCGGTCGGATGCAGCCAACTGCGCGGCGCGCGGCTGGCGAAAGCATAGTTGCCGGTGTAGGCCAGCTGGGTCATGTCGGTGCTGATGAAGGCGTTTTCCGGCAGTTCCGCGGCCACCCGGTCGAGAATCGCCTGGTGAATGCCCTGCAGCGGCCCGTGCCCGGCGCGGATGGCCCGGCGCAAGCCGGCGACCGCCGCGATGGCGGCCGCGGCCTCGCGGCGGGTGTCCGGCAGATAGTCGAGAATCCCCGCCAGGGTCTGCCGGGCATCGCCGTGCAGGGCCAGGGCGCAGGGATAGAAATCATTGAACTTGCGCGGATCGATATCCACCCGCAGCAACTCGCCACTCAGCGGCAGGCGCTCGCGCCAGAAATCGGTGTCGGCCATCTCGGTGCCCACCGCCAGGACCACATCGGCCTCGGCGATCAGTTGCCAGCCCGGTTCGACGCACAGGCTGGCTCCGGCATTCAGCGGTGCCTCCGGTGCCAGCAGGCCCTTGCCGGCGACGCTGGTGAAGACCGGCGCGGCCAGGCGGGTGCTCAGGCATTGCAGCTCCGCCGAAGCATCGATGGCGCCGCCACCGGCAATGATCATCGGCCTTTTCGCCGCGGCCAGACGTGCGGCGGCCTGCTCCAACCGCTCAGACGACGGCACGCCACGGCCCGGGCGGCGCACCACCTCGTTGCTCCAGTCGTGGGCCACCGGCGCCGCCAGCACATCCAGCGGCACGGAAATGTGCACCGGCCGCGGACGCTCGCTGTCGAACACCGCCCAGGCCCGGGCGATCAGTTGCGGCAGGTCCGCGGCGCTCAGGGCCACGGCGGAAAACGCGGTGATCGGCGCGGTCATGGCGCGCTGGTCCTGGGTTTCGTGCAGGCAGCCCCAGCCTTTGCCGAGGCTGGCGGTGTGGTTGACGCTGGAAATCACCAGCAGCGGCACCGAGTCGGCATAGGCCTGGCCGATGGCGGTGGCGGCATTGGTCACCCCGGGGCCGGTGATGACGAAGCACACCCCCGGCTTGCCGCTGACCCGCGCATAGCCGTCGGCCATGAAGCCGGCGCCCTGCTCGTGGCGGGTCAGGACATGGCGGATACCGCTGCCGGGCAGGCCGCGATACAGCTCCAGGGTGTGCACGCCGGGGATGCCGAACACCGTGTCGACGCCGTAGTTGGCCAGCAGGCGCACCAGGGCCTGGCCGCCGGTCAGGGTGGATTCATGCATGTTCGTCTCCTTGTACCTGGCCGAGGCGGATCAACGCATCGACCGCGGTGGTGCCGTGGGCACCGACCATCAGTGGGTTCACATCCAGCTCCAGCAGGCGCCCGGCGTTTTCGCAGGCGTAGTCGGCCACGGCGCGGATTGCCGCGACCACGGCGTCCAGATCGGCCTCGGGACGCCCCCGGAAACCCTGCAGCAAGGCAGCGCTGCGCAGGCCGAGCACGGCCTGGCGGATGGCGCCGTCGGTGGTCGGCAGCAGCAGGCTGACGCTGTCCTTGAGCAGCTCCACCAGCACGCCGCCGGCGCCGATCACCAGGGCCAGGGCGAAATCGTTCTCGCGCTTGATGCCGACGATCAGTTCCGCCAGCGGCGCTGCGGCCATGGATTCCAGCAGCACCTTGTCGAACGGCACGTCCGGGGCGTAGGCGGCGATGCGCTCGCGCATGGTCGCCAGCGCGCTGTCCACGGCCTGGGCATCCTTGAGGTTCAGGGCCACGGCACCGGCTTCGGTCTTGTGCGGCAGTTGTGCGCTGACGGCTTTGAGTACCAGCGGGAAGCCGACGCCGGCAGCGTCCTGGGCGGCCCGTTGCGGCGTACTCAGCACGCCAGCGGGGACGTCGAGACCGAAGGCGCGCAGGGCCTGTTTCGACTGCCATTCGTCCAGCAGATCGGCCTCGCCCGGCAGTGCACGGGGGCACAGCGGCACCAGCGCCGACTCGCCCAGGGCCAGCAGACGCCGACGCTCCCGCTGCCAGGCGACGATCCGGCCCCACGCGGCCAGGCCGTCCTCGACGCCCTGCAGGGCAGCGATGCCCTGGGCATGCAGGCGCTCGCGGGCCTTGGCCGGCAGCAGCTCGGGCAAGGCCGAGGTGACGAAGCCGGTCTTGCCATGGCGCCGCAGCGCCGCGCAGAACAATTCCAGGAGCAGGTCGCATTCCTTGCGCTCGCCGGTGAACTCGGCGGGATAGTCCAGCACCAGCATGGCCGCGTCGGCATCGCTGGTCAGGGCGGCGTCGAGCATCGTGCGCAGCGCCGCCTCGTCGCCCCAGATCGCCGTGGTGAAGTCCAGTGGGTTGACCAGGTTGGCGTAGGCCGGGAGCACGCCGGCCAGTTGCTGCACCTGTCCGTCGTTCAGCTTCGGCAGGTTCAGGTGATTGCGCTCGGCGTAGTCGGCGATCAGCCCGGCATCGCCGCCGGAACAGGCCAGCGCGACCAGGCGTTCGCCCGTCGGCAGTTGGCCGCATGCCGCGGCCTTGAGGGTTTCGATAAAGCTCACCGGGCCGCTGACGCGGATCACCCCGAGGCGACGGAACAGGCTGTCGTACAGGGCATCGGAGCCCGACAGCGAGCTGGTATGACTGAGCGCCAGTTCGGCGCCGATCTGCGATACGCCGGTCTTCAGCGCAACGATCGGGATGCCCTTCTCCAGCGCCTTGTGCGCGGCGCGGGCAAAGCCCGGTACGTTCTTCAGGCCTTCCAGGTGCAGGCCGATGGCGGTCACCCGCGGATCGTCGAGCAGCACGTCCATCAGCTCGGCGACGCCCAGTTGCGCCTGGTTGCCCACCGAGGCCATGTAGGCCACCGGCAGCGAACGGTCGCTCATGGACAGGTTGTAGGCGAAGTTGCCGCTCTGGGTCAGCACCGCCACGCCCTGCTCCACCTTGCGTCCGCCATGGGCCACCGGCCACAGGGCGGCGCACTGCAGGTAGTCGAGCAGGCCGTAGCAGTTGGGGCCGAGCAAGGCCATATGGCCCGCGGCGTCCAGCAGTTGCCGTTGCAGGCGCAGGCCTTCTTCGCCGGTCTCGGCGAAGCCCGAGGCGTAGCAGATGGCGCCGCCGGCGCCGATGGCGGCCAGTTCGCCGACGCATTGCAGGGTCAGCTCGCGGTTGGTGGCGATGAACACCGCGTCCGGCCCGCAGGGCAGCTCGGCGACACTGGCCACGCACGGCACGCCGTCGATGCTCTCGTGTTGCGGGTTGACCAGCCACATCTGCCCGGCGAAGCCGCCGTCGGCGCAGCGCCGCAGGGCCCGGGCCATGCTCCGGCCGCCGATGAAGGCCAGGTGCCGCGGGGCCAGCAGGCGCTTGAGGTTGTCACGAATGGATGGCGACATGGGCGTCTCCTCAGCGCAGCAAAGGCCGCAGCAGTTCGCGGGAAATGATGTGGCGCTGGATTTCCGAGGTGCCTTCCCAGATCCGCTCGATCCGCGCGTTGCGCCAGATGCGCTCCACCGGGCCCTCGTCCATCAGGCCCATGCCGCCGAAGATCTGCACCGCCTCGTCGGCCACCTTGCCCAGCACTTCACTGGCGAACAGCTTGGCCATGCCGGCCTCGCCATCGCTCATGCTGCCCTGGTCCATCTTCCACGCGGTGTGCAGGGTCAGCAGTTCGGCGGCGCGGATCTGCGTGGCCATGTCGGCCAGCTTGAACGACACCCCCTGGTAGCTGCCGATGGCCTGGCCGAACTGCTTGCGGTCCGCCGCCCATTGCAGCGCCAGGTCCATGGCGCGCTGGGCCTGGCCGACGCAGTTGGCGGCGACCATCACACGCCCGGCGGTGAGCCAGGCATTGGCCACTTCCCAGCCCTTGTCCACTTCGCCGAGGACCTTGCTCGCCGGCACCCGGCAGTCATCGAAGAACAGCTCGTAGGTGTGGTAGCCGCGGTTGCTCACGCATTTCGGCCCGCGGCGCACGGTCATGCCCGGGGTGCCGCGGTCGACCAGGAAGGCGGTCACGGCATTGCGCTTGCGGCCGTTGTGTTCGTAGGTGTCGGTGACGGCGAAGACAATGGCGAAATCGGCGTGGCCGGCATGGCTGATGAAGTGCTTGCTGCCATTGATGACGAAGTCGTCGCCCTCGCGCACCGCGCGGGTCTTGATCGCGTTGGCGTCGGAGCCGGCGCCCGGCTCGGTGAGGGCGAAGCAGTCGGTCTTCTCGCCCTGCACGCAGGGAATCAGGTAGTCGTCGATCTGCCGGTCCTTGCAGGCCATGAGGATCTTCGACGGGCGGGCGACGAACACATGCAGGGCCCAGGAGACCCTGGACAGCTCGCGCTCGACCAGGGCCTGGGACAGGTAGTCGAGACCGCCGCCGCCGACTTCCTCGGGCATGTTGAAGGCGTAGAACCCTGCGGCGATGGCCTTGCCGCGGATCTGCGCGGCCAGTTCCGGCGACACCGCGTCGGCGCGATCGACCTCTTCCTCATGGGGCAACAGTTCACGGGTGACGAAGCTGCGGACCGCTTCCACCAACATTTCTTGTTCTTGGGTCAGTTGGAAATTCATTGCGAAACGTCCTCAAGAAGTTCTTGTAAGTTATTCATTTACCAACGAATACAGGCGCACGACGCTCCACCGAGGCGCGCAACGCCTCGGCGCCGTCGGCGCTGCGGCCGCAGAGCAGGCCGGCGGCGAGTTCCTCGCGCAGTTGCTCGGCCAGGGTGCGCTGGGCGCCGTCGCGGATCAGGCGCTTGGTCTGGGCGTAGGCGAAGGTCGGGCCCTGGGCCAGGCGCGCGGCCAGTTCGGCGACATGGCCGAGCAGTTGCTCATCGGCCACCACCTCGCCCACCAGGCCGCTGGCCAGGGCGCGTTCGGCACCCCAGAGTTCGTCGAGGAACAGCAGGCGCTTGGCCTGCTCCTCGCCGATCAGCCGTGGCAGGTGCCAACTGGCACCGGCGTCGGGGCTGTAGGCCATGCTGGTGTAGCCGGCCTTGAAGCGCGCCGAAGCGCCGGCCACGCGCAGGTCGCAGCACAGCGCCAGGTCCATGCCGCCGCCCACCGCGGTGCCGTTGACCGCGGCGATGGTTGGCTTGTCCAGGCTGTGCAGGCGTTGCATCAGGGCGTGGGCGGTTTCCGTCCAGCCGTAGCTTTCGAGGATGCCGCGGGCTTCGGCATCGGCCCATTCGGCGAGGTCGGCACCGGCGCAGAAGCTGCGGCCGCTGCCGGTGAGCACCACGACGCGCACGGCCGGGTCGGCGTTGAAGTCATCGAGCAGCGCGTGCAGGTGCTTGAGGGTGGGGATGTCCAGCGCGTTGCGCTGATCCGGACGGTTGAGGGTGATCCAGGCTACGCCGGCTTCGACTTTGTTCGACAGGGGCGACAGGTTGGTCATGGCAGGCCTCGGTGTTGTTGTGGTTTGGGTGAGGAATGAGGGAGATACTAAACGAGCGTTCAACAAGGCGGCAATCGAGCGCCTGATGTGATGTAACAGGTGCAAAAACGCCTTTAACTATCTGTTTTTAATTGGTTTTTATCAGACATCATGAGGGTGTCGGATCGTGCCTGTTACAACTTTGCACAACTCATGGCAGGTGGGATTTGCCGTGTTTTCAAGAACCAATCGCTGGCAAGCCAGCTCCCACAGGCTCACCGCTGCTCTCAAGCGCGATGGGATACCTGTGGGAGCTGGCTTGCCAGCGATTCAGGTTTAGGAAATGCAGCAGGAAAGTCACATAACTATTTGTTTTATATAGTCAAATACCCGACGCATCAGGCAGGAGTTGCCCCTGCCGCTTGCGGTTCACCATGAAATACGCCGCATAGCACAGCGCAATGAACCCGAAGCCCCAGTACAACGAAGGCCGCTGCGTCTCATCCATCGCCAGGAACACGAACAGCGAGCTGCACAAGGTGATGCACAACAGCGGCACCAGCGGGTACAGCGGCGCGCGGTACTTGAGCTCTTCGAGCTTGCCGCCCTCGCTCAGGAAGGCCTTGCGGAAGCGGTACTGGGCCAGGGCAATGACGATCCAGGTCACGGTGCCGGACATCCCGCTCACCGCCATCAGCACCATGAACAGGGTGTCCGCGGCGACGAAGCTGGTCATCAGCGAGATCAGGGCGAAGCACAGGGTGATGCACAACGCCCGCAGCGGTACGCCGCGGCTGCTCAACGGCGTCAGGCTGCGCGGGGCCATGCCGGTCCTGGACATGGCCCAGAGGATCCGCGTCGAGGCATACAGCCCGGAGTTGCCCACCGAGAGGATCGCGGTGAGGATCACGAAGTTCATCACGTCGGCGGCGAACGGAATGCCGACCATGTCGAACACCTGCACGAACGGGCTTTCCATCAGCCCGGCCTGCTGCCACGGGACGATGGCCGAGAGCACCAGGATCGCCAGCACATAGAAGATCAGCACGCGGAACACCACGTTGCGCACGGCACGGGGAATGCTCTTCTCCGGCTGATCGGTCTCGCCGGCAGCCACGCCCATGATCTCGCAGCCCTGGAAGGCGTAGACCACGGTCATCATCACCGCGAACACCGCCGAGATGCCGTTGGGGAACAGCGAATCGCCGATCAGGTTGTCGAACTTCGGCGCCGGCGCGCCGCTGGACAGCGGGATGCCGCCGAACATCACCAGCACGCCGATGACGATGAACGCGAGGATGGTCGCCACCTTGATCCCGGAGAACCAGTATTCCGCCTCGCCGAAGGCGCGGGTGGCCAGGGCGTTGAGGCCGAACAGGACCACCACGAACAGCGCCGACCAGTACCAGATCGGCACCTCGGGGAACCAGCGGGTCATGAGCATGCCGGCAGCGGTGAATTCCAGGCCCACGGTGGTGGCCCAGCTCATCCAGTACACCCAGCCGATCATGAAACCGGTGGCCGGCCCGATATAGCGCGTGGCATGGGCCTGGAACGAGCCCGAAACCGGCATCTGCACCGACAGCTCGCCGAGGCAGACCATCACCAGGTACATCAGCAGCCCGGCCACCAGGTACGCCAGCACGGCGCCCATCGGCCCGCCCTGGTTGATGGTCACCCCGGAGCCCATGAACAGCCCGGTGCCGATCACCCCGCCCAGGGACAGCATGAAGATGTGCCGGCTCTTCAGGGCGCGGGTCAGGTGGATGCCCTGGCGCTCGTTGGTATCAGTCATCGCGGCCACCTCGCGGCAAGGTGGCGAAGGAATCAGCTCTGCGGCATTTCATTATTGTTATCTCCAATAAGCCTGACGGACCGCGTCCAGCACGGTTGCCGTCGATTATTGGAAAGGGATGTAAGGTGCCGTTGTCCGCCAGGATCGAAGATGTAAAAAGTCGTAACGTTTCTGTACGTCAGCGCTGGATCAGGCCCTGCAGGGTGTCGCGCGCCTGCTCGACCTGGGCCCGCAGCGGCTCGCGCAAGCGCTGCAGGGCGTCCTGGTCATGCGCCCGCGCGGCGTTTTCCAGCGCACCGAGCACCGCGGCCAGGCCGCGAAAACCCAGGGAATCGCTGCTGCCCGCGAGACGATGGGCCTGATGGGCGATTTCCCCATGGTCGCCGGCCTGCAGGGCTTCGCTGAGGATCGGGTAGTGCTGCTCCAGCGACTGGCCCAGCACCGCCAGCAAACCCTGGACTTTCCGCTCGCCAAGCAAGGTGCGGTGGGTCTGCAGCAGTGCCCAGTCCATTTCCGCGGTGGTTTCCCGCTGCTCGAACGGCGTTTGCGCCAGGGCCTGGCGCAACGCCTCCAGGCGCAGCGGCTTGGCCAGCACGCCCTGCATCCCCGCGGCCAGGTAGCCCGGCACCTGGGCCGGCTGCACGCCGGCGGTCAGCGCCAGGATGCGCACCTCGCGGTTGGGCCCCGGCGTGGCGCGAATCCAGCGACACAGTTCGACCCCGCTCATGCCCGGCAGATGCACATCGAGCAGGATCAGGTCGAAGCACCGTCGGGCGCAGATCGCCATGGCCTGTCCGGCATCCTCGGCGAAACGCACCTGATGGCCGTCGCGCTGCAGCAGGCCGGCGGCCACCTCGCGATTGAGCGCCATGTCCTCGAGCACCAGGATGTCCAGGCTCGCCGAGGGCGCAGGCAGGGGCAGCGTGGTGCTCGTCGCGCCATCGCGCAGTTCCAGCTCGAACCAGAAGCAACTGCCCTGCCCCTCGACGCTGTCGACGCCGATCCGCCCGCCCAGCCGTTCCACCAGATGCTTGCAGATCGCCAAGCCCAGGCCGGTGCCGCCATAGCGCCGCGCCACCGCCTCACTGGCCTGGGTGAAGCGCTCGAAGATCTTCGCCTGCACCTCCGGGGCAATGCCGATCCCGTCGTCGCTGACCGTTACCCGCAAGCGCTGGCCGCCGGGCAGCTCGGCCAGGACCAGGACCTCCAGGGTAACCTCGCCGTGCTCGGTGAACTTGATCGCATTGGCCAGCAGGTTGCTCAGGACCTGGCGCAGATACTGCCCGGCGCCCCGCTGCCATTCGGCCAGGCGCGGGTCGAGATGACAGACCAGGCGGTCGTGATTGCTGGCCGCGAGCGGCTCCAGCAGGGTGATGACCTCCGCGCACAGGCGGCGCAGGGAGAAATCAATCGGCTCGGGATGGCTTTCGCCCTCCTCCAGCCGGGCGAAATACAGCACCTCGTCGAGAATCGCCAGCAAACCCTCGCCAGCCTTGTGCAAGGCGTCCAGGCGTTGCTGGTCGCGGCCACCGAGCCCGGCGTCATGGAGCAATTCGGCCATGCCAAGGATGCCGTTGAGCGGGGTGCGCAGTTCGTGGCTCATGGTCGCGAGAAAGCGCGACTTGGCCAGGTTGGCCGCTTCCGCCTCGTCCTTGGCCCGGGCCAGGCTGGCGGTGCGCCGCTCGACCATGGCCTGCAGTTCGTCGCGCTTGTCCTGCAGGGCCAGGCGGTCCAGCTCGCGGCGTTCGATATCGCGCAGGATCGCCCGGCGCATATCGTCCAGGGCATGGGCCACCGTGTCGATCTCGTCGCCGTTGGCGGCAGGCCGGCGATCCAGGCGCAACGGCTCCTGCCATGCGCCGCCGCCGACCCGCCGGGCGAATTCGGCCAGGACCCGCAGATGGCGGGTCACCAGACGATAGAACAGCCCCGACAGGACCACCGCCAGGCCGCAGAGAAACACGCCCATCCACAGCAGACTGGTCAGCCCGGTGGCGAACAGGCGGCGATGCACGGCGCCGAGGTCGATGCTCACTTCCAGTTCGCCCAGGTGCCGCGGCGGCCCCGACGGCGGCTGGTAATCCAGGGCGAAGCGCTCGATCCGCAGCGGCCCCCTCGGCTCGGCCTCGCCGCGCAGCAGATTGAAATCGTCGCTGCTCAGGCGCACCCGGGCGACATCGGAAAAGTCCACCAGCCCGCGCAACTGGGTATTCAGTTGCGCTTCGTCCAGATCCCACAGGCTGCGCTCCAGGCTGGCCAGGTAGCCGACGCGGATCAGCGCCATGCGCGACTCGATATCGCGCATCTCCCGGCGGTACTCGAAATACAGCTGCACGGAACTCGCCAGCACGGTGAAGCACAGGCTGAACAGGAGGATGTACAGCAGCAGCCGGCGCAGCAGGCCGTCGACGCGCCAGCGGATCATGGCGCGTCCACCGGCAGGCGGATCATGTCGCGGTAGGTCACTTCGCTCTGCTCCAGCCAGCGCTCGATTTCTCCGGCGGCGGCCATGCGCCTGAGCTGCTCGTCGATCTGCGCCATGCGCGCGCTCAGCGGCGAGCGCTTCGACACCGCGACCCGCAGGTAATCGACGCTCAGCGCCCGGGGCAGCGCGACGATATCGCCGGCGCCGGGCAGGTTCTCGACGAACAGCTCGCCGGTGCGCCGCTCCTGGACCACGAAGTCGATCCGCCCGCGAATCAACTTGCCGAAGTTCTGCCGGCTGGAAGACACCCATTCGATGTTCTGGTGACGGGCGACGAAGCGGTCGAAGTCCTGCCCGTAGCTTTCGCCGAACAGCAGGCCGCCGCGGTAGCCGGCCAGGTCGTCGAGGCGCGCGAAGTGCACCGGGCGCTGGCGATTGACGAACAGCGCGACTTCCTCGCGCATCACCGGTTCCTTCGAGAAGCGCATGCCGAGGTCGCGCTGATCGCTGTCGTAGGCCAGCACCACGTCCACCCGCCCCTGCGCGGCATCCAGCAGACAGCGCTTCCAGTTGCCGAGGACGACGATCTCCACCTCCAGGCCCATGCGCGCGAACAGCTCGCGCACCACCGTCGGCGCCAGGCCACGGACCTGGCGGCCGTCGCTCCAGGACACCGGCGGATACACCGGGTAGTCGCAGTAGCGCACGCGCTCGGCGGCCATCAGCGGCAGGCCGCAGAGCAGCGCCAGCACCGCCAGCAGCCAGCGCATGGCGCTCAGGCCGCCACGCTGGCGGTGAACAGGTAGCCGGTGCCGTGGATGGTGATGATCAGTTGCGGCTCCGCCGGATCGTCGTGCAGCTTGCGCCGCAGACGGCCGACCAGCACGTCGATGGAGCGGTCGTTGGGCACCCACTCGCGGTTGCGGATCTGGTCCATCAGCTGGTCGCGGGTCAGGGTATGGCCGCTGTTGCGCAGGAACACGCTGAGCAACTGGAACTCGCCGTGGGTCAGCAGGGTTTCGCCGCCGGCGGGATCGATCAGGCGGCGCCGATCGCTGTCCAGGGCCCAGTCGGCGAACTGCTTCAGCGTGTGGCCCACCGCTGGCTGCGCGGCCTGGGCACAGCGCACGCGACGCACCAGGTTCTTGGCGCGGGAGACCAGCTCGCGGGGATTGAGGGGCTTGATCACATAGTCGTCGGCGCCGCATTCGAGGCCGACGATGCGATCGATATCGTCGTTGCGCCCGGTGATCAGAATGATGCCGACTTCCGAGCGCACCCGCAGTTCACGGGTCAGGGTCAGGCCGTCCTTGCCCGGCAGGCGGATGTCCAGCAGCACCAGGTCGACCGCATGCCGGGCGAGGAAGGCTTCGGCGCCCTCGGCGGTATCGGCACAGTGAACGTCGTAGCCTTCCTGGGACAGGTAGGCGTGCAGCAGGTCGCGAATCAGCGGATCGTCATCGACGATCAGAACCCGAGGCGTCATTGCGGTTGTCTCTTGTTATGGCTGTTGGACATTGACACGCGCAGGCAGCGTACTCGCTACTGAACGAACGATCAACAGCCCTCGACGCGGCGGAAACGCTGCCGTCCCCCGGCCTGCAGGCCATCGACCCAGGCCTCGCAGATCTGCACGCCCTGTTCGCGGGTGAAGGTTCCGGGATTGAGCCCCGACTCCAGCCACAGGCCGTCGAGCAAGGCGCTCAGGCTGATGGCCGCGAGATCGGCGTCGAAGTCCTCCCAGCCTTCTTCGCTGGCCAGTTGGCCGAGGACGCGGCTCAGGGTGTTGCGGTATTCGCCATAGGAATGATCGTGGACCTGATTGATCGCCTCGGCGGTCTTCACCGCGCCCCAGAACGCCAGCCAGGCGTCAAGCAGCTGCGGGTCGAGCAGGTCCTCGCAGAACGAGGCCCGGAAGAATGCCGACAAACGCTCGCGGGCATTCGGCGCGGCCTGGTCCATGGCCTCGCGCAGCAGACTCATGACCCGTCCGGTCACCGCCAGGTAGGCCTCGGCCACCAGTTCGTCCTTGCCCGAGTAGTGATGGCTGATCAGCCCGACCGAGACCCCGGCCTCCGCGGAGATCTTGCGGATCGATGCCCCCTGGAAGCCATGGCGCTTGAGACAGGCCAGGGTCGCCTCGACCAGGTTGGCCTTGCGATCTTGCGGCAGCATGCGTTGATAGCGGGCTTCCTGATTCATCGGCATTTCTCGTTGTTATGTTGGACTGAACGACTGTACAGCAAGGCGACCCCCGTGATAAACCGTCGGCGCATTGCCCTCCCGACAACGACAAGAAGCAGTTGCCATGAACGACCTGATTCTGCACACCCTGGACCAGGGCCTGCTGACCCTGACCTTCAACCGCCCCGACAAACTCAATGCCCTCAACAGCGCCATGTACCGCCAACTGGGCGAGGCCCTGACGGCGGCGGACCAGGATCCACGGGTCGAGGTGATCCTGCTCAGCGGCGGCCCCGCCTGCTTCAGCGCCGGCAATGATCTGCATGACTTCCTCGAACATCCGCCAGAGGATCGCGACCACCCGGTGTTCCGCATGATGCGCGTGGTGCTGGGACTGGAGAAGCCGCTGATCGCGGCGGTCAACGGCCCGGCGATCGGCATCGGCACCACCTTGCTGCTGCACTGCGACCAGGTCCTGGTCTCGCGCGGTGCCAAGCTGAGGATGCCGTTCGTGCCGCTGGGGCTGTGCCCCGAGTTCGGCTCCAGCCTGTTGTTGCCGCGCCTGCTCGGGCATGTGCGGGCCGCTCGCCTGCTGCTGGCCAACGACGCCCTGAGCGGCGAACAGGCCGTGCAATGGGGGCTGGCCAACGAACTGCACGAGGATGGCGAGGCGTGCCTGAACGCCGCGCATGACCTGGCCAGGCGCCTGCAGCGCATGCCGCGGGAAGCACTGCGGATCAGCAAGCAACTGCTCAAGGCGCCTGATCGCGAGGCCCTGGCGAATGTGGTCGAGGAGGAAAGCCGCCGCTTCATCGAGTGCCTGCGGACCCCGGAAGCGAAGACGGCATTGCGCGCGCTGGTCGAGAAGTGATCACCCGGCGCGGGTGGGGAACGTTGCCCGAGGCGGCTTGCCAGCGCTCAGGCGCGAGCGTTCCCGGCCGGCTCCGCCGGTAGCAGTTGCAAGCCCAGGTACAGGCTCAGCATGCCTTCCAGGCGCAGCGGGTCGACCCCGCTGAGCTCGCCGATCCGCTCCAGGCGATAGCGCAGGCTGTTGCGATGGATCCCCAGCGCCTCGGCACAGGCCTGGCTCTGCCCGTCGTGACTGCACCAGGCGCGCAGGGTCGCGAGCAACTGACCGCTGACATCCTTGGCGCGGATCCGCTGCAAGGGTTCCAGCAACTCGTCCAGCGCATCGTCCTGGCGGTGCCGCCAGAGCAACGCCGGCAAGCGGTAGCGGGCCAGGGTCAGCAGACGCTGCTCGGGCAGCACTTCGCGACCATAGGCCAGCAGGTCGCGCACCCGCCGATAGCCGCGGCGCAGCTTGTCCACGCCCTCGGCCGTGCCACCCAGCGCCAGGCGCTGGACCCGCCAGCCCTGGGTCTCCAGCTTGTCCAGCAGCCTGGCTTCGTCCAGGGCCAGGCTGCTCGGGCGGCACCAGAGCAGCGACTGACGCGCCGGGCTGACGCACCAGCTGTCCGGATAGCGCTGCATCAGCCATACCGAGAGGGCCTCGGCCCCCTGCCCCTCGTCCAGTTCGAACAGGCACGGCACCCGCGCCAGTTGCGGCTTGAGCCCCAGTTGCCGGGCTTCGTCCACCAGCCGCGGGGCATCGCCGCTGCCGCCCAGGAGCAAGGCCAGCAGGTCGTCGCAGCGTTGCCGCCGCCACTGCTGCTCGACCTGCAGGTGACGCTGGGCCAGGAGCATTTCCGCGGTCATCCGCACCAGTTCGGCGTAGGTCCGCAACTGCCCGGGATCGCCGGTGATGCCGAGCACGCCGATCAGCCGGCCGTCCAGCAGCAGCGGCAGATTGACCCCGGGCTGCACGCCCTTGAGGCATTTCGCAGCCTCCTCGTCGATCTCGACGATGCGCTCGTTGGCCAGCACCAACTGCGCGCCCTCGTGGCGGGTATTGATGCGCTGCGTCTCGCCGCTGCCGAGGATCAGGCCCTGGCTGTCCATGACGTTGACGTTGTAGGGCAGAATGGCCATCGCCCGGTCGACGATATCCTGCGCCAGGTCATGATCCAGCTCGAACATGGGGTTTCCTTGAAGGCCCAGGGGTTGGGCGGCAGCACAAACGCACGACGAAAATGCCGTGCAACGGCACAAAGACAGGCATCGCCTGCTCGCCGAGACTTTTCACCAGCGCCCGCCTCGACGCGGGATGCCGCACAACCATAACAACAGAGAGAGAATCATGTCATCCAGCCCTGCCCCTGACCAAGGCCACGGCATCGACCGCGATGCGCTGTACCGGCGCATCACTCTGCGGCTGATTCCGTTCATTTTCGTCTGCTATCTGTTCAACTACCTCGATCGGGTCAACGTCGGCTTCGCCAAGTTGCAGATGCTCGACGCCCTGAACTTCAGCGAAACCATCTACGGACTCGGCGCCGGGATCTTCTTCATCGGCTACGTGCTCTGCGGCCTGCCCAGCAACCTGGCGCTGAACCGCTTCGGGCCGCGGCGCTGGATCGCAGTGATGATGATCACCTGGGGCACGCTGTCGACCTGCCTGCTGTTCGTCACCACGCCGACCCAGTTCTACGTGCTGCGCCTGTTCACCGGTGCCGCCGAGGCCGGTTTCTTCCCCGGCATCGTGCTGTACCTCTCGCAGTGGTTCCCGGCCAACCGCCGTGGACGGATCATGGCCCTGTTCATGTCGGCGATCCCGGTTTCCGGCCTGCTCGGCGGGCCGTTCTCCGGCTGGATCCTCAACCACTTCGCCGCCGGCCAGGGCGGTCTCGCCGGCTGGCAGTGGATGTTCCTGATCCAGGGCCTGCCCACCGTGGTACTGGGCTGCATGGCGGTGTTCCTGCTCAGCGACGGCTACGCCAAGGCGGCCTGGCTGAACGCGGCGCAGCGCGAAGCGATCGCCAGCGACCTGCGCGCCGACGCGGCGAGCAAGCCGGCGACGGTCAGCGACGGCCTGCTCTCGGTGCTGCGCAACCCGCTGATCTGGACCTTCGGTTTCGTCTACTTCTGCATCCAGAGCGGGGTCTACGCGATCAACTTCTGGCTGCCGTCGATCATCAAGAACCTCGGTTTCAGCGATGCCCTGCTGATCGGCTGGCTGAGCGCCATTCCCTATCTGCTGGCTGGTGTATTCATGCTGCTGGTGGGACGTTCCGCGGACCTGTGCAACGAGCGCCGCTGGCACCTCGTGGTGCCGATGCTGATGGGGGCGATCGGTCTGCTGATCGCGGTGAACTTCGCCCACAGCCCGGTGATCGCCATCCTCGGCCTGAGCATCGCCACCATGGGTGCCCTCACCGGCCTGCCGATGTTCTGGCCGATGCCCACTGCCCTGCTCAGCGCCGGCACCGCCGTGGCCGGCCTGGCGATCATCAACTCGGTCGGGCAGATGGCCGGTTTCCTCAGCCCGTACCTGGTGGGCTTCATCAAGGACCAGACCGGGTCGACCGATGCGGCGCTGTATTCGCTGGCGGGGTTGATCGTGGTGGGCAGTGTGGTGGCGTTGCGGGTTTCCCGGCAGGCACGCGGACTGACCGCCAGCGCCTGACCTGGCCCCACGCTGCACGCGGCGTGCTCTCGTACCACGACACGCTGCGCGCGACTTGCTCTCGTACCGCGACATGCTACGCGCGACTTGCTCTCGTAGGAGCGTGGCTTGCCCGCGAAGGCCTGCGAAGCAGGCCAGACGGAGTCGCTGCCGATCCGGGACCGCTGCGCGATCCTTTCGCGGGCAAGCCGCGCTCCTACGCGGGGGGGGGGCGGCACGAGAGCACGCCGCGCGCAGCGTGTCGCAGTACGAGAGAACACCGCGCGCAGCGTGTCGCAATGATTGCGTTGTCCCCTTTTCCCCCTGTACAAGAGTCCCTTCACCTATCGCGAAGGGACTTCCGCTCATGATCTACCGTCCTCTGGGCCGCAGTGGCCTGCAAGTGTCCGCCCTGACCCTGGGCAGCATGATGTTCGGCGAACAGACCAGCACCGAAGACTCGCTGCGCATCATCGACAAGGCCTGGGACCAGGGCATCAACTTCATCGATACGGCGGACGTCTACAACGCCGGCCGCTCGGAAGAGATCGTCGGCGAAGGCATCGCCCCCCACCGCCACGACTGGATTCTCGCCAGCAAGGTCGGCTACGGCCCGGTGGACGGTGTGCCGAACCGCAGCGGGCTGTCGCGCAAGCATATCTTCAACGCCATCGAGGCCAGCCTGACCCGCCTCGGTACCGACTACATCGACATCTATTACCTGCACCGCGAAGACCACGCCACGCCGCTGGACATCACCGTCTCGGCGATCGGCGAGCTGCTGCGCCAGGGCAAGATCCGCCATTGGGGCGTGTCCAACTTCCGCGGCTGGCGCATCGCCGAGATCTGCAACCTGGCCGAACGCCTGGGCATCCCCAAGCCGGTGGTCAGCCAGCCGCTGTACAACATCGTCAACCGCCAGGTCGAGACCGAGCAATTGACCGCCGCCGCCGCTCACGGCCTCGGCGTGGTGCCGTTCAGCCCGCTGGCCCGCGGCGTGCTCAGCGGCAAGTACGCGCCCAACGCCGAACCCGAGGCCGGCAGCCGCGCCGCGCGCCAGGACAAGCGCATCCTCGAAGTGGAATGGCGCGCCGAGTCCCTGGCCATCGCCCAGAAGATCCACGCCTGGACCGAGGCCAAGGGTGTCGGCATGGTCGAATTCGCCATCGCCTGGGTGCTCACCACCAACTGGTCAGCTCGGCCATCGTCGGCCCGCGCACCGAGGCGCAGTGGGACACCTACGGCGGCGCGCTGGAGGTGAAGATCAGCGCCGAGGACGAAGCCTTCATCGATTCGCTGGTCACCCCGGGCCATGCCTCGACCCACGGCTTCAACGATGTCGCGCACTTCGTCAGCGGGCGCCTGCCGCGCTGAGTTCGCTTTTCAGCAGGTGGCTGATCGCGGCCTTGAGCTTCATCGGCCGCACCGGCTTGTGCATCAGGGTATGGCCCAGTTCACGCACCTGCTGCTTCAGTTCGTTGCTGTAGTTGGCGGTGATCATCAAGGCCGGCAGGGGTGAAAGTCGCCGCGCATTGATCGCCGCCACCGCTTCCAGGCCATTGCGATCGTGGTCGAGGTGGTAGTCGACGATCAGCAATCCCGCCTCGTCCGTCGGCAACTGCCCGGCCAGGTCTTCTTCGTTCAATGCCGTACTGACCCGACAGCCCCACTGTTCCAGCAGGGTGCGCATGCCGGCGCAGATCGCCGCGTCGTTGTCCAGCACCCAGATCCGCGCGCCCTCCAGGCGCTCGACCAGGGCCATCGGCTCCGGCAGCGATGCCTGTGGCCGCGAGGCCTGACGGCTCAGCGGTACCTCGATGGCGAACACCGAACCCTTGCCCGGCGTCGAACGCAACTGGATGCGGTGGCCGAGGATCCCGGCGATCTTCTCGACGATGGCCAGGCCCAGGCCCAGTCCGCGGTCCTGGTCGGGACGCTGCGAATCGCCGCGCTTGAACTCCTGGAAGATTTCCTCGCGCTTGTCAGCGGGGATACCGATGCCGGTGTCCCAGACCTCGATCCACACCCGTGCGCCGCGCCGCCGGCAGCCCAGCAACAGGCGGCCCTGGGGGGTATAGCGAATGGCGTTGCTGAGCAGGTTGCGCAGGATCCGCGCCAACAGCTGGATATCGCTGCGCACCCGCAGCCGACTGGGCACGTAGCTCAGGCGCAGGCCCTCGCTGGCGGCGGTGGCGGCGTATTCGGCGGCAAGGTTGTCGAGCAGGTCGGCCACCGCGAAGGTGGCGACATCGGCCTTGATCACCCCGGCATCCAGCTTGGAGATATCGACCAGGGTACCCAACAGGCTCTCCACGTCGTCGAGGGCGTTGCTGACGTTGCGCACCAGCGTCGGGCTGTCGTTCTGTTCCTGCAGGGCGCTGGTGAACAGGCGTGCGGCGTTCAGCGGCTGCAGCAGGTCGTGGCTGACCGCGGCGAGGAACTTGGTCTTCGACAGGTTGGCCTGTTCGGCTTCCTGCTTGGCATCGCGCAGCCGCGACTCGACCCGCCGCCGCTCCTCGATCTCGCGCAGCAGCTGCTGGTTGAGCTGGGTCAGTTCGGTGGTGCGTTCGCGCACCCGCAGTTCCAGGTGCTGGTAGGCCTGATGCAGCGCCTCGGCGGTGCGCCGGCGCTCGGTGATATCGCGGATCAGCACGAAGATCCCGACCACCTCGCCGCTGGGCAGGCGATTCGGCACGTAGGAACGCAGCATGTAGCGCTCCTGGCCATGGGCGTTGGTCTCGGCGAATTCGAAGGTCACGTTCTCCCCGGCCAGGGCCTGGGCGATATAGGTTTCCAGGCGCCGGTAATGCTCGGCGCTGTGCACGTCGCGCAGGCGCTGGCCGAGCATGGCCTCGTGCGGCCAGCAGTACCACTGTTCGTAGACCTTGTTGGTGAACTCGTAGACCAGGTCGGCATTCAGGTAGGCGATCAGCGCTGGCACCTGGTCGGTGATCAGGCGAATCCAGCGCTCGCTTTCACTCAGGGCCTCGGCGTGCTGATAGCGTTCGGTGATATCGGTGAAGGTATTGACGAAACCGCCGGTGGGCAGCGGATGGGTGCGGATCTCCAGCATGCGTCCGTCATACAGGCGCTGCTCCAGCTCCTGCAGGGGCCGGCCATTGCCATCGCGGGTGTCCGGGGTCAGCAGGGACAGCTCGCTGTCGCCGATCACATCGGCGAACTGGCGGTGCGCGGCGATCGGCGCCAGGCCGCTGAGTTCGAGAAAGCGCCGGTTCCACAGTTCCAGCACGCCGTCGGCATTGACCATGGCCACACCCTGGGACAGGTTGTCCACCGCCCGCTGCAGCAGGTGCGACTTCTGCGCCACCGCCTGCTCGCGGCGCTGGGTCTCGCTGTGCTTGACCTCGGTGATGTCGGTCAGCAGCACCACCCGGCCGCCGCCCTGGGTCGGGCGTTCGCTGACCTGCAGCCAGCGCCCGTCGCGCAGGCGATAGAGCAGGTTCTCGTCGTTGATATTGCGCGGTTCTTCGGTGAACAGACCGGTGCGCAGCATCAGCCGGCGCACTTCCGAAAGGTGCATGCCGCTGATGATGCGGATCCGGCTGTTGGCCCACAGCGCCTTGAAGCGCTGGTTGAACAGAACGATGCGCAGGTCCGGGTCGAACAGCACGAAGGCGTCGGAAATGCTCTCGATGGCGTCCACCAGGTACTGGTGGGCGGTTTCCGCGCGCAGCCGGGCGTCGCTGAGCAGGTGGTTGCTGGCCTTCAGCTCGGCCATGGCCTGGTTCAGCGCGTCGGTGCGCTCGCGCACCTGTTCGGCCAGGGTCACCGAATGCTGGAACGCCGCATAGGAGTCATCGGGACGGGCCGCGCCGGACTCCAGGCGCTCGATCAACGCCGCGTTGATCCGCCCGAGCTTGTGGTTCTCATGGCGCAGGCGTTCGATCAGCGCCTGCGCTTCAGTCGAATCGGCGGGCACGGGAGCGTCCGATGGCAACGCCGGTGAAGGTCTGGTTGATGTGCATGCCATTGAACTGTTCTCCGTAGGAGTTGAAACCCACCACCGCGTGCTGGCGCAGGATCGTCTCGACCTCGCCCTTTTCCGGGCGGTCTTCCAGTTCCAGGCGGCGCAGGAAGCAGTCGCAGCCGATGGTCAGGAGCAGCGCGCCGAGGCGCTCGCACAGCCCGTCGAACAGCGCGTTCAGGTTCGGCACCAGGGGCCCCGGGTGCATGGCGGTGAGGACGATGCCGTTCTCCACCGCGCAGTAGAAGCTCAGGCTGAGATCGTCGTGGACCTGCTGGATCGCCCGCACGTAGTAGCGCTCGTTGATGCGCACGGCCAGCGGGTGGGCGGCGAAGGTGCGCTGGTCGATCTCGGCCACCGGCACGCCGATCAGGTTGGCGTACTCCTGGGCGGCCGGCTCGGCGTTGAGTTCGTAGACCCGGCGCAGGGTGCGGTCGGCGCGGGTCACCACGAGTTTTTCCGCGCGGGGCTGGATGTGGTGGGTGGTGAACACCTCGAAATCCAGCCAGGTATTGACCAGCAGCACCACCGCGGCACTGCTGTGGAAAGCGCCGTCGTAGTAGACGTGGGTGTGGTGCAGGTAGTTGTCGTCACCGGCCGAGCCGCCGAAATGGGGGATATCGCCGAGGGCGGCGTTGAGCGCGGCGAGGAGCATTTCCTCGCGGCTGGACAGGCCGTCGAGCAGGGTCAGAGCGAAACTGTGGCCCTTGATCGGCGCCAGGGTGTTGCCGCGGCAGTCGTTGATCAGGCGTTCGACGCAGCGCTGGGCATCGATCAGGCTGAAGTCGTGGATCGGCGCGATCAGCTCGCCGGCGATGGAGAACTGCCGGTGGTCGAAACCCAGCGCGGTGATGCAGCCACGGCCGTAGCCTTCCGGAGTGATCTCGCCGGCGCTGGTGCAGCCGGCCAGGCGGATGCCGCCGAAGCTGTCCTGCAGGGCCTGGGCCAGGGCGGGCAGATCGTATTCGGCGGAACAGAAGAACAGCACGAAGCCCAGGTGCGGGTGCATCAGTTGCCGGGCCAGGTCCTGGGCGGCTTCCTCGGCGACGACGGCGCGGGATACGGCACTGCGGACGCCTTCGGCGTTGGACTGCGGCATTGCAGCCTCCAGCGTATTGGGGAATGGATGGCGGCAGTGTATGAGGCGCGGGGATGGGGCCGAATGCTACTTGGGTAGTGGGTGGGGGTGGTAATTGGGTGTAGGAGCGTGGCTTGCCCGCGAAGGAGCGCAACGCGGTCCCCGATCCATCTGCATTCACCATTCTGGGACCGCTGCGCGCTCCTTCGCGGTGGTTCGTCACACGACAAGCCACGCTCCTACAGGTGGGCGGCGTTGCAGAAAGACCACCGCAAGACAGCAGGCCTTCCCCGGCAGGATGCGCCTTGCCGGAAAAGGTCCACTGCCCCGCGGTGGTGGGGTTCACCAGGTGAGGACGGCACCCAGGGCCAGGGTGTCGGTGTCTTCGTTCTGCGCGTCGCCGTGATGGCCGTTGATTTCGAACTGGTTGTACTCGGCCACCAGCTTGAGGTTGTCGTTGATCGTGTGGAACAGGGCGATGCCGCGGGTCTCGTAGTCGGCACCGGTGTTCACCGCGCCGTTGCCGTCATCCTTGGTCTTGCCGTAGGACAGCGCCAGGCGGTTCTTGCCGAGAGTGTACGAGCCCTGCACCAGGTAGCCCTTGCTGTCCACTTCGCGCAGGGTGGCTTCACCGGCGTTGTTGGTGAAGAACGGGTTGATGCCCTTGGCGGTGAAGCCGGAACCGGTCAGGGAGAACGCGCCCATCTTGGCCTGCACGCCATAGCCCAGGCCTTTGGAGGTGACGCTGTCGACGTTGTGGTCGGTGTTGTCAGAGGTCTGGTAGCTGCCGTTGAGCCAGCTGTAGATCTTCGCCCCGCCCAGGTCGAACTGGTAGGTGATCTCGCTCTCGGTCCGCGGGTTCTTCTGGTAGGCCTTGCCCAGCGCGCTGTTGTCGTTGGTGTCCACCGGGTCGAGGATGCCCACGGCAACGCGCAGGCCTTCCATTACCGGGGTACGGTAGGTGATCTGCGAGGACGGGAACGGGTACGGGTAACCGCTGCCGATGTTGCCGAACGACACTCCGCCACCGTCCACCAGACCAAGGGTATCGCTGACCTGGCCATAACCGGCGAGCAGTTCGTCGAGGAGGATGTTGGAGCGGGCGAACAGGCCGAAATCCTTACCGATCAGCACTTCACCCCACTCGGGGTTGGCCACGGTGCCGTAGAACTGACGCACGTCGATGGCCGTGTCGGTGCCGTTCTGCTCGCTGTCGTTGATGGTCACCCAGAACGAAGCACGGCCGCCGAGCTTGAGGTCGGCCATCTGCTTGGTCATGTTGAAGCCCAGGTAGTTGGGCAGGAAACCCATCTTCACCCGCGACTGGCGGCGGTCGTACTGCTCGCCGTCACGGTCGACGTCGCTGTTGACGTAGAAGGCGTTGATGTAGCCGTCGGTGGAAAAGGTCGTTTCATCCTTGTCGTACAGCATGATTTCCGCCTGGGCCAACGGGACGAGCCCGAAAGTGGCGAGGCCGGCCAACAACGGCAGGAAACGGGCATTGGCATTCTTATTCTTGTGCATGACGCTCTCCGCGAACGGTGGGGACGGTTGTCGGAGGCGATTATCGAAAGCCCGCGCGCCCTGCCCTACGCTGCATTGGACGCAAGACGACGGTGCTTTGGCCGGGGCCCGGGGAGCGACGGTCGGGGGAACTAATCCCCTGTGCGAGCGGGTCACAAGGCTAAAGTGTCGCAGGTACGACCGAAGGTCGGGGTTGCTCATGCAAAAATGCAGATTGCCACTGCGATTTTATCGATTGTATTCGGCAAATTTGCACTGCTACGATCCGGGCGATCCTTGACCCTTCGTCCACACCGCGACAATTCACGTGGAAAATCAATAACAAAGCAGGGAGACCGCGATGACCGCACAAGCTCAAGCACCTACTACTTCAGAAGCGGACAGCGCTCAGGTACGGGCCGAAGTCCGCAACCATATCGGCCATCTGATTCTCAACCGCCCCGCCGGCCTCAATGCCCTCACCCTGGGCATGGTGCGCAGCCTGCGCGAGCAGCTCGAAGCCTGGGCCGTCGATCCGGCGATCCATGCCGTGGTCCTGCGCGGCGAAGGCCCCAAGGGCTTCTGCGCCGGCGGTGATATCCGCTCGCTGTACGACAGCTTCAAGAGCGGCGCGACGCTGCACCTGGACTTCTTCGTCGAGGAATACGACCTCGACCTGTTCATCCATCACTACCGCAAACCGATCGTCGCCCTGATGGACGGCTTCACCCTCGGCGGTGGCATGGGCCTGGCCCAGGGCGCCGAACTGCGGGTGGTCACCGAGCGCAGCCGCCTGGCCATGCCGGAAGTCGGCATCGGCTACTTCCCGGATGTCGGCGGCAGCTACTTCCTCTCGCGCATTCCTGGCGAACTGGGCACCTACCTGGGCGTCACCGGGGTGCAGATCCAGGCCGCCGACGCCCTGTACTGCGGCCTCGCCGACTGGTACCTGGACAGCACCAGGCTGGCCGAGCTGGATCACGACCTCGACCAACTGAGCTGGAGCGCGTATCCGCTCAAGGACCTGCAGGGCGTGCTCGCCCGCCTGGGCAGCCAGACCCTGGTCAATCCGCCGCTGGCCGAACTGCGCCCGGCCATTGATCACTTCTTCGCCCTCGGCGACATCGCCAGCATCCTCGAACAACTGCGCAGCGTGACCGTGGCCGACAGCCACGCGTGGGCGCTGAAGACCGCCGAGCTGATGGACAGCCGCTCGCCGCTGGCGATGGCGGTGACCCTGGAGCTGCTTCGTCGGGGCCGTCAGCTGACGCTGGAGGACTGCTTCAGAATGGAGTTGCACCTGGACCGGCAATGGTTCGAGCACGGCGACCTGATGGAAGGCGTGCGTGCCCTGCTGATCGACAAGGACAAGCAGCCGCGCTGGAATCCCGCCAGCGTCGCCGACCTCGACCGCCAGCGCGTCGAGCAATTCTTCGAAGGCCTCTGAGGGCTGGAGCACGCACATGCAAGACCTGGAACTGACTGAAGAACAGATCATGATCCGCGACATGGCCCGCGACTTCGCCCGTGGCGAGATCGCGCCGCATGCCCAGGCCTGGGAAAAGGCCGGCTGGATCGACAACGACGTGGTCCGCAAGATGGGCGAGCTGGGCCTGCTGGGCATGGTCGCGCCCGAGGAATGGGGCGGCAGCTACACCGACTACGTGGCCTATGCCCTGGCCGTGGAGGAAATCGCCGCCGGCGATGGTGCCACCGGCGCGTTGATGAGCATCCACAACTCGGTGGGCTGCGGCCCGCTGCTGGCCTATGGCAGCCCGGCGCAGCAACAGGCCTGGCTGCCACGCCTGGCCAGTGGAGAAGTGATCGGCTGCTTCTGCCTGACCGAGCCGCAGGCCGGCTCCGAAGCGCATAACCTGCGCACCCGTGCCGAACTCAAGGATGGCCAGTGGGTCATCAACGGTGCCAAGCAGTTCGTCAGCAATGCCCGCCGCGCGGGGCTGGCCATCGTCTTCGCGGTGACCGACCCGGACGCCGGCAAGAAAGGCATTTCCGCGTTCCTGGTGCCCACCGACAACCCGGGTTTCGTGGTCGATCGCAGCGAGCACAAGATGGGCATTCGCGCCTCCGACACCTGCGCGGTGACCCTGAACGACTGCCGGATTCCCGAAGAAAACCTGCTTGGCGCGCGCGGCAAGGGCCTGGCGATCGCCCTGTCCAACCTCGAAGGCGGGCGCATCGGCATCGCCGCCCAGGCCCTGGGCATCGCCCGCGCGGCGTTCGAAGCGGCGTTGGTGTATTCCCGCGAGCGTATCCAGTTCGGCAAGCCGATCAACGAACACCAGAGCATCGCCAACCTGTTGGCCGACATGCAGGTGCAGCTCAATGCCGCGCGCCTGCTGATCCTGCATGCCGCGCGCCTGCGCACGGCGGGCAAGCCGTGCCTGAGCGAAGCGTCGCAGGCCAAGCTGTTCGCCTCGGAGATGGCCGAGCGGGTGTGTTCCATGGCGATCCAGGTGCATGGCGGGTATGGCTACCTGGAGGATTACCCGGTCGAGAAGTACTACCGGGATGCGCGGATCACGCAGATCTACGAAGGGTCGAGCGAGATACAGAGGATGCTGATTGCGCGCGAGCTGAAAAACTATCCGTTGTAGGCAGGACTCACCGCGCACCTTGTGGGAGCGGGCATTGCCCGCGATAGCGTCCCGTCAATGCCGGCAAGCGGAACGCCGCCCGGCCAGCTCCCACAGGTTCACCAGCGGCTTCAAGATCGATGCGGTGCCTGTGGGAGCTCATCCAGCCCTGGAGATCACTTGACCAGCGTCAGCGTGGCGTCTCCGCTCACCCCATCCGGTCCTGACACCCGCACATTGACCTTATCGGCGTGCGGCATCGAGCTGATGCTGATCATCACTCCTTCCAGTTCTACCCCAGGCACCGGTGGGACCACCTCGAGCGTCTCGGTGATCTCGTCGAAGGGCAGTGGAATATCATTGGCATCGTAGAACTGGCGCTGGACGTGCGCCTGCGCGTACTCGTTGCCCGTTGGAATCTTCAAGCTGTCAGGGTTGATTGCCACTACCACGCGCTCTGCTCGCAGGGTACGGGTGTCGTACAGCGTCAGGGTAGCGCGATCTTCGAACGCATCCAGGCTGGCAATGATCTCGACCTGTACCGGCCAGGTACCGCTGTAGTTGCGGATGAAGGTGTTGTCGATCATCAGCGAGGCAGCCTGGTAAGACTTTTCCAGGTGTAGGCCCGTGAAGGTGCCGGCCTGACCGTTGACGGTGAAGTCGAAGTCGACGCCGCCATCGCGAATGCGGACGGTGGCATCGACCCTTTTCTCACGCCCTCTGAGTGGCGCGTACATTTCGGTTTCCGACAATATCAAGCCGATCCGGGGCTGCGGGTTCTGGTTGCTCATGGTGCTTCACTCCTGCTGTTCGTTAGCGTCCTTCCATCAATGCAAGGACGCTTCGATTCAAACAGCAGGGGCTCAGGGCAACAACTGACAGAAATGCTAGGTCGGCCGGGCTTCGCTCCCACAGGGGGAATCAGCTACCCCAAACCTTCTGCGCCCCAGGCGCTTCAGCAAGAATCTCCCTCACCGCCTCGCCCACCTCCTCCACCCGCCACAACGCGCCCTTGTCCCGGGTCACCCCGGTACGCCAGCCGTCCCCCAGCGAAATCCGCCCACCCTGGCTCTCGAACACCTGCCCGGTCACCTGCGCGGACAGCTCGCTGCCCAGCCACACCACCAGCGGCGCGACGTTCTCCGGTGCCCAGGCATCGAAACTGCCGTCCTCCGGCCGCTTGACCACGTCCGGCATGGCACTTTCGGTCATCGCCGTGCGCGCCGCCGGGGCCAGGGCGTTGGCGGTGACGCCGTAGCGCGCCAGCTCCGCAGCCTGGACCAGGGTCAACGCAGCGATGCCGCCCTTGGCCGCCGAGTAGTTGGACTGGCCGATGGAACCCTGCAGCCCCGCCCCCGAACTGGTGTTGATGATCCGCGCGGCCACCGGCGTGCCGGCCTTGGCCAGGTCGCGCCAGCGGCGGCCAAGGAGGTTGGCCAGGCAGTAATGCCCCTTCAGGTGCACGCGCATCACCAGGTCCCAGTCCTCTTCGGACAGGCTGATGAACATGCGGTCGCGCAGCACCCCGGCATTGTTGACCAGCACATGCACCTCGCCGAACGCCGCCAGGGCGGCATCGACGATGCGCTGGGCGCTGTCCAGGGTGGTGATGTCGTCACTGCTGGCGATGGCCCGGCCACCGCTGGCGACGATCTCCCCGGCGACGTCCGCCGCCGCTTCGGCACGGATGTCGTTGATCACCACATTGGCGCCCTCGGCCGCGAAGGCCAGGGCGTAGGCACGGCCGAGGCCGCCGCCGGCACCGGTGATGATCACCGTGCGGTCATTACAGATAGCCATGGATTGACTCCTTGTTTCAAAGACGTTCGATGATCGTGACGTTGGCCTGCCCGCCGCCTTCGCACATGGTCTGCAGGCCATAGCGGCCGCCGCTGCATTCCAGTTCGTTGAGCAGCGTGGTCATCAGCCGCGCGCCGGTGGCCCCCAGCGGGTGGCCGAGGGCGATGGCGCCACCGTTGACGTTGGTCCGCGCCGGGTCGTAGTCCAGTTCCCTGGCCCAGGCCATGACCACCGAGGCGAAGGCCTCGTTGATCTCCACCCGGTCGATATCGTCCATGCGCATGCCCGCGCGCCGCAGGGCGCGGCGGGTGGCGGCGATGGGCGCGGTCAGGTGCCAGATCGGGTCGTCGCCCATCACCGTGAGGTGATGGATGCGCGCCCGCGGGGTCAGGTCGTAGCGTTTGAGCGCGGCTTCCGAGACCACCAGCAAGGCCGCCGAGGCATCACAGGTCTGGCTCGATACCGCGGCGGTGATCGACGGGAAACGCGGGTCCACCGGTTGCAGTTCGGCCATCTTCGCCAGGCTGGTCTGGCGCGGCGTTTCGTCCTCGTTCAGGCCCTCGCAGGCGACGATCTCGCGGGCGAAGCGTCCACTCGCCCGGGCCGCCAGCGCGCGCTGGTGGCTCTCCAAGGCGAACGCCTCCATCTGCTCACGGCTGATCTGCCAGTGATCGGCAATGCGTTGCGCGGCATAGAACTGATCCACCGGCTGCGTGCCGAAGCGCTGGCGCCACAGGCGGCTGCCGGAAAACGGGTCGGGAAAGCCCAGCGGCTGCCCGGCCAGCATCGCCGAGGAAATCGGGATGCGGGTCATGGTCTGCACACCGCCCACCGCGACCACGTCCTGGGTCCCGCTCATCACCGCCTGGGCGGCGAAGTGCACGGCCTGCTGCGACGAGCCGCACTGGCGATCCACCGTGGTGCCCGGCACGCTCAGCGGCAGGCCGGCGGCCAGCCAGCTGGTGCGGGCGATATCCCCGGCCTGGGCGCCGATGGTGTCGACGCAGCCGAAGATCACGTCGTCGTAATCCTCCGCCGGAATCGCGTTGCGTTGCACCAGGGCCTTGAGCACCTGGGCGCCGAGGTCGATGGCATGGACCTCGGACAAGGCACCCTTGCGCTTGCCGGTGGGGCTGCGCAGGGCGTCGACGATATAAGCCTCGGGCATGGATCAGTCCTCGAAGGTGTGGCCCGGCCCCAGCCGGGCGCCGTCGGCGAACAGGTAGTCGCCGACACGGGATTTGTGGAAACCGCGATCGCCCCAGGACGCATCCAGGGCCCAGGCGCGTTTCATGAACATCTGCAGGTCGACTTCCCAGGTGTACCCCATGGCGCCATGCACCTGGATGCCCTTGCGCGCGGCGATCCAGCTGGCCTCGCAGCAGGCCAGGCGCGCCTGCGAGACCCACAGCGAGGCCGAGCGGTCGCCGCGGGCCAGACCATGGGCGGCGCGGTACAGCACCGGCTTGGCCTGCTCGATGTGCCGGGCGACGTCGGCCAGGTGGTGCTTGACCGCCTGGAAACTGCCGATCGGCTTGCCGAACTGCTTGCGCTGGGCCACGTAGTCCACCGACAGGTCGAGCATGCGCTGGGCCAGGCCAAGCAGTTGCCCGGCCACCGACAGCGCGCCGCGATCGAGCAGGCGCGCCTGCAACGCGCGGCCCTGCTCGCCGCCGGCAAGCAGGGTGGCCGCCGACGGATGCCAGGTCACCCGGCCGAGGCGGCGCGAGGCGTCGATGCTCGGGTTGGCCTCGACATCCACCGCGGCCCGCGGCAGCAAGTGGATCTCGTCGCCATGGGGCAAGATCAGCACCTCGGCCAACTGCGCATCGCTGACCAGCGGATTGAGCGCATGACCGATGGCCAGGCGCAGGCTGCCCTCGGCGATACGCGGCAGCAGCTCGACCCGGGCCTTGTGCCCCGGCGCCAGTTCGCGCAGCAGGCCGACGGCGACATAGGCGGTATCGGCGAGGGAATCGGGAATCGCGTAGTAGCCCAGCTCCTGGGTCATCAGTGCCCAGGCCACGTCGTCCATGCCCAGGCCGCCGTCCTCTTCCGGGATGGACAGCGCGGTGAGGCCTTGGGCGGCGATCTTGTTGCGCAGGTCCGGCGAGCGCCCGGCGTCGGTTTCCCAGATCTCGCGGAGCATTTCCGGCGCCGCCTCGGTCATCAGGAAGCGACTGATGGCCTCGCGGAAGGCGAGCTGGTCATCGTTGAAAGTGAAGTCCATGGCCGCTCCTTACTTCGGCAGGCCGAGCATGCGCTCGGCGATGATGTTGCGCTGGATTTCGTTGGTGCCGGCGTAGATCGGCCCGGACTGGGCGAACAGGAAGCCCTCCAGCCAGCCCGCCGCATCGGCCTGCGGCGCGCCCGCGCGCAGTTCGGCATGAGCGCCCAGCAGGCGCATGGCAGTTTCGTGCATCTTCAGGTCGAGTTCGGACCAGATGATCTTGTTGATGCTCGACTCGGCGCCGATCTGCTCGCCACGACCGAGGCGGCCGACGGTGTGGTAGGCGGACAAGGCATAGGCCTCGGCGCCCATCCAGCAGTCCAGCACCGCGTCGCGCAGGCCCGGGTCTCGGGCGGCGGCGTCTTCGCGTGCCTTGAACAGCTCCACCAGCTTGCGCGCGGTGTGCTGGAAGCGTGCCGGCGAGCGCAGCAGCAGGCCGCGCTCGAAGCCGGCGGTGGCCATCGCCACGTGCCAGCCCTGCCCTTCGGCGCCGATCAGGTTGCCCACAGGTACCCGCACATCGTCGAAGAACACTTCAGCGAAGGCGTCCTTGCCGTTGAGTGCCTTGATCGGGCGGATGCTCACGCCCGGCGCGTCCAGCGGCACCATCAGGAACGACAGGCCGTGATGGCGGGTCGAGCCCGGTTCGCTGCGGAACAGGCCGAACAGCCAGTCGGCGAAGATCGCCCGGGTCGACCAGGTCTTCTGGCCGTTGATCACATAGTGATCGCCGTCGCGCACCGCCTTGCTGGTGATCGCCGCCATGTCCGAGCCGGCATTGGGTTCCGACCAGCCTTGCGCCCACATGTCGACGCTGGCGGCCATGCGTGGCAGGAAGTGTTTTTTCTGCTCGTCGGTGCCGAATTCCATCAGGGTCGGGCCGAGCAGCAGCTGGCCGTTCTGGTTGACCCGCATCGGCGCACCGGCGCCGTAGTACTCCTCCTCGAAGATCAGCCACTCGATCAGGTCGCAGCCGCGCCCGCCGAGTTCCGCCGGCCACATGACCATGGACCAGCGGCTGTCGAAGAGTTTCGCTTCCCAGGCGCGGTGCTGTTCGAAGCCCTCGCGGGTGTCGTAGCTGGCCAGCGGTTCGCGTGGCAGGTTGTCCGCCAGCCAGGCCCGGACTTCGGCGCGGAAGGCTTGTTGCTTGGGGGTAAAGGTCAGTTGCATGGCGCCCTCTTGGACCAAAACATAACTAACTGATGGTTCGCCGCGATCCCGTAGGAGCTGGCTTGCCTGCGAAAGGACCGCGCTAGCGGTCCCGGTTCCTGATCTACGGCCAGGCCAGCCGTCTCTTCTTGGCTTTGGATCGGGAAACGGGACCGCTTTGCGGTCCTTTCGCGGGCAAGCCCGCTCCTACACAGGGCGCGCGCGGTACCTCAGAACTTCGCTTCGCGCTTCTCGACGAAGGCCCGCCGGGTTTCCGCCGAGTCCGGGCTGGTGTACGCCTGCAGGGTGAAGCCCTGCTCCCAGCGGTACTTGTCTTCCAGGTTGCCGTCCTCGATGCCGTTGAGTGCCTCCTTGGCGATGCGGATCATGCCCGGGCTTTTCGCGGCGATGCGCGCGGCGATCTCCAGGGCGCTCTCGCGCAGTTGCTCCTTGCTCACCAGGCGCTCGATGAAGCCGTATTGCATGGCCTCCCGAGCTCCGATCTTTTCTCCGGTGAAGAACAGGTAGCGAACCTTCTGCACCGGGAACAAACGCTGCAGGTGCGCACCGCCACCCATGGCGCCACGGTCGACCTCCGGCAGGGCGAAGGTGGCGCAGTCGGCGGCGACGACGATGTCCGCCGCACCGGTGATGCCGATGCCACCACCGAGGACGAAGCCGTGCACCGCGACGATCACCGGCACCGGGCAGCGATGCACGGCCTTGAAGGTGTTGTAGTTGCCGGCGTTGACCTCGACGATGCGCTCGGGATGGGCATCCAGCTCCTTGATATCGACCCCGGCGCAGAAGCCGCGCCCCTCGGCGCGGATGACGATGACGCGCACCTCGGGATCGGCGCCCAGGTGTTCGATTTCACGGGCCAGGGCCTGCCACTCCTGGCTGTCGAGGGCGTTGACCGGGGGTTTGGCGATCACCAGTTCGGCGATCCCCTGCTCTAGCTGGGTACTGAATGCCTGGTTCACAGGGCTTCTCCAAGAGGGACGGAATGAGAAACGCAATGGCGCGCGGCCAAGGCGTCGAGGCACTGTTCGGCCTCGCGGGCGATGCCTTCGATCACCTGCTGGCAACTGAGCAGTTCGCCGATGGCCGCGGCCACCTGGCCGCTGGGCAGGATGCCCTCGTCGGGCCGGCCGTCGACCATCGAGCGCTGCAGCAGCACCGGCTGATTGGCAGCCATGACCACCTGGGACAGCGCCGCGGGGTCTTCGCGCAGCGCACGCAGGAACACCCCGGCCATATGCCCCAGGCTCATGCCGGTGTGCTGCTTCCACTGCCAGGCGCTGCCCAGGGCGATACGCAGGCGGCCGAAGGGGCCGGCCTGTTCCAGGCGGTTGATGAACGGGTTCTCGATCATGCGGTGGCGCATGCCGTCCACCGCGGTGGTGACCCGCACCTGCTGCGGGTCGCTGACCTTCAGGTAGCGCTGCAGCGTCGCCGCCGGGGTGGGCGATTCCTGGGTCATCAGAAAGCGCGTGCCCATGGCGATTCCCGCGGCACCGGCGGCCAGCGCCGAGGCCAGGCCACGGCCACTGGCGAAACCGCCGGCGGCGATCACCGGCACCTGCACGGCGTCGAGTACCTGGGGCAGGAGGATCGAGCTGGGCACGCCACCGGTATGCCCGCCGCCCTCGCCGCCCTGGATGGTGATCAGGTCAGCGCCCAGTTCCTCGGCCTTCAGCGCGTGCTTGAGCGCACCGACCGTGGGAATGCACAGCACCTTGGCGGCCTTGAAGCGGGCGATGGTGGCCTTGTCCGGGCCGCGCCCGTAGCTCACCGCGCGCAGGCGGTAGGCGATGGCCAGGTCGACGCACTGCGCGGCGTTGTCCTGGAACATGTGGAAGTTCAGGCCGAAATGGCTGCCGCCGGTGGCGTCGATCACCTTGCGGATCTCGCCTTCCAGTTGATCGGCGGCGATGGTCGCCCCGGCGAGGAAACCGAAGCCGCCGGCGCGGGTGGTGGCGATCACCAGATTGGCGTCGGCGACCCAGCCCATGGCGGTCTGCACGATCGGGTAGCGGCAGCCCAGGGCCGCGGTCAATGGCGTGTTCAACCAACCGCTCATGCGCCCTCACCCGCGGCGGCCGCCGCCTGCTTGTTGGCCTGGGCCATGCCCTTGGCATCGAAGCCGCCGAGCTTGTCGCCGGACAGCAACTCGTTGTGCGCATGGGCGAAATGGTGCCAGGCAAAGGCCGCGTCCATGGCGCTGCGCTTGCCCTGCAGGTCCTCGACATGGTTGATCGCCTGCTTGGTCAGGGCCAGGCCCATGCGCGGCTGGCGGGCGATGTTCGCGGCCATGGCGTAGGTCGCATTTTCCAGCTCGGCGCGGGGCACCACGCGGTTGAGCATGCCCATCTGGTAGGCGCGCTCGGCGCTCATGCGCTCGCCGCAGAAGAGGAATTCCTTGGCGATGCGCGGGTTCAGTTCATAAGGGTGGGCGAAATACTCCACCCCCGGGATGCCCATGCGCACCACCGGGTCCTGGAAAAACGCATCGTCGCTGGCGACGATCAGGTCGCAGACCCAGGCCAGCATCAAGCCGCCGGCCACGCAGGCACCCTGGACCATGGCGATGGTCGGCTTGGGCAGCTCGCGCCAGCGCCGGCACATGCCCAGGTAGACCTCCTGCTCGCGGGCGTACAGTTGCTCGCCGCCAGGCTTGTTGGTGTGGTCCCACCACAGGTGGGCGCGGGGGAAACTCTTGTCGATGTCGCGCCCCGGCGTGCCGATATCGTGGCCCGCCGAGAAGTGCCGACCGGCGCCACGCAGGACGATGACCTTGACCGTATCGTCGTCCACCGCCCGACGCAGGGCGGCGTCGAGGGCGTAGGTCATCTGCGAGTTCTGCGCATTGTTGAAGGCGGGCCGATTCAGGGTGACGCTGGCGATGCCCTCGGCGACGCTGTAGAGCACCGGGGTGTCGGTCTCGTAGGCCGACTTGTCCTCGCGGACGACGAATTCGCTGTCGCTGCTGTGCATGTGCGCGCTCCTTGTCTCAGGCGGTCCGGATGCCGGGCGGGTTGCCCTTCAGCGCGCTGGCGCGCAGGCCGTGGGGATCGAGACGGCGGATGATGTCCAGCTGCGCGGCCGTTGGATGCACGGTCTCGCCCAGTTCCGGGGCTTTGAGCAGCGGGAACCCGGTGTTGTCCTGGACCTGCTCGAAGCTCACCCCCGGATGCAGGCTGCGCACCCGCGCGGCATGCTCGGGGCCGGCGTAATCCATGACACAGAGGTCGCTGACCACCCAGCGGATCTCCATCAGGTCGCGGCGCGCCCCTTGCGGCCAGCGCTCGGCCTTGAAGCCGACGCCGGAGACCATGTCCACCTCACCGCTGACGAACACCCGGGTGTTGTGGCTGGGCACGAAGAACGAGTTGATGTGGTTGATGCTGTTGCCCGGCAGGCCGCGCACGCCGAGGATCGCGGTCCTGGGCTTGTGGTAGTCGCCGACGCAGGACAGGTTGGTCTGGCCCCAGCGGTCGATCTGGGTCGGGCCGATCATGGCGTGGCGTCGTCCGCCCCAGACACATTCGAAGACCCGTTCGAAGGACATGTAGCCGGAGTAGCGCGGCTCGAAGTCGCCGCGCGGGCCCAGTGGCACCGGCTCCTCGACCAGGAACGCCTCGCTGTCGGTCATCAGCAGTTCCGGGCTGTGGGTCAGCTTGGCCAGGCTGGCGCCCAGGCGCGGGATCACGCCAAGGCCCGAGGCAATGACCTCGCCATTGCCGCGCCAGGCCTCGGAGGCGGCGACGATCAGCAATTCGGCGAGGGTGAAATCACAGGGTGCGGACATTCTTGTTTCCTCATGAATCGTTTGGGCTGTACGCGGTCCTTTGTAGGAGCTGGCTTGCCTGCGAAAGGACCGCACAGCGGTCCCCGATAGCGGTGAGGTCCGGGACCGCTGCGCGGTCCTTTCGCAGGCAAGCCAGCTCCTACCAAGGGAACGCGGCGCACTCTCAGAAAACTGGCAGGGGGAGTGAGCCCATGCGTGCAGGGCCGCCGTTCCGCGCCTGGTAGACCGACTCGCCACCGGTCACATAAGTCTCGACATAGCGCGACCAGCCACCCTCCTCGCCGGCACTGGCGACATAACGCTTGAGGTGCTCCAGGTCCCAGCCGTAGTCGCTCGGGCAGGAGGTCGGGTGTGCACCCAGAGGCGCATGGACCACGCCGGTCACCAGGTAGCGCTCGAAGGTGTTGCCGCGCGCCTGCTCCGCGGTCAGGGACAGGCGCTCCTCGATTGCCTCGCAGGAGACGAAGCACTCTTTCGCGGCCCGGGCGAACAGGTGGTCGAAATACGGATCGGGACCGGTGACCAGGCAGTTGCCCAGGCGGTCGGCGACATTCACATGGAGGAAGGCCACGTCGAGGTTCAGCGCCGGCATGGCCAGCAGCACCTCGCCATCGTCGTAGGGCGAACGCACCTCCTTGATCTCCGGATTGAGCCGCGCCACATCGGTGGCCAGGCCGCAGCGGGTCGGCAGGAACGGCAAGCGCATGCCGGCGGCGCGCAGGCCCCACTGGAACATGCCCTCGTCCAGCTCCATCAGCTCCAGTTCGCCAGCCTCACGGGCCTTGCGGTAGTACGGCTCCAGCGGGATCGCATCGAGGGTGGCGAAGCCGAACACCAGCTTGCGCACCTTGCCGGCGGCGCAGAGCATGCCGACTTCCGGGCCGCCATAGGCGACCACGGTCAGGTCCTTGACCGGCGAGCGGAGGATCTCGCGGACGATCGCCATCGGTTTGCGCCGCGGCCCCCAGCCGCCGAAGCCGATGGTCATGCCGTCGCGCAGGCGGGCGACCGCGTCGGCGGCCGTCATTTGCTTGTTCATCAATCAGGCTCCTTGCTGGCCGACGGAAAAGTCGTGGCCCCAGAGGCTCACGCGGGTGAATTCGAAGGCCGAGTGCTCGGCCCAGTCCACTTGCAGGCCGCCATGCCCGTACTCCAGGTCGAAACCGGACGGGGTCTGCATGTAGAAGCTGGTCATGCGGTCGTTGAGGTGCTGGCCGAGGGTGGCGGAGAGCTTCACCCCGTGGGCCTGGTGGCGGTCGTGGGCGCGACCGACTTCGGTCATCGAATCGACCTCGACCATGACGTGCACGCAGCCGGACGGCACCGGGTATTCGGCCAGGGCCAGGCTGTGGTGGCGGGCGTTGGCGCAGTGCAGGAAGTGAATGCGCACCCCCGGCGCCGAGGGATCCGGGCGGAAGTTGAAGATGTCCGACAGCTGGAAGCCCAGCACGTCGCGGGCGAAGGCCAGGGTCGCGTCGAAGTTCGGCGCCGGCAGCACCGTGTGGCCCAGGCCCATGTCGCCGGTGACGAAGCGCGGCACGCCCTGGGGCGAGACGAAGGGCTGGCAATCGGAGCGATGGCCCCAACCCAGTTCATGACGGTTGCCGGACGGGTCGGTCACGACCACCAGCGCCTGCACGCCACGCTGTTCGATCTCGGCGGCGCTGCCGGCCAGCCATTCCACGCCTTGCGCATCGAGATGCCGCAAGGCCGCCTCGAACGCCGGCTCGGAGGCCAGCTCCCAGCCGGATGCCAAATAACGCGGCGCATCGCCCTCGACGATCAGCATGCGCATCGGCCGCTCGTCCATCTTCACGTACAGCCCGCCGTGCGGCGCCGGGTGGGTCTGCATGCCGAGCACGTCCTCGGCGTAGCGCTGCCACTGGCTGAGGTTTTCGCTCTGCGCGACGAAATAGCTCAACCCACGAATCTCGATCATGCCCATGCTCCTCGATGGCGGAATTCGGTATCGAGGTCATTGTGCTGACGGGCGCAAGGGGCATCATCGTCCGTTGAGACTACCCGGTCTGGCAGCGGTGCCTTTACCGCGGAGCAGGGTCCAACTAGCATCACGACAAATAATGGCCATCTGCCAAATAACGATCAGGGAGCAGGATGATGAAACGGTTCGCACGCAGCGCACTGGTGCTGGCGGCACTCAGCCTGGGCGGCTGCATGTCCACCCAGGCGCCCCAGGTCAACGCACCGGCCTGGGTCTCCACTTCCACGGCGAGCCAGCAGGAGATCTGGGGCGTGTACCCACGGCTGGTCGGCAGCAACTGGTCGGCGCCCAATGCCTACATGCTGTTCTACCGCTGGGCGGTACCCGGCCAGGTCCTGATCGAGGAATACCGCCACCCGACCAGCGGCGAACTGAGCGGCAGCAACACCATCGTCCCCGGGCCCAGGCCAGGGACCCTGGTGCTCACCTCCTCCGTCGGCAACCTGCAATGGCAGGGCACGCTCGATGAACAGGGCAACGCCCTGTTCGTCCGTGACGGCGTGCTGCGGATGCCGGTGCGCACGCGCCTGACGCCCTCCGGCGAGGTGCTGCAGGAGAAGCTGACCCTGGATGGCGAGAGGATCGCCAGCGTGGATTCGACGACCACCTATACCGCGCTCGGCAAGCAGACCGCCGCTGCCGCTCCCACGGCGGCACCGGAAACGCCCGGGGTGCCTGCCGCGCCGACCACGGCGACGGCGACGGCGACGGCCAGCGAAAGCGTGGCACCCACCAGCGCGCAGCCGGGCCCGTCCTGGGGCGTCTTCGACCAGGCGTTGAACCGCACCTGGTTGTCCGAAGGCAGCGATGGCCGCGGGAGACATCCCTTCCTGCTGAAACTGGAGAAGTCCGCGGATGGCAATCGGGTCACCGCCTACACCGGGAACAGCCATCGCCTGGAAAAATCCATCGATTATCAACGCAGCGCCTCGGGGGCCTTCAGCGCCAGCGGCAATACCGTCATCGGCCCGCGCGACAACATGCGCGTGACCCTGGACAGCACCGGGGAATTGGTCCGCTACAACAGCGACAGCGACAGGAGCCTCTACCAGCTCGATGGCTCGGGCGACCTCATCGTCACGCATCAGACCAGGGGCTGGGGCAGCGACAGCTGGAGCGAAGACAGCCGCGTGCGCCTGCGCGACGTCAGCATGGGCGCGCAATGGGGGCCGTTCGCCCGGCTGGCGGGCTTTGCCTGGGTCAACAGGGAAAATGTCTACCCGACGGTCTACTACCAGTTCTTCTACCCCGAGAAGAACCTCATCCAGGTCTGGATCGGTCCGGACAATGTCCAGCACTGGGGGGATGACTACGCCCTGCTGAAGGACAGCATCCTGGTCGGCCATACCGAGAGCAACATCAAGAACAGCTACCTGCTGCAACCCGGCACCTCCACCTACACCGTGGACTCCGCCAGCGTGATGACCCGGCATATCGGCGAGACACGCAGGGACGTCTACACGCTGAACAGCGACACCGTGGTCAGCATTTCCCAGCAGGAACTCAAGGACGGCAGCTGGCAGCCGCTGAAGCAGTTCCGGCTGACCCGCGAGACGGAAAACGAGAAGGACGCGCGCCTGAAGATGTGGGCCGAGCACGAGCAGGCCAGGCGCGACAGCGAAGCCTCGACCCGCTTCCTCAACGACATGGCCGCGCTCAATACCGTGCTGACCAGTGCCAATGCCGTGGCCTCGCAGCGCGCGGCCGAGTCCCGGGCGAGCCTCGACCAGACCCTCGACACCCTGGCCCGGCAAGCCGCGGTGGAGCGTGCGCAGGAACAGGCGCGGCAGCAGGGTGTGCGCCAGCCACCCAAGGAGCCGCCAGCCAGCACCGCCAGCCCGGCCGCGGAGCAGCAGGCACGGGTCGACGAGCAGAAGCCGGCAACGCCGCCGCCGACGACGCCCTCTACGCCAGCGACGCCAGCAACGCCCCAGGCCAAACCGCCAACGGCGGCGGTCGACGAGTCGTCCATGTCCTGGATGGGGTGTGTGGTGGACGAGTTCCCGATCAAGAAGAGCTGGATTTCCGACAGCGCCAGGATCGTCCACTACGGCGACCAGCAACGCTGGAACGAAGAGTTCTTCCGCCGCTTCGTCGCGCAGACCTACGATCGCGACCTGTCCAAGTTGCATGCCCGCTGCTACCTCGACCGCAACGACCCGGCCGGCCTCGAGCGGCAGCTAGACGGCGTGCGCAGGAACCAGGCGAGGCAAAACATTCCGGTGGTCGAGGTCGAGTGGAGTCCGACCAAGCAGTTCTGAACGATCCGCGACAGCGCCGAGCGTTTCCTGGCCCAGGCCAGCGACTCGCAGGCGCTGCGCGCGGGCATGGCCGGCAGCCGTCCATCATTGCCGCGCCGGGTACCGCGCGCCAGCTGACAGAAGTGCTAGCTAGACCAGCCACCACCGTTTTGCACAATGGGGCTGTTCATCCTCACCGCGCAGGCCGGCTCCAGTCGGGCTTTCAGAGGTAGCGGTCAGCCGGTGCGGCTATCACGCTCGCGCAGAAGGACGCCCCCATGCAAACTCCGATCTATTTCAACACCACCCCCGGCAAGAACGATCTCAAGGGCGCGTTGCAAGGCAGCGTGTCCCTCGCGCAGTGCGGCACGATGCCGTCCAGGGCCTCGATGCTGCCCCAGGACCGGCAACCGCGGCCTGTCGCACTGAGGACCACGCTGGTGCTGTTTCGCTCCACCGACGGCACCGATCACGCCCCGCAGGGGCTCGACCTCACCGTGAAGATGAACAAGGAGCAACTGTTCAGCACCCGGATGAACCCGCCGCAGGACCTGCCCCGGCTGGCCCAACGCCTGGACGCGGGCGATGCCGACCTCACCTACCCCGACAGCTACCAGCACGTCATCCGGACCCAGTCGGCAATCGAGCAGATTGCCGACGATCCGGAGGGCACGCGGCTATCGACCCTGCTCGCCTCCTACGACACCATCAACGTCCAGCTGGCGGACCACCAATGGGCCGAGCACTTCTACCTGCCCGAACACAAGTCGGCGTTCAAGGGCAAGAAGATCGCCTTCCAGTCCAACGCCACCCTGGGCGCGCACATCCATACCCTGGGAGGTTCGCTGCATCTGGAACGCAACGAACAGGTGCTGTACGTCAACGCCGGCGGGCACTGGGTGAACGAGCACGATGTCCACTACGCGCGCATCCACTACGGCACCGACTTCTGGAGCGCGGTCATTCCCTGGGAGCACCTGCGCCCGGGTATTTCGCTGCACTTCCGCGCCCGTGGCGGCGGCGCCGAGGGCAGCTATGAAGATGTCGACATCGGCGCGGCCACGGAACTGCTGCTGAACGTCATCGACATCGGCATGCTGACCCCGCCGCGCGAGGTCTTCTTCGAGGACTTCGGCGAGGAACTGCAGCGCGAGTACTTCCAGATGACGCCGATCAGTCGCCTGCTGGTCAACCAGTACGAGCCCGTGCACTGGAAGGAGATCTGCCTGCCGGACGGAACCGTCCATACCACCCACTCCCCCTCCGAGGGCGGTGTGCACAGCGGCAATCTGCGCCAGCAGATCGGCAAGGAACTGATCTCCCTGGGCATCAACAACGCCAACTACGGTATCCACAGCTCGCCCGGGTTCGCCGAGGCCCATCACTACGCCGTGGGCCAGGTGACGGCTCACACCTCCGTCGGCAACTACGCCAACGGCCGCGTCGTGCACGGGCTGTCCGGCGGCGGCAGCATCGTCACCCTGTACGACTGCTGGGGCAACGAGTTCAGCCATGAACTGGGCCACAACTTCGGCCTGTCGCATGAGCCGGGCGGTTTCGAGGGTTCCGTGCATCGCCCCGCGGACACCATCAACTCGACCTGGGGCTGGGACAGCGATCTCAATGTGTTCCTGCCCAATTTCGAGAAGGAAGTGACTGGCCGCAAGACCTGCCTGGGCGCCTGCATGGACCCGTTCCATGGCCACAGCTACGGCCTGGATACCATGGCCGGCGGCTATCCGATGTACACCGCGACCAACGCCTACACCCTGTGCACGCCCTATTCCGTGCGCGAAATCCAGCGCTATCTGGAGCGCAAGGCAGTCTTCGATCCGTCATCGCCCACCGGCTATCGCAAATGGGACGAAGCCACCCGCACCCTGCAGCCCTGGGCCGACTTCTACAGCACCACCGCCGAGGAGCGGGACATGGCGCCGCTCATGGCGCTGTTGAATCAGTACCAGTTGGTCGAGATCTACCAGTTCGACACCAGCTACGTGTACGACGTGAGGCTGCCATTCGCCAGCGAGGCCAACCGGGGCAAGGGGATCTACGTGTTTCACATGGCCAATGCCTCGTCCCGGCTGCATGTGAACGGCACCGTCGTCATGCTGCACAAGGGCACGATGCTGCGTTACGTATCCAATGGTCAGGCCTGGGTCGCGGTCGAGGACTTTTCCTTCAATGTCGTGCGCCGCCCTCAAGAGCAGGGCGTGCCGATCACCACCCTGCTGGGCTTCTACGATCCCGAGCACGAGAAAGGCGCCTACATCTATCCGGCATTGCACTGCGCCTACGGCAACTATCACGAAACCCGGGCCGATGAAGCCGCCTGGTCGGAGAACTCCCTCCGGGTGCTCAACGACTTCGGGGAAGTGGTGAGGTTCGCCCTGGCCAACACCCGCGGCGCACCAGACAGGATGAACCGCTTTCACATCAACGTTCCCCAGGCCTTCAGGGCCAGCAGGGTCGAGGTGCACATGGGCAATGACGTGGTGACACGGGACATCGACCCGCCGCGGGGCGGTGCCCGCTTCACCATTACCGGGCGCCAGTAGCGCGACGACGGCTGCACGCTCCGGGACTAGTCCGTTTCAATGATTCGGGGGCATGGACGCCCCCCCTAGACTGCCTCATCGATAGCGACACAGAGACAGTCCCATGGAGTTCGCCTTTACCGAAGAACAGTTGATGATCCGCGACAGCGCCGAGCGTTTCCTGGCCCAGGCCAGCGATTCGCAGGCGGTGCGCGCGGGGATGGCCCGCGACGATGGCTACGACCCGGAACTGTGGCGGCGCATCGGCCAGGAGCTGTACTGGCCGGCGCTGATGGTGCCGGAGCAGCACGGCGGCATGGGCCTGGGTTTCGTCGAGCTGGCCCTGCTGCTGGAGCAGTGCGGACGCTTCCTCCTCGGCTCGCCGCTGTTCGCCACCAGTTGCCTGGCGACCCCGGCGCTGCTGTTGGCCAGCAACCCGACGCCGCAGGCCGAATGGCTGCCCGCGATCGCCGCCGGCCAGACCTCGGCGACCCTGGCCTTCAGCAGCGACGGCGGATTGGCCGCCGACAGCGTGCAGGTCACGGCGCGCGTCGAGGGTCATGAACAGGTGCTGAACGGCCGCTATGCCCTGGTGGCCGACGGCGCCCAGGCGGATCTGCTGATCGTCGCCGCGCGCAGCCCGCACAGCCATGGCGAGGACGGCATCAGCCTGTTCGCCCTGCCCGCTTGCACCCCCGGCATCACCCGCCGCGCCCTGCCGACCCTGGACCAGACCCGGCGTCTCGCGGATGTCGAACTGCGCGACGTGCGGCTTGGCGATGCCCACCTGCTCTGCCCGCCTGGCCAGGGCTGGCCGCTGCTGCGCGCGGTGCTGGACATCGCCGCCATCGGCCTGGCCGCCGAGCAGACCGGCGGCGCCCAGCAGAGCCTCGACCTGACCCTGGCCTATATCGGCGAACGCAAGCAGTTCAAGCGCACCATCGCCAGCTTCCAGGCGATCAAGCACCGCTGCGCCGACCTGATGCTGCAGGTGGAATGCGCCCGCTCGGCGGCCTGGTATGCGGCCTGCATCGCCCAGCAGCGCCTCGACCCGGCGGGCGACCCGAGCCTGGCCGCGGAACTGCCGCTGGCCGCGGCCACCGCGCAGATCCATGCCAGCGAGGCGTTCTTCCACTGCGCCGCCGAGTCCATCCAGCTGCATGGCGGGGTCGGTTTCACCTGGGAATACGACCCGCACCTTTATTTCAAACGCGCCCGGGCCAGTGAGCAGTGGCTGGGCACCCCGGCCTGGCATGCCGAGCGCCTGGCCGCGCAGTTGATGGGAGAACACGCATGAAAATCGGATTCAGCAGCGCGGACGAAGCCTTCCGCGCGGAAATCGCCGGCTGGATGGCGGAACACCTGCGCGGCCCGTTCGAGGCCCTGCGCTTTCGCGGTGGTCCGGGCGACGAACACAGCTTTCCCGAGGCACGCAAGGCCTGGGAGCGCGAACTGGCCAGCGGCGGCTGGACCGGCGTCGGCTGGCGCCAGGAACATGGCGGTCGCGGCCTGAGCATCAGCCAGCAGGTGATCTTCCACGAGGAGTACGCCCGTGCCGGCGGGCCCGGACGCATGGGCCACATCGGCGAAGGGCTGGTTGGCCCGACGCTGGCGGCGTTCGGCAGCAAGGACCAGCAACGCCGCCTGTTGCCGGGCATCCTCGACGGCACGGAGTTCTGGTGCCAGGGCTATTCCGAGCCCGGCGCCGGCTCCGACCTGGCCAACGTGCAGACCCGTGCCCGCCTCGACGAGACGGGCGAATACTGGTTGATCAGCGGACAGAAGGTGTGGACCTCGCTGGCTCACGAAGCCGACTGGTGCTTCGTCCTCGCCCGTACCGAACCTGGCAGCAGCGGCCATCACGGCCTGTCGTTCCTGCTGGTGCCGATGCACCAGGCGCAGATCCGCGTGCAACCGATCCAGCAGATCACCGGCACCAGCGAGTTCAACGAAGTGTTCTTCGACCAGGCGCGGACATCGGTGGCGAACATGGTCGGCGCCCCGGGCGAAGGCTGGAAGATCGCCATGGCCCTGCTCGGCTTCGAACGCGGCGTCTCGACCCTGGGCCAGCAGATGCTGTTCCAGAATGAACTGGACGAGGTGATCCGCATCGCCAGGGCCAACGGCGCCAGCCGCGACCCGCTGCTGCGCCAGCGCATCGCCCGGGCCTGGGCCGGGCTCAGGGTGCTGCGCTACAACTCGCTGCGCATGCTCTCCGGCACGCAGGACGGTGGTCTGGCAAGGGAAGCGATGATCTACAAGCTGGCCTGGTCGACCTGGCATGCCGAGCTGGGCAAGCTGGCGATGGACGTGCTCGGGCCGCGGGCCGAGATCCTCGATGGCGCACCCTATGCGCTGAACCGGCTGCAGTCGCTGTTCCTGTTCACGCGGTCGGACACCATCTACGGCGGCAGCAACGAGATCCAGCGCAATGTGATTGCCGAACGGGCACTGGGCATGCCCAGGGAGCCCCGCCCGCGCGACTGAGCGGATGGCCGCGACGGCCCGGGGCGGTCGCGGCGGTCCTGCGAGTCAGACCAGGGTCAACACCTTCGCCCGGTTCAACCCGCCCTGCATCCGAACCGCGACACGGACCTTGCCTGGAGTCAGGTCAAGGTCAGTACCCTGGCCCGACTCAAACCGTTGTCCATCTTGATCCCCACCCGGAACCGACCCGGCCTGGCCTCGGGGCTGATGTGCAGCACATGCGCGAACAGTTCCACCCCTTCCACCTGTTCCAGCAAGTGCGTACTCCAGATGAGTTCGTTGAACGGAAGCTCGATATCCTGGGCATCCCAGAAGGTAGGCGAGGCCAGGACAATCGTCTCGCCTTGCTCGGGAATGTCCACTTTGTCGGACGGTTTGAACTGGAAATCCATCCGGGTACATTCCATTTCGCGCGTGTCATGCAGCCAGAGCGTGCGGCTGGCGACGAGTTCGTGGTCCAGGTGGGCGTACACGGTCAGTTCCACCGGCCAGGCGCCGGCATAGTTTGCAATGAAGGTGTTGTCGATAGCGACAGCCCATGCGTCCACCAAGAAAATCTCCAGACCCTGGTGCGGGCCGGGTACTCCGTTGACGACCAGATCAAAGTGGAGATGGGCGTCAGGCGGCAGTTCGCTGTGAACGAAGACGTAGGTGTTAAGAGCTGCGAGGGGCGGATAAAGGTCGTACTTGGTCAGTTCCATGCCGATCTCCGGAGGCAGCCGCAGACTGAGGATCGCCGGCTCGTCGACGCCGGATCGCTCACTCAGCAACACGGTCACTTTGCCGGGCAGCGCCCCCGCCATCACCCTGATCCGCGCGCCATCGACATCCACGCCCGGCTGCCCCTGGGGCAACAGGAGTTCCCAGGATACCTCCGCCAAGGGCAACTGCACGTCCTGCGCATCGAAGAACACCGGCATGGCTTCGACGAAATTGAACAGCCCAGGCGGGATAGTCACACTATCAGCTGACAGCGCCAGTTCGGCGCGGTGGACCACCATGGTCCGGGTGTCATGAATGCGCAGCTCGGCGCTGTCCATCATCACACCCTCCTGCCAGGCCCTGATTTCGACGCGGGCCGGCCAGGGACCGTTGTAGCTGGCAAGGAACTCGTGCCAGAACGAGATGCTGCCCTGGTTGCCGTGGATGAAAAAGGTGATCCCGGGGAACTCGCCGCTCTCGCCGTTGAAGGTGAAATCGAATTCCACGGGCTCCGTTACTGCTACGCGGAAGATCACAGTCCCGGGTTGGTCATCCAGGATCGGGGGATAAAGATCATGCCTGGCCAGCTCCAGTCCGAGATCCTTTGGTCGTGCGTTCATGGTTCGGTGCTCCATTCGTGGCGGCCAGATCGGCCGTGTCCGAATTGGAGCACCGCAGCGGAGAACGCAACAACTGACAGAAATACCAGGCAGCCAACCTTCAGCGTACGCGAATCTTCGGATCCCCCGCGCCACCGCGCATGGCTTTCAGAAACCACTCCAGCGGCGCCGGCTCGGCAACCTGCGGCAACTGGTCCTTGTCCGGCCGCCGGACCCAGAACGCATCACGGGACGGGAACCGTTCGTGGAAGCTCCTGGCATAGGGCTCGCCTCTCGGCCAGCCCATCTTCAGGCCACCGATCGGTGGCCTGTTCGGCTCCGTGGCGTCCCTCAGGTCAAGGTCAGGACTTTCGCCCGGTTCATGCCAGGGATGACGATCGCGACCCGGTACTTGCCCGGCTTCGCGTCCGAGCTGATGTAAAGCAGGTGCTTGTACATCCTCACGCCTTCCATCGGGTCGACCATCTTCGCGCTCCACTCCAGTTCGGCATGCGGCACGTAGATATCGTTCTGGTCATAGAACCTGGGTGCCGCGGTGACCAACAGCTCGCCTTCCTCGGGAATCGCTACGATGTCGCCAGGGTCGCTAGGGTTGAACACGATGTCGATCCTGGAGCAGACCATGGTTCGCGTATCGTGCAGCCAGCCAGTGGCGACACCGATGACCTGTGCGTCCTGGATTGCCCGCGCCCGCACCTCGATCGGCCACTGGCCCTGGTAGGCGCGAATGAAAGTCCGATCGAAAAGCAACGCCCACTGACCACCCATCGAGGTAAGCATCATGCCCTCGTGCGCTCCGCCGACACCGTTGAGGGTGACCGACACGCTCACATCCTCCGGCAGCGGCTGGTCGATGCCGATAAGCACAAAGTTGACATCCTCGCCGCGAAATGGCGGATAGAAATCGGCGGGAGTGATTTCCAGCCCGATATCCCTAGCCGGGGTCAGCGTCAGCTGGGTCGTCTGCTCCAGGCCGGAACGTTCGCTGAAGGTCACCGTCACATCGCCGGCCGGGGCATCGGACGAGACCACGATATCCTTGCCGTCCACCACCACGCCTGGCACCGGTTCGGGCAATCGCACTTCCCAGAAGACTTCGCCGACGGGCAACTCCACGCCTTGCGCATCGAAGAACGTCGCACGGGCCAGGATGCGCATTTCTCCCACGGGGGGCACGCTGGCCGGGTTCGGGAACACCATGACCTCGGCACTGTGGACGACCATGCCGCGGGTATCGTGCAGGACCAGAACGGCGCTGCCGACCTGTTGCCCGTCCTGGTGGGCGCGCAGTTCCAGGGCCACTGGCCAGGCCCCCGAGTAGTTGGCGATGAACGCGCTTTGGAACCACAGAGTACCGGCGTTCACCCCGACATTGAGCGTGATGCCTTCGACGTCCCCGGCCTGGCCATTGACGGTGAAATCGAAGGTGAGGGGTTGTGTGCCGGGGATCCCCGTGGAAAACCCGACGAGCGCGTTGCCGTCGCTCTGCAGTGGCGGGTAAAGATCGTACTGGGTCAGCATCAGGTTCAGTTCGTCAGTCAGCAACGCGTTCATGGTTCAGCTCCTTGGCCACGGGATAGGTACCGGGGCATGGGCTGGATTCGAACACTGGTTTGTGGCGGGCACAACTGACAGAAATATCAGGTCCGGGGGGCGAACGCAGGGCATGACGATGGTGCTCCAGCGCCCTTGAGATCGAGCGCCGCCCGCGCGGCGCATCGCGAGCGCGCTCGCTCCTACATTTTTTGCAACGTGCCATGGCCTGTGAGTGCGGCGTCGCCAGCCTCTGGTGCCTGGCGATTCATCGTGGGGAGGCTTTTGGGCTCGACGCGGTACCGCGTCGTACCAACAAGGCGGTCAACCATGGCCTGTCAGGCATAGGCACGTTGCAACAAATGTAGGAGCGAGCGCGCTCGCGATGCGCCGCGCGGGCGGCGCTCGATCTCAAGGGCGCTGCAAGCCTCAAGACAGGCACCTGCCAGCCCCGATGCGGTCTCCCGCAAGGCCCTCGCCCCCCTCAACGCACCCGAATCTTCGGATCCCCCGCCCCGCCCCGCATGGTCTTCAGAAACCCCTCCAGCGGCGCCGGCTCGGCGACCTGTGGCAACTGGTCCTTGTCCGGCCGCTGGGCCCAGAACGCATCCCACGACGGAAACAGCTCATGGAAGCTCCCCGCATAGGGCTCGCGCCCCGGCCAGCGCATCTTCAAGCCGCCGATCGGCGGTTTGTTCAGGTCGCTGGCGTACCAGTAGCACGGCAGGCGCCGGCGGAAGTACCAGCGCCCGTCGATACGCTCGTAATCGTCCCAGTAGAGCATCTGCATGATCACCCACTCGGGACCGGTCTCATGCTCGTTCTTCGAATAGACCACGCCAGTGGCATGGTCCGGGTCGCTGAACTCGATGATGTGCTGGCCCAGGTGGTGCGAGGTGCCGTGGAACTGCTTGCGCATGGTTTCGTCGAGCCATGCCTTGAGGTGCGCACGGCCGCTCAGCTCGCGGCCGACGCGCACATCGAAGGCGAAGCAGTTGGCCATGGCGTCCATGTCGCGCATGTCCAGGGCCAGGGCGTACTTGCCGGCGAGCTGGCGGATGGCGTCGAGGGACTCCAGGCGGTCGAGGCGGTGCAGCAGCGAAGCGTCGTCCATGTTCATCAGTCCAGCACCGTATACAGGTCGGAACTGCGCCCGCCATCCACGCTGAGGCTGGCCCCGGTGACATAGGAGGCTTCATCGCTGGCGAGGAACAGGATGGCGTTGGCCAGCTCCACTGGCAGGCCGACACGCTTCATCGGGATGACCTTCTCGGTGTTCTCGCGGGCCTTGGCGTCGCCGAGCATGCCGGCGGTGGCCGGGGTATCCACCACGCCGGGAATGACCACGTTGCAGCGCACCTTGTGCGGCGCGCCTTCGCTGGCCGCGGCACGGCTGAAGTTGATCACCGCCGCCTTGGCCGCCGAATAGCCGGCCATCCAGGCGGTGCCGAACAGGCCGCAGATCGAGGCGATATTGACGATGGCGCCGCCGCTGTCGCGCATCAGGCGCATGGCGGTACGCGTGCCCCAGAAGGTGCCGTCCACCGTGGTGCTGAAGTTGGCGTGCCAGTCGGCGGTGCTCATGCTGTCGATGCCGCCCCAGGTGTAGGCCATGGCGTTGTTGACCAGGATGTCGAGGCGCCCGTGACGCTTGGCCGTGTCTTCCAGGGCCGCGACGTAGCCCTGCTCGTCACTGACATCGGCCACGGCGATCTCCGCCTGGCCGCCCAGGGCCTGGATCTTCTCCCGCACCTGCTGCAGCGGCTCGGGCCGGCGGCCGCAGAGCACCACCACGGCGCCCTCCTCGGCGAAACGCAGGGCGGTGGCTTCACCGATGCCGGAACCGGCACCGGTGACGAAGGCGATCTTTCCTTGCAGACGCTTGCTCATGTCGATTCCTCAGATAAAGGCCATGCCGCCGTTGACGGCGATGTTCTGTCCGGTCATGAAACTGGCGTCCTCGCTGGCGAGGAAGACCGCGACCCGGGCGATCTCGTCGGTTTCGCACATGCGCCCGAGGGGCACGTTCTTCAGCAGTGCCTGCATGTGTTCGTCGGGGATGCCGGCCATCATCGGCGTGTTGGTCGGCCCGGGCACCAGGGTGTTGACGCGGATGCCGCTGAGCGCCAGTTCCCGGGCGATGGAGCGGGTCAGACCCATCACCGCGGCCTTCGACGCGCAGTAGTGGCTGGGGCCCTCGCCAGTCAGCGCGGCGGTGCTGGACAGGTTGATGATCGCGCCCTGGCGCTGGCCCTTGAGCATCAGCCGCGCGCCCTCGCGGGCACAGAGGAAGGTGCCGCCGAGGTTGACCCCGATCACCCGCGCCCAGCTGTCGTCCGGGGTGTCGAGGAAGCTGTCGAGGGCGCCGACCCCCGCGTTGTTGACCACGATGTCCAGCCCGCCGAAATGTGCCTCGACCTGACCCATGGCATCGGCAACCGACGCGCTGTCGGCGACGTTGCAGGCCAGGGCCAGCACCTGTTCGCCGAGATCGGCGAGGCTCTCGGCCAGCGCCTCGCGGTGCAGATCGACCGCGACCACCCGCGCCCCTTCGGCGACGAAACGGCGCACGATGGCCTGGCCCATGCCCTGCCCCGCGCCGGTGACGAAGGCCACCTTGTTGTGCAATTTCATAGCGTTCTCCCTGGATGTGCGGCCCGTGGACAACGGGCCCTCCCCGGCATGATTGGGCGCTGGCGGGTACTGGACATCGTCCAACGGGACTATGGCCAGAGCTATGACCAGGGCCATGAACAGGACCATGGTCTGAACGGACGATGCCCGCGGGCAGCGCAGGACCGAGCATGCCCCGGTGCATTCCGTGCCGGGCGTGGCTTACCCCTTCGCTCATCCACTTCGCCTGGCCGGTCTGCGCGCCCATTCCCGGACCAGGAGAAACCCGATGAATCAATCCGTAGACCTGCCGTTGCCGGTCGGCGAGTACCAGACCCTGCCCAGCGGCCTGCGCCTGCATTACCTGGACGAAGGCCAGGGCCCCGTGGTCCTGTGGCTGCACGGCAGCGGGCCGGGGGCCAGCGGGTTCAGCAACTTCAAGGGCAACTACCCGGAATTCGTCGCCGCCGGCTACCGCAACCTCCTTCTCGACCTGCCCGGCTTCGGTCGTTCGGACAAGCCCGAGGACGTGCAGTACAACCTGGACTTCTTCGTCGACTGCGTGAGCCAGTTCCTGGAAGGGATCGGCGTGACCCGCTGCACCCTGCTCGGCAACTCCCTGGGCGGCGCGATTGCCCTCGGCCTGGCCCTGCGGCATCCGCAGATGGCCGAGAAACTGATCCTGCTCGCCCCCGGAGGCGTGGAGGAGCGGGAAACCTACTTCCAGATGTCCGGCATCCTGCGCATGGTCAGCCTGTTCAACGCCGGCCCCATCGGCATGGCCGAGATGCGCAGCATGATGAGCCTGCAACTGTTCGACCCGTCGATCCTGCCGGAAGACCTGCTGCAGGAGCGCGTGGCGGTGGCCGTGACCCAGCCGAAGAACCTGTTCAGCACGATGATGGTGCCGAACATGGAAAGTCGCCTCGACGAGATCCAGTGCCCGATCCTCGGTTTCTGGGGCAGCAACGACCACTTCAACCCGGTGAGCGGTGCCCAGCGCATCATCGACGGTGCCAGGCAGGCGCGTTTCATCATCCTCAACCAGTGCGGGCACTGGGTGCAGGTGGAGCACCGCGAGCTGTTCAATCGCAGTTGCCTGGAGTTCCTGCGCTTCGGTTGAACCGGCGCCCTGCCACGCGTCGCGCCACGCGCATTGCCCTTGCCTGAAAGCAAAGGGCCATCTATACCGTCTGGCAAATCCAGCGAGGGAGGTGTGAGATGGCGGAGCAACTGCGTTTTGCCGTGGCCGGGAATGTCTTCGTGCGCGACACCCCGGACCGCAAGGGCAAGCGCATCCAGCAACTGCTGTGGGGCGACGAGGTCCGCTTGCTGGATGCGCCGCCCACGGGCGACTGGCTGCAGGTGATCGGCCGTCGCGAAAAAGGCTGGCTGCACAAGGACGAAGTCAGCGAAGAACGCCTGCTGGAGATCAACTTCGTCGATGTCGGCCAGGGCGACGGCGCCTTTCTGGTCACCCCCGACAATCAGCTGGCGCTGGTCGATGCCGGGGCGTCGAGCAATATGCGGCGTTTTCTCTCCTGGCGTTTCAACCTGCGCCTCGACCGCCCGTTGCTCGCCGCCGGAACCGACCCGGGCCCGGTGAATTTCGAGTTCGCCCTGATCAGCCACGGCGACAAGGACCACTTCGGCGGCTTCAAGTACCTGTTCGAAAGCCAGCACCTGCAGTTCAAGCGGGTCTACCACAACACCCTGGTGGAACGTAAGGCCGCCACCGACGCCGACGAACTGGGCGCGCGCGGCAAGGTCGGCGGGGTGAACTGCTACCTCGACCTGATCCAGTCCGGCGACCAGTTGGCGGCATTGCTCGCGCAACACCCGGACTCGTCGAAGACCTACCTCAACCTGCTCGGCGCCGCGGCCCAGCGCTTCGGCCCGGACAGCGTCCTCGGCATCACCAGCGAGCAGCGCTACCTGGACGGTTTCGACGAACAGCACCGCACCCTCGACGGCAAGCCCCTGAGCATCGAGGTCCTCGGCCCCATTCCATTGGCCGACGGCGGCCAGCGGGGGCTGCCGAAGCTCGGCAGTGACACGGGCATCAGCAAGAACGGTCACTCCGTGGTCCTGCTGCTGCGCTACGGCAGCCTGCGTTTCCTCCTCGGCGGCGACCTCAACGTGCCCGCCGAACTGCACCTGCTGCGCCAGAAGACCGGACGCGAGGCCCCCGCCGCGGGCGCCGACGCCGCGCAATGGGACGCCTATCTGCAGCAGGCCCGCGAACATTTCGGCGCGGATATCGCCAAGTCGTGCCACCACGGTTCGGCCGACTTCTCCACCACCTTCCTGCGCGCCATCGACGCCACCGCCACGGTGATTTCCAGCGGCGACGAGGAGCCCTACTGTCATCCCCGGCCCGAGACCCTGGGCGCCATCGGCCGCTACGGGCGTGGCGAACGGCCGTGCATCTTTTCCACCGAGCTGATGCGTTCCTCGCCGGAGTTCCAGTCCTTCAACCTGCACAGTGGCGAACGGGTCAAGGCGCTGATCGCCGAACTGGCGAGCGCCAGCGACCCACGCAAGCAACAGATCGCCAAGGAGATCGACAGCCTGCTCTCGGCCAAGGAGCGGATCGTCGCCACCTACGGCATGATCACCCTGCGCAGCGACGGCGAACGCGTGCTCATGGCGCAGAAGCTGGAGCGTCCGGGCGGCGCCGGGGTGGAGTTCGACATGCACTGGTTCTCGCGCAAGGACGGCGTGTTGACCCTCGATGACCAAGGTTGATCGACAAGGCGCGGTTTTCCCGCGCCATCCGGCCACGACCCGGGTAAGATGCCGCGCCAACGCAGGCAGGCCCGATGAAGGGTGTCCCGGTTCCAGCTGACCGGAGCGCTCCCGACACTACAGGCCCCTCCATCACCGAAGGACATCACCATGGGTCGTCTGGCCGCACTTTCCCTGGCAAGCGCATTCGCGCTGCTGAACATCGACAGCACGCTGGCCGCGGACGCCAGCGCCGGCACGTTCACCCTCACCCAGCGCTGCGAAGCCTTTCAATCGTTCAAGAACAAGACCAATCCGGGCGACCGCTCGGTCCAGCCGGGCCAGACGCTGCGCATCGTCGAGGTCAACCGCGAACGCTACCAGTGGGTCAGGGTCGACCTGGGCGGCAAGGACCTGCGCTGGATCTCGGCCGACTGCGGCCAGGTCCAGGGGCTGGAAATTTCCGAGGTGGGCACCAAGGCCTGTCGCCTGCCCGATCAATACGACAGCCATGTACTGGCGGTGACCTGGCAGCCAGGCTTCTGCGAGCATGACAAGGGCGGACCGACCAAGCCCGAATGCCAGGCAATGAAGGAAGGCGAACTCAAGGTCGACCACTTCACCCTGCACGGCCTGTGGCCGAACAAACAGGCCTGCGGCATCGACTACGGCAAGTGCGCCGGCCCCGAATTGGACCTGAGCGAGGCCACCGTCGAGTACATCAGGCCGTGGATGCCCAACTTCAATTACGGCACCCAGTTCGGCAATCACGAATGGAAGAAACACGGGGTCTGCCAGACGGCACTGGCCGATGACGAGTATTTCCGCCTGGCCGTCGACCTGGTGAAGTCGTTCAACGACTCCAGCGCCGGCGAGTACGTGCGCGGCAATGCCGGCGGCGAAATGTCCAAAGCGCAGTTCTATTCGAAACTGGCCGCTGACTTCGGCAACGAGGCCGTGCGGAACAATGTGCAGTTGATCTGCAGCGGCGACTACCTGAAGGAAGTCCGGGTAGCGCTGCCGAAGGACTTCCAGGGCGAGCGCTCGCTCAAGGGCGCGATCGGCCAGGCGTTCCTCTCCTCTCGCGGCAGTGATCGCAATGAGTGTCGTGATGACCGGATTCGTATCGAGGCCAGTGGGCGGGGGGTTTAGAGCAAGGCCGCCTGGTGCTTGTCTTGAGTGTTGTAGCGCCCTTGAGATCGAGCGCCGCCCGCGCGGCGCATCGCGAGCGCGCTCGCGATGCGCCGCGCGGGCGGCGCTCGATCTCAAGGGCGCTACAAGACTCAAGACAGGCACCTCACAGCCCCCTACATCTTCACAGGCAAGCCAGCACCTACAGGGCCCCCGCCGCCGGCACCCGATTCAATTCCGCATCCCCCGGCTGACCCAGCACGCACGACGTCCCCCCCGGGGTATACATCATCGCCACGCAACGATTGCACGCCGTACACCGGTTGCTGCGCCCTTCGCCATTGGCCAGTTTGTTCACATACCCCGGCTCGGCGATCAGCGCGCGGCCCATGGCGACCAGGTTGAAGCCCTCGCTCATGACCTGCTCGATGCTGCTCAGGCTTTGCGCCCCACCCAGGTAGGCCAGCGGCATCTTCACCGCGGCGCGGACCTTGCGCGCGTGCTCCAGCAGGTACAGCTCGCGAAACTCCACCACCGGGTCGGTCATGCGCTGAATCGCCATGGCCAGGGCGATCACCGGGTTCTTCTGCTGCACGCGGTTTTCCTTGGGGAAGGACGAACCGAACATGGTGGTGATGGACTCGGCATTCATCCCGGCACTGAGCACCAGCAGGTGCGCGCCCTCTTCTTCCAGCATGCGCGCGATCTTCGCCCCGTCCTCGGCGCTGTTGCCGGCACGGGTGCCCTCGGTGATGCTGTATTTGCAGATCACCGCCATCTCCCGGCCCACCGCGTCGAGCACCGCGCGCAGCACCCGGCGCGGGAAGCGCAGGCGGTTTTCCAGGCTGCCGCCGTACGAGTCGCGGCGCTTGTTGTAGAGCGGTGAGATGAACTGGCTGAGCAGGTAGCCGTGGCCCATGTGGATCTCCACCGCATCGAAGCCGGCCTCGCGGGCCAGGCGAGCGCCCTGGGCGAAATCGGCGACCACCTGCTGCATGTCGGCCTCGGTCATGGCCTGCTTGAAGAACATGCCGCTCATCATGCCGATCTTGTTGAAGCCGCCACTGGCCGACAACGGGCGCCGGGTCGAGCGCTCGCGGATGAAGGTGAAGCAGCCGCCATGGGTGATCTGCGCGCTGGCCAGGCCGCCGTTGGCGTGCACGGCATCGGTCAGGGCGCGGAAGTGCGGCAGGCTGGCCGGCTCCAGGATCAGCTGGTTGGGCAAGGTGCGGCCATCCCGGCTCACCGCGCAGTACGCCACGGTCGTCAGGGCCACACCGCCGCCCGCCAGGTTGGCATGCAATAGCGCCAGTTGCCTGGACGGCACACCGCCCGCGCTCATGCCTTCGTTGGTGGCAGCCTTGATAAAGCGGTTTTTCAGGGTCAGCGGGCCAATGGCGACCGGGCTGAACGGCGAATGGGTGGATTGCATGACAGGCCTCGACGGTTGGGCAAGGAATCCGGCCACGTCGCGAGGACGCGGCCGTTCTGCCTCAGAAGGTGTATTTGGCGTTGAACGACAGGTAGTCACGGTCGGCCATCAGGCGACCCTGGGCGACATCCGGCGAGCTGAGGTAGGCGACATAGGTCAGGCCGACCTGGAAGTTGCCCAGGTACTTGAAGTCGCCACCGACGGTCAGGCGCTTCTCGTCACGGCCCAGGCCCTGGTAGGCGCTGCCGTCGACGTTCTGCGTCCAGACCACCTTGGTCGTCAGGTCCAGGCCGTTGGCGATGGACGGGTAGTCCATGTAGGCGCCGATCCCCAGCAGGGTCGAACCGCGGGTCTGGGTCTTCGACTCGAAATTGTCGTACACCCCATCCACGCCCGGCCCGCCACCGCTCACCAGCAGCTTGTCGACGTCCTCGATGCGCTGGTGCACCACCTCGCCCATGAACGTGGTCTGCTGGGCGAGGAGGCTCGGGCCGAGGATGTACGAGGCGTTGAGGTTGCCCTGCCAGATCCGCCCGGTGGTCGGCGCGCCGTTGTCCAGGTACACCGAGGCACCGTCGCGCAAGCTCAGGTCACCGGCGTACTGCACCGAGTCGCCGACCTTGGAACTGAAGCTGATACCGGTCAGCTTGACGTCCTCGAAGTAGCCGAGGCGGTACTGCGGCGCCGCGTCCGCGGTGCTGTGCCGGGCCAGGCGCGGCAGCGAGGAGTATTGGGTATGCCCGCTGAAGTCGAAGAACAGCGAACCGATGCGCTCGTGGTAGCGATAGTGGAACAGGCCGACCTCGGTGTTCTCGGTGATCCGGTAGCGCACGCCGAGGCCCCACTGGCCGCTGTCCCGCGGCTTCAGCTGACCGGCATAGTTGACCGCGGTGAAGCTCTGGTCCGGCAGGTTGGCGATCACTCCCGGCGCCAGGCGGTAGAACTCGGCACCGGGGCCGAAGGTGTCGCTGCCGAAGTAGTCGCCGACCGGGTTGAGCTGGGTCTTTTCCCATTCGTACTGGTAGTAGCCGACCAGGGCCAGGTCCTCGTTCAACGACCACGAGGCGGAGATCTGTCCCACCGGCAGGTAGGAGTCCTTGGCCTCGGTGCCGGGCACGTTGAACTTGGTCGCGTCCACCGGCGCCTGGCCCTGGCTGATGTTGGCCCAGAACAGGCTCTCGCCCCAGGCCACCAGGTGGCGACCGGCCTTGACCGACAGGTACTGGGTCTCGCCGACGTCGAAGTTGCCGTAGACATAGGCATCCAGCAGGCGCGCCTTGCCGCCGCTGAGGCGCCGGGTGTCTTCGCCGAAGCCGTCGGCACGCCCGATCTTGTTCACCGTCTGCGGCGAGTCGTTGTCGTTGCGCTGGTGATAGACGTCATCGTAGAAGTGGCTGCCGCGCAGCACCGCGCCGAGATTGTCGTGCTTGAGCATCAGCTCGCCGAACAGGCTGACGCGGTTGTTGATCAGCGCGCCACGCTTGAAGTTGCGCGTGCCGTCATCGTTGTTGAGGTCGTCGAGGTACTGGTGGGCCGGCTTGGCGGTGCGCATCGAGGCGGTGTAGTTGACCGTCAGCGACGACTCCAGGGTGGTGTTCTCCCCCAGCTCTACACTCGGCCCGGCGCTGACCGAGCCGCTACCCAGGGCGACGGCCAGGGCCAGCAGGCCACGCGGGGTACCGGCGATCCGATGATGCAAAGACATGCTCCTCTCCTTTCTTGTTGTTGTTCGGACTTGCCAGCGCAGGGTGGAACAGCGCCGGCAAGGGCACATCGTCCGTTTGGTGAAACTCAGGCGCTGGCCACCAGGGCGCGCAGTTCGTTCTTCGCCACCTTGCTCGACGCATTCAGTGGCAGGGCGGCGAACAACCGCACCCGCCGCGGCACCTTGTAGTTGGCCATGCGCTCGCGGCTCCAGGCGATCAACTCGCCCTCCTCCAGTTGCCGGCCCTCGCGCAGCACCACGCAGGCGCAGCCCACCTCGCCCATGCGCGGGTCGGGAATGCCGATCACCGCGACCTGGGCGATGGCCGGATGGGCGATCAGCGCCGCCTCGATTTCCGCCGGGTAGCAGTTGAAGCCGCCCACGATGTACATGTCCTTGAGGCGGTCGGTGATCACCAGGTTGCCCCGCGGGTCGAGGCGCCCGACGTCGCCGGTATGCAGCCAGCCGTCGGCGTCGATGGCTTCGGCGGTGGCCGCGGGGTTCTCGAAATAGCCCTGCATGATGTGGAAGCCGCGCAGGCAGATTTCCCCGGTCTCGCCGCCGGGCAGCGCCTGGTTCCGCGGGTCGCGGATGCTCACTTCGGTGCCCTTGAGCGGCCGTCCGCTGGTGCCGGCGATGGTCTGCGCCGAGTCGTCCGGGTCGCACAGGGTCGCCAGGCCGCCGCACTCGGTGAGGCCGTAGGCGGTGGTCACCACACTGAAGCCCAGCTCGTTGCGCATGCGTTCGATCAGGCTCGGCGGGATGCTCGCCGAGCCGGTGACGGCGATGCGCAGACTGGACAGGTCGGTCTCGGCCAGGCGCGGATGGGCCAGCAGCGACAGGTACAGGGTCGGCGCCCCCGGCAGTACGCTGATGCGTTCGCGGGCGATGCGCTGGAACACCGCGTCGGCATCGAATACCGCGTGCGGCAGGATGGTCGCCCCGGCGATCAGGCAGGTCAGCCAGCCGGCCTTGTAGCCGAAGGCGTGGAAGAACGGATTGACGATCAGGTAACGGTCGCCGGGCACCAGGCCGATGACCCGCACGTATTCGCTGAAGGCTCGCAGGTTCTGACCATGGGCGCTCATCACGCCCTTGGGCTTGCCGGTGGTGCCGGAGGTGAACAGCAGGTCGCACATGGCCTCGGGCCCGATGGACAGGGCGCGGCGTTCGGCGGTGAGCTTCTCGATGGTCAGGGCGCCGGTGAGGAACTGGCGGTAGCCGAGGTCGCGGCGGTCACTCGCGCTGTCGGCATCGAGGATCACCTGGTGCTCCAGGCTGGCCGGGCGGTGCGGCGCGAGCAGTTCGAGGTAGTCGACATCGAGGAAGCGGCGCTGCACGAACAGCACCCGGCAGCCGCTGCGCTGGAGAATATCGGCGGCCTCGGCCCCCTTCATCCGCGTGTTGACCGGTACCAGCACCGCGCCGGCGCAATGGATGCCCAGCGCGGCGAGGATCCACTGGCGACTGTTCGGCGCCCACAGGCCGACCCGGTCGCCGGCCTGGATGCCCAGGGCCATCAGGCCGCGGGTGATGGTCATGACCTGCTCGGGCAGGTCGGCGTAGTCCAGGCGCTCGCCATCTTCTTCGATGGCGGTGTGCCCGGCGAAACGCCGGGCGCTGGCGAACAGCAGCCGGGCGATGCTGCTGGGCGCCTCGGTGGCGGTGACGGCGGGATTCAGGCTCGGATCGATCATGGGCTCGTTCATCATTCGGGGAAGCGGATACGCAAGTGCGCGCTGGTGGGCACGGCCTGGCAGGCGAGGATCCAGCCTTCGGCCAGTTCGTCGGCGTCCAGGGCGTCGTTGATCAGCAGCTCGACCTCGCCGCTTTCCAGGGTGCACATGCACGACGCACAGCCGCCGACACGGCAGGCGCTGGGCGGGTTGAGGCCGGCGCGGTACATGGCGTCGAGCACGGTTTCGCCGCTGTCGACGGCCAGGCTGTGGTCCTCGCCGTCGAGGCGTACCGCCAGTTGCGCGGCCATCGCCGCCTCGCTGACCACCTGGGGCAGTACCTCGCCCTCACCGGGCAGGGACACGAAGCGTTCGACATGGACCCGGGCGTTGGGCATGCCCAGGCTTTTCAAGGCCGCGACCGCGGCGTCCATGAAGGGGCCGGGCCCGCAGATGAAGGCCTGGGCATCGACGAAAGGCCGCGCCAGTTCGGCCAGTTGCACGCTGGACGGCACACCCTGGATCGCGTCCAGCCAGTGGATGACCTGCAGGCGCTGCGGATGGGCGCTGGCCAGTTGGCGCAGCTCGTCGCGGAAGATCACCGAGCGTTCGTCGCGGTTGGCGTAGACCAGCAGGATCCGGCCGTTCCCGGCCAGCAAGGCCGAACGCAGGATCGACAGCACCGGGGTCACACCGCTGCCACCGCCGAACAGCAGCAGGTCGTCGTCCAGCGAGCGCGGCACGAATACCCCCGCCGGCGGCAGCACTTCCAGCTGCTGGCCTTCCTGCAAGTCCTCGCACAGCCAATTGGACGCACGGCCATCGCGCACGCGCTTGACCGTCACCCGCAGCGGTTCATCCAGCAGCGGCGTACTCGACAGCGAATAGCAGCGCGGCAGCCAGCTACCTTCGAAGGGCACGCGCAGGGTCAGGAACTGGCCCGGTCGATAGCGGAAGCGCTCAGCAAGATGCTCGGGCACGTCGAACACCAGCGAACGGGCATCGGCGGTTTCCTCGATCACCCGCGCCACGCGCAGGGCAAGATAGTCAGTCATGGTTCGGTACTCGGTGCGGCCTGCCCGTGGGCCACGGGCAGGCGGATGGGCTCAGACGAACGGGTCCGGGTTGGGCAGGCCCAGTTGCACCGCGCCGAAGCTGCGCCCGTAGGCCATGAAGTTGTTGGCGATATGCCCGCGGGCCTGGTGCAGGTCGCGGAAGATCCGCGCCACCGGGTTGCTGTTGTACAGGCCCGAGGCAGCCATGCTGCGCAGCAGGTCGTTGACCCGGTCGGCGCAGACATTGGTCACGTAGGACGACTGGTAGCGGTACAGCAGGCGGGTTTCGGTGTCCGGGTACTCGCCGTTGCGGGCCAGGTCCATCAGGTGCGCGTAGTTGCGTTCCAGTACCAGCTTGAGGGCATCGACGGTGATCGCCGCCTCGGCCACGGCGATCTGCGCCACCGGGTCGTCGGCGGTGCGTGCGCCGTGCTTGCCGATATGCGCGGCGGCATTGGCGCGGAATTCGTTGATCGCGCCCTGCAGCGCGCCGATTGCCGAGGTGGAGACCGCACGGGAAAACACCTGGGCGAAGGGTATGGCGTAGATCGGGTTGGTGTTGATCAGGCGCCCTGGCGTGGCTTCGATGCGCCAGTTGTTGGTGCGCTGCACGCGATGGGCCGGCACGAACACGTCCTCGACGACGATATCGTGGCTGCCGGTGCCGCGCAGACCGAGCACGTCCCAGTTGCGTTCGATGGTGTAGTCGCTGCGTGGCAGGAGGAAGGTGCCGTGTTCGCTGGCGAAATCGCCGTCGGCCGGGAGAATGCCGCCGAGGAATACCCACTGGCAGTGCTCGCTGCCGCTGGAGAAGCCCCAGCGCCCGCTGATGCGGTAGCCGCCCTCGACCACGGTCACCTTGGCCGCCGGCATGTAGGTGGAAGCGATCAGCGCTCCGTGGTCATCGGCCCAGACCTCGCGCTGTGCCTCGATCGGGTAGCGCGCCAGCTGCCAGGGGTGGACGCCCATCACGCCGTAGATCCAGGCGGTGGACATGCAGCCTTCGGCGAGGGTCATCTGGATCTCGAAGAAGGTACGCGGGTCCACTTCGTAGCCGCCGAAGGCGCGTGGTTGCAGGGCGCGCAGCAGGCCGGCGGCCTGCAGTTCGATGATGCTCTCGTCCGGTACCCGCTGGTCGCGCTCGGCCTGGGCGGCGCGCTCCTTGAGCAGGGGCACCAGGCGCCGGGCCCGTTCGATCAGCTCGATTTCTTCTTCGTTCTTGTCGCGGGTGCTGTGCATCGTTGGATTCTCCGGATTCGGTTGCGGGCTGGGGAGAATCATCGGGTTGGGGGTGGGGGTGGATCATCGTCAAAGCGGACTAGGTGGGGGGTTTGGGGGGCATGCCTTGGATTTTGTAGCGTTCTCAAGATCGAGCGCCGCCCGCGCGGCGCATCGCTGTGCTTGTCGATGCTGTTCTGGCGCTCTCAAGATCCAGCGCCGCCCGCGCGGCGCATCGCGGATGAATCCGCTCCCACATTTGTTGCAACGTGCCATGGCCTGTGGGATTTGGGTTGTCAGCCTTTGTTTTTTCGGCGATGCATCGCGGGGAGGCTGTTGTGTTCGACTCGATATCGAGTCGAACACACAAGGCGGTCAACTATGGCCTGTCAGACATAGGTACGTTGCAACAAATGTGGGAGCGGATTCATCCGCGATGCGCCGCGCGGGCGGCGCTCGATCTCAAGAACACTGACACTCTCAAGACAAGCGCCTGAAGGCCTCCCTACGTTTTCCCGCTAGTCCATTGAGACGATGCCCCACCCCCACCCCGCCCGCCATAGTCCCTCCATCGCCCACCCCGGCCACTGGAAAAAGGACACCCCCATGAGCATCCTCAATCGCTTCCGCCTCGACGGCAGTGTCGCCCTGGTCACCGGTAGCGGCCGCGGTATCGGTCGCGCCATTGCCCTGGCCTATGCCGACGCCGGCGCCGATGTGGTCTGCTCCGCCCGCTCCCTGACCGAGGTCGAGGCCGTCGCCGAGGAAGTCCGCGCCCGTGGCCGGCGCGCCCTGGCCATCGCCTGCGACGTCACCGACAGCCAGCAACGCCAGGCCCTGGTCGCACAGAGCCGCGAACACATGGGCCACCTCACCCACCTGGTCAACAATGTCGGCGGAGGCGGCCCGAACGATCCCTTGCGGATGACCCCGGAGCAGTTCGACGAGATCCTGCGCTTCAACGTCTCCACCGCCTACGCCTTCTGCCAGCTCTGCGTGCCGCTGATGCGCGAGGCCGGTGGCGGCAATATCGTCAATGTCAGCTCGGTGGCGGCGCGCTACTCGCAGCGCCATTTCAGCGCCTACGGCAGCGCCAAGGCCGCCCTCAGCCACCTGACCCGCCTGCTGGCCCAGGACTTCGCCCCGCAGGTGCGGGTCAACGCCGTCGCCCCCGGCCCGACCCTGACCGACGCCCTCGCCGGGGTGATGCCCGCCGCCATGCGCCAGAGCATGGAAGCCAACACCCCGCTGAAATGCCTGGGCACCCCCGAGGACATCGCCGCCGCCGCGCTGTACCTGGCCAGCCCGGCCTCGGCCTGGGTCACCGGCAAGATCATCGATGTCGACGGCGGCGCCGACTCCACCGTGTGGGTCGGCTGACACCCTCTTCTCACTTTGGCCGGCACCTTGCGAAACCCGTTGGCACCGGCCTTTTTTCTTTCCCACAGCAACGAGCCCATCCCATGGACGCCCCCCTGATCGATGCCCTCGGCGCCGAGCTGTTCCACGCCCTGCGCAGCCGCAAGACCCTCGCCCCACTGAGCGAGCGCTACCCGCACATCACCCTCGATGACGCCTACCGCATCTCCCTGCGCTTCCTGCAGCGCCGCGAAGCCCTGGGCGAGCGCGTGGTCGGCAAGAAGATCGGCGTCACCAGCCGCGCCGTGCAGGAAATGCTCGACGTGCATCAACCGGACTTCGGCTTTCTCACCGACGCCATGCAGGTGGCCGACGCCAGCGAGGTCAGCCTGTCTCACTACAACCTGATCCAGCCCCGCGCCGAAGGCGAGATCGCTTTCATCCTCGGCGAAGACCTGCACGGCCCCGGCATCACCGCCAGCGATGTGCTGGCCGCCACCGAGGCGGTGATGCCCTGCTTCGAGATCGTCGATTCACGCATCGACGCCTGGAAGATCCGCATCCAGGACACCGTGGCCGACAACGCCTCCTGCGGCGTGTTCGCCCTCGGCACGCAACGCATCGACCCGCGCGAGCTGGACCTGGCCCGGGTCGAGATGCACCTGCTGAAGAACGGCCAGCCCGCCGGCAGCGGCCTCGGCTCCGCGGTCCAGGGCCACCCCTGCGCCGCCGTGGCCTGGCTGGCCAACACCCTGGGCGAGCTGGGCATTCCCTTCCGTCGCGGCGAAATCATCCTCTCCGGCGCCCTCGCCCCCCTGGTGCCGGTGGGCCCGGGCGACCGCATCAGCCTTTCCATGAGCGGGCTGGGCCAGTCCAGCCTGCGTTTCGTGCCCTGAGCACGGTTTTTCCCGGAGCATTGACCATGAACAAGAAGATCCGCTGTGCGCTGATCGGGCCCGGCAACATCGGCACCGACCTGCTCTACAAGCTCAAGCGCAGCGAAGTGCTGGAGCCGGTGTGGATGGTCGGTATCGACGCCACCTCCGATGGCCTGGCACGGGCCCGCGAACTGGGCCTGAAGACCACCGCCGACGGCGTCGACGGCCTGCTCCCGCATGTCCTCGAAGACGGCATCCAGATCGCCTTCGACGCCACCTCGGCCTACGTCCACGCCGAGAACAGCCGCAAGCTCAACGAACTGGGCGTGCTGATGATCGACCTGACCCCGGCGGCCATCGGCCCCTACTGCGTACCGCCGGTGAACCTCAAGGCCAACCTCGGCCTGGGCGCGATGAACGTCAACATGGTCACCTGCGGCGGCCAGGCCACCATCCCGCTGGTGGCCGCCGTGGCCAGCGTGCAGGCGGTGGACTACGCCGAGATCATCGCCACCGCCGCCTCGAAATCGGTCGGCCCGGGCACGCGCAAGAACATCGACGAATTCACCCGCACCACCGCCAGCGCCATCGAGAAGGTCGGCGGCGCGAAGAAAGGCAAGGCGATCATCGTCATCAACCCCGCCGAACCGCCGCTGATCATGCGCGACACCGTGCACTGCCTGACCGCCGGCGAGCCCGACCAGGACGCCATCCGCGCTGCCCTCGACGCGATGATCGCCGAGGTGCAGCGCTACGTACCGGGCTACAAGCTGGTCAACGGCCCGGTGTTCGACGGCAACCGCGTGTCGATCTTCATGGAGGTGGAAGGCCTCGGCGACTACCTGCCCAAGTACGCCGGCAACCTCGACATCATGACCGCCGCCGCCGCGCGCACCGCCGAGATGTACGCCGAAGCCATCCTCAAGGGCGAGCTGCAGTTGCGCCCGAGCACCGCCCAGCCCGCCCACGTCTAAGGAGCCGACCATGGATCTTCGCGGCAAACGCATCACCGTCCACGACATGTGCCTGCGCGACGGCATGCACCCCAAGCGTCACCAGATCACCCTGCAGCAGATGAAGGACATCGCCACGGGCCTCGACGCCGCCGGCGTGCCGTTGATCGAAGTCACCCACGGCGACGGCCTGGGCGGCAGCTCGGTGAACTACGGTTTCCCCGCGCACACCGACGAGCAATACCTGTCGGCGGTGATTCCGCTGATGAAACAGGCCAAGGTCTCGGCCCTGCTGCTGCCCGGCATCGGCACTGTCGATCACCTGAAGATGGCCCATGAACTGGGCGTCTCGACGATCCGCGTGGCCACCCACTGCACCGAGGCCGATGTCAGCGAGCAGCACATCGCCCATGCGCGCAAGCTGGGCCTGGACACCGTCGGCTTCCTGATGATGGCCCACATGAACAGCCCGGAAGGCCTGGCGACACAGGGCAAGCTGATGGAAAGCTACGGCGCCAACTGCATCTACCTGACCGACTCGTCCGGCTACCTGCTGCCGGAGGACGTCGGCGCCCGGGTCGCGACCCTGCGCGCGGCACTCAAGCCTGAAACCGAGATCGGCTTCCACGGCCACCACAACCTGTCCATGGGCGTGGCCAACTCCATCGCCGCCATCGCCGCCGGTGCCACCCGCATCGATGCCGCCTGCGCCGGGCTGGGCGCCGGTGCCGGCAATACGCCGATGGAAGTGCTGGTGGCGGTATGCAAGCGCATGGGCATCGAGACCGGGGTCGACCTGTTCCAGATCCAGGACGTGGCCGAGGACCTGGTGGTGCCGATCATGGACTTCCCCATCCGCAGCGACCGCGATGCCCTGACCATGGGCTTTGCCGGGGTCTACGGCTCGTTCCTGCTGTTCGCCAAGCGGGCGGAGAAGAAATACGGCGTGTCGGCGCGGGAGATTCTCGTGGAGATGGGCCGGCGCGGGATGGTGGGTGGGCAGGAGGACATGATCGAGGATACGGCAATGACGCTGGCGCGGGAGCGGCGCCAGGCCTGAAACCAGCACCAGGGCCGTCGAGCGGCCCTGGTGCTGGTTCGCGTGCCTCAGGGGAACAGCTTTTCACGCCCGGCGATGGGACCGGCGACGATGGAGACGAGGGTGGTTTCTCCTGGTGGCGGCTCGAGGAACTTCTGCACAAGGGTGTTAGGACCGCTGTTGAGGTCCAGCACCGTGCCCAGCGCATCCCAGGCTGAGTCGTCGACCTGGCTGATGATCCCGGTAACCAGGTTCTTCGCGGTATTGCCCACACGCTGGGTCAGCCGCGCGCCACTGGCACCGGCGGGTACTACCGCGCTCACCGAACCCGCCTCCGGGTGGAAGTACGTCGCCTTGAAAGCATCGTAGGTGCCTGCCGCCTTGGCTTCTTCCGCGCCGCGGATAAGGCCGGAGAGCGCTTTCGAGCGGACATGCTGGGCATGGCTCAGCTCGGCGGGCGTCCGGATCAGCTTCACCAGTTTGCTGGTAGGCAAGCCACCACGCACCTTGAACATATTGCGCGGTATGCCCTTCAGGCCATTCAAGGTCATGGAGATTCCCGCCGCCGCGCCGGCGATGGCGAAGGCCTGGCCCCAGGTTTCCAGGGTACGGGCCAGCTCCGGGTCGCTCTCGGAAATGATGATCGAGGCCACGTCGAGGGCGAAGGAGATCGCCGCCAGCGCCGTGGTGGCGATCGCCAGCAGCATCGAGGTCCCTGCCGTGAAGGGGGCCAACAACACCCCGACCGCCCCGACCACGATCCGGAAGGCCGTGGTCTGGACGATAGGCATGGTGCCCCAGCGTTCGTATTGGGCGACAAGCTTGTGACCGCTTGGGTCATGGTTGTTGACCGGGTCGCCGTTGCAATAGACGTAGCCTGCCGCGCCGCCGGCGCCGAAGGGGCTCATGCTGTCGCGGGTGAGGAAGCGGCCCCACGCTGGGTCGTAGGCGCGATAGCCGTTGCCCAGGTAATAGAAGCCCATGCTGTTCAGCGGCTCGCCCTTGAAGCCGAGCCAGTTATCGGCCTTGCTTCCGGCGTAACGCATGCCGTAGGGGGAATAGCGAAACAGCACGATAGCTTTCGAGGCAAGATCGACACTCGCGAAGACCGTGCCCTGGGCGTCACGCAGCTCGAAGGAGCGTCTGGACTTGCCGTCGGTTTCAGCATCCTGCAACAGGCAGGCCCGGCTTTCGTTACGCAGGATCATCATGCGCTTGGCAAATCCGTCAGTCTTATCACTGTCGCTTTGCTTCAGCGCGTACACGCAATCACCGCGATAGAAATAGGTATCGCTCTTCTTGCCTATCGTTCCACCGCGCACGCGACCATCACTGTCATAGCTGAAGGTGTAGGTGTTGCTGTCTCCGCCGTATGAATAGGTATCGATCTGGCCGTTGCCGTGATAGCTGACTTTGCGCCAGCCACCCTCGGTCAGGCGTCCGGACGCATCGTGGGTCATGAAATCGAATGAAGTGTCGTCGGGCCGCTCGGTGCCTATAACTATCTGCTCCACCTTGCTCGGCAAGCCAGTGTCTTCGTCATACCAGAACGCATGGAGATTCCCATGAATCATGTTACCCAGCATGTCATAGGCAAACCGGTCTAGCCCCATTCCACCGCGAGCCGCCTTCAAACGCAGGAACACATCGTATTCGTACGAATCCGAGAACTCATCCTTGCCCGCTTTCTTCAAGGTACTCTTGGCGAGACGGCCATCGGCGCGCAGCGTTCTTTCAAGACTCAAGGTTTCCACTCCCTCGCAGGTAAAGGTGCGCTCGATTTCCTGACCCAGTTCGTCATAGCTGTAGCTCACTTTCATGGTCAGATTGTCAGCATTCATCGCCTTGATGCTTTCACTGCTCAGCAGTCCGTTGTCGCCATAGGTGAAATGGCACTCGCAATGGTCACTGACCGAGCGAGTCACACGATTGAAGAAGTCATATTCATATGAGCTGGTAGATCCGCTCAGATCCTTGAATGACAGCAGCCGACCGCTGGTGCTGAAAACCAGTGTCGAAGCCAGTGCAGTGTCGTCCACGGTGACAGTCTGCGTGTGAGTACGGGTCTTTTCGTCCGCACTGCTGCTATATCCCTTGAGGACCCCGGGAGCACTACCCGGGCTCTTCAGGGTGGATCGCCTGGATCCTCCGGTGTAACTGAATTCCGTAGCTGACTGGTTCACCGTCTGACTGCTGACACGGCCAAGCATGTCAACGGTCTGCTGGCCCAGCAACAGTGCGTCTTTGCCGTTGTCGACCTGACCAGTGCTTGCAACCGGTGCCAGGGATGCAGCGGCGTAACCATTACTCAGGGCCACTCCCTCGCGGCTGGTGGAGGCCAGGCGACCCGCGCAGTCGTAGGTATAGGAGGATGCAGTGCCCTCTTTCGGGCTGGCCTTGCTCAACTGCGCGTACTGGTCATATTCGTAAGTCACCTTGTCGTGCTCGGTTTCCTTGCCGGCCTTGTCGATCGTGAGGTAGCGGACCGATGCCAGCAACCCGTCTTCGGCGACGTTTCGCTCGATCTTGCAACTGTTTTCCGAGCCGGTCTTGTAGTGTTCGGTGAGGTATTTCTTGGTCGAGTCGAATTGCCGCTCCACGCTGAACGTGCCCTGGACGAAGGTCTCGCCCTGGACAGTCGGCTCCACCGACTGGAGCGTGGTCTTCACCTCCTTGCCGCTGCCATCCTTGAGCACGTTGCTGATCGAGATCTTGCCGGTGGACAGGTCGTAGGACCAACTGGTGTGGCGCTCCGAGACCTTCTTGTTGTCCTTGCCGTAGTCGGTTTCGACACTCTTGCCGGGCCGCCCGATCTTGTCGTATTCCCAGCTCTGGGTTTCCAGGAAGCTCGTGGCGCCGGAGGGTTTGAGCCACATCGTCTTGCGCCGTCCATGCACATCCTTGAGCAGACGGGAGGTGACCCCGTCCTGGACTAGCTCGAACTGCGATTCCAGGCCGCTCACCAGCGTATGGGTGGTCTTGCGCTGCTCGGTATCGCCCTTGCTTACCGTTTCACTGGCCATGTTGCCCTGGGGATCGTAGGTGTAGACGGTCTTGATGCCCTCACTGTCGAGGCTTTCGTAAATCCTGCCGGTGAGCCGCGAGCGGGTCTGGCTGGAGACGATGTCCGTCTCGCCCGTGGCCGAGACGGTGGTCGTGATCACGAGGCGGTTGGCATCGGCACTGTCCTGCGCATAGCCGTACGTGGTGGTTCTGGCCGACTTGTCGATCACCTTGCCGTCCTTGTCCAGCAGTTCGGTCTTGAGCGACTTGAGCGTACCGAAGCCCGGTTTTGCGGCATCGGTGTGGTATTCCAGGGTTTCCACGAACATCGACGCCGCCTTCCAGCTCTGCAGCTTGTAGCCGAACTTGTTTTCCTTGCTCTGCGCCACCAGGCTCTTGAGCAACGCCGCCTTGGTTTGCTCGTAGCCCGTCTTGTCCGCGCCCGACGCCTGCTTGATCTGCTCGTCCAGGCTGGCAAGGAAGGCCTTGGCAGCGCCCTTCGCACAGGCCAGTTGCTCGGCCTCGATGTCGGCTTCCACCGAGTCGGGCTGCAGGATGGTGAGTTTCTTGTTCACCCTCACGCGGTTACCGAACTTGGCATAGCCAAAGAAGGTCAGGCGCTGGGGGTGCTCCGCGCCATTGACCTTGCGGGTCACCAACTCGGACTCGACATCGCCGTTGAAGGTGGTGTCGCTACCGCAATGGACTATGTCCACCGGCAGGTTGAACGCCTTTTTCGCGTAGTCGTTCGTGGCCGGCACCATGTTGACCTTGGTCTTGATATAGGTGCCCCAGGTCACGCCACCGGAGCCATCGGCCAGCATGCCCCAGCCCACCGGATTGATGTAATCCAGGGCACCGAAAAGGATGCCGAACAGGCCTCTGTCCTGAACCTTTTCCTTGATCTCTTCGACTTCGAACTGCTGGTAGTTGTTGTAGTAGGTGTAATAGCGGGTTTCGCCGTTGTCGGTACGACTGATTGGATTGCCGATGCCATTGATATTCATGACCTGATCGTCGACCAGGACATCACCTTCCCAGACCTTGGTGCTGGATACGAGGCACTTCTTCGTCTCGTCGAAGCTGTGGTTCTTCGTGCAGGAAATGGGCACCGCCGTGCTGCCGTACTTTTCTTCGCTGGATTGCCCGTCGGCGAAATGGTGGGTGCGAGTGAATACCGCTTTCGGAGTAGTTGTTTTGAAGTAGCCGGTGAGCTCGGACTCGGTATCCGAATAAGTGTATTCGTGTACCAGATCTTCCAGGCCAGCGCCGGGGCAGATAACGTGCCGCGAAATTTTTCCGGAACTTTCATATTCAAGGATCTCTTCGTGGATGGCCTTGCTTATTTCAGAACCGAAAGCATGCTGGTGCTCCATCGCGACACTAATCAGCACATCCGAACTGTTCTGCTTGATGACATATAGAGTCTTTCCAGTTGTTCCGAAACCATCCACCTGAATTTTGGTTTCCATATCCCCAAGCTTTTGGCGAATGAAACCCCATGTCCTTTTTTCTGTAGAGCTACCGGGATACATAACGAGCGATCCTGATACATCTTTTAATGGATCGTCGCCCCAGGTAACTTGAAGCAATGTTTCCTTATCTCTTGAAATTTTCTCCAGCTGCCACCCCGAGTAATCAAGCTGGAGATATTGGCCTGAAGGTGCCCGAAATCCAGTGAGAAGGGCTCTTGCACCCTCTTTCGAAGTAGTGAAGAACTTGAAGGTATCCTCCCCACCATCGTTATACATCACTGTAAATCCAATTATTTTTTTCTCCAGAGGAGCCATACCAATATTAAATAAAGGTTCTATTTTAAAGTCACCCCCATTAACAGGTTTTACTTCCAGATCTATCTGAACACGACGTCCATCCCGCAATGTCGCAACAAGCTGATCACCCGCCCACGGAAGGTACCTGTTCGAATATCCACACTGAATAAATACTCCGTCCTTCGGGTGATAAGACAAGTGCACCTCAAGTGGGCTACTCAAACTGTCATCTGCATACAACTCCCCTACCGGAATCTGCAATGTCGGCAACCCCGAACGCGCATCGACAGCAATCAGTCGCCCTGCTTCGGCGTACTGGTCGAACAGTTGCTTCTCTTCACTGCTCATCCCCGCCAGTTCCACGGGGTCGTCTTCCTCCTGATCCACCTTGTGCCCATGCAACTGCCGCGCGACGAACCTGAAGCCCGACAGGATCTCCGCCTCCACCACCAGCCCCGACCCCGCCGGGGTCCAGAAGCAATTGCCGTCCCGACTGTCCGAGGCGGCGATGACGAACGACGTGGCATTGCCCTCGCCCGCCCGCAGGAACCTGCAGAAGCTGTTGACCTGGCTGCACAGGTCGCGGGTCCAGGCCTGCAGGTCCAGGCGTCCCGCCCTGGGCCAGAACACCTGGCTTTCGAGAATCCGCCCTGTCTTGCTGCCCCTGACCCGGATCACCATCTGCTGGTTCGACTCGAAGTCCTTCGAGCCGAGCGCAGGCCCCTTGACCCAGTTCTTCAGGCTCATGAAGGTGGTGAACGCACGTACATTGGGGTCGCAGGCCCAGAGCGCGTTGCGGTATCCGCTGGCGATGGGCAACGGCGCCTCGTTGCTCTTCTTCTCCCCGGCGGCGATCAGCTGGGTCCGACTGTTGATGCGCTCGGCCAGGTCGTTGGGCGCGAGGGACGAGCCGTTGCGCTTGGCCGCGGGGGTGAACTCGATTTCTTCCAGGACGTCCTCGCTGGTGTCGTCGAGGACGTAGGCCGTGCAGCCTTCACCGGGGTCGAGGTCGCGCTCCGCCGAGATGTAACCGACTTCCTTGAGCGAAACCGTCGCCATGTTCACGTCCAGCAGGTCCGTGGACCAGAGGGGCAACCAGAAGCTGTTGCCCTTGCTGTCCTCCTTGGCCACGAAGGTCTTGCTCGCGTCGTCCTTGACCCCCGCCCTGAGGCAAAGACCCTGCGCGTTGATGTACCGCGCCAGGTCATGGTGCCATTGGCCGGCCTTGAGCCGGCTCGGGTCGGGGGTGAAGGTCAGCGTCTCGCACAGGTTGCCCTTGCCGCGGGTGGTGACCTTGACCTGCACGCGCTCGTGTGGCTTGAGGTCCACGCTGGAGACCATCTCCTTCGCGCGGGTCCAGCCTTTCATGTTCGCCAGCGCGCTGCAGGTGAACAGTTGCTTGCCGTATTGGCCGAAGGCGTTCTCGCTGGCGTCCTGGGGCGGCGCGAAGCTCTCGTCCGAGAGAACTCCGGCCTCCAGGTACTGCGACGATGCGTTGATCTTGTGGGCCAGGTCCGCCGGCCACTGCGCCAGCCCCAGGCGCGCGCCGTCGACACCGGCAACCAGGGTGGTGCGCTCGATCAGGCGCTCGGCTATGTTGTCGAAGACGAACACGGACAAACGCTCGCCCTGCCTGGCATCGCGATCGGCCTCGATGGGGCTGGTCGTGGACAGTACCTCGGAGAACCAGGACACCTCGAAATCGCCGTTGTGCGGCAGCCAGATGAAGTTCGCTGTCGCGCCGGCCTGGGGCTCGATGCTCTCGCCGTTGGCACAGCCGGCGCGCACGAACCGGCTGACGGCATTGATTCGGGCCGCCAGGTCCTGCGGCCACTCGTCGATGCCGGAGCGTTCGAGCGTCAAGGTTATGGTTTCCAGGAGCACACCCGTCGCAGTACGCACGTTCACCCTCATCCGCGTCCCTGCAGGCCGTTCTTGCGTAGCTTTGAGCGGTACGCAACGGTCGCTGCTCCAGTTCCAGACGCTCGGCACGGTGGTGGTCACCACCAGCTCGCGCGTGGTCAGGTTGCGGTAGTGGTTGCGGTAGCGGCTGCAGATGACGTCCCAATCGCCGGCAGCGTTTTCCTCGCCGGCGTGGATCAGGGCCGAGTGCGCGTTGATGTACAGGCAGAAATCCTTGACCCAGAGGTGGCGTGTGCGTCGGTTGCGGCTGGGGCGGAAGGGGATCTGCTCCAGCAGGATGCCCAGCGACTTGTCGAACACGTTCAGGGTGACCTCCTCGCCCGCGGCAAGGTCACGGCCCGACCAGACTTCACCCAGATCTTTCCAGTTGCGTTTCATGCGCGCACGCCTCCGGCGGGCATCGGCGCAACGCCACCCGGCATCACCGTACCGATGCACATCCAATGGTTGAGAACAGTGAATACTGGGGTAACACGGTAGTGAGGGGCGGTCCCCCGCACAACTGACAGAAATGTCAGGTGGAGGGATATACAGGGGGCGCGGGAAGCGTCGTTTCAGGCGGGTGCGCGGGTCTGGCGGCGCGCAGGGCGAGCACCCCTTGTCGCCTGTCGAAGGCGTGAATCTCGAAGCATTTCAAAGACCGGCGCCGCGAAGTTTTTGATAACCTGAGCGGCGCCAAAGCGCTCCTGAAGATCCAGGCCATGAATGCTTCGGAAAATACGAGATTGGCGAAATCACCTTGCTGAACAACAACAGAAAACCATTGAGCCAGAGGAAAAAGAAGAACTTTCAAAGTTCTCGCAGCCATCCGGCTCTTGACACAGGACCGAGCCGATGCCCCACATGGACCTCAATGATATTGCAGAAAAACTACCTGTTTCCTGGAAATCGAAAGTGATCGGACAGTCGGGTAACTGCAATATAAAAATCCTCAAAATGGATGGCCAACAATATCCAGACGAAACCCATGACTACAATGAAGCATTGATTGTAATCAAGGGTTCCCTGCTTCTTGTTGTCGACAATGAAACGATACGGGTCGCGGAAGGAGAAATGTATCTGGCCCCCGCGGGCGTTCCACACGCTGTGGCAGCGGGCAGTCACGGCACCCTCATGATCATCGATCCAATGGAGCACGACCCGCGCAGTTGACTGTCGGCTGGCGGGTCGCTGCAAGGTCTGCCTCAGCGCTGTGACGGCGCCCACAAGCCCATTTCCCGGGCCAGGCTCTGCGCGGCGATAGTGCGTTTCTGGTAAGCCGGGGCACGCGGATCGGTGGCCAGCCAGAGCATCACCGCCGCCGGCACCTCGGGCGGGGCACTGCCGGCGCGCAGGGCGATCACGCCCTTGTCGCCGATGGTGGCCTTCAGCGCGTCGGTGGTGACCACGCCCGGGTTGAGGGTGTAGGCGCGGATGCCGCTTTCGCCCAGCTCCGTGGCGACGATCCCAGACAGCCGCGACACCGCCGCCTTGCCCGCGCCATAGGCATAACCCCAGCCGCCCTTTTCCGCCGCCACCGGCGGGTCGCTTTCGCCTGCCCCGGACGTGACGTTGATCACCACCCCACTGCCCTGCTCCACCATCACCTCGGCCACCGCACGGGTGAGCAGGAACGGCGTGAGGATATAGCCGTGGAACATGCGCTCCAGGGTATCGGGCTGCAGGGCCATGAAGCCGGCGTTGAGGTCGCTGCCCTGGTAGATGGCGTTGTTGACCAGCACGTCGATGCGACCGTACTCGGCGAGCACCGCCGTGCAGGCGGCCAGGGCCGAGGCGCTGTCGAGCAGGTCCATGGGCACGACGAGCGCCTTGCGGCCCAGGGCACGGATGGCCGCGGCGGTCGCGTTGAGGCTGCCGGGCAGCGGCGCGCCGCTGGCGTCGCGCAGGGAATGGGGATGCTGCTCGCCCTCGTCGAGGGTGCGCGCGCTGATCGCCACGTCGAAGCCGGCACGGGCGAAGGCCAGCGCCGCCTCGCGGCCGATGCCGCGGCTGGCGCCAGTGATGAAGGCAACCTTGTTCATGCTGACTCCTCAGACCTGACCGGGACGCACCATGGCGTCCATGCCGCCATCGATGTACATCACGCTGCCGTGGACGAAACCGGCCTGCTCGGAGTGCAGGAAGGCGATCAGCGCGGCGATTTCCTCCGGATGACCGTTGCGCCCCAGCGGCGCGACGAAATCGCGCACCGCCTGGCCGAAGCGCGGGTCGTTGCGCGAGGCGTCGTGCAGCGGGGTTTCCACGGCGCCGGGGGCGACCACGTTGAGGCGGATGCCCTTGGGTCCCCAGCTGGAGGCCAGGCGGCGGGCATGATGGGTGATGGCGTATTTCGAGCAGGCATAGGCGACCTGGGGTTCGCCCAGGGTGTCGGCGAGGTCGCGGGCGCGGGCTTCGTCGTTGGCCAGCATGGCCTGGGTCATGGCCTCGTTTTCCGCGCCGGGGCGGATCGCGGCGACCGAGCCGATCACCAGGGCGGCGGGGTTGTCGCCCTTGGCCAGGGCGTGTTCGAGGCCGGCGAGCAGTTGGCTGACGCCGAAATGGTTGATTGCCACGATCAGCCCGCAGGACGGCGCGGTGACGCCGACGCCGGCGCAGCAGACCAGGCCGTCGAGGACGCCGTTGCTGAGCTGCAGGACCTGGGCGATGGCGGCTTCGCGGCCTTCGCGGGTGGAGAGGTCGGCGTTGATGTCGGCGTTGGCGCGGTCGATGCCGATGATGCGCTGGCCGGCGGCGCGCAGGGCGGTGGCGACGGCGGCGCCGATGCCGGAGGCGGAACCGGTGATGACGGTGGTGGGCATGTTGTTGTTTTCCGTGGTGGGGTCGGGGACCGCTTTGCGGTCCTTCGCGGTGGTTCGTCACACGACAAGCCACGCTCCTACAGAGGCATCGCGACATTCCTGTAGGAGCGTGGCTTGCCCGCGAAGGGCTGCAAAGCAGCCCCAATAATCGAAGGTGAACTGGAGCAAAACATCGTCCACCCAGACTAAAAAACTACGCCCGCCTGGCCATCGGCACCGCCAGCTGCGGCGGCGGCACCTTGACCTTTCCCGGCGCTTTCAAGGGCATCTTCGGCTTGCCCAGGGCCACCACGCTGTTGAGCAGGATGCGCACCAGCTCGGTCTGCCGGCGCACGCCCGTCTTGGAGAAGATCGAACGCAGGTGCGCCCGCGCGGTATTGCGGCGGATATTCAGTTCCTCCGCCGCTTCCTCCAGCGACAACCCGTTGGCCAGCTCCATGGCCAGCGCCGTCTCGGCCTTGGTCAGGTTGAACAACTGCTTGGTCACCAGTTCGCTGGCCAGCGACTTGCTCGCCGCGTCGCGGATGTACACCAGCGCCGCCGGCTTGCCCTTCTCCTCCGCCCAGTCCAGCGACGGAATCGGCTCCACCACCAGGCCCAGGTTGACCTGCCCGGACGGCCGGGTCACCGACATGGCCTCGGCGCTCTTCGGCGCGTCCGGGGAGAACGCGGCGCGGATCAGCCGTTGCAGCTCGCGGTTGTCGCTCGGATAGGTCGCCTCCAGGCGCCCGCCCACCAGCTTCAGGCCGTCAGCCTGGGCCAGCAGGTCCTGGGCCACCGGGTTGACCCGCAGCACGCTGCCGCTCTCATCGAGGATCAGGGTCGCCACCGAAAGCCGGCTGATGGCCTGGGAATACAGCTCGCTCAGGGATTCGCTGCGGTCCAGCAGGTTGTGCACCTGCATGCCGCGGCGCAGGTGCGGCAGGAACATCGCGCACAAGGCCCGGTCATGCCGGCTGAACGCCGGCGCGCGCTTGGGCCGGGTGATGCGCAGGCGCAGCTTGCCGCCATCCGGGGTGGAGATGTCCGCGCCCATGACGTGGTAGACGTCCTGCGGGCCGCAGAACATCTTGAAGTAGGCCGAATGCTCCCACTGCTCCGGGCTGAGCACGTCGTCCACGGTGAACACGTAGTCCTGGGGCAGATTGGTGAAGGGGGTCTGGGTCTGCGGGTAGGTCATGTAGCTGACTTCGCCGGCGCCTTCGATATCGCCGACGATGATCATCAGGCCCATGTCCGGCTGGTCCGGCACGCGCAGGATCAGGGTCACGTAGTTGGCGCCGTAGAGGTCGCGGAAGCTGGTCAGGGCCTTGGCCATGCGGCGTGGATCGATGGCGCCGTCATAGACCTCGCTGACCAGCCGATCGTAGGTGGCCAGGTCGAGACCCAGCGCATCCAGGCCTTCCTGGGTGAGTACAGGATTCTCCACAGTCTTCTCCTCGCTCGGGTAAGGCCGTGGCCTGCCCTTGTTGTTTTTATGAGTTCGGCTGCTGCACGTTGCAAGGCGGGGCTCCAGGGGAGCCGCGCCACAGTCTCGCTGTCTCGCGGAACGCCCACAATAGGGCGCTCCCCTATTTTTCGACGATGGGTGCGGCCGGCTGTCGCTTCGGCCGGAATTCGCCACGCAGTACCTCGATGGAATGCGCCTCCCGCACCACCAGCGGACGACCACGGTTGAACCAGGCGGCCAGGGCCGGCAGGAGGAAGATGGCGCCCAGCACGTTGACCAGGAACATGAACGACAGCAGCACGCCCATGTCGGCCTGGAACTTCAGCGGCGCGAAGGCCCAGGTGCAGACGCCGATGGACATGGTCAGGGCGGTGAACACCGCCGCCGTGCCGCGCTGGCACATGGCCTGGTAGAAGGCTTCGCGCAGGTCGGCGCCGGCGGCCATCTCGTGCTGGATGCGCTCGTACAGGTAGATGCCGTAGTCCACCCCGACCCCCACGCCCAGGGCCATCACCGGCAGGGTCGCGACTTTCAGGCCGATGCCGAGCATGGCCATCAGCGCGTTGCAGAGGATCGCCACGATCGCCAGCGGCACCAGGATGCACAGCACCGCGCGCATGGACAGGAAGGTCAGCCAGCAGAACAGCGCCACCGAGCCGAACAGCGCGGCGAGCATGATCACCTCGGCGCGCTTGACCGCCTCGTTGGAGGCCGCCATCACCCCGACGTTGCCGCCGGCCAGGAGGAATTCGACATGGGGCGTGGCGACATCGGCAATGATCCGCCTGGCCTCGTTGAGCACATGGCTGATGGTGGCGCCTTCGTGGTCGGCGAGGAACACCAGGATCTGCATCTGCTGGCAGCCGTCGGTGACCAGGCCGTCGTCCGGCATGTAGGCCCGGGCGCCCTGGCTGAGACCGCGGGCCGAACCGGGAATCGCCGCCCAGCGCGGGTTGCCCTCGTTGTTGCCGGCGATCACCCGCTTGCCCATGCCGGCCACGCTCTGCACCGACTGCACGCCCTGCACGGCGCGCATGCGGAAATCGAAGCCTTCCACGGCGCGCATCACTTCCGGATTGAGGCAGCCCTCCTCGACGTTGTGGGCCTGGACGAACACCGCCAGCACATCCAGACCGATGGAGTAGCTGCCGATGATCCGCGCGTTGTCCTGGTTGTAGCGCGAGTCGGCGCGCAGCTCGGGGGCGCCGGCGCCGATATCGCCCACCGCCAGTTCGCGGGCCTTCCAGGCGCCGGCAGCCAGCAGCAACAGGCTCAGGGCGAACACCGCCAGGGCCGGTTTCGGCTCGGCCAGGGCGGAGAGGCGCCACCACAGGGCATGGCGGCTGTTGGCGTCGGCTTGCGCCTTGCGCAGCAGGCCGCGCTCCAGCGGCAGCCAGGAAATGATGATCGGCAGCATCAGCTTGTTGGTGACGATCATCAGCATCACGCCGATGCAGGCGGTCACCCCCAGTTCGTGGACGATGGGGATGTCGATGAGCATGATCACGGCAAAGCCCAGGGCGTTCATCAACAGCGCCAGGGAGCCGGGAATGAAGATCTTGCAGAACGCCGTGCGCGCGGCCTGCAGCGAGGTGGCGCCGGCCACCACGTCCTGTTTCCAGGCGTTGGTCATCTGCACCGCGTGGGACACGCCGATGGAGAAGATCAGGAACGGCACCAGGATCGACATCGGGTCGATGCCCAGGCCCAGCAGCGGCAGCAGGCCGAGCAGCCAGACCACCGGGAGCAGCGCCACCAGCAGCGCCACCACGGTCAGGCGCAGCGAGCGCGAGTACAGCCACAGCAGCAGGCCGGTGATGACGAAGGCGATGGCGAAGAAGCCGATCACCGTGGTCAGGCCTTCCACCACATCGCCGACCAGCTTGGCGAAGCCGACGATATTGATCTCGATCTGCTCGCTGGAATACTTCTGCCGCACCTCTTCCAGGCGCTGCGCGATCTGCGCGTAGTCCACCGGTTTGCCGCTGCGCGGATCGAGGTCCTGCAGGTCGGCGCGGACCATGGCGGATTTCAGGTCGTTGGCGATCAGTCGGCCGACCTGGCCGGAGGCGGCGGCGTTGCTGCGCACCTGGGCCAGGTCCTCGGGAGTGCCGCTGAAGCGTGGCGGCACCACCACGTCACCGAAGAAGCCTTCCTCGGTGATCTCGATGTAGCGCACGTTGGCGGTGAACAGCGAGGTCACGCTGGGCCGGCTGACCCCGGAGATGAAGAACACATCGTCGGTGACCTTGCGCAGGGTTTCGAGGAATTGCGGGTTGTAGATATCGCCCTCGCCTTTCCAGCGCACGCTGACCAGGAAGCGGTTGGCGCCGGTGAAGTACTGGCTGAACTTGAGGAAGTTGACCATGTAGGCATGGCGCACCGGGATCTGCTTGTTGAAGCCCGGGTCCAGCTGCGTATTGAGGGCGCTGTAGCCCAGTCCCAGGCTGAGCAGCACGAACAGCGCCAGCAGCCCCTTGCGCCAGGCCATCAGCCAGTCCGCGATCACCTCGACGCCGTGCGCCACCCATTGTTTGACCTGATTCATCACCCGTCTCTCGTTGGCCTTTGACCGGATAGTCGGGCTGGAGGGGGTTGGGGGCATCGTCCAAATGGGTTAGGTAGCAAGAGGCCTGCGTCTGTCCCGTAGGAGCGTGGCTTGCCCGCGAAAGGACTGCACAGCAGTCCCTCTTCCGGGGCAGCGCCGTAATGGGACTGCTGCGCAGTCCTTTCGCGGGCAAGCCACGCTCCTACGGGGACGTGCGACTCGCGACGATCATTGCTCCACCCGCGCCATCGCCGCCTGCTCATAGCGGGGATAAAGGTGAGTCACGCTGCGAATCAACTCGTACTTGCTCAGGTTGACCGCGGCGAACCGCTCCGGAATCGGCGTGGCGATCACCTCGTTCATGTCCAGCCCGTTGGCCGCGCTGTCGCGCAGCAGGTCGTCCAGCCAGCCCAGGTAGTCCACCATCTGGTCGAACGGGGCGCGGTCGCTGCTCACCGGGCCATGCCCCGGCACCAGCACTTTCCATGGCAAGGCCTGCAACTGCTGCAGGTCATCCACCCATTGCGCCAGCCCGGGGCTGTGCGGCGTGGTCAGGGCACGCTGGTAGAACAGCAGGTCGCCGGCGAACAGCACCCCGCTCTTCTCGTCCAGCACCGCCAGGTCCGCGCCGCTGTGCCCGCTGAACGCCAGCAGGCGCAACGGATGCGAACCGAAGGTCTTCAGCCCCGCTTGCGCGGTCTGCTCCGGCAAGCGCACCTGGGTCCCGCGCATCCAGTCGCCGACCATGCGGTACAGGTTCTCCGCCAGGGCATCGCCCTCCCTGGCCAGTTGCTCGCGGGTCCCGGGCAAGGCGGCGATCGGCACATCGGCGAAGGCCTGGTTGCCCAGGGCATGGTCCGGGTGATGGTGGGTGATCAGCACCTGCACCACCGGCTTGTCGGTAACCGTGGCAATGGCCTGGCGCAGGGCCTGGCCGTAGCGCAGCGAAGGACCGCTGTCGATCACCACGACACCGTCCTCGCTGACGATGAACCCGGTATTGACGATATTGCCCCCGTTGTCACGGGAGAAGTTCTCGGTGCTGCCCTCCAGCACCCAGGTGTCGGCCGCCACCTGGCGCGGCTGCAGGTGGTAGTCCAGCTCGGCCAGGCTCGGCAGGCTGACAAGACTCAACAGGCACAGCAAAGCACGCATCCGGGACCTCATTCGATGGCGGCGTCGAAGGCATTGCCGTTGTTGTCGCGCAGGCTCAGGCGTACCGGGCCCGGGCGGCGCAGGTCGAACGACAGGCTGGGGTTCTCGCTCACGGCCGGGAACAGTTCCAGGGTCGCCAGGGACTGGCCCTGGGCGTCGAACAGTTCGGCGTGCTCGATGAAGAATTCCGGAATCCCGGCCATCAGGCCGTTATCCATGGGGTGCGAGACCGCCAGGCGCAGGCGGCTGTAGTCCTCGCGCGGGTAGCGCCCGCCCAGCACCTGGCCGAGACGCTGTTCCCAACCCGGCTGGCTGCGCACCACGCTGGGCGCGGTACAGCCACCGCCGGCGGCGTCGATCAGGGTCGAGCCGACATGCCAGACACCGTCCTCGGTCTGCACGGCGGCACGCAGCGGGGTGGCCTGCTCGATGCGGATGCGCACCGCCAGCCACGGCAATACCTCGGGCCCCGGGGTGAAGTCGACGATCCGCGGCAAGGGGTTGAGCTCGGCCCACACCAGCATGCGCCTGACCTTGCCCGGCAGCTCGCGGGCATCCACCTGCAGCGGCACCTGTCGGGCATCCTCGGCGAACGGCGGCGCAATGACCTTGACCCGCTGATCGAAACGGTACGGCTCGTCGCCAATCCATTGTTTACGGTAGAACTCCCACATCACCGAGGGCACCGGGTCGGGGCCCGGCTCCAGGGCACATGCCGGGGCGCCAAGCCACAGCGTGATCAGCAACAGCGGCACCCGGCCCATGGCATCACTCCGTGACGTGAACACTGTCCAGATAGGTACGGATGGCCCAGAGCGCTTCCTGGCTCAGGAAATCGGCCATCTTCGGCATGTACACGCGACCGTCGCGCACCGAGCCGTGACGTACCCGCTCGACGAACCATTCGTCACCGGCGACGCCCTCGTCGAGCATGCGCAGGTCGGGAGCGATACCACCGGACTTGGCTTCCAGGCCATGGCAGGCGGCGCAGTTCATGTTGTAGGCCGAGGTACCGATGGCCAGCGCCTCGTCGTGGTCCTTGCCGTTGCGGTAGGGGTTTTCCGTCCGCCATTCGTCACCCAGCTTCTCCAGATTGCCGGTGTTGACCGCGGTCGGCGTCACGTTGCCGTGGGCCATGACCGCTCCGGTGCTGATCAGGCCGGCCATGAACACGGTGCCCAGCAAGGCGTTCTTAACTCTTGTCATTGTTTTGCCCTCGACTACTCAGGTTGCACGATTTGCACGCGAAAACCTCTCTGGCGAAAGGTTCTGCCGGCCATCTTAGGAAGCACCCGACAGCCTCCCCATGCTGCTTTGGTGGTCGCGCTCTACTCCGTTGGTAGTAGGGCTTGTGGGGCAGTGCCAAATCATGCCCGGACCGGGAATTTTTCCCGGCAAGGACGGGAGTTTTTCCGTATCTCGGGAGGGCCTGGCGTTCCAGTCTATGCAGGCCAAAACCTCCATTGGGAAACACCAACATGACAATAAGATCGTTACCCGCCGCTCTCTCCCCACTGTCCCTGGCCGTACAATCCGTGCTGCTGGTAGGCACCCTGGCCATGGCTCCGGCCCAGGCCAAGCCCGTGACCTGGGAAGACATCGCCGACGACCACAAGACCACTTCCAACGTGCTGCAATACGGCATGGGCACCAACGCCCAGCGCTGGAGCCCGCTGGCGATGGTCAACGACAAGAACGTGTTCAAGCTGACTCCGGCCTGGTCGTTCTCGTTCGGTGATGAGAAGCAGCGTGGACAGGAGTCGCAAGCGATCATCAACGATGGCGTCATCTACGTGACCGGTTCCTACTCGCGGGTCTTCGCCCTCGACGCCAAGACCGGCAAGCGCCTGTGGACCTACAACCACCGCCTGCCGGACGACATCCGCCCCTGCTGTGACGTGGTCAACCGTGGCGCGGCGATCTTCGGCGACAAGATCTTCTTCGGCACCCTCGACGCCCGCGTCATCGCCCTGAACAAGGACACCGGCAAGGTCGTCTGGAACAAGAAGTTCGGCGATCACTCCGCCGGCTACACCATGACCGGCGCACCGACCCTGATCAAGGATGGCAAGACCGGCAAGGTCCTGCTGATCCACGGCAGCTCCGGTGACGAATTCGGCGTGGTCGGCCAGCTCTACGCTCGCGATCCGGACACCGGTGAAGAAGTGTGGATGCGTCCGTTCGTCGAAGGCCACATGGGCCGTCTGAACGGCAAGGACAGCACCCCGACCGGCGACGTCAAGGCGCCGTCCTGGCCAGATGATCCGACCACCGAGACCGGCAAGGTCGAAGCCTGGAGCCACGGCGGCGGTGCCCCATGGCAGAGCGCGAGCTTCGATGCCGAGACCAACACCATCATCGTCGGCGCCGGCAACCCTGGCCCGTGGAACACCTGGGCACGCACCCCGAAAGACGGCAACCCGCACGACTACGACAGCCTGTACACCTCCGGCCAGGTCGGCGTAGACCCGAGCACCGGTGAAGTGAAGTGGTTCTACCAGCACACCCCGAACGATGCCTGGGACTTCTCCGGCAACAACGAACTGGTGCTGTTCGACTACAAGGACAAGGATGGCAAGCAGTACAAGGCCACCGCTCACGCCGACCGCAACGGCTTCTTCTATGTGGTCGACCGCACCAACGGCAAGCTGAAGAACGCCTTCCCGTTCGCCGACAACATCACCTGGGCCAGCCATATCGATCTCAAGACCGGTCGCCCGGTGGAGAACGAAGGTCAGCGTCCGCCGAAGCCGGAGCCAGGCCAGACCAAGGGCAAGCCGGTCGAAGTCTCGCCACCCTTCCTCGGTGGCAAGAACTGGAACCCGATGGCCTACAGCCAGGACACCGGCCTGTTCTACGTACCGTCCAACCAGTGGAAAGAGGAATACTGGACCGAGCAGGTCAACTACAAGAAAGGCTCGGCGTACCTGGGCATGGGCTTCCGCATCAAGCGCATGTACGAAGACCACGTAGGCTCGCTGCGCGCCATGGACCCGACCACCGGCAAGATGGTCTGGGAACACAAGGAGCGCCTGCCACTCTGGGCCGGCGTGCTGGCGACCAAGGGCAACCTGGTGTTCACCGGTACCGGCGACGGCTACTTCAAGGCCTTCAACGCCAAGACCGGCGAAGAGCTGTGGAAATTCCAGACCGGTAGCGGCGTGGTTTCGCCACCCATCACCTGGGACCAGGACGGCGAGCAGTACATCGGCGTGACCGTCGGCTACGGTGGTGCGGTACCACTGTGGGGCGGCGACATGGCCGAGCTGACCAAGCCGGTGGCACAGGGCGGTTCGTTCTGGGTGTTCAAGATCCCGAGCTGGGACACCAAGACCGCGCAGCGCTGATGTGAGTCAAGCGAGGGGGGCCTGACAGCCCCCTTCGCACTTGCTGCGCCCCCTTGTAGGAGCTGGCTTGCCTGCGAAGGACCGCAAAGCGGTCCCCTCCCCTGGCAGCCATACACCAAGCCCAGGAGCCACCATGAAATACCTCCCGCTACTCCTCACCCTCGCCATCACTCCCGCCTTCGCTGTCATCGCCGACGACGGCGAAGACCAGCCCCTGGTCGTCAATGGCTGCGTGATCAAGCCGGAAAGCCAGTGCCCCAACGCCAACCTCGAAGGCGCCGACCTGAACAACCAGGACATGCGCAAGATGAACCTGGCCGGCGCCAACCTGAAGAATGCCAACCTGCGCCATGCCAACCTCGACCTGGCCAACCTGGAAAAAGCCCAGTTGCAGGGTGCAGTGCTCAACCGCGCGAGCCTGCAGCAGGCCAACCTGCGCATCGCCGATCTCACCGGCGCCAACCTGGTCGCCGCCCAGGCCTGGGGCATGTTCGCCCAGGGCGCGAAGTTCAACGATGCCAACCTCAGTGCCGCCTACCTGGAGTTCGCCAAGTTGTCCGGGGCCAAGCTGCATAACAGCAACCTGCAGGCCGCGGACCTGGAAATGACCTGGCTGAGCCGCGCCGACCTGCTGGGCGCGAACCTGGCCGATGCCAACCTGCAGGAAGCCAAGTTCGGCGAAAGCAATCTGGAAAATGCCGATCTGCGCGGAACCCGCAAGCATTATGCGAATTTCCAGGATGCCAACATGGAAGGCTGCAAGGGTTGCCCGAAGACCTGGGACTAGCCCATCGCGTTCCTGAGTCCCTCGTAGGAGCGCGGCTTGCCCGCGAAAGGACCGCAGAGCGGTCCCCGTTACCCGACACGAGTGGGCATGGGGACCGCTTTGCGGTCCTTTCGCGGGCAAGCCGCGCTCCTACGGAGGCAGGGAGGCAATGGTCAGGCTGCTATGCGCAACAACCCCGTCTCGATCGCCAGATGAACCAGCTCGGCATGGGAACTGACCTGCAGTTTGCTCTTGAGCAGCGTCAGGTAGTTGGACACGGTCTTGCCGCTCAGGCACAGATGCTCGGCGATCATGCGCATCGAGGTGCCCTTGGCCAGCATCAGGAAGATTTCGGTTTCGCGCTGGGTCAGGCCGTTGAGCCGAGCGTCCTTGTCCTCGGCGCGGTGCGGCTGGGTCGCCAGTTGCGTGGCCAGGGCCTGCTCGATATAGGCATGCCCGGCCAACACCCGGCGCACCGCTTCGAGCAGCGTGGGCGCCGCCACCGCCTTGGACAGAAAGCCACAGGCCCCGGCATCCAGCGCCTGGCGCACCAGACCCAGCTCGGTGTGCTCGCTGAAGAACAGCACACGCAACTGCGGCAGGCGCTGACGCAGACGGCGGGTGGTTTCCAGGCCGCTGATGCCGGGCAGGTCGAAGTCCATCAGGACCAGCCCGGGCACCTGCTCCTGAACCCGCAGCAAGGCTTCCTCGCCGCTGGCGGCTTCGCGCACGGGCAGTTCACCGCTCAGGGCCGCACTCAGGCCCAGGCGCATCATGGGGTGGTCGTCGACCAGCAGAATGTCCATCGGCGTCGTTCTCATTGTTATCGATGTTATCGCCATGCCCCATGCTAGAGCGCTCGCCGGCCGCCCCGCCTACTACTTTGGTAGCGCTTTTGCTGTCGATGGTCGCATTCACAAAGCCATGCGACTGACCTGTAATAACGGCATAACAAAAATGAGACTGTCGATCATGCTGCCTCGCGCCCTGTCCGTCCTCCTCGGCCTGACCCTGTCCGGCCTGCTCGCCACTACAGCCCTGGCCGAGACTCCGCTGTTCTCCGCCGACGGCTACCGCGCCACGCTGTACCGCAGCCCCACCCCGGCCAGTGCCGAGGTGGCCCAGACCGTCGACACGGCCCAGGTCCAGGCCCTGGCCAAGGACCAGGCGCTGCTGATCGACGTGTACAAGCGCCCCTGGCTCAACGGCCAGTTCATCGACAGCGAAGCCCACGCCAACCTGCCCGGCAGCCACTGGCTGCCGAACACCGGCGATGGCCAGCTCGACGCGCAATGGGCCGGGTATTTCAGCCGCCATCTCGAACGCCTCAGCGGCGGCGACCACCAGCGTGCCATCGTCTTCTACTGCCGCTCCGACTGCTGGCTGAGCTGGAACGCCGTGCGCCGTGCCACCGCGCTGGGCTATACACGGCTGTACTGGTACCGTGATGGCCTGGATGCCTGGGAGGCCGCCGGCCTGCCCGTGGTCGCCGCCAGCCCCGAGGTGTTTCCCTGATTTCCCTGTGGTCACCGCCCAAAACAATAAGGTGCAAAGCCATGTACAAGATTCTGATCGCCGACGACCATCCGCTGTTTCGCGAAGCAATCCATAACGTCATCAGCGATGGTTTCCCGGGCAGTGAAGTGATGGAGACCGCCGACCTCGACAGCGCCCTGGCGCTGACCGGCGAGCACGACGACCTCGACCTCATCCTGCTCGATCTGAACATGCCCGGCATGCACGGCCTCGGCGGCCTGATCAACCTGCGCAACGAGGCACCGACCATCCCGGTGGTGATCGTTTCCGCCGAGCAGGACAAACAGATCGTCCTGCAGGCCATCACCTACGGCGCGGTGGGCTTCATCACCAAGTCCTCGCCGCGTTCGCAGATGACCGAGGCCATCGAGCAGATCCTCAACGGCAACGTCTACCTGCCGCCGGACATCATCCGCACCCAGAAAAGCGGCACCCGGCGCAGCCAGAGCGAGCCCCAGGGCTTCGCCCCGGAACTGCTGCAGGCGCTGACCCGCAAGCAGTTGCTGGTACTGGAGCGGATGACCAAGGGCGAGTCCAACAAGCAGATCGCCTACAACCTCGACATCGCCGAAACCACGGTCAAGGCCCACGTCTCGGCGATCCTGCGCAAGCTCAACGTGCACAACCGCGTGCAGGCGATCCTCAGCGCCGGGGACATCGACTTCACCGCCTACCTGCGTCGATAGGGCGAATCGATCGTTTCGATTGAAATCAATCCTTGAAACACATCGTTACGCTGAAGTAAGCTCGAACGCATTCGACTGGAGCACGCCATGCAACACGCCACCCACATCCACGCACAACACACCGCACGCCTCGCGCGCGCCGTGGCCGGCGTGACTGTGCGCGGCGCAAGCGCTCCGTATTACTTCGGGTATTGGTTTAGCCACAGGCGCCGCTGATACCCACACCGGCGCCCACAAACAGGGCCGCCGTACACGAGAACTCTCGAACCCCCGGACGGCCCAGCCCTCCGGGGGTTTTGTTTTTCCGGCCCGTTGCCACTGACATCACTGAGGAATCGACCCATGAACTACGCCACCTGCTACCGCTACCAACCCTCTGCCTGGCGATTTAGCCACTGCCTGTCGGGCCAGCCTGCCGCCTCCGACCGGTCCGCAACAGGTGGCGATCAAGCACTCACACGTATCTGTCGAACACAACGATAGGGCCGAAGGCGCGGGACCGAACACCCGCCTTCCGCCCAGGGAATCCCGAACATGCAAGCGACCACCCAGGCACTGCCACTGAACACCACCGCCGCGGCCAACACCTCCGTCAGCCTGCGTCTGCCCAGCCCCGTGCAACTCAAGCAGCAGTTGCCGCTGTCCACCGCCCTTGCCACCCAGGTCCAGCAGCACCGCCAGGCGGTGAAGCACATTCTCGACGGTCACGACCCGCGCCTGCTGGTCATCGTCGGCCCCTGCTCCCTGCACGATCCGCGTTCCGCCCTGGAATACGCCGAGCGCCTTGCCGCGCTGTCGCGCCAGGTCGGCGATCAACTGTTGCTGGTGATGCGCGCCTACGTCGAGAAGCCGCGCACCACCGTCGGCTGGAAAGGCCTGGCCTACGACCCGAAGCTGGACGGCAGCGACGACATGCACGGCGGTCTGCGCCTGTCCCGGCAACTGATGCTGGACATGCTGCGCCTCGGCCTGCCGGTGGCCACCGAATTGCTGCAACCCATGGCCGCCGGCTACTTCGACGATGTGCTGAGCTGGGCGGCGATCGGCGCGCGGACCACGGAATCGCAGATCCACCGCGAGATGGTCAGCGGCCTGGGCCTGCCGGTGGGCTTCAAGAACGGCACCGACGGCGGTGTCGGCATCGCCTGCGACGCGATCCGCAGCGCCGCCCACCCGCACCGCCACTTCGGCCTCGATGCCCAGGGCCACCCGGCGATCGTCGAGACCCTCGGCAACCCGGACACCCATCTGGTCCTGCGCGGCGGCCATAAAGGTCCGAACCATGACGCGGCCAGTGTCGAACAGGCACGCCAGGGCCTGGCCAAGGGCGGAATCCCGGCACGGATCATGGTCGATTGCAGCCATGCCAACAGCGGCAAGGATCCGCTCAGGCAGCCGGCGGTACTGCGCGATGTGATCGAACAGCGTGTCGGCGGTGACCGCTCGCTGGTGGGGGTGATGATCGAGAGCCACCTGTTCGATGGTTGCCAGGCCCTGGGCAAGGGCGCGCTGAAATACGGCGTGTCGATCACCGATGGCTGCCTGGGCTGGACGGGCACCGAGGCGATGCTGGTGGAGGCGGCGCAGGCCCTGCGCGCGCAGGTTCGGCTGGCCTGAGTCGAGCATGGATATCTACACATCTTTGAAGGCTTGCGGGGGGACCGCATCAAGGCCGCCAGGTGCCTGTCTTGAGTCTTGCAGCGCCCTGAAGATCGAGCGCCGCCCGCGCGGCGCATCGCGGGCAACGCCCGCTCCCACATCGGTTGCAACGTACCTATGCCTGACAGGCCATGGTTGACCGCCTTGTTGGTTCGACTCGATACCGAGTCGAACCCAACAGCCTCCCCGCGATGCATCGCCGAAAAAACAAAGGCTGACAACTCAAATCCAACAGGCCATGGCACGTTGCAACCGATGTGGGAGCGGGCATTGCCCGCGATGCGCCGCGCGGGCGGCGCTCGATCTGGAGGGCACTGCACATGTTGAGGCGAACACCTGGCGGTCCTGGCGCGATTTACTGTCAGGCGTTCAGTGTAGATACCCATGCCGAGTCGAGACCGGTCAGGGCCTGTCGTCACGGCAGGCCCTGATCGTCGGGGTTGTAGCTGAAAGGCTGGAGATTGCCATTGCCCAGATTGGTCTCCAGCAGGGGCAGGTAGCGCCCGGTCTGCTGTAAATAGTCCAGCTGGATATGCCGGCCGCCATCGCCGCCTTCTCCTTCGTAGAACGAGGAGTGACCATAGACGATCGCTTCGATCGGCAATTGCTCACCGATATTCTGCGGCCAGGGCCGCATCACGACCTCGGTCCACGGGTCGATTTCGCGGGTCTGGCTGCGGATATCCAGGAGCAGTTGCAAATCGTCCGCCGACAGACCGAGGGAGCAACCGTCGCGCGGGGTGGCTGCGTAGCGTTGCGTCCAGTCGGCCAGGGTATTCACACCAAGGGCCTGACAGGTGTCGCGCAAGGTGCAGGCGCCGCGGTCGGGTGCGTTGCCTATGGCGCCATCGACGGGGTACACGCACAACGGCTCGAACGGCGTCGGTGCCGGCGCGGCCAGTTCGCGAATGACATAGCCCTTGGAGTACACCAGCTTGTCGGCATTGTCGTCGCCGCGAAAGTAGCTGAAGGACACACCGTCGATGCGGATCGCGTTCGGGCTGGGATTCCAGGCGTGAAAATCGCCGTCGCCCACCGTGCGCAGCAGTATCCCGCTGCAGTAATAGCCAGCGCGCCCTTCGCGACAACCGGTGGCGGGGTCGGCATAGCGGGCGTTGAGCCGCGCCGCGACCTGATAGCCGTTGTACAACTGCTCCTGCTGGCTGAAACCGAACGCGACATCACCCTCGCCACGGACCAGACGCACCAGGGGCAGCCAGGTGTCGGTGGCCTTGAAGTACTCCAGCTGACCCCTTTGCGCCCGCAGCAGGGCATCTGTGGCGCTGCTGTCGTAATACAGGGCCTGTACCGCGAGTTTGTCCGGGGCGTCCTCGGCCCAGTTGCCGACCAGGACTTCCCCGGAGGTGGCGCTGTCGTCGGCGATCACCTCGTAGGGCTTGCCCTGCCCCGTTGCCGTGAAGCGGTCTTGCAGAAGAAAGCCGACATCGGCCGGCAATACCCCCGCGTAACCGTCCTTGCGCAGAAAATAGAAACGCTCCGAACCCCGTTCCTGCGCTTCGCCGCCGTGCTGCCAGAACGGTTGCGGGTGTTCGTCCAGCATGGGCAGCACCAGCACGCCACTGCAGGAGTACGGCGGCTTGCCGCCGACGCACTGCGCCGGCGTCGCGGCCAGGCGCTGGTTGAGTTGCGCGGCGGTTTCCGGACCGCTCAAGGCCCAGCTCGGGGCGCAGGACACTGCCAGCAGTACGGCGATGCTCAGGCGCAGAAGGAGTTGGAACATGTTGGATCCCTCGGTTCAGGCCGCCGTCTCACTCCAGATTCTGTTCGGCAGGCGTATAGGTGAACAGACGACCGTCAGCCGCATTGAGGTCGATCTTCAGCAGCGGCAGATAGCGCCCGGTGTGCTTCAGGAAGTCCTTCTGGATGTACTGCGCATCCACCAGACCACTGTGTTCATAGATGGAAATGTCACTGTGTACGAACGCCTCGATCGGCAAGCCGTCGCCGCTGTCCTGCGGCCAGGCCAGCATCATGGCCTCGTTCCACTGGTCCAGGCGCGGGACATTGGCGCGAATCGCACGCATCAGTTCGAAATCGGCGGGCGATGTGCCCAGCGAACAGCTCTTGCGGTGCATGTCCTGGCTCTCATAGCGTGCCCGCCAGGCGTCCAGGGTCGTGATGCCCAACTGGGCGCAGGTGTTCAGGTAGGTGCAGGCGCCACCCTCCGTTGCCACCGCCGTGGCGCCATCTTCCGGGTACATGCAATCGAGCGTGAAAGGTGTTGACGCAGGCGCCGACAGCTGGCGAATGACGTAGCCCTTCGAATAGACCAGCCAGGTCACCCCGGGCACATCCTGGCGCAGGTAGCTGAACGAAACGCCATTGATGCGTATCGAGTTCGGGCTGGGGTTCCAGATACGGAAGCTGTAGTTGCCCATGTCCACCGTGCGCACGAACACGCCGCTGCAGTAATAGCCCGAGCGGCCGTCGCTGCAGGGCGCGGTATTGGCATAGCGCGCATTCAGCCGTTGCGCGACCTGATAGCCGTTGTACAACTGCTCCTGCTGGCTGAAGCCGAACGCCACATGACCGCCGTCGGAGGCGTAACGCACCAGCGGCAGCCATTCGCCGGTGGCCTCGAACCAGTCGCGCTGCCCACGCTGCGCCAGCAGCAGGCTGTCGGGTCGGGTGTTGTCGTAGTACAGCGCCTGGACCGCGAGCGCTTGCGGCGCGTCCTCGGCCCAGTTGCGCACAAGCATTTCGCCGGGTGTCGGCGCGTCCTCGGTGACCACCTGATACGGCTTGCCCTGGCCGATGGCGGTGTAATGATCGTGGAGGATGTAGCCGGTCGTGCCCGGTGGCTGCACACCGCTGTCCCGGCGCAGAAACAGAAAACGCTCGGAACCGCGTGCCGCCGCCTCCGCGTCGTGATGCCAGAAAGGCCGCGGATGTTCCTCGGCCATGGGCAGCACCAGCACCCCGCTGCAGGCATAGGGCGGCTTGCCGCCGACGCACTGCACCGGCATCGCCGCCCAGCGCTGGTTGAGTTGCACCGCGGTTTCCGGCCCGGTCAGGGCCCAGCCCCGAGCGCCCGTCAGGCACAACAGCAGGAGAGACAGACGCAGGAACAGGCGAAGCATGATGGCTTCCTCGATCGCCCTGAGGGCTCAGGGAGAATTGAAGAGCCGAGAGGCCATATCGCACAACTGGCAGAAATATCAGGTAGCAGCAGTCTGCCTACGGATTTTGAGGAGAATTCCCCAGGCAATTACGGTAGGCTCTGGCTTTTCTAACTCAGGAGTTTCCCCATGGCCCGAGCCACCGCCCGCCACATCCTCGTCAGCAGCGAAGACAAGTGCAACGAACTGAAGGCGCAGATCGAAGCCGGCGCCGACTTCGCCGAAGTCGCCAAAGCCAACTCCACCTGCCCATCCAGCCGCCAGGGCGGCGACCTGGGCTCGTTCGGTCCGGGCCAGATGGTCAAGGAATTCGACACCGTGGTGTTCAGCGCACCGCTGAACGTGGTCCAGGGTCCGGTGAAGACCCAGTTCGGTTACCACCTTCTGGAAGTGACCAGCCGTCAGGACTGATCGCTTCTTGAGTCGTAAGGTCGTGTTGGCCTTGAGGGACCGCTTTGCGGTCCTTCGCAGGCAAGCCAGCTCCTACAGGGCCGGTATGCTGCTATTGGCGGCGATGAGTGTTCATAGCGTCCACGCCGCCCCGACCCACGCCCTCACCGTCTACGGCGAAGCCCCGCGCTATCCCGCCGGCTTCCAGCACTTCCAGTACACCAACCCCGACGCCCCCAAGGGTGGCAGCCTGCGCCGCTCGGCCATCGAGATCGGCCAGTTCGACCATGTCCTGCCCTATATCGACAAGGGCATCGGCGTCAGCGAGATCGACGGCTGGCTGTATTCGCCCCTCGCCGTGCGTTCGCTGGACGAGCCCTACACCGTCTACGGCCTGGTGGCCCGGCGCATGGAGCGGGCCGACGACGGCCTGTGGCTGCGCTTCTACCTCGACCCGAACGCCCGGTTCGCCGACGGCAAGCCGATCCGCGCCGAGGACGTGCGCTTCACCTACGACCTGCTGCTGCGCGACGGCAACCTGAAGTACCGCACCCAGTTCGCCGATGTCGCCGATGTGGTGGTGGAGTCGCCGACCCAGGTGCGCTTCGACTTCAAGACCAGCCAGAACCGCACCCTGGCCCTGGACCTCGCCTCGCTGCCGGTGCTGCCCGAACACTGGTGGCGCAATCGCGACTTCGCCAACGGCGGCGGCTTCGAGGCTCCGCTGGGCAGCGGCCCGTACCGTGTGGCGCGAATCGACAACGGCCGCAGCATCACCTTCGAACGCAACCGCGACTGGTGGGGCAAGGACCTGGCGGTCAACCGCGGCCGCTACAACTTCGACCAGTTGCGCATCGAGTATTTCGGCGACACCGACGTGGCCCGCCAGGTCCTGCGGGGCGGCGGCTACGACTACAACCGCGAGTTCTCGGCCACCGGCTACACCATCGGCTACGCCGGTCCGGCCCTGGACGACGGCCGCCTGCAACGTGCCCATCTGGCGAAAGAGGCACCGCAGAATGCCCAGGGCTACGTGTTCAACCTGCAGCGCCCGGTGTTCCAGGACCGCCGCGTGCGCCAGGCCATCGCCCTGCTCTGGGACTTCGAATGGAGCAACCGGCGGATGATGCGCGATATGTACATCCGCCAGCAGAGCTACTTCGCCAACAGCCCACTGGCCGCCCGCGCGCTGCCCGACGCCGAGGAGCTGAAACTGCTGGAGCCGTTGCGCGGGCAGATCCCCGACGAGGTCTTCAGCCAGGTGTTCCAGGCACCGCGCAGCGATGGCTCGGGAATCATCCGCGACAAGCAGCTGCAAGCCCTGGCCCTGCTGCGCGAAGCCGGCTGGCAGGCGCAGGGCGATCGCCTGGTCAATGCCCAGGGCGAGCCGCTGAGCTTCACCTTCCTCAACGGCCAGAACGGCATGGAGCGCCTGCTCCTGCCGTGGAAGCGCACCCTGGCGCAGATCGGCATCGACATGCAGATCCGCCGGGTCGACTCGGCGCAGTACGTCAACCGCCTGATGGCGCGCGACTACGACATGATCGTCACCGGCTACCCGGTCACCACCTCGCCGGGGCTGGAGCTGTACAGCTACTTCGGCTCGGCCGCGGCCAGCGACCCCGGCTCGAACAACTTCATGGTCCTGAAGAACCCGGCCGTCGATACCCTGATCGATGGTCTGGTCCGCGCCGGCACCCAGGCCGACATGCAGCGACATGCCCACGCCCTCGACCGCGTGCTGCAGTGGAACTACTACTGGATTCCCAACTATTACCCGCCGGGCACCTCCAGCGTGTGGTGGAACCGCTTCGGCCTGCCGAAGATCCCCGCGGCCAATGACCCGGCGCTGGATACCTGGTGGGAAGTCAGCCCGACCGCCCTGACCAACGCCGAGATGGCCGCCCGCCAAGGACGCCAACCGTGACCGCCTATATCCTGCGGCGCCTGCTGCTGATCGTGCCGACCCTGCTGGTGATCCTGCTGGTCAACTTCGTCATCGTCCAGGCCGCCCCCGGCGGGCCGGTGGAGCAGGCGGTGGCGCGCCTGCAGGGGATCGGCGGCGGTGCGCCCGGGGCGGGTTCCGTGCAACTGGATTCGCGGGCCAGCCGCGGCCTCGATCCGGCCCTGCTGGAAACCATCAAGAAGCAGTACGGCTTCGACAAGTCGGCGCCGGAACGCCTGTGGCTGATGCTCGGCAACTATGCCCGGCTGGATTTCGGCGAGAGCTTCTTCCGCGGCGCCAAGGTCACCGAGCTGATTCTCGACAAGCTGCCGGTGACCCTGTCCCTCGGCTTCTGGGCGACCCTGATCACCTACCTGGTGTCGATTCCCCTCGGCATACGCAAGGCCGTGCGCCATGGCAGCCTTTTCGACGCCTGGACCAGCAGCGTGATCGTGATCGGCTATGCCCTGCCCTCGTTCCTCTTCGCCCTGCTGCTGATCGTGCTGTTCGCCGGCGGCACCTCGCTGAACTGGTTCCCGGTGCGCGGACTGGTCTCGGAAAACTTCGCCGAACTGAGCCTGATCGGCAAGGTCGCCGACTATTTCTGGCACCTGGTGCTGCCGGTGGGCGCACTGGTGATCGGCGGCTTCGCCACCCTGACCCTGCTGACCAAGAACGCCTTCCTCAACGAGATCACCCGCCAGTATGTGGTCACCGCCCGGGCCAAGGGCCTCACCGAAAAACGCGTGCTCTACGGCCATGTGTTCCGCAACGCCATCCTGCTGGTGGTGGCCGGGCTGCCCCAGGCGCTGATCACCGTGTTCTTCGCAGGCTCCTTGATGATCGAGGTGATCTTCTCCCTCGACGGCCTCGGGCGCATGAGCTACGACGCCGCGGTGAGCCGCGACTATCCGGTGGTGTTCGGTTCGCTGTTCATCTTCACCCTGTTCGGCCTGCTGATCCGTCTGCTCGGGGATATCTGCTACACCTTCGTTGATCCGCGCATCGACTTCAGCGCGAGGGCACACTGATGTTTCGCCTGTCGCCCATCAGCCAGCGCCGCTGGCAACGCTTTCGCAGGAATCGCCGCGGCTGGTTCTCGCTGTGGGCCTTCGCCGCGCTGCTGACCCTGAGCCTGGGCGCCGAGCTGATCGCCAACGACAAGCCGCTGCTGCTCAGCTACAAGGACAGCCTGTATTTCCCCGCCTTCAAGCGCTACACCGAGCAGCAGTTCGGCGGGCAGTTACCGTTCCAGCCGGACTACCGCAGCCAGTACGTGCGCCAGCTGATTGAGGGCAGTGGCGGCTGGATGCTGTTCCCGCCGGTGCCGTTCAGCGCCGACACGCCCAACTACGACCTGCAGGTGCCGGCGCCCAGCCCGCCGACGGCGAGCAACTGGCTGGGCACCGACGACCAGGCCCGCGACGTGCTGGCGCGGGTGCTGTACGGCACGCGGGTGTCGATCCTCTTCGCCCTGGCCCTGACCCTGATCAGCACCGTGATCGGCGTTACCGCCGGGGCCCTGCAGGGCTATCACGGCGGCTGGATCGACCTGCTCGGCCAGCGCCTGCTGGAAGTCTGGTCGGGGCTGCCGGTGCTCTACCTGCTGATCATCCTCAGCGGCTTCGTCGAGCCGAACTTCTGGTGGCTGCTGGGGATCATGGCGCTGTTTTCCTGGCTGGCCCTGGTCGATGTGGTGCGCGCCGAGTTCCTCCGCGGGCGCAACCTGGAATACGTGCAGGCGGCACGGGCCCTGGGCCTGCCGGACCGCCTGGTGATCGTCCGGCATATCCTGCCCAACGCGATGAACGCCACCCTCACCTACCTGCCGTTCATTCTCACCGGGGCGATCTCGACCCTGACCGCCCTCGACTTCCTCGGTTTCGGCATGCCCGCCGGCAGTGCCTCGCTGGGCGAGCTGGTCAACCAGGGCAAGCAGAACCTGCAGGCGCCATGGCTGGGCTTCACCGCCTTCTTCGCCCTGGCGCTGATCCTCACTTTGCTGGTGTTCATCGGCGACGCCCTGCGCGAAGCCTTCGACCCGCGCGCCTGACCACGGACTGCACATGCACGACAGCGACAACCTCAAGGACTACCAGCGGGTGCGCCGCCTGGCGATCAAATCGCTGTTCGAGATCATCGAGCAATCCAGCGAAGGCACGGTGATCGTCGACCGCGACGCACGCATCGTCTGGATGAACGAGCGCTATGCCCGGCGTTTCGGCCTGCCCGACGCCAGCGCCGCCATCGGCCAGCCCTGCGAACAGGTGATTCCCGGCAGCCTGATGCGCGAGGTGGTGACCCAGGGCCGCCCGGCCCTGCTGGACATGCTCGACACGCCCAAGGAGCCGCTGGTGGTCATGCGCCTGCCGATCCACGACGCCGGCGGCGAAGTGATCGGCGCCATCGGCTTCGCCCTGTTCGACGAACTGCGTAGCCTGTCGCCACTGCTCAAGCGCTATTCCAGCATGCAGCAGGAACTGGCCTCGACCCGCTCGCTGCTGCGCGCGCGCCAGGCCAAGTACAGCTTCAACCAGTTCATCGGCACCAGCGCGGCGAGCCTGGAGGTCAAGCGCCGGGCCCGGCGCGCGGCGAGCAGCGAGGCCCCGGTGCTGCTGCTCGGCGAAACCGGCACCGGCAAGGAGCTCCTGGCCCACGCCATCCATGCCGCCTCGCTGCGGGCGCACAAGGCTTTCGTCAGCATCAACAGCGCGGCGATTCCGGAAACCCTGCTGGAAGCCGAATTCTTCGGCACCGCCCCGGGCGCCTTCACCGGCGCCGAGCGCAAGGGGCGTGCCGGCAAGCTGCAACTGGCCGAAGGCGGCACGCTGTTTCTCGACGAAATCGGCGACATGCCGCTGCCGTTGCAGAGCAAGTTGCTGCGGGTGTTGCAGGAGAAGGAATACGAGCCGGTGGGCTCGAACCAGATGCTGCACAGCGATGTGCGGGTGATCGCCGCCACGTCCCGCGATCTGCAGGCGGCCATGGCCCGTGGCGAATTTCGCGCCGACCTGTATTACCGCTTGAACGTGCTGCCCATCGAGGTGCCGGCGCTGCGCGAGCGGATCGAGGACCTGCCGGCATTGACCGAGGCGATCCTCGAAGACCTGGGCAGTCGCCACGAACTGGAGGACGACGCCCTCGGGCTGCTGGGCAGACATGCCTGGCCGGGGAATATCCGCGAGCTGCGCAATGTGCTGGAGCGCGCGACCTTGCTGTCCGAGCGGACGCTGCTGGGGGTTGCGGATATCGAGTCGGCGCTGGGCAAGCTGATGCCACGGTCGGTGGATGAACCGGTGCAGGACTATCGGCAGGCGTGCGAGGCGTTCGAGCGGGAGTTGCTGCAGAAGGCCCTGGCCCGGTGTGCCGGGAACGTACCGGAGGCCGCGAAGCAGCTGGGGTTGGGGCGCTCGACTTTGTACAAGAAGCTGGTGGCGTTGGGGATTCAGTCTCAATAGAGAGACATGAGTCTCTAAAAAGAGACAGCAGTGATCTGATGCGAATTCCGTGATCTGACGCTCCTACACACGTTCTGCGCGGCAAGCCAGCTGTCTACGTTCAGAGACAACGACATCACGAATCAATTATTTTTCCATACAAATCAACTAGTTAAACAGTTGGCACGATTCCCGCAATCCCGTCTCCACCAACAAAAACAAGATTCACCAAGGAGACACCCCGATGAGCGTGATCATCGCCCTGGCAGCCCTGGCGCTGCTGATGCTGGCTGCCTACCGTGGCTACAGCGTCATTCTGTTTGCCCCCATCGCCGCCCTCGGTGCGGTACTGCTCACCGACCCGTCCGCCGTCGCACCCGCCTTCACCGGGGTGTTCATGGAAAAGATGGTCGGCTTCATCAAACTGTATTTCCCGGTATTCCTGCTCGGCGCGGTGTTCGGCAAGCTGATCGAGCTGTCCGGTTTCTCCCGTTCCATCGTCGCCGCGGCCATTCGCCTGCTCGGCACGCGCCAGGCGATGCTGGTGATCGTGCTGGTCTGCGCCCTGCTCACCTACGGCGGCGTGTCGCTGTTCGTGGTGGTGTTCGCGGTCTATCCGTTCGCCGCCGAGATGTTCCGCCAGAGCAATATCCCCAAGCGCCTGATCCCGGCAACCATTGCCCTCGGCGCGTTTTCCTTCACCATGGACGCCCTGCCCGGCACCCCGCAGATCCAGAACATCATCCCCAGCACCTTCTTCAACACCACCGCCTGGGCGGCGCCGTGGCTGGGGCTGATCGGCACCCTGTTCGTCTTCTGCAGCGGCATGCTCTACCTGCAGCGCCAGCGCAACAAGGCCCTGCGCGCGGGTGAAGGCTATGGCAGCGAGCTGCGCAACGAGCCGGAAACCGCCGATGACCTGCAACTGCCCAACCCGCTGCTGGCCCTGTCGCCGCTGCTGCTGGTGGGGGTCATGAACCTGCTGTTCACCCACTGGATCCCCGAGTGGTACGGCAAGAGCCACAGCCTGCAACTGCCGGGCATGAGCGCACCGGTGCAGACCGATATCGCCAAGCTGACGGCCATCTGGGCGGTGGAGGCGGCGCTGCTGCTGGGCATCCTGCTGGTGCTGGTCAGCGGCTTCAAGGCCATCAGGAGTCGTCTCGCCGACGGCAGCCGGGCGGCGGTCAGCGGCGCCCTGCTGGCGGCGATGAATACCGCCTCGGAGTACGGCTTCGGCGCGGTGATCGCCTCGCTGCCGGGCTTCCTGGTGCTGGCCGACGCCCTGCGCGCGATTCCCAATCCGCTGGTCAACGAAGCGATCACCGTGACCCTGCTGGCCGGCATCACCGGCTCCGCCTCCGGCGGCATGAGCATCGCCCTGGCGGCCATGTCCGACAGTTTCATCGCCGCCGCCAACGCGGCCAATATCCCGCTGGAGGTGCTGCACCGGGTGGCCGCCATGGCCAGCGGCGGCATGGACACCCTGCCGCACAACGGCGCGGTGATCACCCTGCTGGCGGTCACCGGGCTGACCCACCGCGAGGCCTACAAGGACATTTTCGGCATTACCCTGATCAAGACCCTGGCGGTGTTCGTCGTGATCGCCACTTTCTACGCCACCGGCATCGTTTGAGGATCGACCCATGAAGCTCTCCGGAAAAACCGCACTGGTCACCGGCTCCACCAGCGGCATCGGCCTGGGCATTGCCCGGGTCCTGGCCGAGGCTGGCGCCGATATCCTGCTCAATGGTTTCGGCGACCCGGCCGCGGCGCTGGCCGATGTCGGCCAGTTCGGCACCAGGGTCCGTCACCATCCTGCCGACCTGGGCGATCTCGCCCAGCTGGAGGCGCTGTTCGCCTTTGCCCAGCGGGAGTTCGGCGGCGTCGATATCCTGGTCAACAACGCGGGGATCCAGCATGTGGCACCGGTGGACGAATTCCCGGTGGAGCGCTGGGACGCGATCATCGCGGTCAACCTCTCCGCAGTCTTCCACTGCACCCGCCTGGCCCTGCCGGGCATGCGTGAACGGGGCTGGGGGCGGATCGTCAACGTTGCCTCGGTGCATGGCCAGGTGGGCTCGCTGGGCAAGGCGGCGTATGTCGCGGCCAAGCATGGGGTGATCGGGCTGACCAAGGTGGTCGGGCTGGAGACCGCCACCAGCGCGATCACCTGCAACGCCATCTGCCCGGGCTGGGTGCTGACGCCGCTGGTGCAGAAACAGATCGACGATCGCGCGGCCAGCGGGGTCGATCCGCAGCAGGCGCAACATGACCTGCTGGCGGAGAAGCAGCCCTCGCTGGCATTCGTCACGCCGGAGCATCTCGGGGAGTTGACGCTGTTCCTGTGCAGCGAGGCCGGCAGCCAGGTGCGCGGCGCGGCCTGGAATGTGGATGGCGGCTGGCTGGCCCAGTAGGAGCGGGCTTGTCGTGTGACGAACCACTGCGAAGGACCGCAACGCGGTCCCGGTTCCCGATTCGAGGTCAGCCCCAGCGACCGCTGCGCGCCCGTTCGCGGGCAAGCCACGCTCCTACGCGGTGATATCGCCCATGGTCCGCGCAAGACCGCGGAGGAGCGGGAGGCTAGACTCACCTCATTGACAGACCAAAAGAGAACATCGGCATGAACCCAGTGCTCTGGCGCCCGGACGCGGCGCGTATTCAGGCCAGCCGGATGGATCGCTTCCGGCGCGAAATCAATCAACGCCACGGCCTCGACCTGGCCGACTACGGCGACCTGCACCGCTGGAGCATCGAGCAGCGCCCGGCCTTCTGGCAGGCCGTGGCCGAGGCCTTCGATGTGCGCTGGCAGCAGCCCGCCCGCGCGGTCCTGGAAGAAGGCCCGCACATGCCCGACGCCCGCTGGTTCCCCGGTGCCACGCTGAACTTCGCCGAACACCTGCTGCGTCGGCGCGATGACGCCACCGCCCTGGTTTCGATTCGCGAAGACGGCCAGCGCACCACCCTCAGCTTCGCTGAGCTCGCCGCCCAGGTCGCCGGCCTGCAACGGGCGTTCGCCGCCGCCGGCATCGGCGTCGGCGATCGCGTCGCCGCGTGCATGCCCAACACCTGGCACACCGTGGTGGCGATGCTCGCCGCCACCAGCCTGGGCGCGATCTGGTCCAGTTCCTCGCCGGAGTTCGGCACCCAGGGCATCGTCGAGCGCTTCGGCCAGATCGAACCGAAGCTGCTGCTGGTCTGCGCCGGTTACCAGTACGCCGGCAAATCCCTGTCCCAGGTGGACAAGCTCAACCAGGTGCTGGCCGCCCTGCCCGCGCTGGAACAACTGCTGGTGGTGCCCTACAGCCAGACAGACATCCGCCTGGACGCCTTCCACACCCAGGCTCGCGTCAGCCTCTGGGACGACTTCCACGGAAAAGGCGGAGAACCGCGTTTCGTCGCCCTTCCCTTCGATCACCCGCTGTACATCCTCTATTCCAGCGGCACCACCGGCGTGCCCAAGTGCATCGTCCACAGCGCCGGCGGCGTGCTCCTGCAGCACCTCAAGGAACATGGCCTGCACAACGACCTCAACGACAGCGACTGCCTGTTCTACTACACCACCTGCGGCTGGATGATGTGGAACTGGCTGGTCAGCGGCCTGGCCCTGGGCGCGACCCTGGTGCTGTACGACGGCTCGCCGTTCCATCCCGGCCCCGAGCGCCTGCCGGACCTGATCGACGCCGAGGGCATCAGCGTGTTCGGCACTAGCGCCAAGTACCTCGCGGCGCTGGAACAGGCCGGCCTGCAGCCGCGCCACAGCCATCGCCTCACGCACCTGCGCCTGTTGCTGTCCACCGGCTCGCCGCTGTCGCCGCACAGCTACGACTATGTCTATCGCGAGGTGAAGAGCGATGTCTGCCTGGCGTCGATGTCCGGCGGCACCGATATCGTGTCCTGCTTCGTCCTCGGCAGCCCGACCCTGCCGGTGCGCCGTGGCGAGATCCAGTGCAAGGGCCTGGGCATGGCCGTGGAAGTCTGGAACGACCAGGGCCAGGCCGTGCTGGAGGAAAAAGGCGAGCTGGTCTGCGCCCGGCATTTCCCGGCGATCCCCCTGGGTTTCTGGCATGACCCGGACGGCGAGCGCTTCAAGGCCGCCTATTTCAGCCAGTTTCCCGGTGTGTGGTGCCAGGGCGACTACGCCGAGGAGTTCCGCGACGGCGGCCTGGCGATTCATGGTCGTTCCGATGCGGTGCTCAACCCGGGCGGCGTGCGCATCGGCACAGCGGAAATCTACCGCCAAGTGGAAAAGATCGAGCAGGTCGTGGACAGCGTAGCCATCGGTCAGCAGTGGCAGCACGACGTGCGCGTGGTGCTGTTCGTCCGCCTGGCCGACGGCGTGCAACTGGACGACGCCCTGCAGGCGCGGATCCGCAAGGTCATCCGCGACAACACCAGCGCCCGCCATGTGCCGGCGGTGATCGTCCAGGTCGCGGACATCCCGCGGACCATCAGCGGCAAGATCGTCGAACTGGCGGTGCGCAACGTGGTGCATGGCCTGCCGGTGAAAAACACCGATGCCCTGGCCAATCCGCAGGCACTGGAGCATTTTCGTGACCGCATCGAGCTGCGCGATCAGGCATAATCGCCGGTTTTTACCGGCATCTCCGAGGCACCCGCATCATGAAAGCACAGGCCCGTCACATCCTGGTCAAGACCTCCGAGGAGGCCGAACAGCTCAAGCAGCGCATCGCCAAGGGCGAGGCCTTCGACGTCCTGGCGAAGAAGCACTCGATCTGCCCGTCGGGCAAACGCGGCGGCGACCTGGGCGAGATACGCCCGGGGCAGATGGTCGGCGCGATCGATCAGGTGATCTTCAAGAAACCGCTGCGCACGGTGCATGGGCCGATCAAGAGCAAGTTCGGCTATCACCTGGTGCAGACGTTCTATCGGGACTGAGGCGTTGCGCTAGCTGGCATCGCGCAGCGGCACCACCACCTGCCTGTCCAGCAGGTCGCAGCGCATGCGGCTCACCAGGCTGGCGATGGCGCGGTTGCTGTCCAGTTGTTCGGGGCGAATGCCGGTGACCTGCAGGTCGTAGTGAGGGGAGCCGCGATTGAACAACTGCACGGTCAGTGATTGATCCGCTGCCAGGGTGCAGCGGCAGCGAACGGGCAAGAAACTCTTCTCGATGATATCGCGCAGTTCCAGCGTGGATAGCATTTCCATGTCTCCCGGCAGTTGAAGGACCGCAGCTCCGTGCTTGCGGTGCGTTGACAATCGTAGGCTAACGGATTGGATCCGGTCAGATTATTTCCCGATAAGGCGAAGGGATTACTGTATCGATGGTTTATCATCGGGCCCCGGATCAGGCCATGGGCCATGATCCGCGATTCAAGGAGCGAAAAGAGCCGTCATGGGCAAAGCGACACAAAACGCGCGACTGCGGGCACTGATCCAGAGCGTGGAGAACGCCATCGGTGCGGACAGCGACAAGGAGCAACTGCTGGCCGCGGTACAGCAGGTCCGCGACTTCAAAGAACCACTGCAGTTCGACAACGCCACCCCGAAGACCTTCGGCCTGGGCAGCCTTGCCATCATCGCCGCGGCCATCGCCTTCGGCCAGTGGGCGCCGTTCGAGGCCAAGGCCTGGCTCACGCGGTTCTTCGCCATGGACTATGGCGAGGCATTGAGCCTGGTGGGCCTGGTCGCGCTGGTGGTGATGATCGCCAGCTTCGTCTTCATGCGCGTGCGCTCGAACCGACTGCGCAAGGTTTCCGAGGAAATCGCCGGTTATTCGTCCTGGCTCACCCTCGACCTCAGAGGCATCTCCACGCCCCGGGACGTCCTGCTGCAACGCCTGTCCAGCGACTTTGGCGACTATGCCCGCGGCAACTACAGCCGCGAGATCACCTATGCCGTGCAGTCGGTCCATCCCGGTGCGGTGCATGAACTGCCCTACGCCTATTACCAGTTGCACTACGTCGACAAACGCATCGTCACCACCACCGAGTCCGACGGCAAAGGTGGCACCCGCACGGTGACCCGGACCGTCTACGACCATTACGACCGCTACAGCCTGGTCATCGACTTCCCCTGGGTCGAAGGCGTCACCGCCCGCACCACCGGCGGGCGCAACCTGGACTTCGAACACCGTCACGAAACCGCCTCCAGCGAATTCAACAAGGCCTTCACCCTGAGCGGTGGCAGCCGCATGGCCTGCGCCAGGTTCGCCAAGCCGGTCACCGTGCTGCACCTGTTGAACATGCACAAGCAATTGCACGAGATGAACCTGGAGTTCTCCTGGAATGGCCAGTTGTGCATGAGTTTCGAGAACAGCACCCTGCTGAAATTCGACATGCACTGCGACCTGTCGACGCCGGATGAATTCCATGCCTGGATCGACGAAGGCGTGCGCCTGCCCCGCCTGGAAAATGCCCTGGCCCTGGTCCACACCCTGGCCGAACAGCACGACGACAACTTCAACCTGCCGAGCACGGCTGCCCATCAAAAGGAACATTGAGCCATGAGTTCTACCCTGATCACCCTGCTGGTCATCGCCGCCGTTCTCGCGATCGTGGTGATTTCCCTCTACAACTCGATCATCGGCGGCGCCAACCGGGCCCAGCGCGCCTGGTCCGACGTGCTCACCTACGAGCGGCAGAAAACCCGCGTGCTCGATGCCCTGCAGGAGCAGGTCGGCAGCTACAGGGAATATGAACAGCAGATCCTCACCGACATCACCCGCCTGCGCAGCGCCATCCACGGCCTGCCCGACCAGGCCAACGGCCAGTCGTTGCTGGGCGCGCAGCAGGCCACGCGGGAACTGCTCAACGACCTGCGCGTGGTGTTCGAGGCCTACCCGGACCTGAAAGCCGCCGAGGTGGTCAACAACCTGATGCGCGAGATCGCCGAACAGCAGGAGAACGTCGGCGCCGCGGTGGTGATCTTCAACGGCGAGGTGGAGCGCTTCAACAACACGATCCAGATGTTCCCCGGATCGCTGGTCAACGGGATGCTGAACAAGAAGAGCGCGATCGTGCCGTTCTCGGATTCGGAAGCTTCGCGGAGTTTCGAGTACAAGCCGAATTTCTGATGACACCTCATGTTTAAGCAGCGAGACATGCCAAAGTCAATTTATGGAGAAAACCGATGGCATTGATTCCTGGTGAAAAACTGGTTGAGCGGCTCTGGGAAACCATTGCCGAGAAGGGAATAGGAGCCCTACTCAAGCCAGGTCAAATCAAACGAGAAGGGCTAGCCCAGCTCCAAATCGAAAGAGCAAAAAGCCTGATAGAAGCTCAAACCTCTAGAGATGTAGACTCTATAAAGAATGGACAGCGTAATGCGTCTGATTTTTCGCTAGACGTCGGATTCCGTGCTATCGGCGACGCTTACAAAGCGGCTCGAATTGAACCAGTGATTACTGATAGCGAGCTTGAAGCAGCTATCGAACGACAGAGTATAAAGGAGTCGATGCGCAGGGAAATAAATGCAACCAAGGCAATTCTTATAGCTGACGAGCAGTTACGAGCAGATGAAGCTGTCCCCCCAACTGAGAAAGTTGAGGAAGACTGGCTGCATCGCTGGAAAAACTGCGCTTCAGAAGTCTCGGCAGACGAACTCCAAGGTCTCTGGGGGAAAATTTTGGCAGGAGAAGTAAAGAAACCAGGAACTTACACTTTGCGCTGCCTTGAGTTCATTCGAAACATCTCCCAAACTGAGGCCAAGCTCATTGAGAAAATGTGCGCATTCGCCATATCCAATGGCTATATCTGGCGACCTGATAGCGGACTCAGAAAATATGGATTGGAGTTCGACGAGCTACTTGATCTGCAAGAGCTTGGAATTGTAACCGGCATAGAAGGCATGATGCATTTTACGGTCGCCATTCCACAGGGAGCAAAAGATAGGTGGCAGAGCGTAATAGTCAATCATGAAAAATGCTTGATCGCCTATATACCCACAGAGAAAACTTCTTACCAAATCCCCGTTTACCCCATTACAAACCTCGGGCGACAACTTCTTGGTCTAAGTAAATTCTCGAGCACAGCTTTGTATATAAATGACTTTGGCTCATGGCTCAAGTCCCAAGGCATGGACGTAATCATTGGAGATGTCATCAAAAACGACAACACCGGCATCAGCTGGATAAACGGAACACCAATTTAAGCACCCCAAAAACAATATAGCTCTAAAAGCAAAAAACGAGACCGTCACAAATATATCAACAAAACCCGAGAATACCACCCATCAAAAAACCCATCTTAAGCCAATTAAATATTCAAGATCGCTTTCCAAGACCCGGCCCTTTTCCCTGAAAAGGGAGGCACCCTCGGGCTTCGGAGTTTTCCAAGCGCTCATAGGTAGTTTCACTATTTGTTTTTCGGCTGTTACTTTTTGTTTTTTCCTCATAGCCCTTAGAAGCCGATCACCTGCCATTCGATTTAAGATCGCCAATCCCAAGGCATCTTCGAAGGTTAAGCCCTCGGCCTCCATCAACTCTACAGCTCGCTTCCGCAACACGGCAGATCTATATCAGGAGTTTTTCCCCATCCCTTTTGCTCCATTACCAGTTGAGGACGATTAAAAGCAGGACAGAAAATCGACTCAATGAAAGTACTCTTAGCTCATCATTAAACAGATCTTTAAGCCTTGCGCGCCGCCAGCAACCCCAGCCCCGCCAGGCTCAACAACCCCGCGCTGACCCGATTGAACAGGCGGCGCGGCCCAGGCTGGTCGAACCAGCGCTGCAGGTACGCGCCCAGCCACGCATAGATGGCGATGGCAAACCACTCCAGCAGCAGGAACATCACCCCCAGCCAGAGAAACTGTTCGCCGACCGGTACCGCACTGTTCATCACCACGAACTGCGGCAGGAACGCGGTGAAGATCAGGATGGCCTTGGGATTGCCCGCCGCGACGAAAAACTCCTGCCGCGCCAGGCGCAATACCCCGCCCTTGCGCTCGCCAACCACCCCACCCTGCCCGACCGGCGCGCGCCACAGTTGCCAGGCGATATAGAACAGGTAGAACGCGCCCAGCACCTTGATCGCCAGGAACAGGTATTCACTGGTATGCAGGACCACTGCCAGGCCAAGGGCGGCGAGGACGATCATCCCGGCGAAGGCGAACAGGCGGCCGATGCCGGCCACGCAGGCAGTGCGCAGGCCGTAGCGGCTGGCATTGTTCAGCGACAGCAGGTTGTTCGGGCCGGGCGCCATGTTGAGGGCGAAGCAGGCGGGAATGAACAGCGCGAGGGTGGACAGGTCCATGGCGGGCTCCTTGGGTAAGGGAGCAAGCTTCGGCGCTGCCGGCCGCTGGCGTCAAGCGCCGGGCGGCCGCGCCCTTGACCGGGTGATGGGGATGCCCCGCCTGACGTCAGGCATCGTGCCCCAGCCACGGCGGCAACGGCTCGAAACGCGCCTCGATCCACTGCTTGAACGCCAGCACCGTCGCGGCGGGAAAGCGTGCCGAGGGCCGCACCAGGTACACCCCGCCGGTAGGGTCCAGTTGCCATTCCGGCAGCACCCGGACCAGGCGTCCGGCGGCCAGGTCGCGACTCATCAGCCACTCCCCGGCGCCAAGGATGCCGGCATCGGCACGCGCGGCGGCGAGCAGGGATTCGCTGTCGTTGGCGGTGAGGCTGCCCTTGGGCGTAACACTGGCCTGTTGCTCGCCGGCATACAGGCGCCATTGCGGAAAGGACGCCAGACCGCTGAAGCGCAGGCAATTGTGCTCGCTCAAGTGCTGGGGCGTGCGCGGTACGCCGTGGCGCTGCAGATAAGCGGGCGAGGCACAGAGGATGCGCCGGTGATCGCAGAGCTTTTTCGCGATCAGGCGATTGTCGTCCAGTTCGCCGATGCGAATGGCGATATCGAAGCCCTCTTCGATGATGTCCACCAGGCGCTCGCTGTAGTCGGCGACGATGGACACCCGCGGATGGGCTTCGAGGAACGCCGGCAGCAGGGGGCCGATGCACAGCCGCCCCATCGCCGCCGGCAGGGCCAGGCGCAACACCCCGCGCACCTCGGCCGCGCCGGAAATGGCCTGCTGTTCGGCCTCGGCGATCATTCCCAGGGCCGCGCGCAGACGCTGCTCCAGTTTCTCGCCCACCGGGGTGACGCGCACCTGGCGGGTCGAGCGTTCGATCAGGCGCACGCCGAGGCGTTTTTCCATCGCCGCGACGCGCTTGGAAATCACCGTGGGGTGCCGCTCCAGCAGCCGCCCGGCGCCGACGAAGGAGCCCTGCGCGGCGACGGCGAGGAACGCGGCGATTTCATCGCTGTGGGGGTTGTCCAGCACATCGAGGTTCATGGCGTGAGAATGATCGCTCCCGAGGATTGTCCGGATTCCAGGTCGGCATGCGCCTGAGCTGCATCGGCCAGGGCGTAGCGGCCCCAGATGCGCGCGCTGATGATACCCGCGTCGAGCGCCGCCAGCACGTCGGCGGCACGCGCCTGGTATTCCTCGGCGGTGGCGGTGTGCGCGGCCAGCGACGGCCGGGTGACGAACAGCGAACCCTTGCTGTTCAGCGTGGCCATTTCCACCGCTGCCGGCGCGCCGCTGGAAGCGCCAAAGGACACCATCACCCCGCGCGGACGCAGGCTGTCCAGGGAAGCCTCGAAGGACACCCGGCCGATGGGGTCATACACGACATCCACCTTGCGGCCATCGGTGAGGCGGGAAACCTCCGCCGCCAGGGTCCGCGGATCGAATACCAGCACCTCGTCGCAACCCAGTGCGCGGGCCTTGTCCACGCTGGCCTGCCGCGACACCACGCCGATCACCCGCGCTCCCAGATGCCTGGCCCACGGCGCCATGAGCGAACCCAGCCCACCGGCCACGCCGTACATCAACACCGTCGTCCCCGGGCCGACCGGGTAAGTGGACTTGAGCAGGTACTGCGCGGTAATGCCCTTGAACAGCACCGCCGCCGCGTCCTGCGCCGACACCGAATCCGGCAGCCTGACCAGGCGCTCGGCGGGGAACACCCGGGCGCTGGCGTAAGCACCCAGCGGGCCGGTGGCATAGGCCACCCGATCACCCACCGCGACATTGCCGACGCCAGCGCCAATCCGCGCCACCCTCCCCGCGCCCTCCAGCCCCAACCCACCGGGCAGCGGCACCGGCACGGCGCCCTTGCGCTGGGAGACATCGAGGAAATTCACACCGATGGCCTCCTGCTCCAGCCAGACCTCGCCCGGGCCTGGCGCGATGCTGTCCACCGCCTGCAGTTTCAAGACCTCGGGAGCACCCGTCTGGCTGAACCGTATCGCATTCGTCATAACCGCTCTCCTCGCCGTTCGGGCGTGTCGTTGTGTCGATGGCGGCGAGTATGTGAACTGAAGCCTTGAGCAACAAGACAGCGGATGTGCAGTTCATTACTGCATCTGATGCAGCAATGTAAATGGCACTGTAGTACTTCTTTCCGTTGCACTGGCGAAAAGGTTTTGTTACTTGTCAGGCACTTGTCGCATTTTGGAGATGTTATGTCGTCATCGCCCGTCCACACGGAAGTTGCCTTCATCCCTACGCCCTGGGGCCGGCTGTTTGCCCGGCGCTGGTTTCCCGAACGGACCGACCCGGGCAAACCGGTGATCGTGCTGTTCCACGATTCCCTCGGCAGCGTCGAATTGTGGCGCGAGTTTCCCGCGCAGCTGTGCCAGCGCAGCGGCCTGGAGGTGGTGGCGTACGACCGGCCCGGTTTCGGCCAGTCGCAAGCCTGCGCGCAGCCGCTGCCATCGAGCTTCATCAGTGACGAGGCGCGGAAGGTCTTCCCGCTGCTGCGCGAAGCGCTGGGTATCGAACGTTTCATCGCCTTCGGCCACAGCGTCGGCGGCAGCATGGCCAGCGCCTGCGCGGCCCAACACGCCGAGGACTGCGTCGCCCTGATCAGCGAGGCGGCTCAAGCGTTCGTCGAACAGCGCACCCTGGACGGCATCCGCCTGGCCAAGGCGCAGTTCCAGGAGCCCGGACAGATGCAGCGTCTGCGGAAGTACCACGGCGACAAGGCGCAATGGGTGCTGGATGCCTGGACCGAAACCTGGCTGGCGCAAAGCTTCGCCGACTGGACCCTGGAACGCTGCGCGGGCCCGGTGCGCTGCCCCACCCTGGTCCTGCACGGCGATCTCGACGAATACGGCTCGCTGGCCCAGCCGGTACGCGTCGCAGGATTGGCGGCGGACAACGGGCGGATGGTGATCCTCGATGGCTGTCATCACGTACCGCACCGCGAAGATCCGCAGCGGGTACTGGATGAGGTCTGTACGTTCCTGGCGACGGTGGCCTAGGCGATTTCCAGGGTGGCCAGGTCAAGTAAGGTGAAATGCCCCTTCGACCAGCCACCGGTGTCGATATGCCAGACATTGCCCAGCACCCGCACCTCACGCACCGGGGTGTGCCCGACCAGCAGCGCGCGCAGCCCGTCGACTCCGCGTTCGTTCTCTTCCTTCAGGCGCAGGCGCGACCACTGGCAGACTTCCCGAACCTTTTCCGGCACCGGCGACGCCCGCAGCAACGGCAACAGATCGCCCCAGCGCGGCAGCGGACAGTCGGCGTGCAGCAGGCCGACCACGCCCTGCGCCGTCTCCACCTCCAGGGCCAGCGGCATCTGCGCGAAGCTCTCGGCGAAATGGGCCTGGCGCTGCTCGTCCAGATCGAGAAACCAGCCGCCACCGGCGGCACGGTACAGGGCATAGTCCAGCCACTCGCCACGGACATGGGAAACCGCCAGTGCTTCGTGATTGCCCTGCACCGCGTGGAACCAGGGCTGGGCCAGCCAGTCCAGCACCTCCTCGCATTCCGGACCGCGATCGACCAGGTCGCCGACGCTGAACAGACGGTCACGCCCGGGATCGAACCCCACCCGCTGCAGGGCCGCGCGCAGGCGGGAAAAATGCCCATGGACATCGCCGACCGCAAGGTCCCGACCCAGGGTGTTGCGCGTCACGTGGACGACATTGCTCATGACCTTGCTCCTGCTCTGCATCGCCGCTTCGCGGGCGTACAATGAACCTGTTTCCCCCTGTATTGGCGGAGGTCCATCATGCGCTCGATCCTGACGCTCGCCACCGTGTGTCTGCTGGCCACCACCAGCATGGCACAGGCCGCGAGCGCGAATGTGCAGGTCAACTTCATCCATCCGGAAAAATTCCGCGACGCCAGTCTGCGCGGCGATGGTTACCAGCGAGGTGCCGACGAGCAGGTGATGAAGCAACTGCGGGTCTACCTGGAAACCCTCGGCAGCCGTTACCTGAGCACCGGCCAGAGCCTGCGCGTCGATATTCGCGACATCGACCTCGCCGGACACTACGAGCCCTGGCAGAGCAACGCCAGCTCGGTGCGCTTCATGCGTGATATCACCTGGCCAAGCATCGATCTGCACTACAGCCTGCTGGAGCAGGGGCAGGTGGTGAAGCAGGCCGACACGCGGGTGGACGACAAGTTCTACCTGCAGCGCGCGGGACGCCTGGGCAGCAGCGACTCGCTATGGTCGGAAAAGGCCATGCTCAACGACTGGTTCCGCGACCTGATGAAGCAGTGAAAGTCGTCTCGACAGCCCGACGGCTGGCAAGCGGCCAGTTCGTCGGGACGCTGCTACACTGAAACCGCTTACAGGAGGAACGAGTCATGTCCGACAAAGACATCCAAGCCCTGCTTACCCTCATCAACCATCGCCAGGAGCACCTGGCCAGCGCCTGCAAGGACATCGCCGACTGGATCGACAGCCAGGGCGACCTGCCCGTCGCCGGCCGGATCCGCGAAAGCCTGCGCGCCGTGGAAGCCGATGAAGTGCTGGTGAAACGCACCCTCACCACACTCTCGCTGGACCGACCGCTGCCACGCTTCCGACACTGAGCGGGACGACGACTCACCAGTCTTCGTGGTCCTCGTCGTCCAGCACATCCAGGCCGTATTCCTCTTCTTCTTCGTCCTCGACGTCGTCGAACATCGGGTCGGCGTGCTGTTCGCCTTCCTCGTCGTCGTGAAACTCACGGTCGAGCAGATGATCGTGCTCGGGTTCGTGGAGATCGTCTTCGTCGTGCATGGTTGTTTCCTGCGGGCTGATGCGAAATGACGGCGCCTGTATAGGCCGTTGCGCCTGCGCCGTCAACGCCTACAGCGCCTGACGCATCTGCACCAGTGCTACCCGCCTGCCGGCATGGTCCTGGCGTTCCTCGATACCGAACGGCAGGAAGCCCAGTTGCGGATACAGCAACAGGCCCGCGGTGTTGTGATTGAAGCAGGACACTTTCATCTCCCGCGCCTGATGCCGTTGCCGGGCGACCTCGATCATCTGCTCCACCAGAAAACGTGCCACACCCCGTCCACGGGCGGCGGGCGATACCAGCACATTGCCCAGCGAGCAGACACCACCCTGCTCCCATTGGTAGAAATTGGCGAACGCCAGCACCTCGTCGCCTTCGACCACCACCGAGGAATCGCTGCGCTGGGCAATGGCCGCGGCCAGTTGTTCCGGGGTCACCGGCCAGGTGCACTTGGGAAAGAAGAAGAACGCCTCGTCGGCGGACTGGGCAAAACCGCAGATGGCGGGGATGTCGGCAGCCTGGACAGGCCGGAAACTCAGGGTCACGGTCATTCACCTCAGGGCTTGTGGCCACTGGCCACGGCCAAACAGTTAACTACACTGGACCGATGCTGTAAACGCACCCGGTTTTGCCCTGCAAGCGCTCTAACACAGGCTGCGCCGAGGTAAAGCCAGACGTTGTGCGGATGTCATTGCTAGCCCGTCAATGATAATATTTCGCATTTGCCGGATTCCGCCCAGGGAAGGGACATGCAGGACAAGTACGAAATCCACTATGTGAAGAATGGCCTGAAGAAAGTCTTCGTCACCGACCGCAACGGCATGAGCTGGCTGGAGGCCTGGAAAGCCGCGCTGTTGATCGATGGCACCTGCGCCGGGACTACGGTAGGCCTGCGCTGCATCGACGAGGCCATGGCCCGCGCCGCCGACAGCGGCATCAGCAAGGTGCGCTGGAACAAGGCCAGCCACATCGTCTCCTGGAGCGAACGGGCGCGCTGGAACGAGGGCAGGTTGCTGGTCAAGCAACTGGATTGAGCCGGTGCCTTTCGCTGCAGGCAGCGGCTGATCCAACCCCAGCCGGGGCTGGATGCCACTGGACGTTGAAAATGCATGAGCGTCACGGCGCCAGCGTCGCCGATCGCCTGCGCACGTAGCCACTGGCCGGAACCTCGGTGATCTGCACGGAGAGATCGACTTTCTGCCGCAGCAGGGCCGGCTCGAAGATCTCGACCATCACCCCGAGCAAGGCACTGCTGATCGTGTGGCGCTTCTCGTCGTCGCCCGCCTTGCCCGTCACCGTGGATACGTTCAGGTGGATGAATTGCTGGTGATCCTCGCAATCGCCAACGAAATAGCCGTCGTAACGAACGAGACGAGTCTTGACCAGATCCAGGCGCAATCCGGACACCGCTACGAGCGCCTGGTGAAGTCGCTGGCAGGCGTCCTTGAAATCAACGGTGTCAGCCACCCCTGCGGTGTACTCAAGATAGACATGTGGCATGTTCGACTCCCATGGCGCAATCGAAAGCCGACCGGCACGCGCCGGCCGGGGAAAAGGCCTCGATCAACGGGTTGAAATGACGGGGAACTTGGGGTGCTCCATGGGCATGTCGAGCGTCAGCCCAAGCGGATCGGTGCGATGGTTCGAGGCCCCGGTGTAGCGCGCGGAAACCGGCAGCCACAGTGTCGAATACACCCAGCGCGGGGTATTGGAGCTGTTGGCGGGTGCGGCATGGATGACGTTCATGTCATGCACGGTGGCATCGCCGGCCTTGAGGGAAATCGGCGGCGACATTTCGAACTCGTCCAGCACCCATGGATGCTCATCGATCAGGGAAACGTTGTCGCGACGATTGAAGTAACGCCCCAGCATGCCCGCCCGATGGCTGCGGTTGAGAAACTGCATGGTGCCCATCTCCGGGGTCAGATCGACCAGCGCGATCCAGATATTCAGCGCACCCTGGCGGTCCAGCGGGTGATGGGGAAAGTCCTGGTGCCAGGGGGTGTCACCCCCGGCTTCGGCTTCCGGGTTCTTGGCGAACACATGGTCGGAGTAGAACCGCACGTCCTCGCCCACCAGTTGCGAAGCGATGCTCGCAAGCTGCGGCGAATGACTGAGTGCCTTGATCTGCGCACAGGTGTTGGAAACCTCGTCCCAGCGCGCATACCAGCGATAGGCATTGTCGATCTGCTTGCCGGGGTCGTTGCGGTCCACCGTGCGCGCCACCTCGCCCATCCGGGTCCTGGCCTCGTTGAGCAGCAACTGCACCGTTTCGGCATTGATCACGTTTTCCAGCTTCATCCAGCCGTTGGCCCGATAATCCCGGATTTGCCGGGCATCCAGCGAGTACGGTGCGTAGGCGGAATTGGCGTCGGTCTTCATGACTGCTTGCATGTTCAATCTCCATTGTTTCCAGGGTTTATTGAGCACTGCTTCAGGTGGCCGATTGCGCGGCCAGGGGTTGCTTGCGCAACAACAGGAGCGTCAACGCCCAGCCCACCGCCAACAGCAGCGAGGACAGGACGATCACTTCGGTGAAGCCGTGGCCGAACTGGGCAGCATCGGCCACGTTGATCAACAGACTGAAGATCGCCACCCCCACCAGCCCGCCGACCTGGCGCGAGGCATTGACGATGGCCGAGGCGACCCCGGACTTGTCGCTGCTGACGTGGTTGACCGCGGTGGTGGTCAAGGTGGGCACGGTCAGGGATATGCCGAAGCCGATCACGAACATCTGCACGGCGATATGGGCGTAGGGCGCGCCGCCGACGAAGGGGATCAAGGCAACGACGCCCAGCAAGGCGATGAGCAACCCCAGCGCCAGCAGCCGCCGCTCACCCAGTGCGGGCAGCCAGCGGGCAGCCAGTTGATTGCCGAAGAACAGCACGCCGGTCATGGGAATGAAGGCCAGACCGGTGTTGATCACGCTGTAGTGATTGACCTGCTGCAGGAAAATGCTGAACACGAAGATCAGCCCGTAGAACACGAAGTTCACGATCACCCCCAGTATCGAGGCCAGGCTGAACGCGGCATTGCTGAATACCGCCAGCGGCACCATCGGCCGGGCGCTGCGCGACTCGACCCAGAGGAACCCCAGCAGCCCGCCGGCAAAGCACGCGGCATGCAGCGCCACACGCAGGTCGACACCGCTGGCGCGGCCCAGCTCGATGACCGCATAGGTCAGGTTGGCCAGGGTGAACAAGGCCAGCAACTGTCCCCACAGGTCGAAGCCGCCGTTGCGGTTGGCCGGGATGCGTGGCGCATTGACCAGGCACAGGACGATCCCGATCAGGCCAATGGGCAGGTTGATGAAAAAGATGCTGCGCCAACCGAACACCCCTATCAGCAACCCGCCCACCACCGGGCCGGCCGCCAGGGCAATGCCCGCCACGCCCGCCCACAGGGCAATGGCCTTGCTGCGCTCGGCCGGCACGTCGAAGGTAATGCGCACCAGCGCCAGGGAGGTCGGCACCAGCAGTGCGGCACCGATGCCTTGCAGTGAGCGAAAGCCGATCAGCGCGGGCAAACTGTCCGCCAGGCCGCAGCCGAGGGAGGCCAGGGTGAATACCGCATAGCCCCACAGGAAAACCTTCTTGTGACCGAAGCGATCCCCCAGCGCGCCGCCGGTGAGCAGGAACGAAGCGAACAGCAGGGTGTAGGCGTTGACGATCCACTGCAACTGGAGCACGTCGGTGGCGAACTCGACCTTGAAGCTTTCGAGGGCCACGTTGACCACGCTGACATCGAGCAACACCACCACGAAGCCGAGGCAGGTCGCGAGTAGCGTCAGTTTTTTATTGCTGGAAACATCCATTGTGAATTCCTCATGGGGTGTTGAGCGCAACCGGCAGTGCTTCGAGCGTCGCCTCGACCCGCGCCTTGAACGCGAGCGCCGTCGAACGCTCGACGTTCAGCGAGCTGAACGCCAGCGCCGCGTGCCAGGTGCCGTTGAACCGGCCCAGGTGCAGGACGAAGTGGTAGTTGCCGCCGGAGCGATTGACGAGCGTCGAAAAACCCAGGACAGCCGCGGCCGGCCGGGTCAGAAAACGATCCAGCGGCCCCGTGTTGGTAAAGGCCAGGGCGGGTCGCGGGGTGTCGTCGCCAACCGGGGGTTCATGCAGGCTCAAGCGCGCCTTGTCCGCGACCACGACCTGCGCGTAGCGCTCGATGCATTCCAGAAGGCCGGAATCCTTGCCACCCAGGGTCGCCTTGCGCACGTCGATCTGGCAGGCCTTGGTCACTGGCTGGCCGTCGCTGTCCGGCTCACGCAGTGAATAGGCGGTGAACAGGTCGAACGCCGGCACGTCCGCATGCCTGAGATAGCTGTGGGCCAGAACCCCGCCCCAGATGGCGTTGGTGGTGAACCCCGACGTCGCGCGCAACTGCTCGATGCGTTGCGTCGCCGTGGCGCTGACCTGCAACCGGACAAAATCGGCGTAACTGGCCCGGCCCGCATCGACCGGCGAGGCCCGCCAATGCGCCAGACGGATATGGAACGCACGCGAGGCCCGCCCATTGGCAACCGCGGGATTCACCCCGAGATGACCGACCAGGCTGTCGACCAGCCTGGCGGTGCTGTAGCCGTCGGAAATGGCGTGATTGCGCGTCAGCAGGATATGCGTCTGCTTGATTGCGGCATCGACAACCAGCAGCGCGCGCCAGCCCTCCTCGTCTCCCAGCAGGCGGTTCAGCTCCAGCTTGAGCAATGCATCGACATGCAGTGACGCCGGTGTGGCGCAGGCGGTCGACTGCACATCCTCCCGCACCGCTACGAACCCATACTGGTCGGCGCCCAAAGGCACGATCTTCTGCCGCAGGAACGGGAAGTCGGCGACCAGTCGGGCGAATGCCTTGCGCGCCCGCAATGCGCTCACACAACCGGGTACCGTCAGCAGCGTGGTGACCTGCGTATTGCCATTGCGATCGAGAAAGTTGCGGTGGAACCGCTGTTCGGTTTCGTCCAGCAAACGGTGCAATTGCATACCCTGCCTCCCTGCCGCGCCTAGCGATCGATGAACTGCATCATTCGCTGTTCATAGCGTTCGCCGGCGACCGCCCACTGCCCCAGCAGCGCCTCGATTGCCTGGAGCTGCTCGCCATCGAGCACACAGGCATCGGCGCCCACGTTTTCTTCCAGGTAGTTGACGCGCTTGGTCCCCGGAATGACCGCCAGGTGCTGGCTGCGGGTCAGCAGCCAGGCCAGCGCCAACTGCGCGGGCGTCATCGACCAGGACGCCGCCAGCGCAAGGATCGATTCGGTCAGGAAGGTATTGGCGGCGAAATTCTCTTCGCGAAAGCGCGGATCCTGCTGGCGGAAATCATTGGCGTCGTAGTGGCTGGCGCTGGCCGCCTTGCCGGTCAGGAAGCCGCGCCCCAGGGGGCAGAAGGCGACGTAGCCGATGCCCAGGTGGTGCAGCAGCGGCAGGATGTCCTCTTCGACATTGCGCTCCCACAGCGAGTACTCTCCCTGGATCACGGAAAGTGGATGGACTGCATGGGCGCGTTCGATGGTGCGCGTGCCCACTTCGCAGAGTCCGAGGTATTTCACTTTGCCCTGCTCGACCAGGCGAGCCATGGCACCCACCACGTCTTCGATGGGAATGTCCGGGTCGAGCCTGTGCTGGTACAGCACATCGATGTAGTCCGTTCCCAGCCGCTTGAGAGACGCCTCGACGACTTTCTGCAGATTGGTTTCGGAGCTGTCGACGCCGACGATCTGGCCATCGACGATGCGAAAACCGAACTTGGTGGCGATCACCACCTCCTCCCGGCGCCCGGCGAAGGCGCGCCGCAACAGCTGCTCGTTGGTGAACGGCCCATACGCCTCGGCGCTGTCGAAGAAATCCACTCCCAGCTCCAGTGCGCGATGCAGCGTGCGCACCGACTCGGCGTCATCCGTCGCGCCGTACCACTGACTCATCCCCATGCAACCCAGCCCGATGCGACCGACACGCAGCCCCTGGGTACCCAACGTGATCCTGGAAACCATGGAATCGCCCTCCTTGTGATACTGATCGTTCTACATCTTTTTCAAATCCTCGCTCATTCGTCAATCACTGTTTCATGAAAATTTTTTATATTTTTCGGCGCAAATGAGATTTTTTCGTCAAAAAATCACAATAAATACTATTAAAAACAATGAATTAAATGGTTACCGTAAAAAACTCCTGCACCGTCAAATCAAAGTAAATAATTGGATCCAATAACCTGAAACACCTTGACACATAAATTCTGGAGGGATAAACACCGTCAATAGAGACATAACAGTCTCTCTTTTACCCCCTGAAGATCGAGGACGAACGCATGGGCAAGATGGACTCTTGGATCGGCCACTGGCAGCGAAGGGTGCCGACCTTCAAAGCAGAATGCGCCCAGGCGCAAGCGAGCTATCTGGAAAGGCTCGACAAACCTCTCCGGACGCAGGAGCACGTCCTGGAGGACATCATTCATGTGTGCCACAAGTCGTTGTTCTGGAAGGAAAATGGCTTCCGGGTCAGCCACTGCAACGGCAGGATCACCCACACCAACATCCCGGTGATGACCTATGAGGACTTCCGCGAAATCCTCGTGCGGGAAGGTCAGCAGAAAGGCGGGATACTCAGTTGCAGCCCGGTCGTGCGCTGGCTCAAGACCAGCGGCACCACCGGGCAATCCAAGCGCATCCCCTACACCCTGCACTGGATCCGCCAGTACCGGGTCCCCGCGATCCAGACGATGTGGGGGTTCTTCGGCCATGACTACCCTGCCCTGCACGCCAACCCCTGGGCCACGCTGGACACCCAGACCGTACGCGACCCGAGTACCGAGTACGTCGAAGGGCTGCCCTATCAGGCGATCAGCAACCGGCACCCGCAGGTCGGCAGTGGCGACTGGAATCCGCCCTGGTATGAAGCCCCCTGGTTCACCCCGACTGCCGACGCCAGCCATGAGCAGAAGATGTATGCGCGACTGCTGTGGACCCTTGGCGAGGATGTCAGGCTGCTGACCTCGATCAACCCCAGCACCCTGCTCTCCCTGCACCACTGCCTGCTGGAAAACCGTGAACGCCTGCTGCGCGATCTGCATGACGGCGCCTGGACCGGCGCCAACCTGCGCGCGGCCGACCCCGTTGCCGCGCGACGGTTCGAGGCCGTGCTGTCTCGCGATGGCGTTGCGCTGACCGATGTATGGCCGGGCCTGGAGCGCTTCAGTTGCTGGACGGCGGCCTCCGCCAAGCTCTACAAGCCCCAGCTGGAGCGGATCCTGGGGCCGGCAACGGTGCTGCCCTTCATGTCGTGCGGTACCGAGGGCGTGGTGACCCTTCCCGTGGACGATGATCAGGACAGCCAGCCGCTGGCGGTGGATCAGGCCTTCTTCGAATTCATCCCGGTGTCGGTGGACATGGATGCGCTGGTACGCGACCGGCTGCAGCCGGAAACCGTGGCCCTGGACCAGCTCAAGGAAGGCGACGAATACCACCTGGTCATGTGGCAGGGCAACGGCATGGTTCGCATGTACACCGGCGATATCTACCGCGTGCATGGCTACTACCGTGGCGTCCCCCGCATCAGCTTCAGCCGGCGCAACGGCGTCATGCATTCATTCACCGGCGAGAAGATCACCGAGACCCAGCTGCACGAAGCCGTGCAACTGTGCGGCATCCCCAATGCCGGGCTGTATCTGTGTGCCCCGGTCTGGCACGAAACGCCCTACTACGCCGTCGCCATCGAAGCGGGCGACGCGCCGAGCGGCGAGTCGGAGACGCTCAGCCAGTTGCTCGACGGGCATCTGCAGACGATCAACATCGAGTACGAATCCAAGCGCAGCAGCAAGCGCCTGGGGCAGATCAAGGTCATCACGGTACCGGGCAACGCGATCTCGCAGGCCATCGAGCAGGAGAAAGCAGCCCGGAAAACCCTTCAGATCAAATACAAGCCATTCCAACCGGACCTTTCCCTTCTGGGCATCCAGCAACCTTGATATTGAGAGGCACTCATGAACATGCATCTGTTTCAGCACAGCATCGCCCGCGAGGTTCATTACCTGGCCGGGGCAGACCGGCGGATCGCGTTGCATGCCTGGCGCCCGCAGCGGCCGCGGGGAGCCATCCTGTATTTTCATGGACTGCAGAGCCATGCCGGGTGGTTGTGGTCGGTCGGCAATGCCTTCGCCAACCTGGGGATCGCCTTCTACGCCCTGGACCGTGAGGGATGTGGCATCAGCAGTGGCCAGCGGCACAGTTTTCCGGACGTTCGTACGCTGCACGACGACGCGGCGGCGGCCATCGAGCACATTCGCCGCGAAGTGCCCGACGACATTCAGCTCTGCCTGTTCGGACACTGCCTGGGAGGCTCGGTGCTCGCGGCCATCGCCAGCTGGCCCCAGGGCCGGTTGGCCTTTGACAACCTGGTCATCTGCTCGGCCTGGCTGGGCAAGATGCACGATCGGCTCAGCGAGCAGGAGCGCGCGCACATCGCCCTGGATGACCGGCCGGAGCTGTGGGATTCCGGACTCGATGCCGATGACTTCACCGCCAACCCCCATCTGGCCGAGTTCATCCGCAACGATGCGCTGGCCACCACCCACCTGCAGCACCGCGAGCGCAAAAAGCTGCTGGCACTGGAACAGGTCTACCTGGCCGACGATGCCTTGCCCATCGACGTACCCAGCCTGTTCATCTGCGCCGACAAGGACCCGCTGGTGGACGTCGGCACCAGCGTCGGTCACTTCCAGCAGCTGTGTCGCAACAGCTCGACCCTGCTGGTGAATCAGGACAAGCACTACCTGTTCTTCACCGCCGCGATGGGCCAGGTCGTGCAGTTCACCGCCGATTTCGTCAAAGCCAACGGACACTACACCTATGACGCCGCCTGAGGTGTACCTCGTGCGCCAGCCCATGGCCAACCCGTTCGTTCACGGCGCCCACCGACGACAGACGTCGGACAGCGTGGTGCTCAGCTGGACCCGCGGCGGCTTTACCGGCATCGGCGAATGCGCGCCACGTCGCTACGTCACGGCGGAAGACTGCGAATCGGTGCTGGCGGAGCTGCGCCGCATCGACTTCGCTCAGCTGGCGCGGGCGTTGGCCAGCGGCGATCCGCTCGACCGTGGTCGCGATCTCCATGAGCAGGGCCTGCCGTCGCTGTCCGGGCAGGCGGTTGGCAACAACACCCGCTGCCTGGTGGAGATGGCGATCCTCGACACACTGGCCCAGCAAGCCGACCTGCCACTGTCCGACTTCCTCCTGCGCATTGCCTCGCCCGCCCGGGCGGCACGCCGGGCCCTGCCCGCCCAGGTCAACATCACCCAGGTGCTTGACCTGTCGCAACCGGTGCAGGCGTTCCTTGAACAGCGCAAGCCACGGGGTTCGCTCAAGCTCAAGCTGGCCGGCGAGGCACAGGCCAATCGACAGCGCCTGCACGGCATCAGGGCGCTGGCGCCGGACCTGGCGCTGTACGTGGACCCGAACATGAGCTGGTCGCCGCAGCAACTGCGGGACAGCGCCCGGCCGTTTGCCGAACTGGGCGTGACCTTGTTCGAGGAGCCCTTGCCCAGAGGCAGCCTGGAGGATTACCGCCAGGCGCGTCTCGAACATGGCGCAAGGATCATGCTGGATGAGTCGGTCAGTTCGCCGGCCAGCCTGGAGAAGGCCTTGCAGCACCAGGCGCTGGATGCGGTGAACCTGCGCATCGCCAAATGCGGCGGCTTGCTCACCACCGCGAAGATGATCGAGCAGTGCCAGCAGTGGGGCCTGCCCGTCTATCTGGGCGTGCAGGTTGCCGAAGTCGGTCCGTTGATCGCGGCGCACCGTGCGCTGCTGACGGCCTGTGACGGCTTCATGGGCGTGGAAGCCGGACAGCACGACCGTTTCTTCGACGGCAACCTGCTCGAACCGATGCCCGCCATCGATCGACTGCACAACGCGATCGACCTGCCCGTCCCGACGCAGCCGGGCCTCGGCTGCCGGCTGACGCCCCGGGTCCTGCCCTACCGCACGGCAATCGATGCCGACCGATATCCCAACGACCCCCTTCACATGGAGCGTGCGCAGTGAAGTATTTTTCCGATTTGCTTGTCGACCTGCTGATCGCCCACGACATCGAGTACGTCTGCTTCAACCCCGGCGCCTCGTTCCGCGGCATTCATGATTCGCTGGTGCATCACCCCGACCCGGCGGTACCGGCCATCCTGATGTGCTGCCATGAAGAAATCTCCGTGGCCATGGCCCATGGTTACTACAAGGCCAGCGGCAAGCACATGGCCGTGCTGGTGCATGCCAACATCGGCCTGCAACACGCGAGCATGGCCATCTTCAATGCCTGGTGCGACCGCGTTCCGTTGCTGGTACTGGGCGGCAACGGCCCCATCGACGCGGCGCTGCGCCGCCCCTGGATCGACTGGATCCATACCTCCCAGGGCATCGACAAATTGCTCTCCGGCTATACCAAATGGACCGACATGCCGGTGTCCCAGGGCGCCACCCTGGAATCCGTGCAGCGTGCGTTGAAACTCTGCGCCGCCGAGCCCCATGCCCCGTGCTATGTGGCCATCGACAGCGCCGTCCAGGAAGAACCCCTGGCTGACCATCTGGCCCTGCCGGACGGTCCGATACGCCCGGAACGCCTGTCGGCACTGGACGACCAGCAACTGGCCGAGCTGATGGCCCAGTTGACCAGCGCCCAACACCCGGTGCTCGCCGTCGACTACGCCGCGCTGAACGACGAACAGGCCGCGCAACTGCTGGAAATCGCCACCCTCACGGGGGCCGCGGTGATTTCCCGCAATGGCCGCTACAACGTGCCCAATACCCATCCGCTGGTCTTCCAGGACCACGATGCGCACCTGCTGGGCGAATGCGACTTTCTGCTGGCCCTGGAAGTCCAGGACCTGCACGGCCTGCTCGCCCACTCCGGCCAGCAGCCCCACCCGGGGCTGTATATCGCGACCCTGGGCACCCACTCGCTGCTGATCAGCAGTTGGGTCGCCGACAGCCAGAAACTGGTGTGCGCGGACCTGGTGCTGCACGCCAACGTCGCCGCCTCCATCGCGCGGATCGCCCAGGCCACCCGGGCCTCCAGCGAGTTGCGCGAGCACCCGGCACAGGCGCGGATCGACGCACGCATCCAACGCATAGCCGCGCACAAACAGGCCCGTCACCAGGCGCTGCTCGCGCAGGTGACCCAGCCTGCCGACGGCCTGACCATCGCCCAGGCGCTGATTGCCATTCATGAAGCCATCGGCCATCAGCGCTGGGTGCTGACCAACACCGGCAGCGTGACAATCGACACCCTGGTGCGCGAGCTCTGGCCGATCGAGCGCAGCGAGGCCTATATCGGCATGAGCGGTGGCGCCGGGCTCGGCTATGGACTGGGCGCGGCCATCGGCGCGGCGGTTGCCCACCAAGGCACTGGCCGCCTGTGCATCAACCTGCAATCGGACGGCGACCTGCTCTATACCCCAAGCGCCCTGTGGACCCTGTCGGCCTATGACATTCCGCTGCTGGTGCTGGTGATCAACAACCGGCTCTACCTCAACTCCAAGCAGCACGCCGAACGGATCGCCGACCTGCGCCAGCGGCCCATCGACCTGTCCGACCTGGCGACCAGCTTCCATGACAACGAGGTGGACTTCGTCGCCCTGGCGCAGACCTTCAACCTCTACAGCCCGGGCAGCGCCGACAACCCCGCGGCGATCCAGGAAAGGATCAGCGACTGCCTGACCTACATGCAGACCCACGGCAAACCCGCCCTGCTGGAAATCAAGACGCTTTAGGAGCTGTCTCATGTCGATCATTTTTGAATGCGCGCGCGACGGCCAGCGCTATGTGGCCAGCCCCGGCGGCGCCGGGCAATACACGCTGTATCCGGTGCCCGGGCTCTACGTCTTGCTGCGTGACACCGACGCGAGCAAGTACCCGGGTGGCCCGCTGGAATACCTGCGCGAACATATTCCGGCCCCCTTGACCGTCACCGACCTGACAGGCTTCGAACTGCTGCCCTGCCTGCTGCCGCCAGACCCGCGCCAGGGCGTGGTCTGCGGCTTCGGCCTGACCCACCAGAGCAAGATCGCGACACCACCGCAAGACGACGAGCGACCGGCCTTCTTCATCAAGGGTTTTGCCGACACCCTCAAGCGCAGTGGCGAGGTGCTGCGCATGAGTCGCGGAGCGCTGTCGGCGTGCGAGGAAGCGGAAGTGGTGGCCCTGTTTCTGGTGGACGCCAACGGCCAGCCTGGCTACCTGGGCTACACCTTCGGCAACGACCTGACCGATATCGAGCTGGCCCGATCCAAGCGCAATTACCTGGCCTACGCCAAGCTCCAGCCCAGCGCCATTTCTCACCTGTTCTACTGGCAGCCCCTGCCCGAGCTGATCAAGGGCAGGACCTCGATCTACCGCGCTGGCGATCTGCACTGGCAACAGGACTTCAACACCGGCCTGTCCTGCCTCAGCTACGACGCCAACGATCTGTTCGACACCCTCTGGCAGCACCCCTCGCTGCGCCTGCCCGGCACGCTGATCTACCTCTATATGGGCGCCGATCGCAACAGCGCCGACGCCGGTATTCACCTCAGCCATGGTGACACCGTGGTGTGCGATTTCGACGGCGGTCCGCGCCTGAGCAACCTGATCGAATGGGAGAACCGCCATGTATAAACGCATTGTCTTGCTGAAAAGCTCCGACGCCGCCGCCTTGTCGACGCTGCTGCGGGAACTCCACGATTTTCCGGCGCACGTGCCCGGGCTGGTCTCGGTGGAGATCATCGCCGACAGCGGCGACCGTTCGCTGGGTTATGACCAGGGCTTCATCCTGACATTCACCGACGCATCAGTGCTCCCGGACTGGCGCGAACACCCCCTGCACGCCGCATTCCGCCCGCGCCTGCGCGCGCTGTGCGAGATGCTGATCTTCGACTACCCGCACCCCACTCCCCTGCCACAGGAGCAAGACCGCCATGCCTGCGTTTGAACCCACCACCCAGGTCCTGGTCATCGGCGGTTCCGCCGGCATCGGTTTCGCCATTGCCAGGCTGTTTCACCAGCAAGGTGCCAGCGTCACCCTGGCAGGACGAAGCGCCGAGCGCCTGAGCCTGGCGGCACGGGACATCGACCCGGCCGTTGCCACCGAGCCACTGGACGTCACCCGCCCGGAACAACTGGAGCGCTTCTTTGCCCGCCCCACGCGCTGGGACCACATCGTGGTCACCGCGGCCTCGCTGACCTTCGGCCCGGTGCGCAGCGTTTCCCTGGCGGATGCGCAACGCATCTTCGACAGCAAGTTCTGGGCGGCCTACCACATCGCCCGGCTGGCCTCGTTCAACGACCAGGGTTCGTTGACCCTGGTCTCGGGACGCTTCGCCCAGCGCGCCGGGCCGCAGACGGCCTTGATCAGTGCCGTGAACGCCGGTATCGAGGGTTTTGCCCGGGGCCTGGCCAGTGAGCTGTCGCCGGTACGGGTCAATGTGCTGTCTCCCGGGTTTGTCGATACCGGCCTGCACGCCGAAGCCCTCGTCGAGAAAATGCGCCAGCGCAGCCAGTCGCTCCCGGTCAAGCGCATTGCCCGACCGGAAGACATCGCCTCGGCCGCCCTGCTGCTGGCCGGCAATCCGATGATCAGCGGCACGGTACTCGCCGTGGACGGCGGAGATACCGTCACACTCACGTAATTGCGATAAAACCGGGCGAAATACCGGGCAGAGACTGAGATAGACTGGTCTACCTCAAAATGTTACGGTTTTCGCCTGTTCACTTCCCGAATCTGGAGTTCCGAGTTGTCGGTATCGAAGAAGCAGCATGTCGTCGACACTGCCACCAGCCTGTTTTCCCAACACGGCTTTCGCCCCGTGGGCGTTGACTGGATCATTGAAGCGTCGGGTGTCGCCAGGATGACCATGTACCGTAATTTCAGCGGCAAGGAAGACCTGGTGAAAACAGTGCTTAGGCAGCGTTCTGATCACTTGATCCAGCAACTGAAGACGCGCATGGAAGAAAAGCCCAGCCTGGATGAAAAGATCATTTCGCTCTTCGACTGGCGTGGTCAGTGGTTCTGTTCCACCAACTTCGCCGGCTGTCTGTTCGGTCGCGCGGTCGCCGAGTTTCCGGACCATTCGGACATTCGCGAGATTGCCCTCGACTACAAGCGCAAGATGCATGGGCTTATCGAAGAAGTGATTGCCCGTCACCACACCCAGGAAACCGCCAATACCCTCGCGACCTACATCATGATGCTGCTGGACGGGGCCACGGTGAACGCACAGGCGTTTGGCGAAAGTCACTTCGCGAGGGATGCCTGCGATGCGGCGCTGATGCTGCTGCGATTCAATATCGGCAAGCAGATTCGCTGAGCGGTTTGAAACCAGTGGGGTTGCTTACATGCGGGTAAATTCCTTCGTGTGCGTCCCCATGAAGTTGCCACACTTGGCGACTGCGGAGTTCTGCCCGGTCAGATTGAAGCGACAGCTGTTGCGACCAAACATCCCCATCACCCAGGAAAACACCAGCGTATCGCCTTCGAATCGCTCTTCATCCGCCGAGCCCTGAGTATTGGTGCTGACCCTGTCGAACTGATAACTCACCGTCGGACTTGCCTGCGCGTTGCTGATGGTCAGGACATACAGATCAGTACGCCAACTACCGTTGTATCGCTCGCGTCCTTGAGCCGAAGCATCAGGCTTGACGCCGGCCGCCCCCTGCGCCCCCCCGCCGGCTTGAGATGCCTGGCCCTGGCACACTTCGCATTTCACACCTGAAAAGCTCTTCATGCTGATCGGTTCAGTGCCGAAGGTGCTTTCGTCAGTTTTGTTCGTCCCGGCCAACACATTGAAATAGGGAGTGTCATCGATAAAGTAGGAAACCTTCGAACAACTTGCCGTGCTGGAGGTAATCGTATAGTTGGCCGTGAATGACGGTTTTGAACCGGAGACCGACTTCAAGTTTATCGACGCCGTACACTGACCAACAATCTTGCCGCAATCGCATAGCGGTTCTGCTTGCACCGTTGCTGTAGCCAGCCCAATGCATCCACACATAAAGGCGATCCGGATCTGGTTCATTTCATGTGCTCCTATCTGGCAACCCGCCCATAGGCATTCTAGCTGCGTTCTCACCCTCCTCTTTTCACACGAGGATCAAATGCTCGTGCCCATGGACTCGTCCACTGGTCAGCCCAGGCGCGTATACCGGGGAAACAGGCGTCTACTGGTGGTTATGCCGTCAGATTCGACGAAGAAGACGCCCATCGAGGTGTGCCCCATGAGACGCATCCAGAAGATCACGCAGCAACGTCGACGGCAGTTGCACGTTCATATTGCACCCAGCGGATTGCAGGAGATGCCGCAGGGCGAGGGATCGAGCAGAACGCGGCCGGCGTCGGTGCGAGAAGTCAGCGAAGCCGCAGGAAGAAGACCTGCGTTTGAAGGTTCGACCTGGGACTGAGGCCTCCCTTCGATCAGGAAGCCTCACCCCGCTTCACTGATGCTTCTACTGGCGGCAACAGGAGCAAGTTGACCACTGAGTCGACAAAAGACTACGTACGTCATGGTTTTATGCAGAAAAATTTGTCTTCATTTCTCATGTCGCAAACATAGTAATCCACTTTCAATCGCGAGCCTTTCGTCTCCGTACCGGCAACGACCAAAGCGGTTCCGCCTGGCTTGATCACATTTGTAGTTCCCCAGCCCACGGATTTGTTTTCTTTGCATTTTTGTGGCGTTCGAATGTCGTAGAAGCAGTGAGTTACCGCCACGGGAATTGTGCATGTGCTTTTGATCTGCTTGACGTCGTGAGCAACACCGGTGCCCCAATTTTCGAAGCTTATACAACCAGGAGAAATCACAGGGGCTCTGGTATCAAATTTTACCCCTTGCTTCTTGGTCACCATCTGTTCGAGCAGCCCATCCCTGTACAGCTGACGTCCCTCGCGGCCTGCGACTTGTAGTTCGCCATAAACAAGTGCATTGCTATCATCCCCCTCAGGCCTGACCGGCTGATCTTTTATTTTCGAGGCACTTTCCGCTGCGATATTTTTCTTTGTCCCAGCGGACTGATTCAGCCAGCACGCAATGACTTTATCCAGCTCTTTCCATGAAAGTCTCTCGCCATCATCATAGCTCTGGTTGCCTGAGAAGACCGCAGTTGCAAGGTACCTCTCTCTGAATTTTTCAATATAATTCTTTATCTTGATCCAATCATGCTCTGTGATATTTTCCAAATCCTTCTCTGAAGCGGGCCCGGCATGAATTGACAAACTCGGAATCGGCACCCCCTCCAATGGCATCTGCCCTGCCTGCAGAGTAAAGGCATCTAAATTATAGATACTCCTGTTTTCCAGCCTGACGACATGACCAGACTCTGACCCATGGTAATAGGGATACTCGACAGGGCATCGCGCAAGAGCAGCACTGGAAAAACCCAACAAACAAGATGTGGCCAATATTAGCTTGTGCATACCTGCCCCAGAATAATGGCAATACGCCATTCTCTGATGATATACGAGTATGTGCTGCTAGTCATAGTGCGGCCGAGCACAGGGTGCTGACACTCATGAATATGGACGGTAGAGAAAACGTCGAAGTGGGCGCCAAAGGAGGCTGCATCGCATCTCGCAGATCAACCACGCGAGGTACTGACTCGAGCCACTGTCACGACCACTCCATGTTTGAGAAGTATGGCAGAGGGCCTTGCAAGCCCCAGAGTGCTCAATTGCAGCCAGATGCAAAAAGCCCAGCGTTGAACTGGGCTTCATCCCATGGCTATCCTAAGTAGCGGAAAATCCACCGCATTTCGCAGTTATCCCCATGGATACTTCCATTACTCGGGTCCTCCAACGAGACCTTGTTCCAGAAAGGGTTGGTATCGTCCCCTGATGGCCAGGAGTGGCGGCAAGAGTTGGAGCCGCCATACGGATTGTCCCAATCAACCCTGAACGATATTTTCAGGTCTTGGGGGCCGGCATTTTCAAAACTGCCACATATGCAATACTCAACCGATCCCTCGGTGCCAGTCGCTATGCCGCTTGATTCGCTACCCCAGGCAACTGTCTGTCCTGGTTCAATGACCTCTGGCGGTTGCATATCATCCATCCAAATCCCATGGCTTAACCCGCTCTTCGCCTTGATCAAATTGAATGGACTGCTATTGACAAACGTTACCTTCACAGACCTGGCAGCCCCGGACCTGAACCCGAGAATGTTTGCAAACTCCTGAGCAACACGAACTGCACCTGCAGCAACAGCACTGCTAACAGAGTTGAATGATTCCAACGCTGACGAAATCATTTTCTCTGATATTAGGTCGTGGGGTGGCTTCGCCTGGTGGCTACCCATCCCTCCGCCAAAAGCTTCGTCAATCCATACCATTACACGAGCAGCACGAACCTCTTCATCTGAATTCGACATAACGCCTCCCTTTCCTTAGCAGGCAAGTACCGAATGGTTTACAGCACAGGAAGACTAGCAGAGGTTTCCATCCTTCAATGCTGCTGTCCCATCCACTCTGGACGGAAAGCCAGTACATGGCCTGGGTCGGAGCGTAGTGGGGTTGCGCCTCCAATCAATCATTGAGGGCCAAAACATGGCGCGGGTAATTGACGAAACCTTGCAGTACTTGAAGAAAACACCGAAGACCGTCCTCGGCGGAGCCTTCCATGACGGCGCTTCAATCTTCCGATTACTTCATCCGTAACGATGTCCAGAGCCGCGAACAACGATGTGGTCCCGTGGCGCTTGTAGTCGTGGGTGCGAGTGACGGGTTTGCCGGGGGCAAGAGGTAGGCCTGGCTGGGTACGGTTCAGTGCCTGAATCCGGGTTGAGATAGAGACCAACAATATCGTGAACCTTGTCGACAAACAGAGGACCAGTCGAAAGCTTGAAGGTCTTCTCCAGATGAGGCTTGAGGCCGAAGACATGCCATATTCGCATGACGCTGACAGGAGAAATTCCAGTTGCCTGACTCATCGAGCGAGTGCTCCAGTGACTGGCATCTTCAGGTTTGGGTGCAGTATTGCAGGAGATGCCGCATGGCGAGGGATCAAGCAGAACGCGGCCGGCGCCGGCGCGAGAAATCAGCGAAGTCGCTTTCGCTCACACCCCGGAGTGCGTGGCGGCATCCTGCGGTCCGGTGGTTTCGCGGAAGAGCCAGTATCTATGTTCTGTCGCCAACCCGGCAGCGACCTGAAAACTCATAGATGTTCTCTCGCTAAAAAATTTCCGCTCAATAACGAAAAAGCTTTAGCGTTCTGGTACGATCCCCAGCGCTCAAGAACAGCACTTGAGTCAATTGAATCTGCGAATACCAATGACCTATTTATCCACGTCGACGCTACCTGCGCTCGATAAGCACCTGAGCCATCCGAAGTACCGCGCAGACATTGATGGGCTACGCGCATTGGCCGTCTTGTCCGTGGTCACCTTCCATGCCTTTCCCTCCTTGATTCAAGGCGGGTTTGTAGGCGTCGACGTATTCTTCGTTATTTCCGGTTATTTAATCTCCAGCATCATCTTCGGCAGTTTGGAAAAGAACCGCTTCAGTTTCCTGGAATTCTACGGCCGACGAGTCAATCGAATCTTCCCGGCACTCTTGCTCATGCTCAGTGCCACTTGGGCTTTCGGCTGGTTCAGCCTTATGGTCGACGAGTACTCGCAACTGGGCAAACACATAGCGGGGGGATCTGCATTCGTATCCAACTTCCTGCTGCTGGGTGAATCCGGCTATTTCGACAACAGTGCCGAGACAAAACCGCTCCTGCACCTGTGGTCACTCGGAATCGAAGAGCAGTTCTACCTTGTTTGGCCACTCCTCGTATGGGCTGCCTGGAAGAGCAGGGTCAACATATTGATCCTGATTGCTCTGATCGGCGGCATCTCCTTCACCCTCAATATCATTGGTGTGAAAACCAACCAGATCGCGACGTTCTATTCGCCGCAAACCCGATTTTGGGAACTGCTGATCGGTTCTCTGCTTGCCTATGCAACACTGAATCAGCAACGACTCTTTCCGCGCTGGCGAGAATCAAGCGGTCCTGCAGTTCGAAACTTATTGTCCGTGCTTGGAATGGCACTTGTCGCAACGGCCCTTGTTCGGACTACAAAAAACAATGAGTTTCCCGGTTGGTGGGCGATCCTTCCAACCGTTGGTGCAGCACTTGTTATCGCCGCCGGGCCATTTGCCTGGCTTAACAAGACAGTTCTGTCCAGTAGGATAATGGTCTTTTTCGGCCTTATCAGTTTCCCGCTTTACCTGTGGCATTGGCCACTCCTGACGTTCGCCAGGATGATGTACAGCGATACGCCGAGTGCATTTGTGAGAATCGCCGCGGTTCTCATCGGCGTGCTACTGGCGTGGCTGACTTACCGTTTCGTCGAAAGGCCAATACGCAGCAAGCTGAATATCCGCGCCTCTGTCGCTCTCCTGTCGTTTGCACTGGTGGGAGTAGGTATCTGCGGTTATGCGACATTCAGATCAGATGGAATTCCGTCTCGCTTCCCAGCGGAAATCCGGGCAATCGCAGATTTCAAGTACGAGTTTGTGACCGATGCCCGGTACCCTCAATGCTGGCTCAGCGCAACCGATCCGTATGATGGCTTCGCCGCTGAATGCCTATCTGGAAACAGCCCGGGTGAAGGCGTACTGCTGTGGGGTGATTCTCATGCTGCACGGCTGTATCCGGGGATCGCGGCCGAGATGGGGCGATCCGAGGCAATTCTTCAGACGACAAGAAGCTCATGCCCGCCGATCCTGGATTTTGGCGACAGCATTTGTCAGGAGAGCAACAGGTACATCCTCGCCAAGCTTCGCAGCGTGAAACCTCGCACCGTTGTCCTGTTCGGGGCGTGGGGCCGCTATGGGGCTGACTGGTCGGCCGGATCCGCCGATCAGGCCAGACTCATGCGTACCATCGATGAGGTATCAGCGGCTGGAATTACCAACATCGTGCTCCTTGGTCCTGCTCCAGTGTGGCTGGATTCGCTCCCCAAACATGTCTACCAGGCATGGAAAAGCGACTTTCCACAGCATCAGATACCGCGCAGGCTTGCCAGCAACCTGAACCCGGACATCCCGAAGATCGAAAGCGAATTCACGAATGCCTACTCAAACTCGAAAGCGGCGTTCGTTTCCCTTCTCGATATTCTCTGCAATACCGAGGGATGCCTTACCCACACCACTGACGATGCGACCACGTTGACTACCTGGGACTATGGCCACCTGACTACCGCTGGAGCCATCTTCGTCGCGGAACGACTCCATCAGGCAATTACGCCAGGCCGCACTGGTCACGCCGCAGACTAAGGGTTCAGGCCGACCAGCTGAGGAGCTTGACGTACGCAGGCTATCTGCCGCTCGTACTGGTTGGGCGGCAGATAGCCCAGGGTCGAGCGCAGTCGGTCCTGGTTGTAGAACGTCACGATGCGTCAGCTGTGATCCGCCTCGACAATGAAGTAAAGACAGTGGTGTGCAACCATCATTTCTTCTCCTGAGAAACAGTAGGCACAGCAATCTCATAGATGATGCAAGCGGTCCTGGCATCCATCAATGCGTCACGACGCTGATCAAATGATTTACGACCATCAGTCGCCACTGCAATTGCGCTCTCAACCTTCCGAATCATTTTATTTCGCGTCTCGGCGATGGTAGTTCCGCTGAGGCCGGATGTCTTGAGTGATTCTCCGGCGAAATTGGTAGCCCCTGCCCAGCCTCCAAGTCCGGCGATTGCAGCTGCGTTGCTAGTCGGACTTGCAGCAGCAAGTACAGGCACAAAAACGGAGCCCGCGACCAGCCCGCTCATAGACAACCAATACGCTTGCCTGGCTTGCGCTGCCGATTGCTTTTCAAACCCCGAAAGACGTGGAAGACAGAACTCCAGTACTTCATTGAGCTTGTCTTCAAGGAGCTTTCGATTGTCGTCAGCGAGCTTAGCGGGTGTGCCTCCGGTCTTGATTTCACTGAGGAAAAATGTATCCGATGAAGACCTATCTACGCGGTGCACCTGCTGATCACCTGAGCAGGCAACAAGACCTGAGATCAGCAGACTGCCGGTCACTGCCATGCCCAGCCTCTTCATGGGACCAGCCCGGAGCACCTGGAGCAGAGAATAACTTGAAATGAACATACTCAACATCCGTGTCATTTAGGTTGAGCAAATATATAGATATTCTGCCAAGTATTATCAAGCCGTATTCTTTGACGTCAATGTTTTATTGTTAGGCCTACCCCCTCACAACCCAAACCCGCTGACATGCAGAGCTATTGCCTCGAAGACTTCACAAACACAACCGCATCAGCAAACCGTTTCGCTCTTTCAAGACTAGTTGTTCTGATCGAACCGAGCTCTTGACCATCTTGGCCACGAATGATCACAGCATATCGGCTACTTCTGGTACGGCTTTTGAAAATGGGAATGGAGCCAATCGAGTTCAGATATATACGTCGAGCGGCGTCCCGAGTGACGGTTTTGCTGCTTCCTACAGCAAGTGCACCAGCGCCGATAGGAACAGCAGAACCGAATGCGGCTCCCTCAGAAATGATGCCATCGGACAAGATAATTACCTTATCTGTGACTAGAACAGACTGCGGCCTTGCCTTTTTACTGTAGTCCTCAAAAAAACCCTGCTCAATTACTTCAATCGCCTGAGCGCGGTCGTTGAAGCTCAAGCCACTCGGTTCGTAACCAACCTGCTGGCTTTTGCAGCCTACTGCAATCAGGCCCAGCACCACGACTACAAGCACCCTGAACATCCCAAGCATTTTTCGCATTTCCCTAGCCTGATAGCAAAAGGCATCAGGTTACTCATCTGAAAGACAGTTATCCATAACAGCCACCACCAGCGGCGTAGATATCCCCCATGGAAACCGACCAGCACACAGTGACGTCGACAAGGTTACCGAACAACGAATGGCTGACCTGCTCGACTGCACCAGGCGCACCCTGGAATGCCGACGCATTAGACCGACAAAGTGAAAGCGTGGTTGGCAGCGCATCCGCGCTACCAGGTGCATTTCACACCTACTTCGGCATCCTGGTTGAATCTGGTGGAGCGCTTCTTCTCGACACGGAGCGAGAAGTGGATCAAGCGTCAGGCACATACCAGCGTGAAGGATCTGGAGGAGTCTATTGAGTACTACCTGTCCACTCACATCGCCAACCCTCGCCCCTTTCACTGGAACCGAAAGGCCGATGACATCTTGGCGAGCGTCGGTCGTGCAGCTGAGGCGCTAGGCTGAAAAATATGAGTGTTACTTGCGAAACACCACACTAGCACCTAATAGTCGTCTTCCACCGTCCCCGCCCCGGCCAAGGAATCCGCATGCCTGCAAAACAGCGCCCGACCGACGTGCAGAGCGTTGGTGAAGACACCTACTCGTCATGAGCAAGGGGCATCATGAGCTGGAAACGTTCGTGGCTGTCGCAGTCCAGCGGTATCCAGGCTGGGCACTCCAACCGGGCAAAGGTGGGCTGTGGATCAACGAGCCAAGTGTTACAATCCGCCCCTTAAAATCGGCGCCCAAGGCGCTGAACATCCGTGAACGCCGGCAGTACGACACCCGCCACACCTACGCAACCATGTGCCTCATGGCTGGGATGAACCCCACGTTCATCGCGAATCAGCCTGGCCACAGCGTGGAGATGTTGCTCTCTACCTACGCGAAATGGATCAGCTCCTCCTCGGATTGGAGGGAGCTGGAGAAGCTGCCGCCCCGAGTCGAATTGGCCCAAAATTGGCCCAAAACGGACGAGAGGGCCTAAATACACCTCTGGAACCCCCGCAGGACAAGCACTTTGATTTCTACCGCTAACATCACCATGCGCTTTGTCATGGGGTTTAGCGGGTGGGGATGTGTTGATTTTGCTGGGCATAATCCCTTCTGACTACCCACTGATACGCACTACTTGGTTCGGGAAATGGTCCGGCCACTCCCTATGAAGACTCATGCCGATTATGCATAGGCGCCGCGCTATCTCCTTAATCGCCTCCCTCCCCCGGCGTTCTGCCGACCAGGATACCCCCCCCTCCACAACTACACCTCGTCGCTTGGAGCTGGCCGTCTTCTGTGCATAGAAATACTGTATACACATACAGATAATGAGCAGAACCATGAGCGACAACCGCGACATCGACACCACCGGCTTCGAACTCGGAATGCCAACACGCATTGAAATGCTCGAGCAGCAGAACCTGCTCATGCAGGCCGAATATGAGCAGACCGCTGATGCTCTCACCAAGGCGCGCGCAGACATCGAACGTCTTGTGCACATGCTGGACAACGCAGAGAGGCGGCGCGATGCAGCGATCAGAGCCAACGCCAAAGCCGAGAACCTTCTCATCGACTTCCGCGAGGAAAACGAGCGCCTTGAAAAGCGATTGCTGGAACAGAACGCAAGGGTCAGAAGCCTGGAAAGGCAGCTTGATGCCATGAGCAGGCGCTAAGCTGACAATTCTGTCGGAGGTATTTCACATGTGCGGAAGACTGGCGCAGTACCGTGGGATACACGACTTCGTCGCTGCACTCAGTATGCCCGGCGCCCTGCAGAATAACGTCGGCGACCAGCAACTGGAGGGCTACAACGTTGCACCGAGCACGCCGGTTGCACTGCTTCGTGTCGATGATGGCGGGCTACTGGTCGATATGGTGAAGTGGGGTTGGCGCCCGCACTGGGCAACTGATCGAGCCGCGCCAATTAATGCGCGCGTCGAGAAGGTGGCACACGGGGCATTCTTCCGCGCGATCTGGCCTCATCGAGCGATTGTTCCGGTCGATGGGTGGTATGAGTGGGTGGCCGATGGCGGACAGAAGAAGCAGCCCTACTACATCCGGCGCCGGGACGGCCAACCCTCACTGTGCGCCGCCATCGGCCAATACGCGGGCAGCGAGCACGACGGGTTCGTGATCATCACCGCCGATGCCAAAGGCGGCATGGTTGATGTGCACGACCGGCGCCCAGTTGTTCTCTCGTCCGGGCTGGCACGGCAGTGGCTTGATTCTGCTCTTCCAAAAGAACAGGCCGAGCAACTGGCGCTCAACCTCGGCGAAGGTCCCGATGCCTTCGAGTGGTATCGCGTCAGCACGGCTGTCGGAAACGTGCGCAATCAAGGCGCTGAGCTGATCTCCCCGCTACCCAGCGAGTCGTAGCTGGCTTCGCACGCAAGTCCCGCTATTCGGGCCGCGTCATACGCTTTCGCCAGCTCTCGATTTGTTGCGACAGACCGGTCGAGCAGGTCGGAGAGCACCATGGCGGCGCGGGTGGCTGATGCGCCTCGGGCGACAGCGGCGGTATCCGGGCCGGGGCAGCTGACGGAGGCGGCGAGCTGGGCGGCGTCGTGCTGCAGCCGCTGGCCAGCAGCGTCAGCTGCAGCAGCGCCAGCAGCAGCCACCTGTTGTTGTTCGTGTGCATGGGCTCTCGCCTCCTCCTGCGCCTTCGCGCGTCGTTGTTCTTCCTGCCTGGCGCTGCGTTCGCCAATCACCTCCGACAGTCGATCACCACTGTCTCGCTTGGCCGATGCCGCCAGGGCGTCGGCGCGCTCGACCCGGCGGCCGTGTTCGTAGACGCCCCAGTACGAGGCCAACACGGCTAGCAGCGTGACCGCAGCTGCAGCGGTTCGTCCGGTGATCATGCTGCCTCCAGGAACAACTCGCGCTCGGCAGCACGGCGCCGCACTAGGCCCGGCAGAACCTTGCCGGAGGCCTTGTTCCAGCGCGGGAACTGCTCGGCGGCACCGGTATAGTCACCATCGTTGAGCAGTCGACGGAGCGTCGAAGACTCCAGATTCGCGGAGCCCAGGTTGTAGGTAAAGCAGATCAGGGCGTCCCACTGGTTGCTGCTCAGCGGCACCGTGACCAGGCGCTGCACTTCCGGCTCGAAGCGCTGCACGTCGTTCAGCAGCATGCGCTCAGCCTGCTCTCTGGTGATCGACATGCCGGCCTTCACGCCACGGGTCGCCCCGTAGCCGATCGTCCAGACGCCAGCGGAATCTTGGTACGCCTGCAGGCGCAGGCCTTCGAACGACTTGATCAGGCTCAAGCCGCGTTGCGATGTACGCATCGGGTTTTCTCCAGGCAAAAAAATACCGCCAGGCGGCGGTCGGTGGGTTCGGTGCGGATCAGGTCGGAGGCACGGGCCAGTCGATCGTCGCGGGATAGCCAGGCTGTTCAGGCAAGCGGTTGAGTGCAACGCGGTAGCGTTTCCACTCTTTCAGCAGCGCGAGCTCGGCTTCGGTCGCTTCGTCGAGGTCGATAGCATCCTGCAGCGGCACGATCGCCGCGTCTGCAATCCCACGCCGCTGCGTGATCTCGGCGGCGGCAATGGAGAGCAACTGCTCGGCAGCGGCCTGGGTCTTCTGCTCGGCCGTGACGACTTGCGACCAGTCGATCACGCCCGCCACTGACGGCTGCGCGCCGCTGAGCTCAATTCCCGGCAGTCGCACCTGACCGTCCATGGGGTCGATGATGTCGGCCGGGAAGCGAGACGATCGATCGGCGTCAGCAGCGTGTGGCAGTCGGATCGTGACCACGATTTTTCCGCTCACCCGCTCGATCGGGTCGAGAACCTCAGTGCTTCCCACGGCGGCGGCCGGCAGCGTTGCGCCGTCAGGGAGCCGGGAGAAGTCGAATACGATGCCGTTGATTTCGAGTGTGTCGCCCGCTCGGACGACAGAAAGCGATGCGTCGGAGCGCACCGGAGAAAGCTTGATGATCATGCTGCCCACCTCCCGACCGCGACTGCGGAAATCTGTACTGGGGTCCCTGCGGCACGCGCAACAGCATCGAACCCACGCAACAAAACGGAGACCGTGCTCGGTACTGAAGCAAGCCCCGACCAGTTCGCTGCGCCAGCCCACGTAAACGCTCCGGGGGTCACCGTCGGGGGCACCGCAAACGACACTGGGTAGAACCACGCCCGAGTCCCCTGATACACGCCTGCCGTGTACTGCGAGTTGATCGCTTGATCTGTCACACTGATGTTCAGAAAACAGATCATCGAGCCGTCGGCGAATTTGACATAGTCGCCGTTCGCATTGCTGCCGCGCTCGAAGACTGCCCCTGCCGGGACCCCACTATTCATGCTCACAGTGCCGACGATGTCAGCCGTCGCGGCAGTCTTCAAGCCGAGTCCAGTGCGAGCTGAAGCCTGGCTCGTGCCACCGGTCCCGCCTTTGGCGATCGGCACAACGTTCTCTGTCGAAACGGAGCCGAGTCCGGCAAGGGTCGAGCCCCACTGATTTGCAATGTCGCTGAATTTGTCTGCGAGCGTCTTCGTATACCCTTGCACCGGCGCGATTGCATAGGAGCCGCCCGAAGTAGTGGCACCAAGATATGCGGGGAGAATCGAAAGCACTGTTGCGCTTGCAATGTTGGTTACTTCATACCAGCGCCCATCGGGACCAAGAAAGGCATCACCGACCCGCGCGTTTGCAGAAAAATTCGTATTGGCGCCCGTGATTGTCACAGACCCGTTTGTTGCTGAGACGCTATTTGCTCGATACCAAGCCATAGCATGGTCCTTTAGTTGAATGGGAATGGTAGATTATCGACTCTGATAACTAGAGCTTCTGGATACTTATCAGTCGGGATATTGAAGTAGCTATTAGACATGTAAGGTGCTTGCGTTCCCCAGAACATCGTTGTTCGCGCTGCGTCGCACGACATGAAATAAATTCCACCGCTGGCACCGTATGCGCCGTCCATATGCGCCTGCTGCATGGCTCCCGCCGGAAACACCCCGGGGCCAGGCACACTCATGGAGCCCATGAAGCCTTGTCCGAAACTTCTCGAAAATGTTGTTGAGGTTGCGAACTCGCCCATTCCGACAGGGATGAATACTCGCGAAACGCAATAGTAGAGGCCAGAATCAATGAAGCGTGTAGCTAACCTCGTAGCCCCTGCAAAAGGAACCACGTAGCTCGCATACCCACCGATGATGTTCGGCGGTGGCGGCGGCGGTGCAGCGACCCTCGCAACAATATTCAAAGGGCACTGCAGGGAGTTGAATGTAAGACTCCCCGACTCGCTGTAACACTTCAGTCCGGCACCGCTTAGAACATTTCGCATCGTATCGAAATAGAAGTACTTTGTTGATGGGCTTGCACCAATAAAATAGAAGGTCGTTATATCGCCTTCTTTTGATGAGCCGCAGGAAATGCCAGAACCTGAAATGAAGACAATCGGCGCAACCGCACCGGCAACGCTGAAACCGTGAATCGCATCTACTGTTGATGATTCTGCATAACTGCCTGGATCATTCGGCGGAAGTTGTGCTGAACGATAGCTGAGCCTCGGCCAACTTAATTGATAAATCAGGTAACCGCTTTTTAATAAGCCGTATGTGATTTTTTCCGTATCAAATAAGAGAGAGCCGTCTTCCTTATATACCTTGAGAGCAGCCGACATCAGTAGTATCCATAGTGGATTCGACAGTTGAGCGAGTAGAAGCCCCAGCCGCCGGCGTAGGAGTACTGCCAGGACAGGGTCGCAACTGAAGCTCCGACGGTGAGGGTCACCCCCGGGCGTTTGCCCAGGTACTTGTTTTGTGCCGATAGCTCGGTGATGGCGTAGAACAGCGTCTTGCCAGCCGGCGCCAGGGGGATCGAGAGCGACCCGTTGCCAGCTCCAGTGTCCACGTACCCGATCATTTGACTGACACTGCTGGTCATGTCCAGTAGCGTCAGGCCGTTCGGGTCGTAGACCTTGAGGCCTGTGCTCATACGCTGATTCCCAAGTCGATCGCCAGATTGCCATTCGCATGAAAGATGCGCAGACGCTGATTGTTGATCAGCAAGCGCCCCTGCCCTGCGATGGCACCATTGATTTCGAATGTCCCATCCTTCGAAAGAATCCAGCCAAGCTGGCCAGCGACGTAATTCGTCGAGCTGATGTAGCTGCCGATCTTGGCGTTTGTGATCGTGCCGTCGGCGATGAATGCCTGGTTCATGAACACTTGACCGCCTTGAACCGCGAAGGGAGAGGCAAGCACGCCATCAATGCCATTCACCACAGCGAACCGATCTGCCTGCACAAGGAACTGACTCTGCAATCCGGCAGGCCCGTTCTCGATGCCGAGGCCAATGCCGGCGGCAACGAACTGGCCCTGAGCATTGATCTGCATCTTGACCGCCCACATAGTGCTGGCTTTGTTATCAAGTGCGGCCACGGCCTGACTCGTAACCTGCACCGACGCATTGGTCTTCAGCACCTCACCGTTGGTTTTGTCCAATGCGGAGTTGAAGGACACTTCGAGCGTCTCTGAGCGTCGCGCCTGAACATCGATTGCCGATGCGCGAACCCTCGACTCGTCCGCAATCTTCGCAGTGTTTTCCCAGCCCTTCAGCGCCCCTGCCAGCTCTCCCTCACCATCGTCATCACGCTCGCCCTGCGGCACTGTGAACGACGCTTCCATGTGCCCGATACGTGTGCCGAGCGCCTGGTCAGCATCCGCACGAGTCGCGGCCTCGTCACTGATCGATGCCTCGCGCGCAGCACGCTCCCCGGCGACAGCATCAGCACGGTCGGCCCTCTCGCTGTCGAGTGCCAAATTCGTCGTGTCTACTCGGGAGTTGACGGTCTGCAATCGCGATGCAGTGGATGACTCGTTGTCAGTGACAGCCTTCTCAAGGGTTGCGATGCTTGACGTGTTGCTACCGACCTTCGTGCTCACGTCAATCAGGCGCCACGCTGCCGCCTGCTCGTTCGTGACGACAGTTTGTTCCAGTGCGCGTACACGCCCCGAGTTGTCAGCAACGCTCGCTTCGACGGTAGTAACCCGAAGAGCCATAGCATCGTTCTGTGTCGTGCGCGTGCGCGACTCTTGCGAGACCTTCGCCAGGGTATCCCAGCCGCGCCAGGCATCGCTCAGCGCCCCCTCACCATCGTCATCACGGTAGGCAGACTGCACCGCCTGCAGCATTTCCGCGGTCGCAGTAACGACGCCGTCGATACTCTCGATGTCCGTGGTGTTCTTTGCCACGGCCTGAGCCAGCCCGTTCGCCGTTTCTGCGATGCTGCCGATGTCGACCCAGTAACCAGGGTTGGGCGGCGCATTGCTGCCGTCAGCCGCTGCCGGTACATCCGTGATTGCCATGTACAAACGCCGGCCGCTGCGCACCGCATCGTTCATGACATAGGCGTCGGTGGCAACATACTCAAGCGGGTCGGTCAGTTCGGTGATCAAATCCTCCAGCTCTTGCTTCGCATCGTTGATCCGATCCGTGACAGACCCGGGGAAGTCGCCGGAGATTTTCTCGATCTCCGTGAGCAGCTCCTGACCCAATTCACTTTCGGTGATCTGGCCGCTGATCAACTCAAGAATCGGTCCGGCATTAGATCCGGACTGGCCGAGCACGCCGCTCTCCAGCGGGTACCACGGACCAATGTTGCCAGTCCTATCCACCAGGCGTGCCCAGAAGAAAAATGCCACTCCGGCGCCAAGGCCCTGCATCACATGCTCGGATTGCGGATAGGCCAGATCGGTGAGTTTCGTTGCCGACTCAAGGCTGTTGCTCTGGCTGTACCAGATTTCCGTCCGCTGGGTGTCTTCAGCACCAGGCGGAATACCCCACTTCAGTGAAATCCCGAAGATGAGCGGCGTGGCCGTCAGGGAAGTGACTGCCGGCGGAAGCCCCTCCTTACCCTTCAACTCCGTCAGCATTGAGCTGCGCCAGATCGAAGTGATGTCGAAAGCGCTCACGGCGCGCACGCGGACGAGGTAGGCGCCGGCGTATATCCCCGCGACATCGACGCTGGTACCGCCGGTGCGCTGCAGTCGAATCCAGTTGCCGCTGCCCTTGCGCCACTCGACGTCGTAGGCGACCGCTCCATCCACCGCGGGCCAGCTGACGGTCATCGTGCTGACCGCTATGCCCTGATCCACTGCGTAGTCCGAAGTCAGCGAGACGCTCGCGGGCGGCGGCACGGTAGTGATGGGAATGACACTAATCGGGCGCTCGTCGAGTTTGGCACCGGTGTCGATTGCCGCGAACTTGCTCGGGTTGAATTCCAATGCAGTGAACTCGAACTGGCCTTCGGTCGTGCGTGTGCGCTTCAGTACTCGGAACAGTTGAACCGCCAGGTCCTCGTAGTCGATTGCCCATTGCAACTGAGGCTCTGGCTGTAGTGCATAGGCGGTGGTCACAGTCACGGCCCTGCCTACCACCGATTCGACGGTGCGACCTTGGGCTGTGCCGTTCGGCAGGTTCACAATCAACCGGTCGCCGGCCTTGATCGGCGTATCGCGGTCGAGTGTGACCACGCGCCCCGCGGCAGCCGAGATCCGCCCGCCGTTCGGTCTGCCGGCAACGAGTTCGTCAGCGACCGGGATGACGTAGCCTGGCAAGACGTTGGCGCCCTCGAGGCCTGTCTTGAAGGTGACGGTGCGGTCTTGGTTGTTGCTGATCAGCGCCCACTTCCCGCGGCGCTGGGCCTCGCTCGCACGAGTGCACCCGATGGCCGAGATCTCGATCGGCCGGTCACGGTACCGGCGCTGCAGGACCAGGTCGGTGACAGGGATGACGTCGGTATCGTAGTTGTTCGCCGGGTTGTCGTAGCTGACCAAGGCGCGGCTGTAGTGCGTTGTGCGCTCGGCGCCGCCATAGACGAAGTCGCCGTCGATGACGTTCGCGCGAGTGAACACGTAGTCGATGTCCTGCGCGCGCGGCATGTCGGCCTGCATGAACAGTTGGCCCTGGGCCCAGTAGGTCATGCCGCGGTAGATGGCGGACAAGTCGCGCAGCAACGTCCAAGCCTCAGTCCGGCCCTGCAGGTTGATGTCGCACAGGTACCGCGGCTCCATCCCGCCGACGCCGTTGGGTACGAGTTGGTCGCAATACTGGGCGATGCGGTACATCTCCCACTTGTCGACCATCCACGGCTGGATACGCTTGCCCAGGCCGAATCGGTCCTCGACGCACAGGCCGTAGGTCGCCCACACAGGGTTGTTGGTCCAGGCCTGCTTGAAGGTGCCATCCCAGATCCCGGTGTAGGTCCTGGTCTCTGGATCGTAGTTCGCGGGCACTGGCCAGCGCCGCGCGCGACAGTCCACAGTAACCGCCGGAATGTTCTGGAACTGCTGTGCATCGAACTCGATGTAGAGCAACGCAGTGTTCGGGTAGCGGAGTTTCTGGTCGATGATCTCCGTGTAGCCGGCGACAGTCATCGTGTCGGCGATCGTGCCGCTGTTCGCGTTGGGCGTGAGCCGGCGGACGCGGAACATCCAGCCCGACGTCGCTGCCGGCAGATCCACGCGCACGGACCGCTGGTAGCCACTGGTGGTCTTACCGTCGACGGCGCCACGGTGAGCTTCGGCGTATGAGCCACCGTCGGTGGCCACATCGATCGCGTACTCGATGCGGTAGCCGTTGGTGTTGCCGCTGCTGTCCTGCTGGGCAAGGCGCGACCAAGAGAACCGCACGCGCACCGCGGACAGCTGGGTATTACTCAACGAGCGCACGAAGGGGTTGTCGCTGCGAAGCTCGACGTTTGTGGTCGTCTCGCTCTCGATCGCCGGGATGCCCTGGATGTAGTCCTGCTCAACCGAACCGCGGCGCCACTCCCACTTCACCCCGGGAAAATTGACGTTGCCGCTTGAGTCGACGATGGGAGTGTTGTCCAGGTAGATGTCCCGGTCGGTCGGGGTGCCTTCGAACTCACCCTCGCCGACCGCGATCAACATCTTGGCGATGTTCGTGGACTGAAGGCTATCCGGTGCTTCGACCGGGGATTTCGGCTTGCTCTCGCCACCCTTTGCGCCGGCAATTTCGAGTTGAAGTGCTGCGCCCATGCTTTTCTCCAGGCAACAAAAAACCCGCCGTGGCGGGTTCTTCTAAGGGTAATCAGTCCCTCCATTTGGAGGTCGACAACGGCAGATTCGCTTCAGCGCTGCGCTCCATCCCCGGAGCACACCGTGCTTTTCAATAGCCAGCAAAGCGTAGTTGGAGCAGGTGGGCTCATACCGGCAGGCGGATCGAAGGCTAAGGGGAGCAACCCGCTGGTAGAGGCGGATTAGCTCCAACGACACGGCCTTCATCATGCCGGTCGGCGGAACGAAATCACGTAGTAGTCTGACACTGTCGCCTTCTTGCCAAACATCGCGTCAAAGCAACCAGGCTGCACAGACACACCAATTGTGTCCACACGATAGAACTCCCAGCCGTCCTCGGCGTGAGAATTCACCACCTGCTGAAGATAGGCGGCGGCCTCATTCCCTTTATGATTCTTGGCCTGAACTTCAACGTTCGGCGGAACTTGGACCATTTTGTATACGTACACTGCAGCATCCTTTCGAGAGTGTGATAAGGCAAAATGCTATCAGCGTTCCGCGTGACTAAGCTAGCTAAACCTTGTCTTGGGCATAGATAGAGGCCGAGATAATCGCCCCACCCCAACGGCGCTTGCCGATGCAGATCGGGACAGGGTTGCCGCTTGCGGTTGTGTTCTTGGCGCTGCCGAAGGCGTAACTCGGCAGGTTCTCGGGGGCAGCGCTTTGTGAGAGGCCTTTGGCCTGAGGACTGAGCATTTGAATGACGCCGCCGGCGACCAGTGCAATACCTACCTGAAGCGTTGGGGCTCCATAGAAACTGGCTACGATCAACACAGCCCCTACGATGGTCTGCAAGATCCCGCCTCGCTTGCTGCCTGATAAAACTGGCACGATCCGAATTTCGCTGGTGCCACCGCGACCCAGGTCATCCAAGCCAACGTTTTTACGGTTGCGGAAGATCGCGAACCGCATTCCCAGATTGTCGAGCCGCCTCACCTCATCCTCAAATCCAGTGAGGGTAGCCCGGAGCGCCTTGAAGACCTCCCAGCTTTGCCCGCTATCGATCTGCCGACGATGAGTGCGGCCGAACTTCTGGGCCAACGACCCAGAGAGCTTGATCGTGGTCATCGGTGCGTAGTGCGCTGCGGTTGTCACTATGTTTCCTCCAGGCAATAAAAAACCGCCCGAAGGCGGTCGTTTAAAAAGTGGTCGGCAATATGCCGACGTCTCCGTCGGTGGGTGTATAGACTCTATATTTCTTGGTCTGCCCCGACTTGACCAATGCTTCCGCTTCAAGTCGTTGAGCGTTCAGCCCACAAAGTGCTTTCCCCTCCAGCGCAGCCCCAACCGTCCACTCCCCCGCGGGAACACTGAAAGAGGCTTTCTCTTTAGGGTCGAGCTTTGCAACTGGCTGGCCATTGAGAAACACCGTTGCGTAGCAGCCGCCACCGATGAAGCCGCTGTCCCTGGTGACGATGATTGTTCCGCCGCCCTGGACTGGCGCCTGATACCCGCTAACCCTATCTGCAGGTGCTGGAGTCGCTTCACTCACCGGAACAGGCGATGTTGCGCACCCCGCAAGCATCGCCAGCCCCAAAGCGCAAATCAAAACTCGCATGTGATCCCTCCTTGTAGAGAAGGGATCGTAGCATCCTTGAATCTTGAACGTGCCGCGGAGGTCACTGCTGAGCATTGTAAACCCAGCTATTGGACACCGGCGTTGGCTTCTGGAAGATTCTGTCCCAATCACCCGCCCAAGAAGACCTGGTGGATACCTCGGAGATTTTCCAGTCAGCCTTGGAATCACTCCTCTCAAGAACGTATTGGAACGCCTCTCCAGCCTCCTTGCGCTTTCTATCATCACCAGTCAGTTCCGCGCCTGCCTCGGGCGGAGTGGTATTCCGAATCTGCGCCATAACTACCGCTCGCGTGTCGGACTGCACATCGACCTTCGTGATCTGGCGATCAAACGCATCGGCTGTTTCAGAACAGCTTGGGTCACTGTAAATATCGGGAGTGGAGAGCTCAGACAGTTTGTCCAGGTACGGACCCTGCATGCTCACGTAGTTCTTGCAGGCCTCGACGAACATAGCAGCGCCAGCGTCCTTCAATCGCCACCATGACTTGACAGCCATGTCAGGGGATTTCTTATTTACCTCCATGCTCGCTATAGCGTTGATGGAGGTGGCCAGAGCAGCATTCTGCTCGCTTTTGTCCAGACATCCAGACAGAACCACCGCCGCTAGTGAAATCACCACATATTGCTTCATGCCACCCTCCTTGTTGATGGTGGCAATCTACCATAGCTAGGTAACGAGAGCGGTGAACCACATACACAACGCCGCATTCTATACGGTATAGAATGCGGAAATGCGTATACACACTAGGCTCTACCGCCGCTCCGAGGCCGTCGCCGATTGAGTGGCGCACCAAGGGTGCCGCACAGGTGGAGCCCATTCTATACGTATAGAATGGGGCTTCCGTGGATACAGCTTTAGCCCTGCCGAAGATGCAAAAAGCCCAGCGCGGGGCTGGGCCAATTACCAATAGGAACCCTCTATGCTTTTTTAAGCTTGGCGCAGAACTCAGCTCTCACACTACAGCTTTGACGGCCAATTTTTGCGGCCTCTCCGCTTCCAGTGTGGCAATAAAGCTTCATTTCATAGCCCCGCTGAAGAATCCTGCCGTCTTCAGCCTCCTCCAGAACCTTAAGTTCAGGTTTATAAACAGACCACCCCTTCTCCCCGCCCTCTGAACCGGATGCGATAACCATCAAGCCATTTGGCACATCAGCATCTGTCATAACAGCTCTGGCGCTGCCACCATTCCAGCGCCCACCATGCTGTACGTAGTTCTTGTCCAAAAGTACGCCTCTGGGGAATTTGACAAGAACCGGCTGCGCCTCAACTTTCGCCTCCGCAAAATCCGCGTCATCAGAAGCATACGCCACCCCGACAGACTGAAACCCCATAGGACATTCTGCGAACACTGTAGTAGATACAAGCCCGAAGCATGCTACTGACAGTATGCTCAACGTGTGCTTACGCATTCCATCCATTATCACTCTCCTCGTTAACCTGCCCACACAGGGAATAGGTACTCACAGATTAGCGGGAAAAATTGAGAATGCTTGGATCCCGCAGCAGTGTCGCCTAGGCCCACGAAATCTAAACGGATCCTGTCCACTTATCCATCCCGGATGGACAGCCAGTACCCTCCTTGATGATAGAGGGGATCTACCATGGCTCAATCACAGTTACGGCTGACGGCGCGCCTGTCCCTCACCCCTCTCCGGATGATCATCCGCATACGAGGCAATTTCGGTCAAACAACTCGCAAGCAATTTCATAGCGTGCTGAGAAAACGGATTTTTCCCATTGGTGCATCCGACTGAGGTATATAGCTGGGTGGCCTCAAGACTGAATAAACGCCCGATTTTGAGAACTTCGCCATGTTCAACGATGCTATAGCGCTCATTTCTAAACGGAACTCCATCAGAGCGAAACACCGGACTACCATTGAAGGAGTATGCCTTGACGTTTGCCCTGTTGAGGGAAACGTGGATTGCGATCCCGCCCCCCAAGGAATGGCCCACAACTGTTATTTCTCTTGGAGAATATAAGTCCCGCACCTGGTCAAAAACAGCCAGCGCATAACCATTCTGTCGCTGGAAAATAGGGTTATTTCCACTTTTAAAGTCGGCCAGGGAATCTGTACCGCGGAATGCGAGAATATAATTTTCCTGATCGTTTTCTTTATACAGAGATGCGAAGAAGCCCATTCTCTTCTCTTCGAAATCTCTCACCCAACGGTAGCGGCCTGAGACATCGAATTGATCTGCGTCTTTATAGACATTGTAAGCAAGCTGTGCTGGCCCCACAGAGTGGCTAGCCAAACTTCGGATTTGATCACTCCAACCTGATGAGTGATCACGGCCAGCCTGCTTCACTTGCGACGAGTTGGTACATCCCACAAGAGCGGCCAGGATGACCAATAGCACACTCGCGATCCCTTTTTTAAACATTGGCACGCCCTCCCTGAGCCATAGTGAATCTTGGATCAGGTATAGCAATATTTACCACCCTGTCCACCCATCCAGCGTGGATGGAAAGCCAGTACCAGTCGGATCGCCGCCGTAGTAGCGTTGTGCCAACACACCGCAAGGGATAGCGTTATGATTAGCTACGCAGTACCAGAAGGATCTCGCTTCGTTCAGATTCGATTCATGGCATCAGATGGCAGTGTCAGCGACTTGCCACCGGGGAGACCGGTAGTTCATGCCTCTCTGAGATACGATCCAGATCATGGGAATGGTGCGAGAACTATTTCTGGCTTCAAAACCCTGTACGCGCTGGTGGATACCGGGGCCGATCACAATTATGCAAGCCCTGAGCTGATAGCCGATATCGGCTGTCCTCAGATCGGTACCACCCGGGTACGCACCGCAAGTGGCTGGGTTGACTCTACCCAGCACTTAGCCCACATTTTTCTCCCTGAAGTTGGGCAGCAGTACGAGACTGATATTTTTTCATCGCCGCTGGTCGACGAGGGGGAGCTCGGACAGCATCTGATCATCGGTGTGCTCGTCATTCGAATGGGCAGATTGGTTATGGACTTCCAAAGCAACGTCTACCGACTTTATGTGAGTTGAATTCGCCCTTGCCCAGGACTCGTATACGACACAGCTATCCGAGTCGCTGGATATCCACCGCTTCGATGCCCATTCTTTATGACCTCGCGCGTCGGATTCACTACTGATTGAAAATTCACAATTTATTGCTTTCGATTTCATATCGCCTCTCGATGACGCAACACAAGGCGCGTCCGGTCGAGCCATGGGCCGCCGAACACGATGATTTCTGATGGCCTGCCGTACAGGTGGTGCAGCAGGAAGGGTCCAGGCCCGAAGACCTGCGGGTGCCGCTCTGGCAACTGCACGTCGGCACCCAGGTAGATGCCTGCGTGGTTCGGGTGCGCGGTACGCCCCACCGCCATCACCACCAAGTCCCCGCGCTGTGGCTGGCTGACCTGGTAGAAGCCGGCGGCCTCGTAGGTCTGCTCGTACAGGCTCGGGCCATCGGGCCTCTCCCACCAGCCGTCCTCCCGCACATACGTAGGGAAATCCAGCCCCCATTCCCGCCTGTACCAGTCGGCACACACCTGCCAGCAGTCCCAGGCACCGTGCACGAACGGTCGCCCCAGCAGCGGCGTGTCGCCGGTAGGGGTGATGGTCCGCAGGTCACCCTCGGGCCAGGACAAGATGTGCCACGGCAGGCCGGTGGCTTCGCACATAGCCAGGTCGCGCGGTGACGGCCGGCTGGTGGCGTCTGGATGCGAATGCACGATGCCGATCACCTTCCCCTGGTCTTCCGCCTCGGCGTACTGCTCCGGGGAGATACGGAATTCTTCGGTCGGCTCGCTGGCCACGTTCGCGCAGGGGAAGTAGACCTGCTTGCGGTCCACGGCCAGGAGCAGGCCGCAGGATTCCGCTGGGTAGCAATCCGAGGCGTGTTTCGCGATAGCTATCAGTATGTGCTTGCGCATAAAAAAACCCGCATCTCTGCGGGCTCCTTATTCAATTTGATCTCTTCCGCCTTGGCTCCGGCGGAGTATTCACGGCGTCACTATGCGACCATCCTTTTCTAATCCTTGCTCGGATCGTGACCTTCTGAATACCAGTGATTTCAGCCCATTCAGAAATGCAGCGTGTCTCACCATTGGCCGTCAACATATGGTTGTTACGTTTGTTTCTTTGCTGTTCAACGCTTGAGGCCCAACGACAGTTACCCGGCTCATAGTCACCGGTCACATGGATACGATCTAGGGTGGTGCCCTCAGGCCGCTCCCCCATGTCCGAAAAGAACGACGCGAAGTCTCTCCACCGCTCATGCACGGCAACTCCAGCCCCTCCATAGTCTTGGTAATTGGGTGCGCGCGGATTTGTGCATCTGGCCACCATGCTGTTCCATGAACGATAGGTTGGCGTTCCGTACATCCCATGCTTCACCTTGAGATCGAGATCCAAGCAACCGCAGGACTTGGTGCGGCCGTTACGCAGCGCTTGCGAACCGTAGGTTTTTTCGACTCCGCACTCGCACTTACACCACCATCTGGAGGAGGTACTTTTGAAGCCCGCCTCCCCCGAAAACTTGCCTAGAACAACGAGCCGACCAAAAATCTGGCCGGTTAGGTCAATCAGCTTGGCCATCTTCATACCCCTACAGTACGAACCCTAATCGGAAGGAGCGGCAGGTCGGTTAGGGTCCGACTTTTCGGGAGCTACCCTAGCCGCTTGGTAACTCTACTACGACCTGGCGATAAGGGAGACGGCTGGGAACCCACCGAAGCTATTTGGGTTTCCCTCACCAAACCGCACAACGCAGCCCGAGTCCAGACAGCCATTGCATTGATCTTTCGCAGGATCGTCGGTCGGGTTGCCGTCCATGTCGTAGTACGGTCCGGTGTAGCCGCAATTTGGCCCGCGATAGCCATTGGTCATGGCCCAGTGGCAGAGTTGGGTCATCTGCCGTCCGATCGTCTCGCCGCCGACGTCGCCGGGACTGGCTAGCTCCCAGGCCACATGCGTGCCGTTCTCGGAGACCTTCTGGTCGATGAACCAGACCTCGATGCTCTCCTCGTTCGGGTCGGCCTCTGGGTTACCACCGGGAAAATTGGCGGCATCGAGGTACCGCTTCAGCGTGTGGCGGAATGTCAGTTGGAACTCCAACAGATCATCGAACGCCAAGCACAGAGCAGTGATGCGGCCATTGACATTGCCCACCGACAGCGTGGGCCGCACTGCAGTGCCGTCGGAGTTCACGCTGATGCCATCGATCTGCATGGGCCAGGCGCTGTACTCCTCGCCCTGCCACCAGATCGACTTTGCCGGCAGTTGATCGGCGTCAGCGCCGGCCGCCGCCAGCTCTTCGGGCGTGTGCGGGATGGAGTGCCCGTGGAACCGCAGCACATCGGCACCGAAGTCCGAACCGTCGAGTTCGAACAGCAGCACCTCGCTACCTGGCTCCAAGAGCTGGATGTCTCGAATGAATGACATGGATGGTCCTTACGGGTGGTTCGCCCGCTGGAAGGTGGCGGTCACCTTGAACCGCCCTCCGCCCACTGGTGTGGGCTTGGGATCGGTGCAGGTGAACAGCCCCAGGTCGCCGAGCGGGGTTGTCCAGAGGAAGGCCTTGGCACCGGCGTGCCGGTCGAGAAAGTCTATGACCTGGCGCACCACAGCCTTTGTCCCGTTCACGGTGACCGGATAGCTGTCCTCCTTGTTGTTGGGGCCGTCGCCGACCACCTGCCGGTACCCGCCACCGAACCGCGATTCGAGCACCCGGTACTTGATATCCGGCGTCTCGCCTCTGGAGGTCGGCCAACGGAATGTCTCGATCGCCATCAGCCCCTCCGATTCACGTTGCGATAGCTGACACCGCCTGGGCGCCACGAGTCAGCCACAGCTCTTTCGGCCGCGGCTTGCATCTGCTTCTGCATGTTTTGCTGCAGGAGTGCTGGATTGAGCTCGCCGCCCTGCCCGCTGGTGTCCTGAGTGTTGACGCTGACCGATGCGCTCACCTGGATGGAAGTGCCGCTCGTGGACGCGCTCGAAATCTGCCGCGGTATCGGCAGTGACGTCACAAGACCACCGTCGGAATAACCACGGCTGTTCAATGTTTCGAGGTAGTCCAGCATGCCCGGCTGGCTCACAACTTCCCGGCGAAGCACGAACTCGCCGGCATGGACGATACCGGCCGGGTCATACTTGCCGCCCTCACCGGTGTAGCCGCCATCCGAAAACGTCGGGGTGTAAGTCATGCCGGATGAAGCGCTACCCAGCCCGTAGTCAAACCCGCCCGACCCAGCAGCACCGGCGGCCCCTGATGCGCCCGTCGAGGCTGCGGTGCCTCCTCCTCCGAACCAGGCGCCCAGCGCAGTGCCAGCGATACTGGACAGCAATCCCGAGGCCGCTTGCCTTGTCGCGATCCGCGCCATGTCAGCAATGATCGACTTGGTGAAATCGGCGAAGGAGAACTTGCCAGTCATGGCGAAGTTCACGACCGCATCCTCCATGCTGGAGAACGCATTGGTGAACAGGCTTTTGGTTTGCCCGGCCACATCCCGAGCCTGCTCCAGGTAATTCTGGAAAGCTGACGATGCACCCTTGCGCCAGTCGCCCTGGGCCTCCGAAATCTTGTCATAGTTGTCCACGACCGTATCTCGGTACTTATCCTCTGCCTTGCCCAAGATGACCAGGTCGCGCTCGTAATCGTTCTGGCTGTACTTATCCGGCGCGGTGCGGCGGCGATCGAGAAGCTTTGCTCGCTCGTCATTGAACCGGTCGGTGACGCCATCAAGATCGCGCTGCAAGCCTTGCTGACGATCTCCAAGGCCGATAGCGTTCGCAGTCCTCGTGCCCGAGGTCGAAAGCGCAGCACGCTGCCGCTCCAACTGATCCACGTAGTCCTGGGTAGCAGCGGTCTGCTTGGCCAGCCTGCCCTGTTCATTGGTCGCCAGCACGGAGAGTTCGGTATCGGAGTCCTTCTGTGCCTTGACCATGGCGGATCGTGCGTCGGCAATCTTCTGGTCGAGCTGAATGCGCTGCTGGGCGCTGGTGCTGCTCCGGCCCTTGGCTTCTTCCAGCGCCCTGATCTCGGCCTCGTAGGCGTTGGTGACCTCGGCCTTCTCCTGCTCGGCCATTGCGATACGCTGGGCGGCGTACGACTCCTGGGAGATCAAGCCTGCCTTCTGCGCCGCGTCCAGTTCCTTCTGGTGGTTCTTGTACTCGGCCAGGATCGCGTTCAGTGCGTTCTTCTGGTCGTTGAACCCGGAGAGGTTAACCGCAGAAGCTCGTCCAGCAGCAGGCTTGAACTTTGCCTTGGTCTGCGCCTCCAGAGCAGCTTCCTGCTCAGCAGTGATCGTATAGCCAGCGCGGCGCGCCTCGGCAACTTCGCGTTTATTGTCTTCGAGGGCCTTCTTCAGTATTTCAGACTTCGGAGCGGTGCTTTCGATCGCCTTCTGCAGAGCCTGATAGGCCTTCGTACCCCTCTCAACTGCACTCGCCTCGAACATGGCGGCTCGCGCCCTGGCTTGGTCATCAACCTCCTGCTGAAGAACCGCTGTCCACTCTTTGCCAATCTCTGCTCTGCTGCCCTGCGCAGCCTCAAAACCGGACAGCAGCCCGCCCCCCAGGCCGCCAGCACCAATGTTCGCTCGCTGCTCAAGCCGACGGAGCTTGTCCTCAAAGGCATCCTCTCGACCGATGTCGAGAAATGCATCCCAGGCCCCCTTAGCCGCACCCTTAGCAGAGTCCCAGGCGCGTTCTACATACCCCAAATTACGCTGTATCTCTTCGGCGCGCTTCGTCAGGGCATCTGCATATGCACCCTCGGCAATTTGCTGAGCCCCAAGGGTGTCTCCTTGCTCTTGAAGTGCATGAATCTGACTGAAAACGGCCGAGGTCAAAAAATGATATTTTTCGTTAAGGGCAACTACTGCCTTAACGGGATCATCTGCAAGTTTCGCAAATTCAGCCACAGTTTCTGACGCAGCCCTTCCTGTCGCCTTCTCGAACGAGAGGGCGGCAATCGCGATCTGCTCAAAGCTGGAGCTGACAATTTTTCCGGTTCCTGCGAGCTGAGCTAGAACAGCGGCAGCTGCTCCCGTGGTGCCCACGGTCGAGCCAACCTGTTTCGCCATTGTGGCCAGACCAGAGGTCGTGGCACCCGCCGCATTTCCTGTCGTCACCAGACTCTGACGAAACGCATCTTGCTCCTTACTTCCTTGATAGTACGCAAGACCCAGAGCGGCAAGTGCGGCTCCTGCGGCAGTCAGCGGGGTCACCAGCCCAGCCACATAGCCACCCAATGCTCGGGCGGCCGGCCCGATGCCACCAAGGGAATCTTTCAACTGACCGCCTTGTTGAATGGCCACCATCATCAGAGGCTGGCCGCCTGCGATGGATGTCACGATGTCTGTGAACTGCATCGGGACCATGCGCAGGGCTGCAGCGGTTTGCTTGGCCGTCATCCCAGTCCTGTTCAGCGCGGTATCGGCGCCACCCAGGGCTGTGCGAGCCTGGTCGATCTTCGCCTGGTACTCGCCGAACGTCTCCGCATCGAGCGCCCCGCTGGAGCGAAAGCCCTTCAGCTTCTGCTCCATTTGGTCCAGTCGGCTCATCGCAGCGACGGTTGGATCGATCTTGCCCAGTAACTCATCCAGCGCCTGACCTTCGTCCCTATGCGCGCCGGCCGTCTTCCTCGCGGCATCTGCCAGGCGGTCTTCTGTTGCAATGATGGCCTGCGCACGGCTGTTGATAGCGGCCTGACGGCTGGCGTTGTCTGAAAGGACAGCGTTCGCCTGAGCGGTCACCTCTGCCGTCTGGGCCGTTGCCCGGTTCAGCGTCTGGACATACTCGCTGGCTTCCATCGAAGCCCTTGCCACCGCCAGAATCCTGGCCTGTTGCTCGTCGGCGGACTCCGCAGCCCGCCGTCCGGCTTGGGCGCCAGCGTCAGTCGCAGAGGTGAGCACCTCCTGAACCTTTCCCGCCTGCGCAGCTTCGGTCCGGAAGGCCGTCATGTTGGCCGCGGCGCTGCTGAAGGCCGTGGAGGCGCTGGTGACCGCACGCCCCACGGTAGCCATCTGCTGCGCGAGCTCAGATTGCTTGGCGTTGAGCACCTGCAATTCCTGCACGATCTGCCGGGTGTCACCCTGCAGACTGCCCAATGCAGACTCCCAGGCCCTCCCCGTCTTGCCCGCTGACTCTTCGCTGCGCTTGCCAGCGTCAGTCAGTTGATCGAGGTTGTCCTTGGCCTCGACGGCGTCACCGGAATCGATCTGCAGGCCGAGAGAGGCAATGGTGGTCATGATCTACTCCAAGGATTCGGCCATGACGGCCAGGGCCTCGACCTCCATCACGCGGAGATCGGGGAAAATGTCAGTGAGGTCGCGGCGCTTGATGCCGAGCATTGCAGCTGTGGAGGGAATGGCGGTGTAGTCGAGGCCCGAAGGACCGCCGGGTCCCAGACGCCACTGGGTACCCATGGCATCGAACAGGCGGAAGGCGGGCCAGGCGTCAGGCCAGACCTCTACCTCTTCCTCCTCGATGTCGTCCGGGGTCAGGCCCAGAGCTGCCAGTTGCTCGGCGGACGGGCCTCGCTCGTAGCAGGCCCTGGCCGCCGTCCTCAGTTTCCCAGGCGGGCCGGGCTGTACGCTGACTGGAAGGCATCGATCACTGCCTTCGGAGCGCCGGTGCAGGTACTCACCAGGTCGACAATTGCTTCCTGGCTGAACTCGTCCTCCAGATCCCAGCCGGTGACAATTTCACCCAGCTGCTCGGCCTGCAGGGCGATTTCACCAGCGGTCACCTCCTCCCAGGTAGCACCGTCATTCTTGGCTGCCTCCGCCCAGGCATCGCGCGCCTTGTTCCAGCGGTCGAACATGCCGGCCAGGGTCACACGGTCCATGTAGCGGAACTGGAACTCCACGGGAGCCGGCTCGGCGCCGATGCGCGGCACCTGCACCAGAGTCGTGAAGGTGGGGTTCTGCGCGATCTTGATCTTCGCCATGAAGACTCCTTACGCACCGGCCATGTAGCGGACGGGGCGGCCCGACAGGGCGATGCTGATGGTTCGGGTCATGAGCTGGTTGCGCTCCATGGTCGGGGTGCTGGTGATACTCACATACCCCGGGTACAGGATCTGATCGCCGCCGGGCAGCTTGAGACGCACCACCGTCAGCTCTTTGCTGTCGCCGTAGCCCTCGACCAGAGCCACGTAGGCGGCGCTCGGCTGATCCTCGACCGTGATCGACAGGGTGATCGGGTTGCGGTTGGTGGGGAACTGACGGTCGTCATCGTCTTCCAGGTAGCCGACGGTCAGGTACTGCTGCTCGCCACCCGAGGATGCGAAGGAAGTGACCTTGGAGATCTGCGCCCAGGACGACACCGGCAGGACGGAACCCAGGCCGGCGCCGGGAGTGAACTTGTCGGTATTGGTGGTGTTGAGTCCACCCAAGGAAAAGGCGCCGGCAGCAACATTCGATGCGCGAACAGCACGGTCCGCGATCAGTGCCCAACCGGAGCTCACCAGCAGGATGTCACCGTTCTCGATTTCGTGGCCGGCAGCGGTGGCAACCGGTGGCGCGGCGTTGGTCAGTGCCGTGAAGGCGACAGCCGCGCTGAGCGCCGCGGCGATCTCCAGCACAGAGCCGTTCGGCAGCGGGAATTTTGCAGCCATGGAGTGATTCCTCATTGTTGCCCGCCGAGCGGCGGTTGGTTATGCCCCAGCGGGCGGTTGGTCCGCGATGCCGCGGTATGTGAAGCTGGCGGGGACCGTGTAGGTCGCCGACTCGGTGATGGTTGGCCCCTGCTCGAGTGGGTCCGTGACGATGCCGTCGAAGCCGTTGCGACTGAGGGGCGAGTCGACCCGGAACAGGTCCGAAAGGTCTTCGACCAGAGCTTCGGCAGCCGCCAGCGCCTGGCCTGCGGGACAGATGATGCTGACCTGGTACACGCCGGCGTACTCGTAGGCTTCGCCGCCCAGGTACCGGCAGGTGGTGCCCGCAGGGAGTTGGAAGGCCTGCAGGTAAGTTTCACCGGGCTGCGCTTCGAAACCCTGCTCGAAGTTCGCCACTCGGATCGGGCGTGCCGAGGCCCAGGCCATGAGCTTGATCTCGATGGCCTGTCGGGCTCGTGCTTGACTCATGTCCGATGAGTCCTGATGGCGTCTTCGACAATGCGCTGAAAGTCCGCGACGGTGACTCGCACCATGCCCGCCGGCGCTTGGGAACTATGGCCATACTCCAAAGGAATGGCGTATGGCAGGTTGTTGACGATGTAGGCGACCTCGCCGGCAGTGAGGTCGCCAGCCGCCACGATGATCCGGTCGAGTGTCTCGCCGGCGGTCTCGATGTCCTCGATCTCGCCAGCAGCCGGCACGCCGGTCGTGAGTTGCCAGTTGCTGCGGAAACGCCCGCCTACATAACCCTGGCCAACCTTGCGAACACCAAACCCGAAGTTTTCGCGCTGCTCGCGCTTGGTCAGCGGCTTGCGCAACCGCAAACCGCCCTTCAGGTTACCGCTCTTGGTGTAGTTGGCCTGGTTCGAAGTGATGCTGGCATTGATGGCCTCTGCCTTCGCGTTGTACGCAGCGATCTGCCCCGCTGCGCTGCCCTGGGCCTCGACGTTGACCTTCCAGATATCAGGGTTGCCGACCGGCGACATGGTCACCAGCTTGCGGCCCACCATGATGACGACCTCGCGAAAGGTCAGGTCCATCGTCTCCTTCGCCGCTTCTGCGAACTGCTCGATTGCAGCAGCAAAGCTGCCCTCCAGGCCGCCGTAGCGCCTGGTCATGTGTGAGCCGCGTGGCATGATCACTTCCTCAGTTGGATGGTCCAGGTGGCCTTGGCGGGGTCCTGGCCGACGTTGATGACCCGGTAGCCGCTGATCTGGTCGCCGATGGCTGGAACGGCAGGTGTTGCATTGGCGCCCTCCTCCATGAGTAGCTCGTTCTGCAACACCTTGAGGCGCACGTCAGAGGCAAGGATGCGAGTGCCGTCGACCTCCCTGCTCTTGTACTGCCCGAAGACACCGCGACCCAGGTAGTGAACGGTGGTCGATGTGCTGCCGCCCAGCTCAGGGTCGTAGGCGCCTTGCACGGATCGGCTACCCTCGACGCGCCTGAGTGCTTCGGCCAGGTCGGTGTCGAATGCGCGGGCCAGCTCAGCCTGCAGCTCGCTGCGAATACCCATATCACCCCCTCACGACCTTGACCTGGCCGGTACCGAGGTACGGCGCCAGCAAGGCCAAGGCGAACGACTCTCCAGCGCTGATAGCCCGGGAAGTGGCCGAGTAGGTCTTGCTGGTGGATACCCCGTCGGCACCGACCGACTTGCTCAGCACGCCCGTTTCCTTGGCCTGGTAGAGGTTGCCGGCAGCGGCCTCCTTGGCGACCTCGGCTCCTGCCTGTACGACATTGGCCGGCACCGAATCGAACTCCGGCAGCTTCAGGTTGGTGAGCCAGGTGTTGGCCATCAGCACCGAGCGGGACTTCTGATCCTGAGACGCCCAACCGCCCCCCAGCAGGTCATCCACCTGCTCGATGCTGATGTAGGCCGTCATTACTGCGCCTCGGCCAGCAACTTCTGCAGGCCTTCCAGCGTAGCGCCTGGCTCGAACTGGATACCCTTTTCAGTCAGCTTGGCCTGAACGTCGGCCACTGCGGCGGCCTGTTCCAGCAGGGCTTCCAACTGCGACTTCGAGGCCCCCGCCTTGTACTCGATGCCGAGGGCGTCCAGCTTGGCTTTGATGTCGGCCACGGAGCCTTCCTTGACTGCCGCCGCCTCGAAAAGGGTGTGAATGCTCTCGTCGTAGGCTCCCGCATCGATGACAACGAAGTCGCCCTGGTCTTTACCCCAAGGTTTCACCTTCAGCGTTTTGTCGCTCATGGCCTTGCTCCTTCTGCAATGACCGGCGCCGAAGCGCCGACCTGATGGTGGGGTCAGCCCAGCAGGCTGACGATGTGTTCGCTCTTGACCGCCTTGGTGCCCCAGGCCAGCGACACCTCGTACTGCATCTGCCGGTACTGCGCGTACATCGCCACCTCGAAGGTCAGGCCGCTGATCGGGTCAGTGACCAGCATGCGGTCGATCGCCGAGTCACCCTGCGGCGGAAGAGCCGGTGCACGGGTAGCCAGCGCGATGGCCGAACGGGCGAACGCGGCGCTGCGCGTACTGGCGGACACAACGGTGACCGCGGTCGCCGCGGCCGGGATGGCCTTGCGCAGGCCTGGCGCGGCCAGGGTGATGGTGCCGCCGTTGGAAACATCGGTATCACCAGCAGCAACGACGTATTTGTTGCTGTCGCCAGCGAAAGTGATGATGTCGCCCGCCAGAACGCCACCGGTACCAGCCGATGCCAGAACGATGGCGGTAGCGCCAACGGCATAGCCTGCGGTGTTGGTGGTCGCGGCGGCAGCACTGCCGATGATCGGGGTTTTGATCTGGGCCGACTCGCGAATCGCGAAGCCATGGACATCCAGCAGCACGCCGCGGCGCAGCAGGCTGTCGTCGTTGGCTTCGTTCGCCTTCGACAACTGGGTCAGGGTTCGCATGTTTGCGCCGGCGGAGGTGTCGATCACCATCTGTAGGTCGCCGAGGGGCGCTCCGTTGTCAGAGAGGATGCGACGCAGTTGGGCGCTATCGGCCAGGTTGCTGGCAAACGGCGTGGTTCCGGGGGTGCCGTAAGCGCGAGAGGCGTTGATGGCCACTGCGGCCAGGTCGGCCTCGACCTCGTTGACCAGGGTGCGCATGCCCTGGGCCATCTGATCCCGCAGGATGACGTTGAACGAGGCGCCGTTATTATCCAGGCCCAGCTTCTCTTCGCCGTTCCAACGGATGGGAACACGGCGAGCCTTGTTGATGGTCAACGACACGCCGCCGACTTGCTGGTCGCCATCGTTGGGCGAAGTGACACCCGGAGTGATATCGGTCGCGACCGCACCGTTGGTAACCGGCGAAGTGACGGTCTGACCGACAGCGGCACGCGCGAAGGTCATGTCCGAAGACACGGCCGGGATGAAGCCCACCAGTTCGCGCGAGACGACGTCGAGGGCGTTGTAGATGGTTGGCACCAGGCCAGTCAGGGTGTTGCTCATGTGCATCTCCTAGGGATCGGCGTTTGGGTGTTGTGAATGCGGGTCATCCGACCCAAGCGCCGCCCCCTGTCCAGGGGTGCGGCAGAGATTGTTGTCCGGCCGTCACTCGGTGACGGTGCCGCCCGTGCTTACGAAGGAGGACTTCTCGGCCGGGCTCAGCTGGTCGAATTGCTGGCGGGTTACCGACTTCTTGCCACCGCTGCCACCGCCACCGCCGTTCGGGGCGCCGCCACCGTTGGCTCCCGAGCTCTTCAGGATGTAGTCCTTATGGGGATAGCGCTCGACGAGGGTTTCCAGCGCCTCGTCGAAGTCTGCGAGCTCACCGGCGCGAACCCTGGAGAAGATCTTGTTGCCGTCGTCGCCGTAGGCCACGACCTTGCCTTCCTCGACCTTGAAGGCCTTACCGAAGTGGGATTCGACCATGTCGGCGGGGATGGCGAACTTCTCGCTGATCAGCTTCGAGCCCTTGAACGAGCCGCCGATCAGCAGGTTGTGGATGGTCTGGTCGCGCTGGGCCAGGCCTTGCTGAGCCTTGGCGAGCTCTTCGGTGTGCGTCTTGCTGGCAGCAGCCACCTGGTCCTGAGCGGCCTTCTGAGCGGCGAGCTTGATCTCTTCGACCTTGCCGGCGGCGATGAGCTTGCCTTCGTCGATGTTCTTGATGGTCTCCAGCGCCTTACGGGCCGCTTCACCATCCTCGATCCCATCGAACAGCTTCAGCTTGCCCTCGGCAGCTTCGGCACGCTCGCGGTGGGACTTGGCCTCGCCGTTCAGGCGGGAGATGGTCCCGGCGGTTCCGGCCGCATCGAAAGGCAACTCTTTGCCGTCGTCGTAGATGTAGACAGGCTTGCCGTCTTGAAGCACTGCATGGCCTTGGTCGTCGAGTTTCAGTTTCATATCGGTCTCCGGGCATCCGCCCATGGCAGGCCATCCGGCCCTGTTGCGCCCCGCTCATCCGAACCGCGGGCATAAAAAAGCCCCGCACGTGGCGAGGCGTCGAGATTCCGCGCCACAAAAGCGCGGCGGTCTGTTTCGTGGCGCGGCTACTTCAGTCGCTCACGCAGTTGGTCGAGTGTCAGGAACTTGCCCTTGTCGTTGTAGAACGCACTCAGCTTGAGCCCGCCCTCGCGCATCAGACGAGCACGTTCCGGGCCGAGTATTTCGTCCTGCCGCGCTGCCGACTGTTTGCCGAGCCACTCGGCATAAGTCATCGACTCCGGCACTTGGCCGTCCATGCTTGCCCGCGTGGCGCCGTCACTGAAGCCGAGCGCCTTGGCACTCTTGAGCACCGGCACCTTGCTGGAGCGGCAACAGAAGTGAATCCGCCCCGGGCCGGCCAGCCATGGGACCTGGTGACCGATGGGTTTGTAGGTGCCGAGCGTGTACGGCAGACGATCCCGGATCCGGCATGTCGGGGATGTGTGGTTGTCCAGGGTACTGAGCCACTCGACATGACTGATGATGTCGCTGTTCGCTTCGTAGGCCGCGTCGCTGGCCGTTTCGGCGGTATGGGATATCGCAGATCGCACCACCGCTTCAACGTCGCGTCGAGACTTCTGGAGTGCGCCGTCGGCGTAACGCTCTGCTCGGCTGCCCATGACAGTCTTCACGATCTCGGCGGTGGTGCGTCCCTCGACCACCCCGGAACGGACGGCATCACGAACCGCAGCAGCACGGCTGGACTCAAGACCTGCCATCCACTCACTGAGCAATCGCCCCTGGAACGGTCTGGCCTGGGTGATGGCCTTCACTGCGCTGAACGCTGGGGAGACCACGGGGTATGCCTCCTGCACCAGCGCCGGCAGCACAGCACGTAGCGCCCCCTGCTGAAACGCCAGCTCGTAACTGATCAACCCATCGGTTACCTGGTCCATGGCCAGGCGGATCTCGACGAAGGTCTGCCGGTTGATCCGGAGCGCCGCTGAGAGCGCGATATCGACTGCTGCAGCCGACAAGTCAGTGCCCAGGTTGTCGATGGCCTCAATCAGAGCCGCGCGGAGATCGGCATCGGCGCTGTTCAAAATCTTGATGATCGCCACGACCTGGCTATTACTCAGCCTGGACACGTCGACCTCGTGACCGATCAGCTCGTTCAGCAGCTTCTCGTTGGCCGTCTTCATCACAGCACACCGAGGGCTGGGCCCTGAGCCTCAATCTTCGCCTTCTCATCCTCCCAGTCGTATTCGTCGCTGATCACGCCGCGGCGCTGCATCTCGGTGAACAGCGTTTCTTTGGAGATCATCCCGGCATTGGCCGTGGAGACCAGAGTCGGCAGCGAGACCTCTGGCATGTAGTCGACATCGAAGTTGCCGCGCATCTCAACCGAGCCGCCTTCGCCTAGAGAGCGGTAGTCGGCCATGAACTGCAGCAACTGGGCCAAGCAGTCGGCGAAGTGGTGAGCCGTGCGGGCCAGCGGCGATAGCTCTTGCGCAGCCTCTTCCTCTGCCTGGGTCGCAGTCTTGGTCGCGGACTTGTCAGGTGTGAGCAGCTTGGCACCCGCCATCCGCATCTCGTCGATGAGGTCCTTCAGCGCTGAGCGCCCCGCCTCAACGGCTTGGCCGGTATGCTCGACGTACTTGAGGTCGCCGTTGGCGGGCAGGTCAGTCAGCGAGCCGGTGCCCACCTTGAACTCAGGCGGCACCGGCACGCCCTGATCGGTGAACTGCATCTGCACGCCCACGCGCACCAGGATCGGAACGCGGATTACGTGGAGGATGTTGTCCTGGTCGCTCTGGCTCTGCCAGTGCTTGACGTTCAGATGAGCCAACTCCAGCAGCGGAGGCTTCGCGGTCATGAATCCGGTGCGACCGGTGTAGAACGTGACCCACGGGATCCGCTTCAGGCTGGTGACACCCTCGTCGTGGAGGGTGAACTCGCCGCCTTTGTCTTCCCGGCGGTAAATACGCCAAGCCCCAGGCTCCATCACGCGGATTTGCTCGACGCACTTCGCGCCGAACTCGCCATCCTCCTCCTCGACCACCTCTCGGTAGCGCATCATTGTGAGGACACCGTCCTTGGACCGCCAGCCCAAGACCTGCTCAGGCTTCACCAGGACCACATAGGGGCGGACCCCGGCAGCCTTCTCGTCGGCCTTGGTTTTCAGGTCATCAGCTCGCTGGTGATCAACGAAGGCATGGCACAGGCCGTGACTCATCCCCTCGCTGAAGAACGTCACGGACCAGGAGTTCAGATCATTGCCGGCGCAATCGATGTCCTTGGTCATCGTCACGATGTCTTCGGGCACATCGTCGCCGACCTGCAACGGCTCTGCGAACACCCGGGAGGTCATGTTGCCTACCGTTTCCGAGTACGCCGGCAGCAGCGTGGAAAGCCGCAGGCGCTCCTTGTAGGACTGGTCGTCCTCAGCGGGGTACTGCGGCAGCAGGCTTTTGCCTGCCGCCCGCATTGCCATGGTGCCGCCCATGAGCGGCGAGATCACCTCCCAGTAGGCGCGCATCGCGTCGACCGCGGGCAATGTGGTGCTCGGGTTGCTGCTCATGGTCACATTCTCAGGGATTGGCTCGTGGTCACTGCCACGTTGATCGGGAAGCGCTTGGCGATGAAATAGCCGGCGGCGTCGTTCATGTGGTCATGGCCCTTCTTCGGGTCCTTGTCCGGGTCGCCATGCTTGTCGTAAGTCTGCCGCTCGAGACAGAGCGTCAGCTGTGGGCACTGGTCGATGTTGACCTTCAGCCGGCGCTCGCCGTAGGTATTCAGCAGTACCGCATTGAGCGAGTTCACACGATCTTTCACGCTGGGGTTCGTGGAATCGACCACCACTGTAAATCCGGCCTTCATCAGCAGCGATAGGTCCGACTCGCTCGCGTTCTTGCTGCTGGTGTTCTGACCACTGGCGTCCGGGTAGACGGCGATGCTGTGACCTGGGAAGCGGGCCCTGATCTTCTCGATCATCTCGGGCGTGTCACGCACCGAGTGGAATTCATCCAGTGCCAGCGGCAAACCGTCCCGAACCACATAGACGACTGCCGCCATCTTCATGACGTTGAAGTCCATGCCGATGTGTAGGGTTTCGCCTGGCTTGATGCGCTCGCTGGTGCGGCTCTCGGTGCGACTGAACGTGTAGTACACGACGCCGGCATAGTTCTCGAAGCTGGCTTCGTACTCCTGCCGGAAGGTGCGCGGATCCATCTTGCGGCGCGCCGCGTCCAGCTCTTCGGCCGGGACGTTGCCGCCCTGGAGCGAGGTGTACAGCCAGCTCTTGTGATCCGGCTCTCCGTCAGTCTGCCCGTCGCGGTACGTGTCGTAGCAGTGGTTGAAGCCCTTCGGGGTGCCAATACGCAAAGCGTGACCGCCCTTGCACTTGCCGATGCCTGGCACGACGTACTCACACGTCGACAACATCGGACGCAGGACTTCCTCCCAGGCCGCCCACTTGCAGTCGGCCCATTCATCCACCAGGACAAAGAACAGACCGGATCCGCGCAAGTCGTCGTAGTTCTCCAAGCCCACGCAGCGTATCAGGTGACCGCTCTTGAGCGTGATCAGCATGTCCGACTCGTTCGGCTTGCATTCCCGCCACTCACGAGGAATGGCCTGTTTCAGTCGCCGCCAGAACACCCGGCGGGCTTGTTTCTGCGTCGGGGCTGCATACCAGATCTCGTCCTCGACACTGACGCCCCACTCCGCCGCCAGCCTTGCAGCACGGCGCATTTCAGCCTTGCCGAGGAATGTCTTGCCGAACCGTCGCCCGCAGACCGCATCGCGGAAGCGCGCCACGGGCTGAAAGCCCCAGCAGTAGATGTTCGCCTGCTTCGGCGTCAGCTTGACCGGAGCCTCATAGGTACGGGGTAGTCGGGACATTCTCATCTGGCTCCAGCGTGTACTCAGCAACGGCGTGCTGCTGATCCGCCTGGGAGCCCAGGGGTTTGTCGGGTTCGATCTTGCGGTTGACGTACATGTCGCCGCACTCCTTGGCGGCCTGTTCCAGAAGTTGGGCGCTCAAGGCCATGTTCTTTATGGCCTCGGCCTTCTCAGCCATGCGCCCCAGTGCACGCAATCTAAATGCACGGTTAGCGATCGGGATGTCTGCGGTCTCTTCCCGGAAGCGCTTACGGGTGTCTTCGAACAGGGTTACCCAGCGTTTGGCCAGGTCTCGCCCGGCGCGCTTGGTAGGGTCGTGCGCCTCACACTTCTGCCGGGTTACCTCAATGCCGAATTCTTCTCGGACAGCTGCCGCTACTTGCGAGGGGGTATCGAAGCAGGCCAGGGCCTGAACGATGAAGGCTTTCACCTCGTTGCTCAGGGCCGCCATAGGTTTCCATCCGTCTTGGGTCTGTCAGGGGTCAGGCAGACTTGAGCAGACAGGTTCCGCAGGCCCTCGATATGTTGATCTTGGCCACTTCAGGCGGCCGGCTTGCAGCGTCAGATGTGCGCCCAGGACTTCCTGTTCACGACATCGAGCGCAGTTCGCTTATGTACCCCGTATCGGTCAGCCAGGCATTCAACGCTGGCTGATCCAGAGGCATGCAGGCTACGCATTTCGAGCACTTCGACTTCGCGCAGCTTTGCCTGTCCGTTCGACTCACCCTTCGCACACTGCAATCCAGCGGCGTATGCATGCTGCTGGTTCGCAGATGAGGTGATCCATTCCAGGTTGGTAACGGACGCATTGCCTTTGTTGCCGTCGATGTGATTGACCTCAGCGCCTGGGAATGGCGGCTCGCCAAGGAAAGCAATTGCCACAAGCCGATGAACCAGTTCTGTGCTCTTACCTCCCAGGAAGCAGAGATCAACGCTCAAGTAAGGCCTGGACTTGCTTCTGCCCGGGGTCTTGAGGATTGACCCGGCCTTGGCACAGGTACGCGAGGTCAATCTTTTCACCCGGCCAAGGTTGCTGATGGCGTAGTCGGGGTAATCCGCGATCGTTTTCCATTGTTCAAGCATTACGCAGACCTCAACAGGCATGTGCCACATGCATTGGCGATAGACGCTCGGCTGATGGATGGCGGGGATTTGGCAGCCTCAACCATGCGAGCCAGGTCGCCCTCGGGATGCCCCACGCCATAGCGCTGGACAATCGCAACGAACTCGCTGACGTCATGGCCGCGCATCTCAAGCTTGGGCATGCCGTCCTGGGTGAACTTGGGCGCGCCGTACTGATCGGTCGCCTGGGCTATGTGGTAGAGCTCGTGCTCGACCAGGGCGCAGAACTCTGCATCAGTGCATTCTGCGCAGTAGTCAGCGGCCAGCGTGATCAGGTAATCCGGCTCCTCGCCGAACCACTCCCGCATCTGTTGCTCTTGGCGAGCTTTCTGCCAGCCTCCAGCGCGGAACATGACCTGCTCAGCCTGGCCCAAAACAACCCGGCCCTGCTTGGCGAATCCTGAGGATGCCCAGAGCACGCCTATGCTGGCGTCGATCAGGTGCGCATGGTCTTGGTTGTGAATGCTGCCGGTGTCAGCGAGGATCTCGGCTTGGAGCCAGTCCCATACCTCGGGAGCCGGAGTCAGGCGAATACCAAAGTCGGATAACTCGGACACCTCAAGTAGTGGCACCGGGGGAAGTGGTCTGTTCACACGCTCCCCCCTGGATTCGCTGCATTGCTGACACTGAAAACGATGACGCCGGTCTATTGAGGCACCCTCTAGCGTCGGGCACACTTCTGCGGACTCATTGCACGAAAAGGAATTTATGATGCCGTTCTCACCGGATGAAAGAACCGCTTTGCTCGCTCTCAAAGGCATAGGCCCAACCGTCATTACTAGGCTAGAGCAGATGGGAATCGAATCGCTGGCTGAGCTAGGTAAATCGGATGTCAGCGACATTTTGGGTCAAGCATCAGCCGCACTAGGTTCAACCTGCTGGAAGAACAGCCCTCAAGCCCGAGCAGCAATTACAGCAGCTGTCGATCTTGCAAAAGGCTCAACTAAAAGCACCCCGGCCCGGTAGGCTCGCTCGATCGCCTCCCAGTCGGGTTGCTTAGTTGTCATGAGGTCCGTCCAGTCTTGCAATAGTGGCCGATTACCGGCAACAGTACGCCGCTGCGCCAGCGCTCAGCTGGAATTGCCATAGGAAAAAATATGATCAAGCCGAAACCAGACTTCGAGTACATGAGCGAGCTGCTCCACGAGCTCTTCAACAGAGACAGCCTTCAGTCCGCATTTAATGTGATTACCGACCAAGAAATCACGGGCTGGGAAATCTGGTTTCAAATCGAATTTGCCAGGTTCTTGGCGGAGCACAGCTCCGAACCTGAGTGGCATCGCGAGCAATCGCTTGAGTTCGATTACCGCATGGAAAAGCAGCGCTACTTTTTCAAGCCTGACTTCATCATTCGAAAAAAGCACTGGGTGCTTGATCGATACGTTGCCTTGGAAATCAAGCAGCACCTTCAGCAGGGCAATTGCATATCGAATATGGTTGCGGATCTAGCGAAGGTTGCCAAAGTCAGGAAGTCTGAACTGGATCTTCGCTCGTTTTGGGCGCTCGGAATTTTCCAAACTGACGACAGTACAGACGCGGCCGAGCTCATCGAATCGAAACTGACGAACTCAGGGCAGTTTTACTACGAATCACGCACCAAAGTCGCTGCAATTCCTGGCACCGCGTTTAGCTATGCGTTGTTCTGAATGCTACTGCGCCGAGGCAACCCTCAGCGTTCTGATCTTTCCGCCAGTGCTGGTATCGCGCTTTGCAGCCATCTCGACGGCCTTCTCGGCGGATGCGCCCATATCCATCGCAGCGAATGCGTAAGGCGTGCCGCTGCCAATGGCGTATGGACGGTCGAGCATGATTGGCGACTTCCATAGGCCGGTGTTGTCATCCACCGCAACCATCATGAGCTGCTCGCCATCCAAGACCATGGCTGTTACGTCGATGCTTCCCTCTGGCGTGCCGCCGAAGTAAGCGTCGACCAGCCTGGCGAAGTCCGGAACCGCGCCGGAGCAGATGAACTTCACCCCATCACGCTCCAGGCACTTCTCGTAGTCGTCGTAGGTGATCACGTCGCCCCGGGTGATTTGGGAGTCGTAGGCGATGATGCCGTCCTTGTAGGCGATAGTGGTCATGACGGAACTCAGCTGATCTGGTGAGCGCGCCACGACATGGCGCATCGGGAAAATGTGGCGCGCTTACGGCGAAACCCTGTTCAGGGCCTCATCAGCCCTATCTGCCGCTTGGGTTGCTGTGGTCGCCGCATCAGATGCAGTTGCTGCGGCGTTCTCCGTGCGGCGGGTCAGCTCTTCGAGCCGTCGGTCACGCTCTTCCATGGCGACGTCATAGGCCTTGCGGATCTCATCAACCTGGTGGGCCTGAGTGCTGGCCATGGACCAATAGGCCGACTGCCAGCCGAGGACCGCTCCGCCGGCGATGAGCAGGCCGGCGATCATCCAGACCTCCACCCGACGCCACCAGCGGCGGGCGATGAACTCAATTGCGCATCTGTCCATCAGGACGCACCTCCCAGCTTTCCGCGCAGGCGGGCGATCTCCTCGCTCTGGGCGGTGACGCGATCTGTAAGCTGGCCGACTTGGCTGGTCAGGGCCTCGATCTTGCCTTCGAGCCGGCCGACGGTTGCGGCCAGGTCATTGCGCTCTTTCGCGAACTGATCGGCGCGGGCCTCAGCCAGCTTGCGGGCCTCGCGCTCGGAGTCGAGCAGTTCATTCAGACGGCGGACTGTGCCGATGTCGGCGGTATCCATGGCTCGGTCCGCTGCATCCTTCGACAGGAACTTGCGGAGCCATAGGAAGCCGCCCAGCAGGACGGTGCCCGTACCACCCAGCCAGGTGGCTGTGCCTGGGCCGAGGTCGGTCGGATCCATCCAAAACTCCAAAATGAAAAGCCCCAGCGGCTGCCGAGGCTTGGGATAGATTGAGTCTACGACCCTTTCAGATCGCTATCGCGGCACTTTTCTCCAGTCGCCACAATGACTGCGCCCCACGGTTCCATAGGGTCTTCAACGGTAGCTATGAACAAATACCGCAACTGGCGAGCACTCAGCAGCACGGGTTACCAACGGTTGCGGGCGGGCAAGTAAAAGGACGCAACCACACCAATCGCAGAGCCTGCGAGAACGCCCCAGAAATCAGCCTCTAACAATGAGGCGGCAGGTAGCATTTTTCGGGCCTCCAAGAGGCTTTGAAAGTCACTAGAGTCAGCCCCAAAAGCCGCGTTCCACCCGTGAGGAACAAACATCAAGAAAGCCATCAACACAGGTGTGGCGACGTAATGCCAAGTCGAACCGTACCGTGAATTACGCCCCAGATAGAAGACTATGCACACCAGCACAACCGACAGAACTCCAGTTGTTAGGGACTGCCACAGGAGTTGAACCGAGCCAGCTAATTCGGAAAACATTACTTCTTACCTCGTCAAATTATTGGACGGAAAGAAGAACAATAAATTGACACCGGCAGCGATAGCAATAAGCCACAAATAAAAAAGCCCGACACATTGGCCGGGCTTTGTTGCCAATCCTAAACGCGCAGGAATGACAGGATGGGTATAATTTCGCTCAGTCGCTCACTGATGTCAACAGGCAATCACGCCGCGTGGTTCAGCATCAGTCCTTCCGCCTCCAGAATGCGCTGAGCCTCCGCCAGGGCTTCGGCCACCAGTTCGTTCAGTCTTTCGTTGATATCCGCCCGCCAGCGGCGCCGGGTCGACTCAGGTGCCGCGTCGAGATCCCAGGTGTTCATGTCGTAGAAACTATCGGGCAGGATAATCACATCCTCCTCCACGGCCTCGACCCGCTTCTTGTCGGCAACCCCAGCAGCGACAGCAGCCCTGATAAGGGCCTCTCGGCGCCATGCTGGAGTATCCAGCGGAATATCCACCGACACCGCCTTAGCTCCCTTTCGACCAGCGCCTGGAAGCTTCGGAATAGCCCAGGCGGTGACCGCCTTGAATACGAACAGTGGCTTGGCGGGACTAGGGATCAGCGGCCTCACCGCGGCGATCGCCTTGACCTTCATCGCCTTACTGGTGCTGTACTTGGCCACAAGCGCATCCCAGTGCCGGGGGATCAGCAGGTGATGAAGCCTGGCGGCCACCCAGTAGTCCACCTGTGTCCTATCCAGCTCTCCACCGACTGACGACAGGGAGACCAGACACCCGCCCTCCTCTTCGTTCGGGTTATAGAGTTTCTGCCAGGCCTGGCCTTTTGCGGCCCCTTTCTCTCCCGCCGCCAGGGCGGCAACCACTGCTCCAGATACGCTGGTGTAGATCATGCTGCTTCCCCTTTCAATTCCTTGATCTTGGCTTTGTACTCGGCCTTCAGGGCCTTCAAATCTTCGATTGTGTAGCGGCGGGCCTCATGAGGCCCTTCAAGAAACGCGATTGCCTCGGCGCCGATCCGGCGTACCAGGTTGATCCGGTAATTCACGATGTCGCCGGACTTGTGGTTGTTGCAGGGCGCGCACTGCTTGTGGACGTTGAGCGGCTCGAAGCGGAGCTCCGGGTTCGCGCCTACGGTGCGGTAGTGTCCGGCGTGGTACTGGCCCTGGTGGTGACGGCCGCAGCTGATGCATGGCAAGTCCGCATCACGCAGGCGAACCCACTGGTTGAACACCGTCTGGACTTCACGCACGTAGTCGGCGCGGCTCTTGAGTTTCTGCTTGCGGACCTGGACAGCGCGGCGCTCTCGCTGGGCGATCGCCTTACGCGCCTTCTCCTGGTTCGCCGGCGCATGATCCAGGGCGCACTTGGGGCTGCAGACCACCTGCGTGCTGTTGAAGCTCGGCGTGAACTTCTCGCCGCAGGACTTGCACGTTTTCCGCTTCACTTCCTTGAGAGGCGTCCTCACGCGGCAGCCTCCCCCAGCAGATCCCCGAAGAACACGCCCTTGGCCGTGAACTCGACGGCGATGCGGTCGGTGTACATGCAGCCCTGCTCCCGGGTGAGCAGCCGGGTCACCGGGAAACCGTCAGGGCCGAACATGGCACAAGCCCCCATCCAGCGGAGCTTGATCTCGTAGGGCAGGTGCAGCAGCGCCAGGTTGTAGCCTTCACGAAACTCGGCGCTGGCCGAGCGCATGATCGGGACGCCGTGGTGTAGCTTGCAGTACCGGCGGACATCCTCGACGTCGCCCATTTCGGTCGATTTGGCGATCCGCTCGTACATCGAAAACCACAATGCATTCTGATCCAGGGTGCGGTCCTTCCCCGGGCGCATGCTGACTACCACGAACTTCTTCTCGCGGAAGAGCTGCGTGAGCAGCGTGACGGCCTCCGTCAGCTTGGCCTGGCTGTTGACGCTGATCCTCTCAGCCATCACCTGCCCTCCCTTACCCAACGTCGGATGCGAAGCTCACACCCGCTGATGAGTGTGACGCCATTCGCACAGCCGTAATGGGTAGCCCGACGCTTGCAGCCGCAATGGCAGTGGCGCCGAGCCTTGGCTGGCTTCGGTTCCATGTAGCGGATGTGCTGGATACCGTTCCCCCATTGCCCCCAACCATCCACGCCGCCACGCATTGCAGCGGAGCGCGCCTGTGGCGAGAGTGAGTTGAGATCAACCATGAGCCACCTCCTGCAGATGCTGTTCCGCGACACGCACCTGGGCGCTCAGTTGGCGAATCTCTTCCAGCAGTCCGAGAGCAACCTCCTCGACCGTGATGTCACCCAGGAACTCGTCCAGTGCGTCGGTGTGGCGCTGCTGATCACTGTCACCGGTGCGCCAGGCGGCCACGACCGACCACAGCAGGGGCTGAAGCCTGCCCTTGTCGAGGGTCATCACGGTCTTCATGCGACCTCCGCCGGCTGGCCACTACGAGCGGCGAGCACCTGGCAGCGTGAGACGAAGGCGTCGACCACGAATCCGCCGAGGTCAACTGCAAGCGGGTCACCTTCGCCCTTACCCCGGGCGACGTAGAACATGCGATCTTCGCGCCCCCGCACCGGGTCGAAGACGAAATAGCCGTCATCCGTCACCTCAATCAGGATCTGGTGATTCCCAGCCTGGATGTTCAGAGACGGCGCAGTGCACAGGTACACGCCCTCATCAGCCAGTGGTGGGCAGTCGACGCTGTAGAACGCTGTGTAACCGACGCCCAGGAAATCCAACATGTTGCGCAACGTGATGTCGCCATCCCGGTACGCCTGGTGGAATTCTTTGATCAGATCGGCCGTCGGCCGCTCGACGATCATCGCCATGCAGGTGGATACACAGCTCGTTGGGCAAGGCTGCATTTGCAAAGTGATCAGTGGCTTCATTGAGCGCTCCCGAGATAGTTGGCGATCGCAGCTCGTGCTTCACGCTTGCGCAGATAGATCCCGACGCGGTGGCGCTGGGCCTCCTTGCGACGGGCGTGCTCCTTCTGGATCTTGCTTGCCGACAGAATCGAACGGACCTGGTCCAGCTTTGCGCGGAGTTCAGGCGATACTTGCGGGCGTACCTCGCCGGTGAGCAGGCCGGCAATGGCCTGCCCTTCGCTGGTGATCGGCTCCAATCGGAGGTCGGCCAGGTACTGGGCTCCGGTTTCGTGGCTGATCAGCTGCGAGCGGACTGCGCCCTCAATCGCGGTGACTCGCCGAAGGGGGTCGCAGCCCAGAGAGACCTCCCACTCCACCGGCTTGGCCTCGGATCGTGCGAAGGTGACCAAGCGCTCGTAGGAGCTCATGAACGCCATGCGTGCTCCAACCTTGTCGCCGGCCCGAAGGATCGGGTTCGAAGCGGCCATGGCCTGACGGATCTCCGGAGTGAGAACCACAGTTTCGAACTCGTCGCTCGCGGAGAGCGCGATGGACCAGGCCTCGTCCTTCCCAGGGCGGCCGTCAGCCGCCTGGATGCGCTGCAGGATCGCCCCCATGGTCAGCCGGGCAGTCAGTTCCCGGCGGCAGGACTTGAGCGCTGCGGCGACGACATCCGGCGCGAAGTCCGCCAGGTCATCGGCCATGACTTCGGCTGCCGTCGGAGTGACGGCTTGTCCCAAAGCCTCGGCGGTTGCGCAGATGGCCAGAGCCAGGCGGGCGATCTGGTCGGGCGCCATGCGGTTAGAGGAATTCATTCGACTGACCTCCGGCGCGATCCATGATCCGCTGCGCAGCCTCCAGGCCGGCGTTCAGGTTCGCTTGCGTCTGCTCCAACTGGCGAGCGGTCGTCGAGTTCATCTGGCGGTTGGTCCTCCACTGGGTGTGGTAGGCCTCGCACTTGAACAACAGGTCGCCCAGGTTGTGGCAGCCATTGATGAGCTTCGAGTCGTTGATCCCGACGAAGAACGCGGCGACGTGGTGGGCGAAGTCGGCGCCGAGGCGGTCAACGAGCTGGCCCATCTGCCCGGCGACCCGAGCGTTCCACACCGGCCAGGCGTCGTAGCGCTTGCGGTAGGCCATCGCGTAGTTCGCCCAGGACTTGTAGGTCTTGCAGGTGGGGTCTTTCGGGCCCGGCATGTCGGCAGGGATTTCGCACCGCGGCGTCTCGACCGAAACGACCGCCAGCACGGCAGGTTGCTGCGGCGCAGCCGGAGCGTCCTGCAAAGAACCTGCTGTAGTCTCTGCCGTAATCTCTGCAGTAGTCTCTGTTGTATTCTCTGTAAGGTTTGCAGGATTTCCGCGAGCTTGCTGGCGGGTTTTCCGCGGGCTTGCCTGCTGCTTTCCTGCACTCTTGTTTGCAGGATTCCTGCAAACTGGCTTGCGGGATTTCCGCTTGCTGGATTGCGGGATTTCCACATTCAAGTTTGCTGCGATGGAGCCCAGATTCACGCGGAAATAGAGCCTGCACGGCACGCCCTTTTTCATCTCCTCCAAGACGCCGCATTTGACGAGTTTCTTGCGCGCGCTCTCCTGCTCGGAACGGGTCATTCCGGTCTCCACTTCCCAGTCCTCCATGGTCTTGTAGAACCAGCCATCAGCGTCGTCGGTACGGTTCGACCAGTAGATCGCCTGGGACAGCATCAGGGCCCCGGTGATGCCTACGCCGAGCGATACAAACGAGCGCTGGAATGCAATGGGACGATCCAGCAGTTCCTCGAGCGTCATACGGTCACCCGCAGATGCTGACGAAGGCTGGCCATCCTGTTGGTGCGAAGGGTGTGCTGCATGTCAGCCCTTCCCGGCTGGCGGCGCCAACACACGAAGGGACGAGTAAAAAACGGGTGCACGGGTATGCATGATTTCCCCCGTAACGCTGATGTGAAGAGCCGCCTCCATGGGCGGCTTCGAGTGCCCGCTACTCGGGCTTATCAGGGCCTGCTCAGGCCCGGCGATGGAAAGGTGCAACAGAGCCACGGGGATTCCGCGGTTTTGTTCGGCTAGCCAGCTCACGACGGATCAAATCTGCAGCGAGTGCGGAAGGCGTCATCCCCCGACGCTCCGCCTCGCGCACCAGCTGCTCCATCAGTTCCTGGTCCAGGCCGACCTGTTCAGTAGGCATGGGCCCTCCTCCGGGCCTTCAGGCCACGCTCTTATCGTCGGTATTCTCCGAAGCCAACGCGGCCAGCTGCGCCTCGAGCAGCTCGCGGCAAAGCACTGCACGCTGGGTTCGATGAAACGCAGCCAGCGCCTGGATCAGGTTGAACGTGTCCTCGTCGACCCGGACCTTGATTTCCCGGTCGTGCAGGTGCTTGGGGTTGGCGTACATGCTGGGATGGCTCCTTCCAGAGAAAAGAATTACGCAGCGCCCTTGAGCGCTTTTCGTGCGAATGGGATGAGATCGGGGCGCAGGCCGGCGATGGTGATTTCGCCACCAGAGGCGTCCTGCAGTCGTTCAGCAAGTTCGGCAGAAGCCTTCCGGTGACCACCTGCGAGCTGCCATAGGTGGCCAACGGTTGTGTTCGCAGCACCAGCTACCTGCTGACGCCGCTCGTTCGTGGCCCCGCCCAACCAATCACGGAGGTGATCATTCATGAGGGTTCTCCTTACACATAAAGCGAAATTTAGCTTACGGCTAATACTCAAGCAAGGGAAAATTTAGCTTTGCGCACATTTAGCAGCCAGCTAAACACTGGCATTCTTCGCCGCATGGATATCTACGAGATTCGCAAGCACAACCTGGTAAAGCTGATTGGCAGCCAGAGAAAAGGGGCCTGTGCCGAGCGCTGGGAGATGTCGGCTGCGCACTTGAGCCAGATCCTTTCCGACAAGACGGCCAAGAACCTGGGCGATGATGTTGCTAGGCGCATAGAGGGGCTCGAGGGTTTGCCGCGCGGCTGGTTCGACTCAATGCCGGATGAGGCGCCAGAGGTTGACTCTGCCCCGGCCTCAGCATCTGACCTGGTGAAGCAGATGCTTGCGAAGAGTGGCAAAGGGATTTCTGAAGAAACGCGCCAGCGACTGCTCGCCGCGGCAGAAGAACCCAAGTCGAACGTCATCACCGCCGACTTTTCACGTCCAGGCGTGGTCGGGGATGAGGTGTGGATTGCCCACTACGACGTTCGAGCCGCGATGGGTGGCGGGCAGATCCCCCACGACTATCCCGAGATGCTCCAGGACATTCGGGTCAGCCCTACGCATTTGCGCGAGATGGGTGTGAAGTTCAAAGAGCACTTCCACCTGAAAATGATCACCGGATGGGGTCAGTCGATGGCTCCGACCATCAAGGACCGTGATCCTTTGCTCGTCGACATCACGATCCGTGAATTCACTGGGGATGGCATCTACCTCTTCTCCCACGACGAAATGCTGTACGTGAAGCGCCTGCAGAAGAAAGGCCGGGATCGCTTCAAGATGATCTCGGACAACAAGCATCACGACCCCGAGGAGATTCGCGTGGACGATACCCACATTCTCGCTCGAGTGCTTTACGTGTGGAATGGCCAGCCGGTGTAACCATGACCCTAACCAAGCCCAACCAAGACCTCCGCCGCGACCTCGAAGGACTGGTCTCCGACCTCAAGTGGTCAGCCGTCGAGCTGATGCGGATTGCGGTTAGCCTGAGCGAGGCGGGAAATTCGACCGACGCCCAGGCAGTGATCAGGATCTGCCAGGTGATGCAGGCTGGGGAGGATCGGCTGGTGGGTATGGGGATGAGGTGAAAGCAGGAAAGATTGCACGACAGAAGGCCAATTAGCGCCGCTCCATCGGCCACGCCATCTGACATGGCGTCGACCAATAACTACAACACCCTAGTGGCAGGGAGCAGGGGATGGCGAAAGCCGGAAAAATTCCATACGTCGATGCTATGTCGGCGATTTCTCTGGAAAAAGCATGGGCTGGAGCTACCACCATTTTATGGGTTGGCACGGGCGGCAACGGGTTCCCTATTGCCCATAAATGCCGCGTGCCAGTTTCCTGTAAAGGTGTAGTGCAAGAGGGGCTTTTCATTGACTTGTTCCACAAGTTCAGCGATTTGCCTGGAGTTCCTGACAAAGTCAGCATGACCCTGGTGTCCGGAGGGGCAAGGGTTCTTGCCCTGGATGAAAACGGGCCCACCACGCATGTGAATGCTGTTGGCCGGGGCATGCCGCATTTCCAGAAGCTGGCAGACCACCCGCACCTTCATACCCCTGTTCCTGAAAGCTCGTCTGGCTATGCAGAGCCCATCGATCGGGTTCACATTGAGGCTCTGTGGCGCATCTTCCTAGAGCGTGCCAACATTGAGGGCGCACCACCCTTCAATCTCCCTAATCGAGGACCGCAAGAAAACAGCGGGCAAATGGATCTCCTATGAATTGCGCAGACATCAGCAGGCAGCTTGGCTTTCAATGCCGCCATATCAGCGATGGCCTGACATACATTCAGTCCCCTCTGACCCTGGCATTTGATGGCGCGGCAATTGGTGCGTTTGTTCAAGATATCGGTCGCGGCCTGGTCCGGATCACTGATAACTCTGACATCCTCTTCACGGCCATGACGCACGGCATAGCGCCGGACCAGAGGCGCTCCAGAAAATTCGGTGAGATTGCCAAGCTAAGTGGAATGTCCTTTTCCGAGAATGGGGAGCTGCATACCGTTTGCTCCCAGGATGAAGCGGGCTTCCAGATCGCCAGATTTATCGAGGCGGCATCCCGGATCGGAGATGCGTGTGACGATATGCTGGTTATCCATGTCCCAAAATTTCAACGCAAGGTAGGGTCGATCCTGGCAAGAAGGTATAAGGAGAGCCTGCGACGAGATTTCGTGCTCAGCGGGGCCAGCGGTCACCAACTGACCTTCCCCTTCGTTATCAACATCGGCAGGCCGGATCAGATGGTAATTCAGACCATCGCGGCTGGATCCTCCGGGAAACCGAACTGGGCAAGCATCTATGGGGCTGTCGGGAAAATGGGGGACCTAAAAAACTCCCGCGACAGAACTAAGCGCACGATCATTCTGGAGCGAGGCGAGGAGCAGTCCACTCAGCAAGCTATGGTTGCTCTGGCCGAGTCGGCTTCCATTGTTGTCTACGACGGAAACAATCAGCACCTATACGACGCACTTCAAGCGGCGTGAGGCCTGCCACGCAAATACGCTGAAACGTCATAGCCCGCCTCGGCGGGCTTTTTCATACCTTCACGCTTTTTCACGCCCTACCCTGCACAGTCAAGGCTCATCCGAATTCCCTTTAGCCCGCGTAGCAGTACGGGCTTTTCTTTGGGTGCGTGATGGCGGATGGCGGATGGCGGATGGCGGATGGCGGATGGCCAGAGTGGTAGGATGGCGGCTCAATTCACAGGGACGTCTTCTATGAAATCTGCCGTCATCTTTGCACTCGTTATTTCTTCAAGCTCGGCCTTCGCCGCGAAGCCAACGGCCAAGGTCTGGACCCAAGAGCCCTCGAGCTTCCTTGGCCTGACCTTCGAAAGCAGCAGCATCATGGCTCTACCTCAGTGCGCGCCGGGCGTGATTGGCTTCCAGCAAGCACAGCTTTGCCGAGAAAAGCCCTACGGCAATCTCTACATGATTGAGGGAAAGCCTTCGATTGGCCTTCGGTATAACTATCACCTTTCTGCCGGGCTGAGCGGCCCCCAGGTGGAGTATTTCCTGCTCACAGGTAACACCGAAGATTTTGAAAAGGCCGCCGAGCTTTTTACTGAGAAGTACGGCAAGCCCACATCGCGCACCGCACCTGCGGTGAAAACGAAGGCTGGGGCATCTTTTGTGAACGATACCCTGGTATGGGATGGAGCTCGCGTCAGCATCACGCTTCAGCGATTTTCGACCGACATAAATACTTTCAGCGCGACGGTACTCAACAAGCCGGCAGCAGAAGCGGCTTCTCGCGCCGCGGCTGAAAAAACCAAGAACAATGCGTCCAAGCTTTAACGGCTCCTCCGAGAAATCCTAGCCCGCCTTGCGCGGGCATTTGATCCCATCAGAAGGGCGCATTGTCGTTATTCGGATTGTCGTCCCCCTCATCCTCTCCCCGACTTACTGCTTGATCACAATCTTCTGCCCTCTCCCACTGCAGGATCACCGATCCGTCATCGCAGAACGTCATATCCAGGCCGTCCGTTTCGGATAGCAGTTCCATGATCGCCTCCCAGTCCTGGTCGCTGTCCGTGTCCAGGCGGTGAATCAGCACCCTCCTCCCCAACTGCGCTATCGGCGAGTTAATCATCGCCGATACACGCAGGCCTAACCGTTCGATCCCTGACAGCTCCTCGCGCACCGGGAGCGAAATTTCCTGAAGTACTGCTGCCATGCTCCTACCCCCCCACTACTGTATATTCGCACAGGTATTGGCGAATCATAGCTGACTGCTAAATCGAACGTAAAGGGGCCAGCGTGGATGTGGCAGCGGGCAGCACTTTGTCGCTCAGCGAAAATAATTTAGCTTTGAGCTATTGACGATATTTTAGCTTGGGGCTAAATTTCACTTCGCCGAGGCACTACACAGCCCCTCGGGAGGCCCTCACCGGCCGCCGCTCTTTAACAGCCAGCGCCATGCCCGACTACCCGGACCAACCGGTTAGGTCACTCCCGGCTCCATCGGTGGGAGGTCAGTAAACCGATGAACAAAACCGCACTTGCCTCTACCGGCGACCAGCGACCCGACAGGCCCGAAAGCCTGCCAACGCGCAGACCACTGCGACGGCGGACGAGGTGTTGACCGAACTGAGCGAATGACCTGGTAAGCAGGTGCGGACGATTTCACTTGGTGCCCTTCTCCCGAGGGGTATCAGGGAAATCAAACGGAGGGATTCACGATGTTCAACATGGCAACCATGGCGGCTGATGAATGCCGCGCAGACGCTGAAGAGCGCACCTACTACCGCTGGATCGACAAGGCGTCCGCGCTGCTTGGCAATCAGGTAGGCCTGGGCTCGCGAGAAGAAAGCGACCTGCATGACCTCTACGCCGACGGCTGCACGCCGGCCGAGGCTGTTACTGAGCTGCTGGCCCAGCAGGCTCTGGAGGCAGCATGAACAGGGTCATTCGCATCACCCTGCGCGGCGAGCTGCAGGTGTTCACCGACAGCGACTTGGCTGCCTGCATCCGCGAGGCGAACCGGCTCAACACGGAGCGCGGCTACCGCAATGGCGTGTGCGTGGTCGAGCTGGAAGACGGTCAGCGCATGACCGCATCTGACTGCAAGGAGGCGGCATGAACCTGCGGGACCAGGGCTTCAAGTTCTGCATCAGCCCCGACAAGCAGCAAGGCAGGTGGCTACACCCGACCGTGCTCAAGGTTCTGCATCCCGACTGGACCGACGTCACGGAGTGGTCCACGAACCAACTGGTGGCTTTCCTGAATCCGACACCCCAGCAGCAAGAGTTGTTCACGGCATGAAGCTCTACTGCGAGGGTCACAGTGTGAGCAAGGGATGGGCCATCTCAAAGACATGGAGTGACACCGAATGCAGTTCACTGCCCTGCGCCCAGGAAAATGAGATACGCCCAGTTCGTTTTGTGAAGTCGCGAGGGAGAGCTCTCAAATTGGTCGAGCGCTGGAACCGCAGATTCGCCTCTCACTGATTTCACCGGCTGGCCTTCGAGGTTGAGGACCAGACGGGAAATCAACCGAGGAATGCAGCATGCAGATCAATCAGCAGAAAACGGTTCAGGTCGACGTGACAGAGCTTCGCCTTCACATCAAGGTGCGCGACAGATTTGCAGCAGGACTGCAGGACGCACAGGGCGAAGAAGTGGGCAGCTACGAGGGCTACGTTCCCGGTTTCTTCCCGGGCGAGCACTACGGCGACTATCTGATCCTGAACATCGACCTGGAAACGGGGCAGATCAAAAACTGGAAAAAACCGAACCCGGCAGACATCGAGAAGATGCTAGTCCAGGAAAAGGACGACTGAACAACCAGCGCCGCGACAGCCTGTCGTTAACTGCCGGCGAAGCATGGCCAGCTTGCAGAAATTGGCCCGCGTCGTGATTTGCCAAACCGTCCAGTTCGACCGTGGCGCAAGCCCCATAGAGCGCTGGAGCCGGACAGCGTAACCGGCGCCTATCCCTTGACTGCCAGGAACAGACTGGCCCGATCTCCTGGCTCCTATCGCCAGGCTGCATCGGTGTGTGACCCAGTCAGGCCGCTTGATCAGCGGCGAGGGCTACACCGGTTGACGCGGTTCGACTCCGCGAACTGGGTCACACAACCAATGCAGCCACTTCAACGGAAAACAATTGCATGGCCAAATCGTTCAAGCAAATGATCAAGGATGGCGAGGTCCGGCGCGCGGACGCCATGAAAGTCCAGCTCGAAGACCTTCATGAAGAGCCGGGCTTCAACCTGCGCACCGAAGGTCCCGCACTCAAGCAGAGCATCGCGTTGCTGGCTGAGTTCATCGCCGGCGGCGGCCAGATTCCCCCGCTGGAGGTTCGCCCGCGGGCGGAGGGCGGCGTATGGGTAGTCGACGGTCACCGCCGGCGCCGCGCACTGATCAAGCTGGACAAGGCCGGTCGCCTCCCGCGCACGCCGAACAAGGACAACCCAGACATCCTGGAGGCCTGGATTCCGGTTGTCGCATTCGAAGGCAGCGATGCCGATCGAGTGGCCCGGATCATCTCCAGCCAGGAGAACGAAAAGCTCTCCCCGCTTGAACTGGCCGAGGGCTACAAGCGCCTCAAAGCCTTCGGCTGGACTGTCGACCAGATCGCCAAGAAAGTCGGCAAGACCCGACAGCACGTCGAGCAGGTGGTCACCGTCGGTAATGCGAACACCGACGTGCAGAGCTTGGTCGCAGCAGGGCAGGTCTCCGCGACGACAGCTGCCCAGGTTGTGCGCGCTCACGGTGAAGACGCCGGCAAGGTGCTCGGCGCCGAACTGGAGAGGGCCCAAGCCAAAGGCAAGACGAAGGTCACCGCCGGCACGATGCGCGGGCCGTCAATCTCGCGACCCAAACTGGAAGCTGTGCATACAGCGGCGAGCGCCCTGCTTGACGCGATTCCGCATGAGCTCGTTGGCGAGCTCCCCGCCAGCCAGTTGCAGGCCCTCAGGGATGCGATCGCTGCAGCTGGATCGCAACCTCGCAATTGAATTGCACCTTACTCCGTCACGCAGGCGAATCCGGAGCCCATAAGGGCTAGGCCAGATACATCCCGGGTGGTGCCGGGCGCCTGCAACTTTGACACTCGGGCCCAAGGTTTTCGGGCCTTCTGTTACGGGGATATCACCGGGCCAATTTCGATGCTCCGGCTCCCGCATTTGCAGATCGGGACATGGGCTTGGGATCGGCCGCGATGATACTCGTAGTCATTGGCGGGCACGGTGTCAAAGCCATCCCATCTGTCTTCGGATCTTCCCCAATCGTCCGAGCGGGCGATCTGGACTCCCTGATGCCCGCATTGAGCGCAAGTTGCTTTGCGCCTGCTCTCATCCCAGCTCATTTGGATCTCCTTATCGATGATCGACTCACTGGAATATAGCAGCGGGCATTCCCCCCCTTCACTCGACCGCATTGGCAGGCGCCAGGCCACCTTTCACGGTGGGTTTGGTCACCCGCGCCTGGCTCCTGACCAATGCGGCCACTCAACCAACTGGAGGACGCCATGAGCGCACTTCAAGCAGCACAATGGCGCTACGACAACGCCGAGCCGGATGATGATTCTGCCCACGGCAACGCTGTTCAGGCGTGGATCGAGCATGCCTCCGACCGACTGCTGGCGGGTGGCGATGTCACGGTCAAGCGCAGCGGCAAGCCTGCAAGGCAGGTCACTTTCGAGCAGTTTGCCGAGCAGCTCGATGAGCTTGCGATGAGTTGCCTTGAGGGTTTCGGGGCATCGCCCTCAGCTCTGGGCCAGCTTGTATGGTCCGCCCTCTGCAGTCCGCGCGACGGGAGAGAAGTTGCCGAGAACCTCCTCGGGCGCCCTTCTGCTATCGAAGCTCTGCGCGAGATTGCAGACCGTCTCGTTGAGCCTCTGGCAGAGGATGGGGTGATCGCTGACTCGGAGGATATCTGATCATGAGTGCTCATATCCTGATCGACCAACAGCTCGAAGCGCTCAGCCATCCCCAGACGCCGCCTGAGTTCGAAGCCACCATCCAGCGCCAACTGGTGGAAATGATGAAGGACGGGCGGATCACAATCGACGAATTCGACCACCACTGCGGGCGCCTCAACAAGACCGTCAGCGCCCGCCAGGAGGCAGCATGACTACACCAGTTGTGAAGTCGCTCATCGACGAGCAAGTAGCAGAATTGTCCGAAGCGCATGCCATGCCCGCAGGTCGCGCTCTGCTGCTGTTCAAGGGAGCAACTTTCGCCGCCGCGATTCAGCAGGCCGAACTGGCCAGCATCGAGAACCCGCAAGCCTGGAAATGCCGAGCCTGCATCTGCGGCGAGTGGACAGTCGGGTATGAGGTGAGGGCATGAGCTTCTTCGAGGACAGCATCGCCGACGGCAGCCACTGCGCCATGTGCTGCGAGTACATAGGCGAGGATGTTGGCTACACCAGGACCTGCCGCACCTGCGGTGGCGGTGATTCGGTCGACAAGAAGGCCCGCAAGCTGGAGAACATGGCCCGGTTCGAAACTTGGCTGAGCAATACCGGTGTTCAGCACTCGAAGCACAATGACGGCTACCACGTTGTGCTGAAGCTTCCCGGCAACAAGGTCATCGATTGCTGGCCAAGCACTCGAAAATGGCAGTTGCGCGGCCAACGCATAAGTCGTGACGGCAAGGCTTTGCACGAGCTTGTGCGCAAGCATCTGAGGCCCTCGCCATGACCAACCGCCAGCGTGCCCGCCGATTCGCCACCTGGCGCGGCTCATTCATCGCTCTGACCTTCTGCACCGGCTGGCTACTCCTGAGCGCCCTGGCCGGCAACATCACTTCCTGAATACACACCCGAGCACGGCGGGCGCTTCGGCGATAACCGTACCCTGAGTGGAGCGTAGGCCGGCAAGAGCGCGCAAATATCACCGGCAGCCAGGGCTGCCCGCCTGACTTCACGGGCGTGACTTGGCATTCCCCAATCCCCACTTCCCCAACTGAAGGCGCCGCCCTGGCGCGAGGCACTCCAATGTCTGCACAAACCCAACTCGTCGAGGTGCCGCCGAAAGAAACGGCCCTCCAGGTATTCCAGGCTGCCAATGGCCTGGACCCGTTCCTTCAAAAGATTCGCGCCGAACTCGACGCCTTCGTGCCAGACGTCAGCACCCGCAAGGGGCGCGAGGCCATCGCCTCGATCGCTTACAGCGTGGCTCGTTCCAAGACGGCGCTGGACAACGTCGGCAAGGAACTGGTCGCCGACCTCAAGGAAATCCCGAAGAAGATCGACGCCGAACGCAAGCGGATGCGCGATACGCTGGATGCCTGGCAAGAAGAGGTACGCCGGCCGCTGAACGAGTGGCAGGCCGCTGAGGACGCCAGGATCGACAAGCACAACGAGCGCCTGACCTGGTTGAAGTCACTGGCGGACGACCTCAGTGAACTGGGCTCCCTGCACATCAAAGGGCTGATCGCAGAAGCAGAAGGTATGGAGATCGGCGAGCACTGGGAGGAATTCGAGTCGGAGGCAGCGCGCGAGAAGGACAAGGTCCTGACCGCCCTCCGCTCAGCTCTGGCCAAGCGTGAGCAGTACGAAGCCGAGCAGGCAGAACTGGCCCGCCTGCGCGCCGAGGCTGAAGCCCGCGAGAAGAAAGACCGCGAAGAGCGTATTGCTCGCGAGGCCGCAGAAAAAGCTCGCCTTGAGGCTGAGCAGAAAGCCCAGGCCGAACGGGAGGCCGTTCAGCGCCGGGAACAGGAAGCGAAGGCCGCCGCTGACCGCCGCGAGCTGGAACTGAAACTGCAGGCTGAGCAAGCGGAGCGCGCCGCGGCACAGGCGGAAATCGACCGTCAAGCCGCCCTCCGTCAAGCCGAGGAAGAACGTGTAGCTGCCGCCCGGCGAGCTGAGCAGGCCGCCGAACAGGCCCGCCAGGACGAACGGCGTCGTGCTGATGCCGCTGCCGCAGTGATCCTGAGCCAGCAAGAAGCCCGTGAGCGCGATGAAGAGCACCGCCGCGCCATCAATCGCACCGCCCTGGAAGCCTTCATCGAGGGCGGCATGCCAGAGGCCTGCGCGAAGCAAGCGGTCACCCTGATCGCTCAGCGCAAAATCCCCAACGTCACCATCCAGTATTGAGGCCGTCACCATGACCAGCCCCATCATCCTGCCGGAACAACGCCGGCCAGCGGTCGCTCCGCCACCAGCTGACACCAGCATCCTGGCTGTCATCAGCCGCGCGGCAGCCGACCCAACCTGCGACATCGAGAAAATGGAGCGCCTGCTGGCGATGCACGAGCGGATGCAGGCCAAGGCCGCAGAGGCCGCGTTCAACGCCGCCATGGCGGAAATGCAGTGCGAAATCCCTACGGTGGGGCATGGCGCGCTGAACGAGCACACCGAAAAGACTTACGCCACGCTCGACGACATCAACACCACGCTCAAGCCGATCATGCAAACCCACGGGTTCGCGATCAGTTTCAAGGTCGAGCACACGGGCGCTGGGGTCAGCATCACCGGAATCCTCATGCACCGTGACGGACACCGCGAACAGACAACGATGCTGCTGCCCGTCGATATCGGCAAAGGCCGCAATGCAGTCCAGGCGGTTGGATCATCCACGACCTACGGCAAACGGTACGTGATGTGCGCCTTGCTCAACATCACCACCAGCGAGATGCGGGATGACGACGGCCAAGGCGCCGGGGAGATCAACACCGACGCCGCCCAGCAGCTACTGGTTCCCGACATCCTCGACCGCGTTGCCAGCGCCCCGAACCCGGAGGCCCTGACGGAAGTCTGGAAAGTAGCGGTTGTCGAGCTGCGCAGCGCCAACGACAAGCAGGGTTACGAACAGGTCAAGGCCGCTGTGGTGGCCAAAGGAAAACAACTGGAGGCAGCCGCATGATCGTCATCAACTGTGTACAAGGGTCTCAGGAATGGCTTGAGGGCCGCGCCGGGACCATCACCGCGAGCATGTTCAGTACCGCACGCTCCAAAGTGAACGGCCTGACCACCCAGCAGCGGACCTATGTCGAAGCCCTCCTCGCCGGCCGCACTGAAGCCAGGGCGCGTGAACTGGCCGGCTACAAAGCCGCCCCGAAAGCCGAGGTTGTCCAGCGCGCCCTGGATGGCGAGAAGGTTGGCGAGCCATCCAACGCCGCCCTCACCTACGCCTTCGAGCTGGCGGTAGAGCGGATCGGTGGCAAGCCTTTGGATGGAGGCTTCGAAACCTGGCAGATGCGCCGCGGCCATGAGCTCGAACCGGAAGCCAGGATGGAGCACGAAATCCAGACAGGCCTGGTCGTGACGCAGGTCGGACTGGTGAAGACCGATGACGGGGCGTTCGGTGCCAGCGCTGACGGCTTCATCAACGACGATGGCGGCAGCGAGTACAAATGCTTCCTCGCCCCGGACAAACTCCGGGCCTTCCACATCGACAACGATGCCAGCGACGTGATCGACCAGGTCCAGGGCTGCATGTGGATCACCGGCAGGAAGTGGTGGCACATCGGGATGTATTGCCCGCTTCTCAAGCCTGTGGGCCGCCAGCTCTGGCTTCGCGAGTTCAAGCGTGACGATGACTACATCGAGGCGCTGGAACAGGACCTATGGGAATTCAAACTGCTCGTCGACGACTACGAGGCGAAGCTGAGGAGCAAGGCAGCATGACCAACAACTACATCCTCGCCGGCGCTGAGCGTCAGGCACAACTGGAGGCAGCGAAAGCTGCCTTCTTCGCATCTGGCCGGCAGATGATCCAGCTGGGTGACTGCCCTGCTCTCCCGCTCCCGGTGCGGAGCGACAAGATCGACCCGGAGACGGTCCTGGTCCGCAAGCGTCAACGTCCTACCGCCGCCGAGCGGGCGAGGCTGCGGAAAATGGCGGACGACTTATGAGCAAGCGCAAGCCTCACAACTTCCGTGCTCGCATCGAACGTGCCTGCCGTGCCCTCCTCTCCAGCAACCACGTCGCCGTCGTCAACATCGACCCCAGCGGCAAGCAGGGCCTGGTCAACTGGAGGAACTGCAAGAACGTCAGCAGCCGCCGGATCGTCGACGCTATGTGCGAAATCCCGCACCGCTGGACGATCTACATCGCCGGCCTGTGCATCGGCCAGGATGGCGAGGAGTACACGAAGTCGCTGGAGTTCAGTCCCGAAGGCGTCCACCTGGCCGAGAAGCTCACCGACCTCATCCAGCACTTCTACAAACAGGTCAGCGACGAGTGCAATCCGAACCATCGGATCGGCATGGCCTGGCTGGCGATTCCCAGCATCGTGACCGTGGACGAGGCTCAGGCCGCTGCGGTCTTCGAGGCTGTCGGCGCATGGCACCAGGAGAAAGCTGCGGCATGAGGCGGATCCACAAAATAACGCAGTGCCGTCGCAGGCAGCTGCATGCCTACCTGCCGCCAAGCGGCATCAAGGAGCACCACATGACCCAAGCAAATCAGCAAGTCATCGCCGCATCCGACCTCCCCGCCCTGGGCCAGCCACTGCTTGGCGGCGTCTTCGCTGCGCGCTACTGGCTCAATGGCCAGGAGCGCGCCCTGATCCTTCCCACCGACGAATTCGAGGGTGTCTGGGGTGAGTATGGCGTCGAGATCCCCGGCGCCAGCAGCTACAGCGACGGCTACGCGAATAGCGTCGCAATGGCCGAGGGCGGCAGCGAGATCGCCAAGAAAGCGCTGGAGCTGGATGCCTACATCCCTTCTTGCCTGGAAGGGCAGCTGCTGATGGCGGCCAAGGCCGAAGGGCTGGTGACCCTGCGCGAGGATCGTTGGCACTACCTGAGTACGCAGTACTCAGCCAACGGCGCCTACTACATGGGCTTTGAGTATGGCTGGCTCTTCAGCTTCGGCAAGGACGTCGAGCGTCTCGTGCGCCCCGTCCGCAGCCGCATTATCCAGTAATTCACCCCTTCATTTCTTTCTCTCGCAGGCGATTCCGGGTTCGTCAGGATGGCGATCAGACCAGAAGCACGCCGGGAAGCGCCGGCCGCCTGCACCCTTATCTCGCTCACAGGAGCTCTCCATGCAAGCGAATCAACTGACCACCTACACCAGTGGCGACTTGACGATCAGCAGTCCGGACAAGGGTGTAGTGCTGAAGCTGGCAACCCTAGCCATCGCCGCGGCGCCAGCCATCGAGGCAAACAGCGTTCCCGCCGTTGGCGAGCCATGGCCCGGTGAGGGTGGCGTGAATGGCGGGCTGTTCCAAGGCGGCGACAGGCCGTACTACCTGATCATCCCAACCGGCGCCGACGCCGAGGCGAGGCTGGAGTTCGGCAGCTACGGCGAAGAGTTTACTGGCGCAATGAGCCCGCACGACGGCATGACGAACACTGCCGACCTGGTCGAAACAGACAACACCTACCCGGCCGCCCAGTTCTGCGCAAAGTTCGAGCGGGATGGGCACAAGGACTTCTACCTGATGGCGCGGCGCGAGGCGTCGTTCCTGGAAGGCACAGTTCCGGAGACTTTCTCCAAGGGCATCCACTGGACCAGTTCGCAGTACTCAGCCGGCACCGCCTACTACTTGGGCTTTGAGGATGGCTGGCTCCTCAGCAGCGGCAAGCTCTACGAGCGTCTCGTGCGCCCCGTCCGCAGAAAATACTTCTGATACTTCACTTCTTCATTCATGGGCGCAGAGGCGCCCTCGCTTTTCGAGGATGCCAGGATGGCGCTGCACACGGATTTGGAAATCCACAAGGTTGCTGAAGAACTGCTCGGGCTTGCACTTGACCTGGTACGAAACATCCCGAGAGACCTGAAGCAGGTCGTTGGCTCGAAGATTCGTGACGAATGCCTTCAGGTGCTCGTGCTGATCGGTCGGGCAAACATGAGCCGGGATCGTCTCGCCCACCTCAACCAACTGCTCGAAAGCGTGTGGATGCTGAACTACCTGCTGCGCGCCCTCACAACCCGGGGGTTCATCAGCAAGGGGCAGCACGCCACTGCAATGAAGCTCACGGCCTCCGTCGGCCGCCAGGCGAACGCCTGGAAGAAATCCGCAACCGCGCCCGCTGCTTGAGGGTTACGGCCCTCCCGCCTGAGCGCTGAATCTGGTCGTGCCGCTGTCCTGTGGACACCGCCATGCGCACCGCAGAAACCGCCGACGTATGCCGGTAGGTCTGGCGCAGTTCCCGGGCTGAGCAATCGTCCCGGCGACGTAGATAGCACGACAGGTCGCAGTACTCAGCCAACAACGCCTACAACATGGACTTTGAGAATGGCTGGCTCAACAACAACGACAAGAACAACGAGCGTCTCGTGCGCCCCGTCCGCAGATTCACCCGTTGCGAGCTTCACATTCGAGGAGCTGGTCATTGCCTACTACGACTGCCGGCGACACAAACGGAACACTGCGAGTGCCCGCCGCTTCGAAGTCGACATGGAGGCCAATCTCCTCGACCTATTCGACGAGCTCCAGGCCGGGACCTATCGACCTGGTCGCTCGATCTGTTTCGTGGTCACGAGGCCAAAGGCCAGAGAGGTGTGGGCCGCCGACTTCCGCGACCGCATCGTTCACCACCTGCTCTACAACCGCATTGGCCCCGCGATCGAGCGCAGCTTCATAGCGGACAGCTGCGCTTGTATCCCCGGACGAGGCACGCTGTATGCCGCCACGCGGCTTGAGTCGAAAATTCGAAGCCAGACCCAGAACTGGTCGCGACCGGGCTTCTACCTCAAGTGCGACCTCGCGAACTTCTTCGTGTCGATCGACAAGCGCGTGCTCGCCGCCCAGTTGCAGAAGCGGATCGCCGAACCATGGTGGCTGCAGCTCGCCCTGCAGGTGCTGTGGCACGACCCACGCGAAGACTACGAGATACGCAGCCCGCGCCATCTATTCAATCGCGTGCCGCAGCACAAGCAGCTCACGACGCAGCCTGCGCACCTGGGGTTACCGATCGGCAATCTGTCCTCGCAGTTCTTCGCGAACGTCTACCTCGACGCCCTGGATCAGTTCTGCAAGCACGAGTTGAAGGTCAGGCACTACATCCGCTACGTCGACGACTTCGTCCTGCTGCATGAGTCGCCGCAGCAGTTGAACGAGTGGCTCTGGCGGATCGAGCAGTTCCTGCCGGGCCTGGGAGTCAGGCTCAACCCGTCGAAGACGATCCTGCAGCCGATTGATCGCGGCGTCGACTTCGTCGGGCACGTGATCAAGCCGTGGCGAAGAACGACGCGGAAGCGATCAGCTGCTCAGGCGCTGAAGCGAACGGCAGCGGTGCCGGCGGACAACCTGCGCGAGACGGCCAACAGCTACTTTGGCCTCCTAAGCCAAGCCAGCCACAGCCGGAAGGACCGCGCCGCACTGGCAAACCTCATCCTGCGCCGCGGACATGTCGTCAACGGCGACTTCACCAAGACCTATCCGAAACGCTGACTCGGAGCACCCAATGACCACAGCAATCGACCTGTTCGCCGGCCTCGGCGGATGGAGCACCGGCGCGCGCGATGCCGGTGTCAAAGTCCTCTGGGCAGCAAACCACTGGCCAGAGGCCGTGAAGTGGCATGCAGCCAATCACCCTGACACACATCACGTATGCCAGGACCTACACCAAGCGCGCTGGGAAGAGGTTCCAGCCCACGACTTACTGCTGGCCTCACCGTGCTGCCAGGGCCATTCGAGAGCGCGCGGCAAGGCATCTGGCAACCCGCGGCACGACGCATCGCGCTCGACGGCCTGGGCGGTGGTATCAGCCCTTGAATTCCACCGCCCCGAAGCGGGGCTAGTCGAGAACGTCGAAGAGTTCATTGCCTGGGCGCTCTACCCGGCCTGGCTTGCTGCCGTACAGGCACTGGGGTATCAGGTCGCCCCGCATGTCGTTGACTGCGCCGACCTCGGGATTCCGCAACACCGCGTTCGACTGGTCCTTGTCATCACGCGCAGTCGGGCACCGCTAATGCTGCAGTTCCAGCGTGAGCAGCACGTTCCGGCCAGCAGCTTCCTCGACTTCGAGGCGGGGCGCTGGTCAGAAATCGAGAAGCCTGGTCGCGCCCAGGCCACCCTCGACAGGGTTCGCAATGGCCGCCAGCGGTTCGGCGATCGATTCATTATGCCGTACTACGGCAAGGGGTCCGGGCTCACTGGGCGTGACATCAATCGCCCGATCGGAACGATTACAACCCTCGACCGGTGGGCTCTGGTAAACGGCGGCCGCATGCGCATGCTCAGCGCCGATGAGGCGCTGGCTGCCCAGACATTCCCGACGGACACAAAGCGCCCAGCAAGCCATCGCCTGACCATGCACATGACCGGAAACGCTGTGCCTCCGAAGCTGGGCCAGCGGTTTGTCGAGGCTCTCAAGGCAGCGGCCTGAAGTGGTCGAACAGGCGGATGAGTTCGTTCGCCAGCCTGGCGACAAGAAGGAAGATTTTGAGGATTTGGAGGAAGTACATGGTTACTCACCGAGGGGCTTGTGGTGAGTCCATGGTACTGAGCCATATTTTTTCAGCATTTGCAATGACCGCGAGATATCCCCATGCCCACAGAAAACCGATCCACAACTTCCAGCATCCCGCCCGTGATCGGCGAGACGCCCCTGGGCGGCAGCTACTATGCCGTCGAATGCACTCGCTGCGGCTGGGTCGGTAGCTCGGAAGAGCTCACCGATGATTGCCAGTGCACACAGCCGGACGGCGAACACGTCTGCCTTGGCCATACCGACGAGATCGGCCCCGAGCGGCTGCTGGGCATCGTGCAGGCCATGGCTAAACAAGCCGGGCAGAACCAGGGATATGCAGTCGCCTGGCTCGTTGGCTCGGCGATCTGGTGGGACAGGGCTCAGGCCGAGCAAGACGCACAGCTTATCGGCGAGTCGGTTGTGGCTCTCGGCCCCATGGCTCCCCCTGGTGAGGCCGGGGAACTGCGTGCCGAAGTGAAACGCTTGGACCTCATGGTCGCTGAGGGCGACTACGCTTCCGACAGCCTGAGCGCTCGACTGGCCGAACAAGGTGCGCTCCTGCGCAAGTTGGGCGATGAATTCCGAAAAGCGTCCGACTGGATCTGCCGCGAGGTTGCGGTTGGCACCAAGTCCGCGACTTACTGGGCAGCCCGCCTCGGGCGTAATGCCACTGAAGCAACCGCCCAGCTGACCGACAGCGCAGAGCCGAACGCGCCAGTCGGCTATCCGGATCGCCTGTGCCATATCGACTACACCGCCCACCCATACCGGTGCGGTTGCCTGAAGAGTGACGAAGAATCGCAAAGGATCTACGACGAGCATCGCCGTAATGCCAGCGCAGAACCAGCCGCGCCGGACGACCCACATGGTTGCAACGCCTGCACTCACCCCTGCTGCGCCAAATACCAAGGGCCGACGAAAGTCGAATGTCGGGTGATGGCCGAGAACGCCTGCGCCCGTCCAGGCGCCGAACACTGACAGGAGTACATCCGTACTCTTTCTACTGTAACCCCTCTCCCCTCTATTCAACTGCCGCGAGTGAGCGGCCAAGGAATCGTCATGCCTGAAGAAATCACACCTCCGCCATTTGAGCTCGATGGTAGCCAGCCAGTTCGGCCAGCCCTCGCTTGCTATCAGGTTGGCGACTGCGACTGGGTGGCGGCAACCAGCGAAGACGAGGCTCGCCGCATCCTCGCTGAAATGAATGGCGATGACCCGTCCGAGTACGCCGACTGGGACGTTGAGCTCACGAGCGAAAGCATGCTTGATCGCCAATGGGTGGATGAGGTTCCCCCGCATGCGGAATGCGGCTGTCTTCGCCAATGGCTGGCAGAAACCACTGAGCCGTCCTATCTGGCGGGAACGGAGGGCTGACCGGTGACCACAAATCAATATCCGCTCGATGTGCGTAGCGTTGGTGAAGACACCTATATCGTCATGAGTAAGGGTCATCACGACTTGGAGCAGTTCATGGCCGCGGCGATCGAGCAGCATCCCGGCTGGGCGCTTGGCGGCCCCGAGCATGTATGGGTCAAGACAACCCCAGGGCATGGCACCTATGACCGCATGTACAACCTGGTTCCCGAGGGCACGCGGGGATGCTGGCCGGCGACCTACTGCTGGGAGTATGGCGAGGGATACGAGCGTTACAACGCTGAGGTGCAGTCATGAAGGCGCGCATCGAGAAGAAGAGCAGCAAGCGCCTGCTGGAAATAGCACCGTCGCAGTTCCACGGCGCATGGATCGACAAGGGCGAACCGACCGAACTGGCTTACGAGCAAGGCACGCGGGTCAGCAATATCTGGAGCGTGGGAGGTGGAGTGAATTACTGGGGTGAAGGCTGCGATGCCTACACCGTTTGGGAAGACTGGAAAATGAACTGGTGCTGGCACGGTCCGTTTGAACCCTATCCGGCCGGCCATCGCTTTGAGGGTTACCCAAACACCGATGGGTTCAGCCCCACCACGATCAACCTGATGAAGCTCGCCGCGGACTGCGAGCGTTCCAATGGGGAGCATAGCCGATGACCCGCCTCGCCCTCTGCCTCCTCCTGCTGGCCACCGGCTCCAGCGCAGAACCACAGCCCCAGGCGAACGTCATCGACGTGCAGCACGACAGCCGCCGCGGTGTGACGTGCTGGAATGAAGAGAGGTATTCGCTGTGAGCAATGTTCATTGGAATGGCGAAGGGCTGCCACCGCCCGGAACCGAATGCATGGTGACGCCACACAACACGATCTGGGGCTTCGACAATCTCGACACCCGCCGCGTCAAGGTTATTGCCCGCAAGGCCGAGCACGAATGGCTGATGGAGTTGCATAGCGACGGATCCGAATCGCTTTCGTTCATCACCACGCGTACGGACAAGGTGGACTACACGCCATGCCGCACGCCCGAGCAAATTGCGACGGATGAAAGAGCTGCTGCGATCGAGGAGATGTGGGCGACCTACTGGAGGCCTGGCGTGCAGACTGCTTTCGAGGGGCTTGGGCTGCTCTACGACGCAGGCTACCGCAAGCAGGTGGCGCCATGATCCTGCCCCTGATGTACATGGCCTACCTGATCTACAGGGGGCCGCGATGAACGAAGTCAGCCTCTACCGCGGCGACTGCCTAGAGGTGATGAGGTCGCTCCCCAGCGCCAGCGTCGATCTGGTGCTGGCTGACTTGCCCTACGGCACGACGAAGTGCGCCTGGGACGTGGTGATCCCCTTCGAGCCACTGTGGGAGCAGTACCTGCGCATTACCAAGCCGAATGCAGCAATCGTGCTCTGCGCGGCCCAACCGTTCAGCTCGCTGGTGGTGGCCAGCAACCCGCGTGACTATCGCTACGAGTGGATCTGGGAGAAAGGTAACGCCACGGGCTTCCTCAATGCCAAAAAGCAGCCGCTTCGGGCACACGAATCAGCCCAGGTCTTCTACCGGCGCCAGCCGGTTTACAACCCGCAGATGACCGATGGCCACCAGCGCCGCACGGCGAAGCGGAAAACGGTCAACTCTGAGTGCTACGGCAAGGCGTTGTCTCTCACCGAGTACGACTCGACCGAGCGGTACCCGCGGTCGGTGCAGTTCTTCTCGAGCGACAAGCAGACGGCAAACTTCCATCCAACCCAGAAGCCTGTGGCGTGGATGCGATTCCTGATCGCAACCTACACCAACCCCGGCCAGGTTGTGCTCGACAACACTATGGGCAGCGGAACAACCGGTGTTGCTTGCATTCAACTGGGCCGACGTTTCATCGGCATCGAGAAAGACACCGACGAACGTGGCAACCCGCTTGGGTACATCGACATTGCGCAGCAGCGCATCGCCGAGGCAATCAGCATCCGCGACACCCAGGCCGCGCAGATCGAATTATTCGAAGCTCGCGCCTAACCCCTCCCCCTACAACTCAAGCCCGCCGACGTCCCGCCCAGAAATGCGTGGCGGCCAGCAACACACCCGGTATGGCCATGCCAAGGCCGTTGTAGATGAAGGCCGGCTGGTCTGTCATCAGCCCACTGAAAGCGAACCCGATGCCAGTTGGCATCAGGGTGACTGCTGCATAGCCCCACGGCTTTCTAGTTTCCTTGGCCATATCGATCCTCCTATCAATCCCCGATTAAACCATACGAGCCCGCCGACATGCGCGGGCAAGATCAAGGCCTGGCCGAGGCTTTCAGGTAAATCAGGGCATCACTGAATCGCTGCGCCCGCTCCAGGCTGCCGGTCCGAATTGACCCAAGCTCTCGGCCATCCGCTCCGCGAATGACCACAGTGAAACGACTAGATCTGCCACGCTTTTGATAAATGGAGATGTCGTCAATAGAGCTCAAATAGATGCGCCTGCTGGCGTCCTTAGTCACGCTCCTGCTGCTGCCAGCAGCAATGGCGCCAGCGCCAATAGGGACTGCAGAGGCAAACCCTGTGGCCTCAGAAATAACTCCGTCGGACAAGATGATGACCTTGTCGGTGATCAACACTGACTGCGGCCGGAATTTCTTTCCATAGTCCTCAAAGAACGACTGCTCGACAAAATCAGCAGCCTGCTGACGATCACTGAAATGCGCAGCAGACGGTGCATAGCTCAAGCGTTGGCTAGCGCAGCCGGCCATTAGAAGGCTCAGCAGGAAAAGTGCCCCCCACTTGATTCCATTCGACATGCGAACCCCTGGCTCTGGAAAAAGAAAGCCGGAGATTACCCGCGGGATTATGAATTATCCATAACCCTAACCGCCGCCGACGGCATGGAGACCATCCCATGGAAACAGAAACCACCGGTGACATCGACAAAGTCACCGAACAGCGAATGGCCGACCTGCTCGGCTGCACCAAGCGCGCCCTGGAAGGCCGGCGTCTCCGCGGGGCAATCCCCGAAGGCGTCTGGATGAAACACGGCGGTCGGATCATTTACAGCAAACGGAGATACGACGAATGGCTGGAAAGCCAATGGATTTACCCCCTGGCATCGACGTCCACTATGGCTCGCTCCGGCTCAGGTTCATGTGGGAAGGTACTCGCCGAAGTGAGACCCTTCCCTACCCCCCGACACAAAAAGGGATCAAGGCTGCATCCCAGCTTCGCGATAAAGTAAACGGCCTCATCAAGCTGGGCCTGCTTGACCATGACAAGTACGCGGAGTTGTTCCCAGGCTCCGCAGGCGTGGTAGGCGGTATCCCGGCTTTTGGGGAATACGCTCAGTTGTGGCTTGATAGCCGGGAGATCGCGGAAGGCACCAGGCTGAACTACAAGAGCACGCTGAACATATATTGGATGCCACACCTCGCCCTGGTGCGCATTGACTTAATCACCTCCACCCTGCTCCGGCGAATCATCGCATCGATCGATTGGACCTCCCCTTCCGTAAAGCGCAACGCAATGGTCAAGCTGTCGACCATTCTGCGCTCCGCCGTGTTGGACGGGCTTATCACAAGGAATCCAGCGGAGGCTATCCAACTGCCGGCACGCTCCAGGAAAGAGGTCGACCCTTTCACCCTGGAAGAGGCCAACGCCATCATCTCCGAGCTCTACAAACATAAGCACTGGCCGAGCCACATCTATGCTGCCTTCTTCGAGTTCATGTTCTTCACGGGCCTGCGGCTGTCCGAAGGACTGGCGCTGCGCTGGGATACGGTCGACTTGACCAGGAAGACCGTTCACGTTCGGCGAACGATCGCATTAGGCGTGGTTGAGGAAAGGACGAAGACCGGGAGGGATAGATTCGTGCTGCTCAACGACAGAGCGCTTCACGCTTTGGAGTTCGCTAAGCAGTATGCGGAGCGCCGCAGGCAGGGCAAAGGGCAATTCAAGGAGTCGCCGTTTGTTTTCCCGCCAGGGAAGAATGGGGAACACGTCAAGCAGACCTCGGACCTGCACCACCAGTGGCGCCCGATCCTCAAAGGTTTGGGGATCAGGTATCGCCCCCCATACAACTGCCGCCACACCTATGCGACAATATGCTTAATGTCTGGTCTCAACCCCGCATTTATCGCCCAACAGCTCGGGCATAGCGTGCAGATGCTCTTATCGACTTATGCGCGCTGGATTAACTCGTCCAACGACTGGCAGGAGCTGGAAAAGCTCCAGATTGGTCCGAAATTGGTCCGCAGCTGCGAAGAAGTCACGTAAGTTATTGATAGGTAAACTCCTTGATCTCCACCGCTAACATCACCATGCAGTTTGGTGCCAAACCGCTGTTCGAGAACGTCTCGGTCAAGTTCAACAACGGCAACCGCTACGGCCTGATCGGCGCCAACGGCTGCGGCAAGTCCACGTTCATGAAGATCCTCGGCGGCGATCTGGAGCCGAGCGCCGGCCAGGTCATGCTCGAGCCCAACACCCGTCTCGGCAAGCTGCGCCAGGACCAGTTCGCCTACGAGCAATTCACCGTGATCGACACGGTGATCATGGGCCACGAGGAGCTGTGGAAGGTCAAGGCCGAGCGCGATCGCATCTACTCGCTGCCGGAAATGACCGAGGACGACGGCATGGCCGTCGCCGAGCTGGAAACCGAGTTCGCCGAGATGGACGGCTACACCGCCGAATCCCGCGCCGGCGAGCTGCTGCTCGGCCTTGGTATCCCGCTGGAACAGCACTTCGGCCCGATGAGCGAAGTGGCACCCGGCTGGAAACTCCGCGTGCTGCTGGCCCAGGCGCTGTTCTCCGATCCTGAAGTGCTGCTCCTCGACGAGCCGACCAACCACCTGGACATCAACACCATCCGCTGGCTGGAAAACATTCTCACGGCGCGTAACAGCACCATGATCATCATTTCCCACGACCGGCACTTCCTGAACTCGGTGTGCACGCACATGGCCGACCTGGACTACGGCGAGCTGCGCCTGTTCCCAGGCAACTACGACGAGTACATGACCGCGGCGACCCAGTCCCGCGAGCAACTGCTGGCCGACAACGCCAAGAAGAAGGCACAGATCGCCGAGCTGCAGACCTTCGTCAGCCGTTTCTCGGCCAACGCCTCGAAAGCCAAGCAGGCCACCTCCCGTGCCAAGCAGATCGACAAGATCCAGCTGGCCGAGGTCAAGCCGTCGAGCCGGGTCAGCCCGTTCATCCGCTTCGAGCAGACCAAGAAGCTGCACCGCCAGGCGGTGACCGTGGAGAAAGTCTCCAAGGGCTTCGAAGACAAGCAGCTGTTCAAGAACTTCAGCTTCACCGTCGAAGCCGGCGAGCGTGTCGCGGTGATCGGCCCCAACGGTATCGGCAAGACCACCCTGCTGCGCCTGCTGGTCGGCGAGATGGCGGTGGACGCTGGCAGCGTGAAGTGGACCGAGAGCGCGGAAGTGGGCTACTACGCCCAGGACCACGCCCACGATTTCGAGGACGATGTCAGCCTGTTCGACTGGATGGGCCAGTGGACCCAGGGCGAGCAGGTGATCCGTGGCACCCTCGGCCGCATGCTGTTCTCCAACGACGAGATCCTCAAGTCGGTCAAGGTGATTTCCGGTGGTGAACAGGGCCGCATGCTGTTCGGCAAGCTGATCCTGCAGAAGCCCAACGTGCTGGTGATGGACGAACCGACCAACCACCTGGACATGGAATCCATCGAGGCCCTCAACCTGGCGCTGGAGAACTACCCGGGCACGCTGATCTTCGTCAGCCACGACCGCGAGTTCGTCTCGTCCCTGGCTACCCGCATCATCGAGCTGAGCCCGGATGGCGTGGTGGACTTCAGCGGCACCTACGACGATTACCTGCGCAGCCAGGGCGTAGTGGTCTGATCCCCTGCGTACGGGCCGTCCCACGGAGTGGGCACGGTCCGTGCGCTGTTCCGAATAATTCGTTAGCCTGCTTTCTTTTCTCCCCGCGCGCAGCCATGATGTGAGCCGTCAACCGCTTGCCTGCGAACGAAACCCCATGTCTGCCGCACCCTCCGCCCCCCCTTCATCGTTCTCCGTCACCCTGCGGATCCTGTCGATCGTCTTCTATACCTTCATCGCCTTCCTCTGCATCGGCCTGCCGATCGCGGTACTGCCCAGCCATGTCCACGACATGCTCGGCTACAGCGCGGTGGTGGCCGGTCTGGTGATCGGTATCCAGTACCTTGCCACCCTGCTCAGCCGGCCCATGGCCGGGCGCCTGGCGGACAGCCTCGGCACGCGCCGCAGCATCGCCTACGGCCTGGTCGGCATCGCTGTCGCCGGGGTGCTGACCTGGGCCTCGGCGCTGGTCGTCGATATGCCGCTGCCGAGCCTGCTGCTGTTGCTCGCCGGACGGATATTGCTGGGCATCGCCCAGGGCCTGATCGGCGTCGGCACCCTGAGCTGGGGCATCGGCCAGGTAGGCGCCGAGCACACCGCGCGGGTGATCAGCTGGAACGGTATCGCGTCCTACGGCGCCATCGCCATCGGCGCGCCACTGGGGGTGATCCTGGCTGGCGAGAGCGGCTTCTGGAGCATCGGCCCGGCCCTGACCGCGCTGGCCGTGCTCGCCCTGCTGGTGATCCGCAGCCAGCCCTCGCTGCCGGTGGTACGCGGCGAACGCCTGCCGTTCTGGGCCGCCTTCGCTCGCGTGGCGCCCTGCGGCCTGGCGCTGACCCTGGGGTCGATCGGCTACGGCACCCTGACCACCTTCGTCACCCTCTTCTATCTGGAACGCGGCTGGACCGGCGCGGCCTGGTGCCTCAGCGCTTTCGGGATCTGCTTCATCGTCTCGCGCCTGCTGTTCGTCAACGCGGTCAACCAGTGGGGCGGCTATCGCGTGGCCATCGCCTGCATGGCCGTGGAAACCCTGGGCCTGGCCCTGCTCTGGCTGGCACCCTCGCCGGTACTGGCACTGGTCGGCGCCGGGCTGACCGGTTTCGGTCTGTCGCTGGTCTATCCGGCGCTGGGGGTGGAGGCGATCAAGCAGGTACCGCCCACCAGCCGCGGCGCGGGTCTGGGGGCCTATGCGGTGTTCTTCGATCTGGCCCTGGCGATCGCCGGGCCGGTGATGGGGTTCGTCGCCGCCCAGCTCGGCTATGCCTGGATCTTCTGTGCCGCCGCCCTGCTCTCGTTGCTCGGCGTCGGTCTGGTACTGACCCTGCTGCGCCGTTCCAGCGCTCACTGATCGGCGGTGTGCAGGCCCGCGCGGCTGGAAACGCCCAGGGCCCGATTGAAGAAGCGCGTGGCCTCGGACTGCAACGACAGATGAATGCCGACCCGGTCGACGCCATCGGGATCGTTGCACAGCGCCGGCATCCGCGCGCGCTGGTTGTTGTCGCAGGGCGACATGAAGACGAAATGTCCCGCGCCTTCCAGGCGCCGGTAATTGGGGGTCACCGGCAGTTTGCGCGCCAGGGCCTCGGCATTCTTGTCCACCGCCAGCAACTGGTCGTGGTCGCCGCTGTAGATCAATGACGGCACCCGCACCTGCGCCAGCGCCTGGCGCCCGAAACTCAGGCTCAGGGGCGCCATCAGCAGCATGGCGCGTACCCGCGGGTCGGCCTCGGGCAAGAGGTCATCGCGGTCGGCGATCAGCTCGCCATGACGGGTGCAGGCATCGGCATCCAGTGGCCGTTCCGCGCAGTAACGCCGCAGGCGCTGCAGGTCGGGGCGCGCGCCAGACAGGATCAACGCGGTTTCCGCCCCCGCCGAGTAGCCGATCATGCCCACCTGGTCACCACTGACGTAAGGCGCCAGCAACGGATCGCCGAGGGCGGCGCTGATCGCCGCGCTGATCTGCAGCGGGCGGCCGTAGAGGTTGCTCAGGGTGCCAAGGCGGCTGTGGTCCTTGTTGTTGTCGCCGGGGTGCACCGCGGCGACCACCACGAAACCACGCCGGGCCAGGGCGCTGGCCAGGTCGTGCAGAGCCATTGGCGTGCCGGTGTTACCGTGGGACAGCGCCAGCAGCGGGAAACGCCCCATCACCACGGGAGCTTCGGCGGCGACATAGAGACGGTAGCCGTCGATCCGACGGACATGGGGCTGGCCGCTGGAGGGGTAGAAGGCCAGCACCTGCATCGGCTGGCCGTCCAGCGGGTCGGGAATGCTCATGCGGTGCAGACCGACGTTCCAGTGCTGCGCCGGTTCCGCCTGCACCAGCAGGCTGCAGCCCAGCGCGCACAGCAACAGAAACGCTCGTACATGAGACATTTTGTTTCAACCTCACCCAAACGGCGATGACCCGCCCCATGCCAAGCATAGAGCGGGCCAGATCGGCACGTATGAAAGCTGGATGAAACTGCTGACAGCGGGATCAGGCGGCGGCGAACAGCTCGTTGGCGATCTGCGCCTGGGCCGCCTGCAAGGCGTTGCTGCGGGGTTCTTCGCCATAGGCCAGGCCATGGGCACGGACGAATTCGACGTCGGTGATACCGATGAAGCCAAGGAACACCTTGAGGAAGTCTTCATGACCGACACCGGTCGGCTGGCCGACGTGCAGGCCACCGGCGGTGGACACCACGATCACCTTCTTGTCGCCGCACAGGCCTTCAGGACCGGCTTCGGTGTAGCGGAAGGTCTTGCCGGCCACCGCGATACGGTCGATCCAGGCCTTGAGCTGGCTGGCGATGCTGAAGTTGTACATCGGTGCGCCGATGACCACCGCGTCGGCGTCGAGGAACTCCTGCAGGGTTTGCGCGCTGAGGCTGGCTTCGTGGGCCAGAGCGGCGTCGCGCAGTTCCTGCGGGGTGCCGGCGGCCAGCAGGGTCGCCGAGGAGAAGTGGCTGATGGCGTCGGCGGCCAGGTCACGGTAAACCACCTCGACCGACGAATCGGCGGCCTTCCAGGCCTGGACCACACTCTGGCTCAGCTGGCGCGAGGCCGAGTTGTCGCCGAGGATGCTGGAATCGATGTGCAACAGTTTCATGGGTGCTCTCCTTGAATGAGGACCGCTGGTCGGCGATCACGATGGGGAGAATCCTAACGGCATCACCAATAGCTGATAAGATCGCAAAATTGCGTTAGTTCGTCCTACTGATGGAACAATCATGCAAGACCTCAATGACCTGTTCTACTTCGCCCGCGTCGTCGAGGCCGGCGGGTTCGCCGCCGCCGGGCGCCAGCTGGGCATTCCCAAGTCGCGCCTGTCGCGGCGTGTCGCCGAACTGGAAGAACGCCTCGGCACTCGCCTGTTGCAGCGCACCACCCGGCAACTGAAGCTGACGGCCGTGGGTGAGCGCTACCTGCGCCACTGCCAGGCCATGTTGCTGGAGGCGGAGATGGCCGACGAGGCGGTGGCCAGCATGACCAGCGAACCGCGCGGACGCCTGCGCGTCTCCAGTCCGGTGGGGCTGGCCCATGCCTTTCTGCCGCTGGTGATCACGCGCTTTCTGGAGCTGTACCCGCAGGTGCAACTGGAGATGGTCCTGGTCAATCGGCGGGTCGACCTGATCACCGAGGGCATCGACGTCGCCCTGCGCGTGCGCGATCTCGGCGACGAGGATCCGGCCATGGTCACCCGTCGTCTCAACCCCGCGCAGATGCAACTGGTGGCGTCACCCGACTTCGCTCGCCAGCACCCGCTGCAGCACCCATCCGGGCTGGCCGGGTTACCGGTACTGGGCGCGGTGGAAGCGGACCGCCTGGTGCATCTGCGCCTGTCCAATGCCGCGGGCGAACGCGAGGACATCGCCCTGGAGGCGCGCCTGGGCATCGACGATTTCGTCGTGCGCAAGGCCGCCGCCCTCGCCGGCCTGGGCTTCACCGCCCTGCCCCTGCTGCACTGCGAGGCGGAACTGGCCAGCGGCGAACTGGTGCGCCTGCTGCCGGAGTGGTCGATGCCCAGCGGCTTTCTGCAAGCGGTCTACCCGCACCGACGCGGCGTACTGCCGGCGGTACGGGCGTGGATCGATCATCTGGTGGCTTCGTTCGAGCAATGTGGAGAGCGGTATGTCTGAGAAAGGTTTGTCTGAAGAACAGGTCGCAGCCTTCTGCCTGGGCCTGCCGGGCGCGCGGGAAGACTACAAGTGGGGTGGCGTGCGGGTGTTTTCCGTGGCTGGCAACAAGATGTTCGCGGTGATGGACCTGGCCGGGGCGGGCTTGTCGTTCAAGGTCGACAAGGAGCTGTTTCTGGGCTACGTGGACATCCCGGGCGTGCGGCCGGCGCCGTATCTGGCGCGGGCGCATTGGGTCAGCGTGGCGAGGCCGTATGCGTTGGGTCGCGAGGCACTGGAAGATCTGCTGAAGCGGTCGCATCAGCTGGTGGTAGGGAAATTGCCCAAGCGGGTGCAGGTGGGATTGCTGCTCGACTGAAGGCCTCATCGCGGGCAACGCCCGCTCCTACAGGTTTCGCGGTGCACGCGATCCTTGTGGGAGCGGGCGTTGCCCGCGATAAGGCCCGAAAGAACCCAGCAGCATCAGAAGATATGCCGCCATTGCCCCAGGAACAGCCAGTCCAGCCACACCACCTGGTGCACCAGGACGATCAGCCAGAACAGCAACTGATAGGACAGCTTGCGTGTCTTGTGACGCCACAGTTGCTGCGCCAGCAACGCGCCCGGCCAGCCGCCGAGCAGCTCGGCGAGGTGCAGCAGGCGTTCCGGGATGCGGCGCCCGACCTGCACGGCCTGACGCTTGTCGTGCCGGTAGAGCCCGGCACAGACCAGGCTCATCACCGCGTAGGCCAGCGCCGGCAGCCAGAACTGCGCGGCGAGCCCGGCGTTCAGTGCCCCACCCAGCGGCAGCAGGCAGAGCGCCCCGAACGCCAGCAGCTTGAGGCGCGGGTAACGCATCAGCCGTGCGCCACCGACCAGTCGACCGCACCGGACAGCCAGGTAGCGAGGATGATCAGGCCGAAGCCGATGCGGTACCAGGCGAACACCGCATAGCTGTGGCTGGCGATGAACTTGAGCAGGCCACGCACGGCGATCATGGCGAAGATGAACGACACCACGAAGCCGATGGCGAAGACCATGAAGTCTTCAGGCTGGAACAGGTCGCGGTACTTGTAGCCCGAGTACACCGCGGCACCGACCATGGTCGGCATGGCCAGGAAGAACGAGAACTCGGTGGCCGCCTTGCGCGACAGGCCGAACAGCAGGCCGCCGATGATGGTCGAACCGGAGCGCGAGGTCCCCGGAATCATCGCCAGGCACTGGGCGAGGCCGATCTTCAGGGCATCGCTCCAGCGCATGTCGTCCACTTCCTCGACGCGGATCACGTGCTCGCGGCGCTCGGCCCAGAGCATGATCACCCCGCCCACCACCAGGGCCGCGGCCACGGTGATCGGGTTGAACAGGTATTCGTGGATCAGATCGGCGAACGCCACACCCAGCACCACGGCGGGGAAGAAGGCGATCATCAGGTTGACCGTGAAGCGCTGTGCCTGACGCTGGCGAGGCAGCCCCAGCACCACGTCGAAGATCTTGCGCCGAAACTCCCACACCACCGCCAGGATCGCGCCCAGCTGGATGATGATGTTGAAGGCCATGGCCCGCTCACCGCCGAAGTTGATCAGGTCGGCCACGACGATCTGGTGGCCGGTACTGGAAATCGGCAAAAACTCTGTCAAACCCTCGACAATGCCGAGAATCACTGCCTGCATGGCGGTCCAAAAGTCCATCATTCCCCCGTGAAGCGATGCGCGTGGCATGCCCCGTTGTAGTTTTCATTACGTGATTGCAAAGCCCAGGCAAGTTGCGCGCAAACGAGAAAAAAACCGACGCGCCCTTCAGGTTTGGCCCGGGAAGGCCGAAATCCTATCAGACCCGTCAGTAAAACGCTGCCCGGTCGCGCGCAACGGACTTGCCGAATCAACGACTTAGCCATTGGTCGAGTAGGTTGGCGCGGCGAAGCATGCTTGGATGCTCGTGACAATAACAAGAACTCGAGAAGACCTTCATGAAGACTTTACGCAGTATGTCGATCAGCCGGCGCCTGTGGCTCATCCTGGTGCTGGCGGTAGCGATGCTGGTGACCCTCGGGTTGCTCATGCTCAATCAGGTCCACAACGATCTGTACAAGGCCAAGGCCGAGAAAACCCGCCATGTGGTCGAAACCGCCGCCGGCGTGCTGGCGTACTACCAGGGCCTGGAAGCCGCCGGCAGCCTGAGCCGCGAAGCCGCCCAGCAGCAGGCCATCGCCGCGGTGCGCGGCCTGCGCTACGCCAGCAACGATTACTTCTGGATCAACGACCTGGGTCCGAAGATGATCATGCACCCGGTCAACGCCAAGCTCGAAGGCCAGGACCTCTCGGCGATCCGCGATCCCGATGGCTTCGCCCTGTTCAACGAAATGGTCGCGCTGGCCAAGGCCAAGGGGGCCGGCAGCATCGACTACCGCTGGCCCAAGCCCGGCGCCAGCGAGCCGGTGGAAAAAACCTCGTATATCCAGCTGTTCCAGCCCTGGGGCTGGATCATCGGCTCGGGCATCTACATCGATGACATGCAGGCCGAGTTCTACCGCCAACTGCGCGATGCTTCGCTGATCGGCACCGCCATCGCCGTGATCCTCGCCCTGCTGGTGATCATGATCGCGCGCAGCATCCTCCTGCCGCTGCGCGAAGCGGAGGAAGCCATGGCCACCATCGCCAGTGGCGAAGCCGACCTGACCCGGCGCCTGGACACCCACGGCAACGACGAGATCACCCGCCTCGGCCAGCACTTCAACCGCTTCACCGGGCAGTTGCAGGAGGTGATCCTGCGCCTGCGCGATGCCGCCCGCGAACTGGACGGCTCCGCCGCCAGCGTCGGCAGCAGCGCCGAGCAGGCACAGCAGCGCAGCGAGCAGCAGTCGCTGCAGATGGAACAGGTGGCCACGGCGATCAACGAGGTGTCCTACGCCGTGCAGGACGTGGCGAAGAACGCCGAACAGGCCTCCAGCGAAATGAGCGAAGCCCAGGGCTGTGCCCGTCAGGGCCAGCAGAGCATCCATGGCAGCCTGCGCAAGATCGGTGAGCTGTCGACCACCATCGACGAGGCGGTCCAGGTGATCCAGGCCCTGGCCAGCCAGAGCACACGGATCGGCAGCGTCCTCGAAGTGATCCGCTCGATCGCCGAACAGACCAACCTGCTCGCCCTCAATGCCGCCATCGAGGCGGCCCGGGCCGGGGAACAGGGACGCGGTTTCGCCGTGGTCGCCGACGAGGTGCGCCTGCTGGCGCAACGTACCCAGCAGTCCACCGCCGAGATCCAGGCGATGATCGAGCACCTGCAGGGCCAGTCGGAAGCCGCGGTCAAGGCCATCGACGCCAGCAGCCAGGCATCCCGCGAGACCGTCGAGCAGGCCAGCGAAGCCGGGGCCAGCCTGGATGCCATCAGCCAGGTACTGCACAACCTGACCTCGCTCAATGCCTCCATCGCCAGCGCGACGTTGCAACAGTCCCATGTGGTCGAGGAAATCAACCGCAACGTCACCGACACCGCCGACCTGTCGCGCCAGACCGCCCTCGCCGCCCAGCATTCGAGCGAATCGGGGCGTGCCCTGAATCGCCTGAGCGCGCACCTGGAGCAGGTGCTGAAGCAGTTCCACGCCTGAAAGAAAAACTGCCGATATCCGCGCGGATATCGGCAGTTCAAGGGCTTCAGCCAATCACTTGAAGTTGCACTGCGCCGCCTCGGCCTGCGCGGCGCTGACGCCGTTCGAGCGGATCGACTCGAGGTTCCATTCCGGCTTGTCCCGGTGCAGCTTCATCAGGCAGACCGTCTGCCGACGCATCGAATCATCCTTGGCCCCCCAGTACTCCGCCCCTCGCGGATCCGCCGCCAGCGCCTTGCGCTTGATCTCGGCCATCATCTTCTCGGTCTGGTCCGGACCGATATTGCGACCGCACTCGGTGGGGATCACTTCGAGCGACATGATGGTCTGGTTGCCGTACTCGGCGAACTTGCGCGGCACCCAGCGAACCGAACTGACGTACTGCGTGCATTGCGCGGAACCATTGGCGCCCCAACCGCCCACGGTCTGGTCGTCGGTCAGTGGCGTATTGCACTTGTCCTCGAGGGATTGCTCGTGGGACACGTACTTCCTGATCGGCTCCAGGTTGAACTCTTCCTTGTACTTGACCGGCAGCGGATTGCCATTGGCGTCCTTCTCCACCAGGACCAGGTGGCAGACGAACTGGCGACGCAGCGTGGCATCCCTTTCGTTCCATTTCAGTACCCCGCCCGGCAAGGCCCTGGCCTTGGCCTTCATCTCGGCGAACGCGGCATCGGTCTGATCCGCGCCGATTTCCCGACCGCACGCCGACGGCCGTGCCGAAACCGAGTCGACATGACGTTGCAGGTAGTGGTCCCAGCGGGTCAGCCAGACGACCGAGTCGAAGTAGCGCGAGCACTGCTTCGGATCGCTTCCCGTGCCCCAACCGCCCGCGGCCAGGTCGGCGGCGCTGGTATCGGGAACAGGTTCGGGGACCGGCTCCGGAGCCGGGGTCGCGTCGCAGGAGAAAGTCGCGACGCCGTCCTTGTCCTTCGGATAGGTGATCTTGACGACCGGCACTTGCTTGCCTGTGTCCGTCAGGTATTCGGCCTGGTTCTTCAGCGCATCCTCCCGACCTTCGTCGTCCGTGTGGAAGAACGCCAGGATCGGTGGCTGGTTGTTGGGCGTATTGGTGTAGCGCACCTCGGTGTAGGAGTTGAACGCGACGTCCTGATTCGGCAGGTCCTGGAACGCCTTGCGGGCATCGAGGAAGCCCTTGAAGGCGGCCGTGCTCTTGGCGGCATCCAGGGTGCGCATATCGTAGGTGCAGGAATTGCCGCCTATCATCTCCGTGTCCTTGTACAGGTTCGGCACGGCGTACTGGTTCGCCCAGTCAGCCCCCGTGACACCAAGCTCCAGGCAGGATTTCTCGACCGCGGCGGTCTTGCGGTTGTCACCGCAGCCCTGGTCGTCGCGCTCGTCCGCCCAGAGGTCCACCGGGGCCGCGCAGGCCAGGTAAGCCGCCGGCTCGCCTGCGGGAACGAGCTCTGGTGGCGTGACCAGGAAGCCGTTGTTGTAGTTGCGCCAGCCATCCTTGTAGACCTTGACGTCCCTGTACTTGATGTCGCTGCGCAGGTAAGTGGCAGCGACCGTCCCTGCCGCCTGCGCGCTGGGGCTCGCCTGCCACACCCGATAGTCGCCGGCCTGGCCGCCCCCGCGCTCGGGGCGCTGCGTGCCGCGGGCAATCAGCCCGGAACAGTCCACGGCAGGAACTGCCTGGCCTTCCGGCCCCGTGCAGCTGTCCACGGTGTTGTTGTACAACCGCTCGATCACCGGCAGCGTTTCCTCGCAGGTCGCTGCACCCGCGAGCGTCGCCTGTGTCACCAATGGCAAGGCCATCAGCAGTGACCATTTATCGATACGTCTGCTCATCGTTTATCTCCCGCAATCGCCGAGATAGTTTCTGGTTCGACGTGACACCGACTGGACAGCCACTACTCGACGTCGCAGCAACAATCTGCGCGTAAACCGCACACGACGAAACTGACAAAAATGACAGTTCCGACACTTTATCCGACTGGAGGTAACCTCCATTTCGCCTGACGCCAGGCAGCCGAAAACCTGCCGGCGGCAACGCCGCCGGCAGGCCATTGCCTTCACTTGCGCGCGGGTGGGTTGCACGCGGACGGCAGGCTCAGCGAGGTGTTGTGGTCGACGTACTGGCGTACCGGCTCCAGGTTCCACTCCGGCTTGTCCCTGACCAGGGCCAGGTGGCAGACCAGTTGCCGGCGCATCGAACCGTAGTTCTTCGCGTACTCGGTCCATTGCGGGTCCTTGCCGAACTTGTTGTAGAGCTCGGCATACATCTGGTCGGTCTGGTCCGGACCGATCCGCCGGCCGCAGGCCGTCGGCACGACCGACAGCGACCAGGTCGGGCCGATGCCAGGCTCATCACGCTGTATCCACTTGGCACTTTCGACGTACCGGCTGCATTGACCTGCCGAGGCCTGTGCCGCCTGAGCCGCAGCAGCGGCCTGGGCGGCCTGGCCCTGGGCCAGTTGCGCAGCCTGCGCCGCCTGGGCGGCCTGAGCCCCTTGCCCGGACTGGGCCGCTGCCTGCGCCGCCTGAGCCGCCTGGGCAGCGCTTGCCGCGGCGGCCTGTGCAGCCTGCGCGGCCTGGGCCGCCTGGGCGATCTGCGCCGCCTGGTAGGACGGCGCCGGGCTGCCCGCGGGTGCCTGGCCGGCCTGCGCCGCCTGCAGCGCCTGGGCTGCCTGGGCTGCCGCCTGAGCGGCCTGGGCTGCCTGGGCGGCGGCCTGGGCGGTTTGCGCGGCCTGGGCGGCCTGCTGCGCCGGATTGGTGATCGGGCTGGAACCGAACCCCGGGCTGGATGCCCTGCCCGCAGTGCAGAAACCGGCCGTCGATACCGTGGCGGGCGGCTTCATCTGATTGGGCGGGCAGGAAAACTGCGCGACATCACCCGGATACCGCGGCAACTTGACCTCGATCACCGGCCGGTACTGCCCGGTCTTCCTGAAGTAATCCAGCTGGTTGGCGACGGACTGCGAGCGACCGTTGGCACCCGTGTCGAAAAATGCCAGGACCGGCATCGAGCCCGGTGGATTGGGGTTGGACAGGCGCACTTCGTTGTACATCAGGAATTCCCGGTCACCGCTCTTGCGTCGCGCGTCGAGGAAGGTCGCGAAAGCGCTGGCGCGCCCCGCCTTGCCGCGGCCCTTGGCCAGGTCGAAGGCGCACTGCTTCTTGTAGGGATCGGCGACCAGCGCGGGATTGTTCGAGTGGTTGCTGTTGAACTGGGCCAGCCACGCTGCCCCGGTGTTGATCCCGGAGTCCTGGCAGTAGCGCTCCACCTGGGGGGTCTGGGTGTTGTCGCCACACCCCCGGTCCCCGCGAAACCAGGACCAGCCGTCGCTGACGAACGCGCATTGCAGGTACACGCCGCTCTGGTTCGCGCACAGGTGATCCATCGGCGTAATGAAGAAGCCATTGCTGGTCTTCATTGGCGAGTCGTCGAAGCCGATGTCCTTGCGCAGGTACGACGCGGCGAACGCACCCGATTCCAGCGAGCTCGGACTGGGCGTCCAGACATCGAAATTCTCGCCTTTCGCCGGATCGGCGCGATTCGTGCCCCGCAGCGTGATACCGGAACAGTTCGAGGCGAGTTCGCCATCAGGACAGACGTCCACGGTCTTGTTGTACAACTGCTGGACCAGTGCCAGCGTCGCCTCGCAGGTTTCCGCCCGGGCCTGCGACCAGGGCAGCAGCATGGACAGGGTGAGCAGGGTCAGGGTGCTCGAGGTAGTCGTTCGCATGACTGGCGTCTCCGTAACGTTTCGAGTTACCGCTCGTGGCGTAAGGACGACTGCGTGCTGGCCAACACCGTGAAAGGCAAGCCTGACAGAAAGGAGCGAACGAAATAACTGACAGAAATGCCAGGTTCCCGCGATGCCCCGAAGCTATCCGGATGAATGCGTCGGCTGCCGTCGCAGCCACTCTTCCGGGATGCGATCGGGACGTGGCAGAAACGCACCGGGCAGGTACAATCCGCCACCCCTCGCTCTCTCGCTCAAGGAAAAGCGCCGATGTCCGGCCTCGAATGGCTCGCTGTCCTGCTCAGCGCCCTCTCCGTCTGGCTCACCGTCAAGCAGAAGATCTGGTGCTGGCCGGTCGGCCTGGTCGGCGTGCTCCTGCTCGGCTGGGTATTTCGCGATGCGCACCTGTATTCGCAGATGGCCCTGCAAGGGGTGTACGCCGTGCTGCAGGTCTATGGCTGGTGGCAATGGACGCGTCCGGACGACACCCGCGCGGCACGCAAGGTCAGCCTGCTGAACCCGTCCCAGGTCAGCGCGGGCCTGCTCGCCGGCCTGCTGGTCAGTGTCGCCCTCGGTGCCGCCATGAGTACCTGGACCGACGGCGAGCAGCCCTGGCTGGATGCGGCGATCACCGGTTTCAGTCTGGTGGCGCAATGGTGGATGGCGCAGAAGCGCGTGCAGTGCTGGCCGCTGTGGATCGTCATCGACGTGGTCTGCGTCGGCCTGTTTCTCTGGCAGGGCCTGTACTTCACCGCAGGTCTCTATGCCCTCTTCACCCTGCTGGCGATCCAGGGCCTGCGCGAATGGCGGCGTGATCCCGCCTTGACCGGCTCATGAAGGTCCTGGTGCTGGCAGGTCCCGAATCCAGTGGCAAGAGCTGGCTCGGCGCGGAGATCCAGGCGCACTTCGGTGGCGAACTGGTGGGCGAATACGTGCGCGACTTCATCGACGAACAGCAGCGCGACACCTGCTACGCCGATATCCCGGCGATCGCCCGTGGCCAGTTGGCCCGCGAAGACGCCGCGCGCCTGCGGCGCCCGCCGCTGCTGATTCTCGACACTCACCTGCTGAGCAATATCCTCTGGAGCCGCACCCTGTTCGGCGCTTGCCCGGACTGGCTGGAGCCAGCGCTGCTGGCCCGCCACTACGACCTGCACCTGCTGCTCAGTCCCGAAAACGTCCCCTGGATCGGCGACGGCCAGCGCTGCCAGCCAGACCTCACGCAGCGCCAGGCCTTCTTCGGCGCCAGCCGCGACTGGCTGCAACGGCACGGCCAGCCGACCTGCATCATCGATGGTGACTGGGCCAGCCGCCGGGCCACGGTGCTGACGACGGTGCAGCGTCTGCTCGACGGCAAGGCGGCGGACTGCGCCACCGAGTGTTAACCCGCTGATACACCCCACCCCACGGCAACCCTCGATACAGAGCCTGCGGCACCACATGCCGCAGGACTGTTACAGCATTGATACAGCAGCGCCAGAAAGCCCATGGGCAAGCCTTTCGCCGCTGTTTCCCAGAGTGCCATCACTGCACTGTCTCAGCGCCTTTACAGTCAACGCGACGTATTCTCGTCACATTCGCGCAAACCATTGATTTCCAATAAGAAACAAAAAGCGGCACGGCTTCTGCTCTTTCTCTCGCAACGCTGAACGGGCCAGCGCTCAGAAGAAGGAACCGCCGCCGTGGGGATTCATAATAAAAACCTGATTCACCTCATGCTTGTCGGATGCACCCTCGGTGCTTCTCTCCTCGCCGCCCATGCCCAGGCCCAGTCCGAAGGCAATGGCGTGGTGGTCCTGACCCGCGACGTCAAGGTCCGGCCCGCCATTCGCAGCAACCATCCCGATCCGAATCCGCTGACCGTCAATACCAATGCCTCGACCCGCATCACCGCGCAGACCAGCAACGAACTGAGCGACGGCGACTTCGCCAGTGTCGCCAGCGGCGCCACGGTGAACCGGGTGCTGCTGCCGGATGCCAGCAACGGTGTGCGTGGGGTCAACGCCGTACCGACCACCCTGCCCGGCATGGGCAACATCGGTGGTGGCGGCACCGGAGGCGGCGCGGGCCCCGGCGCCGGCATCTCCAACCGGGTTGGTTCGGCCATCGGCGCCGGCCTCGCTCCGCTGCAGATCCTCACGGGAAGCAAATGAGATGAAAGCCAGCCTGCTGTTCCTCGCCATGTTCTGCAGTACCGCCACCCTCGCCGCTCCGGTGCAGGACAACGCCAACGTCGACAACAGCGCCCGGAACTACCAGGGCAACCTGTCGATCAACCAGGCCGCCGGCGACATGCAACAACAGAACAACAGCCGGGCCATCGCCATCGGCCACGAGGCCAGCGCCACCACGCACATCATCCAGCGCATCGACACCCCGGCCAGCCGCGCCGTCGATGCCAGCGCCAATATCGGCGGCAACGCATTCAGCAACGGCAGCGGCGTACTGGGCATCAACCAGTCCGCCGGTACCGGGACTCAACAGGCCAACGCGGTGCGCATCAGCATCAGCGCGGTACCGCAAAGCATCGATGACAGCGTCCTGCTCCAGCAGAACGTGGCGCTGTCCAACAGCTCCGATCCAACGGACAACCTCCCCGGCAGTCGCCAGGTCAACACGAGTGACCAGGCTTTCACCGGCAGCCGGGGTGTCGTCCAGTTGAATCAGAGCGCCGGGGTGGGCAACCGAATGGCCAACACCCTGAGCGTCCGGGTCGCTGACTGACCCGAAACAGCAACACAACACTTAACCTAAAAAAGATAATGCGGAGAAACACCATGAAACCACAAATGGCACTCAAGCCTCTGGTATTCGCACTCGCAGCGGTCATGGCAGTTGCTGCACAAGCGGGTGGTCGTGACGACAACCGCGGTGGCCATCACGGCGGCGGCCACCACAACAACGACAATACCAACTACCTCCTGAGCCTGCTGATCAACGCCGGCGCCGCGGCCACCGTGATCGACGTCCAGACCAACGCCGGCAACTTCGTGAAAAACGAAGCCACCCGCAACGATGCCAAAATGGAAAATTCGGCCAACGGCTCGCAGGGCAACCTGGGCGCCAACACCGCCGCCGGTGACGGCAACCAACAAGACAACGTGGCCGCCATCGCCACCGCCGATGAGAACTTCATCTTCGGTAGCGCCATGGCCGTGTCCAGCGCGACTCAGAACAACATCGCCAACACCGTCAAGAACTACTCCACCAAAAACACCGCTACCCTCAACAACTCGGGCAACGGCAGTGCCGGCAACATCGGCATCAACGTTACCGCCGGCGACTTCAACCAACAGAAAAACAACCTGGCCATCGCCGTATCCGGCGGTCGCGTAGCCGTGGCCTCGGCCGCAGCCAACCAGACCGTCACTGGCCTGAGAACCACCAACGAAGCCGACCGCACCTACGACACCAAAACCCTCCATTCCACCTTCTATGCCGCCGGCCGCTACGAGGGCAACGGTTGGGGCTACGTGGAAGACGAAAGCAACAACGGTGGCGGTCATGGTGGTGGTCATCATGACAACGATCGTGGCGGCCGCACTGACAAGGATCCGCTGAAGTTCCACGAAGAAGGCGACTTCGCGCTGTTCGGCTACGCCTCCTACCAAGTGCTGACCCCAAGCGGCTGGGTCAACCCTGTGACCAACACCGCTTCGCTGACCAACTCGCTGAACGGCGTGTCGGGCAACATCGGTGCCAACGTGTCCGCAGGCAGTGGCAACCAACAAAGCAACTCGCTGTCCATCGCCGCAGGTTGCAAAGCCTGCACCGGTCTGTAACAGCCTTGATCGGGGCCCTTCGGGGCCCCTTTCCTTGAATTCTTAAGGGTGGGGAAGCTCATGCGCGCATTGATGCTGACGCTGGCGGTAGTCCTGGGCATTCAGACCGGCGAAGCCGGTGCCGCGCAGATGGCGATCGCCGCCCTGCCCGGCGGCACAGTGATCTACAAACCGGTACAGAGCCTGCGCGAACGGCGCTTCGCCAACCTGGTGCAACAGAAGACCGACTTCAGTTGCGGCGCTGCCGCCCTCGGCACCATCCTCAAGCAGGCCTACTGGCTGGACGTGGACGAAGCCCACATCATCCAGGGCATGCTCGCCCAATCCGATCACGATCAGGTCCGCGTCCAGGGTTTCTCCATGCTCGACATGAAACGCTACGTGGAAAGCCTGGGCATGCGTGCCCGCGGCTACCGGATCCCGCCGGAAAGCCTGCAGAGCGTGAGCATCCCGGTAGTGGTTCTGATGGATATCCGCGGCTACAAGCACTTCGTCGTGCTGCAACGCACGGAAAAGGACTGGGTATACGTCGGCGACCCGGTGCTGGGTAACAAACGCTACAAGTTCGACGATTTCGTCAAAGGCTGGAACGGCATCATCTTCGCCGTCATCGGTCCCGGCTACGACAAGGCCAATGCCCTGCTCATGCCGCCGGAACCGCTGACCGCCAAGCACCAGCTCAACGGTTTCAAACCCATCGACGATGCCCAGTTGATGGAGTTCGGTTTCATCCAGAGCGACTTCTTCTAAATCCAAGAACAGGTGAGCAGGAAGCTCCAGGGAGCATGCGATGAAGACTTCAAGCTGGGTAGTTGCCCTCTGCGTGGCCGCCAGCCTTCCAGCCCAGGCACAGTTCAAGCCCATCGAAGTGCACGACCAGGAACTGTCTCAGTTGCGCGGTCGCTACGTGATGCCCGGCCGCATCATCAGCTTCGGCGTGGTCATGAGCAGCACCTGGCAGAACGCCAATGGCGACCGTATCGGCGCCACCGCGAGCCTGCAGGTGCAGCAGTCCACCTTCAAGCCGCAGTTCTATGTCTCCACCACCACGGAAAACGGCAGCGGCACCTCGACCGCCCAGGGCTACGGCAGCGTGAGCGGTGGCGCGGGCCTGGGCAGCGGCCAGGGCGTGACCCAGGTGACCCGGGCCGCCGGCGACTACAACAGCTCCTACAACAACGTGCAGATCAATGTGAGAGAGGCCGGCCAGGCGCCGCAGATGGATGCGCCACAGGGCCAGGCACTGGCCAGCGGCACCGTCATCAACGCCAGCAACAACGCCGGGGCGATCAGCATCGCCTCCACGGCCAACGGCATCCAGATGGGCATCCAGGCCGCCAATGGCCAGGGCGCCAGCCTGCAGCGCCTGGCCGACGGCGGCATATTGCAGTCCACCACCCTCCTCGGCGGCAACAACGCCGTCAACAACCTCACCCAGCTCAATGTCGTACTGCGCGACAACATGCCGACCGCAGGCGCCCTCAACTGCAATCTGGATCAACTCAAAGGCCTTCGCATTTCCGGATATTGATCTACGCTCTGTTTCAACTTATTGCGCAGTTGGAAGGGACGGCTAACCTATGCACCGCTCGTTGTCACTCAATGCAGTCGTTTGTCTGAGCACTCTAGTACCCTCGTCGCTGCTCTACGCAGCGCAGGATCCACAGGTCGATGCCCTCAAACAGGAGTTGCAGGCCCTCAAGCAACGTTACGAGCAGCAGCAACAGGCCCTGATGGTCCTGGAACAGCGGGTTCGCCAGGTCGAGGAACAACCCGCGGCACAGCAACCCAAGCGCCTGGTGCGTTCGCCAGCAAGCAAACCCAGCCAACCCCAGGGGTCGGGACAGACCGTCGCCGCGGCTGGCAGTTCCTACGGCGAGTCGCTCAAGGACGATTCGTCACCGGCACAGAGCGTTTCCAACCTGTATGACGAGGCCAGCGGCTTCTTCGGTGGCGGCAAGTTCAGTTTCGAGACCGGCCTCACCTATGCCCGCTACGACACCAAGCAATTGCTGCTCAACGGCTTCCTCGCGCTGGACTCGATCTTCCTCGGCAACATCAACCTCGACCGGATCCGCTCCGACACCTGGACCATGGACCTGACCGGGCGCTACAACCTGAACCAGCGCTGGCAGTTCGATATCAACGTTCCCGTGGTCTATCGCGAAACCAAGTTCCAGTCCGGCGGTGCCGGTGGTACGCCGGACGACGCCGGTGGTGCGGGCAACTCCCTGTCGGAAGAAAGCGTGACCCGCGATCCGACCATCGGCGACGTCAACATGGGTATCGCCTACAAGTTCATGGATGAGTCGGAATACGCCCCGGACGCGGTGTTCAGCCTGCGGGTCAAGGCGCCCACCGGCAAGGACCCGTTCGGCATCAAACTGCGCACCTCGCCGACCAACAGCAGCCTGAGCTACCCGGAAAGCCTGCCCACCGGCAACGGTGTCTGGTCGATCACCCCGGGCATCTCCCTGGTCAAGACCTTCGACCCGGCGGTGCTGTTCGGCAGCCTGTCGTACACCTACAACATGGAAGAATCGTTCAGCGACATCAGTTCCACCCCGAACCAGAAGGTCGGCGGCAAAGTCAAGCTGGGTGACAGCTTCCAGATCGGCGCCGGTATCGCCTTCGCCCTGAACGAGAAGATGAGTATGTCGTTCTCCTTCTCCGACCTGATCCAGCGTCGGTCGAAGATCAAGGAAGATGGCGCCGACTGGGCCTCGGTGGTCAACAGCGACGCCAATGCCGCCTACTTCAACGTCGGCATGACCCTGGCGGCGAGCGACAACCTGACCATCGTGCCCAACCTCTCCATCGGCCTGACCGACGATGCGCCGGACTTCACCTTCAGCCTGAAATTCCCGTACTACTTCTGATCCAGCACAAAAGGGGACCTTGCGAGGTCCCCTTTTGTTTGGTTCTTCGTTGCAGGCGGCGACGCCACTGGTCCCTTCCGCCTCTACGGCGGGTCCATTTTGTCTTGGTGGCAAAATGGACGAAAAACGCCCGCTCCCGCCGAAGGGTGCTACGCACCTGCCCCATCCAGCATGGGTATCTACACATCTTTGACGGCTTGACGAGGAACCGCATAAAGGCCGCCAGGCGCCTGTCTTGAGTCTTGCAGCGCTCTTGAGATCGAGCGCCGCCCGCGCGGCGCATCGCGGATGAATCCGCTCCCACATCTATTGCAACGTGCCATGGCCTGTGAAAGTTGAGTTGCCAGCCTTTGTCTTGCGGCGATGTATCGCGGGGAGGCTGTCGGGTTCGGCTCGGTATCGCGTCGTGCCGACAAGGCGAACAACTATGGCCTGTCAGGCATAGGTACGTTGCAACAAATGTAGGAGCGAGCGCGCTCGCGATGCGCCGCGCGGGCGGCGCTCGATCTGGAGGGCGCTGCAAGACTCAAGACAGGCACCTGGCGGCCTTGAGGCGGAAGGGGCCGGTGGCGTCACCGCCCTTCAGCGAATCTGATGCTTGTGCAACAGCCGGTAGAAAGTCGGCCGCGACACCCCCAGGACCTTCGCCGCGATGCTCAGGTTGTCGCTGTGCCGGTTGAGCACGTCGCACAGTGCCTGACGCTCGGCCTGGTGCTTGTAATCTTCCAGGGTGCCCATGGGCGCCACCTGATTGTGCTGGTCATGCAGCCCCAGGTCCTGCGCCTCGATCTGCCGTCCTTCGGCCAGCACCAGGCCGCGCCGTACCCGGTTGGCCAACTCGCGCACATTGCCCGGCCAGTCATGCCGGCCCATGGCACTGAGGGCTTCCTCGCTGAAGGTGCGTGGCCGACGCCCGGTCTCCAGGCTGTAGAAGCGGGAAAAATGACTGGCGAGCATCGACAGGTCGCCATGCCGGTCGCGCAGCGGCGCGGTCACCACCTGCAGGACATTGAGCCGGTAATACAGGTCCTCGCGGAAGCGCCCAGTGAGAATGGCACTTTCCAGGTCGACGTGGGTGGCCGCCAGGACCCGCACGTCCACCGCGATCGGCTGGCTGCCACCGACCCGCTCGATATGCTTCTCCTGAAGAAAACGCAGGAGATTGGCCTGCAACTCCAAGGGAAGATCGCCGATCTCGTCGAGAAACAGCGTGCCGCCATTGGCCGCTTCGATGCGCCCCACCTTGCGCTGGTGGGCGCCGGTGAACGCGCCCTTCTCGTGGCCGAACAGTTCGGACTGGATCAGGTGCTCGGGAATCGCCCCGCAATTGATCGCTACGAACGGCTTGTCGTGGCGCGATGACTGGCGATGCAGGGTGCGCGCCACCAGTTCCTTGCCGGTCCCGCTCTCGCCACGGATCAGCACCGGCGACTCGGTCGGCGCCAGTTTGCTCAACAACTTGCGCAACTCGCGGATCGGCCGGCTCTCGCCGAGCAGTTCGTGCTCCGGCTCCTCGGCCTGGGTCGCGCCCTTGCCGCGCAGGCGCGCCATGCCAAAGGCACGACCGAGGGTGACCTGCACCCGCGATACGTCGAACGGCAAGGTATGGAAGTCGAAAAACCACTCGCAGACGAAATCGCCTACCTTCTGCGAGCGCAGTTCCTGCGGGCTGAGCACGACAATCCACTCGGCGCCGCTGCGGCTGATCAGGTCCTTCACCGCCTCCGGACGCTGCAGGTGCGCCGCCTGCAATCGCAGCAGACCGACATCGCAGGCATGCTCCAGGGCACCGGCCAGGGTACAGCTGTGCACATCCCAGCCGACGCTGCGCAAACCGGGGAGGAGGCGATGACAGTCGTCACAGGGATCGACGACCAGCAAGCGGCGGTTCGGAGCGGGCTCGAGCATGATCTTTCCTTGACGTCAATTAATGGAAAATCGAGTGGAAACAGCATGTTGCCAGACCTTTTCGTAACAGTAGCAACGAACGCCAATAGCCCAAGTACCGTCTGTCCGCCGAAAAATTTCATTACATTTCCTTCATGGAATTTTCCTGTTAATTCAACGTCACAAGCGCCAGGAAAAAGAGAATGTTCGACGCCCGCATAAAAAATTTTCCGACCGGTGTGACTTCTCCGGTTACTTCGGACATCAGTACAAATAACCTGCCGCCGCGTTTGACGCCCCGGCAACTTTCTTTCGCTGTTTGGGACCACTAGAGAGACCGCCCCCATGAACGCTCCGCTGCGTGTCAACGAAGCCCTGCTGATTGCCGACCATGCCTTCGAACCCTTCCAGTGCGTCGCCTGGGATGCACCGAACGGCACTGGCGAGCTGAGCCTGGCAGTGATCGACCGGACCAGCACCCGCATTGGCAGCAAGCAAGTATCGAGCAGCACTTATTCCGACCCGGCGCAATGGGCCCATCTGATCGAGGAAGTCCGCGCCGAACTGCGGCAGAAAGGCTACGACCTGCAACCCTGGTCCATGCCCCGCTAACTTCCAGCGCTGCGCGCGCAATTGAAAAGTGCACCCTCGGGTGCACTTTTTTATTAGTCGCAATGTTGTATTCAATTGTCGCTGCGACACTTCACCGCACTTATTCCAGCGGCAACTCGTCGATATGTCGATAATCCGCCCGTAGTTCCTCGGCGAGCTGGCGGGCGCGGCCCAGACGAATCGGCGCACGCTCCATATCGATCAGCAAGGTGTCACAGGGCAAGGCTTGCAATGCCCCGTCCAGACGCAGTCGTCCGTCGGTGAACAGCAGGCAGCGCTGGCGCTCACCGGGCATTTGCCGCTGCCGCCGCAACAGCCACGCTCGCGCCTGCTGCAGTGCCGCCAGCAACGGCGTGCCGCCCCCCGCCCCCAACTGCGCCAGCCACGGCTGCAAGGCCGCCGAGGCCTTCAGGCCATGGCGCTGCCAGTGCGGTGTCTCGCCACTGGCGGTGAGCAGCGCCAGGCGGGCGCGGGCGCGATAGGCCTGGTCGAAGAGCGTCGCCAATACCCCCTTGGCCCGGCTCAAGGCCTGATGCCGGCGGGTCGAGGCCGAGGCGTCGACGATCACCAGCCACAGTTCGGGGGACTCGGCGCTGCGCTGTTTCCAGCGCAGATCGCCACGCAGGCGCGGGCGCCCGCCGAGCAGGGTCGCCGGCCAGTCGACCTTGCCCTGCGCCGCCGCGCGCCCACGACCGCGCGGGCCTCGAACCAGCCCACCGGCCTTGGGTCTGGCATCCGCGCTGGCGCGGGCGCGGATGCTCAGGGCTTTTTTGGCCAGGCCGGCACCTCGCGCCGGGCCCCCGTCGCCACCGTCTGCGCCGGCATCTCGCCCCATTGTCCGGCTTGCGTCTGGCGGGTTTCGGCCTGCCCGCCAACGGGCGGCGCAACGGGCGCTGGCGGTGTGACGGCGGGATCACGCGCCTGACGCCGGTGGCGCAGCGCGAATTCCGCCACCGCCTCGATATCCACGTCTTCGATCGCCACACCGCCGCGCCAGGCCGCATGGGCCCGGGCGCCACGCCACCAGACCAGGTCGGCGCGCAGGCCATCGACCCCCGCGTCGAAACAGCGCGCGGTGATCAGGTCCAGCGAGCGGTCGTCCAGCTCGATCGCCGCCAGGCGCTGCCGCGCCTCCTGGCAACGCAGGCGCAATTGCCCCTGCGCTGTCGCCCATTCGGCGCAGAACGCCGCCGGATCGCTGTCGAAGGCCAGGCGTCGGCGCAGGATCTGTCCACGCGCCCGCGGCTCGGGCTGACCGTGCAGGGCGACATTGAAACCGAAGCGATCGAGCAGTTGCGGACGCAGTTCGCCCTCTTCCGGGTTCATCGTGCCGATCAGCACGAAGCGCGCGCTGTGCCGGTGCGACAGGCCATCGCGCTCGATACGGTTGGTGCCGCTGGCGGCGACATCCAGCAGCAGGTCGACCAGGTGGTCCGGCAGCAGGTTGACTTCATCGACATAGAGCACACCGCCGTCGGCCTTGGCCAGCACGCCGGGGGAAAACTGCGCGCGGCCCTGACCCAGCGCGGCGTCCAGGTCGAGGGTACCGACCAGGCGCTCTTCGGTGGCACCCAGCGGCAGGGTCACGAACGGCCCCTCGCCGAGCAGGTCGGCCAGGCCCCGGGCCAGGGTGCTCTTGGCCATGCCTCGCGGGCCCTCGATCAGCACACCGCCGATCTTCGGATCGATGGCGGTCAGGCACAGGGCCAGCTTCAGGTCCTCGGCGCCGACCACCGCGGCCAGGGGAAAATGCACGGGTTCAGTCATTTCAGCTGTCTTCCTCGCCGTCCAGCAACTGTTCTTCGAGGGCCTCGCGGTACTCGCCAGGCTCCTGCCAGAGGCCGCGCTGCTGGGCCTCGAGCAGGCGCTCGGTGATATCCCGCAGCGCCTCGGGGTTGTGCTGGCGGATGAATTCGCGGGTCGCGGCGTCGAGCACGTAGGCATCGGCCAGCGCCTGGTAGTGATAGTCGTCGATCAGGTGCGTGGTGGCGTCGAAGGCGAACAGGTTGTCGACCGTCGCCGCCAGCTCGAAGGCGCCCTTGTAGCCATGGCGCTTGACCCCGTCGATCCACTTGGGGTTGAGCGCGCGGGCGCGGATCACCCGGTTCAGCTCTTCCTTCAGGGTGCGGATGCGCGGGCGCTCCGGCTGGCTGTGGTCGCCGTGGTAGCTGGCCACCGTGCCGCCGCCGAGGCTCTCCACGGCGGCGAGCATGCCGCCCTGGAACTGGTAGTAGTCGTTGGAATCGAGCAGGTCGTGCTCGTGGTTGTCCTGATTCTGCAGAACCGCCTGGACCTGGCTCAGGCGCCGGGCGAAATGGCCCCGCGCCTCGGTGCCGTCGTCGGCGCCGCCGTAGGCGTAGCCGCCATGGTTCAGATAGACCTCGGCGAGATCCGCGCGGCTGTGCCAGAGCCGCCCGTCGATGGCGTTCTGCACCCCGGCGCCGTAAGCCCCGGGCTTGGCGCCGAAGACCCGCCAGCCGGCCTGACGCCGCGCCTGCTCCGCGTCCAGCCCGCTGGCCAGCAACTCGGCGCGCTCGCTGCGCACCCGCGCGGCCAGCGGGTTCAGCTCGTCCGGTTCGTCCAGCGCCGCCACCGCCTGCACGGCGGCGTCGAACAGCTTGATCAGGTTGCCGAAGGCGTCACGGAAGAAGCCGGAGACGCGCAGGGTCACGTCCACCCGCGGCCGGTCCAGCAGGCTCAGGGGCAGGATCTCGAAATCGTCGACCCGGTGACTGCCCGCCGCCCATACCGGGCGCACGCCCATCAGCGCCATGGCCTGGGCGATGTCGTCGCCGCCGGTGCGCATGGTCGCCGTGCCCCAGACCGACAGGCCGAGCTGGCGCAGGTGGTCGCCGTGGTCCTGCAGGTGGCGTTCGAGAATCAGGTTGGCCGAGGCGAAACCCAGGCGCCAGGCGGTGGCCGTGGGCAGGTTGCGCACATCGACGGTATAGAAGTTGCGCCCGGTGGGCAGGACGTCCAGGCGCCCGCGACTCGGCGCGCCGCTGGGACCGGCGGGCACGAAACGGCCGTCGAGGGCGGCGAGCACGCCATGCATTTCCGCGGCGCCGCAGCCGTCCAGTTGCGGCGCAACCCGCTCGCGCAGGGCATCGAGCACGGCATGCACCTCAGCCCACTGCCCGTCCCCAGGCAGGTCCGGGCTGCCCGTCAGGGTCTGCTCGATCAGTTGCGCCGCGAGGATTTCCAGGCGTTCACGGGTATCACCGGCGGTGCGCCAGGGGCCGCAGTCGAGGTCCGCCAGGCGTTGCGGACGCGGCCCCTGCCACGCTTCGCCCAATTCGCAGTCGAGCGGATCGAAGCCCAGCGCCAGGGCCCGGGCCAGCGCGCGCGGCAGACTGGCGTTGGCGCCCCGGCCATCCCCCCTGGCAACCCGCAGCAAGGCAGCCAGGGTGTCGATGCGCAGGCGTCCGCCCGGCGACTCGCCGAACACATGCAGGCCGTCGCGGATCTGCGACTCCTTGAGGTCGCATAGGTAGGTATCCAGCCGCGGCAGCCAGATCCCCGCATCGTCCAGCGCACCCTCCAGCTGCAGTTCGCGGTCGATATGGTTGTCGCGCACCAGTTGCAAAATCTCCTTCTGCAACTCCACGGCGCGCCGCGGGTCGAGCAGTTGCGCTTCGTAGTACTCGTCGGCCAGACGCTCCAGGTTGCGCAGCGGGCCATAGGTTTCGGCGCGGGTCAGCGGCGGCATCAGGTGGTCGATGATCACCGCCTGGGTGCGGCGCTTGGCCTGGGCGCCCTCGCCCGGGTCGTTGACGATGAACGGGTAGATGTTCGGCAGCGGCCCGATCAGCGCATCAGGCCAGCACTGCGCCGAAAGGCCGACGCCCTTGCCCGGCAGCCATTCGAGGTTGCCGTGCTTGCCGACATGAATCAGCGCGTCGGCCGCCAGGCCATGGCGCAGCCAGAAATAGAAGGCCAGGTAGCCGTGGGGCGGAACCAGGTCGGGATCGTGGTACACCGCGCTCTGATCCAGCTGGTAACCCCGCGCCGGCTGGATGCCGACGAACGTCAGGCCCAGGCGCAGGCCGGCGACCATCATCCGCCCGCCGCGGAACATCGGGTCCTGCTGCGGCTCGCCCCAGCGCTCGCGCACCGCCCGCTGGTTGGCTTCGGGCAGGCGCGCGAAGGCCGCCAGGTAGTCGTCCAGCGCCATGCTCTGGGCACAGGGGCGCTGGTCGAGACTGTCGAGATCGTTGCTGACACCACCGAGCAGTTGCCGGATCAGTTGCGTGCCGCTGTCCGGCAGCCCGGCCACCGGATAGCCCTGCTCGCCCAGGGCCCGGAGGATGTTCAGCGCCGCCGCCGGGGTGTCGAGGCCGACGCCATTGCCGATCCGCCCATCGCGGGTCGGGTAGTTGGCCAGCACCAGCGCCACGCGCTTCTGCGCATTGGGCAGGCGCGCCAGTTCGCACCAGCGCCGCGCCAACTCGGCGACGAAGTCCATGCGCTCCACCTGCGGCCGGTAGCAGACCACGTCGGACTGGCTGCGCTCGCTGCGCCAGGCCAGGTCCTTGAAGCTGATCGGCCGGGTGATGATGCGCCCGTCCAGTTCCGGCAGGGCGATGTGCATGGCCAGGTCGCGGACCCCGAGGCCCTGCTCGCTGGCCTGCCAGGCGGGCTCGTTGTCCTGCGCGCAGATCGCCTGCAGCACCGGAATGTCGCGGCGAAACGGACGCAGATGGGGTTGCTCGGGGCTGGACTGGGCGAAGCCGGTGGTGTTGATGATCAGCGCCGCGTCGGTCTCGTCCAGCCAGTCCTCGACCTGGGCCAGGCAGCCGGCCTCCTTGAGGCTGGCGACGGCGATCGGCAACGGATTGAGCCCGGCGCCGGCCAGGCGCTCGCAGAACACATCGATGAAAGCGGTATTGGCCGCCTGCAGGTGCGAGCGGTAGAACAGCACCGGCACCACCGCTTGCCCGGGCTGCCAGTCGGCGCGCCAGTGGGCCAGTTCGGCCTCGGCCTGGCGCGGGTGATACAGGCTGGTACGCGGCAGTTGCCGTGGCTCGTCCCAGGGATAGTCGCGCCCCAGCCAGAGGCTGGCCAGGCAGTTGAACAGGTTCAGGGCATTGGCCTTGCCACCCTGGCGCAGGAAGTGCCAGAGACGCTCGGCCGTCGCCCCCGTGACGCTGCCCAGGCGGGTCAGTTCCGGGTCCGGGCGATCGTCGCCCGGGACCAGGATCAGTTGCACGCCACGGGCCGCCAGCTCCACCAGTTGCTCGACGCCATAGCGCCAGTAACCGATGCCGCCGTGCAGCGACACCAGGATCACCTTGGCATGGCGCAGCACTTCATCGACATACAGGTCCACCGACGCATGGTTCTGCACCTGCATCGGGTTGGCCAGGCGCAGGCTGGGGTAGTCGTGCGGCAGGTCGCGGGCGGTTTCCGCCAGCAGCGCCAGGTGCGAGTCGCCGCTGCAGAGGATCACCAGCTCGGCCGGGGTCTGGCCGAGGTCGGCGATGCTGTCGTCCGGCACGAAGCCGCCGGGCTGGGTCCGCAGCAGGTGCATGGATCAGGCGCCCAGAGCCGCGCGCAGACGGGCTTCCAGCGCCGCGGCATCGAGTTCCTGGCCGATCAGCACCAGACGGGTGATGCGCGCTTCGTCACTGCGCCAGGCGCGATCGAAGTGCTTGTCGAAACGGCTGCCCACGCCCTGGATCAACAGGCGCATCGGCTTGCCGGGGATCGCCGCGAAGCCCTTGATGCGCAGGATGCCGGTGTCGGCCACCAGTTGGGTCAGGGCATCGAGCAGCAGACTTTCGTCGGCCTCGGGCAGGTCGAGGGAGATGGAATCGAAGGCGTCGTGATCGTGGTCGTCGTGATCGTCGTCGCCGTCATGGTGCGAATCGTGGTGGGTGCGCCGGCCATCGATATGCGCTTCCGACTCGGCGCCGAGGCCCAGCAGCACTTCCAGCGGCAGCACGCCCTTGCTCGCCTCGATCACCTTCACCGCCGGCGGCAGTTCTTCCTGCACTTCGGCGCGCACCGCGGCCAGGGCTTCAGGGGCGATCAGGTCGGCCTTGTTGAGGACCACCAGGTCGGCACTGGCCAACTGGTCGGCGAACAGCTCGTGCAGTGGCGATTCATGGTCCAGGTTCGGGTCCAGCTTGCGCTGGGCGTCCACCTGCTCGGGGAAGGCGGCGAAGGTGCCGGCGGCCACGGCCGGACTGTCGACCACGGTAATCACCGCATCGACGGTGCAGGCATTGCGGATTTCCGGCCACTGGAAGGCCTGGACCAGCGGTTTCGGCAAGGCCAGGCCGCTGGTTTCGATGAGGATCTGGTCGAGGTCGCCACGGCGCGCCACCAGCTCGCGCATCACCGGGAAGAACTCTTCCTGCACGGTGCAGCACAGGCAGCCATTGGCCAGTTCGTAGACGCGGCCGTTGGCCTCTTCCTCGCTGCAGCCGATGCTGCACTGCTTGAGGATCTCGCCGTCGATGCCCAGCTCGCCGAATTCGTTGACGATCACCGCGATGCGCCGGCCATTGGCGTTGTCCAGCATGTGCCGCAGCAGCGTGGTTTTACCCGAGCCGAGAAAGCCGGTGACGATGGTGACGGGGAGTTTGGCCAGTGTTTTCATGTCGGATGCCCTTGGCAGGATGGCGGGCATGCGGGACGGGAGCCGGGTGCCTGACACCCGGGCGCGTTCGCCACCGGATCACCCCGCCCGGTTGTATGTGGAAACTGTCCGAGGCAGGTCTCCTGGCTCGCGCTGTGCCCTGGGCTTTAAACCCTGAAGGCGGCCTCGACGCCTTCCCGCCTCGGTGGTCGGCAGTGGCAATGGTCGATGGACAGCGCTTACAGTTGCGGGGGCAGCCGCGGAATGGCCTTTGGCAAAGCGCACCGCGTTCCCGTCTTAGCTCCGGCCAGCGCCGGAGAACCTCGAAGCGGCAAGGCTACGCAGTGCTCCGGAGCCGGTCAACCGCTGTATTGACGGATGTCAACGCGCGTGATTTCCTAACGCGATTCGTTTGGGTGCCTTTTTTATTACAAGGTGAAACGGGAAACCGGTGCGTCGCCAGCCTCCAGGGGCGTCGACAAGGCCGGTGCTGCCCCCGCAACGGTAAGCGAGGAAAGCGTCTTTACCACTGTGCCAGCCGTACGGCATGGGAAGGTGACGCCCCCGGCTGAAGTCCGCTTCCGCCCTCGCCAGCCCGGAGACCGGCCCGACGCAGACTTTGACACAACCCGCGGTGGGCGGGCGCTGTTGCACCCCTGGGCGACTCCGCGCAGGGGTTTCGCGCGCTTGCCTGTTGCCGACAACACCCAGAGGAAAGCGCCATGCCCGTCTCCACCACCGCCCGTCACGCCATCGTCACGCCCACCACCCTCAGCCAGCGCATCGTCGCCGCCGTCAGCGCCTCGGTACTGGGCCTGTGCCTGGTCTACTTCGCCGGGTTCTCGCACATCGAGGCGGTCCACAATGCCGCCCACGATACCCGCCACAGCGCCGCTTTCCCTTGCCACTGAGGCCCGACCGCATGTTCACTCGCATCGCCCGCACCGCCGGTTTCGCCGGCCTGCTCGCCGCCCTGCTGCTGACCCTGCTGCAGAGCTTCTGGGTCTCGCCGCTGATTCTCCAGGCGGAAACCTACGAGACCGCGGCGCCGGCCGCCACCCATGAACACCAGCACGCCGATGCCGCCGCGGCCGCCGACGGCCATCACCATGACGAAGAAGCCTGGTCGCCGGAAGACGGCTGGCAGCGCGTGCTGTCCACCACCGGCGGCAACCTGGTGGTCGCGGTAGGCTTCGCCCTGCTGCTGGCCGCCATGTACACCCTGCGCACCCCCGCCAGCCTCGGCGCCGGCGCACTCTGGGGCCTGGGCGGCTTCGCCGTGTTCTGCCTGGCGCCGAACCTCGGCCTGCCACCGGAGCTGCCGGGCACCGCCGCCGCCGACCTGGCCCAGCGCCAGTTCTGGTGGGTCGGCACCGCCGCGGCCACCGCGGTGGGCCTGGCACTGATCGCCTTCGCCGGCAACTGGGTACTGAAAGCCGCCGGCCTGGTGCTGCTGGTGATCCCCCACGTGATCGGCGCACCGCAGCCGGACGTCCACGAAAGCCTGGCGCCGGAAGCCCTGGAAACGCAGTTCATCATCGCCTCGCTGCTGACCAACGCCGGCTTCTGGCTGGCCCTGGGCCTGCTCAGCGCCTGGCTGTACCGGCGTCAGGCGGCCTGATGCCCTTCCCGCCCGGCGTAACCCTGCTGTACGCCGGGCTGGGCTGCCGCCGCGGCATCCCGGCCAGTGACCTGGCCGGTCTGGTGCATGACGTGCTGCAGGCCCATGACCTGTCGCTCGCCGCGCTGGCCGGACTGGCCAGCATCGATCTCAAGCGCGGGGAGCCCGGCTTGCTGCAGTTGGCCGAAGACCTTGTCCTGCCCCTGCACTTCTACAGCGCCGCGCACCTCGCCGCCTTCACCCCGCGCCTGAGCCATCGTTCGGCCACGGCCTTTCGCCACAGCGGTTGCTATGGCGTCGCGGAAAGTTCCGCCCTGGCCCTGGCCGAGCAACTGGGCGGCGCCCCGGCACAACTGCGTGTCGAACGCCACGTGCGGGACGACATGACCCTGGCATTGGCCTGGATACCCGCTTCTGGCGGATAATCCGCCGCCTTCCGTTCAGAGACTGTGCAATGACCGTCTATTTCATCGGTGCCGGCCCCGGCGATCCGGAGCTGATCACCGTCAAGGGCCAGCGCCTGATCCGCCAGTGCCCGGTGATCATCTACGCGGGCTCCCTGGTACCCGCCGCGGTACTCGAAGGGCACACCGCCGACAGCGTGATCAACAGCGCCGAACTGCACCTGGAGCAGATCATCGAGGCGATCCGCGCGGCCCACGCGCAAGGCCACGATGTGGCCCGGGTGCACAGCGGCGACCCGAGCCTGTATGGCGCCATCGGCGAGCAGATCCGCCACCTGCGCGAGCTGGGCATTCCCTACGAGATCGTCCCCGGGGTCACCGCCACCGCCGCCAGCGCCGCCCTGCTGGGCTGCGAACTGACCCTGCCGGACATCGCCCAGAGCCTGATCCTCACCCGCTTCGCCGACACCTCGCCGATGCCGGAAGGTGAAGCCCTGGCCAGCCTGGCCAGTCACAAGACCACCCTGGCGATTCACCTCGGGGTGCGCCACCTGGCCAGGATCGTCGAGGAGCTGCGCCCGCACTACGGCGGCGACTGTCCGATCGCCGTGGTTCACCGCGCCACCTGGCCGGACCAGGACTGGGTGCTGGGCACGCTGGACGATATCGTCGACCTGACCGCGGCCAAGGGTTTCCGGCGTACCGCGCTGATCCTGGTGGGACGGGTGCTGGCCAGTGACACGTTCAGCGAGTCGGCGCTCTATCGCGCGGGACATGCGCACCTGTACCGCCCCTGAAACCTGTTGCATTGCCCCCGGGGCGCCTGCACATTAGCGCGACGACCACCCCTCGAAAGGACCGCCCCGATGCTGGAACTGCGCCCCTGTTGCGAATGCTGTGCCACGCCACTGCCCGGCGACAGCCGCGACGCGATGATCTGTTCGTTCGAATGCACCTACTGCCGCGCCTGCGCCGAACACACCCTCAAGGGCCAATGCCCGAACTGCGGCGGTGAACTGCAGCCACGCCCGGCGCGGGTGGGCGAGAAGCTGGCGAAGAATCCGGCAACGACCCAGCGCACGGTGAAGGCCGAGGGGTGTCCGGCCCATTGAGTAACCTTCGGGCCTGCCGCGCAGGCCCGAAGGCGAACCGGTCAAGGCGTCTGCAGCTTGCTCTTGATGAACCCCACCACCCAGGTCAGCACCGCACCGCCGGCGCCACCGCCGATCACGCTGCTGATGATGGCTGGAATATCCAGGGAACCTTCGGCCCCGGCCTGGGCCAGGGACTGATCGCCGGTGACAGTGGCCAGGATCTGCCCCACCACCACACCCCCTACCCCGCCAAGAACGGAATTGAGCAGCGGCCCGAGGCCGTGCTTGGTCATACCTGCCGCATTACCGCCTACCACACCGCTGATGACCTGCACGGCCAGACTGATGATATCCATCGCAAATGCCCTCTGTAGCGCCTGAAATGACGACTCGCCTGCGGGCTACTACGGATACGGCACTGCCACCGGGCATAAGAGACGTCGTGGTCCGACCAACGACGGCAAGCTGTTGCGGATATCCGACAGTATATGTAGGACTTTTCAGTTACGCGAATGACGTGCCACGGCTCAGGGCCTGACGTTCTTCAGCTCGTTGAGCAACCCCAGCAGCGCCTGCAGCTTCTCGTCGCCGAACTGTTCGAGGATGCGCTGGTAGTTGCGCTCCATGTCCTCGCTCATGTCGACGAAGCACTGCTGGCCCTGCTCGGTGAGACCGACGAAGACCCGCCGCTGGTCCTGCGAGGACTTCTTGCGGCGCACCAGGCCATCGCGCTCCAGGCGGCTGAGCACGCCGGTCATGCTGGGCTTGAGGATGCAGGCCTGCTCGGCGAGCTGATGACTTTCCAGCTCGCCCTGCTGACGCAGGATACGAATCACCCGCCACTGCTGTTCGGTCAGGCCGTGTTCGTTGAGAGAGGGACGGAAGAAGGCCATGGTGGCCTCGCGGGCTTGCAGCAGGGTCAGGGTCAGGGAAGGTCTTGGAATGGGCATGATCAGGCTGTTGTCGACGGTGATTGCGCAGCTTAAGAGCCGGGCTTTCGTGTCGCAAGGGCCATCATGGGCAGCACTTCCAGATCGTCAAATATATTGAACTGAAGCGTCAGGTAAAAATCACATTTCCACCTGATCAATCAACCAGTTAAACGATAAATCCAAGGTTTCACGTTAAAAAATATGGACACAAATAGCTTATTCCGCTTGATATATTTAACGGCTCTGGCAAGCTATGGGCAGGTTTCGACCGGGAATCGACGTCAGCGTGCAACCCGGCAGTGCTCGAAACCTCAGGCAGTACCAGGTCCGCACCGGTGCGCCTGCACAACAATGACAGGCCGCGCCTGTCCCAAGGTGACATATGCCCAACAGCAACATTGGCAATAAGAATCAGAAATCCCGCAAACCCGTGGTCCTGATGACCATGGGCGCTCAAGAGCGCAAGGGTCACGACTATCAGGTGATGACCCACAAGTACATCGTGCCGCTGGTGGAACACGCCGGCTGCGTCCCGGTCCTGGTGCCGACCTGCTGTGGCATCGAAGACCTCGAACAGTACCTGGACATGGCTGACGGCGTTTACCTCACCGGTGCCGGGAGCAATATCGACCCGGCCCTCTACGGCCAGGAAAACCAGACCCCCGGCAAAGCCCAGGACCGCGACCGCGACCTGTTCGACCTGCCCCTGGTGCAACTGGCGATCGCCCGTGGCCTGCCGATCTTCGGCATCTGCCGCGGCATGCAGGAAATCAACGTGGCACTGGGTGGCGACATCTACCAGAAGGTCTACGCCGAACCCGGCTTCAACGACCATCGGGAAAACCCGGACGATCCGGTGGACGTGCAGTACGCCCCTTCGCACAGCGTGCGCCTGAAACCGGGCAGTTGGCTGCGTGACCTGCTGCAGAGCGACGATATCCGCGTCAACTCGCTGCATGGCCAGGGCCTGAAAACCCTCGGCGACGGCGTCGAACCGCTGGCCCATGCCGAAGACGGCCTGGTCGAGGCGATCCACGCGCCGAGCCTGTCGCCCTTCCTTTTCGCCGTGCAATGGCACCCGGAGTGGCAGGCCGCGCAGAACCCGGATTCGGTGCGAATGTTCGAAGCCTTTGGCGAAGCCTGCCGCGCCCAGGCGGGCAAGAAGCAGCAAAGCAAGAGTCAAAGCATTGCTTGAGAAATCAACCGTAAGGCATTGATTTTCAATAATTAAACGGCCGTATCGAAGCAAGCTTCGATACGGCCGTTTTACTTCTTAAAATACTTTCAAGTTCACATATATCTGATTGATTTATAACGATAAAAATCAATCAAGAATTCACTTCAACATGGCCGTCTAGGGAATCGCATCCATCCGCGGTTCCATCTGCGTCGGCGCCATCAGATTCCCCTCGATCTGCCCCGACAACGACCAGACCCCGGCCATCACTCCGGTGGCATGGTTCTCCATCAGGTTCTGCCACTCCTCGTTCAGCGCCACGTTGAGGATCACCCGCAGTTGCTCGACCATCTCCGGCCGATCACTTTCGTGCATCATCGCGCCGATCCCGGCCGAGGCCAGCGAGATCGCCATCCCCGCCGCCTTGCCCACCGCCGCCGCCACCGCGCTGAGCGCGCCACGGGGGGCCAGGGTCGCCTCGAGACGGGTGCTGGCCTTGCTCGCCACCGAGGACAAGCCTTTGTCCGCTGCCGAAGCATTGACCGCGGCGGCCCGCCTGATGTTCTCGTCCAGGGCCAGCCATGCCGGCAGCTGTATCAACGGGCGCGCCGCCAGCAGTTGCCGCAGGCTGGCGTCCCGCGCGGCCGGCGGCCCCAGGGCGATGGCGGGAATGCGCTGCAGATGCAGGGCGAACTGATCAGGGGCCGGACGATAGCGCTGCTGTATCCCCGCCATCTGCTGGCCGAGTAGCTGCACATAGAGTTCGGTGGCGCGTTCGCGAATCAGGTCGGGGTTGATCTGCTCGGCCACCGGTTCCAGCACCCGCTCGCGGTAGGCCTCTTGCAGGTACAGGGCCAGGCGGTTGTCGCCTTGCGAATGCTCGCGGTCCTGGCTCATCTTGTACCAGGCCACCTTGAGGGTCAGCCATTGCTGGGTCCAGTAGCCGGTGAACCAGGGAATGAAATTCGCCTCGGTGTGCTTCTGCACCTCCTCGCGCCACACGCGCATGGAGCGCCGGGCATAGTCGCCGGCGGAACCGGCGGCGCCACGGGACGCCACGACGATCTCGCGATCCACCTGCTGCCACGCCGCGGGCGACAGCACCACCGGCGGAATTTCCGCCACGCGCGGGGACGAACCGCAGGCGGCCACCACCAGCAGTGCCAGCAACAACGCGAGATTCAACAGAGGCCGGACCACGACCGTACCCCGCCAGCAACGAGGGACCTTCCCCGAGTATAGGAACCGCCGCCCGGCGCTGATCTAACTTCTGGCGATATCAGCCGGCCCTGGCCAGCAGCGGCCATTGCCCCAGGGCCTGATAGCGCCCCTTGCAGGACTCGTAGAGCACGAACTCACCCACGTTCCAGTGAAACCCCGGCGCCTGCGCCGCTTCCGGCACAACCCCGCGAAAATCGCGCATCAGGGTCAGGTGCGGACGAAACTCCCGGGGATCGACCAGGAAACCCAGAGGCGACATCGCCTCCTGCAATCCGTAGACCCAGCGCAGCAACCCCGCCGGCGCATGTTCCGCGGTGAGCACCAGGGCCTGGCTGCGGCGCCACACCTCCAGGCGATCGAGCAGCAGCGGCTCCAGGTGCTCCAGCGGCCGCAGACGCGCGGCGGCTTCGAGGATCGCGGGCAACTGCGTCACGCCCGCCGTGCCAAGGAACATCAGGGTCAGGTGAAAATTCTCCGTCGCCACCGGCCGCCCGCCGCGCAGCCGCAACTCGCTGCGCCAGCGAGACAGTGCCCGGCCTTGTTGCGGCGCGCAGGGCAAGGCGAAGAACAGGCGTTTGAACGGTTCGTTCGGGCCTGGTTCGTTGCTGTTCATGGACATCCCCTCTTTCCGGTCATGTGCAAGCCTGCATTGACCTGTGACCTGAAACAAGACGTTGCGATCCGCGACGCTTATCCTCGTCCGTGTCCTCGCCTGAAGAAAGGAGTCCCTCATGAGCCTGGAACTACGTGCCGCCACCCCGGCGGATGTCGAAACCCTGTTCGCGATCCGCACCAGCGTCGTGCAGAACCATCTGTCCCGCGAGCAGATGGCCGAACTGGGCATCACCCCCGAAGCGCTGGTTTCGATTCTTGCAGCAGAGCCCTGCGCCTGGATTGCCGAGGTCGATGGCGTGGCCGCCGGCTTTGCCATGGTCGATAGCGAGATCGGCGAGGTATTCGCCCTGTTCATCCGCCCGGGGTTCGAGGGACTGGGCATTGGCCGTGCGTTGATGGCCCTGGCCGAGGCCTGCCTGTTCCAGCGCCATGAACTGATCTGGCTGGTCACCGACGGCGACCCGCGGGTGCGCGCCAACGGTTTCTACCAGCGTCTGGGCTGGCGGCGGGTAGCGCGGGTGGACGCGCGGGATGTGCGCTTCGAGAAGCACCGCTGAAGCACAGAATCGCCCAGGACTCCGCGGGCGCTTTCCCCGCGGAGTCACTGGACCTGATAGGTGCAGCGCGCCCTCACACCGGCGAAATCGTTCCCAGCGCGCCAATCACGATTGCCAGTGCCAGAAATCCGAACAGAAAAATCGCCATCTTGCCCATCACAGCCTCCACTTACCGATGACCACGGCCATCACCACCAGGTGATCAGCCGGTCAGACGGCCCGGACCGGGAGCGCCCGCTCCGTCCTGGGGCCGTCTGCATGGGGCCTATTGTCGATAAGCAGCTGTTTGCATAACAGCGTCAGAAAGCGCTGAAAAATACGGATCAGATTCAGAAGCGGAAGTGCCCCACCATCACATGCAGCTGGTTGCTCAGGTGGCTCAGCTCGGTACTGGCAGCGGAAATTTCCGCACTGGCGGTGGCCGACTCCTCGGCGGTCTCGCGCACCCGGGTCACGCTCTGGTTGATTTCCTCGGTCACCGCCGCCTGTTCTTCCGCGGCGGTGGCGATCAGTTCGCTCATCTGCTGGATATTCGAGACCTGGCGGGTGATGTGCTCCAGCGCCGTGCCGGTGTCGCGCACGCCATTGACCGAGGCATTGGTCTGCTCCAGGTTGGTCTGCATCATCCCGCTGCTTTCGTTGGCGATCTGTTGCAGCTTGATGATCAGTTGCTCGATCTCGCTGGACGACGCCTGGGTCCGCTGGGCCAGGTTGCGCACCTCGTCGGCGACCACGGCGAAGCCGCGCCCCGCCTCGCCGGCACGGGCGGCCTCGATGGCGGCATTGAGCGCCAGCAGATTGGTCTGCTCGGCCACCGCCTTGATCACGTCGAGAATCGCCCCGATGCGCCCGCACTCCTGCTGCAGACGGCCCAGGGACTCGGCGGAAATCCCCACGCCACTGGCCATCGCCTCGATCTGCCGGATCGCCTGCTGCGACAGCGCCAGCACGCTGGTCACTTCATGGTCGGCGCCCTTGGCGGCGCTGGCGGCCTCCTCGGAGTTGCGCGCGACTTCCTGCACGGTGGCGGCGATTTCGTTCATCGCCGTGGCCACCATGTCGGTCTCGTTGCGCTGGCTGTCGATGCCTTCGCGGGTGGTGCTGGTGATCGCCGCCAGTTGCGAGGCCGAGGCTGCCAGTTGCTGCGAGCCGCAGCCGATCTGGGAAATCACTTCACGCAGGCTGCTGTTCATGCTGTTCAGCGCACGCAGCAGCACGCCCAGCTCATCGCCGCGCGCGGAGGGGATATCCACGGTCAGGTCGCCATTGGCGATACGCTGCGCGGCCTGCACCGCCTGGCGCAGCGGGTAGACGATCTGCCGGCTGATCAGCAGGGCGACGATGATGCCGCAGACGATCGCCACCAGGGTGATCGCCGCCAGCAGCATATGGGTGCTCTTCACCTGTGCCGAAGCACGCGCCTCTTCGGCGTAGTACAGCGCGTTGGCACCGTCCTGCAACTGCGAGAGCAACTGGTTGGCGGCGGTCAGTTCGGCCACCGAGCGGGCCTGGTCACGCGCCTTGCTGTAAGCCTCAAGGCCGCTCTGGAGCTTCTCCGCGGCCGCCAGATCCTGTGCCGGCCAGCGCCCCTCGCGGGCATCCAGGACCAGTTGGTCGAAGCCTTGCTTGAGTTTTTCGTGGTGTTCCCGGTGCAGCGCCTGGTGGCTGGCGTCGTTGCTCAGGGCGAAGTTGTAGTTGGCCTCGCGGGTGAAGACGATCTCGTCGAACAGGCCACTGATGAAACTGATGCGCGACAACGATGCACTGCTGTTCTGCAGCCCGAAGCCGCCGAGCAGCGACAGCAGCAGGGCGAAAACCAGCAGCAGGCCAAAGCCGAGGCCCAGTTTGCGAGTAACGCTGAGGTTCTTCAGCGTGAATGCCTGTGACATACCTTTCTCCAACCTGTGAATTCGCCCTCGCCGGCCCGCAGGTAACGGTGACCGGCAAGCCCCTGTACATCCGGGAATGCTGTCGTGACGCCGACGCCATTGGGGAACCGAACCGGTGCCGATGGCACAGGCCCTGGTGCACAGGAGTGTTCCGAAGGGGGTTCACGCGCTGGGCATCCATGCGGCTCCCCAAGGGCGGGAAACCTCTATTTGCCCGGGCGTCCACTGCCCGGCATTACCCTACTTAAAGTAAGGGAATGGTACATCCGCAAACGATTGATCTCAATATGACATTAATGTCTGTTTGCCGCTATCGTCCCTCTCGATCAGTTGCACGCGATTCGTAGGAGCTGGCTTGTCCTTTCGCAGCATGGGTATCTACACATCTTCGAAGGCTTGTCGGGGGACCGCATCAAGGCCGCCAGGTGCCTGCCTTGAGTGTTGTAGCGCCTGTGAGATCGAGCGCCGCCCGCGCGGCGCATCGCGAGCGCGCTCGCTCCTACATTTTTTGCAACGTGCCTATGTCTGTCAGGCCATGGTTGACCGCCTTGTGTGTACGACGCGGTATCGCGTCGACCCCAACAGCTTCCCCGCGATAAATCGCCAAGCGCCAAAGGCTGGCAACGCCGCTCTCACAGGCCATGGCACGTTGCAAAAAATGTAGGAGCGAGCGCGCTCGCGATGCGCCGCGCGGGCGGCGCTCGATCTCATAGGCGCTACAACACTCAAGACAGGCACCTGGCGGCCTTGATGCGGTTCCCCGTCAAGCCGTCAAAGATGTGTAGATACCCATGCTCATCGCAGGCAAGCCAGCTCCTACGCGGGCCCAGCCAATCAATCGAAAGCGTGAAACAACCGCTCCAGCAACCGCGGCCGCCATTCCCGGTCGCCCAGCATCCGCTCCAGCAAGCCCTTGTGCGGCGCCCCCGGTACCACCAGCAGCGAGCGCCATTGCGCATTGACCGCCTCGTCGTACAGGCGTCGGGGGATTTCCAGCGGCACGACCTCGTCGCCACCGGCGGCGATGACCAGCAGCCGCCCGCGATAACGCGAGAGGATGCCCCAGGCATCGCTGCCGTCCCAACTGCGCGGCTGACGGATCAGCGCGGAAAACGCCGGACCGAAGGGCACGGCGTGGGCATCGGCGTGATAGATGCCCGGCACCACCAGCACCAGGGCCGACGGCTGGCAGGTTTCGCTCAGGCGCACGGCGTTGTACGCACCCATGCTCGCGCCGATGATCGCCGTGGGCCTGCGCGTGGCCTCGATCACCGCGCGGGCCTGCGCTTCGCGCTCGCGCAGCGACGAGCCCTGCTTGACCCCGCCGGTCACACCATGGCCGATGCAATCGAAGGCGGTGGAACCGATACCGCGTTGCCAGAGTGCCTGGCGAACCCCGGCGAACACCCCCAGATGCCCGTCGCCAGCGCCGTGGATCGCCAGCAGATGGGCGTCGCCGTCACCCGGCCGGTGATCGACATGCAGCCGCTGACCGGCATACCGCACCTCAATACTCATGTGCCCCCTTCGCCGCCTGCGCCAGCAGCCAGTCCTGCACCAGCGCCAGGGTCGCCTCGTTGCGCGCCTTGCGTGGCGCCACCAGATAGAAGCCCGCGTCAGCACGCAGGACCTTGTCGAAAACCCGCAGCAGCCGCCCCGCGTCGATATCGGCCTGCACGAACACGCGACTGGCCAGCGCCAGGCCCTGCCCCGCCACCGCGGCATCGATCGCCAGGCTGGTCTGGTTGAAGCGCAGGTTCTGCGCCGCCACCGGCAGGGCCTGGCCGAACACCTGCTGGCAGAACCACGGCCAGGCGTTGTGGGCATCGTGCAACAGCGCGAAGCGTTGCAGATCCGCAAGCGTAGCCGGCCTGCCCAGGCGCTCCAGCAAGTCCGGACTGGCGACGGCGACGATGCCCTGCTCGAACAGCAAGCGGGTCTCCAGCCCCGGTCCGAACGGCGGCTGGCCGAAACGCACCGCCAGGTCCACCGCATCGGTGTGAAAACTGGACAGGCGCTCGGTGGCCAGCACCCGCAGGTCGATATGCGGCCACGCCGCGGTGAAATCGGGCAAGCGCGGGATCAGCCATTTCGAGGCGAAGGTCGGCGTCACGCTGATGGTCAGGTGCAAGGGCTCCGGGCGCAGCGCGCGGGTGGCCTCGGCGATCAGTTCGAAGGCGCGGCGGATGCTGGCCTGGTAGCCGCGCCCGGCATCGGTCAGCGCCAGGCTGCGCGGCAGACGCTCGAACAGGCGAATTTCCAGGTCCGCCTCCAGCCCGCGGATCTGCTGGGCCACCGCGCCCTGGGTGACCCCCAGCTCCTCGGCGGCGCGACGGAAATTCAGATGGCGCGCGACCACTTCGAACACGCGCAGGGCATTGAGGGACGGCAAGCGTTCGGACGGTTCACTCATGACGATAGATTTTCTACAGGATCGAAGAGGTAAAACTGACTCTCTCGGCCAGCCTGATCGCTGCTAGCCTTGATCCAGCTTAAACCTTCAGACAGGAGAACGCGCAATGACAGTAGAAAAAGTGGCGATCATCACCGCCGGCGGCAGCGGCATGGGCGCGGCGGCGGCGCGGCGCCTGGCGGCGGACGGGTTCAAGGTCGGCATCCTCTCCTCCTCCGGCAAGGGCGAGGCGCTGGCCCAGGAACTGGGCGGAATCGGCGTGACCGGTTCCAACCAGTCCGACGACGACCTGCGCAACCTGGTGGACCAGGTGGTCGCGCGCTGGGGGCGCATCGACGTGCTGGTCAACAGCGCCGGCCACGGCCCGCGCGCGCCGATCCTGGAGATCAGCGACGAAGACTGGCACCGCGGCCTCGACACCTACCTGCTCAACGTGATTCGTCCCACCCGCCTGGTGACCCCGGTGATGCAGCGCCAGCGCGACGGCGTGATCATCAACATCTCCACCGCCTGGGCCTTCGAACCGAGCGAGATGTTCCCCACCTCGGCGGTGTTCCGCGCGGGCCTGGCCTCCTTCAGCAAGATCTTTGCCGACACCTATGCCCGCGACAACCTGCGCATGAACAACATCCTCCCCGGCTGGATCGACAGCCTGCCGGCCACCGAGGAACGACGCGCCAGCGTGCCATTGCAGCGCTACGGCAGCAGCGAGGAAATCGCCGCCACCGTGGCCTTCCTCGCCTCGACGGGGGCGGCGTACATCACCGGGCAGAATCTCCGGGTTGACGGCGGGATCACCCGTTCGGTGTGAGCCTCATTCGCGATGGGCGCCGCCGGCGTCCGTCGCGGCTCAGAACACCGTCCCCACCGGATACACAAACGCATTCACGTCATAGAACGGCGTGCGCTGATAGAACCAGTTCAAGCGCGCCTTGGGATCCGCGGCGAATGCCGGGTCGTCCTTCAGCTTCTTGTCGAACGCGGCCTTCAGCGCCGCATCCTGCTCCAGCATCTTGCGCGCCATCGGCTCCATCACGTACTCCTCCGGCTCTTCGGCGGCGATCAGGGTGGAGTTGAAGAAGCCCCACGACCAGAACGAATCCGGGCTTTCCGGATGCAGCAGGTTCACCGCCAGCACGCCCAGCGGCTGGTCGACATCGATCAGCACCGAACCCGCCGGGAAGGTCTGCAGACGCTGGAACGGCTTGCCCGTGCCGCTGACCAGCAGATGCCCCTCGTAGCCGGGAATCTGGTTGACCGCGGCGCGGTCCGGCTCGAAACCGCCCGCCACCTTCACGTCATCCATGCGGTACAGGGTCACCGCCACGGCCGTGGGTTTGTCGAGGGTGCGCATGGCGATGCCGTGGGCCTTGAGGCGGGTGATGACCTCGCGCCACTGCGCCGGGACGATGTACTGCTTCGGCCGCTTGACCACCAGGTCCGGCTCGGTGTTGCCGGTCACCGGCACGTCGAGCTGCTTGGGCTGGTTGCTCCAGACGATGCTCTTCGCCCCGGTGATCGGCGAGGTTTCGTAGCGGTAGTCGCCCACGGTGAACGGCACGGTCTCGGCCTTGCCGGGTTTCCAGGTGAGGATCACGTCCTGCTGCGCGGCGAGGCGCGCGCGGTCCTGGTCGATGGCCGCGCGCAACGACCCGGCCTGCTCGCCGATGACCTGGAACATGGCCTTGAGCATCACGTAGTTGCCCAGCACCTGGGTGCGGTACGGATGCAGGGCATGCTGCTCGATGAGGATCGAGGGCACGTTGCGGATATCGCCGTACTGGTTGGAGAAACGCGCCAGGTCGCTGCGGTAGGGGTAGTAGCCCTGGGTCGGGTCCTGGTTGTCGTTGAAGCTGATGCATTCGTGGACCACATGGCCCTCGTCCTGCAGCGCCTTGTACACCGGGGCGCGCAGGGTCTGGTCCATCCACGCGCTGCTGGCCGGCGACCAGCCGTTGCCGTTGTGGCAGTACGAGCTGTCGTAGGGGTACATGGCGCCGTCGGTGGAGTGGGTATCGGCGAAGAAGCTCAGCTCGTAGGTGTTGAACACCCAGGCGACGTTGCGGATCTCGGCGCTGTCGAGCTTGGTGAAGTCGCGGTTGAGGTTGTAGTTGAGGCCGTTGACCCGCCAGCCGGCGATGTCCGGGCCGTTCTGGTTGATCCGTCCGTAGGCGCTGCGGCGCACGTCGCCGTCGATGTTGACGGTGGGGATGAAGAGGATATTGACCTGCTCCAGCAGCGCGGCCAGGGGCTTGTCGCCGCTGGTCATGTCACGCAGGAGCATGAACATCGCGTCCTTGCCGTTGGATTCGCCGGGGTGGATCTCGGCTTCGACGAAGATCGTCGGCTTGCCGGTTTTCTTCAGGCCGGCGGGGGATTTGTCGCTGGACAGGGAGACCACGGCGAGGACCATCGGGTAGCCTTCGGCGCTCTTTTCCGGCAGTTCGCTGAGGGCGACCTTGCCACCGGAGGCCGCCGCCAGCTTGCGCAGCCAGGCACGGGTTTCCTCGTAGGTGCTGGTCTGTCTGAAGTCGCTGGCTTCGGCGGTGGTGATCAGCGGGTTGTCGGCCTTGGCGATGTAGCGGGTGCTGGTGAGGTGCTGTTCGAACATCGGCGGCAGGATGCGCTGCTTCGCCGCCGGCGGATAACCGCTGTCGTCGATGTAGGCTGGCGCCGAGGGCAAACTGGCGGCGTGCACGGACTGGCTGGCGCCGAGCAGCAGCGCGGCGAAAAACAGGTTCGGGTGGGGCATGAGGAGTTCCTTCTCGCACAGGAACTGGCAACCTTAGAACACATTGCAAAATCATACGAGGGGCGTTTCAGCCATGTTGAGCAACCTGTTCAGCGGTATTACCGACTCAGCCACGGAAGAACGTTTCGACGATCTGCTGGCCCGGCCCGGCGTGCGCATCGAGCGCATCGTGTCCACCGGCCAGTGCAGTCCGCCGGACTTCTGGTACGACCAGGACGAAGGGGAATGGGTGCTGCTGCTGAGCGGCTCGGCGGGGCTGCGCCTGGAGCATGAAGCAGAGGCGCGGGTCTTGGGGCCGGGGGATTTCCTGGATATCCCGGCGCACTGCCGGCATCGGGTGGAGTGGACGGATGCCGGGCAACCGACCGTGTGGCTGGCGGTGTTCTATGCCATGTCTTGAGGGCCTCATGGCGGCATGGGTATGTACACAACTTTGAGGGTCTGGCGGGGAAACGCATCAAGGCCGCCAGGTGCCTGTCTTGAGTGTTGTAGCGCCTGTGAGATCGAGCGCCGCCCGCGCGGCGCATCGCGGGCAATGCCCGCTCCCACATCGGTTGCAACGTGCCTATGTCTGTCAGGCCATGGTTGACCGCCTTGTTGGTTCGACTCGATACCGAGTCGAACCCAACAGCCTCCCCGCGATGCATCGCCGAAAAACAAAGACTGACAACTCAAATCCAACAGGCCATGGCACGTTGCAAAAGATGTGGGAGCGGGCCGGGCGGCGTTCCGATTGCCCGCGATGCGCCGCGCGGGCGGCGCTCGATCTGGAAGGCGCTGCAAGGCTCAAGACAGGCACCTGGCGGCCTTCATGCGGTTCCCCGCCAGGCCGTCAAAGCTGTGTAGATACCCATGCTCATCGCGGGCAACGCCCGCTCCCACAAGGTCCGAGTACGCCGCAGGGCGTTGCCCGCGATGAGGCCAATGGGCTTCACACCGCCCGCAACATCCCCCGATCGACGATGAAGTCGATCAGCGTCTGCAGACCATGCCCGGTCTTCAGGTTGGTGAACGCCCACGGCCGCTCCGGGCGCATGCGCCGGGTGTCGCTCTCCATCACTTCCAGCGACGCCCCGACATAGGGCGCCAGGTCGATCTTGTTGATCACCAGGAAGTCCGACTTGGTGATCCCCGGCCCACCCTTGCGCGGGATCTTCTCGCCTTCGGCAACGTCGATCACGTACACGGTGAGGTCGGCCAGTTCCGGGCTGAAGGTGGCACTGAGGTTGTCGCCGCCGCTCTCGACGAAGATCACTTCGAGGTTGCCGAACTTGCGCGCCAGTTCTTCCACCGCCGCCAGGTTCATCGAGGCGTCCTCGCGGATCGCCGTGTGCGGGCAGCCACCGGTCTCCACCCCGACAATGCGCTCCGGCGCCAGGGCCCCGGCCTCGGTGAGGATGCGCTGGTCTTCCTTGGTGTAGATGTCGTTGGTCACCACGGCGATTTCGTAGTGGTCGCGCATGGCCTTGCACAGCGCTTCGAGCAGCGCGGTCTTGCCGGAGCCGACCGGGCCGCCGACGCCGACACGCAGGGGTTGCTTGTAGCTTTGCATAGGGAATTCCTCAGGAGCGGAACAATCGGGTGTATTGGGTTTCGTGGCGCGACGAGGCGATCGCCAGCAACGGCAGGCCACCGCCCAGTGCGTCATCGGGCAGCGCCAGGGCACGCTCCAGCACCGCCGGCAGTTCTTCGCAGAGATCACGCAGCAGGCTCTGCGCCGCCTGCTGGCCGAACGGCACCAGCTTGACCCCGGCCATCACCGCGCCCTCCAGCCAGGCGAAGCCATGGCCCAGGGCCAGATCGCGCAGCGGGATGCCCCAGTGCGCGCCGAGCCAGGCCATGCCGCCCAGCTGGCTCAGTTCCAGGCTGGGGCGCCACCGGGGCGCCTGGCCCAGTTGCCAGCCATCCAGCAGGCGGGCCAGGGCCGCGCCGCGCTGGCGCTCCTCGGTGCGCAGTTCGGCGGTTTCGCGGTTGGCCAGGAGGAAGCGGCTCCAGTGGGCGAAGGCTTCCGCGTCATCGGCCTCGCAGGCGCGGTACAGGCGCGCCAGCAGCGGCCAGTCGAGATGGCCGAGGGTGTCGTCGATCTGCTGCCGTTGCCAGGCGCGAAAACCCTCGGCGCCTTGCACCCAGCCCGCCTCCACCGCCCATTCCAGGCCCTGCGAGTAGGTGAAGCCACCCACCGGCAGGCCGGGACTGGCCAGTTGCAACAGGCGCAGCAGTTTCAGCTCGCTGTTCATCAGCCCGCCACGAGCATCGCCGCGCCGGCCAGCAGGCCGCCGCCGAAGGCTTTCTGCAGGCCGGTATGACGACGCAGCAGACAGCCGACGGCGAATCCGGCCACCAGCAACAAGGCGCTGACCGTGACGAAACCGGCGCTGAACAGCCAGAACGCCCCCGGGCTGGCTTCGACGCCATGGGCCCAGCCGTGGAACAGGGCGAACAGCGGCATCAACAGCGACAGCAGCAACTGGCGCTGAGGCAGCAGCAGCGCGGCGGCGGCCACCAGCAGCGAGCCGAGAATCATCTGTTCCATGCCGATCACGCCACCGAACAGATGCCCCAGCAGCGCCCCGCCGAACATCGCCGCCAGGGTCAGTGCCGGCAGCAGCAGGCGGCGACCGGTCAGCGCGGCGAGGATGCCGGTACCGAGCAGCATCAGCAGGTGGTCGGGACCGGTCAGCGGGTGCAGCAGGCCGTCGTGCAGGGGGTTGCTGTCATGCCCGGAGTGGGCCATGGCCGGAACGGCCACCAGCAGCAGGGCGAAGGTCAGAAACGCTTTCATGGATCTCTCCTTGTTGGAATTCACAACGCCGCCTGGGCCGGCAGGCGGACGAACAGGTGGTCGGAATGCGTGTGGCTGTGCGGTGCGCTCTGGTAGGCGCCCGCTTCGGGCTCGAAGGGTGCCTGCTCGACGACGACGTCGAGGCCGAAGCCGCGGACCATCTCGTCCAGTACATGGTCATGCTGGTAACGCAGGAAACCGGCCTCGACCTGCAACGGCACATGGCGGTTGCCCAGGTGATAGGCGGCGCGGGCCAGGGCCAGCGGATCGCTGCAGTACACGCTGGACACCTCTTCCGAGGCGGCCACGACCCGCACCAGCGTCTCGCCCGCGTCGTCCGCCAGCAGCTCGCCGCCGCGGATCAACTGCCCGCGCTCCAGCATCAGGCCGGCATCGCGGCCATCGTCGAGGGTGATGCGCACCCGGCTCTTGATCCGTGTATCCAGGCTCAGCGTGGCCGTGGCGGTGGGCTTGCCGTCGCTCGCCCTGCGGGTCAACAGAATCATCGGGGTCCTCCTTGCTCAGAACAGAAAGTAACGCTGCGCCATCGGCAGCACCGTGGCCGGCTCGCACACCAGCAGCTCGCCGTCGGCGCGCACCTGGTAGGTCTGCGAATCCACTTCGATATTCGGCATCAGGCCGTTGTGGACCATATCGTCCTTGCGCACCGTGCGGCAGCCGTGGGCCAGGCCGATCAGGCTGCGCAGGCCGAGCTGCTCGTGCACCCCGCGATCGAGGGCCTCGCGGGACAGGAAGGTCATCCGCGTGGCATGCCGCGCCGCGCCCAGGGCGCCGAACATCGGCCGGTAATGCACCGGCTGCGGCGTCGGGATCGAGCCATTGATATCGCCCATGGGCGCGGTGGCGATCATTCCGCCCTTGATCACCAGGGCCGGCTTGACGCCGAAGAAAGCCGGCGACCACAGCACGATATCGGCCAGCTTGCCGGCTTCCAGCGAACCCACTTCATGGGCGATGCCATGGGTCAGCGCCGGATTGAGGGTGTACTTGGCGATATAGCGCTTGACCCGCGCGTTGTCGCTGTACGACGAATCGCCCGCCAGCGCGCCGCGCCGCAGCTTCATCTGGTGCGCCACCTGCCAGGTGCGCAGCACCACCTCGCCGACCCGGCCCATGGCCTGGGAGTCGGACGAGGTCATGGAGAAGGCCCCGAGGTCGTGGAGGATGTCCTCGGCGGCGATGGTCTCGCGGCGAATGCGCGACTCGGCGAAGGCCACGTCCTCGGCGATGCTGGTGTCCAGGTGGTGACAGACCATGAGCATGTCGAGGTGCTCGTCCACGGTGTTGACCGTGTACGGCAGGGTCGGGTTGGTCGACGACGGCAGCACGTTGGCGAAACTCGCCGCGCGGATGATGTCCGGGGCATGACCACCGCCCGCGCCTTCAGTGTGGAAGGTGTGGATGGTGCGGTCGCCGATGGCCGCCAGGGTGTCCTCGATGCAGCCGGATTCGTTGAGGGTGTCGGTATGGATCGCCACCTGCACGTCCATCTCCTCGGCCACGTTCAGGCAGCAGTCGATGGCCGCCGGGGTCGAGCCCCAGTCTTCGTGCAGCTTGAGGCCCACCGCGCCAGCGGCGATCTGCTCGCGCAGGGCTTCGGGGCGCGAGGCGTTGCCCTTGCCCAGCAGACCGATATTGATCGGCAACTCGTCCGCCGCCTGGAGCATGCGCGCCAGGTACCAGGGCCCGGAGGTGCAGGTGGTGGCGTTGGTCCCGGTGGCCGGCCCGGTGCCGCCGCCGATGAAGGTGGTGATGCCCGAGGTCAGCGCTTCTTCCACCTGCTGCGGGCAGATGAAATGGATATGCGAGTCGATGCCGCCGGCGGTGACGATCTTGCCTTCGGCGGCGATCACCTCGGTGCCCGGCCCCACGGGCAGGGTCACGCCGGGCTGCACATCGGGGTTGCCGGCCTTGCCGATGCCGAAGATGCGGCCGTTCTTCACGCCGATATCGGCCTTGACGATGCCCCAGTGATCGATGATCAGGGCGTTGGTCAGCACCAGGTCCATGGCCTCGGCGGCGAGCATCTGGCCCTGGCCCATGCCGTCGCGGATCACCTTGCCGCCGCCGAACTTGACCTCCTCGCCGTAGATCGTGAAGTCCTTCTCCACCTCGACCCACAGTTCGGTATCGGCCAGGCGCACGCGGTCGCCGACGGTGGGGCCGAACATGTCGGCATAGGCCCGACGGGAAATCCGGCTCATGCGTCCACCTCCAGCTTGCCCATGACCTTGCCCTGGAAGCCGTAGACCTCACGCTTGCCCGCGTAGGCCACCAGGTTCACGCTGCGCGACTGGCCCGGTTCGAAGCGCACCGCGGTGCCGGCGGGGATGTCCAGGCGATAGCCGCGGGTGGCCTCGCGCTCGAACACCAGGGTGTCGTTGACTTCGAAGAAGTGATAGTGCGAGCCGACCTGCACCGGGCGGTCGCCATGGTTGGCGACGCTGACGCTGATGCTCGCGCGGCCGGCGTTGAGTTCGATATCGCCGCTGGCGGCGACCTGGATTTCTCCGGGAATCATCCTGTTCTCCTCGTTATCCCGACTCAGACGATCGGATCGTGGACGGTGACCAGCTTGGTGCCGTCGGGAAAGGTCGCTTCGACCTGGACGTCGTGGATCATCTGCGCCACGCCGTCCATCACCTGCTCGCGACCCAGGACCTCACGGCCCAGGTTCATCAGTTCGGCCACGGTGCGCCCGTCGCGGGCGCCCTCCATCACCGCCGCGCTGATCAGCGCCACCGCTTCCGGGTAGTTGAGCTTGAGGCCACGGGCCAGGCGGCGCTCGGCAAGCAGCGCGGCGGTGAACAGCAGCAGTTTGTCTTTCTCTCTCGGGGTCAGCTCCATGGTCGTTCTCTCAGGTGGCCCAGATCCGCGGCGGGCAAGGCGCCAGGCCCGTGATGGCCGGGCGCAGCGCCTGCCACAGGCGCAGCAAGGTGGATTGAAGGCGTTGGTTGTCGTGGTCCAGCAGGCGGACCACCAGCAATTGGCCGAGCAGGGTCGCCCCGGCGGGTACGGCGAGGTGCTCGATAAGGGTGCGCGCCTGTTCCAGCAGTTCCGGGTTGGCCGGGGCGGCACAGAACGTGGCTTGCAGCGGATAGCCGGCGAGCTTGTGCAGGCTGTCGCCGTCGATGCGCAGGCGTTCGTGCAGGCCGGGGTCGTCGGGCAGGTCGATGCGCAGCAGGCTGTCCACCGCGCCGTGGCTGAAGCGCTCGTCCATCACCGGGCGGCCCAGGCACAGGGTTTCCCAGGCCAGCAGACGGGCGCCGGGGGCCAGGCTGAAGCGGTTTTCCAGGCGGGCGCGGGCACCGGGGAAGCAGATATTGCCGTGGGGCAGCCACTCCAGGGTGGCGCCTTCGCTCAGGTGGAAATGCTGCTTGAGCACCGAAACGGGGCCGGCGCTGCGGTAGAACTTGGTCGCCCCGGGCATGGTCAGCAGCGCGTGGCTACCGGTTTCCAGGTGCACGTCGAGGGTCAGGCGATCGCCACCGACCACGCCACCCGGGGGATGCAGCACATAGACGTGGCACGGCGCGCCCTCGGGGTAGAAGGGTCGCTGCACCAAAAGAGGTCCGAAGTGACGCCGCGCACCAATACAGGTCCTGCCATCGCGTTGCACGAAGCGCAGCATCAGCTCGGCGCTCCAGCCCGTGGCGTCGTACGCGGGTGGCAGTTGTTCGGGTAGAGACATTCCAACGTATCCGGTGAAACGCCGCGTTTATTGGGTAATCCCATGCTTTCGCGGCGGTAGGAAAATGTCCGCGACGCTTGGTTCTGGCGCGGCGCAGCGGACCTGATCGATCGATCAGCAATCGTTGGAAGGGGTAAAAGCACATTGCGGGCCAGAATGGCGCATGTAGGGGGATTCTGGCTGATGTGTAGCTGTAGGAGCTGGCTTGCCTGCGAAAGGACCGCGTAGCGGTCCCGGTTCCCAATCTTCAACCGGGGGAAGATCATAGGCCTGGCTGTAGATCAGGAACCGGGACCGCTACGCGGTCCTTTCGCAGGCAAGCCAGCTCCTACAGAATCTGCGCAAGATCAGGTGGTTAAGATCACCGCTGGAACTTCGCCTGCGCCACCAGCCCTTTCACATAGTCGCTACCGGGCCGATCCAGCACCTCGGCACTGCCGCCCTCCTCGACGATCCGCCCCTCCTTCACCACCACAATCCGGTCGGCAATCGCCCGCACCACCCCAAGATCATGGGTGACGAACACCAGGGTCATGCCCTCCTCCTGCAGCTCGCGCAGCAACGCCAGGATCGCCGCCTGCACCGACACATCCAGCGCCGAGGTCACTTCGTCGCAGATCAGCACCTCGGGCTCGCACACCAGCGCCCGGGCGATCGCCACGCGCTGGCGCTCGCCGCCGGACAGCTGATGGGGATACTTGCCCGCCGTTTCCACCGGCAACGCCACCCGCGTCAACGCGGCCTCGATCCGCTCACGGCAGGCCGCGCCCTTGAGCCCGAAGAAATGCTCCAGCGGCGCCTGCAGGCACTGGAACACCGACTGCCGCGGGTTCAAGGCACGATAGGGATTCTGGAAGATGTACTGGATGCGGTGCCGGGTCGCCGCCTCGCGCTTGCGCGCCAGCAGGCTCAGCGGCTGACCGGCGAAACGCAGTTGGCCGATCCCGCCATCACCCAGCCCGGCCAGGGTCCGCGCCAGGCTGGTCTTGCCCGACCCGGACTCGCCGACCACCGCCAGGCATTCACCGCGATGAACCTGCAGCGACAGGTCGAACAGCACCTGACGGTCATAACTCAGGTTCAGCTCACGCAGTTCCAGCAAGGGCTCCCGCGCCGACGGCAGCACGCGCAGCGGCACCGTCTCCGCCGCCGGCAAGGCACTCAGTTGCGGCTGCACGCAAGCCACCTGCTGCGTCCCTTCCAGCACCTGCAATGCCGGCTCCACCACCAAGCACGCCGCCGTACGCCGCGAGCAACGCGGCGCGAAGCTGCAGCCGGACGGCCGCTGCCCTGGCGCCGGCGCATGCCCGGCGATCGCCCGCAGCACCCGTTGGCGCCCCACGTCCGGAATCGCCGCGAGCAACCCGAGGGTGTACGGATGCGCCGGGCGCTCGAACAGCCGCTCACGGCTGGCGACTTCGACGATGCGCCCGGCGTACATGACCATCACCCGGTCCACCAGGTCCTTGATCACCCCCAGGTCATGGGACACGTACACCGCCGCCACGCCCTGCTCCTTGCACAGCCGGCGCACGGTTTGCAGGATGTGCGCGCGGGTGCCGACGTCGAGCGCGGTGGTCGGCTCGTCGAGGACGATCAGCTTCGGCCGCAGGACGAAGGCCAGGGCCAGCATCACCCGCTGCTGCTGGCCACCGGACAGTTGATGGGCGAAGCGCCGGAGAAACTCGCGCTCCCCCGGCAGGCCGACATCCGCCAGGGTCTGCCGCAGACGCAGTTCCCGCGCCTGGCGGTCCAGCCCCGGTTCATGGGCCTGCAGGGTTTCCAGCAACAGCTTGCCGATGCGGATCGCCGGGTTCAGGGCCAGCGCCGGGTCCTGCGCGACATAGCCGATCAAACCGCCACGGGCACGGCGCAAGGCCGCGCCATCGAGGGCCAGCAGATCGCGCCCCGCCACCCGCACCCGCCCACCGGCGATGCGCGCGCCACGGCGGGCATGGGCGAGCAGCGCGGTCGCCAGGGTGGTCTTGCCGGAGCCCGACTCCCCCACCAGGCCGAGGATTTCCCCCGGCGCCAGACTGAAGTCGATGTGCTCGATGACATCGGCGCCGCTGTCCAGCTCGACCCGCAGCCGCTCGACCTGCAAGGCCGCGATGCCCGCCTGCGTAGGCGTGGAAAGTACGAATGCATTCATGTGCGCGCTCCCGCGCTGTACCGGGCGACGCCTTCGGCCAGCAGGTTGGTGCCATAGGCGAACACCGCGATCAGCAGCGCCGGGGCCAGCACGGCCCAGGGCTGGATCAGCAGGCCGGCCTGGTTTTCGTTGATCATCAGGCCCCAGTCCGCCGCCGGTGGCGCGACGCCGTAGCCGAGGAAGCTCAGGCCCGAGAGCATGCCGATGCCCCAGGTGAGCATGTTGCCGAAGTGCACCAGCAGCGGGGTCAGCACGTTGGGCAGGATCTCGCGCAAGAGGATGCGCGTGCGCGAAAAGCCCATCATCTGCGCCGCCTCGACGAACTCCTGGCTGGCCACCGCCACCGCGCTGCCGCGGGCCAGGCGGATCACCCCGGGGGTGAAGGCAATGGCCACGGTGAGCACGATCAGCCACGGCTGGCGCCCGAGCATGGAGACGATCAGCAGCACCAGGATCAGGTCGGGAAAGGCCAGCCAGATATCCGCCAGCCAGGTGATCGCCTGGTCCAGGCGCTGCCGCGACAGCCCGGCGAGCATGCCCAGGGCACTGCCCACCAGCAGCGCCAGGGCGGCGGCGGCCACCGACATCCAGAGGATCGACAGGCCACCGGCCAGCAGCCGCGACCAGACATCATGACCAAGAAAATCATGCCCCAGCGGCGCCCCGGCCGCCGGCGCGCCATACACACCGCCGAGCATGTCGGTCGGCGCATGGGGTGCCAGCCAAGGCCCGAACAGGGCCAGCAGGACCACCGCCAGGGTCACCAGGGCGCCACGGCGAATCGAGGGTTCACGCCAGAATCGTGCGCTGAACATAGAACATTCCTTATCAAGGGGCCTTGGCCGCGGGACGCCGCCACCAGCTCTGGATGCCACGGCGACTGCGCTGGATCAGCCCGGCGCGGCGCGCCGTGCGCAGTTTCGGGGTGAGCAGCACGGTGAGCAGGTCGGCCAGCAGGTTGATCGCCACCACCCCGAGGGTGATGACCAGTACCGCGCCCTGGATCAGCGGCAGGTCGCGCATCTGGATCGCGCTGTTGAGCAAGGTGCCGACACCGGGGTAGCTGAACACCACCTCGGCCAGCAGCGCGCCGCCGATCAATACCCGCAGGGTCAGGGCCACGCCCTGGATCGCCGGCACCAGGGCGTTGGGCAAGGTGTGGCACCAGACCAGACGACGTTCCGGGATGCCGCGCAGGCGCGCGGCGCCAACGTAGTCGGAGTCCAGGGTCTCGATCATCGATGCGCGCACCAGCCGCGCCAGGTACGGCAGCGCCGACAGGCTCAAGGCCAGGACCGGCAGCGCCAGGTACTCCAGTTGCCGCCACAGCGGACGGTCCGGGTCGAGCAGCGACACCGCCGGCAGCAGGTCGAAATGCGGCATGGAGAACAGCAGCACCAGGCCGATGGCGATCAGGTAGCCCGGGGTGGCCTTGAGCACGATCAGGCTGGCCAGGCCCCAGCGGTCCAGGCGCGAGTCGCGGCGCAGGGCCAGGCCGACGCCGATCACCAGGGCCAGCGGCACCACCAGCAGCAACACGCCCAGGAGCAGCGCCAGGGTATTGCCGAAGCGGATGAACAGCAGATCGGCCACCGGCTGCGCGGAGTCCAGCGAGACACCAAGATCGCCGCGCAGCACCTGGGCCAGCCAGCTCAGGTATTGCACCAGGATCGGCCGGTCCAGGCCGAGCTGCTGGCGCAGGGTGAGGATGCTCTCCAGCGGCGCCTCGGGTCCGAGGATCACCCGCGCCGGGTCGGACGGCAGCGCCTGGGTGGCGACGAACACCACCAGGCTGATGACCCAGGCGGTGAGCAGGCCATAACCGAGGCGTCCGAGAAACCACGGCAGCCAGGCAGGCAGACGGGACGTGCGGATAGGCTCAGGCATGGTTCAACCACAGGCTGTCGAAGCGCCAGGAGGCGAAGGTGGTCTGTTCGCCGTGCAGGCCGCCGACCTTGTTCGAGGCGGCGTCGAGCACGTCGGTGAAGCCCCAGATCAGCAGGCCGCCGCGCTGGTGCTGGATGGTCTGCGCTTCGTGCACCAGTTCGCGGCGCAGGGCCAGGTCGGGCTGGCCGAGGGCCTGGGTGAACAGCTGGGAGAAACGCTCGTCGCGGAAATTGCTGCGGTTGTAGATCGCCAGCGGCGCGTCGTTGTGCAGGCCGGTGGCGAGGAAGCCGCGGGCCGGGGTCGAGCACGGCGACACCAGCCACTGCTCCTTCTGCGGGCCGTTGAACACCGAGTTGTCCACCGGGGTGACCTTGATCTCGATGCCGGCCTTCTTCGCCTGCTGGGCGAAGACCAGCGCGGCGTTGACTTCATTGGCGGTGGTGGTCAGTTCCAGGCGCAGGTCGCTGGCGCCGGCCTGGCGCAGCAGCGAACGGGCCTGGTCGAGATCGTAGGGACGCTGGGCGATGGCGTGGTTGTAGGTCGGGTCCTGGGGCGAGTACAGGTCGTTGGCAACCCGGCCGAAACCGTTGAGACCACGGCCCACCAGTTCCTGGCGGTCGGCCAGCAGGCGGAAGGCCTGGCGCACCCGTTCGTCCTGGAACGGCGCCTTGGCGGTATTGAGGTTGAAGCCGCTGAACGAGGTGGTCGGCGATGCCACCAGCTGCAGGCGCGGATCGGCCTTGATCAGCGCGCTGTGCTCGGCCTGGATGCCGCTGGCGATATCGATCTGCCCGGCACGCAGGGCCGCGACCCGCGACACCTGGTCCTTGAATTCGATGATTTCCAGCTCGTCGGCATAGGGCTGGTTGGGCTTGAAGTAGTTCTCGAAACGGGTGAACAGCGCCCGCTGGCCCGGCACGAAGCGCTTGAGCCGGTACGGCCCCGCCCCCACCGGGTTGTTCGGGTCGTAATCGGTGGGCACGATGCCGCCGAAGGCGATCAGGGTTTCGTCCAGGGGGAAGAAGCTGCGGCCTTCCTTGAAGCGGATCTCGATGGTCCTGTCGTCGAGCTTGCGCAGCGCCTGGCGATCGATGGCGCCGACCAGCCCGGCATAGGGCGAGGCCAGTTTCGGGTCGGTCAGGCGCAGGATCGAGAACAGCATGTCGTCGGAGGTGATGGTCTTGCCGTTGTGGAACTCCAGGCCCGGACGGATACGGACGGTCCAGGCACTGGCATCGGCATTCGGCTCGGCGAACTCGGCCAGGCCCAGGCGCGTGCTGACGTCGTCGTTCCATTCCCAGAACTTGCTGTACAGCGCCCAGCCGCGAATGATCCCGCCGCCGGACGGCTTGTGCGCGTCGAGGTTGCCGGCCTGGTCGCCGTCGATGATGCCGACCCGCAGGCGTCCGCCACGCACCGGGATACCGGGTACGGCGCTGGACACCACGGCGGCGGGATCACCGCTACCGCAGCCGCTGAGCAGGCTGGAACCGAGGAGCAGGCCGCCGCCGACGGCAAGGCTGTTGCCGAGGAACACCCGGCGGGAAAATTCGTTGCGCATGGGTACTTCCTCAGGCCGGTTCGGCGGCCGTGCGGGCGTTGAGGCGCGGAACCTCGAAGCCGTGGTCCAGATCGAGCAGAGGGAACAGCAGGTCGGCGACCCGGTGCGCTTCATCGATCAGCGGGAAGCCGGAAAGAATGAAGGCGCTGGTGCCCTGGGCCTCGTACTCGCGAATGCGCTCGGCAACCTGCTCGGCACTGCCCACCAGGTAGGTCCCGGCCGCCGGGCCGAGCAGGTTGAAGCCGAACAGGCTCGGGCCGGTCCATACGTTGGGGTAGATCTCCAGGTCACGGGCGCTCGGCAGGCGGCCCTGGCGGATCGCCTCGACGTTGGCCTGGATGCGCGGGTCGTCGCTGTGGAAGCTGTCCAGGGTCTGCCCCGGCGGCAACTGACGCTCGATGGCGGCGCGGGCGGTGGCCAGCGAGGTGTTGTCCAGTAGCTTCTGCGCGTGGGCCCAGGCTTCTTCCTCGGTTTCCCGGACGATGATCTGCAGGCGCGTGCCATAGGTCAGCTCGCGCCCGATCTTCGCCGCCTCGGCGGCCACCTTGCGGAACTTGGCGCCGAGCCTGGGCGGGGTGTCGGCGAAGCTCAGGTAGACGTCGAGCAACTGCACCGAATGGGCCACGCCCGGATCGGACGTACCGGCGCCCCACAACGGAACCGCAAGACGCTTCGGCGGATGCCAGCCCCCCAGCGGATGGCGCGCGGCGGCGGCCGGACGTGGCGCCAGCTTGACGAACTGGCCGTCGTAACCCTCGGTGCTGCCGGCGTAGATGGCCTGGAACGCGCGCCAGTATTCGAGGCTGAACCGGTAGCGCTCGTCATGCGGGTAATGCACGCCCAGCGTGGCCAGCCCGGCATCGCTGCCATTGACCACGTTGAACAGCAGGCGTCCGTTGGAGAACTCGTCGAAGGTCAGCGCCCACTTGGCCAGCACCGCCGGCGAGACTTCGCCCGGGTGCTGCGCCACCAGGAAGCGCAGGCGCTCGGTGGCGTCGATCAACGACGCGGCCACGGTCAGGCTCTCGTTGGGGCTGGTGCCCAGCAGCGAGCCGTAGTAACCCAGGCGATCGGCGCTCGTCGCCAGGTGCTTGAGGTGGTTGAAATCGGTGCTCCAGCGGCCCTTCTCTTCCCACGGATACGGGCCGTCGGGGCTGGTGAGGTACCAGAGAATCTTCACTGCCATGGTCGAATGTCCTTATCCGCGTGGGCTGTCGTTGGCGGGCACCAGGCCCAGTTCACGCGCCTGGTCGAGCAGCTTGCTCATGGACCATTGCTGGGTCAGCACCCCCGGCCCGTAGGGGCGCGAGCCGCCGAGGGATTCGGCGAGCAGTTGCAGTTGCGCGCCCTCCTCCAGCAGCAGGATGAACTCGGCGGTCTGGCGCAGGCCCTGGCTGCCCCACACGGTGGCGCCGCCGTTGGCTTCGAGAATGGCCGGGGTGAAGGGGTTCTCGGCCAGGCGGTCGAGGATGAAGTCCACTTCGTCCTGGCGCCGGTCGATGTACACCGGCAGCTCGCGAGCGAGCTGGAAACGCTGCACCGGCACGTAGTGGAACGGCAGGGTGCGCTGGGTCTGGGCCCAGGCACCGAGGTACGGGCTGTGCACATGGGACACGGTGGTGATCCGCGGCTGCTGCTGGAACAGCCGGGTATAGCGGTTGAGGCCGCCCTTGCCCTGGCCCAGCAGCAGATTGCCGGCGAAGTCGGTGACGCTGGCCTTGAGCGGCTTGTGATGGTTCCACGGGCCCGGGTAGTTGACCGAGACCAGCAGGTCGCGGCCCGGCACGCGCTCGATGAAGCCGACGGTACCGTTGGCGGTGATGGTGTTGGTCTCGCGGTAGACACGGAAGGCCTCGCCGGCCTCACGGGTGACGTCCTCGACGAAGTCTTTCAGCTCGGCGTCGATCAGCGATTCGGTGGTCAGTACGGTCATCTCAGCGGTCCTTGTCTTGGTTGCGTTGCGCGAGCAGTTCGCGGGCGGCTTGCAGCGGGCGGTGGTCGACCCAGTCGGCCAGGTCGAAGTCGGCTTCGAGGAAGCCATGCAGGTTGAGGAAGGTCTTCTGCAGGTCGAGGAAGGCCAGGCGCTGCTCGGACAGGTCCGGGGCCAGGGTGGTGTGGAAGTCGCCGCGGTAGGCCTGGTCGACCCCCGCGGCGCCGGCACGGGTTTCGTCCTGCAGGATGCGCAGCACGCCGTCACGGTTGTCCCGCGCCCAGTCGGCGGCGCGCAGGGTCTGGGCGAGGAAGCGCACCACCAGGTCGAAATGCTCGTCGAGCAGGTTCTGGTGCACGGTGATCGGCCGCGGCGTGCCGTTGTTGATGCGGTAGCGCGGGTCTTCGATCCGGTCGAGGTCGATGCCCACTTCCAGGCCCAGACGGCGCGCCGCGTCGGCGGCGGAGGCGCCCTTGACGTAGACCGCGTCGACCTTGCCGCGCACCAGGTAGTCCAGGCCCGACCACAGGCGTTGCAAACCTTCGTTCGGATTCGGCGCCTGCTCCTGGTCGTGCAGCGGCACTTCCACCAGGGTCACGTCGTCGAAGCCCAGGCCGGCCAGGCTCAACGCGCCCTTGTAGCCATGCAGGCTCATGGCCCGGGCGATGCTGCCAGGACGATTGGCGCCCCAGGCCGGCAGGGCCAGGCGCTTGCCCTTGAGGTCGGCGGCGCTGCGGATGCCGGAGCCGGGACGGACGAGGATGGTCTGCCATTCCTCGATCCAGGTCAGGCCGATCAGCCGGCTCGGCGAACCGGCGGCGCGGGCGGCCAGGGCCGGGACGTTGCCGCCCTCGCGAAACAGCCCGGGCAACTGGTGATCGTAATGGTGATGACCGAGCTGGCGGGCCTCCTGCAGGGTCAGCAGCGGCAGGCCGTCGGCGGCGAATTCCTCGCCGAGCCAGCCGAGGGTGTAGGCGATGCCGGAGGCGGTAGGCACCGGGCAGCGGGTGAACCAGAGTTGCTCCAGGGGCGCCGAGGTGAGCGACGGCAAGGTAGCGGCAAGTGACATGAACGGGCTCCATCAGGGGATCGAACGGGCCGGGTGGCCTTTGCCTGGGGTATTGCAGCGCCCGTGCCAACTCAGTAAATCATTGATTTTATTGAGTTTTATATTCTCGCCAAGTGACGATTGCTGATCTGCCAACACCCGCGCAGCGTCACTGCTGCTGCCTGAGCAACAACCCCCCGCGAACTGCTGCTGGAGCAGCAACGGCTTTCCATGAAATCGCTGCAGGCCACGGCCGGCAAGGCCTGCAGGGCACTGGCACAGAACCTGCTCTGGTCCGCGCACCTGCTCATTCAAGGAAGCGTTGATCGTGACTACCCTGCCCCGCCGCCTGGAAAGCCAAGCCCAGGCCATTACCGTTGCCCATGAAGTGGCCGGCGAGATCGCCGCCATCGCCGCCGATCCGCGGAACAACCGCAGCCTGCCGCGCCGCCAGGCCGAACTGCTGTCCAGCAGCGGCCTGACCGCCATCGGCGTACCCGAGGCCGATGGCGGTCTTGGCGCCTCGGTGGAAACCATCGTCGAGACGGTGCGCATCATTTCCCGCGCCGATGGCGGCGTCGGCCAGTTGCTGCAGATCCACAACGTGATGCTGCGCGGCGTGCTCAGCGGCTACCCGGACGAGGTGCGCCAGCGCCTGCTCGCCGACGTGCTGGCCGGCAAGCGCCTGGGCAATGCCCTGGCCGAAGTCGGCGGGAAGAACAAGTTCGCCCTCAAGACCCGGGTCGAGCGCCGCGAGGACGGCGTGCTGGTGCTCAACGGCAGCAAGTTCTACTCCACCGGCTCGTACCTGGCCGAATGGATTTCCCTCACCGCCGCCAGCGACGACGGTGGCGCCGGTGTGCTGCTGCACCGCGACACCCCGGGCCTGACCCTGGTCGACGACTGGGACGCCTTCGGCCAGCACAACTCGGTGAGCGGCACGGTGCGTTTCGACAATATCGAGCTGGACGAGCGCTACGTGCTGCGCCGCCAGGGGCCGATGAAGCGCACCGGGCTGACCTTCCCGCAGATCCTCCACGCCGCGATCGACACCGGCATCGCCGCCGGCGCCCTGCAGGCCGGCATCGACTACCTCAACCAGCACGCGCGGCCGTGGGTCGAGAGCGAGGTGGAGCGGGCCAGCGACGAGCCGCACATCATCCGCCAGATCGGTGAATACGCCGTGGCCCTGCGCGCCGCCGAATCGCTGCTGCGCGATGCCGCGCGGACCTTCGACGCCCACGAGCGCGATCCGGAAAACAAGGCCCTGCAGGATGAACTGATCCTCGCCGTGGCCACCGCCCGCGCCCACTCCGACGGCGCCTCGCTGAAAATCTCCAGCGACATCTTCTCCCTGCTCGGCGCCAGTGCCTCGCTGAGCAAGTGGAACCTCGACCGCTTCTGGCGCAACGCCCGGGTACACACCACCCACGACCCGATCCGCTGGCGTCTGCACCATGTCGGCAACTACTACCTCAACGGCGTCGACCCGGGCGAATACACCGCGATCCTCACCGCCAAGCAGAAGGCCGGTGCCAGCCGCTGATTCCATCGCGCGGGTCCACCCGCGCTTCTTCGTCCCGTTTCGAGTCCTTCATGAGCCATCGATATCCGCTGCTGCGCAGCCTGGCGATCTACCGCGAAATGCCCTGGCGTTTCGCCCTGGTCGCCGGGCTTTTCGTGCTTATCAACCTGGGCCTGGTCTGGCAGCAATGGCTGATCGGCCACGCCCTCAACGACGTCACCGCCGGGGTCGCGGTCCGCCGTCTCGACGACGGCGGCCTCGATGCCCGGGTGGCCTGGCAGTGGTTCTGGGCCATTCTCGCCGTCGCCTTCGCCCGCGCCGTGCTGCAGTACGCGGCGGCCCTGGGTTCGCTGATCCTCGGTCAGGAACTGCTGACCCGCCTGCGCGAGCGCATCCTCGAACAGGTCCTGCGCCTGCACCTGGGCTACCACTGGCAGCACGGCATGGGCGAGATCGTCACCCGCACCACCCGCGATGCCGACAAGGTTCGCGATGCCCTGGTCAGCTTCTGGCGCCAACTGGTGGAAACCCCGCTGGTGGTGCTGGCCACGGTCGGCCTGCTCGGCTGGTATCACCCGCTGCTGGCCCTCGGCCCGCTGCTGCTGACCCTGCTCGGCCTGTACATCTTCGTGCTGCAGACCGAGCGCCTGGTGGAACTGGACCGGGCCGTCGGTGGCGCCTACGACCGGGTCAACCAGGACCTGGCCGAAGGCATCGGCGCGGTGCGGGTGATCAAGTCGTTCGGCCTGCAGCAGCAGCGCATCGACGGCTTCGCCGCCCAGGTCGGCGAATTCACCGGCCTCGCCCGCCAGGCCCTGCGATGGTCCAGCTCGCGGATTCCACTACCGCAGGCGGTGGTGGCCCTGGGGCACGTGTGGATCCTGGTGATCGGCGCGCAACTGGTGGCCGCCGGGCGCATCGGCATCGGCGAACTGGTCACCTCGCTGTTGATCGCCACCACCCTGGTGTTTCGCATCGAGGGCATCGGCCGGGTCATGCAGACCTTCGCCGACGCCCGCGCCTCGGCTGGCCGCATCTGGCAGTTGCTGGATGCCCCGGCGCTGATCGAGAGCGGCCCGCGGCGCCTGCCACCAGGGCCGCTGGGATTGAAGCTGGACAACGTCAGCGTCGCCGCGCCCGGCAGCGAGCGCGACATCCTGCGCCAGTGCTCGCTGAGCCTGGCGCCGGGGGAAGTGGTCGCGCTGGTCGGCGCCACCGGCACCGGCAAGAGCCTGCTGGCCAGCCTGCTGCCGCGCCTGAGCGACGCCGACAGCGGCCAGGTGCTGATCGGCAATGGCCGTGGCGGCTGGCAGGATGTGCGCGGCGTCGACCTCGCCGACCTGCGCCGGCGCGTGCATGTGCTGCCCCAGGAGAGCTTCCTGTTCGCCGACACCCTGGCCGCCAACCTGCGCCTCGCCGCGCCGGATGCCAGCGATGCGGACCTGCTCGACGCCCTGCACCGGGCCAGCGCCGACGACATCCTCGAACGTCTGCCACAGGGCCTGGACAGCCCGCTGGGCGACCGCGGCGTGACCCTCTCCGGCGGCCAGCGCCAGCGCCTGTGCCTGGCCCGCGCGCTGCTCGCCGCGCCGGACCTGCTGTGCCTGGACGACGCCACCAGCGCCCTCGATGCCATCAGCGAGCGGCATGTCCTGGACAACCTGCGCCGCCCCGGCGGGCCGACCCTGCTGCTGATCGCCAGCAAGGCCTCCACCGTGCAGCGCGCCGACCGCGTGCTGCTGCTCGACCAGGGCCGCATCGTCGACAGCGGCCCGCACCGCGAACTGCTGCGGCGCAACCCGGCCTACCGTGACCTGCTGGGGATCGAGCATGACTAAGAACGCCGGCAACACCGCCATGAGCGATATCGAGATCGAAGAGCGCCTGGCGAAAAAGGCCCTCGACCGCGGCATGCTGCAACGCCTGCTGCCGCTGCTGCAGCCGGTGCGCCGCCAGGTGGCCTGGGTCATCGGCCTGGAACTGCTGCTGGTGTTCACCGTGTTCCTGCGGCCGTGGTTCGTCCGCGAACTGCTCGACCGCGGCCTGATCCACGACGGCAATGCCTGGCTGCTCGACCTGCCGCTAGTGCTCTGGCTGGGCGCCGGGCTGGCCGCCAGCTGGCTCGGGCGCTTCCTCCTCGCCGGGGTGTCGCAGTACCTCGCCGGCAGCGCCGCCATCGAGGTGCTGAACCAGTTGCGGGTGCGCGTGTTCGCCCATGTCCAGGCGCTGAGCATCGGCTACTTCGACCGCACCCGCGCCGGGCGCATCCTGTCCCGTGCCGACCGCGACGTCGACGCCCTCGAACCGCTGCTGATCCAGGGCCCGCCGGAACTGCTCGGGGCCTTGCTGCGCTGCAGCCTGGCGGCGTTGATGCTGTGGCTGATCGAACCGCTGTTCTTCTTCGCCCTGATCGGCAGCGTGCCGCTGCTGTTTCTCGCCACCTGGGCGTTCAAGCGCGTGGCCCAGCGCAACTGGGCCAAGGTCGCCGAGCAGCGCAGCCGCTTCACCGCGCACCTGGTGGAAAGCGTCAGCGGCGTGCGCCTGCTGCAGCAGAGCGGGCGCGAAGGCGATAACCAGCGGCGCTACCGGCAATTGCTCGACGACTTCAACAGTGCCCTGATCACCGGCAGCCTGCGCTCCGGCTGGTTCGCCCCATTCACCGCCCTGCTCGCCGCCGCCGGCATGGCCGTGCTGGTGCTGGTGGGTGGCTACTCGCTGGCCGAGGGCAAGGTGACCGTGGGGCAGATCGGCGAAAGCCTGTTCTACGTGATGCTGTTCCTCGGGCCGTTACAGGAACTGACCGACCTGTTCGAGCGCTATGCCACCGGCTCGGCCTCGGCGCAGCGGATCTTCCTGCTGCTCGATACCGCGCCGCAGATCCTCGACCCGGAACGCCCGCTGCCACTGCCGCGGGTGCAGGGCGAGGTGCATTTCGAGCGGGTGCGCTTTGCCTACCAGCGCGATGCCGCGCGGCCGGTGATCGACGGCCTGGACCTGCGCATTCGCGCCGGCGAGGTGCTGGCCATCGTCGGCCCGTCCGGGCATGGTAAGAGCACCCTGGTGCAGTTGCTGACGCGTTTCTACGAGGTGGATGAAGGCGCGGTGAAGCTGGATGGCGTGGATATCCGCCGGTTGAGCCAGCAGCAACTGCGCCGGCATGTCGGTGTGGTGCTGCAGGACAACGTGCTGTTCGCCGGCAGCATCCTCGACAACCTGCGCCTGGCCGCGCCGGGGGCGGACGACGCCAGCCTGATCGCCGCGGCGCGGGAACTGGGCGCGGACGAAGTGCTGGAGCGCCTGCCGCATCAGTACGCGACGCAGGTCGGCACGCTTGGCAGTCATCTGAGCCACGGGCAGCGCCAGCTGGTCTGCCTGGTCCGCGCCTACCTCGCCAACCCCGCCGTGCTGGTGCTGGACGAAGCCACCTCGGCGGTCGACGTGCATACCGAGCGGCGCATCCAGCGAGCGCTGCGGCGGCTGTGCGAAGGACGCACGGCGATCATCATCGCCCACCGGCTGGCGACCATCCGCGATGCCGACCGCATCGTGGTGATTCGCCAGGGGCAGGTGCAGGAGCAGGGAGCACATGCGCAGTTGCTGGCGGCGGATGGGGCTTATGCGGCGTTGTATCGCAGCTATGAGCGACAGGATGACTTGCTTGCCGTGCATGACTGACGGGGCCGTGTTGCGTCCGCCACAGTGGCTGCTTGCGGGGTGCTGCTCAGGCAGCAGTCTCCATTGACTTCAATGGCCTCATCGCTGGCAACGCCAGCTCCCACAAGGTTCGCGGTGGACTCCAGTCCCTGTGGGAGCTGGCGTTGCCAGCGATGGGGCCCTGACTGACACACCGTGGCATGCCGGTTGCAAAACTGCTTTCAAACTCACAGAGGACCACCCATGGCCACCGAATTCTTCTGGCGTCTGCCCCTGGGCACCGACGGCCCGCAACTCACCACCGACAAGCACAACCGCGGCAGCTTCGCCGCCCGCCACGGGCATATCGCCCCGGGCCTGCTGGCCGACGGCAGCCCTGACGGCTTCACCTACATCGACTACATCGCCCAGGTGGCCAAGGCCGCCGAACTGGCCGGCTTCGAAGGCGCGCTGCTGCCCACCGGCCCCGAGCCGTGGATCGTCGCCGCGGCGCTGGCCCGGGAAACCCGGCGCCTGCGTTTCCTGGTGGCGTTCCAGGCGACCTGGACCCTGCCCGCCTACGCCGCGCAGCAGGCCGCGATCCTCCAGCACCTGAGCCATGGCCGCCTGGACTGGAACATCATCACCGGCGGCAACCCCGCCAGCCAGCGCGCCCAGGGCGACTTCCTCGACCACGACCAGCGCTACCAGCGCACCGGCGAGTTCCTCGACATCATCGACGGCCTGTGGCGCAACGAGCGCTTCAACTACGAGGGCGACATCTACCGCCTGGAGAACGGCGCGCTGCCGCCGGGCCTGGGCAACGAGCGCAAGCCGGCGGTGTACTTCTCCGGCTTCTCCGACGCCGCGCTGGACGTCGCCGCACGCCACGCCGACGTCTACCTGAACTGGGCCGAGCCGGTGGACAAGCTCAGGCCGCATATCGAGCGGGTCCGCGAACTGGCCGACAAGCAAGGCCGCAGCGTGCGTTTCGGCCTGCGCGTCGACCTGTTCGCCCGCGAGACCGAGGAAGCCGCCTGGGCCGACCTGCGTCGCCAGTTCGAGCGCCTGGAAGGCAAGCCCAGCGCGGTCTCGAGCGCCTTCACCCAGGCCAGCGATTCGGTCGGCGGCGCGCGCCAGAGCGCCTACCACCAGAATATCCAGGGCTTCGACGAGCTGATCCTCGGGCCCAACCTCTGGGCCGGCTTCGCCAAGGCCAAGCCCGGGCCCACCGTCGGCCTGGTGGGCAGCCACCAGAACATCGCCGAACGCCTGGCCGAGTACCGCGATGCCGGCTTCTCCACCTTCATCCTCGCCGGCAACCCGCACCTGGAAGAGGCCCTGCGCATCGGTCAGGAAGTCCTGCCGCTGCTGCGCGAACGGCCTGCCCCGGCGCTCAAGGCCAGTGCCTGACATCGGCCCAGCACGGACGGGCCGCCATTTCTGCTGGCCGCACGGACGGCCATCTCTCAAGGACACGATCACCCCATGAGCACCCCCCTCGACACCCTCTGGTACACCCACAGCCCGGTGCCCACCGGCCTCGGCATCGCCGTGCAGAGCGGGCGCCTGGCCGAAGCCTTCGCGCCGCTGGGCACTTCGATCCAGTCGCTGCGCGAGTCCAGCGAACGGGAAGTTCGCGAGGCCCACTACGACCATCACCTGCCCAACTCGGTCCGTCATGGCGGCAATATCCCGGCGATCTGGGCCTATTCCGCCGGCGTGCAGACCCGCGTGCTGGGCCTGAGCTGGGCGGATGAAGTGCAATTGATCCTGACCACCGTCGAGAGCGGCGTGAAGAGCGTCCGCGACCTGAAGAACCGCCGTTTCGGCCTGCCGAAATGGGCCAACGTGCAGATCGACTTCACCCGCGCCCAGGCCCTGCGCGGCCTGGAAAACGCCCTGCGCCTGGAAGGCCTGAGCGTCGCCGACGTCGAGCTGGTGGACTACCCCTACGGCGGCACCCACAGCGACGAGCAGATCACCCAGGTGCATGGCTCCGGGGTCTACCTCGGTGGCACCCGCATCAGCCGGCGCAACAACGAACTGATCGGCCTGCTGCGCGGCGATATCGACGCGATCTTCCTCAAGGGCGCCACGGCGCTGCAACTGGCCTACGAACTGGGCCTGCACGTGGTGATCGACACCGGCTCGCACCCCGACCCGCTGGTGCGCGCCAACAACGGCACACCGCGCACATTGACGGTGGACACCAACCTGCTGAACCACCACTTCGGAGCCTGCAAGCGCATCGTCGACGTGCTCCTGCGCACCGAGCAATGGGCCTGGGCCAACCCCGACGAAACCCGCCGCTACCTGGCCCGGGAACTGAACACCAGCGAGTACTGGGTGGCGGCGGCCTACGGCGAGGACGCCCATCGACGGCTGCGCACGACACTGGACAGCCGCTCGATCGGCGCACTGCAGGACTTCACCGATTTTCTCTATCGCTGGCAGTTCATTCCGAGGCATTTCGATGTGCGCGAGTGGATCGACTTCAGGGTGCTGGAGGCGGTGATCGGGTCGACGTCGCGGGTGGCGACCTGAAGCGGGCACCGGGAAAACCACGCACGGCTGCGAGCGAAAGGACGCTCGCAGCCGACGCGCCGCACACCTATCCGAATGAATGGAAAAAGATTCACTAGCCCCCCTTGCGCAGTCCACCGGGAACTCTATAGCATGCCGCCCGTTCAGGTAGTGGCTATAAGCCATAAAGGCTGTGATTTCAGCCAAGGAGCGCCTACGGGCGTCTGGCCTTAGCCGGGGAAGGGAATGACGCAGGATTTCGTGCTACAAGCGCTCAAAGAAGCGTTGCTGACGGCCGCCATGGTGGCCGCGCCTCTTCTGCTGGCGGTTCTCATCGTCGGTCTGCTGATCAGCATTCTGCAGGTCGCCACGCAGATCCAGGAAATGACCCTCACTTTCGTACCCAAGCTGATCGTCAGCGTGATCATGCTTCTGGTCTTCGGTGGCTGGATGCTGAGCATGCTCAAGCAGTTCGCCCTCAGCGTGATCACCCGCGCCGCCACCCTCTAGCGACATCACTCATACGCAATACGGACGTTGCTCATCGTGTCGACCCTGTTTTTCCTCAACACGCTGCTGTTGTCGGTGCGCCTGCTGCCCCTGATGGTGGCTTCGCCGATCCTGTTCTTCAGCCGCATTCCGTTGACGGTGCGCCTGCTCCTGGCCCTGGCCCTGGCCGCGGTCATGGCCAGTGCCCTGCCCGCCTCGGCAACGCCCGCGCTGACCCCGGTGGTGCTCGCCGGTGAACTGCTGCTGGGTGCGATGATGGCATTCGCCTTCCATGCCGCCCATGCCGGGCTGGACATGGCGGGCAAGCTGGTGGACACCCAAGTCGGCCTGAACGCTGCCGGTGTCTTCGATCCCGGTACGGCGAACATCACCGGCCTGGTTGCCGAACTGCTGACCCTGACCCTGGCCATCCTCTTCGTCACCCTCGACCTGCACCACGACCTGCTGCGGGTATTCAGCAGCCTCGCCACCCTGGTACCGCCAGGCAGTGTCTCGGTCCTGCTGCTCAACGTGTCCCTGGCCGGCGTGCTGACCCAGCAGTTCCTCCTCGCTTTCCTGCTGGCGGCACCGATCATCGTCGGCCTGTGGCTGACCGACGCCGCCTTCGCCTTTCTCTCGCGCTCCATGCCCCAGGCCAACGTGTACTTCCTCGCCCTGCCGGTGAAGCTGGCCATGGGCATGCTCCTGGTCCTGCTGGCCCTGCCGGCGATCGTCCAGCGCCTGCCGCTGCTGGTGGACGCCGCGCTGCGCTTCATCGCTTCCCTGGGAGGTGCGGCGTGAGCGGCAACGATCAGCAGGAGAAGAGCGAACAGGCGACGCCGTTCAAGCTGGAAGAGGCGCGCAAGAAGGGTCAGGTCGCGCGCAGTCAGGAACTGCTGTCGTTCATGATGTTGCTGGCCTTCCTCCTGGTGCTGTCGGCCACGGTGCATTCAGTGGCCAACGTGATCGCCGGACACAGCCACTGGTGGCTGGGCAACGCCGCGTGGCTGAGCGGCGACTGGGGCAACCTGCTCGCCCAGGGCAGTCACAGCCTGCGCCAGCTCGCCGACGCGCTGATGCCATTGATCGGCGCGCTGATCCTGATGGCGATCCTGACCAACCTGGTGTTCAGCGGCCCGGTGTTCTCCCTCGCCGCGCTCAAGCCCGATTTCAAGCGCCTGCACCCGATCCAGGGACTGAAGAAGATCTTTTCCCGGCGCATGCTGGTGGAACTGTTGAAGGTGCTGGTCAAGGGCGTGCTGTTCTCCCTGGTGCTGTTCTACCTGTTCCAGGGTCTGCTCCCGGACCTGCTCGACCTGATGACCCTGGCGCCCATGGCCTTGCCGGGAGCCACCGAACAACTGCTGATGCAGGTCGGCTTCGCCGTGCTGATGGTGATGGCGGCGGCGATGCTCTTCGATATCTGGTATTCGCGCCGGGAGTTCGCCCGGCAGATGCGCATGAGCCGCCGTGAACTGAAGGACGAGCATCGCCGCCGTGAAGGCGATCCGGAAATCCGCTCGCGGCGCCGCGCGACCCAGCAGGAAATGCTGGAAAAAGCCGCCGCCCTCGGCCGGGTCAAGGATGCCGACGTGATCGTCACCAACCCGACCCATTACGCCATCGCCCTGCAGTACCGCCCAGGCAGCATGCGCGCCCCCGTGGTTCTGGCCATGGGCCGCGGCCTGCTGGCCCTGCGTATCCGCGCCCTGGCGCGCAAACATGCGGTGCCGGTACTGCGCCGCCCCGCACTGGCCCGTACGCTGCACGCCCTGGCGCGCATCGACGCGCCGATTCCCGACATCACCCAGAACGATGTGGCCCAGGTCTACCGCTGGGTCATTTCGCTGCCCGGCAACAAGGTCATGATCTGATGAAAGCGCTCTGGTCCCGGTTCATGACGGAAGGCAGCGACCTGCTCCTGGCCATCGGTGTCATCGGCATCCTGCTGGTGCTGTTCACCCCGATTCCCACCGCGCTGCTGGACCTGCTCCTGCTGACCAACTTCGCCGTGGCCCTGCTGGTGCTGCTGGTGACCTTCGACACCGACAAGCCGCTGAGTTTCTCCACCTTCCCCTCGCTGCTGCTGATGACCACGCTGTTCCGCCTGTCGCTGAACATCGCCGCGACCCGCCTGATCCTCACCGACGGCGATGCCGGCAAGGTGATCGGGGCGATCGGCAGCCATGTGGTGGGCGGCAACTATGTGATCGGTTTCGTGGTGTTCCTGATCCTCGTGGTGGTGCAGTACGTGGTGGTCACCAGTGGCGCGCAGCGGGTTGCCGAGGTCGCCGCGCGCTTCACCCTGGACTCGCTGCCGGGCAAGCAGATGAGCATCGACGCCGACCTCAACATGGGCCTGATCGACCAGGACGAAGCGAAGAAGCGCCGCGGCCAGCTGGAGCGCGAGTCGAACTTCTACGGCGCGATGGATGGCGCCTCGAAGTTCGTCAAGGGCGATGCCGTGGCCGGGATCATCATCATCGCCATCAACATCATCGGCGGCCTGGCGGTGGGTCTGCTGCAGAAAGGCATGAGCTGGGGCGACGCGCTGCACCACTACACCCTGCTGACCGTGGGCGACGGCATCGTCACCCAGATCCCTTCGCTGATCATCGCCGTGGGCGCCGGCATCATCATCACCCGCGCCGCCACCGACGCCCGCCTCGGCCAGGAACTCGGCCGCCAGGTCTCGGCCTATCCGAAGATGCTTCTGGTGGTGGCGCTGGTCACCCTGTTCCTCATGCTGCTGCCGGGGCTGCCGATCCTGCCGCTGCTTCTGCTGTTCGTGGTATTCGCCGCGGCCGCCTGGTTTTCCTGGCGCAAACGCCGCAACGCCGGCGAGACCGCCAGCGCCGGCGAAAGCGACGGCGGCCTGCTCGACGAGGCCGAGAGCGACGATCTCTACGACATGATGAGCAGCCAGCCGTTCGAGCTGCGCCTGAGCGCCGACCTGGCCAGCCAGGTGCTCTCGGCCAGCGGCACCCTGAGCCTGCGCATCGAGAACCTGCGCAAGCAGTTCGCCCGCGACTACGGCTTCGCCCTGCCGCAACTGCATGTGCACCTGGAAAAGAAACTCGCCGCCGGCACCTATCAGGTCTGCGTACAGGGTGCGGTGATCGCCAACGGCGAACTGGAGTTCGACAAGCTGCTGGCGATCAACCCGGGCAACGCCACCCTGACCCTGGAAGGCCGCGCCACCCGCGAGCCGACCTACGGCCTGGCGGCGCTGTGGATCGACCCGGCCCAGCGCAACCAGGCGCGTATCGCCGGACACACCCTGGTGGAGCCCGACACTGTCCTGCTCACCCACCTTTCCGAACTGGCGCGGCGCTACGCCCCGGACTTCCTCACCCGCGCCGAAACCGAACGGCTGGTGGAAAAGAAGCGCGCGGCCCTCGGCAGCCTGGTGGACGAGCTGATTCCGCAGGTGCTCAGTTACTCGGATATTCAGCGCGTACTGCAGTTGCTGCTGCGCGAACAGGTGCCGATCCGCAACCTGGAAACCATCCTCGAAGTGCTGGTGGACGCCGGGCGCACCCAGAAAAACGCCGAAGAGCTCGCCGAGAAGGTCCGCGAGCGGCTCGGCGCGGCGCTGTACGAGCGCCTGGTGGACAAGAACGGCGAGCTCAACGTGCTCACCCTCGCCCCACAGCTGGAGGGCTACATGCTCGCCGCCAGCCGTCCGCGCGACGGCGTGCAGGGTGCGCTGCTGCCGGCGCGGGAGCTGGAACAGTTCGTCAGCACCATGGCCCGCGAGGCCGAACGCCAGCTGAGCGGCAACAAACAACCGGTGCTGCTCTGCGCCGCCCCGCTGCGGCGCATCCTGCGTGCCTTCATGGCCCGCGCGGTGCCGCACCTGGCCGTGCTTTCGGTCAATGAGGTCGGCCAGCATGCGCGGGTGGTTTCCGCCGGCATGGTCGACCTGCCCGACTTCCCCCGTCAGGAGACGCCATGAGCGATCTGATCATGCAACTGGCCGGCGTTATCCAGCGTGACATCGACAGCCTCAAGGCGGTCTCGCAGAACGTCGCCAACGCCAACACCAGCGGCTATCGCGCCAGCCGCGCCTTCAATGTCATGGCCACCCCCGAGGCGGCGATCGGAACCTCCCAGGGACTCGACGGCATCGAGACACAGACCAGCCTCGACCTGCGGGGCGGCGCCCTGCAGCTCACCGGCAAGGCCACCGACCTGGCCCTGAGCGGCGACGCCTGGTTCACCGTGCAGGGGCCGCGCGGCACGCTGCTGACCCGCGACGGCCGCTTCCACGTGGACAACGCCGGCTACCTGGTCAATGCCGGCGGCCAGCGCGTGCTCGGTGATGGCGGCGCCCTGCAGATCGGCAACGGCACCCTGAAAGTGGAGCGCGGCGGGCAGGTCCTGGTGGACGACCAGCCTGTCGCCAGCCTGCACCTGCTGCGGGTCAGCGACCCGACGCGGCTGAGCGCGGTCGGCAATGGCCTCTACCAGCATGCGGGCCGGGCACTGCCGGCGCAGGATTACCAGGTGCACCAGGGTATGCAGGAAGGCTCCAACGTCGCCCTGGGCACCGACATGGTGAAGATCATGGAAGTCTCTCGTCATGTGGAAAGCATGCAGCGCGCCCTGTCGGCGTACGACGGCATGCTCAACAGCGGAATCAACCAATTGGGCAAGGATTGACACAGTCATGATCGATGCATTGAGTATTGCCAGCTCCGGCCTGACCGCCAACCAGACCTGGATCGATACCATCTCCAACAACGTCGCCAACATGCAGACCCTGGGCTACAAGCGCAGCCAGGTGGAGTTCCACGACCGCGTGCGCGAAGTGGCGGTACGCGACGAAAGCGGCGCCACCCAGCAGATGCTCACCGCCGGCGCCGGCATCCAGGCCGCGCCGGCGACCCAGGTGTTCAGCCCCGGCACCCTGCGCCAGAGCGGCGCCGAACTGGACCTGGCGATCCAGGGCGACGGTTTCTTCGAAGTCGCCCTGCCCACCGGCGAGCTGGCCTACACCCGCGCCGGGCGCTTCCACCGCGACGCCGACGGCCAACTGGCCCTGAGCAGCGGCCAGGTGCTGACCTCCGACCTGCGCGTGCCGCCGGATGCCGGCAAGCTGGTGATCAACCAGGCCGGCCAGGTCCAGGCGACCATCACCGAGACCGGTGAAGTGATCACTGTCGGCCAGCTCCAGCTGGCCCGCTTCGCCAGCGCGGAAAACCTCAGCAAGCTCAGCGACGGCCTCTACCGCCCCACCGCCGCCAGCGGCGAAGCGCTCTACGGCGAGCCAGGGCATGACGGCCAGGGCGTGCTGTTGCAGGGCTACGTGGAGCTGTCCAACGTCAACCTGATCGATGAAATGTCCAGCCTGGTGCTGGCCCAGCGCGCCTACCAGATGAATGCGCGACTGCTGCAGGCCAGCGACCAGATCCTCGAAACCATCAACAACCTGCGGCGCTGAGCATGAAGCTGCGGCGACTGACCTGGCTCGGCCTGCTGCTGAGCAGCCCCGCGTGGGCCAGCGGCCCCTGCCCCGCCGAGGCCCAGGCACGCCTGCTCGCCGAGGTCGATGCCCAGGCCCGCGCGGCCCTGGCGCTGGACGGCACGCAACTGGAGCTGAGCCCCATCGGCGAGCTGCCGGCGCTGGCGGCGGTGCAGGTGCGTGTGCTCGGCCAGAGTCTGCGCAGCCGCCTGGCGGTGGAGCTCAAGGGCACCCGCTGCAGCGACGGCAAGGCGCAGACCAGCACCGTCTGGTTCAAGGCCCGCGCCTGGCGCGAGGCCTGGGTCTACGGACGCAACGCCCGCGCCGAACAGCCGGTGAGCGAGACCGACCCGCGCCGCGAGCGCATCGATATCGCCGCCCTGCAGTTGCTGGCCGACGACCTGCCCGCACGCCTCGACGGCCTGTGGCTGAACCAGTCGGCCAACGCCGGCATGCCCGTGCTCAAGCGCCACCTGCAGAGCGAACCGCTGGTGCGGCGTAATGCCCCGGTCGCGGTGATCGTGCAGGGCCCGGGGCTGCAATTGCGCACCCAGGGCAAAGCCATGCGCCAGGGCCTGCTGGGCGACAACATACCGGTACTGGTGGACGGCGCCGAATCGAGCCTGATGGCCGTGGTAGCCGGCAAAGGAGAAGTGCATGTGCAACATTGAACGCGCCGTCGGGGTCCTGCTGTGCCTGGCCCTGCTGCCACTGGCCAGCGCCCAGAGCCTGATCGACCCGGACGGCTACCGCTCGCTGACCGGCGACCGCCGCGGCCACCATATCGGCGAAATGCTCACCGTGCTGGTGGTCGAGTCGACCAATGCGCAGAGCGCCGCCGGCACCGGTGCCGACAGCTCCACCAGCATCTCCGGCACGGCCGGCGTCAACAGCCATTCGAGCAAGGCCTCGCTGGGCCTGCAGGGCGACACCAACGGCGTCGGCCAGACCAGCCGCAGCGGCCAGGTGCGAACCAATGTCTCGGTGCGCATCATCGACGAACTGCCCGGCGGCCTGCTGCGGGTCAGCGGCGAGCAGATGGTCACGGTCAACGACGAGAAGCAGCAGATCCGCATCAGCGGTCTCGTGCGTCCCGACGACATCAACTACAACAACACGGTCCTCTCCTATCGCCTGGCGGATGCGCAGATCGACATCCTCGGCGACGGCGTGGTGGCCGATTCGCAGAAACAGAACATCGTGTTCCGGGTCCTCAAGTGGTTGCGCATCCTATGAAATCGATAACGGCCGCCCTGACCGGCCTGCTCCTGTGCCTGTCCGCCACCCAGGTCCTGGCCGCCGAGGTGCGGATCAAGGAACTGACACGCATCCAGGGCGTGCGCGACTACTCGGTGATCGGCTACGGCCTGGTCGTGGGCCTGGCCGGCAGCGGTGACAGCGAGCGCAACCGCGCGACCCGCCAGGCGCTGGTCAACACCCTGAAGAACTTCAACGTCAACGTCGCCGACAACGACCTCAACACGCGCAACACCGCGGCGGTGATGATCACCGGCAGCCTGCGCTCGTTCAGCGAGACCGGCGACAAGATCGACGTCGAGGTGTCGTCCCTGGGCGATGCCCGCAGCCTGCTCGGCGGCACCCTGCTGATGACCCCGTTGTACGGCCCGGACGAGAAGCTCTATGCCCTGGCCCAGGGCCCGGTGTCGGTAGGCGGCTTCGCCTTCGAGGCGAATGCCAACTCGGTGCAGAAGAACCACCCCACGGTGGGCCGCATTCCCCGCGGCGCCAGCGTCGAGCGCTCGGCCTTCAGCGAGGAAAGCACGCCGAACCGCCTGGTGCTGATCCTCAACGAGCCGGACTACACCACCGCCCAGCGCATCGCCGACACCCTGACCAGCCAGGGTGGTCTGTCCGGGGTGCGCGTGGCCCATGCGGCCAAGGTGGAGATCCCGGTCACCCCCGGCACTACCCTGCCGCGCCTGATCTCGCGCATCGAAAACCTCTCGGTGGCGCCGGACTACGCCGCCCGCGTGGTGGTCAACGAGCGCACCGGCACCGTGGTCGCCGGGGCCAACGTGCGCCTCGGCGAGGTGAACATCTCCCAGGGCAACCTCAACGTGGTGATCAGCACCAAGTTCCAGGTGTCGCAGCCAGTGGCGCTGATCCGTCCGGGAGCCAACGTCAGCACCGTGGTGGTCCCGGATACCGAGATCGATGTGCGCGAGGAGCAGTTCCCGCCGGTGCAACTGGCCGAGGGCGCCAAGGTCGGCGATCTGGTCCAGGCGCTGAACCGGATCAAGCTGAGCACCCGCGAGATCATCACCGTACTGCAAGCCATCAAACAGGCCGGCGCCCTGCACGCCGAGCTGATCATTCAATAAGGAGTCGCGATGTCAGCGGATATGGGCCTGGCGGTGGACGCCGTGCGTCTGGCCATGAACCTCGAACAACTGCGCGCCCGGGCAACGGCGCAGAACATCGCCATGGCCAACGTGCCTGGTGCTGCGGTCCTGCGCGTGGATGTCGGCGGGGCCCTGGCGGCCGTGCGCGGCAGCCTGCATGACGACAACCTGTTCGCGCAGAACCTCGATGCCCTGGCCCGCCAGGACCTCGCCGGCTACCTGCGTGAAATCCCCACCAGCGCGCCACTGGCGCTGGACGGCGAAGTGGCGGAAATGTCCGCCGCCAGCGGCCGCTACCAGGCCCTGGCCGATGGCGTGTCGCGCCAGTTCGGCCTGATGCAGCTGGCAATCAAGGGAGGTCGTTGAGCATGCCACTGGACAACATCAGCGAAGTGCTGCGCGGCAGCCTGGCCTATGAGCGTACCCGCGCCGAGGTGGCCAGCTACAACCTGGCGATCGCCAATGTGGCGATCCGTCCCGGCGACGCCTCGCCGTTGCTGCGGGTCGCGCCGCCGACGCCCTTCGCCGAGCAGATCGGCCTTGCCGCGCCGACGGTGCAGGCCCAGCCCGGCGACGACACGCGGGTCGAGCAGGACCCCAGCCACCCCCTCGCCGACAGCCAGGGCATGGTCCACTACCCGCGTCTGGAACCGGCCATGGAAATGGCCACGCTGGTCTCGGCGACCCGTGCCTATGAAGCCAATATCCGCGCCTACAACACCTTGCGGGCGATGAACCTGAAAGCCTTCGAAATCGGAAAGTGACATGACCAGCGCAATTGCCCCCATCGACTGGCTGCCGCACGCCAGCCAGCCCATCGCCGCGCCGGACAGCGCCGCGCAGGCCGACGCCGCCGACTTCAGCGCCCGGCTCATGTCCGGCGCCGCCAGCCTCGGCGCCCAGACCAGCCACGCCAGCGAACTGCTCTCGGCCTACGCCGTGGGCGAGAACATCGCCCCGCACGAACTGGTCATGGCCATGGAGCAGGCCAAGCTGTCCCTGCAACTGGCCGTGGAAGTCCGTAACCGTCTGGTGGATGCCTACCAGGAACTGACCCGGCTGCAGATCTGAATCATGGAAAACAATACTCAGGCTTCTCCTCTGGCCGGACGCTCCGGTCTGTTCCTCGCCGGTGCCGCGGTAATCGTCGTGTGCTTCGCCGCCGCCGTATGGTGGCTGTTCAAGCCGAGCTGGACGGCGCTGTACAAGGACACCAGCGAGGCCAACCAGGCCGCGATCCTCGCGACCCTCGGCCAATGGCAACTGCCCTACCGCATCCGCGAGGGCACGATCGAAGTGCCAGAAGGCACCGTCGCCGCCGCGCGCATGCACCTGGCCGACGCCGGCATCCCCGGGCGTGGCAGTGTCGGCTTCGAGCTGTTCGACCAGGCCGACTACGGCATGTCCGAGTTCAGCCAGAAGATCAACTACCAGCGCGCGCTGGAAGGCGAACTGGCGCGGACCATGATGAGCACCTCCGAGGTGCAGTCCGCCCGGGTCCATCTGACCTTCAAGAAGACCGGCCTGTACCAGCACGCCGAGGAACAGGCCAAGGCCTCGGTGGTCCTGCGTCTGCGCCCGGACGCCGTGCTCGACAGCCAGCGCGTGCGCGGCATCCAGCAACTGGTGGCCTCGGCCGTGGAAGGCATGAGCGCCGAGCGCGTGGTGGTACTGGACGAGAACGGCCAGCTGCTCAGCGTCGCCGACGGCAGCGCCGCGCAGCCCGAACACCTGCGCCTGACCGCGCAGATCGAACAGGACCTGCGGCGCAAGGCGGAAACGCTGCTGACCCGCTCCCTGGGCTACAACGCCGCCGAAGTGTCGGTGCGCGTGCAGATGAACTTCGATCGGGTCAAGTCGGTGCGCGAGACCCCGCTGGGCGGCAAGGATTCCCTGCGTCACTCCAGGGAAATCAGCTCCAGCGAGAGCAGCAGCGGCAGCAACGACAGCAAGCGCAGCCAGAGCACGCGCGAGAGCGACTTCATGCTCGGCAAGGAGCGCGCCGAGATCGATCACGCCGCCGGCCGCATCGAGCGCATCAGCACCGGCGTGGTCCTGGCCGCGCCACTGGCGGAAAGCAACCTGAAGGAAATGCGCAACCTGCTGCAGGCCACCCTGGGGCTGGACAGCGAGCGCGGCGACCAGTTGGTGATCGCCTACCTGCCACGTTCGCCGGCCAGCACGCCAACCCCGGCACCCGCGGCCGTCGTCGCCGCCGCACCCGCGGTGGCAGCCGCGCCTGTGGCCACAACGAGCGAAGCCCCAGTCGCCAGTGACAACGACGCCCCGTGGCTGCGCTGGAGCGTTGCCACCGCCGCCGCCCTGCTCTCGCTGGTCCTGCTGGTGCTCTGGCTGAGCGCGCGCAGCCGCGCCCGCCGGGTGGTCGTCGCCAGCCAGCCGCGGTTGTCCTCGGTGGAGCGCGAGCAACTGCTGCTGGACCTGCGCCGCTGGCTGGCGGAGGTACGCTGAGCCATGACCCCGTCTCCCTTGCGCAAACTGGCGATCCGCCTGGCCTGCATCCATGCCGAGGACCGCGACTGGATCCTCGGCCAGCTGGCTGCCGACGAGGCCCGGCAGGTCAATGAACTCCTGCAGGAAATCGAAACCCTGGGCCTGGCCAGCGATCCCTCGGTGGTCAATGCGGTGATGGCCGAACTGACCAGCCAGGGCGCGGCGCGTCCCGTGCAGCCGCCCATGGCCGACGAAGGCGTGGCGGCCCTGGGCAGGGCCGGGCATCCGGCCTGGGCGGCCCTGGCCCTGCAACTGCGGGAAAAGGACCAGCGCCGCAAGCTCATCGATGGGCTGCCCAATGCGGCCACGGTACGCCGCTGGGACAGCCTGTTCAGCGCCGGCACGGTGCCACCGGCCCTGGCCCAGTGCATGAGCCGCCACCTCGGCGAACGGGAGCCTGGCCATGACTGAACGCGAAGCGCCATCCAGCAGCATCCTGCGCCAGCCGGAACAACGCTCCGCCGGCCGGCGCCTGCCCGGCCTGCACACTCCGCAGGCCGCGGCACCCAGCGTAGCGCAGCCGAGCGAAAGCCGGGAGCAGACCCTCGCCGGCCTGCGTCAGGCCTTTGCCGCGGAGCTGGCCCAACTGGAAGAACAAGCCCGCCAGCGTGGCCTGGCCGCCGCCCGCGAAGACAGCGCCAAGGCCCTCGCGCAACGCGAACAGGAGCTGACGCGACGGGCGAAGGAACAGGAAGCCGCCCTCGACAAGCGCCTGGAGCAGCATGGCCAGCAACTGGGCGAGCTGACCCGCGCACTGGACCAGGAACGGCAACAGCTGCTCCAGGCCCTGGAGCCGGTGGCCGCGCGCCTGGCGCTGTCGGTGGTCACCCGCCTGCTCGGCCAGCACGCCGCTTCCCGGCCTCTGGTCGCCGACCTGGCGGCCCAGGCCATCGACGAATACCGCCTCGGCGAGCCGCTGCGCATCCGCGTCAGCGCCAGCGACCATGCCCGCCTGCGCGGCCTGCTCGACGACGAACAGGCCCTGGCTGCCTTCCAGCTCGACCCGCAGGCCAAGGTCGGCAGTTGCCTGATCGATCACGGCCTGGGCCGCCTGGATGCCGGGCTGGACACACAACTGGACGCGATCCGCGCCGCGCTGCTGGGAGACGACCGTGTGGCAGGGCTTTGAACAGCGCGCCCTGGCGCGCCTGGCCGAGACCCGCAGTTGCCGGCGCACCGGGCGCCTGAGCGCGATCCGCGGCATGGTCCTGGAAGCCTCCGGCCTCGACGTGCATCTCGGCGAACTGGTGGACATCCTCCCGCTGCAGGGCGGCACGCCGCTGGTCGCGGAGGTGGTCGGCCTGCAGCAGGAACATGCCCTGCTGATGCCCTATGGCAGCGTGGACGGCCTGAGCCTGGCCAGCGAGGCGGTAGCCCGCGGCGAAGCCTACAGCGTGCCGGTGGGCGACGCCCTGCTCGGTCGGGTGCTGGATGCCACCTGCCAACCGCTCGACGACCGCCCGCTGGCGGACGACCTGCAACGCCTGCCGCGCCTGGTGGCGCCCATCAACCCGCTGCACCGCGCGCCCATCGATACCGCGCTGGCCACCGGGGTCAAGGCGGTGGACCTGTTCATGCCGCTGGGCCGTGGCCAGCGCATGGGTATCTTCGCCGGCAGCGGCGTGGGCAAGAGCACCCTGCTGGGGATGATGAGCCAGCACACCGAAGCCGACGTGATCGTCATCGCCCTGATCGGCGAGCGCGGGCGTGAAGTCGGCGACTTCATTCGCGACAGCCTCGGCACGCGCGGCCTGGAAAAGGCCGTGGTGATCGCCGCCGCAGCCGAACAGCCGGCGGTACTGCGGCGCCAGGCGGCCTATACCGCCACCACCATCGCCGAGTGGTTCCGCGCCCAGGGCAAGCAGGTGCTGCTGATCATGGACTCGATCACCCGCTTCGCCCTGGCGCAACGGGAGATCGGCCTGGCTACCGGCGAGCCCATGGGCAGCCGCGGCTATCCGCCGTCGGTGCTGGCCCTGCTGCCGCCACTGATGGAACGGGCCGGCAACCTGCGCGGCCAGGGTTCGATCACCGGGGTCTACACCGTGCTGGTGGAGGGCGACGACATGAACGAACCGGTGGCCGACCATATGCGCGCCATCCTCGACGGCCATATCGTCCTCGACCGCAACATCGGCGCCCGCGGCCACTGGCCGGCGATCGACGTGCTCAACAGCATCAGTCGCCTGGCCGGGGCCCTGCGCAACGCCGAGCAGAAGCGCACGGTCGACAGCGTGCGCAGCGCCATGGGGGTGTACCGCAACAGCGAAGACCTGATCGAACTGGGCGCCTACGAAAAAGGCAGCCAGCGGGTCATCGACCTGATGATCGAACTCAAGCCCGAACTGGATGCCCTGCTGCAGCAGACACCGGACGAACACTGCCCGACCGAAAAGGCCTGGCAGGCCCTGCAGCGTCTGGCCCAGCGCCTGACCCGAGGCAACGCCCATGCAGCCTGATCCACGCACCCTGCACCAGCTTCAGGCCGCCCGGCGCCTGCGGGTCATGCAGCGGGAAAAGGCCGATCGGCTCCATGAACGCAGCCGCGAAGCCCTGCGCCAGGCACAGGAGCGGTTCGACCTGGAGCAGGCCGACTACCACGAGATCCTCGAACGCCTGGGGCAGCACGCCCGTGCCGGTGCGCGCTTCGATCCGGCGCAGCACGAACAGCGCCTGCTGGCGCAACAGGCCGCCCATGCGCGGATCGAAGCGCGGCGTCGGGACCTGGTCGAGGCGCAGACCGTGCAGCAGCAGGCCCTGGCCGAATTGCTCAAGTGCAAGGTCAACCAGGACGTGGCCGACAAGGCCTGCCAGCGGATCGCCGAAGCCCTGCGCCAGGTCCGCGAGCACCGGGAAAGCATCGACGTATTCGACAGCCAACAGGCACGGAGGGCCGCCCATGGACTTTAAGGTCGCGGTATCGCTGTGGAACCTGCCGCGGAATCAGACCACGCCCACGCCGGAGCCGGCCATGGGCAGCAACGACTTCAGCAACCGGCTGGGCCTGGATCGCCAGCAGGATGCCCCGCATGAACAGCCAGGCGAACGCCAGCCGTCCGCCAACGACAACGTCCCGCGCGAGGACAGCGCGGCGCACGATCGGCTCGCCGCGCAGCAGTCTTCCCTCCCGCCCCGCGACCCGCGGCGCAACCACGGGCAACGCCCGCAGCACAACCCGGGCCTGGAGCTGTACGAGCTGGGCCTGCGCGCCGGCAGCCACCTGTCCCATGTCCCGTCGGCGCTGCGGGCCAGTGCCGAAGCGGCGTACAAGGCCCATGGCACGGTGTTCGCCGCCCTGCCGACGAACCAGGCTGAGCCACGGCCGCAGGCGCCCGCCCCCGTTGCGCCGGCCGACGTTGCCGAAAGCAGCGTCGTATCGCTGCCGGTGGCGACCAACACCGCGGAGGGCAGCGACGCCCTCGCCGCGCTGGACGAACAGATGAACGCCTGGACCGCGCGCCAGTGGCCGGAGCGCAACTGCCTGCTGCTGCCCCGGGGCAACGGGATGGAACTGCTGATTCGCGACCATCACCTGGACGCGGACGAACAACGCACGCTGCTCGCCGAACTGCTGCGGCGCCTGCCCGGCAGCGGCGTCGACGCACAACGGATCTGGATCAACGGACAACCCGTGTGGCAACGGGAGCCTCTTTCACGCCTTCAGGGAGATGCCTGGTAATGGCCATCGACGCAATCGGCAATGCACTGAACTCCACCACCTCCGAGCTGAGCCAGAGTCGCCTGGGGCAGGAGGACTTCATCAAGCTGTTCCTCACCGAACTGACCTTCCAGGACCCGCTGGAACCGATCAACAACCGCGAGTTCCTGGCGCAGATGGCGCAGTTCGCCAACCTCGAACAGACCCGCGTGACCAACGAGAACACCGAGAACCTGGTGACCATGAACGCCACCGCGCAGTCCCTCGGCCTGCTCGGACGCCAGGTGGAAGTCACCACCGAGTCCGGCGAGTCGGTGGTCGGCTCGGTCTCGGCCATTTCCTTTTCCCTGTCCGGGCCCGTGCTGACCATCAAGGACAGCAACGGCAACGTCCTGCCGGACGTGCGCATGGCCCAGGTCAAACTGGTCCGCGTCTGAGGAGGCGACAATGCTGCAAGCATTCTTCAATGGCATCAGCGGTCTGCTGGCGTTCTCCAAGGGTCTGGACAACGTCTCCAACAACGTGTCGAACATGAACACCCCGGGCTACCGCGGCAGCGACACCTTCTTCCGCAGCGTCAACGGCCAGGACGGCCAGGGCCTGGGTGCCGGCGTCGCCGGGACCGAAGTGCGGACCAAGGCCGGCGACACCCGGCAGACCGGCAACGACACCAACGCGGCGATCACCGGGGCCGGCTACTTCGTGCTCCAGGGCGACAACAAGGAAACCTTCTACACCCGCGCCGGGCAGTTCCAGATCGACAAGGACGGCTACCTGGTCGACACCATCAGCCAGTTCCGCGTGCAGGGCATCGATGCCGCCGGCAACCGTGGCGACATCAATATCAAGGAGCGCCGTACCCTGCCGCCGACGCCGACCACCAAGGTCGAGATGATCGGCACCCTGGCCCGCAGCGGCGCCACCGAGGCCACTCACCAGATCAAGGATGTGGTGGTCTACGACGCCTCCGGCGCCAGCCAGAAGCTGACCATCAAGTTCACCCCGCAGTCCACGGCCGTTTCCAGCAACAGCTGGCAGGTGGACGTGAGCAACGCCGCCGGCTCGCTGCTGAGCACCGGCACCATCGCCTTCGGCATCGATGGCAGCCCGGAGGTGGGCTACAACACCCTGACCGTACCGCTGCTGAACAGCGGCAGCGGCCAGGCCGTGGTCCTCGACTTCGGCAACCCGGGCAGCTACAACCTGGCGTCCCAGGTCGCCAGCGGCCCCAGCCACACCCTGACCGCCAAGGTGGTTGACGGCAGCGCGGTCTCCGGCCTGAGCAGCTACGCCTTCGACGAGAAAGGCGTGATGAACCTTACCTACGCCAGTGGCCAGAAGCGTGAAGGCAGCCAGCTGGTCCTCGCCGACTTCGACGACAACGCCGCGCTGATCGCCGGCGAGAAGTCGCTGTACCGCGCCCCGGATTCACTGCACCCGCAGTTCGGCCGCGCCACCGAGGGCCGTTTCGGGCGGATCCAGGGCGGTTACCTGGAACTGTCCAACGTCGACCTGGCCCAGGAATTCGGCGACATCCTGATCATCCAGCGCGGCTACCAGGCCAGTTCGCGGGTGATGACCGTGTCCAACGAAATGATCGAACAACTCTACAACGGCACCCGCGGAGGCTGAGCCATGCGACTTCTCGGATTTCTCGGCGCCAGCCGCCTGGCCGCCGCACGCGACACCCTGCCGGCGCAGGTCGAGGCCTGGCGCGAGCAATGGTGCTTCGCTGATGACGCCTGGAGCATCGAGTGCCAGGCGGAACAGGCCCTCGACCCTGCCCCTCTGCACTGGTTGCGCGCCACCAGCCCCCATGGCGCCCTGCACATCGCCGGACGGCATGCCGACAGCTGGCGCCGCGCGGTGTTCGGCACCCATGCCGGACAGTTGCCGGAGGACGCCAGCGCCACGCACCTGCTGGAGCAAGCTCGTCTGGCGCTGGTCAACATCCTGCTCCAGGCCCTCGGCCAGGCGCCGGTGCAGGACCTGAGCGCGGCCGCTCCCGAGGCCCCCGGCGCGGCCCTGGGCCCCCGCGCGCTGCTGCGCATCGAGTTGGGCGACAACGCCCTGTACTGCCTGCTGGATGCTGCACTGTTCGATGCCGCCCTGCCGCCGCTGGCGGCACCGCCTGCCCTGGTCGAGCGCAAGCAGGCCATCGGCGGCGCCCGTGTGCGCCTGACCCTGCAACTGCCGCTGACCGAACTGGCCCTGGGCGATATCGACGACCTCAGCCCCGGCGACGTCCTGCGCGCCCAGGCCCGCCTCGACCAGCCACTGACACTCGCCAGCGAGCCCGGCGACGTCCTCGCCAAGGGCTACCTGGCCCGCCAGCAGGACCGCCTGGCCCTGCAACTGACTAAATGACTTTACGGAGAACACAAGCATGACGACCGTCGTCGACCCCATCGAACTGGAAGAGAGCCACCCGGTGGACAACCGTACCCTGGCGCCGCTGATCAAGCGCGACCTGGGCCTGATCAAGCATGTCCGGGTCGAACTGACCGTGGAACTGGGCAGCGCCGAGATGACCGTGGACGAACTGTTCGCCCTCAAGTCCGGCGACGTGGTCAAGCTGCTGCAGCAGGTCAACGAGCCGGCACGCCTGTGCCTCGACGGCAAGGCCGTGGCCCGTGGCAACCTGGTGGCGGTGGATGACAACTTCGGCCTGCAGCTGACGGAAATCCTGTGAGCGCCGGCACCGCCTCCGCCGAGCCGCTGATCGCCAGCGCGGCGGCCCTGCCGCTGCGCCAGGACGACCCGATCTCGCTGCTGCTGATCATCAAGGTCATGGCCCTCACCGCCCTGCTGCTGGCGGCGGTGTACCTGGTACTGCGCTGGTACAGCCGGCGTGGCGGCGGCGCCATGACGGCCCGCGGCGAGCGCGCCGAACTGCACTGCAGCGCGGCCTTGCGCCTGTCGCCACGTACCCGGGTGTACCTGGTCGAGGCCGCCGACGAACGCCTGCTGATCACCGAGACCCCGACCGGGGCGACGGTCACCCGGCTCGGCGCCGAGGCGCCGACAGCACCCGCATCCACGCCATGAGCCTCCGCCATGTCGCGTGCAGCACTTTCCGATCACCTTGCCACCAGCGATTCGCCATGCTCAGCCGCCGCCTTCTGATTGCCCTGCTCTGCCTCGTTTCCGGCCCGACCCTCGCTGCTGGCGAAACCGCCGCCTGGGACAGCTTCGCCGCCACCTCCCTGGGTTCGCCGGTGAGCGTGTTCAGCCTGCTGACCCTGCTGTCGCTGCTGCCGTTCGGGGTCATTGCCCTGACCACCTTCACCCGCAATATCGTGGTCCTGTCGCTGGTGCGGCATGCCCTTGGCCTGCAGACCACGCCGCCGAACATCGTGCTGATCGTGCTGGCCATGTTCCTCACCCTGTTCGTCATGACCCCGACCCTGCAGAGCGCCTACGAAGCCGGGGCCAAACCCTTCATGGCCGGCCAGGCCACCCTGGAGCAGGCGGCCACCGAGGGCTGGGTGCCGCTGCGCGACTTCATGGTGCGGCAGACCCACGAGTCCGACCTGCGCCTGATCCACGAACTGGCCAAAGCGCCCCTACCCGCCACGGTCGAACAGCTGAACCCGGTGCACCTGGTGCCGGCGTTCATGCTCAGCGAACTGAAGATCGCCTTCCAGATCGGCTTCATGATCTTCCTGCCGTTCCTGATCATCGACATCATCGTCTCGTCGATCCTCATGTCACTGGGCATGATCATGGTGCCGCCGATCACCATTTCGCTGCCGTTGAAGATCATGTTGTTCCTGCTGATCGATGGCTGGGGGCTGATCACCCAGACCCTGGTTCGCAGCGTCGCCTGACTGTCGCCACATGGACCCGATGCAAGCGCCGTTCACCCCGGCGAACGACGAAGAACAGGCGCTGTGGCGCGAATGGCAGGCGCTGCGCTCGGCGGATGCCCGGGCGCGGCTGTTCTTCCACCACGCGCCCTGGGCGCGCACCGTCGCCGGTTATTTCTACAACCGCTACCCGCACCCGCTGGCGGAGTGGAACGACTACCTCAGCCTCACGTCGCAGGGGTTGCTGCAGGCCATCGATGGCTTCGACCCGCTGCGCCAGGTGCGCTTCCGCACCTATGCCGAGCCCTTTCTCAAGGGCGCGGTGATCAAGGGACTGGCGGCGTACATCAAGGACCAGCGGCCCGTCAGCCGCGATCGCCTGGCCGCGCTCAGCAGTGAAGACCGCTTCAGCGATACCGACAGCGACCTGGAACTGGTGGTCAACAGCGCCGTGGACCTGGCCTTCGGTTACTTCCTCGAACTGGGGGTGATCGATGAAACGCCACCGGACAACAACCCGCTCAACGCCTATGTACAGCAGGACAATGACCTGAGCCTGAGCCTGCTGGTGGAACGCCTGCCGGAGCGGGAGCGGCAGATCATTGTGGGGCACTACTATCAGCAGTTGAGTTTTGTGCAGTTGGCGGAGTTGCTGGGGGTGGGGAAATCACGGGTGTCGCAGTTGCATGGGCAGGCGTTGAAGAGGATTCGGCAGGGGGTTGAGGGTATGGGGGCGGGATGGGAATGGTGAGGGTTGACCGAATTGCGCTGGCAGCGCCCTCGCTCAAAACCTGAAAGTCATACATTTCCCGATCCATGTTCGCCCCTTTAAAAAGTTGAGCGAGCGAGAGCGTAGCTGTATATTTCCGAGCCCGGCACAACCCCATCTTCTGGAACGCCGCCTTTGCAGGAAACAACCTGCGCCCGCACCAAAATCATATAAATGAAGTTGGATCATTCATGACCGAATCATACATAAACTCACAAGCACTGGCTTCATACGGAAAAACACCAAGAGTTGACCTACCACCTCGCTCAAAGTAAAAAACCTCCCACCCTCCCCCAACTTCTTCCATGCACAACGCCAAATCCCTTTCCCCATCAACACTAAACACGGCAGGCCTAACGCCAGCACTCAAAAGAGCGGCAGCCAAGTCGAATCTATTACTTATATTCACTAGACTTACCCCTACAGACAACCTTCAACTCACTAGAAATAAGGCATTTAACCTTATTCCCCTAGTAGTAAGCGCTTCAACTCCAATCACCGGAAGACCTATCGAGGCGTCAAGCACCCGTTCAGCACCACTCGACTCCAATAAGTCTCCTGCCGCTGCGAAAGCACTAGACGTCACATTTAAGGGTATGGCAGCGGTATTGCTAGTAGGCAGCCGCCCGGTCCAGGCTAGCGGCAATGTCCATACTCATCTCTTACAGCAATTTAGTGCCTGACCGCGCAACATAGCAATCAGCAGCATACATCAGGCTCACCGTCTAAAATCAAAACCATCTGGTGATTGAAACTCAAGGCAGTGAGCTAAATATCCATCCAATATCACCCCAGGGTTTTCAATCACAAAATAATTTTCAAAGTCGTTATGCCTCACATGATAGACTTTTTTGTCACATCGCTGCTCATCAAGAAAAAGTGCATCGCCAGCACTCGTCAACAACCAGCAAGTCAGCTGCGACGAGCCAACGTCATCCCTAAACTTTCTGACTTTAGATTTCTGCAAGCTGAAGTTCTGCCTGTATTCCTCCAGAGGTAGCCTGGTCTCGCTGCTGAACGGAGTATCAATCCATGTCAACGGCATCAGTCCCCTATCGGAAACGACAAAAGAGTTAAAATATCGATAATTCTCCACCCACTGCTCAGGAAGCATGTTTCGATACTTCTCAAAAAGTGGTCCGTCGATTTCCTGCTCGGCCAGATTCATATTGAAGAAAAGGTTTCCATCCTGGCGAAAAGCTACAAGATATGAAAACCAAACGGTTCTAGGCCTTCTAAATGCCGCAACCGGACTTGGCCACAATTTCTCCATAATCTGGACCGTGAGGGGAAAGGCATTCGCAAATGCGGGAAACAAATCACTTACTGACTTTCCCAACCCTCGTGCCAGTTCGGGGCGAAGCAATTTTTTCACTACACTATTCAACTCCGCCCCTGAAGAGCAGACAAAGTCATAATCATCAATACTTGTCATTGCCCAAGCCTGTAATTTTGCGAGTTATATTCACGAATCTGCTTGATAATCCTAAGCATGATATCTTTCTGCTCATCCGCCAGATCCCGAATATAATCCTCATTGAGGCGCTGGCCTTTATAGTGCTGCCAATCAAGACTCCTGCCTTTTGACTGATTCAGATTTTGCGGCATGCCACGCAAATTCCCAAGCCCGATTTTGTCCTGAATAATATTTGTCATCTGTTCCTTGGTCAACAGATCAAAGCCATCGAGGGCCTTTATCCGGTTAACCGGAAAAGTATGGTCAACCGCCAATACGACTCCTTTCTCGGGAAGCGTCCACTCATTATTCAGGGGGTTAAGATACGGTTTACCCTGAACACTTTCGCTCATCTCGCTGGTGACGGTCTTTATCCATTTCCCGATGCTAGGGATGTAGACTCCGCCGCCAAGCGTACTTCGAGCCACCGCAGGAGGCACGTAGACCGAATGACGATATTGCTTCACCCCAGCACGCACTACCGAGCCAGCCACATCGGTGGTCGCTCGCATGGCTACACCACCCACCAGTGTGGCAGTCAGGAAACGCACACTGTCTTCAGCGATCTGCGCTCCATCCGTCTCCCTGAGATAGAGCTCTGTCGCAGTAACAGTGTTCTCAAGCACACCGCCAGGGTTGTTCCAGATCTCGCTGCCAAGTTGCGACAGACCTTCCAGCGCCTGCCCACGAAGCTGCGTATCGGTCATCAGCCCGGCCACGACCGCAGAACTGTCAACCAGATCAAACGCCGCATTTGAAATACCGCGGGCGACTCGCAAGGACATCACTCCCACCCCGCTATCCGCAGTTTTCACAAGCGGGTCAAGCACGGAACGCATAGAGGCCCTCGCACCACCAGACCATTCCAGAACACTCTTGTAGCTGGAAACCGTCACCGCTTCGGGCAGTACATCGAGAACATCCGGGCCTGTATTGCCACCAGCCACAAACCATGGATAGCTACCGGCATCAAAATCGAACACCGGCTCATCAGGCTCGGGGGTAATGAGGGTTGCAGGCAGTTCCAGCGCCTCTCCTCCCTGGAGCGATGAAGTCAGGTAACGGGAGTTAGTCGCGGCCAACCGCCGGAAGGTGTCCGCAGCGCCAAAAGCGAAATTGGCCAGCACATTACCGAAAGCATCCGCAGCCACACTGGAATAGTCCGGTTTGTCACCACCGAACCATTTGTCCTTGATAAAGGCATTGGCATGGGCCGCTACCTGCCCCCGGAGAATCAACCCTCCTACTCCGGGCTGGACAATCCGCCCACTGATATTGGCGGCCAGCGCCGATGCGGCCACCCCTCCCCAACTAAATGAGGCATCCAGACCTACGATACGACTCGCAACCTGGCTCGTCGCATAATTGAAGATCCCGAGCGTGGAGTAACCAACAGCATCCTTGGCCCGCATAACGTCAGACGCTGTTTTGGCCCAGGAGCCAGCTTCGGCAGTTGCCGCCAGTGCTCCCGCCCCTGAGGCAATTCCCGCCGTCACCCCACTGGCCGCTACCTGTCGCCATGAGAATTTGTCAACGGAGCCCATCGCCATACCGGCCAACTGCGAGGCAGCGCTGCCAACAGCAGCGCCGACTATCGCTCCGCCGATCAGCGCCCCCGTACTGATGCCCGCAACAGCAGTACCTGTAAGCGCTGCGGTACCAATTGCGGCATATCCTCCAGCCGCACCCACAGTTGCGGACGAAGCGGAGGCGAACGCCGCAGCTCCCGCGCCAGCCGTGTAGACCGCAACGACCACTGCGACCACGACCATCACTACGGCGGCGATACCGCTGCACTTCTTTTTCTTCGGCTTCGGCGGCGGCGGGAACACCGGGGTCGGCGTGGTATCGCCAATCACATCACCGGAGTTGTAGGGCTTGAAGGTGGTCGCGTCGTTGTGGGTGCTGCTGACGACGTTGGGAATCCGGATGCTGTCGCCAGCGACCAGCGCCTTGGACGGATCGATACCGTTGGCGTCGGCGATCAGGTACCACATCTTCGAGTCGCCCCAGACCGTCTGGGCGATGCTGGCCAGGGTGTCGCCCTGGCTGACCACATAGTTACCCGGAGTACGGCCTGGATATTCCTCGGATACCGGGGCCAGAGTGTCGGTAATCTGCGCGGCACTGAGGTTACCGACGTTTGCAAGCGCCGCGCCCTGGTAGTACAGGTAGCTCTGTGCCCGATTATTGGTAGTGTCCGAACGGACAGTCAGCTGATTTTCTTTATTGGCGGCAAACCCCTGATTGAGGATGGAGCTGTTGTAACTCATTATCCAGTTGGCATTTCCACGCTCGTCGGAAATGGTCGACGTCCATCCGGGCGTGCTGGAAATGCTGGTGGTCACCTCGATGTTCATTTCCTTGTAAACATCATAGCCAGCGAAAGTTCTGACGTACTTTCCGCGATAGCTGACAGTCACGCCATTGGCGCCATAGACCACATATCGATAGCTGCGCTGATTACCAGCAGCATCGATCATTCCGGCTTCGCCGAAATAGTTGGCCTGCGACTTTCGTTCGACACCATTGGATATTTTATAAACCAGCTGGCTGATCAACTGCCCATCGCCACGGAAGCTGTAGGTCGTGCGCTCTGTCGGGCTGTTGTTGCTGTAGGTCATCTGACTGGTACGGTTGCCCAGATCGTCATAGGCCGTTCTGAACAGAATCTTCTCCGCGTCCACGGCGGTGACTGCCGCGGAAGCATCAGCTCCAGCAGCCCGGGTTGTCATCGCGGTCCGGGCCTCCAGTACCTGGCCGAGATCGTTGTAGCTGTAGGTACTGCGCATGTACCGCTCGCCGCCGGTGATCGAACTGCTCCACTCCTCCGAGGCAAGCCTTCTCCCAGCGGCATCGTAGGCCGTCAGATAACCCTTCGCCTTGCCCGCGGACTTTCCGGCGACGACGGTTCCGCCGGCAATGAACCCCTTGCCCACCAGTACCCGCCCTTCCAGGTCGTACTTGTACCAGTCATCGATTACCGTCCGGCCGCCTGACTGGTTGGTCGTATCGAGATAGACACGACGTCTGTTACCGAACTCGTCATAGTCATACCTCAACATATCGACCCGCGCGGTCACTGCGGAGGCATTGAATCCCCCAACGATTTCCTTTCCAGCAGGCGATTTGACTTCCCTGAGCCTGCCACCCTCATCCAGCTTGTAGCGAACCTCCGTGCGGCCCGACAATTCACCGCCCAGGAAGTAACTGGTTTTCTGATAGGACTGGGTGTAGTCCCGCACTTTCTGGCCTGACTGGTCATATTCGTAATTGCCGACCGACCAGATGGAATCGCCGCTGGCCACTATCAGCGAATCGTCACGGACGCTCTTGACCAGGCCATTGGCAAAGTAGGTGTAGGTACGATTGCTGATACCGAGGCTGTTACCTTCCGAGACGGCCGTGATCATTTCCTTCACGACCTGGCCGAACCCGTTGTACGTATAGTTGAACAACTGGTCGGAGAGATACTTGCGCACCTTCAACCGCCCGTAATTCGCCTCGTCATAGGTCCACGTCAGGCTGGCCCCCAGCCCATCGGTCTCCGCCACCTTGCGGTTGGCCTCGTTGAACGTGAAGGTCCTCTGGATATTCGACTCATTGCGGGTCTGCACGATATTCCCGCGCTCGTCGAACACGGTGAACCGGGTATTCCCGGCCACCCCGGCAATAGCGCTGGAACCATCGGCACTGGCCGTGCTGGTCAGGCTTTCGGTGACCGTAGTGGTGCCGTTGATCTGCGCATACAGCCTCCCCGCCTGGTCATATCGATTGGTCAACTGCGTGATCCGCTGGCCATTGCGCACGATGCCATGGCTGGTATGCCGGTCCATGGCGTCGTAGCCGTCGAACGTGACAACGCCCAACGCATCGCGAGTACCGACCCGATTGCCATTGGCATCCATGGCGTAATACCGCGAAGCCCCCAGCGCATCGATATCCCGCACCAGCTCTCCGGCCTGGTTGTAGACATGCTGACGGGTGCGCAGCAGCGTACTGCCGACAACTCCACTGTACGGCCCGAGCAGATCCGCCTCCTCGATCAGTTGCCCCAGCGCGTCATAGCGTTTCTCGTGGATGAGACTGGCCCGGTAGCTGCTGCCGTTCTCGCGCAGAATGTCGGTTACCGGCAGGGTCTCGGTGAGCACCTGATTGTTCTGGTCGTAGCTGTAGAGGGTGACATAGCCACGCGGATCGATACGGCTCAGCACATTGCCCCAGCGGTCGCTGGTCTGACGGATGATCGGCGTGGTCAGGGTCAGGGTCAGGTTGACGGCGTTCAGGGTGTCGACGTTGACATTGGCCACGAACGCCGGCAGGTGCTGCTCCAGCACACGGCCCAGCAGGTCGTTGCGCACGTAGGTGATGCGGTCATCGGCGACACTGTTGAGATCGCCAAGCTGTGTACTGCGGCTGACCTTGCCGGTCAGGTCATAGGCAAGGCTGGTCACCCCTTGGGCATTGGTCTGCTGGATGGCATTGCCGAGCTGGTTGTAGACATAGCTCGCCTTGTAGTTGCCGTTGAGCAGCTCGGCGGTGACCTCGCCGAAGCGGTTGTAGAGCACCGAGTTGGTGGTGCTCCTGGTGCCGTTGTCGTACCAGTCACTGGTGCTCAGTTGCTGGCCGAGGCTGTCGTAGGCAAAGGTGCGGCGCAATGTCTGGTTGTTGGAGCGCCAGCCGGTGAGTTCGGTCTGGATCTGCCGGGTCTCCTCGATCCGCCGCCCCGCGACATCCACCTTGAAGCTCTGCGCCGACCCGGCCGCATCGAACTCCCTGATCATGTGCCCGGCAGCATCGAACGCCGTCAGCGTGAGCTGCGTCAGACCCGCCTGGCCGGCTCCTGCATCACGCCGTTCATAGACCACCTGGCCAAAGGCGTTGACGCCATAGACGGTGGTCGGCGACTCGTACACGGCGTTGTCGAACGGACTGGCGGCGCCGGCACGGGCGGCATGGCGCGCCGGCTCGGTGACCTGTACCACCTGGCCGAGGGCGTTGTAGGTGGTCGTGGTGACGTTGCCCTGGGCATCGGTCAGGGTCAGTGCATTGCCGACGCCATCGTAAGTGTTGCGACTGACCGCCACATCACCGGTAACCTGGGTCATGGTCGCCCGGGCGGCGTTGGGGGCAAAGCTCTGCTGCCAGTAAGTGGCGTTCTCCCGCACCGTCTGCAGCAGCCGGTCGGCGGCGTCGTAGACGAAACGCACGCTGCGGTCCCTGGCGCTGGTCGCTGCCGACGGGATCGCCGCTTCGCTCCAGCCACTCAGCGCCGTGGCGTATTCCACCTGACGACTGACCTTGCCACTGCCGCTGTACTCCAGGCGGGTGTAGTAACCCAGGGCATCGACCGTACCAATGCGTTGGCCAGCCTGGTCGTAGTAGTTGACGGTGCTGATCTGCTCCATCACCGAGTTACCGCCACTATCTCGTGCCAGCAGGGTTTCCCGGATGGCCTGGCCGAAGGCGTTGTAGCTGTAGACCTTGACGGGTGCAACGTTCTTCACGCTGGAGTTGGCGACGTTGCCGGTGAAGGCATAGAGACTGACCAGGTCCTGCTGCACTTCGGTCTTGCGCCCGAGGCGGTCGTAGCGGGTGATGATCGTGCGGTCATTGCCGGGGCTGGACGGTGAGCTGCTGGCGTTGAAGTCACCCACCTGGTAGTAACCGCTGGCGGGCACCCCCGCATTCAGCGGCAAGGCATTGCGCCGGGTCAGCACGGACTGGCCGAAGCCGTCGTACTCGTAGGCGGTCACGCCCTTGAGCGCATCGACCTCGTAGCGCACCTGGCCCAGCACATCGTAGGCCTTGAAGCTGTCGACGAAATCTGTGGCCGCGACACCCGTGTTGTTGACCCGCACGCGGTTGCGCACGGCATTGCCGAGGGCGTCGTAGGTGACTTCGGTGGTGACCTGGAAGCTGCCGGCGCCGCTGTTCTGCTGGTACTGCCCGCTGGCCTTGTCGTACCAGCCCGGGCTGGTAATACGGACCTGGCGACCCAGGGCGTCATAGCCGAAGGTGCTGGTCCGCGCCTGGCTCACATCATCCAGGGCCGGGTCGCTGTCGACGGTGGCGCGCAGACGGCCCTCGCTGCGGCTGATGACACTGCCGAAGGCGTCGTAGCCATAGCGGGTGACCAGCGATACCGACTGGCCAGTGCCATGGCCGTTGCTGTCCATCCTGGAAAGCCAGAGCGTCGGGGTGATCTCTTCGAGCAACCGCCCGGCCTGGTCATAGCGGTAGTTCCAGGTCTGGCCATTCTTGTTGGTCAGGCTGGTACGGTTTCCGGCCACGTCGTAGGTGTAGGACTCGCTGTAACCCAAAGGATCGGTGGTGCGTCTCAACTGACCGATGGCGTCGTAGGTATGGCGGGTCACCCGGTCATCCGAGCTCGCCACGACCGGTACCGCCTCGAAGCGTGGACGCAAAGCCAGCAAGCTCGATTCGCTCAGCCCGGCCTGGGTGTTGCTCTTGCGAATCAGTACCTGCGCCGTCGCCGCGCCTGGCGGCGCCGTCCCTTCGGCGACGATACGCTTGTAGTCAGCCAGGCTCTGACCGCCCTTCGCCTCGGCCTGGTTCAGGCTCGCCGGATCCAGGCCGGTCCAGCCCAGGGATTTGCCGTCGGCATCGAACCAGCTGATGATCGCCCAGGCCGTGGCGCCCTGAACGGCGGTATACGCCGAGAAGGCGTAGCGCTGACCCGGTGTGATCCGACCCACCGACTGGCTGAGCTCGCTGTAGGCATCCTCCGTCGCGCTACGACCCGCTTGATACAACCAGGCCATATTGTCGCTGCCCGCATCCTGGGGCCGCAGCGCCTCCAGTTGTGCCGGGTTAACCTGGGCCTGTGCGTTGGCCTGCCAGTTGAACAGCCCCCAGCCTGCCGGCAACCCATTGCTGCCAGGGTTGCCGAAGGAAGCGTTGTTCAGCTGGTTGATGCCCAGCTTCCGCAGCGCCGCCACATCGCGCGAGCCCTGCAGCTTGTTGGCGTAGCGGGTTTCCTCGATGACATTGCCCGCCGCGTCGTACTTGCGTTCGCTGACATAGCCCAGCGCATCGACGCTGAAACGCTGGCGACCCAGGGCGTCATAGACGTAGCGGGTCACCCGGTCGTCCGCACTCGACGTGACCGGCACCGCCTCGAAGCGTGGACGCACCGCCAGCAAGCTCGATTCGCCCAGCCCGGCCTGGGTGTTGTTCTTGCGAATCAGTACCTGCGCCGTCGCCGCGCCTGGCGGTGCCGTCCCCTCGGCGACGATGCGCTTGTAGTCAGCCAGGCTCTGACCGCCCTTCGCCTCGGCCTGGTTCAGGCTCGCCGGATCCAGGCCGGTCCAGCCCAGGGATTTGCCGGCGGC
>NZ_FZOL01000051.1:3806-4861 GCF_900188455.1 Pseudomonas japonica | reverse complement strand
GCAAATGACAGACAAAAAAGTTACTCGTCTGCGTCGCGCTCGCAAAGCACGCCTGAAAATGCACGATCTCGAAGTCGTGCGTCTCTGCGTGTTCCGCTCCTCGCAGCATATCTACGCCCAGGTCATTTCGGCCGACGGCAGCAAAGTCCTGGCCAGCGCCTCGACTTTGGACAAAGAACTGCGTGATGGCGCCACCGGCAACATCGACGCGGCCACTAAGGTTGGCAAGCTGGTAGCTGAGCGTGCGAAAGCCGCCGGTGTATCTCAAGTTGCCTTTGACCGTTCCGGCTTCAAGTACCATGGCCGCGTGAAAGCGCTGGCTGATGCTGCTCGTGAAGGCGGGCTGGAGTTCTAAGTTATGGCAAATAACGATCAAAAGCGCGACGAAGGCTACATCGAGAAGCTGGTTCAAGTTAACCGCGTTGCCAAGACCGTAAAAGGCGGCCGTATCTTCACCTTCACCGCGCTGACCGTGGTGGGTGATGGTAAAGGTCGTGTTGGCTTTGGCCGTGGCAAGTCGCGCGAAGTACCAGCTGCGATCCAGAAAGCCATGGAAGCCGCTCGCCGCAACATGATTCAGGTTGACCTGGACGGCACTACCCTGCAGTACGCTACCAAGTCCGCCCATGGCGCGTCGAAGGTCTACATGCAGCCTGCTTCCGAAGGTACCGGTATCATCGCTGGTGGCGCAATGCGTGCCGTCCTGGAAGTTGCTGGCGTTCAGAACGTCCTGGCCAAGTGCTATGGCTCGACCAACCCTGTCAACGTGGTTCACGCCACCTTCAAGGGTCTGAAGGCTATGCAATCTCCTGAGTCCATTGCTGCCAAGCGCGGCAAGAGCGTTGAGGAGATTCTCTGATCATGGCTACCGTTAAAGTAACGCTGATCAAAAGCACCGCCGGCCGCCTGCCTAACCACAAGCTGTGTGTTAAAGGCCTGGGTCTGCGTCGCATCGGTCACACTGTAGAAGTCCAGGATACTCCCGAGAACCGCGGGATGATCAACAAGGCTTACTACATGCTGCGCGTCGAGGGTTAATCGATGAAACTCAATGA
>NZ_FZOL01000051.1:1749-3796 GCF_900188455.1 Pseudomonas japonica | reverse complement strand
GTTCCCGTCGCGAGAAGCCTCGTCCGGGTCGTGGTATCGGTAGTGGTTTGGGCAAGACCGGTGGCCGTGGCCACAAAGGTCAGACCTCCCGCTCCGGTGGCACCATTGCCCCTGGCTTTGAAGGCGGTCAACAGCCGCTGCATCGTCGTCTGCCGAAGTTCGGCTTCGTTTCGCTGAAAGCCATGGATCGCGCCGAAGTGCGTCTGTCCGAACTGGCCAAGGTCGAAGGCGACGTGATCACCGTTCAGTCCCTGAAGGACGCCAACGTGATTAACCAGAACGTACAGCGTGTGAAAATCATGCTGTCCGGCGAAGTTACTCGCGCGGTCACCATCAAGGGCATCGCAGCCACCAAGGGTGCGCGTGCGGCTATCGAAGCAGCTGGCGGCAAGTTCGAGGAATAAATGGCTAAGCAAGGTGCTCTCTCTTCGCTCGGCAAAGGCGGGATGTCTGAACTTTGGGCTCGTCTGCGTTTTCTGTTCCTGGCGATTATCGTCTATCGGATAGGTGCGCATATCCCAGTTCCAGGTGTTAACCCGGACCGGCTGGCGGAACTGTTTCGACAGAATGAGGGGACCATTCTTAGCTTGTTCAACATGTTTTCCGGCGGCGCGCTGGAGCGCATGAGCGTATTTGCACTGGGGATCATGCCGTACATCTCGGCATCGATCATCATGCAGCTCATGACCGCTGTCAGCCCGCAGCTGGAGCAGTTGAAGAAGGAAGGTGAATCTGGCCGTCGCAAGATCAGCCAGTACACCCGCTACCTCACCGTTATCCTGGCGTTGGTTCAGGCCACTGGTATGTCCATTGGTCTGGCCGGTCAGGGCGTGGCGTTTTCTGCAGGCTTCGGCTTCCATTTCGTTGCGGTGTCCACTTTCGTGGCCGGCGCAATGTTCATGATGTGGCTGGGTGAGCAGATCACGGAGCGCGGTGTGGGCAACGGTATCTCGATGCTGATTTTCGCAGGTATCGTTGCCGGTCTTCCGAGAGCAATCGGGCAGTCTTTCGAGTCTGCACGCACGGGCGATATCAACATCTTCGCCTTGGTCGCTATCGGTCTGCTGGCAGTAGCGATCATCGGTTTTGTGGTCTTCATCGAGCGTGGTCAACGTCGTATCGCCGTTCACTATGCCAAGCGTCAGCAGGGCCGCAAGGTCTTCGCTGCGCAGACGAGCCACTTGCCGCTGAAAGTGAACATGGCTGGTGTTATTCCGGCCATTTTCGCAAGCAGCATTCTGCTGTTTCCGGCTTCGCTGGGTTCCTGGTTCGGCCAGTCCGAAGGTCTGGGCTGGTTGCAGGATGTCGCGCAGTCGATCGCTCCTGGTCAGCCGTTGAACATTTTGCTGTTTAGTGCAGGGATCGTTTTCTTCTGCTTCTTCTATACCGCACTGATGTTCAATCCGAAGGACGTAGCGGAAAACCTTAAGAAGTCCGGTGCCTTTATTCCGGGTATCCGTCCTGGTGAGCAGTCCGCGCGCTACATTGATGGCGTTCTGACTCGTCTGACCATGTTCGGTGCTCTTTATATGACGGCCGTCTGCTTGCTGCCCCAGTTCCTGGTCGTGGCTGCAAACGTTCCGTTCTACCTTGGCGGGACCTCGTTGCTGATCGTGGTAGTGGTTGTGATGGACTTTATGTCCCAAGTACAATCGCACCTCGTTTCGCACCAGTACGAATCCCTGATGAAGAAAGCCAACCTGAAAGGCTACGGTGGCAGCGGTCTGCTGCGCTGAAACCCCTAAGGTTCGAGGAGTTGGTGATGAAAGTTCGTGCATCGGTGAAAAAACTGTGCCGTAACTGCAAGATTATTCGCCGCGAAGGTGTCGTTCGAGTAATTTGCAGCGCGGAACCACGTCACAAGCAGCGCCAAGGCTGAGTGTGATCTGTGCTTCAAACCCAGCAGCTAGTGTGCTGCTGGGTTGATTAATTGTTTCTACAGCGATATTATCTCGCGCCCCATTTCTTGGCTTCCGGGGCGTAGGTAGCTGTCAATTGGAGTCCCACTGAATGGCCCGTATTGCAGGCGTTAACATTCCAGATAACA
>NZ_FZOL01000051.1:0-1739 GCF_900188455.1 Pseudomonas japonica | reverse complement strand
CTGTTATCTCGCTGACCTACATCTATGGTGTTGGTCGCACTACTGCACAGAAAATCTGTGCAGACGCTGGTGTAAACCCAGCCGCTAAGATCAAGGATCTGAGCGACGAGCAGATTGAACAGCTGCGTGGCGAAGTCGCGAAGTTCACCACCGAAGGTGACCTGCGTCGTGACATCAACATGAAAATCAAGCGTTTGATGGACCTGGGCTGCTACCGCGGTCTGCGCCATCGTCGGGGTCTGCCAGTACGCGGTCAGCGTACCAAGACCAATGCCCGTACCCGTAAGGGTCCGCGTAAGCCGATCCGCAAGTAATCGCACCAGCGAATCGACAGGAATATAGACATGGCAAAACCTGCTGCTCGTCCTCGTAAGAAAGTCAAAAAGACAGTGGTTGATGGCATCGCCCACATCCATGCGTCTTTCAACAACACCATCGTGACCATCACCGATCGTCAAGGTAACGCTCTGTCCTGGGCTACCTCCGGCGGTTCGGGTTTCCGTGGTTCCCGCAAATCGACCCCGTTCGCCGCTCAGGTAGCTGCTGAACGTGCTGGTCAAGCTGCGCTGGAGTACGGCCTGAAGAACCTCGACGTGAACGTCAAGGGTCCAGGTCCAGGTCGTGAGTCCGCTGTTCGTGCACTGAACGGCTGCGGCTATAAGATCGCCAGCATCACCGACGTGACGCCAATCCCGCATAACGGGTGCCGTCCGCCGAAGAAGCGTCGCGTGTAATCAGGAGACAGATAAATGGCACGTTACATTGGTCCAAAATGCAAACTGTCTCGTCGTGAAGGCACCGACCTGTTCCTGAAGAGCGGCGTTCGCGCTCTGGAATCGAAGTGCAACATCGAAGCAGCCCCAGGTATCCACGGCCAGCGCCGTGGCCGTCAGTCCGACTACGGCACCCAGCTGCGCGAGAAGCAAAAAGTCCGTCGCATCTACGGCGTTCTCGAGCGTCAATTCAGCGGTTACTACAAGCAAGCAGCGGCCAAGAAAGGCGCTACCGGCGAGAACCTGCTGCAACTGCTCGAATGCCGTCTGGATAACGTCGTTTACCGTATGGGCTTCGGCGCTACCCGTGCTGAATCCCGTCAGCTGGTTTCGCACAAGGCGATCAGCATCAACGGCAAGACTGTAAACATTCCGTCCTACCAAGTTCGTCCGGGTGACGTGGTCGCAGTTCGCGAGAAATCGCTGAACCAGCTGCGCATTGTTCAAGCCCTTGAACTGTGTGCTCAGCGTGGCCGCGTTGAGTGGGTTGACGTGGACGCTGCCAAGAAGTCGGGCGTTTTCAAGAACGTTCCTGCTCGCAGCGACCTGTCTGCCGACATCAACGAAAACCTGATTGTCGAGCTCTACTCCAAGTAAGGGCTAGAAAATAGGTGCATCCATGCAGATTTCGGTAAATGAGTTCCTGACGCCCCGCCACATCGATGTGCAGGTCGTCAGTCCAACCCGCGCCAAGATCACGCTCGAGCCTCTCGAGCGTGGCTTCGGCCATACCCTGGGCAACGCGCTGCGCCGCATCCTGTTGTCCTCCATGCCTGGCTGTGCAGTAGTCGAGGCCGAGATCGACGGCGTACTCCATGAGTACTCCGCGATCGAAGGTGTACAGGAAGATGTCATCGAAATCCTGTTGAACCTGAAAGGCCTGGCTATCAAGCTGCACGGTCGTGACGAAGTTACGCTGACCTTGTCGAAGAAGGGTTCGGGGGTGGTTACCGCTGCCGATATTCA
>NZ_FZOL01000037.1 GCF_900188455.1 Pseudomonas japonica | reverse complement strand
ACCCCTCCATCGTCGTGTGAGGGGCGGAATCATTGATGTGAAGGTGAATGCAGTCAGCAGGGCATTTCCCCGCGATCTATAGGAAATCTCAGCAGCGCTTCGGAATTTTCATTAGAAAGGGCTGAATGCCTTGTAGGTTCTCGGCCAGCCGAGCAGTCGTCCAAGACTGGACATCTTTCAGGAAGGAAAATCAGGCACAAAATGTCGCATAAGGCTCGGAAAATTCACCGATCTCCGACTTTCTTGTAGGCAATTTCCCAAGCATACTTCTTCGCCTTTGCCAGCTGTTGCGCTCCCGGGCATCGCTGCCTAGTCTTCGCCGGTCGTTGCAAATTCAACGATCGGCTTTGACAGGCCGCTGGGAATTGAAGCGCTGGCTGTCGCTATGGCGGCTGTGCGTGTGGGCACCTTCGGGTGCGCCAGGTTTTCTTCTATTCCCCTGGTCTGTCAACCCGCGCACAGCTGCCACCCATCGTTTGACAGCGAGTTCGTGGCAGCCCCAATCCGGAATAGGAGCTAGTCATGAAGAAGTTGGTCCCCGATCCACCCGTCCTCTGCGTCGGTCCCGGTCTGTCCCATGAAGACGCGATCCGCCGTGCCGAGGATCATCTGAAGAAGGCCATTGCCCTCACGTCCTATCTGCCCGCCCATACCAGCGTGAAGCATCAGCGAATGCTCAGTGATGCGCTGCTGGACATGAGGATCTGCAAGGCGTTGCTGACGGTGGCGTTGTCGCGGTCGACGGTGAGCGTGCCGGTGTGAAGTGATGCCTTGAGCCGGCTTGTCTTGTGAGCAATTCGTAGCTGGTTGATTTCTTCATGCATCTGTAGGAGCTGGCTTGCCTGCGAAAGGACCGCGTAGCGGTCCCAGACCTCACTGCTATCTGGGACCGCTGCGCGGTCCTTTCGCAGGCAAGCCAGCTCCTACGGGGCTTTGTCATACACATGACAAGCCTTCCCCTCCGATGTTTTGATCGAACAGACCATGGCGACAGAGTTGTGTAGCGGGTGAACCGCCCAAAAAAAAGCCCCCGACCTCACGGCCGGGGGCTTCTGTCTGCATCACCCGAGGATCAGAAATCCCCGCGCAGGGTCAGCATGTAGTTGCGTGGCTCGCCGTACAGGTTCACCCGGTCGGTGCCGTCCGCCGAGGAGTAGTACTTGCGGTCGGCGAGGTTTTCCCCGACCAGGCTGACGGTCCAGTGCTCGTCCAGCTTGTAGGCCACCCGCGCATCCCAGATGGCACGGCCGGCAGCGCCGTACTTGAAGCCGTCCCAGGTCTCGTTCTCGTAACCGGACTGCGCTTGTACGCCAGCACCGACGGTCACGCGGTTCCAGGCACCCGGCAGGGTGTAGCTGGTGGAGATCTTCGCCAGGTGCTTCGGCGTTTCGCTGGACAGACGCTCGGCGCCGCTGCTGTAGGTCATGTTGTAGGTGTAGCCGGCCATCACCTGCAGGCCCGGCAGCACTTCGCCGCTGGCTTCCAGGTCGACACCCTTGCTGCGCTGCACCACACCGCTGAGGTAGCAGACGTCGTTCATGTTCTGCGGGCAGCTGTGATCCGGATCCGGGTCTTCGTAGAAGGCGTCTTTCTGCTTGATGTAGAACAGTGCCATGGACACGTTCATCTGCTTGTCGAACAGCTCGCCCTTGATCCCGGTTTCATAGTTGGTGCCGATCGCCGGTTTCAGCGGCGAACCGCCGTAGCTGACGTAGCTGCTCTGCGGCATGAAGATGTCGGCGTAGCTGGCGTACCACGACCAGTTCTGGCTGAAGTCGTAGATCAGGCCGGCGAAGGGCGTCACCTGGCCGGATTCCTTGGCGTTGTAGTCCGGCGCGTCGTCGAGCTTGTACTCGAAGTCGTAGTTGTACCAGCTGACCCGCGCACCCAGCACCAGGGTCAGCGGCTCGGCGAGTTTCAGGCGGGTGTTGGCGTACAGGCCGTAGCGCTCGTCGGTCAGGTTGTTGACCGAGGTCCAGTCGGGACGCAGCGGCTTGGCGATGGAGTGGTGGTCGGGGTCGAACACATTCACCGGGACCCGCGGGTCGAGGAAGATATCCGCCGATTTGTCGTTGATCTTCTGTTTCGACCAGTTCGCGCCCACGGTCAGTTGGTGGGTCAGGCCGAACGCGTCGAAGCTGCCCTCGACGTGGCTGTCGACGCCATTGCTGTCGATGTCGACCTTGCGGAATTCGATGCCGCGAAAGGTCGAGCCGGTGTTGGTCACCGGGTTGATGGCGCCGCGCGCATAGGCCAGGGCCTGATCGACCTGACCTTCGGAATGGGTGAAGGAGGTGGTGCTGGTCCAGTTGTCGTTGAAGCGGTGGGCGACCTCGGCGAAGACTTCGTCCATCTTCGTTTCGTGGCTGTTCCAGTCCTGCACCAGGGCGGTGGAACGCGACAGGCCGAGGGACTGGCCGTTGCTGTAGCGGGGCAGACCGAAGATCGAATAGCCGTTTACGTCGCCGGTCTGGTGACGAAAGCTGGTGGTGAAGGTGGTGTCTTCGCTGAGGTCGGCCTCGACGATGCCGTACAGCAGCGGGGTACGCGACTCGTACAGGTCCAGGTAGGAGTTGCGGTCTTCATAGGCGGCGACGAAGCGCCCGCGCACGGTGCCGGCGTCGTTCAGCTTGCCGCTGCCGTCCAGGTCCATGCGGTAGTTGTCCCAGCTGCCGGCACGGGCGGTGACGGAAAATCGAGGCTCGGCGGTCGGGCGCTTGCGCACCAGGTTGACCGCGCCGCCCGGGTTGCCCGCGCCCACCAGCAGGCCGGTGGCGCCGCGCAGCACTTCGACGCGGTCATACACCGCCATGTCCGGCGGCAGCCAGCCGGTCACGGTGTAGGCCTGGCCCGGCACGCCGTCCATCAGGTAGCTTTCCTCGCCGAGCACGAAGCCGCGCGACTGGAACACGTGGGCGCCGAAGTTGCGCTGGCCGAAGGTGATGCCGGGGGTCTTGGCCATGACCTTGTCGAGGCTGTTGAGGTTCTTGTCGTCCAGCAGCTGGCGGGTCATCACCGTCACCGACTGCGGGGTCTCGCGCAGGGTCTGGGTGGACTTGCCGATGGTCACCGCGTTGGTGGCGTAGGAGTGGGTGCCGTCGGTGGTGGTGCCCAGTTGCTGCGCGCCGATGGTGGTCGGGCTCAGGTTCACCGCCGAGGCCGGGCCGCTCATGCTCAGGGTCAGGGTGTCGCCCTGCAGGCTGTAGCCGATGCCGGTGCCCTTGAGCAGCTGGCCGGCGGCCTGGGCCGGGGAGTATTTGCCACGCACCGCGGTGCTGGTCTTGCCTTGCACGTCTTCCGGGCTGAACAACAGTTGCAGGTTGCTCTGCCGGCCCCACTCATTCAGGGCGCTGGCCAGGGACTGCGCCGGAATGTTGAACTCGATTTCCTGAGCCTGGACCTGGGCCGCCAGCGGCAGCATGCAGGCCAGGCCCATGGCGGCGAACACCGGTTTGCGCAGCGCATGACGCATCAGCAGGGCCTTGCTGAGCGGATTGAGACGGGAAGGGGTGTGCATTGGCGGAAAACTCTTCTAGTAGGTATCGACAGTGGATGAAGCGTTCCCGTTGCAGGCTGCGCCCAATGCAGTCGGCGGGCCTCGCGGCCGGCCGGAATCTCCCCGGGAACCTCTGGCGAAAAACCGGACGTGGCGGTCATTCGTCTCTAGCTGTACGAATGGGAATTGAAGTTATTTAACCAATTTTTCACATTTCACTGTTTTTTGCGGGAATCGGCGAAAGGCCCGGATTTGTTGGGGTTTTCGTCGTTTTTATGGCGCCTGTGGGTTGGCGCTGGGATAGGGGTCTACAGATCGTTGAAGGCTTGTCGGGGAATTGCATGTAGGCCGCCAGGTGCCTGTCTTGAGCCTTGCAGCGCCCTGAAGATCGAGCGCCGCCCGCGCGGCGCATCGCTGTGCATGACGATGTTCTTGTAGCGCCCTTCAGATCGAGCGCCGTCCGCACGGCGCTTCGCGAGCGAGCTCGCTCCCACAGTCTGTTGCAACGCGCCATGGCCTGTGGGATTTGGGTTGTCAGCCCTTGGTGCTTGGCGAATTATTGCGGGGAGGCTGTTGGGCCCGACTTGATATCGCGTCGTACAAACAAGGCGGACAACCATGGCCTATCAGACATAGGTTCGTTGCAGCAAACTGTGGGAGCGAGCTTGTCGGAGCGCCGAACCGTCGCGAAGCGCCGTGCGGACGGCGCTCGATCTTGAGGGCGCTGGAAGGCTGTCGTCATGCGCTCGCGATGCGCCCCCCGCCGCCCCCCACCTCAGGCAATCGCCTGCTCCGAACCCACCTGCTCGACACTGATACGCCCCCCCTCCATGCGCACCAACTGATCAGCGACTGGGAAATAGCGGTCGTCGTGGGAGATCACGATGATGGTCTTGCCCTGCTGCTTCAGCTCCGGCAGCAGTTCGGTGTAGAACACCCGGCGGAAGGCCGGGTCCTGGTCGGCGGCCCACTCGTCGAAGACCAGCAGCTGGCGCTCGTCGAGCCAGGCGTTGATCAGCGCCAGGCGCTTGCGCTGGCCGGTGGACAGGTCGGTGGTGGTGAAGGCGCCGTCGCGGATGCTGACCTTGTGCGCGATGTCCAGGCGCTCCAGGTACTTGCCGGCGTCCGCCGCCAGCGGCGCGTCGCCGGGCAACGGATCGTCGAACAGGTAGTAGTCGGCGAAGATGGTGGTGAACAGCTGGCGGTAGTCGTCCAGTTGCTCGGGCGCAAGCACCTCGCCGTTGAACAGGATCTCGCCCTGTTGCGGGGTGTACAGGCCCAGCAGCAGCTTGATCAGGGTGGTCTTGCCGCCACCGTTCTCGCCGACGATGAAGACGATGTCGCCCTGCTTGATGCGCAGATCGATCGGGCCGAGGTGGAACGACTCGACGCCTTCCACCCGCGGGTAGTCGTAGCGTGCCTGGCGCAGTTCCAGGGTGTGCATGCTGCCGAGGCTCGAAGGACGGTCCTTGACCAGCAGGTGCGGTTCCGGCGAGGAGAACTTCCACGACAGTTCGGCGATGCGGCCCAAGGCGATCTTCGCCCGCGAGATGATCGGCAGCGAGGTCACCAGGCGCTCCAGCGGGCCCTTCATGTACAGCATGACCAGGACGAAGCCGCCGAGCACGGTCTTGTCGCTGCTCGGCCACAGGGCCTGGAAGGCGATGGCGATGCCGATCACGGCGAAGAACAGCATCGAGCCGAAGGTCTCGGCGCTGACGAAGATGTTCGCCGCGCGGATGTTCGAGGTGCAGATGCGTTCGGTGGTGGCGAAGATCTGCTCGTCGAGCAGGTGCTGGCGGCGCTTGCGCTGGATGCGCAGTTCCTTGGCGCCGGCGGACATCGCCTGGTAGTGCTTCTGCAGTTCGTCCTCGCCGTCGCGGGCGTCGAGGATGCTGCGCATGCCGAGCCGGTGCGCGAGGAACTGCGCGCCACTGCCGATGACCACGGTGAGCACGGTCAGGACCAGGATCTGCCAGGACAGGAAGGCCAGGTAGCTGAGGCAGCCGAGGGTCACGGTGAAGGCGATGACCATCGGCGCCACCGACAGGGCGAAGTTGCTCAGGGTGGTGACGTCGTTGAGCAGTACCGGGATCAGCCGGTGCGAGCGGTAGCGTTCGAGCTGCTCGATGGGTGCGACGAGGATCTTCGCCGCCAGTTCGCGGCGCAGGTTGGTGACCACGCGCTGGCCGACCTTGTTGCTCATCAGGCTGGAGACGGTGGAGCAGGCGAGGGTGAGGACGCACAGCCCGGCGAACAGCAGCGCGGTTTCGACGCCCGGTCCCTCGGGCTGGGCCATGGCGTTGTTGATGGTGGCCAGCAGGCCGGTCACGCTCAGGCCGCTGACGATCCCCAGCGCCGTGGAGAGCGCCACCAGCCACCAGTAGGGCTTGAGGATGCGCAGGGTTTCCCGGGCCAGGCTTTCGGTGTTGAGGGTCATGCTGTCGTCTCTCGGGTCATGGCCGCCTCGTTCAGGGTTGCCGTTCGCAGTGCGGACAAAGGGGGTTTTGCCGTCAGGGAGAGGACGATCCCGCCGGACGGAAATTTAGCGCGGGCGCGCCGCGCCTGGCCGGGTGCCGTGCGTCGGCGGGATGAATTCCGTCGCTGATTCTGCGCCAGGCGGTTTCAGTGCCCGGCCAGGTGTTGCACAATAGGCGCCGATCGTTTTTCCCTTCCAGGATCTGCAATGTCAAAGTCCACCGTCCGCGTTGCACTCGGGCTGGCCCTTGTGCTGACGGGTGTCGCCGGCTGTTCCTCGAAGAAGGCAGCCATCTACGAACACGAGAACTTCGATGATTCCGGCACCTTCTCCCGCAGCTTTCCGGTCAGCGAGTCCGGCTCCTGCGAAGCCGCGCGCCGCGCGCTGCTGAGCCAGGGCTACATCATCACCTCGGCCGACAAGGGCCAGGTCAACGGCAACAAGAGCTTCCAGCAGACCGGCGAAAGCCATCTGCAGATCACCTTCAACATCGTCTGCGCCGACGACATGGGTGGCAGCAAGCGTTCCACGGTATTTGCCAACGCCCTGCAGGATCGCTACGCGCTGAAGAAGTCCAACACCTCGGCGAGCCTGGGGGTGGGCGTGCTGGGTTCGGTGTCGATGCCGATCGGCTCCACCGACGACTCCATGGTCAAGGTGGCCAGCGAGACCGTGACCTCGGCCAAGTTCTACGAGCGCTACTTCGCCCTGGTGGAGAGCTTCCTGCCGCCGGAGCCGAAGAACAAGGCCGCCGCGCCCGAAGCCGCCGCGCCGGCGAAGCCCGCCGCCGAGCTGGGGGTGCCGGAAAGCGCCAGTGCCGCGCCGGCTGCCCTGGTTGCGCCACAGCCTGAAGCGGTCGCCCCGACGGTGGTCGAAGCCGCGCCTGCACCTGCGCCCGTACCTGTAGCTGCTCCGGTGGCGGAAACCCAGGCGGCGCCGGTGGTGGACGACAGCCAGGGTTCGCAACCGCTCGCGCCGCCGGCCGAGGCCGCGCCGATCAGCGCCGAAGCGGTGGCACCGACTGCACCCGAGACGACCACCCCGGCGGTGACCGAGCCGGTCGCCCCGGTCACCAGCGTACCGGCCGTGGACGCACCGCCTGCGCCGAGCGACGCTGCACCGGCGTCGGCGCTCTAGCCCGCGGGATAAATCCTGTTACACCTGCTACGTTTATTTTCCTACACGTTGTTGTCATTTTTCCTTCACCGGTGCACTTTAGGGTGAGTCAGGAATCAGACACGAACAGAACGAAAACACGGAGCAGACGATGGACGATTATCAAGAAGAACTTCTCGAATTCCACGCCGCGGAGCTGGATGTGCCAGAGCCGGCGGACGATGCGACCGAGCTGTGAGTGGCGCTCGGCAGGTTTTGAAGTAGAAGGGCCAGTGATTGCACTGGCCCTTTTTTATTGGGGGATTGGCGGGGGTTGCGTCAAGGCTGCCAGGTGTCTGTCTTGAGTGTTGCAGCGCCCTTGAGATCGAGCGCCGCCCGCGCGGCGCATCGCTGTGCATGACGACACCCTTCTAGCGCCCTCAAGATCGAGCGCCGTCCGCACGGCGCTTCGCGAGCAAGCTCGCTCCCACAGTCTGTTGCAACGCGCCATGGCCTGTGGGATTAGGGTTGTCAGCCTTGGTGCATGGCTGGTGTCAGCAGAGAGGCCATTTGGATCACTTGATGTCGCGTCGTACTAACGAGGCGGTCAACCATGGCCTGACTGACATAGGTACGTTGCAACAGACTGTGGGAGCGAGCTTGCTCGCGAAGCGCCGCGCGGGCGGCGCTCGATCTCAAGAGCGCCACAACCCTCACGACAGGCACCCCAATCCCCACACCCCAATCCCCCTCTACCCCACCCGCCGCTGACTACGCCGAAACTCCCCCGGCGTCACCCCGCTCCAGCGCTTGAACGCACGCTGGAACGCCTCCGCCGAGGCAAACCCCAGCAGATAGGCGATCTCGCCGAACGCCAGCTCGGTATCGCGGATATAACTCATCGCCAGATCCCGCCGCGTGTCGTTGAGAATCGCGCGGAACTGGGTGCCTTCCTCGGCGAGCTTGCGCCGCAAGGTCCAGGTCGGCAGTTGCAGGCGCCGCGCCACTTCTTCCAGGTCCGGCTCGCGTCCACCATTGAGCAGCGGCCCGAGCAGATGGACGATGCGCTCGCCCAGGCTGCGAACCCGGGTGCGTTCGAGCAGTTCCTGCTCGCACAGCTGCAGCAGGTGCCGCCAGGTACTCGGGCAGTGCGCCGGGTTGCGCAGGTCGAGGGTGGCGCGGCTCAGGCGCAGGCGGTTGGTCGGCGCGCCGAACTGCACTGGGGTCACGCTCAACGGCTGATAGCGCTCGGCATAGGCCGGGCTGTCGAATTCGATCTCGATGCGCTCGGCCTGCACCGGCTGGCCGACCAGGTCCGCCAGCTGCGCCAGCCAGCCCGAGAGCAGCGAATCCACGACGAAGCGGTTGTAGGCGTTGTACGGGCTGATGGAATAGAACCGCAGCCAGGCGCCCTGGCTGTCTTCCTCGAAGCTGGATTGCCCACGGTAGTTGGCGGCGTACAGCGGCTCGAAGCGCAGCAGGGTGCGCGCGGCCTCGCCGAGGGTCGGCGCCTGGGCCGCGCTGACGCCCGCCAGGCCGGCCTGGCCGAGGCGGCTCAGGCGGCCCATGCGCAGGCCCAGCGCCGGTTCGCGGCATTGTTCGATGGCCGCGTGGCCCAGGTGCATGTAGCGCGGGATCGACAGGCGGGCGCCCGGTTCGGCGAGGCGCTGCGGGGTCAGGCCGTAGCGCTGCAGCAGCGGCGCGGGGTCCTGGCCGAGCTCGTCCAGGGCCATTTCCAGGCTCTGGATGAAACCGACCGAGAGATCACCCAGGCGCACCCGTGGCCGGCTCATGCGCCTACAGCCACAGGTTGAGCAGCCGCGCGCCACGGCTGGCGCTGGCATGGTACAGGCCGTTGAGGTTGGCGAAGCCCAGGCCTTCGCCGCGTATTTCCCAGAACTGTCCGCGCAGGAACACGCTCATGCTGGCAACGCCGGCGGGCACGGTGCTTTCGCTGAGGCGATACCAGGCCTGTTCCTCGCTCATTTCGCCGGGCTGCAGCAGCAGGTCCGCCGCCCGCGGCTGGTGCCGGTTGCCGCGCCATGGCCCGTGCCAACTGCCGACGAAGGCCGGGTTGGCGATGATCTGCGCGTCCTGGCTGGCCAGACCCTGGTAGCTTGCGGGATACCAACCGTCGCTGCCGAGCAGTACGCCAAGGCGCCCGGCCGGGGTTTCCACCACCTGCGGCGGGTGCGCGGTGCCGGCTTCGATGAAGCGCCGGACGTTGCTGTCCGGGTACTGCTGGCGCTGCACTTCGCCCAGCACCGCGCCCGTGCTGGCGAACACCAGGCTGCTGTTGTACAGGGCGCCGGAGCCGGTGCGCAGTACGCCATGGTCGAGGTAGGGCTCGGGCAGGACGATCGAGCCGGCCACCAGGGTCACGCCGAACTCCCTGGCCAGGTCGCCGAACAGTTTCTGGTAGTCGGCGGCCATCTGCCCGGCCTTCATGCGCAGGTGGGCGTCCGAGCGGCGGTCGTCGCCCTCGGCATTGAGCATCGCCAGGCCATAGCGCAGCGGGTTGCTCAGCTCCAGCCACTGGTACGCCTCGCGCAGGCGGGTGACCTGGTACATCTCGCGCTTTTCGCCACGGGTCCACAGCCAGGTACCGATGTGCTCGGGGAGGATCACCACCGTGCGCTCGTTGACCAGGCCCTTGACCCGCGCCTGTTCCAGGTAGGCGGCGAGCTTGCGGTGCAGGCGGGTGAGGTTCTGGTAGTCGCCGGGGTAGAGCAGTGGCTCGATGCCCAGCAGGTTGCCCTGGCCGCTGGGCAGGCCCTGGTCGAGGACCAGTTCGACGCGCAGGTCGGACAGGTAATGGCCCTCGGGACGCTGGTCGGCCCAGAGCAGGTAGCCACCCAGGGTGGCGAGCAGGACAAGCGCCAGGGCGCCGGAAAGCAGTTTGCGCATGGATTCGCTTTTCACCGGAAAGCAATGGCCCTGAGGGCATCAGGGCAAAATCGAATGTTTCGAATCATACCAAAGCTCGGCGAAAGCCACCCCGGGCCATGTCGCCAGTCGTTCTCAGGACTCGGCGCGCAGGCGTCGCCACAAGGTGGTGCGGCTGATGCCCAGGCGCCGCGCGGCTTCGTCGAGATTGCCCTGGCAACTGTCCAGGGTCTCCTGGACGTGGCGCAGCTGCGCGGCCTTGCCGATGCTGTGCAGGTCGGTTTCCCGCGGCGTTTTTTTCCGCGCGGGCGCCGCTGGCCGGTCTTCGCACAGCTCGGGCAGCACGCGCGCCAGGTAGTGTTCGTCCAGGCCGTGCTCGTTGAGCAGTTCGCGGGCCGAGAGCATTGCCCGTTCGATGACGTTTTCCAGCTCGCGGACATTGCCCGGCCAGGCATAGCGCGTCAGGTAGGGCAGCAGGGCGCCGGGGATCTCGGCGGCACGCGGCGGCTGGCCCTGGACCAGCAGGCGCTGGCCGATGCCGCGGGCGATCGAGGCGATGTCCTCGGGCCGCTCGCGCAACGGCGTGGTGCGCAGGCGCAGGATGTTCAGCCGGTAGTACAGGTCGTTGCGGAACTCGCCTTCTTCCAGGGCGCTGCGCAGGTCCTGGTGGGTGGCGGCGATGATCCGCACGTCGATGGCGATCGGCTCGGTGCCGCCCAGGCGCAGCACTTCGCGTTCCTGCAGCACACGCAGCAGGCGGGTCTGCAGCGACACCGGCATGTCGCCGATCTCGTCGAGAAACAGCGTGCCGCGGTGCGCCGTTTCGAACAGGCCGGGCTTGCCGCCTTTGCGCGAACCGCTGAAGGCGCCTTCCTCGTAGCCGAACAGTTCGCTCTCCAGCAGCGACTCGGGGAACGCCGCGCAGTTGATGGCGACGAAGGGCCCCTGGCGCCGCGCACTCTCGTTGTGGATGCCCTGGGCCAGCAGCTCCTTGCCGGTGCCGCTTTCGCCGGTGATGAGGATGGTCGAATGGCTGGCGGCGAAACGCTTGGCCAGTTGCAGCATTTCGCGGTTGGCGCGGCTGTCGCCTACCAGTTGTTCGAGCTGGTAGCGCGCGGTGAACGCACCGGGCCGGCGCATGGAGCGGATGCGCTGGTCGGCCCGCTGCACCGCGGTGATGTCCTGGCAGGTCAGGACCAGGCCGGTGCGCTCGCCGTTCTCCAGGGTCGGCAGCAGGTTGCTGACCACGGCATGGGAGCCAAGGCGGATCACCCGGTTTTCCTCGCCGCCGCCATCGCGCAGGGCCTGCTGCGGGTCGAGTTCCGGGCACAGTTGCTGGAGCGGCCGGCCCAGCGCCGCGTTGAGCGGCATGTCCAGCAGTTGCGCCAGCGCCGGGTTGAGCGACTGCACCAGGCCCTGGGTGTCGATCGCCGCCACGCCGGTGGGAATGTGCTGCAGCACGGCATTCAGGTGGCGCCGCTTGGCCACTTCGATACGTTGGCTGTCGAGGATGCCAAGGGCCTCGTCCAGGGCCTTGCGCACCGTGTCCTCGCTCAGCGACAGCACGCCGTACAGCCCTTCCTGCTCCGCCAGCTCGACCACCGTCGAGGAACCGATGAGGCTGCGACAGCCCAGCCGGGCGGCCTGCTCGACCGCCTGGCGCGCCTCTTCCAGGGTGGTGTAGGCGGCCTGGTGGACCTGCACGGTGAACAGCGCGCTCATCGCCTGCAGATCGTGGTTGATGCGGTTGTAGCTGAGCAGGGCGACGTGCGAGGAGTGCTCCCGGGCCTGGCCCAGGGCACGCAGCAGGTCGCCCTCGCCGATGTGCATCGTCAGGACCGGGCGGGTCAGGTGCTTGCGCAGGTAGGCGCCGGTGGCGCCGGCGCAGATGAACACGTCGACGGCACCCAGTTGTTCCAGCTCGCGCGCGGTCTGCAGGGCTTCGGTGACCGAGGTGTCGAGCACCTCGATATGGGTGTCGGGGTAGTCCGCCATGAGCCCGCTCACCATATGGGCGAGCCGGCTGCGCTGCCGGGGGCGCTGCAGGTGGCTGATCAGCACGACGACCTGGGCGGTGGGGGAGTGCATGGCGAGACCTTTTCAAATTTGCAATGTTTCGATGTTGCAGGATTTCCTTGCGATTGTGAAATGCAGGTGCCTGTCTGAAGCCCTTCTGAAATGCCTCTAGGCCTTGTGCTGACTGGTCTGCAGCCGATTTCAGCGGAGTTGGCCCACGCCTTGCTCTGGGTGTCGGGCCAATCACAAATCGAAGTCTGGGCTTATCGATCCATGAGCATTTCTTCCGCAGTGCCCCAGGCCAGCGACGCCGTCGCGGCCGTGGCCAACGATCAGCGCCTGATCGACTTCATCCGCGAGCACGCCGCGGCAACGCGGGTGGTCATCGAGGCCCGCAAACGCCTGAGCGGCGGCGCCATCCAGGAAAACTGGCTGCTCGACCTGCTGATCGAGGGCGGTCCCTGGGCCGGTGCGCGGCGCTGGGTGCTGCGCAGCGACGCGCTGTCCTCGCTGCCGGCCAGCCTTGGCCGCGAGCAGGAGTTCGCGGTGTTGCAGGTGGTCCACCAGGCCGGGGTGAAAGTGCCGCGTCCGTTGTGGCTGTGCCGCGATGCGAGCGTCAACGGCCGGGTGTTCTTCCTGATGGAATACGTCTCGGGTGTCGCCGCCGGCCGGGTGCTCAGTGCCGGTGCCGGCGCCAAGGGGCGCGCGCAACTGGCGGCGCAGCTCGGCGGCAACCTGGCGCGCCTGCACCAGGTTCGCCCACCACAGGCCGCGCTGGACTTCCTGCCGGTGGCGGAGGGCTCGCCGGCCCTGGCGACCATCAATGCCTATCGGCGTTACCTCGACACCCTCGACGATGCCTATCCGGCACTGGAATGGGGCCTGCGCTGGTGCGAGCTGCATGCGCCGAGCAGCCATGACGTGGCGTTGCTGCACCGCGACTACCGTTCGGGCAACTACCTGGCCAGCGAGCAGGGCCTGGAAGCGGTCCTCGACTGGGAGTTCACCGGCTGGGGCGACCCGCGCGAGGACCTCGGCTGGTTCACCGCGCGCTGCTGGCGCTTTACCCGCCCGGACCTGGAAGCCGGTGGCATCGGTCTGCTGGAAGACTTCCTCGCGGGCTACCAGCAGGTTTCCGCGCTGCGCATCGAGCGCAGCGAACTGCATTACTGGCAGGTCATGGCGACGCTGCGCTGGGCGGTGATCGCCCTGCAGCAGGGCCAGCGTCACCTGTCCGGCGAAGAACCCTCCCTCGAACTGGCACTGACCGCGCGCCTGCTGCCGGAACTCGAACTCGACATCCTCGACATGACGGGCGGAGACGCGCCATGACCCAGCCGAATGCCTGCGAACTCCTCGAGATCGCCCGCCAGACCCTGCTCGAACAGGTGCTCCCGGCGCTGTCCGCGGACCTGCGCTACCCGACCCTGATGATCGCCAACGCCATGGCCATCGCTGCCCGCGAAAGCCGTCTGCAGGAGCGCTCCAGCAGTTACGAGCTGTCCCGGCTGGCAATCCTCACCGACGTCACCGGCGCCTCGCTGCAGGAGGCCCGCCGGCAACTTGTCCGGGACATCCGCGCCGGTCGCCATGACGCGGTGCAAGGGCGCGGCACCCTGGTCGAGGCCCTGCGCCAGGTGACCGTTGCCCAACTGGCGATCAGCAATCCCAAGGCGATGCCCTGAACAAGCGTCCGTAACCGGACCGACAAGAACGAGAAGGATAGATATGAACTTTACGCTGCCGGACGAGCTGCTTGCCTTGCAGGCGAAGACTCGCGATTTCATTGCCGAACAGGTCATCCCGTTCGAGAACGACCCACGCCAGGACTCCCACGGCCCCAGCGACGCGCTGCGTCAGGACCTGGTGGCCCGCGCCCGCGAAGCGGGCCTGCTGACCCCCCACGCCAGCCGTGAAATGGGCGGCCTGGAACTGAGCCATGTGGCCAAGGCGATCGTGTTCGAAGAGGCCGGCTATTCGCCCCTGGGCCCGGTGGCGCTGAACATCCATGCCCCGGACGAAGGCAACATCCACCTGATGGATGTGGTGGCGACCGAGGCGCAGAAGGATCGCTGGCTGCGTCCACTGGTCCAGGGCCGCACCCGTTCCTGCTTCGCCATGACCGAACCGGCACCGGGCTCGGGCTCCGACCCGTCGATGCTGCGCACCACTGCCACCCGCGATGGCGACGACTACCTGATCAATGGCCACAAGTGGCTGATCACCGGAGCCGACGGCGCCGACTTCGCCATCATCATGGCGCGCATGGAGGACGGCACGGCGACCATGTTCCTCAGCGACATGAAGCGTGACGGCATCATCCACGAGCGTCAGCTGGACTCGCTGGACAGCTGCTTCACCGGTGGTCACGGCGAGCTGCGCTTCGACAACCTGCGGGTGCCGGCGAGCGATGTGCTGGGCGAAGTCGGCAAGGGCTTCCGCTATGCCCAGGTGCGCCTGGCGCCGGCGCGCCTGACCCATTGCATGCGCTGGCTCGGTGCCGCGCGCCGCGCCCACGATATCGCCTGCGACTACGCGCGCCGCCGCGACGCCTTCGGCAAGCCGCTGGGCGAGCACCAGGGCGTCGGCTTCATGCTGGCCGACAACATGATGGACCTGCATGTGGTGCGCCTGGCGGTCTGGCACTGCGCCTGGGTTCTGGATCAGGGCCAGCGCGGCAACGTCGATTCGAGCATGGCCAAGGTGATCAGCTCCGAGGCGCTGTGGCGGGTGGTCGATCGCTGCATGCAGGTGCTCGGCGGCCGCGGGGTGACCGGCGACACCGTGGTCGAGCGGATCTTCCGTGACATTCGTCCGTTCCGCATCTACGACGGCCCGAGCGAAGTCCACCGCATGAGCCTGGCGAAGAAACTCCTCGACCAGCGCCTGGGAGCCCACTGATGCAGCCGACGATTGCCCGACTGTTCGCCCTCGACGGGCGCCGCGCACTGGTCACCGGGGCCTCCAGTGGCCTGGGTCGCCACTTCGCCATGACCCTGGCCGCCGCGGGCGCCGAGGTGGTGGTCAGCGCCCGGCGCCTGGCGCCCCTGCAAAGCCTGGTCGAGGACATCGAGCGGGCCGGTGGTCGCGCCCGTGCCTTCGCCCTCGATGTGACCTCGCGTGACGATGTCTGCCGTGTGCTCGATGCCGCCGGCCGCCTGGATGTCGTGGTCAACAACGCCGGGGTGAGCGACAGCCAGCCCCTGCTGGCCTGCGACGAGCAGAGCTGGGACCGGGTGTTCGACACCAACCTCAAGGGCGCCTGGACCGTGGCCCAGGAAAGTGCCCGGCGGATGATCGCGGCGGGGCAGGGCGGCAGTGTCATCAACGTCACCTCGATCCTCGCCAGTCGCGTGGCCGGCGCCGTCGCGCCCTATCTCGCGGCCAAGGCCGGCCTGGCCCACCTGACCCGGGCCATGGCCCTGGAACTGGCGCGCCATGGCATCCGGGTCAACGCCCTGGCGCCCGGCTACGTGATGACCGACCTGAACGAGGCGTTCCTGGTCAGCGAGGCCGGCGAGAAGCTGCGCTCGCGCATTCCCAGCCGCGCCTTCAGCCAGCCGGCCGACCTCGATGGTGCCTTGCTGCTGCTCGCCAGCGATGCCGGCCGGGCCATGACCGGCAGCGAGATCGTGGTCGATGGCGGCCATCTGTGCAGCAGCCTGTGATGCGCCCCGGCGCCAGGACAATAAGAAACGGGAATCAGCAATGGACTTGAACCGCCTGGATAACGTGCCGATGAGGTGCCTTTCATGATGACTCCGAACTTCGAACATGAGCTCGCTCCCAACGAAGCCAACCATGTGCCGCTGTCGCCGCTGTCGTTCCTCAAGCGCGCGGCCCGGGTCTATCCGCAGCGCGATGCGGTGATCTACGGCGAGCGGCGCTACAGCTACCAGCAGTTGCACCAGCGCAGCCGTGCCCTGGCCAGCGCCCTGGAGCGGGTCGGCGTGCAGCCGGGTGAGCGGGTCGCGATCCTGGCGCCGAACATCCCCGAGATGCTCGAAGCGCACTACGGTGTGCCGGGCGCGGGCGCGGTGCTGGTGTGCATCAATATCCGCCTGGAGGCGCGCAGCATCGCCTTCATCCTGCGCCATAGCTCGGCCAAGGTGCTGCTCTGCGACCGCGAGTTCGGCCCGGTGGTCCGCGAGGCGCTGGCGCTGCTCGACTCGCCGCCGCTGCTGGTGGGCATCGACGATACCCAGGCCGATGCCGTCGACCTGGTCTCGGACCTCGACTACGAGACCTTCCTCACCCAGGGCGACCCGGGCCGGCCGCTGAGCGCGCCGCAGAACGAATGGCAGTCGATCGCCATCAACTACACCTCCGGCACCACCGGCGATCCCAAGGGCGTGGTCCTGCATCACCGCGGCGCTTACCTCAACGCCTGCGCGGGTGCCCTGGCCTTCCAGTTCGGGCCGCGCAGCGTCTACCTGTGGACCCTGCCGATGTTCCACTGCAACGGCTGGAGCCACACCTGGGCAGTGACCCTGTCCGGCGGCACCCACGTGTGCCTGCGCAAGGTCCTGGCCCCGGCCATCCATGCCGCCATCGCCGCGCACGGCGTGACGCACATGAGCGCGGCGCCGGTGGTCATGTCCATGCTGATCCACGCCGAACCCGCCCAGGGCGCGGCCAGGAGCGAGCCGGTGTCGCTGATCACCGGCGGCGCGGCACCGCCCAGCGCGGTGATCGCGGCGATGGAGGCGCGCGGTTTCAGCATCACCCACGCCTACGGCATGACCGAAAGCTACGGCCCGAGCACGCTGTGCCTGTGGCAACCGGGTATCGACGAGCTGCCGCTGGAGGAGCGCGCCCGCTTCATGAGCCGCCAGGGCGTGGCCCACCCGATGCTCGAAGAGGCCACGGTGCTCGACAGCGAGACGGGGCGTCCGGTGCCCGCCGACGGCGCCACCCTGGGTGAGCTGGTGGTGCGTGGCAACACGGTGATGAAGGGCTACCTGGACAACCCGGAAGCCACCCGCAGCGCGCTGGCCAACGGCTGGCTGCACACCGGCGACCTGGCCGTGCTGCACCCCGATGGCTACGTGGAAATCAAGGACCGGGCCAAGGACATCATCATTTCCGGCGGCGAGAACATCAGTTCGCTGGAAATCGAGGAGGCGCTCTACCTGCATCCCGCGGTGATCGAAGCCGCGGTGGTGGCGCGCCCCGATTCGCGCTGGGGAGAAACCCCGCATGCCTTCGTCACCCTGCGTGACGACGCCCTGGCCAATGTCAGTGGCGACGACCTGATTCGCTGGTGCCGCCAGCACATGGCCGGCTTCAAGGCCCCGCGCTACGTGTCGCTGGCGGCGCTTCCCAAGACCGCCACCGGCAAGATCCAGAAATTCGTCCTGCGTGAATGGGCCCGGGCAGAGGAGGCCGCGACGACCGAAGAGCAACACTGATCGACCTGCTGATGGCCTGGCGCTGGTGCTGTTCCAGCGAACCTTTGAAAACGACAATAACTGCGCCCGAAGGGCAAGAGGTATGTATGGAATTCCGCTTCGTACTCCCCACCAAGATCGTGATGGAACCTGGTCTGCGCGAGCGCACCGGCGAACATCTGCGTGAACTCGGCCTCAAGCATGTGCTCATCGTCACCGACGCCGGGGTCAAGGCGGCCGGTCTGCTGAACAGCGTGTACACCAGCCTGGACGCCTCGGGCATCACCTTCGAGGAAATCGCCGATGTGAAGGCCAACCCTCGCAGCGACGACATCAACCAGGCGGCGCAGGTCTACCGTGGCAAGGGTATCGATGGCCTGCTGGCCGTGGGCGGCGGCAGCGCGATGGATGCGGCCAAGGCCATCAGTATCCTGCTGGCCCACGAGGGCCGCATCGAAGACTACGAGGGTTCCTTCACCCTCACCAATGCGTTGCCGCCGATCGTGGCGATCCCCACCACCGCGGGTACCGGCAGCGAGGTGACGTGCTTCGCGGTGATCACCGATACCGCCCGCCACTTCAAGATGAACGTCCTCGACTATCGCATCGGCCCGGTGCTGGCCCTGCTCGACTCGCACATCACCGCGACGCTGCCCGCGCCGATCGCCGCCGCGACCGGCATGGATGCCCTGACCCACGCCATCGAGGCCTACACCTGTCGCGTGGCGAACCCGATCAGCGACGGCCTGGCCCTGCATGCCATCCGCCTGATCAGCCGCTACCTCAAGCCCGCCGTGCAGGAAGCGGACAACCTCGAAGCCCGCGAGCAGATGCTCATCGCCAGCCTGATCGCCGGCATGGCCTTCGGCAACGCCGACGTGGGCAGCGTGCACTGCATCTCCGAGGCCATCGGCGGCATGTACGACACCCCGCACGGCGTGGGCAACGCGATCTTCCTGCCGTTCATCTTCGGCCACAACCGCGATGCCGACATCACCCGCCATGCCCAGGTCGCTTACGCGCTCGGCATCGATCCGAACCTCTCGCCTGTCGCCGCCGCCGAGGCTGCCGTCGATTACCTGTTCCAGATGAGCAAGGACCTGGGCATCCCGCGTTTCTCCGGGGTCAAGGGCGTTCGTGTCGAGGACTTCCAGGCCATCGCCGAGAAGTCCAAGAAGAACTTCTCCGACCCGAACAATGCCAAGGAAATGACTGTGGAGACCTATCGCGGCATCATCGCCGCTGCCTACGACTTCGTGGGTTGAGGGGAGACGATCATGAGCGAAGCAACTCCCGGCGTTTCGTTGAAGCGTACCCTGGGCCCGTTTTCGGTTCTGCTCTTCGGCCTGGCATTCCTTGCTCCATTGATCGTCTTCGGTACCTACGGGGTCATCTCGCAGGCAAGCCAGAACACCACGGCGATGTCCTACGCCATGGCGGCGATCGGGGTGATCTTCACGGCATTGAGCTACGGTCGTCTGGTCAAGGTATTTCCGGTCGCGGGTTCGGCTTACTTCTACACCCGCAAGATGCTCAACCCGAATCTCGGGTTCATGGTCGGCTGGGCGGCGCTGCTCGACTATTTCTTCATCCCGATGCTGATCTGGTTGCTCGGCGCCAGCTACCTCGCCATGGCGTTTCCGGAGGTGCCGCAGTGGGTCTGGATCACCGGCTTCATCGTCTCCAGCACGCTGCTGAACGTCCTCGGCATCCAGGTGGCGAACCGCTTCAACGTGACGCTGATGCTGGTCCAGCTGGCCATCATCGTCATGTTCATCGGGCTCTGCTGGCACTACGTCAGTGCTGCCAACGGCCCTGGCGGACTGCTCTCGGTGGAACCGTTCTTCAAGCAGGACGTGCCGTTCTCGACCACCATGGCCGGTGCCGCGATCGCCGCGTATTCCTTCCTCGGCTTCGACGCGCTGTCGACGCTGAGCGAGGAAACCCGTGACCCGACGCGGACCATTCCGCGGGCCATGCTGCTGGTGGCCCTGACCGGCGGCACGGTGTACGTCGGTTCGTCGTACTTCATGCACCTGGTCCATCCGTCGATGGAGTTCGCCAACATCGATGGCGCGGCCTTCGAGATCGCCCGGATCATCGGTGGGGACCTGTTCTTCGCTGTGGTGCTGGCCGGCATCATCGTCGCCCACTTCGCCGCGGGCATGTCGTTCCAGGCCAGCGTGGGGCGGCTGCTGTATGCCCTCGGTCGGGACAACCAGCTGCCACGCAGGCTCTTCGGTTCGCTGAGCGCGCGCTTCAAGACGCCGGTGTTCAACATCCTGCTCAGCGGCGCCTTCGGCACCGTCGGCTTCGGCATGTCGATCGCCACCGCGACCTCGCTGGTGAACTTCGGCGCCTTCCTTGCCTTCACCGCGGTCAACCTCTGTGCGCTGCGCCTGACCTTCGATGCGCAGGCCAGGGACGGGGCCGGTGTGTTTCGCGGCGTGCTGTTTCCGCTCATCGGTCTGGTCACGGCCGGCTGGATGCTGATCAGCCTGGACCAGGACGCCCTGATCATGGGCTGCACCTGGCTGGGCCTGGGCCTGGTTTACCTGGCCTGCCGGACCAGCTTCTTCCGCAGTCCCGTGCCTGAGCCGCTGATCCCGTGAATCGCTGGCCGGGTGCGCGGGCGCCTGGCCTGGCGACGTTTTTTCAATCGAACGCTTCGACAACCATCATCCGGCAAGCCCGCGGGCTTGCCTTCCAATCGCGAGAATCGATATGCAGACCCAGCTTCTGATCAATGGCGCCCTGGTGGCCGGCGAAGGCGACCACCTGGCGGTGTACAACCCTTCCCTGGGCAGTGTTCTGGTGCAGACCCGCGAGGCGAGTCGCGCCCAGGTCGACGCCGCGGTGGCGAGCGCGAACGCGGCGTTCGACGGCTGGTCGCAGACCCCGCCGAAAGACCGTGCGACCCTCCTGCTCAAGCTGGCCGACAGCATCGACGCCCATGCCGAGACGTTCGCCCGCCTGGAGTCGGACAACTGCGGCAAGCCGTTCACCGCCGTGCTGCAGGACGAACTGCCAGCCGTCGCCGACGTGTTCCGCTTCTTCGCCGGCGCGGTGCGTTGCCTGCAGGGCTCGGCGGCGGGTGAGTACATCCCCGGGCACACCTCGATGATCCGCCGCGATGCGGTGGGCGTGGTCGCCTCCATCGCGCCGTGGAACTACCCGCTGCTGATGGCGGCGTGGAAGCTCGGCCCGGCCCTGGCGGCGGGCAACACCGTGGTGCTGAAGCCGTCGGAACACACGCCGCTGACCACCTTCAAGCTGGCGCAACTGCTCGCCGGGATTTTCCCCGCGGGCGTGGTCAACATCGTGCACGGGCGCGGTGCCTCGGTGGGTGAACCACTGACCAGCCATCCGCAGGTGCGCATGGTCTCCCTGACCGGCTCCGTTGCCACCGGCAGCCGCATCATCGAAGGCACGGCCGACAGCGTGAAGCGCATGCACATGGAACTGGGCGGCAAGGCGCCGGTGCTGATCTTCGACGACGCCGACATCGATGCCGCCGTCGAGGGCATCCGCGCCTTCGGTTTCTACAACGCCGGCCAGGACTGCACCGCGGCCTGCCGCATCTATGTGCAGAAGGGCGTGTATGCGCAGTTCGTGCGCAAGTTCGGCGAAGCCGTGGCCAGCATCAAGACCGGCCTGCAGGATGACCCAGCGACCGAGATGGGCCCGCTGATCACCCGCGAGCACCTGGAGCGTGTCGAGGGCTTCGTCAAGCGTGCGCTGGAGGTTCCGCACATCGAGGTGGTCACCGGCGGCAAGCGCGCCGAGGGTGACGGGTTCTTCTTCGAGCCTACCGTTCTCGCCGGCACGACCCAGGCCGACGAAGTGGTGCGGCGCGAGATCTTCGGCCCGGTGGTGACGGTGTCGGAATTCGAAGACGAAGCGCAGGTGCTGGCCTGGGCCAACGAGTCCGACTACGGCCTGGCGTCGTCGCTGTGGACCGCCGATGTCGGCCGCGCCCACCGCCTGGCCGCTCGCCTGCAGTACGGCTGCACCTGGATCAATACTCACTTCATGCTGGTCAGCGAGATGCCGCATGGCGGCGTGAAGCTGTCCGGCTACGGCAAGGACCTGTCCACCTACGGCCTGGAAGACTACACCGTAGTGCGCCACGTGATGTTCAAGCACTGATCGCAACGACACCGCGACAAGGCCCGCAAGCAAGGTTGCGGGCCTGTTCAAACACTGAAAAGAGGTTATGCATGAACAACATCGAGACGTTCGAAAAGCTCGAATCCAACGTGCGGATGTACTGCCGCGACCTGCCGCTGGTATTCGATACCGCGCTGGGCAGCAAGGTCCACGCCGAGGACGGCCGCGAGTACCTGGACTTCTTCGCCGGCGCCGGGGCGCTGAACTACGGCCACAACGATCCGCGCATGCGCGACGCCCTGATCGAGTACCTTTCGGCGAACGGCGTGACCCATGGTCTCGACCTGCATACCAGCACCAAGCGCAGCTTTCTCGAATCGATCAAGCGTGACCTGTTCGATCCGCGTGGCTGGGACTACAAGGTGCAGTTCACCGGCCCGACCGGCGCCGATGCGGTCGAAGCCGCGCTGAAGCTGGCGCGCAAGGCCACCGGGCGGACCCGCATCGTGTCGTTCTATGGCGCTTACCACGGCATGACCGCCGGGGCCCTGGCCATCACCGGCAACCGTACCCGCCGTGGTGCCGGCCTGTCCTCCGACGTGACCTTCGTGCCTTACGAAGACAGCCCGCACGGTGAATTCGACAGCATCGGCTTCCTCGAGCGCATGGCCAACGACCAGGGCAGCGGCTGGGAATTGCCGGCGGCGGTGATCGTCGAGTCGGTGCAGATCCAGGCGGGTGTGTACGCCGCGTCCGACGAGTGGCTGCAGCGCCTGCGCAAGTGGACCCGCGATAACGGCGTGATTCTCATCTGCGACGAAATCCAGGCCGGCTGTGGCCGTACCGGGGACTTCTTCGGCTTCGAGCGCTCCGGCATCCAGCCGGACCTGGTGACCTGCGCGAAATCGATCGGCGGCTTCGGCCTGCCGATGGCCATTGTGTTGATCCGCTCGGCGCTGGACGTGTGGCAGCCTGGCGAGCACATCGGCACCTTCCGCGGCAACCAGCTGGCCTTCCTGACGGCGCAGATCGCGCTCGGCTACTGGCGTGACGAGAGCTTCCTCAAGCTGCTGGCGAAAAACGTCGCGGTGATGGAAGAGGCGGTCGCCGGTTTCGCGCAGATCCCGGGTGTCGCCTCCGCGCGTGCCCGCGGCATGGTCGCCGGCATCGACTTCGGCCGTGGCCGGGTCGCCTACGCCAAGGATGCCCAGCAGCGCGTGCTGCAGGCCGGCGTGCTGGTCGACCGCTGTGGTCCGAACGGCGAAGTGATCAAGCTGATGCCGCCGGTGAACATCCCTACCGACCAGCTGGAGCTGGGTCTGAAACTGTTCGGCGAGTCGATCGCGGCCGCGCTGAGCCAGTAAACCCTTCGGACGCCCCTGCGGCGATGTCTGCCAGACATCGCCGCAGGGGCGTCGTGCCGTTCAGTCGACAACCCTCCGCAGCAGGAAAACCCGCCAATGAGCACTCCGCAATCCATCGTTCAGAACGATCTGTCGTCACTCATCCATCCCTTCACCAACCTGGCCCAGCACCGTGAGACGGGGCCGGTGGTGATCACCGGGGGAGAGGGCGTGCGGGTCATCGACGACCAGGGCAATGCCTACATCGAGGCCATGTCGGGCCTGTGGAGCGTGGCATTGGGCTTCAGCGAACAGCGACTGGTGGATGCCGCCGTCGAGCAGTTCAGGCAGTTGCCGTACTACCACAGCTTCAGCCACAAGACCAACGCCCCCGCCGCCGCGCTCGCCGCCAAGCTGGCCGAGCTGGCGCCCGGTGACCTCAACCATGTGTTCTTCACCAACTCCGGCTCCGAGGCCAACGACTCGGTGGTGAAGATCGTCTGGTACATGAACAACGCACGGGGCAAACCGGCGAAGAAGAAATTCATCTCCCGGCAGCAGGCCTATCACGGCGCCACGCTGGCTTCCGCGAGCCTGACCGGGATCCCGGGGATCCATCGCGATTTCGATCTGCCGGCGATCCCGGTGCATCACCTGACGTGCCCGAACTACTACCGGTTCGCCGAGCCTGGCGAAACCGAGGAAGACTTTTCCGCGCGCCTGGCCAACGAGCTGGAACGCTACATCCTGGCCGAAGGCGCGGAGACCATCGCCGCGTTCATCGGCGAGCCGCTGATCGCCGCGGGTGGCGTGCTGCCGCCGCCCAAAGGCTACTGGGCGGCGATCCAGGCGGTGTGCCGACGCTACGACATCCTGCTGGTGATCGACGAAATCGTCACCGGCTTCGGTCGTCTCGGCACCCTGTTCGGCTCCGAGCTGTACGACATCCAGCCCGATGTCCTGGTGCTGTCCAAGCAGCTCACCTCGTCCTATCAGCCACTGGCGGCACTGGTGGTGTCCGATGCGATCCATGACGTGCTGATCAGCCAGAGCGAGCGCCTCGGTTCGTTCGCCCATGGCTTGACCGCCACCGGTCATCCGGTCGCCACCGCGGTCGCGCTGGAGAACATCCGCATCATCGAGGAGCGCGATCTGCTCGGCCATGTGCAGCGTCTTGCGCCGATCTTCCAGAGCCGGCTGCGGGCCTTCGCCGACCATCCGCTGGTGGGCGATGTTCGTGGTGTCGGGCTGGTGGGCGGGATCGAGCTGGTGGCGGACAAGGCCAGCAAGCGACCGTTCGCGCAGCCGGGGGCGCTGGGTAGCTTCATCTTCAGGCAGGCGCACAAGCATGGCCTGATCATCCGCGCCATCTACGACACCATCGCCTTCTGCCCGCCGCTGATCTCCACGGAAGAGGACATCGATGCCATCTTCACGGCGTTCGAGAAGACCTTGAGCGATGCCACCCACTGGGCTCATCTGCAGAAACTGGCCTAGTCCGCGAACGGCCGGCCGGTCGCAAGGATGCGACGGCCGGGGGCGCGGATCAGAAGGGCATTTAATGGCGTGATCTGTGAAGCTTTCGCGGTCACCGCGGAGCACACTCAGTGATAACAACTATAAAAACACCGCTGGAGGTTCCCATGCGCCGCTTTGCGTTTCTACTGGCCGGTCTGACCCTGGCCATGTTCCTGAGTGCTGTCTACGTCTCGAAACCGTCCGTTGCCGGCCAGGCTGTGGCGTCCCATGTCGGGCATCCGGTGGCCAGCATCGGCGAGGTGTTCAGAGGCTTCTAGGCGCAGGCCTACAAGCGCTTGCGACGTCTGCCCAGAAGACGTGGCTGGCGCTTGACCCCCTGGGCTTTCTGCCAGCTCAGCGGACTCATGCCGAACCAGCGATGAAAGGCGCGGCAGAAACCGCTCGTTTCGGAGTAGCCGAGCAGGCTCGCCAGCTCGGCAACGTTGATCGACGGGCCGCTCAGGTATTCCCGGGCCATGCCCTGACGAACCTCCTCCAGCAACTGTTGAAAGGACGTGTCTTCCGCGGCCATGGCCTGGCGCAGCGCGTTCGGCGTGAGGGCCATGATGTCGGCGACTTTCTCCGCCGTGGCGCGTCCGCTGGGCAGCAGGTGGCGCAGCAGTTGCCTGATCTGGCTGCACAGCCCGTCGGCGCAGAGTGACTCCATGCGTTCCATCTTCCGGCTCGCCAGGTGATGCACGGCATCATCCGGCGCATAGACCGGCTGTTCGAGCCATGCCGAGGCGAACACCATGGCGAGACTGTCCGCGTCGAAACACGGCGACATGCCCAGGGCTTGTACATAGCGCTCGGGGTCGCTGCCGGGTGAGTGGGGGAGGCGGATCTCATCGGGCAGCCAGTGGGCGCCCAGCAGTAACCGCATCAGTTGCATACCCACCGCGCAACCCAGTTCCTGCGCCTGGCGCACGCCCGGCATTTCAGGCTGGTGGACGTGGTAGCTGAGGGTGGTCAGGCCGTTTTCACTGACCAGGCCGATGTCGGCGGCACCGTTGTACAGGCGATAGTGCGTGCGCAATTGCGTCAGCGCATCGCCCACGGTGTGTGTATTGCGCAGCAGGTAGAGCAGGTCGCCGAAGACGCTGGAGGCCTGGAACAGGCCGTAGTGCAGGCCGAACAGCGGGTTTCCCGAATGGACGCTGCACACCTCCAGCAGGGCGCAGTATTGCTGGTAGGGATACAGCGCGTCCTCGCCCTGCAGGCTTTGCAGCGGCAGGCCGATCAGCTTGAGCATCCGCGCGGGATCGAGCCCTTGCCGGGTGGCGAATTCCTGGAAGCCGATCAGGCTGATGGTGCGCACGAAAGGGGTCATCGGCATGGGGGTGATGGCTCCGTGGACTGGCCCTCCTGCCTGGCCAGGGTGCTTCGGGACAGCGACTCGCGCTGCAGTTGGCGTTTCCATTGCTGCGGGCTGACCCCATGCCAGCGGCTGAAGGCCCGGGAGAACGCACCCAGCTGGGCGTAGCCGAGCAGTTCCGCCAGTCGCGTCAGGCTGATCGCCGAGTCGCGCATGAAGCGCGTGGCCAGCGCCTGCCGGGTGTCGTCGAGCAGTGCCTGGAAGCTCGTGCCTTCTGTCATCAGGTAGCGCTGCAGGGTGCGCGGACTGATCGTCAGGTCGGTGGCGATCTGTTCGAGGGTGACGCGCCCATGGGGCATGCGGCCGCGTATCAGCTTCTGCACGTAGGCGGGCAGTTCGTGCAGCTCGATGTCGCTCAGTTCCTCCTGCAACTGGCGCATCCATTGCGTGGTCCGTTCATCGCGTTCGACTAGGCGCAGGCCGAGCAGCGCCGGGTCGAACAGCCAGGCGTTTTCCAGGCTGGCGAAACGCGGCGTGACCCCCAGCAGGCGCCGGTAGGCCGCCAGGTCCACGCCGCCGCCGGTGTGGCGCAGGAGCAGGCCGGAGGGGTGCCAGTGCTGTTTGCCCAGGTGCTGCATGAGCTGCGCGGTCATGCCGACCACCAGTTCCACCGCCTGGCGCACGCGGGGGATGTCCGCGTCGATGACCTGGAACGACAGGCGGGCAGGGTCGGCATGCCGTTCGAGATGGAATTCCACGGCGCTGCCGTAACCATGGTTGGGTTGGCTCAAGGCCTCCAGCAACTCGCCGACGGTGCTCGCGTTGCCTGCCAGCGGGCCCAGCTTGCCGAGTCCGCGCAGACCATGCTGCAGGCCGAACTCGAGACCGAACAGCGGGTTGCCCGAACGCTGCGCGCACAATTCGAGCAGGTCGTTGAAGCGGCGAGTGTCGAGGGGCCCGTCAGGGTCGACCGCTGCGAGCGAAACGTCGGCGAGGAGGGCGCGGGCATCCAGGCCCTGGGTGAAGGCAAACTCGTCGAAGCCCAGCAAGGCGGTGCCACGGATACTAGATGCCATCTGCGAAGTTCCGAATCGTCAATCGAGGCGGCAGAGTGCCATACCGCTTTTCAGGGGAGCGGATCTGTTTCAGATCGTTGCAGGCCTTGCCTATATTCTGGCGGAGGTTGCGAAGCTTTTCTTGGTTTCGATGCATCAGACTTTTGTTGGCGCCAGTGGGCGGCGGAGAGGCTTGACCACGCATCGGCTTTTCCGCCGGCTGCTGGCGTGTCGGCAACATGCTTTGATCCGGGTAAAAAGAGGGGCGATGAGCGTTTCGCCCCTAAAGTGACGTCGTTCTACTGCAGGTGCCCGCCCACCAGGGACAGCAGCGTGCCGATCAGCGAGGGTGGGAAGTCATGACCCAGTCCCGGCAACAGCACCAGCTTCGCATCCGGCACCGCGGCCGCGGTGGCGAACCCACCGCTGGTGGCGACGATCAGGTCCCTGTCGCTATGGATGACCAGTGTGGGACAGGCAATACGCTGCAGCTCCGCGGTGCGATCGCCCGAGTTGATGATGGCGCCGATCTGCCTGGCGGTGCCGAGGTTGCTCGCCTCGCCACCGCCGCGCTCCCAGGCCTCGGCGGCATAGTCGCGCAAGGCCTGCTCATGCCATTCGAGCGTCGTACCGATGAGGCGCATGATGTCCACATAGTCGCGCACGCTTTCCTGCTGGTTCCTGGGAGGGCGGCGCAGCAGCTGCAGTATCGTCTTGAACGTCGGCTGGCCTACCCGTTGCGAACCGGTGGTGGAGAAGATCGAGGTGAGGCTTCTCACCCGCCCGGGATACCGGGCGGCGAGGGTCTGGGCGATCATGCCGCCCATCGACATGCCCACCACGTGCGCGGTTTCCAGCTGCAGGTGATCCATCAGGCCGATCACGTCAGCGGCCATGTCTCCCAGGTCGTAACCCCTGGTCGGTTTGCGAAAGAACTGCTGCAGCACCGTGGGTGGCGTGACCTGGGTGAAGAAGGATCTGCCCGAGTCGCGGTTGTCCAGGGTGATGACGCGCAAGCCCTTGTCGACCAGGCCGTTGATGAACGCCCGCGGCCAGTAGGTCAGCTGCAGCCCCAGGCCGACGATGAGCAGGACCGGCGGGGCGCTGTCGGCCCCATGGCTGCGATAGCACAGCTGGCGCTCGCCAGGCAGCTCGCAGAACCGATCGATACTCATCGCCGGCCGCTCTTCTGCAGTTCGACGCCGTGGTGCTGGCGACTCGCCGGGACTGCGCTGAACACCAGGCTGGGGTTGGCGACCTCGCCTTTGCGCAGCAGTTTGACGTCACGGAAGTAGTCCATCGACATCACCCACGGTTCGGCCGGCCCCTGCCGCGGCATGCTGTCCAGCGCGCGCTGCACGTAGCCGGCGCCGAAGTCCAGCAGCGGACGGGTTTCGATTCCCTCCGGCGCCTTGGGTTCGCAGACGTTGTGGCCTTTCTTGTCCATGTAGCCGAGCAGGCGACAGAAGTGATCGCACAGCAGGCAGACTTTCAGGGTCCACGAGGAGTTGGTGTAGCCCACCGCGAAGGCGAAGTTGGGCACGCCGGAGAGCATCATGCCCTTGTAGGCCAGGCTCTGGCTGTACACGACCGGTTTGCCGTCCTTGTGCAGGGTGATGCCGCCGAACAGCTGCACGTTGAGGCCGGTGGCGGTGATGATGATGTCCGCCTTCAGTTCCTTGCCGGATTTCAGACGCACGCCCGACTCGGTGAAGCGGTCGATATGGTCGGTGACGATGTTCGCCCGTCCGGCACTGATCGCCTTGAACAGGTCACCCTCGGGCACGGTGCACAGGCGCTGGTCCCAGGGGTTGTACGGCGGGTTGAAGTGGATGTCCACCGGGTAGTCTTTCGGCAATTCCTTTTTGGTCAGCCAGAGCAGCAATTTGCGCGAAAGTTTCGGGAAGCGCTGGCAGAACCCCCAGAATCCCAGGGTGATCCTGGCGTTCTTGTAGCGTGTCAGCGAATACGCGGTCTGCGCCGGGAAGATCTTGCGCAGGAACGCGGCGACGGAATCGTTGGCCGGCTGGTTGACGATGTACGACGGGGTGCGCTGCAGCATGGTGATGCTGGCCACCTTGTCGACCATGGCCGGGATCAGGGTCACGGCGGTGGCGCCGCTGCCGATCACTACCACCCGCTTGCCGCTGTAGTCCAGGTCTTCCGGCCAGTGCTGGGGATGGACGATCTGCCCCTTGAATTGCTCGGCGCCTTCGAAGCGTGGGCTGAACCCCTGGTCGTAGCGGTAATAGCCGCCCGCGCTGAACAGCCAGCGGCATTCGACGGTGCGGGTTTCAGTGGTCCTGCCATCCTCGATCTGCACCGCCCACAGGCCCTTGTCGCTCTGCCAGTTGGCCGAGACGACTTTCTGCTGGTACTGGATGTAGGAGGCCAGGGCGTACTCGTCGATGGCTTCGCGCAGGTATTCGAGAATATCCGCGGCGTCCGCCAGGGACTTGGCCTTGGTCCAGGGCTTGAAGTCGAAACCGAAAGTGAACAGGTCCGAGTCGGAACGGATGCCGGGATAACGGAACAGGTCCCAGGTGCCGCCCATTCGTTCGCGGGACTCGAGAATCGCGAAGGTCTTGTCTGGCTGGTTGCGTCGCAGGTAGGCCGCCGCACCAATGCCAGAAACACCGGCGCCAATGATCAGGATATCGAGCGGCTCAACGGGAAGAGCATTGTGTGAGGACATGTCGCCTCCTATTGTTGTGTTATAGAGACTTGGTCAAATGACTTGATCGCTTGATATAAGCATAGAATCGCCGGATCGACCGGTGCAAGGTGCAAATTGCACAGGTTTGCTGTCGCCTTGGGACAATTTGCACCCAATGCCAGGGCGGGGCGGGGTTCGGGGGCGGTTATCGGGTCAAGCCAGGTGCTTGCGGGAGGGGGCGGGAGTGAGGTTCCCGGTGCGCGGGGGAGGGCGCTGATGGTGCTGTCGGACGAGCCGGCGTTCGGCTCGTCGAGGTGGCTTCGTCCGGCACCGCGCAGGGTGCCGGCGGACGTTGTCTCAGTAGCTGGCGACCAGCAGTTTCACTGCCTGGCAGGCCGTTTCGGTTTCGTTTTCCAGGCGTTCGCGGTCGCCATGGGCGGACCAGGCGAGCAGCAGGCCGTCGAACAGATTGATCATCAGGCGGCTGACGGTCGTCAGTTGCACCGGGCCAAGCTGGGCGCCGGCGACCTTGGCGATGGCCTGTTCGGTGGCCTGGACGGCAACCGTATAGATCTTGGTCGCCATTTCCGGGTTGTTGCGCAGGTTCCAGAAGAACAGCTCGAACTGTGTCGTCGCCAGTTCAGGGTGGTCGGTGAACCAGTTGACCAGCTGACGCAGCATCTCCGCGACCGATTCCGCCGCCGTGGCGCCTTGCGGAACATCCTGCAGCGACTGCTGGGGCATGTTGATCAGCGACTCGTAGACCGCATAGAACAACTCGTCCTTGGTGTGGAAAACGTAGTGCAGCGAAGCCAGGGGAGAATCCGCCGCGGCGGCGATGCGACGGGTGGTGGCGTTGGCTATCCCGTGTTCGGCGATCACCTTCACGGTGGCTTCAATGAAGTCTTGTCTGCGCAGTTCCGCGCCCATTCGAGCCATACAGGCGTACTCCTTATTCAGTGTTGCCGCCAGCCAACTGGTACGGCGTCGATGCGGATGAATGCTAACGCATGGTCGTTCCCCAATCCATGAGCCGCTGCGATTGCGCGCGGTGCCTCGGGGTGGGGCATGCCGGAGCGGTTGCGTTCGTGGCGTGCGCTGGACTCGTTACTGTTTCGTTAATTCCCGAAACCATCCCTTGCAGGGCACGGCAGTCCGCTGTGCGTGGGTATATCGGTATCACCAACGCCAGGTAATTCCACTCCAGAAAACGAATTCCCGCGTGTTTTTACAGCACTCGGTTCGATAGGCACGTAAATTGCCTTGTTCAAATGACTTGGTCAATTGATCATGTCTAATGATCGGAACCGCAGAACAACGACACACAGAGGTAGTGAACCGATGAACACGCAGAAGCTCTCGACGGTAAGCCGCGACACACCTGTCGAGCAGGTGGTGGAGATCATCCGGCGGGACGGCGCCGTGGTCATTGCCGATTTCGTCTCGCAAGAGACCCTGTCCACCCTCACCGAAGAGCTGGACCGCTATCTGAACGTGACCCCCTGCGGTGTCGATCCGTACTTCGCGGGCACCCAGACCCGGCGTGTGGCGCGCATTATCGGGCGCAGCGACACGGCGGTGGATGTGGCCCTGGATCCGCTGTTTCTCGAATCGGCCAGACAGATCCTGCAGACCCCGACCCATGTCTGGGTGGGCAGCGAGCGCGTCGAGGTCGCACCGGATATCCAGCTCAGCATCACCCAGGCCATCCAGATCGGTCCGGGGCAGGGCCTGCAGCCGCTGCACCGCGACGATGCCACTTCGCTCTGGCGCCACCCGCAATATGGCCGCGAGGCGCGCCTGCAGATGATGCTGGCGGTTTCCGACTTCACCGAGGAGAACGGCGCGACCCGGGTCATTCCCGGAAGTCACCAATGGGATGACGAGCGCATGCCGACCCAGGAAGAAACCATCCCGGCGGAAATGAAGGCGGGTTCGGCGCTGCTGTGGATGGGGTCGGTGTACCACGGTGGTGGCGCCAACACCTCGGCGGCCCCCCGCACTGGCCTGACGATGGCCTATGACCTGGCCTTCCTGCGCCTGGAAGAGAACCACTACCTGTCCCTGCCCATCGAGCGCGTGCGCCAGCTGCCGGCGCAGATGCAGCGCCTGCTGGGCTGGAGCTCGAGCTCGACGTTGCTGGGCTGGGTGGAAATCGATGGCCAGATGCGCGACCCGCAAGCGCTTCTCGACATGCCGTCCTTCACCGAGCCGGGCAAGGATTTCTGACGTTATCGAATCGATCGACCGGGGCTTTCCCAGTCGATCAGTAAACAACTGCACTGCCGATCTTCCTCATGCGGGCGATGTCGTGTCCGCTGCAATGCTCATGCATGCGGAATATTCACAGAGCGCACGTAGGAGTGGTGTGAATGGAAATGTCGAACAAAGTGGCCTTCGGCGATGCTGGCGTGATGAGGTTTCGCAGCCTTGGCGGCTGGGTCGAGCGTCCGCTCGACCTGCAACCGGAGCTGAAAGGCCATGAACATGCCGATGTGATCGTGGTCGGCGGCGGCTTTGCCGGTCTCTCGGCGGCCCTGGAACTCGCGGCGCGTGGCGCCAGTGTCATCCTCCTGGAGCAGGAGTTCTGCGGCTTCGGTGCCAGCGGCCGCAATGCCGGCTATCTCCTCGGCAGCATGGGCATCGAGTTCGAACTCTTCGTCAAGCGCGTGGGCCTGGAGCAGGCACGACAGTTCGTCAGCCTCTACGACGTGGGGGTCACCTATGTGGAAGGGCGTTTCAACGCGCTGGGTATCGAGTGTGACTACAACCCTTCGGGGATCATCCGCGCCGCTGTCCATCCCCGCCAGGAAAAACGCCTGCGCGCGAATATGCAGTTGGGCGAGAAGCTGGGCTCGTCGACACGCTTCGTCGACGCCGCGGAAATGCGCGCGCGGGGCATTCCGCCAGCGTTTCTGTTCGGCAGCGAGCAGCGCGGCGGCACCCTGAACCCCGGCAAGTACGTCGGCGCCCTGCGCCGTGCCGCGCTCAAGGCCGGGGTCAGGGTGTACGAACGCACGCCGCTGCTGTCCTACAGCGAAGGCCCGGTGATCACCTGCAAGACCGCGCTGGGCAGCGCAACCGCCCCGGTCATGCTCCTGGCGACCAACGCCTACACGCCCCAACTTGGGCTGCTGCGCAACAAGGTCGCACCGATTCGGGTGTCGGCGATCGAAACCCAGCCGCTGTCGGCCAAGCAGTTGGCGTCCCTGGACTGGAAGGGGCGGGAAGGGCTGGTCACTCCGCACTTCACCATGGAGAGCCACCGCCTGACCGCGCATGACACGATGGTGCTGACCACCAAGCAACTGAATTATGTGTACGGCTCGAAGACCCCCAACATTCCGGATCACAATGCCTACGCCGCCCTGGCCCAAGGGCTGCGCGAGCGCTTCCCGATGTTGCAGGGGCTGGGCATCCAGCACTGCTGGAGCGGCTACATCAGCGCGGCCTATGACGCGCTGCCGGTGGTCGGTACGACCGGGGCCAAACAGAACATTTTCTATTCCGCGGGGTGTTCAGGGCATGGCCTGGCCTCGCAGTCGCTGATGGGTGCGCTGCTCGCCGCGCAGATCAGCGGAGAGGCGCCGGCATTGCTGAAGGCGATGCAGCACAAGACGCCGTCCATGCTGCCCGAGCCCTTCCAGTGGTGCGCGATGAAGTCCGCACTGGCGACCGCCAAGCTGCTCGATTCATGGACCAACAAGAAAGTGCGTAAAGACAACGTCTTGAACGGCTGAACGCGATCTTCGCGCAGTTGCGACAAGGCATTCGCCGATTTCCTATCCCTAGAGGCTGTCATCGTGGAACCGAGAGATCTATTTGCCCTGCTCTCATGCATTGCCCTGGTCATTTCCGGGTTGTTTTATGGCGTGGCGTTCATCAGGAGAAACAACTATCTGCTGGGTCTTGAATTCCTCATCGTGGGCATCTCCGCCTCCAACTTCACCACGTTCATCGCCACGGGCTGGCAACTGAACTACGACATCGCGCTGTTTCTCGATGCGTTCTCCCGCGGCGTTGGCGTACCGATCATCGGGACCCTCGGCCTGATGGCGCTCACCCATGGCTACCGGCCCTCTCGCGCAACGGACATCGTCCTGTTCGTCGGTGGCTTCGCCGCGACATTCGTCTACCACCTCTCCGATGCCTTCAAGGCGCCACTGCCGTACTTCTATCTGGTCATGTGGTCGCTCTATACTCTGTACCTCTGCTGTTTCATCTGGCGCCTGGCGCGGGCCAGGGAGTTCTTCCACGTACTGACCACGATCGTGGGCGGGGCAGCGGGGCTGACCATCGCGATCCGCAACGATTTCTTCCCGATTCCGGGCGATGACACCAAGCTGATCTTCATGACCTACGCCCTGCTGACCTGGGCCTATTCGATCGTGCAGTTGTACTACGCCTACACGGCGCTGGAGCGCTCGCAGGCAAGCACCGCGCAGACCTTCGCGCATTCCCGCTGACGCCGGGGCGGACGGCCAACGGTTCATTTCGTACCGCAACTCCATGGCGGGCCTCGGCCTGCATTTTTCCACCGCCCCTCGGGGCGGTTTTTTTATGCCTGGCGTTCGGGGCGGTCTGCCAGTCCTTGGGCTGTGACACAACTAGACTCAAATGCGTGAGGTAACAACCCGATGCGGTTTCCTTGGCCGGGTTACATCGCCTCATTCAGCGTGCTTCCTGCGCTCCATGAACAGGCATCGCCTGGTAACACATGTTTCCTTAATTCCCAGGATGGGGCAGTGCTGCGCCAGGTTAACTCCTGGGTAAGATATATAACTTATTGATTTATAAGGATAAATTTATTCAGAAGTGATTCTGGCATATGGCTTGCGTCTTGATCGATTGACATGGTCATTTGATCAGGTCGGGTGACCAAGAGAAGTGACAGGCGCTGACTCTTCCTCCGGGGAAAGTCCAGCCACCGGTCAAGGCCCATTGTTTGAGGATCCTCCAATGAAAGAAGTGACTGAACGGCTGGAAGGTGAAGTGTCCGCCCGCCGTGTGATCAGGCAACTGCTCGTGAGCATCGTGGCGTCGTCCACGATCTGCTCGGTGCAGGCCGCGACTGGCCCCGAGGCGCTGGGTTCGCAACTGACCCCTCTGGGCGGTGAGGTCGCGGCAAGTTCCAGCGGGGACATCCCGGCCTGGACCCAGCCTGGTCAACAAGGGGCGGGATGGAGTTACGGCCAGGTCCGCGGTGATCACTGGAAGTTCAAGGGCGACAAGCCGCTGTACAGCATCGACTCGAACAATGTTGCGCAGTACGCGAGCAAACTTGCCCCCGGTCAGCTCGAACTGTTCAAGAAAGTGCCGGGCTATCGCATGGAGGTCTATCCGACCCGGCGTACCTGCAGCGCGCCTGACTTCGTGGTGGACAACACCCGGCAGAACGTCGGCTTCGCCAAGCTCGATGCCGCCGGGCTCGCCCTCGAGGAGGCGCATGTGCCGGGTGTGCCGTTCCCGATGCCGGGCAACGGTGCCGAGGTGATGTGGAACATGAAGATGCGCTATCGCGGTACCGGCGTGGAAATCCCGCGGAGCATTTCCGGGATTTCGCCGCGCAAGGGTGGCGAATGGCAGCGTCAGTCGACGGACACGTTCTTCCTCACGCCCTGGGGTAAAAAAGGCAGTTCGCTGTTCTCGTCCTACGGTCGCCTGGAAAACGCCACCTTCTTCAACTATCTGGAACCCGCCGCGCTGGCCGGTCAGTCCGCGGTGCAGACCGCCGTCGCCGGCGAACAGGCGACGACCTTCTACTACTTCCCGGGTCAGCGTCGCGTACGGCGCATGCCGTCGTACTCCTACGACGCGCCGCAGATCGGCCTGGACAACCAGTACACCGTCGATGAAGCGAACGTGTTCTTCGGCGCGATGGACCGTTTCGACTGGAAACTGGTGGGCAAGCAGGAACTGCTGGTGCCTTACAACGACTTCGGCGCCTATGACACCGGGGCCAAGGTAGAAGCCTTCGCCGGCAACGATTCGCTGGCCCCGCAGGCGCGCCGCTACGAGCTGCATCGCGTCTGGGTGGTCGAGGCCAACGTTCGCCAGGGCATGCGCCACCAGGCGCCGAAACGCCTGTTCTACATCGACGAGGACAGCTGGAACCCGCTGGTCGCCGTCGACTACGACAAGCAAGGGCAGATCTGGAAAGTGCGCGAAGGCTTCTCGATCCCGGTGTACGAAACGGGCGCTTGCGATGTGCAGGCCCAGGTCCAGTACAACCTCGCGGACGGCCGCTACCTGTTCGACATGACCTCGGTCGGCGCAGGCAAGAACGATATCCGCTGGCTCACCGAGGACAGTGGCAGCCCACGCCTGAAACGTGACTTCTTCACCTCCGACAACCTGCGAGCCATCAGCGAACGCTAAAACGACGTCAGATCGAGAGCCAACATGAAAAGAATAATTACGAAAGCGTCAGGCCTTGTCATCGCGTGCGCAACCCCGTTGGCAATGGGGTTCACCTTTGAAACCGAAAACATCCAGGGTTCGTTCGACTCGACGATCGCCGTAGGCATGGGACTGCGTACGGAATCGCGGGGTTGCAACCTCATCAACCAGGGCGTCAGCGGGCACAACGCGCCCTCCGGCTGCCTGGCACAGACCTCGGGCGTGGGCGACCAGGGCGACCTGAACTACGACCGCGGCGATATGTTCACCAACTACCTCAAGGGCACCCACGAGCTGTTGCTGAAGCTGCCCGACGACGTCACCTTCATGGCGCGCGGCACCTGGATCCGCGACTTCGCCGCCACCGACACCACCGGCACGCAGTCGTTCTACACCCCCGAGAGCGTCGGCAGCGACGGCCTCAGCGACGACGCCCGCGATGACCTCAAGTTCAAGGCCCGCCTGCTCGACCTGTGGGTGAGCAAGAGCTTCGACGTGGGCGACCAGCGCGTCCGTGCACGCCTGGGTAACCAGGTGATCAACTGGGGCGAAAGCCTGTTCGTGCAGGGCGGCATCAACAACACCAACGCCTACGATCTGCAGGCCCTGGCGCGCCCCGGCGTGCAGCTCAAGGAAGCGGTGCTGCCGGCGCCGATGATCAGCGTTGCCTCGGGCCTGGGTTCCGGGGTGAACGTCGAGGCCTACTACCAGTTTCGCTGGAACAAGAGCGAACTGCCGCCGGTGGGCAGCTACTGGTCCACGACGACCGGGCTCGGCGAGGGCAAGAAGGACTACGGCTACTCCGACAAGGATGCCCGCGACAGCGGCCAGTGGGGTCTCTCGCTGCGCTGGCAGCCGGAGGACAGTGACGTCAACTACGGCTTCTACGTGATGCGTTATCACGACAAGCTGCCGTCCTTGAGCGTGGACATCCTCGATCCGGCCACCTTCGCCGCGGCGCCGGTCTGGCGCTACCAGGAAGACCGCATGCTGTACGGCATCAGCGCCAACATGCCGATCGGCGACTGGGCGGTCGGCACGGAGCTGTCGTACCGTCCGAAGGACTCGGTCGCGCTCAACCCGGTCATCGACCTGTGCAGCAACAATGGCGGCAAATGCTGGAAGGACGAGAAGAAGTTCCAGTGGCACCTGACCGGCCTGTACAGCTTCACCCCGTCCAACTCCCCGGACCTTCTCGACTTCATCGGGGCCAGCACCGGCACCTTCCTGAGCGAACTGGTGGTCATCAAGTACCCGGGCCTGCATGACGAGTACAACGGCGAACCGCTCGCCGCCGGCCTCAACACCTGGCAGCTGGATCCGACGACCGCGCCCCGCGCGCATGGCGACAAGACCTCGTCGGGGGTCAACCTGGACCTGAGCTTCACCTACGACGGCACCTTGCTGCCGGGCTGGCAAGTGACCCCGGGCGTCTTCTATTCGCGCTCCCTGGGCGGGCGCACGCCCAACCTGGCGGCGACCTTCACCGAAGACGCCAGCAGCATGAACCTCTACCTGAACTTCGTGCGAAATCCGGCCAGTTGGCAGATCTCGCTCAACTACGCGACGTTCATGGGCGGTGATACCCCTTACGACCAGCTGTACCGTGACCGCGATTATGTCGGTGTCGCGATCTCCCGTACCTTGTGAGGCCTGCTGTGAACGGTTCCGTAAAGCTATCTGAAACCCCGGCGCGCGGCTTGCTCGCGCGCGTCGAGGAGGTCTTGTTCGGGCATCGCCGGCTGGTGCTGGCGATCCTGGCCGTTTTCACCCTGGTCATGGCCTGGTTCGCCGTGCAGCTGCGCATGGATGCCGGTTTCGAGAAGCAATTGCCGATCGGTCACGAATACATCAAGACATTCGAGGCCTATCGCAATGACCTGCTCGGGGCGAACCGCCTGACCCTCGTGGTCAAGGCCCGCAATGGCAGCATCTGGAGCGCCGCGGGCCTGAAGCGGCTGTACGACGTCACCCAGGCGGTTACCTTCCTCCCGGGTGTATCACGCAGCAGCGTGCGTTCGTTGTGGACGCCCAATGCCTTCGTCAACGAGATCACCGAGGAGGGCTTCCGCGCCGATCCACTGGTGCCGGGAACGGTTTCTCCCGAGCACCTCGATGAGCGGATCATCGGCAGGATCGCCAGCTCCACCGCGCAGGGTGGCTTTATCGGGACTCTGGTTTCCCGTGATCAGAGCAGCGCGATGATCACGGTGGAACTCAACGAGTACGATGCCAGCGGCGCGCACCTGGACTACGTCGCCTTCAACCATGTGCTGGAACGGGAGATCCGCCAGCCGTTCGAGGATGGCGAGTTCGAAGTGCAGATCATCGGTTTCGCCAAGCAGATCGGCGACATCGCCGACGGTGCTTCGGCGGTGCTGGAGTTCTGCCTGCTGGCCTTGCTGCTGACCGCGGCCGCGGTCTACTGGTACTGCCACTCGGTGCGTTTCACCCTGCTGGCGCTGGTGTGTTCGCTGGCGTCGCTGGTCTGGCAGTTCGGCAGCCTGCGCCTGCTCGGCTACGGTCTCGATCCGCTGGCGGTGCTGGTGCCGTTCCTGGTCTTCGCCATCGGCGTCTCCCACGGCGTGCAGCAGATCAACTTCATCGTGCGCGAGATCGCCATCGGCAAGAGCGCCGAGGAGGCCGCGCGTTCCAGCTTCAGCGGCCTGCTGATCCCCGGCACCCTGGCGCTGGTGACGGCCCTGGTGTCGTTCGTGACCCTGCTGCTGATCCCGATCCCGATGGTCCGCGAACTGGCCATCACCGCGTCCCTCGGCGTGGCCTTCAAGATCATCACCAACCTGGTGATGCTGCCGTTGGTGGCGTCGATGCTGCGGGTCGGCGACACCTATGCCGCCACCCAGGAAATCTCCCGGGAGCGTCGCAGCCGCTGGCTGCACGGTCTGGCCCGGCTCGCCGAGCCGCGCAACGCGCAGTGGGTACTGGGCGCCGCGCTGGTGGTCTTCCTGGTGGCGATCTGGCAGAGCCATGACCGCGTCGTCGGCACCTTGCAGGCCGGTGCGCCGGAGTTGCGCGAGGACTCGCGTTTCAACCGTGACGCGGTGTCCATCGCCAGCAACTACGACATCGGCCTGGACTGGCTCAGCGTGGTCTTCGAAGTCAACGGCGACGCTGCCGGCGAGGGCAGCACGGTCGCCTGCGAAAACGTCGCCCTGGGCCAGTACCAGGATCGTTTCGTCTGGGCCATGCAGGGCGTGCCCGGGGTGCTCTCGGTCGCCTCGTTCTCCAGCAACATGCGCCAGTTCAACGAGGGCTACAACGAGGGCAATCCGAAGATGTCGACGGTGCCCATCGACCCGCTGAACTACGCCGCGCTGGCGACCGAGGTCGCGCGCACGCCCGGACTGATGCGCATCGACTGCAGCATGTCGGCCGTGCACCTGTACCTGGCCGACCACAAGGCCACCACCATCAACAAAGTGGTCGAAGCGGCCAAGGCGTTCCGCGGCGAGTATCCGCTGCCGGGTGTTTCGGTGCGTCTGGCCTCGGGTAACGCCGGGGTCCTGGCCGCCATCAACGAAGAGGTGGAGAAGAGCGAGACGCCGATGCTGCTGTACGTCTACGCCGCCATCGCCTTGCTGGTGTTCGTGGTCTATCGCGATCTGCGCGCGGTGCTGGTGTGCTGCCTGCCGCTGACCATCGGTACCTTCATCGGCTACTGGTTCATGAAGGAACTGCAGATCGGCCTGACCATCGCCACCTTGCCGGTGATGGTGCTGGCCGTGGGGATCGGCGTGGACTATGCGTTCTACATCTACAACCGCCTGCAGTTGCACCAGGCCCATGGCCAGTCGATCACCAAGGCGGTCGAGTACGCGCTGCTCGAAGTGGGCGTGGCCACCATCTTCACCGCGATCACCCTGGCCATCGGCGTCGCCACCTGGGCGTTCTCCGACCTCAAGTTCCAGGCCGACATGGGCAAGCTGCTGGCCTTCATGTTCATCGTCAACATGATCATGGCCATGACCGTGCTGCCGGCGTTCGCCGTCTGGCTGGAACGGGTGTTTCCGCGCAAGCGTCCGGTGCGCATGATCGGCGCGTTGCTGCATTGAGGAGAGAAGCATGCGATACACGGTTTCATTGATGGCCGCCCTGGTCGTTGCGGCATTGCCGTTCGGGGCACTTCAGGCCACGCCGTTGCAGGCGCTGCCCGCCGTCCAGGTGAGCAACGCGACCCAGGCCACCATGCTCGATGCCGTCTGGGCCGGGGCGCGGGTGGTGGCCGTGGGCGACCATGGCGTGGTGTTGTTGTCCGATGATCACGGCGCGAGTTTCCGTCAGGCGAGCGCGGTACCGGTTTCCACGCCGCTGACCGGCGTGTCGTTCGTCGATGCGCAGCACGGCTGGGCCGTGGGCCACTGGGGGGCGATTCTCGCCACCACGGATGGCGGCGAGTCCTGGCAGCTGCAGCGCCTGTCCAGCGAAGAGGATCGTCCGCTCTTTGCCGTGCATTTCTTCAATGCGCAGCAGGGCGTTGCGGTTGGCCTCTGGTCGCTGGTGCTGACCACCGAGGACGGCGGGCAGACCTGGAGTGAACAGTCCCTGCAGGCGCCTCCCGGGTCGAGCAGGGCTGACCTCAACCTGATGGGCCTGTTCGCCGACGGCAAAGGCAAGCTGTATGCCACGGCGGAGCACGGCCAGGTGCTGTGTTCCGAAGACCAGGGCAAGAGCTGGCGTTATCTGGACAGCGGTTACGAAGGTACCCTCTGGTCCGGCGCGGTACTGGCCGACGGCAGTCTGCTGGTGGGTGGTCAGCGCGGCACGCTGCTGCATGGCAATGCCGATGGCAGCGACTTCCGCCGCCTGCCGATGCAGAGCAAGGGTTCGGTTACCTCCGTCGCGGTCTCCGGGTCGCGGGTGCTGGTGACCGGCCTGGACGGCCTGATGGCGGTGAGCAGCGACGGTGGCAGCAGTTTCCAGGAGAAGCAGGCGGCCGACGGCGTTTCGCTGACGGCGGTGCTGCTCGATGCCGAAGGTGCGCCGCTGCTGTTCTCGCGGCGTGGCGTACTGACTGGGCAGAAATGATCGGCGTTGTGCAATGAAGAAGGCCGGGCGTCGAATTGGTGTCCGGCCTTTTTTGGCAAAAATGGATGAAAACCGCTTGCTTCTGCATCCGGCTCTGCGCTCCAGCATAGGTATCTGCACATCTTCGAAGGGTTGTCGGGGGGGCGCATCAAGGTCGGCAGGTGCCTGTCTTGAGCCCTGCAGTGCCTGTGAGATCGAGCGCCGCCCGCGCGGCGCATCGCGGATGAATCCGCTCCCACATTTGTTGCAACGTGCCATGGCCTGTGGGATTTGGGTTGTCAGCCTTTGTTTTTTCGGCGATGTATCGCGGGGAGGCTGTCAGGTTCGGCTCGGTACCGCGTCGTACCAACAAGGCGGACAACCATGGCCTGTCTGTGCTGGTCTAATGGCTCCGGACACCTCAATTAGGGAGAATCCCCCTACTGAGGAGTACCCCCGATGACCAAGAAGTACAGAAGATTCACCACC
>NZ_FZOL01000035.1 GCF_900188455.1 Pseudomonas japonica | reverse complement strand
ACGGGAACGAACCATTCGATACGGCCAAGCTTTTCAGCTCTGATCACCTCAAAAAAGCTTGACCGCCAACAGAGTATCTACATTTGTTGCAACGTGCCATGGCCTGTGAGAGCGGCGTTGCCAGCCTTTGGGGCCTGGCGATTCATCGTGGGGAGGCTGTTGGGGTCGACGCGATACCGCGTCGTACACACAAGGCGGGCAACCATGGCCTGACAGGCATAGGCACGTTGCAACAAATGTAGGAGCGAGCGTGCTCGCGATGCGCCGCGCGGGCGGCGCTCGATCTGGAGAGCGCCGCAAGGCCCAAGACAGGCACCCGGAAGTCTCGACGCAGCTCGAATTGCCTATTCCTCCAGCGTCCTTGTCCAATCCACGCAATTCATCCCGGTTCACTTGAATCAGCGCACAACCGGCGTAGATTGGACAATCCTTCCCCCCAGGACAGCCGATCTTGAAACTCCCCCCGCTGCTGCGTGCGCCGATCGCCAACCATGACCATTCGCCCCAGGCCCGGCAGGGACGCTTTCACAACCTCACGCCGCGCCCGGCCGACTCGCCCGAGCCCAATGCCCGGGTGATCTGGAACCTGCTGTTCAACAAGCCGCGCTCCACCGTGCCGCGTGTCGCCTTGCCAGTGCAGCCACTGAGCCGTGCGGCGCTGGACGCCGCCGCCGATGGCAGCCTGTTCCGCCTCGGCCATTCCACCGTGCTGTTCAAGCTGGAAGGCGGCTGGTGGCTGACCGATCCGGTGTTCTCCAAGCGCGCCTCGCCGTTTTCCTTCGCCGGACCCAAGCGTTTCCACGAACCGCCGATCAGCCTCGCCGAGCTGCCGCCGATCCGCGGGGTGATCCTCTCCCACGACCACTACGACCACCTCGATCGCGCCACCATCCGGGTGCTCGCGCCCAAGGTGGAACTGTTCGTCACCCCGCTGGGCGTCGGCGATCGCCTCCTGGCCTGGGGCGTGCCGGCGGACAAGGTGCGCCAGTTCGACTGGTGGCAGGGCACCGAGGCCGGCGGCCTGCGCCTCACCGCGACCCCGGCGCAGCATTTCTCCGGGCGCGGCCTGCGCGATGGCAACCGGACCCTGTGGTGTTCCTGGGTGATCGAAGCGCCGCGCCTGCGCCTGTTCTTCAGTGGCGACACCGGCTATTTCGACGGCTTCGCCGAGATCGGCCGGCGTTTCGGCCCGTTCGACCTGACCTTGATGGAAACCGGCGCCTGGAACGAGCACTGGCCCTATGTGCACATGCACCCACGGCAGACCGTGCAGGCCCATCTCGACCTCGGCGGACACTGGCTGCTGCCGATCCACAACGGCACCTTCGACCTGGCCATGCACGCCTGGTACGAGCCCTTCGAGGCAGTGCTGGAGCAAGCCGCCGAACACGCCCTCAGCGTGACCACGCCGGGCATGGGCGAGCGCCTCGACCTCTATGCGCCGCAGCCAGGGCAGCGCTGGTGGCGTGAAGCGCAGGTGGCGGAAAGGCTCGCGCAGACCCAGGGCAGTCCGCGTTGCGGCTGCCTGCATGAAGGGCGTTGATCGAATACCGCGAGGTACTTCAAAGACTTTCATGTTCGTCGTGCAATAGAATGCGCGGCTGCTGAACTGAAAATAGGCCAGACATGCCCAGCGTTTCTCCAGAACTACAAGCCAGGGAATGGCACAGCCTGGTTGCGCAATTCCCCCGCGCCCTGACCCGAGCCCTGCAAAGCCTGGTCGAAAGCCACAAGGTCACGCTCGCCGCGCGTTTCTACGAACATATGCTGGCGGACCCGAATGCTTCGCTGATTCTTTCCCACGATGAAGTCAAAAGCCGCCTCGGCAGCTCGATGCAGGCCTGGCTGGTGAAGGTCTACTCCGCCAGTGCCGAGGACGATTTCCTGCCCCTGGTGGCCCTGCAGAAGCAGGTCGGCGAGGTGCATGCGCGCATCGACGTACCGCTGCACCTGGTGCTGAGCGGCGCGCGTCACCTGAAAAAACAGTTGTTCCAGCTGATCGTCGAGCAGGGCTGGGCGGCCGAGGAACATGCGCAGATCCTGCGTCTGTCCAGCGAAACCATGGACCTGGCCATGGAGATCATGAGCCATGCCTACAGCCGCTCCCACGACCGCAATTCGCGCAACGAGGAAGGCTATCGGCTGTTCTCGGTGCTGCAGAACATCACCACCGAGCGCGAGCGTCAGCGCGGCGCCTTGCTCGACTGGGAAAACAGCCTGATGTTCGACCTGGCGATGGGCTCCAACGGCGTCAACCTGCCGCGCCTGGCCGCCTCGGATTTCGGCCTGTGGTTCCGCCACAAGGGTGCCTATGCCTTCCAGAACACCAAGCAGAGCGAGCAGATCCTGAGCATCGTGCGCAACATGGACGATGAGCTGCTGCCGATGTTCCTCGCCGCCGGGGAGGAGCAGCGCATGTCCGTGCTGCGCGAGATCCGCGACCAGACCAAGAGCCTGATGTTCAACCTCGACAGCCTGTTCAACACGGCGAACGAGCTGGAAAGCGGCCGCGACGTGCTTACCCGCATGCTCAACCGCAAGTTCCTGCCGGTGGTGATCGGCAACGAGATCACCATCGCGCAGAAGAGCGCCCAGGGCTTCTCGGTGCTGGCGGTGGACATCGACCGCTTCAAGTACATCAACGACACCTTCGGCCACGATGCCGGCGACCTGATCCTGCAGCAGACCGCGGAAATCCTCAGCAGCCACAGCCGTGCCGGCGACTATGTGTTCCGCATGGGCGGCGAGGAGTTCCTGATGATCCTGGTCGACATCAACCACGCCAATGCGCTGAAGGTCGCGGAAAAGCTGCGTCGCCAGGTCGAGGCGGAACCGCTCAATCTCACCGAGGGCCGCCGGCACCCGGTGACGGTGAGCATCGGCGTGGCCACCTACAACGGTCACCCGGACTACCAGCACCTGCTGCGCCAGGCCGACCAGGCGATGTACCAGGCCAAGCAGGGCGGGCGCAATCGGGTGGTGTCCTACGAGGCCGTCGCCGGCTAGACGACAAAGGCCGCGGCGTGCTCGCGGCCTGGCAGTCGAGGGTGTCGCTCAGAGATGCCTGAGCATGCCCTCGACCTGCTGCCGTTCCCACTGGCTCATGAATTCCACCGGGTTGCTCCCGTAGGGATGCGCGGCATCGAAGATATAGGCCTCGCCGGCGGGGCTGTAGCAGCGGTCGCAGTGCCCCAGGGCATCGCCATCGTTGTAGAGGGTGAAGACCCAGCCGTCCACTTCCACGGTGAGCAGGCCGTTGCGCACTTGCGCCCAGTTCTGCTCGCCGATGCGCCGCATCGGGCGGATGCCCTGGGCGATATCACGAAGAATCTGGTAGGCCTCGCGGGGTGTCAGGGGTCTGGTATTCAAGATGGGCGGGTATCTGGTGAAATTCGCCGGCTAGGGTAGCGCAGGGCATGGCCGAATTCACTCGCTATCGCACGTCCGTCACACCCGTCCGGCGGAAATATCCGCGACCTATCTATTTGAAATTCCACTGCATTCGCCCTTCAACTTGTCCAACTGAACAAACAAGCCTCCCGCGTCTTGTGCACTCGACAGAAGCTGACCCGCGCAACAACTGGCAGGATGCTGGCATCTGCAACAGGAGCCCCTCATGAAAATCGTCATCGCCCCCGACTCGTTCAAGGACAGCCTCAGCGCCGAGGGAGTGGCCGCGGCCATCGCCGGCGGTATCGCCGCCGTGCTGCCCGAGGCGCAACTGCTGTGCTGCCCGATGGCCGATGGCGGTGAAGGCACGATGCAAGCCATCGTCGCCGCCTGCGACGGCGAGCAGCGCACGCTGTCGGTACGCGGGCCGCTGGGCCGTGAGGTCAGCGCCGACTGGGGCTGGCTGGCCGGGTCGCGCACCGCGATCATCGAAATGGCCCAGGCCAGTGGCCTGCAGTTGCTCGAACCGAGCCAGCGCGACGCCTGCCGCACCAGCAGCTACGGCACCGGCCAGTTGATCGGCGCGGCGCTGGATGCCGGCGCCGAGCGGATCATCCTCGCCATCGGCGGCAGCGCCACCAACGACGCCGGCAGCGGCATGCTCCGCGCCCTCGGTCTGCGCACCCTCGATGCCCAGGGCGCGGCGCTGGAGGAGGGCGGCCTGGCCCTGTGCAACGTCAGCCGCCTCGATGCCAGCGGCCTCGATCCGCGCCTGGCCGGCGTGCGCGTGGAGGTGGCGGCGGACGTCGACAACCCGCTGTGCGGCGGCAACGGCGCCTCGGCGATCTTCGGTCCGCAGAAGGGCGCCAGTCCCGCGCAGGTCGAACTGCTCGACCACGCCCTGGGCCATTTCGCCGATCACTGCGCGCAACTGCTGGGGCGCGATGTGCGCGACTTCCCCGGTTGCGGCGCCGCGGGCGGCATGGGCTTCGCCGCCAAGGCGTTTCTCGACGCGCAGTTCCGTCCGGGGATCGACGTGGTGGCGGAGTTGGCCGGTCTGGACCACGCGGTACAGGGCGCCGACCTGGTGATCACCGGCGAAGGCCGCTTCGACGCCCAGACCCTGCGCGGCAAGACGCCGTTCGGCGTGGCGCGCATCGCCAAGCGCCATGGTGTGCCGGTGCTGGTCCTGGCCGGGACGCTGGGCGAGGGTTACCAGGCGCTGTACGAACATGGCATCGATGCCGCGTTCGCCATCGCCAGCGGGCCGATGAGCCTGCAACAGGCCTGTGCCAACGCCGGCGAACTGCTGGCGGCCCGCGCCGGCGATATCGCGCGGCTGTGGCGGGTCGCCAGGGGCGTCTGATTCACTGCGGCAGGCGCGGCAGTACCGGAGAAAGCAGTTCCAGTTCGCCGAACGAGGCGCTGGCGTCCACGTAGCGCAGCGCCGACTTCACATCGCGCCAGCCGACATGGCTCATCAGTGCCTTGGTGTCCCAGCCGCTGGCCGCCGCCCAGGTGGCGAAACCGCGGCGCAGCGAGTGGGCGCTGTAGATCTCCGCGGGGACGCCGGCGTCGGCGAAGATGCGCCGCAGCAGGGCGATCAGGCTGCCGCTGTGCAGCGCCTCCTCGCCCAGGTTGCCCCAGCGGTCCAGTTTGCGGAACAGCGGCCCGTGGGCAATCCCGGCGATGCTGATCCACTCCAGGTAGGCCTGTACCGGGCACAGGCTCTTCAGCGCCGGCATGCGGTGCGTGACCCCGTGCCCCTGGCGATCGCCCTTGCTGCGCGGCAGGTACAGCTGCATGCCGCCACCGGCCTGGGCCTGGATATGCTCGACGCGCAGCCGCGCCAGTTCATCACCACGAAAACCACGCCAGAAGCCGATCAGCAGCAGCGCCGCATCGCGCCGTGCGCGCAGCAGATCGGCCAGGTGCTGCTCGCGCCGAGCCTCGTCGGCGCAACGTTCGAGATGGCTGACGGTCCGTTGCAGATGCTCCAGGCTCAGCGCCGCGGCCTGGCGTTCCTGCACCGGGTGCAGGGCGCGGATGCCCTTGAGCATCTGCCGCACCAGCGGCGCCTTGGTCGGGTCGGGGAAGCCCTGGCTGAGATGCCACTGCGCCAGCGCGGCAAGGCGCTGGCGCAGGGTATTGATGGAGTGTTCGCCGGCGAAGTCCGCCAGGTAGCGGGCGATGCTGTCGGCGCTGGCGGGCAGGAAGCCGCCCCAGGTCACTTCGAAATGCTCGATGGCCGAACGGTAGCTGCGTCGCGTGTTGTCGCGGACGGCGGCCTGCAGGTACTGGTCGATCTTGCTCATGGACGAAGAGGGTATGCCGATGCGGGGTGGCAGCGAGTTTAGCCTCTCGCTGTCCACCCTGCCTATGCCGGCGTCTGGCCGATCAGAACTTCCAGTCCAGCGCCACTTCCAGGCTGCGCGGCTCGCCCAGGTAGTACTGGGTATTGCTCTGGTGAATGAAGCTCGCATAGACCTCGTCGGTCAGGTTGCGCAGGCGCGCGCTGACCTTGGTGTGCTTGTCCAGGTCATGGCTCACGGACACGCCGTACAGCGTGTACGACGGCACCCACATGCTGTTGGCCGTATCGGCGTACACCGAGGCGACGTAGCGCGCATCGGCACCGACCTGCCAGCCGGGGGCGACGTCATAGGTCAGCCACAGGTTGGCGGTGCGCTCGGGAATGTTCACCGGGGTCTTGCCCTTGCGTGAATACACCACGCCGCCAATGGTTTCGTTGAACTCGTCGTACTCGGCGCGGACCCAGGCGAAGTTGCCGGAGGCCAGCAACTGCTCGGTGATCTTGAACGACGCCGCCAGCTCGATGCCGGTGGAGGTCTGCTGCCCGGCCTGTTCGGTGACGTTGGCGCGGGTCGAGGAGGGCACCGAGATGTTCTTGCGCACGATGCGGTAGGCCGCCGCGGTGGCACTGCCGCGACCGTCGAGGAAGTCGAACTTGCTGCCCACCTCGACCTGCCGGCCGCGGCTCAGGTCGAAATTGCCGACCTGGCTGATCGAGGCACTGGTCAGGGCGCCGCCCGGCGGTTCCGCCGAGGTGCTGTATTGGCTGTACAGGCTGAGGTTCGACGTCAGGTCGTAGACCAGACCGAGGCGTCCGGTGATCGCGTCCCAGCGCCGGTCCAGCCCGGTCCGCGCGACGTGATCGACCACGTCGAAGTCGATATGGTCGTAGCGCAGCGCGCTGACCAGCGCCAGGCGGTCGGTCAGGCGGGTGCGGTTCTCGACGAAGGCCGACGAGGTATCGGTGGTGGTGCTGCGGCCCTTGGCGCGTGGCACGGCCATCCCCGGGATATCGAGGAAGTGCCCCGGTTCGAAGGCGCCCGGAACGACCGTGTCGAAGGCGCCCTTGGACAGTGGGTAGTTGGTCTGCCGGTTGTGGTTGTAGTCCAGGCCGAAGGCCCAGTCGCTGGTCAGGCCGAACAGCTCGCCGAGATGGGTCAGTTCGACGCGGTTGCCGTTGACTTCCTGGTCGTGGCGCTGGCGATAGCCGCTGGAACGCAGTATCGCGCTGTTGCCGGCGTTGTAGCGGTAGGCCTCGAGGTTGCGGTAATCGCGCTGGCCTTCGTAGTGGTAGAAGGTGTTGCGCAGTTGGGTGTCGTCGCTGAAGCGGTACTCGGTGATCGAGCGCAGCCAGCGGGTGCGCTGCTCGTAGCGGCCGTCCTCGACGTTGTAGTTGTTGAAACGCTGATGCTTGTCGATGTGCAGCGTGCCGGACAGCGGGCGCAGCACCGGCGTGCCCCAGTACGGGCTGTCTTCCTGTTCTTCCAGGTACTCGATGGCCAGGGTGTGGGACAGGCGCTCGTTGAAGTCACTGAGCAGGGAAAAGGCCAGGTTGCCGGCATTGTTTTCCTGGCGATCGATATAGCCGTTGCTGCCGGTGCGACTGTAGTCCAGGCGCGCGTAGTGACGTGGGCCATCGCCCTGGTTCAGCGCCTGGTTGATGCCGATGGCGGTTTCCCGGGTGTCGTAGCGGCCATAGCTGACCCGGCCTTCGAAGCTGTCCGCCTCGCGGCTGGCCAGGCGCGTGACCATGTTCAGACTGCCGCCGACCGCGCCGCTGCCGTTGAGGAACGAGGACGGCCCGCCGAGCAGTTCGACCCGGTCGTAGATCCACGCCCCGACCGGCCGCGCGGCCGAGCCATATTGCAGGTTGATGCCGTTGAACAGCTGGGCGATCTGCGCGCCGTTGAAACCGCGATAGGCGACATAGCCGCCCAAGCCTGGCGGTGCCGAGGCGTTGACCCCGGGCAGGGCGTTGGCGGCGTCCTGGAAGGTGCGCGCGCCGATGCGCTGCATGGTCGCGCGGTCGGCGACGCTGACCGAGGCAGGGTTTTCCCGCGGGCTCAGGTGCAGGCGCGAGCCGCTGTCGATGGGGCGATCGAGGTCGAGGCGGGTGCCCTCGGCGGGCGTATCGCCGTTGGCGGTCACGCGGCTGGCGGGCAGGGTCAGGCTGTCGTCCTGCGCCCAGGCGCAGGTAGTGGCGCTGCTGATCAGCAGCGCCAGGGTGGTCAGGCGAAACATGCAAAGGCTTCCTGGCTTGATTTGGATAGGCTCGCGCGACCCGCCCGGTTCAAGGCAGGGCAGGCGCGGCGATGTCAGATCACAGCGATGGAAGCGGGGGCGGCGCGGGGGTTGAGCCTGGGCCACTGCTCGCGGGGCAGGGGCAGCAGATGGCCGGGGTCGAGCAGCAGGGTCTCGGGCCAGTAGCGCGGGAACAGGTGGCGGAAGTAGTCGCCGGGCAGCGCGGCGTGAGCGGCGTGGCCGCAGCAGCAGTCGCCGCTTTGCACCTTGCTGCTGGTCTGGCCGTCGAGTTCGGGGAGTTCGGCCTTGAGTTGCGCCAGCAGGGATTTGGGCAGGCTCTGCACGCCGTGGAGGGTACAGAAACTGCCGAGGATCAGTGACTGGTTATCCACGGTGGGCGGGCGCAAGGCACGGTCGAGCGGCATGGCCAGCAGATTGAACAGCACTGCGATGCATGCGAGCAGGATGATGTGGGTGCGCAGGCGTGAAAGCATGGAGTAGCCCGGGGCGAGAGGCGGGCATTAAGCCGGATCGAATGGCCTTGTGCAATCCCTGTTGGCCCTTTTTACCGCCGCGATCTCCGTAGGAGCGTGGCTTGCCCGCGAAAGGACCGCGCAGCGGTCCCAATTCGGCGGAGACTGGATTGGGCCTGCTGTGCAGGCCTTTCGCGGGCAAGCCGCGCTCCTACACCTTGAACTGCGCCACCATCCCGTTCAGTTCCACCGCCAGGCGCGACAGGTCCTGCGCCGCGGCGCTGGTCTGGTTGGCCCCGGCCGAGGTCTGCTGCGACAGATCCCTGATGTTCACCAGGTTGCGATCCACCTCGCGGGCGACCTGGGCCTGCTGTTCCGAGGCGCTGGCGATCACCAGGTTGCGCTGGTTGATCGCGGCGATGGCTTCGGCGATCAGTTCCAGCGCCTCGCCGGCGGCGCGGGCCACGTCGAGGGTGCCGCTGGCATGCCCCTGGCTGCTTTGCATGGCCTCCACGGCGCGGCCGGTGCCGCTCTGGATCTCGGCGACGATCTGTTCGATCTCGCCGGTGGACTGCTGGGTGCGATGGGCCAGGGCGCGCACTTCGTCGGCGACCACGGCGAAACCACGGCCGGCCTCGCCGGCACGCGCCGCTTCGATGGCGGCATTGAGGGCCAGCAGGTTGGTCTGCCCGGCGATCGCGCCGATCACGTCCATGACCCGGCTGATCTCGTTGGCACTGGCCGCCAGCTTCTCGATATCACCCGCGGTGCCGGTCACTTCGTGCACCAGCAACTGGATCGAGTGCAGCGCCTGGGTGACCCGCTCACGTCCATCGCGAGTGGTCTGGTCGGCGCCCTTGGAGGCATCGGCGGTGCTCACTGCATTGTTCGCCACGTCCTCGACGGCGGCGGTCATCTGGTTGACCGCGGTGGCCGCCTGGTCGATCTCGGCGCTCTGCTGGTGCAGGCCGCGGCTGGTGTCCTCGGTCACCGAATGCAGTTCTTCCGAGGCCGAGGCCAGTTGATCGGACGAGGCGCTGATCCGCGCCAGGGTCGAGCGCAGGCTGCTCTGCATGCGCTTCAGGGCGCCCAGCAGCAGGGCCGGTTCGTCCTTGCCGGCGGTCTCGATGTCGCGGGTCAGATCACCGGTGGCGATACGCTCGGCCACTTCCACCGCTTCGGCCAGCGGCACCACGATGCTGCGGGTGAGCAGGGTGGCGATGACGGCCAGCGCGAGCATGATCAGCACCAGGGCGCTGATGATCAGCAGGAACGACTCCCGCGAGGCATCGGCGCTGCGCTGCGAAGCCTTCTCGGCACCCTCGGCGTTGTACTTGACCAGGGCGCGCAGCGCGGCCTGCATGGCGTCGGTGGCTTCGCCCAGCGGTCCGTTGATCAGTTGCCGGGCATTGTCCAGGCGATTGTTCAGCACCGCGTCGCTGACGCTGGCCTGGATCTGCGCATAGCGCTCGCGGGCACTGACGAAGGTGTTGAACAGGTTGCGATCCTGTGGCTCGAAGATGGTTCTTTCGTAGGTGTCGAGGGTGTCTTTCAGGTTCTGGTTGAGCTGTTCGGCACGCTTGAGGGTCGCGGCGCGGGTTTCCGGCTGCTCTTCGAGCAGGCTGCGCATGGTCATGGCACGGGCGCGGTTGATGTCGGTGCCGACCTCGCCGAGGGACACCACGGCAGGCAGCCAGGTCATGCGAATGTCGGAGGATGCCCGGTCCATCTGCCGGGTCTCGTAGAGCGATATCAGGCCAAGCGCCAGAACCAGTAGGCCGAGCAAGGTGAACATGCCGGCAGCGCGCTTGCCGATTTTGATTTGCCTGAACTGCATGGAAACTCCTTGGGAAAAGGCTGAAGCCTTCATTCGATGATGTCGTTTCGACATCGTCCCCAAGAATACCGTGAATTGTTGACTGATTGAGTCGGAAAAGTGATTCGTTTCAGCCCCTTAAGCCGCAGCCCTAGCCGGAATCCCGGGCAGGGCCGCGCAAACCTTAAGCCAGACGCTCGAAACGATACGGCGCGGGGTCGATGATCGGCGTTTCGCCTGACACCAGGTCCGCCGCCAGGTGCCCCGCGGCCGGCGAGGTACCGAAGCCATGGCCGGAGAAGCCGGTGGCCAGGGTCAGACCGGGCAGGGCCGCGACCGGGCCGATCACCGGGTTGGAATCCGGCGTCACGTCGATGGTCCCGGCCCAGGCCTGGGCGATCTCGGCCTTCTCGAACACCGGCCAGGCCGCGCGCAGGTTGCGCAGGGCGTCGCCGTTGAGCGTGGCGTTGGCCGCCGGATCGGTGACCCGCACCCGTTCGAACGGGCTCACGCTGTCGGCGTTCCAGCGTCGGGCCAGGGCCAGGTCGTTGAAGAAGTACTTGCCGAAGGAAATCTTCAGGAAGTCGCGCTGCGCTTTCAACTGCGGCAGGTAGCGGCGGCCGAGCAGCAGGTGATCGAGGGTGAGGAAGGCGTCCAGCTTGCCGCGCTGGGTGATGATGAAGCCGCCGTCCTTGTGCTTGCGGAAGGAGAAATCCGGGGCGCCGACGGCGGTCTCGGTCGGGCCTTCCATGGGCTGGGTACGCAGCACCGAACAGACCAGTGGCAGGGTCGGCAGGTCGATGCCGTGGTTGCCGAGAAAGCGCCGCGACCACAGGCCGCCGGCCAGCAGCACCTGCTCGCAGCGGATCTCGCCGCGCTCGGTGACCACGCCGCTGACGCGCCCAGCGCTGGTCTGCAGGGTGCGCACCGCGCAGTTTTCGATGATGACCGCGCCCTTGGCCATCGCCGCCCTGGCAATGGCGCTGGAGGCTTGCGTCGGCTCGGCGCGGGCGTCGGACTGAGTGAAGATGCCACCCAGCCAGTCGCCCTTGCCGCCGGGCACCTTGTCGGCGATTTCCCGGGCGCTGAGCAGGCGTGTATCGAGATCCAGGTGCTCGACGCTCTTCAGCCAGTTGGCATGCATGTTCATCTGCGCTTCGTTGCGCGCGATGAACATGATCCCGGCCTGGCGATAGCCGACATCCGCGCCGACCCGCTCCGGCATCTGCGCCCACAGGCGATCCGCGGCCAGGGCCAGGGGGATATCGTCGGCGTGGCGGCTGGTCTTGCGTACCCAGCCGAGGTTGCGCGACGACTGCTCGCCGGCGATCCGGCCCTTTTCCAGGACCACCACGGGAATCTTGCGCTCGGCAAGGGTCAGGGCGGCGGTCAGGCCGATGATGCCGCCGCCGATGATCACCACGGTGGTTGCGGGCGGCAGTTGCTGCTGGGTCTGTACGGGGTCGATGGTCGGCGACATGGAGTGCTCTGCGTTGATGCCAGGGGGACGGTTCAGCGGATCACTGGCCGAGGTTGATGTACACGGCCTCGGCCTTCGAAGCACCGCGGTAGGCGGTGACTTCCAGCTCGACCTTGTAGACGGTCGAGCCCAGCGGCGGGCAGGTCACGGTGCTGGCCGGGTCGATGCCGCGGAACTTGCCGCCGATGAAGTCCATGACCTTCGGCACATCGGCCGGGTCCTGGATGAACACCCGCGAGCAGACCACGTCGGCCAGGCTCGCATCGACCGCGGCCAGCGCCCGCTCGATGTTCTGGAACACCTGCTCGGCCTGCTCGATCACGTCTTCCGGGATCAGCTTGGTGTCCGGGTTGCGCCCGGCGGTGTTGGATACGTAGATCCAGTTGTCGACCACCACCAGCCGCGAGTAGCTGGCTTTTTCTTCGAAAATGGAACCGCTTTTCACCTTGACGATCTGGGTCATGGGGATTGCCTCGTGTCTGTATGAAGGAAAGGGATCAGCTGAGGACCGGGGTGTCCCACAGGTTGAGCTTGACGCCGATGCCCAGCTCGACGGCCTTGCGGTACACCACGGTGCCCCAGGCCAGGTCTTCCACCGGCATGCCGCCGACCGACATCAGGATGATTTCCTCGTCGTTCAGGCGGCCCGGCGCGTCGCCGGCGATGATCTTGCCGATGTCCTCGACCTGCTCGGCCTGCAGTTTTCCTTCGGCGATCATGTCCATGTAGCGCACGCCCACCAGCGGCACGTAGTTGTGCGCGGGCTTGGGCAGCTCTTCGAACCAGGCCTGGTACAGACCGGTGTTGTCGACCACCTTGCGGATATCGTCCTGTTCCATGCCTTCGCAGATGCTGCAGGGGGCCGGCATGGCGAGGAAGGCGCCGGGCTTGACCCACTCGCGCCGCACCAGCGGGTACTTGCTCGGGTCGCCGACTTCACCGGTGCTGCAGTAGGTGACCAGGTCGGAATCGCGCACCACTTCTTCCAGGCTGTCGACCACCTTGATGGTGGTGATCCGCGGGTAGGTTTCCTTGACCCAGGCGATGAAGCTGTCGAGGCTGCGCTGGCCGCGGCCCTTGATCTTGATGGTGTCCACCAGCGGGCAGGCGGCCATGAACGCGGCGACGGTGGTCTTGCCCATCACGCCGGGGCCGAGCAGGCCGATGACTTTCGAATCCTTGCGCGCCAGATGGCGCGCGCCGACACCTGGAATCGCCCCGGTGCGGTAGGCCGAGAGCAGGTTGGCCGACATGTAGGCCAGTGGCGCGCCGCTGTCGGCGTCGTTGAGGGTGAACATCAGGATCGAACGCGGCAGGCCTTTCTCGCGGTTGGCGATGTTGGAGCCGTACCACTTGCAGCCGGAGGTGCGGAAGTTGCCGCCCAGGTAGGCGGGCATGGCCATCATGCGGCGGTCCGCGGTGGGCTTGGGCATGTGCGGGAACGGCGAATTTTCCGGGAAGGTGATCATCGCGCCGTGGGAATCGTTGTTCGGCCCGGCCATGCGGTAGTCGCCCTGGTACAGCAGCCCGAACATTTCCTCCATGGTGTCGACGCAGGCCGGCATATCGGTGACACCGGCGCGGATCATGTCCTGCTCGGAAAGGTAGATGAAGTCGATTTTTGTGGTCATGGGCGATCTCGTGGTACAGCGAGCATTTTTGGAGTGTCGATGAGGACGGGCGAAGTCTCTGCATCGTTGCTTTCGCAGGTGTCCGGAGGGACTGGGGGAAGTTTTACTAACGAGCGGTAGGCTGTCTTGAGTGTGAGCGCCAGCGGGTTTGACTGTGCGTGACATTGGCGGGCTCATCGCGGGCATGGGTATCTACACATCTTTGAGGGCTTGCGGGGGAACCGCATCAAGGCCGCGAGGTGCCTGTCTTGAGTCTTGCAGCGCTCTGAAGATCGAGCGCCGCCCGCGCGGCGCATCGCGGATGAATCCGCTCCCACATTTGTTGCAACGTACCTATGCCTGACAGGCCATGGTTGACCGCCTTGTTGGCTCGACGCGATACCGAGCCGTACCCAACAGCCTCCCCGCGATGCATCGCCGCAAGACAAAGGCTGGCAACTCAGCTCTCACAGGCCATGGCACGTTGCAACCGATGTGGGAGCGGATTCATCCGCGATGCGCCGCGCGGGCGGCGCTCGATCTGGAGGGCACTGCAGGACTCAAGACAGGCACCTGGCGGCCTTGATGCGGTTCCCCGGCAAGCCTTCAAAGATGTGTACATACCCATGCTCAACGCGGGCGTTGCCCGCGATGAGGTCGTCGAAGCCCGGGAAAATGCTACTGTTGCCCACCCATGGCCCAGGCGGAGCCCGACCTTGCAACACCTCCAACCCCACTGGCACGGCACCCTCTGGCTGGCCCCCGATCATTGCCTGATCGCCGGCCAGGCCGGGCACACCGGCAGCCACGCCCACTATCCCCACCAGGTGCTGATTGCCCGGTCCGGGGAGGTAGAAGCCCTTGTCGACGGCAAGGCCGAACGCGGCCCGGTGCTGCTGATCGAGTCGGGCCGGGAACATGCCATTCTCACTGCCGAGCAGTCCCTGCTCAGCCTGTACGCCGAGCCGCTGGCCTTCGAACTGCCCCTGCTGCGCAAGGTGTGCGAAGGCGTCGGCGCGGATGTCGAGGGCCTGGTCGCCGCCTTGTCCCGGCTGCCGCGCCGCACGCTGCAACCCCGGTTGGCCAAGGCCGTGCAGCGCATTCGCGAGCTGGATGCCGACGCCTTGCCCGCCGCCGAGCTCGCCAGTGCAGCCGCCTTGTCCCTCAGCCAGCTGGAGCGCCTGTTCAGTGGCGAACTGGGCGTCTCCGTGCGCCGCCTGGTGCTGTGGCAGCGTTTGCGCCTGGCCCTGCAACTGGCGCTGTCCGGCCACAGCCTGACCAGCGCCGCCGCCACGGCGGGGTTCGCCGATTCCGCCCATCTGTCCCGAACCATCCGCCGGCACTTCGGCATCCGCGGCGACCACACCTTGCGTCACCTACAACTGCGCGTGATCGGCTAGCGCATCGCGCAACCCGGGTGGCAGCACTGCCGGTGGATGGCTGGCCTGGGGCCCGACGAAGGGTTGCAGCAACTGCTCGGTGTACGCCACCGGGTAGTCGGGGCAATCGCCGATGCCGAGGTCATCGTCGGCCAGCTCGTACCCGGGCAGGTACAGCGCCGTGCCCAGCAGCCGGTCCCAGCCACTGAAGAACAGGGCGAAGTTGACGTCGCCATTGCTGCCGTACTTCAGGTGATGCAGGCGATGCACCGGCGCCCAGGCGAAGACATGGCGCAGCGCACCCAGGCGCATATCGACGTTGCTGTGCTGCAGCAGCAGTTGGATGGCGATGGCGAAGGCCAGCAGCGCCGTGGTCTCCTGTGGCAGCCCGCAGAGCAGCAGGGGCAGGGTGCCGCCAAGGGCTTCGAGCAACTGGTGCAGGGGATGTTTCATCAGACCGTTGAAGCCGTACATGCGGGTGACACTGTGGTGTACCGCGTGCAGGCGCCACAGCAGCGCCGAACGATGGCTGGCGTAGTGCACCAGGGTGATGCCGAGGTCGGCGATGGGGATGGCCAGCAGCAGTTGCCAGGCCAGCGGCCAGTGGCTCGGCCAGATACCCAGGTTCGGCAGGAAAGGCGCGATCAGGGGAATGGCGGATACGCTGAGGATGTTCAGGGATTCGTTGACGCCGGCATGCAGGACGTCGCGGGTGGTGTCCTTTTGTGGCCGGTTCCAGAAGGGACGATAGGGCCACAGGCGCTCGCAGGTGGCGCTGACTGCGATCGCCGCCAGCAGAAGCGGCAACAGCCAGGCGAAGCCTGCGCCCAGGCTGGCCAGGATTGTTGCCGTGCCGATGAAGCCGAAGAAGAAGAGGGGACCGTACAGGCTGCGCATTTGGCTGCTCCATGAAAGTTGGAGCAGTGAGTGTCGGTTTTTCCTTGTCATGCACGCTTGAACGAACGGCGCATGAGGTGGACGCCGCTGGCTTTGTAGGAGCTGGCTTGCCTGCGAAGGACCGCGAAGCGGTCCCGGTTCCTGATCTACAGGCAGGCCAATGGTCCTCTCCCGGCTAGAAATTGGGAACCGGGACCGCTTTGCGGTCCTTCGCAGGCAAGCCAGCTCCTACGAGGCCAGTTAGAGCTGCACCCGACGCAGCCTGCCGGTCAGCGGCAGGACACCGCCCTCCGGCGTGGGCAACGGCCTTCCCGACAACCCCATGCCTTCGCTGACCAGCACCCCGCCAGGCACTGCACACAGGTTGGACGGTGTATCCAGCCCCCCGGCAAGCACCGTCACCTCGGCACTGTCCAGATCGCAGCGCAACAGCCGCCCGCTGAAGCGGGTAAACCCGCCATGCCGCGGCTCGCCGTTCCAGTCGGCGGTCAGGGGTTGCTGCAGGCTCTCGCAGAGTTCCAGCACCAGCACCCGCCCCTGTGGGTCAAGGGCCAGCCCGGTGGGCAACTGCAGCCCGGCGATCACGCACTCGATCTTCCCGCTGCCCGGCCAGACCCGGATCACCTGGCCGGCCTTGTCGGCAAAATCCACGCCCTTGCGGCTCGGGTCACCCCGCAGCTCACCGGAGAACAGGCTGATCAGCACTGCATCCGTCGCCGATTCATAGACCAGGGTAACGGGCACCGCTTCCTGGCCCTGCTCCAGATCCGGCAGTTCCACCAGCACCTGCTCCCCCTGGCCGGGGCGCAATTCCACCAACTGGTTGGTATCGGGTTTGACCGCCAGCCAGCTGCGGCGGGTCGGGTGGTAGCACAGGGCATTGAGGTTGCCCTGGCTGTGGCACACCGGTTCCGGCGGGCTGTATTGCAGGTCAAGAAGTTTGGAACCTTCGACGTAATCGGTCTGGCTGACCAGGCAGCGCCCGTCGCCGAAGGCGATATCCGATAGCCCCATGATTTCGTCCCGCAGCATGCGGGCCTGCATGTTCATGGAGCGGAAACCCTGTGCCACGGTCTCCCGTGGCAGGTAGGCGCCCGGCCTGGCCGGATCGGCTCGCAAGCGGCTGATCCGGCCACTGAACGGCTCGCCCGCCTGGCCCGAGCCGGCTTCGGCGACCAGCAGGCTGCCGTCGTCCCGCAGGTGGACGCCGCGAGGATTGAGCAGGCCTTCGGCGATGAGGGTGGAGGGGCGCAGGTCCTCGCGGGGCTGCGCCGGGATGGTAATGGGCATGAGTCTCTCTCCGTGGACAAATGCCGGGTGACCGCGAGGTCACCCGGCGCATCTGTGTCAGATGCTCGCGTAGTCGCTCATGCTGAGCGGTTGCGGCGGGTAGTTGCGCTTCACCAGCTTCTGCGCCCAGAGCTCGAGGATCGCCCGGCGGCTTTGCGGCAGGTCGCGGGTGATCGGCATCGCCAGGGTGCTTTCCTCCTGGTACGGCTTGCTGATCAGGACGATGAACTGGTCGATGGCACCCTCAATCCGCGGCAGCGAGTTGAGCGGCATGTATTTGTCCATGATCGGGTAGAGGTAATAGAAGGGCTCCAGGATGCGCGGATAGATGAAGGTCTCCCAGATCAGCGCGCCGCAATCGGGGTCGTGATAGATGGCGTTCCAGGCGTCGACGAAGTCCTGCTGCATCTGCGGCTCCTGGGGCAGGACGCGGATCGGCGCGAGGAAGTCGGTATAGGCCTGCTGGAACTTGAAGCTGAACGGCGTCTCGGCCGACGGCGTACCGTCCTGCAGGAAGAAGCGCAGGGTCGGGAAGCCGGCCGCCCGTGCCGTGATATTCAGATGGGCGATGCCGTTGGCGTCGGTCTGGACCTGCGTGTAGCTGTATTGCACCGAGCTGGTCTGGGTCGCGCCGTCCTGCTGCCACTCGATGGTCTTTTCCTCCACGACCGGATCGTCGAACGACAGGCACGGGCTGAGGGCCACCGCGCCGGGGGTCGTCAGGTAGTCCTGGTAGCTCACCGGCTGCCCGGCATCGCTGGTGACAGCGGCGCGCACCGCGACCAGCTGGCGGCCGCTGCCGTCGTTGATCTGCTGGCTGATCGCCGGCATCTCGACGAAGTTCGGCAGCACGGCGCTGTTGTTCCCGCGATCCGCCGGGTAGTCGTTGAACAGGGTGAAGTCGGCCGGGTTGCTGAAGGCCAGGTAGTAGTCGGAGGTGCCTACCAGGTAGGGGTTGTTGTATTCCGCCACCGACAACACCGTGCCCGCCGGCGCCGGCAGGCCGTCGTACTGCACCATGATCTGCAGGGTGCGGGTGTCGCCCACGTCGATGAAACTGCCGCTCTCGACCACTTCGGCGGTCCACATCTGCTGGGTGGCGGCGGTCAGCGGCGTGGTGCCTTGCAGTTGCAGTTCCAGCGCTCCGCTTTGCAGCAGTTTCTGCGCATCGGTGCTGAGGGGCAGGTCGAGGATGCCGGCGCGTTTGACGAACTCGGACTGCTTGTAGTCATCGAAGCCGAAGCTGGCCACCGAGGTGAAGTTCGCACCCTGGCGCACACCGATCTGGTAGCTGCCGGCATCGAATTTCTCGGCGTCCGGCACGTCGGCATTCCTGTCGAGCGGGTAGAAGGGGAAGCCGTTGAGCAGGTCCAGGGACAAGGTGTTGTCGTGGGCCTGGACCGAGATGACCCCCAGCGTCTGCGACGCGTCGCCTGCGCCGGGGCGCTTGAGTGGCACGCTCCGGGTCGGGAACAGGCGGCGGCCGGCCGGCGCCGTCGGGTACTCGTCGGCGAACCACAGGCCCAGGGTGCCGACGGTGCGGCTGTAGGCCGGGTTGAAGAAGATGCTGCCGACGTTGTCCAGGCCCTTCTGGTACATGTCCTGCACCTGGGCCATGTCCAGTGGCGCGGTGGAGTGGGTATTGATCGGCGGATAGTTGTTGAAGATGCCGTTCTTGTCGTAGCAGGTCAGGTACGAGGAGAAGCGCAGCATCAGGCCCTGGGCGCCCTGCTGGTCGATCTGCTGCTGCAGGTTCTGCAGCAGGGCCGAGCCGCCGAGTGCCCAGGTCAGGTTCTCTTTCGGGAAGCAGGTCTGCCAGGTGGTGGTCACGTAGAACAGGCCGCCCAGCGCGCCCCAGTTGAAGTTGAGGAAGCGGTCGAGCATGCGGTACTGCCGCTTGGCCGTCAGGCCGCACTGGTCGTTGCCCAGCACCAGCCTGTCGAAGTACAGCGCGGTAAAGGTGTTCTGCCAGGGGCTGACGTCGACGAAGCGCGCCGGGGTCGGCGCGCTGCTGCCAAAGGGGTTGCCGAACAGGTTGAAGCCCTGGTTGATCAGCGGATCCTGGCTGACGTAGCCACCGCCCGGGAGTTCGCCGCCGCTGATGACCGACTGGATGTTGTTGTAGCTCACGGTGCCGCAGGCGTTGTCGCCGAACAGGTCCCACTCGCCGGGAATCAGCGTGGGCGGGCTGTTGGAGACATTGCCCGGCACCTGGGTGACGTAGTCGGGTGCTTCGTGCAGCACCCGCGGCGTGATCAGCCACGGCATCAGGTAGGTGTCGGCATTCTCCGGGGTGATGTTGTAGTACTTCAGGAACGGCCAGTTCAGCTCCATCTTCACCGCGTCGTAGAGCGGGTAGGTGTCGTTGTTGTTGCCGGTCGGCGGGTTCCAGTACATGTGGCCGTCGAGGTAGATGCGGGGGAAGTTCAATACGCTCATGTCGTTCTCCTTAACGTTGCCACTGGGCGCGTTTCAACGACCAGACGAAGTCCAGCCGGTTGTAGCCGGCAAACTCCGATGCCGGCACCAGGGACGTCGGGTAGACGATCCCGTCCTGTTGTTTCAGGGCGAAGTTGAAGTAGCCCTTGTCTTTCGAATACGCGGCCGTGTCGTGACAGGCGAAACACGAGGACTGGCTCTGGAAGGCCGATTCGAGCTGCGAGTTGGCGAGCAGGGTGGGGGTGGTCTGAATCTGCGTGCCGATCAGTTCGTACTGCGATAGGTTCTCGTAGCTGCCCTGGTACGCGCTGTTGACCGGTTGCGCCGCGGCCGTCGGCCCGGTGCTGTTGGTCATCGGGGTGGGTGGAATCGCGTTGGTCACGGTGTACTTGTGGTTGTTGACGTTCTCGAAGGTGGTCCAGACCCAGCCCGGATTCAGCTTGTTGATGACATGCAGGGCACTGAGCGCGGCATAGCCGACCTGATAGTCGTTGCCATCCTGATACCAGGCCTGGGCGATGTAGTAGCCATCCTTCTGCAGTTGCGCCTGGTAGGTCGGGTCGTCGCCGATCCACAGCCATCCGGATTTCAGTTCCCAGGCCGTGGGCGGGAACGACAGATCGCCGGTCAGGGCGGCCTGGCCGTTCATGTTGTAGACCTGCTGCTGGACGATGTAGTCGAAGGTGTCTTCGCTCATCAGCAACTGGAAACGCACCGGTTTGCCGCGTTCCTGCTCCGGCACCGCGCCGCCCATCTCCAGGATCAGTCCGTCGACCTGCTGCACGGCGTTGAGGTTGTGGAACACCCGGCTCAGGTTCATGTTCTGCTGCTGTGCCTTGTCCAGCACCGCCTGCGGAGGCGCCACGCTGGCGCTGTACGGCCCGGGTGCGGCGCCATTTTTCAGGTAGACCTGATCCGAGGGTTTCAGGGTTTCCCAGACCAGGTTGGGGCTGCCCGCGACCGGCTGGTTCAGACAGGCGAACCATTTCCAGCTCATGCTTTCCGGGTTCTGGGCGAAATCTGCCCGGGTCTTGTTCAGGTCTCCACCGAATTGCAGGAAGGTTTCGCAAAAGGGGTCGGCAGTCCCAGCCTGGGCCAGTCCGGCCAATGTACTGAGAACGGTTATAGAGATGGCTCGCCGCATGTAAGCTCCTTGGCATTGGCCAGGTCGGTGTAGGACTGCCCCAGGAAGTGCGCCAGGAGCAGTTGTTTGACCTCTGCCGCCGCAAGGCGCGGGGGCAACGGCAGGTCGCAATCGGTGATGAGCAACGGGCCGGCCTGCTCGCTGGCCGGCGCACGGCCATGGCTGCCGCGGACCAGTGCGGTGTCCAGCGGGATCAGGTCCATGTAGTAGCGAAAGCCGAGTTTTTTCTGCAGCAGGCGGCGCGCGACCTTCAATCCGGGGAAACGGATCGCCGGGTCGATGAACAGCTCCAGCGGGTCGTAGCCCGGCTTGCGGTGGATGTCCACGGTGCGGGCGAAGTCGGGGGCCTTGCGGTCGTCGAACCAGTAGTAGTAATCGAACCAGTGACCCGGCGCCGCCACGGCCACCAGCTCGCCGCTGCGCGGATGGTCCAGCTGGAAGGCGCGCTGTTCGTTCCTGTCGAGGACCTGCTCGATGCCGGGCTGCCCCTGCAGCAGCGCCTTGACCCGGGGAATGTCCTCGGCCCGCTTCACGTAGACATGGGCGATCTGGTGGTCGACCACGGCGAAGGCGGCACTGGCCCCCGGATCGAGCAACTCCCAGCTCAGTGACTGACGCACCTGCAACAGGCCTTCGGCGCGCAGCAGGCGATTGATCGACACCGAACGCTCGACGGCTTCTATACCGTATTCGGACAGTAGCACCACCGCCGCCCCCTGTTCCCGGGCAAAGCTCAGCAGGCGCCCGACTTCATGGTCGATGGCCCGCACTTCGTCGACGATCGACGGATGCTCGGGGCCGACGCGCTGCAGGCTGTAGTCCAGGTGGGGCAGGTAGACCAACTGCAGGTCGGGGCGGTTCAGCTGGAATTCGAGCAGGGCGCAATCGACGATCCAGCGGCTCGACGCGATGCCGGCCGCCGGCCCCCAGAATCCGGGGAACGGAAACGCGCCGATCCGCGCCTCGATCCGTTCGTGCAGGCCCGGCGGCGACGAATACAGGCCGAACAGCTTGCGCCCGTCGGCCGGGTAGTGCGGACGCGGGGTGATGGAGGCGTCCACGTCGGCGTACATGTTGTACCACCAGAACAGCTGACTGCAGCGGAACCCGGGCAGCTCGCGCTGCAGCGTATGCCAGACCTTCTCGCCCTGGATCAGCGCATTGGGCTGCAGCCAGAAGCGCACCTCGCCCTGGTCGCGAAAGTACCAGCCATTGCCGACGATGCCATGCCCGGAGGGCGGCAGGCCGGTGAGGATCGAGGCCTGTACCGTGGAGGTCACGGCGGGGAACGAGGGCTGAAGGCTGGCCATTTTCGCTGTTTTCAGCAGCGTGTTGATGTGTGGGGTCGATGCTCCCAGCAATGATGGGGTCAGGCCGACCACGTTGATCAGCAGCAGCGGCTGGCGGGGGCGATCAGCAGACATCGGCAGGTACCTCCGGTGCGTGTTCCCGCAGCAGGTGTCTTACGCGCAGTTGCGCTTCGACCCAGTCCAGTTCGGCAGCGATGCCCTGCAACAGGGCCTGCTCGTCGGCAGGGCGCAGTTGCGCGGGGAGAACGCTCCAGCTGTAGGTTTCCACTTCCAGCACGGGGCGGAAGTCTTCGTGCTCGGCCAGATAGTCGAAGGTCTGCATCAAGGCCACCTGGCTGCCACTGAGTTCAGGCAGCAGCAGATGGTCGCTGAACAGCGGCACATGGAAATGAATCCGCAACTCGGGGTAGCGGCCCGGATGTTGCGCGCAAGCGTCGAGGGCGGCCGGCAGGTCCGGCCACTGGCCGTCGCGGGCCTTGACCTGATGCAGGTAGGTGGCTTCGGAAAAGCTGGCCAGCACCTCGAGTACCTCGGCGCGACGGCTTTCGTCGGCGCCGGGCACGCGACAGATCAGGGCGTTGGACAGCTGGATCTTGCCGATCGGCACCCCTGTCTGACGCAGCCGGGCCAGCGACTGGTAGCAGTCCTCGAACATCACCGCCTGGTGGCAGACGTCGAAGCACAGCGCCAGGTAGCCATGGTTCGTATCGCTGCCCTGCCAGTGCTGGAAGAAGGCGATGGCCTGATCGGTGTTCTGCAGCACGCAGTCCGGTTCCATTTCCAGGCAGAACACGATCTTCCTGCCGGTCTCCCGGTGCAGGCTGGCCAGCGCGGCCGTGAGCTGGCGCAGCTGGTCCTCGGCGTGCTGCTGCAGCAGCGGGCTCCAGCCAGCGGCATAGCCCAGGGGCACGCTGGAAATCACCCCTTGCGGGCAGTCGGGCGGCAAGGCCTCGGCCAGGATTCTCGCCAGGTCCAGGCTGTAGGCCAGGCGCTCGGGCATGCTCCAGTCGGGCAGGTAGACCTCGGCCTTCACCGCGCCCTCATGGAAGCGGCCATAGGGGAAACCATTCAACGAAGTCAGGCGCAGCCCGGTGTCGTGCAGCAGGTCGAGGAACTGCGCCCGGGCCGCCGGCTGTTGCAGTTCGAGCGCGGCACGGGCGCAGATCCACAGGCCGCTGTCCTGCCGCTCCAGCCCGCGCAGCCGGCGTACCCCCTGGAAGTGCCGTTCGATGGAGGAACGCAGCCCGGCCAGGTCATGGGCCGGGTGCACATTGCTGCAGTAGCCGAGCTGCGCGGCCTTCATTTGACCACCGGATCCTGGCCACGCAGGGCGGAGTTTTCCTGCCATTGCTTGCGCTGGTCGATGGGCAGCGGCTTGCTGACATCGTTCTTGTCCAACTGACCGCTCTGGGCAAAGAAGTCCACCGGGTTATGGAACAGCACTTGCTCCACCTGGGCCTCGGTAAAGCCGGCGGCGAGCATGGCCTGGCCGGTCTTCGGCACCTTCAGCGGGTCGCTGATGCCCCAGTCGGCGGCGCTGTTGACCACCATCTTCTCGGTGCCGTACTGCTTGAGCAGGGCGACCATGCGCTCCTCCGACATCTTGGTGTTGGGGTAGATGGAGTGGCCGCGCCAGCAGTCGCTGTCCAGCACCAGCGGCAGGGTCAGCTCGTTGAGGTGGTCGATGATCACCAGATGCTCGGGGATGCCGACTTCGCGGATCACCGCCAGGGTGCGCTTGGTGCCGCCGATCTTGTCGCGGTGCGGGGTATGCACCAGCACTGGCAGGTGGAACTGGCGGGCCAGCTCCAGCTGGGCGGCGAAGAAACGATCCTCCTCGGGGGTGATGTCGTCGTAGCCGATCTCGCCGACCGCCACCACGCCGTCCTTCACCAGGAAACGCGGCAGTGCCTCCAGGACTTCGTGGGCGAGCGAAAGGTTGTTGGCTTCCTTGGGGTTGATACCGAGGGTGCAGAAGTGATGGATGCCGAACATGCTGGCGCGGAAGCGCTCCCAGCCGAGCAGGGTGTCGAAGTAGTCGACGAAACTGCCGAGGCTGGTGCGTGCCTGGCCCTGCCAGAACGCCGGCTCGATGACCCCGGTGATGCCGGCGGCCGCCATGTTCTGGTAGTCGTCGGTGGTGCGGCTGACCATATGGATATGCGGATCGAAGTACTTGGGCATGGGTGCATCCTCTTCAAAGGCAGAGTGTGATGTGCATGGGATTTCGTTCAGGCGCTCGCCAGGTACTCGTGCCATTCCCGGGGCAGGCGTTGCTGCCGGTCCAGGCCCGCCAGGCGCTGGCGTTGCGCCGGGCTGAGCAGATCGAAGGCGATCAGCCGGGGCAGGCTGGGGGAGACCGTTCGGTCGGCGGCCAGTTGCTCGTCCAGCAGGTCGATGGCCAGCTGGTTGAGGGTGACGCCGTGGCGCTGTGCCAAGCCGATCACGCGGGCGCTGTCCAGCCCCATGCCCAGCGCTTTGAGCACCAGCTGGTGGAAGGCCCGTTCCGGGTAGTGGCGGGACGGGTAGGGCGTATCGAGGGCGAGGGCGGCGAAGACCTGGGGGTTGCTGGTGCGGCCGGCCAGCAACGCCAGCTCCAGGCACTGGCCGCGGCTGTCGAGCCAGTCGAGGGCCTTGAGCAGGACGATCTTTTCCTGGTCGTCACCCCACAGGAACAACTGGTTCAGCAGGGGCACCTGGTCGCCGCCGGCCTGCTGCCCGACGACCTCGGCCAGCAGCAGGGCGCGGGCCAGTTGCACGGTGCTCCAGCCGTCCGTGCCGGGCTGGTCACGCAGGTGGCGTCCGCACTGGCTGATCAACACGCTGGCCTTGATCGCCTCGGCTGTCCGGGCCAGCTGCTCCCGGGCCTGTTGCCACCACTGCAGCTCGTCCGGATCGAGTTGTCGGGTCAGGTCCTGATGCCGTTCAGCCAGGCATTCGTGGCGTAGTTCGAGCGAATCCATGCTCATGTCGGTTTGATCCAGCGCTGGAAGTGAGGGAGCAGGAAGAACACCAGGACGCAGAACAGGCTGCCCAGCGGCTGATCGGCCACGGCCATGACCAGGGCATCGAACAGCGGCAGCGCCGCCAGCCCCGCGCCGATGAAGGCGCGCACCTGGCGCTTTTGCGGATCGGCCAGGTGCAGCCGGTAGTGCCAGCCCAGCCAGCCGAGCCACAGTGCGAGCACCGGCCAGAACCACAGGGTGTCGGCATACAGCGCCAGGGCCAGCGGGCTGAGCATCAGCAGCACGGGCAGGCGGCTGATCAGCTGGTTGCGGTGTTCCTGGCGGGCGAGGTAGGTCAGCCCGCTGATATACACCCCGAGCAGGGCAGCGCAGAGCCAGATGGGGCCTGGCGGTATCGCCAGGCTGGCTGCCGCGGTGAGGTACAGCGCCGAGCGGCAGGCGCCCATCAGCCAGACGCTGTGGACGTGCTTCTTGTGCAGCAGGTTGTAGCCGAAGATGCAGCCCACCAGCAGGACCACACTCCCCAGCAGCCAGTGCGGCTGGTCGATCAGCTGGCTCAGGAGCAACGCCGAGGCCGCGGCCAGGGCGAGCAACAGCACGCTGGCAAGGCGCACCTGCTGCCGACTGACCAGACCCAGGGTAATGGGGCGGGGATTGTGGTGCTGTTCATCCCAGTCGGCATCCAGCAGGTCATTGAGCAACATGCCGGCCAGGTACAGCAGCGACAGGGTGACCAGCAGCAGGACCCAGACCAGCGACGACGGTGGCGTCAGGGCCCCGGCACTGCTGGCCAGGAGGGTGGCGGCCAGGGTGTTGGTCCATACCGTCGGCAGGTTGGAGATGCGGCCCAGGGTCATCCAGGTCTTGACCTGCGGCATCTGGCTCATGGCGTGCAGCCCTCGTTCAGGGCCAGTGCCGCGCTGCCGCGGGACGACAGCCGCAGCAGCGCCTGCTCCATCAGGCGGTCATCGATTTCATGCAGGTCGATGGAGCTGCCGATGCGGTTGAGCATGGGAATGGACAGCTGTCCGCCCAGGTGCTGGCGGAACTCCTCCAGCCCGAGCAGCACCAGGGAACGGCCTTGCGCGTCCTTCAAGCCCAGCTCCGGCGGGCACAGGTTGAAGCCGAGCCTGGCCAGCAGGTCCATGAGCCGTTCCGTCTCGGCATCGCTCAACAAGCCCAGGGCATTGGCATAGAGCCCGTCCAGGGCCATGCCCACCGCCACCGCCTCGCCGTGGCGCAGACGGTGCTGGCTGAGGTTTTCCAGCTTGTGCGCGGCCCAGTGGCCGTAGTCCAGCGGCCGGCCGTTGCCGCGCTCGAAGGGATCGCCGGCACCGGTGATATGCGCCAGGTGCAGTTCGGCGCAGCGGCGGATGGCATGGCGGCTGGCGGCATGATCGAAGCCGGCGAGCGCGTCGGCCTGCTGCTCCATCCACTGGAAGAAGGCCTCGTCCTTGATCAGGGCCACCTTGACCGCCTCGGCCAGTCCGGCGATCTGGTCGCGACGGCCCAGGCTGGTCAGCAGCTGGAAGTCGTTGATCACCGCGGTGGCGGGGTAGAAGGCGCCGAGCAGGTTCTTCTGGCCGAAGGCGTTGATGCCGTTCTTCACCCCGATCCCGGCATCGTTCTGCGCCAGTACCGTGCTCGGCAGGCGGATCAGGCGAATGCCGCGGTGGAAGGTGGCGCAGGCATAGCCCACCGAGTCCAGCAGGGCGCCGCCGCCCATGGCCAGGACATAGCAGTGGCGGTCCAGGCCATGGTCGAGCATGTCGCGGTAGAGCTGCTGCAACACGTCGGCGGTCTTGCTCAGCTCACCGGCCGGGACGGCTATGGGCGGCGCTTGCAGGTGCAGGTCGGTGGCATGGGCGGCGAACCAGCTCTGGATCTGCGCCGCCAGCTGTGGATTGCAGTGCAGCAGGTGTTCGTCGGCGAAGATCAGCACCGTCACCCGGCCGTGCCGCCCGGCGGTGAGTTGGCGGTGCAGGCAGGAATTGCCCGGGTCGAACAGGTGATCGGTGAACAGCACCGGATAGTCGTAGCTGACCTCGAAGCGGCCGCGCAGCGCTTGTTCCGGCGCCTGTCGCAGGCGCTTGAACAGGCTGTAGCCGGCGATGAACAGGCCTGGCAGGACCATGCTGGCGAGCAGCGTCACCAGCAGCGCGTTCTGCGCCACCAGATAGCTGCCGATGGCGCTGTAGGCCAGGGCCAGGCCAGCATTGGCCAGGGTGGTCACCACAAGGAAGGCGCGCAGCGGATAGCGCTGCATGCCCGCGGCCACCACCGAGGTTTCCGCCAGCACCGGCACGCCGCGCAGGCAGATCAGCGACAGGGTGCCCAGCGTGTAGGCCAGTTGTCCCGGCTTGCGCTGGTGCAGCCCGAGGCGCCCGGACAGCACGCGGAAATAGCCGGCGCCCAGGGCATAACCGAGCCAGGCGCCGAGGCACAGGCCGATGAAGATCACCAGGTAACCGCCGACACCGCCCAGGGCGGCCACGGCCAGCAGCGCCACCATGCTCGACGGGACGGGCAGTACCACGTCCAGCGCGAGCAAGGCGATCACCAGCAGCGCCAGGTTGAACTGTTGCGCAGGGGTTTGCGGAAGGTACAGGTCGAGCTGGGCGACGAGGTCCTGGATCTGTTGTTCGAACAGCAGGAAGCTGGCGATCACCAGGACGGAAAAGCAGATTACAGACACCCAGAAGTGTTCGGCAGGCCCTCGTTTCGAGAGCACACCACGCCATAGGCCGCGCATCATCAAGCATCCCTCTTGATATTTTTTGACTGATATCCGTTTCAGTTTCTACAGACTGATCGTTGTTCTTTTGAGGGAGTGAGGTGTCTTTTGATTGATAGTGTTTTGATGGCACCTCATCAGGTCACTCACAAAACTTAGACGCTTGCGGGGCTTTTGCAAGGTCGGGGGTCGGGGATTTCACGAGGGCTGGAGGGGGGCAGCCGGTGTCGTTTGCCTGTGTCGCGAAGCCTGGTGTTCGAGGATGCCCTCGGGCCTCCGTTCCTCAATGAATACTCGACGCCAGCTCGAAGATCGGGATGTACATCAGGATCACGATCACCCCGATCAGCAGCCCGATGAAGGTCATCAGCAGCGGCTCGAACAGGCGCACGAACCATTCGATCCAGCGGCTGATCTCTTCGTCGTAGAAGTCCGCGCTGCGCTCCATCATCTGCCCGAGGTTGCCGGACTGTTCGCCCGCCCTGAGCAGGCGCAGGGACACCGGTGTCACCAGTTGATTGCGCTCCAGCGCCGCCGACAGCGATTGGCCCTCGCGCACCCGTTCGCAGGCCTGGTCCAGGCGCAGGCGGGAGGCGCCGCCAAGCAGGCCGCGGACCATGCCCATGGCGGTGACCAGCGGGATTCCACCCTGCAGGAGAATGCCCAGGGAACGATAGAAGCGCGCCAGTTCGTACATGACCAGGCGTTGGTGGACCGCCGGCAGTTTTTCCACCAGCCGCCCGATTGCGCGGCGAAACGCCGGGCGGCGCTGGAGCACGGCGAGGCCGCCGAGGCCGGCCACGAGCAGGGCGAACAGCTCGCCCTGGCGGGCATGCAGGAACATGCCGCCGTTCATCAGCATCCGCGACAGCCACGGCAGGTCGTTGCCCAGCCCTTCGAACACCAGGCTGAAGCGAGGGACGACATAACCCATCAGGAACAGCACCACGCCACTGCCGACGACCAGCAACAGCACCGGGTAGATCGAGGCGCTGACGATCTTCTGCCGGACCTCGTCCATGCGTTGCCGATAGCTGACATAGCGCCCCAGCGCCTCGCCCACCGCACCGGTCTTTTCGCTGGACTGCACCAGGGCGATGTAGAGCGGCGGGAATACCGGCGCAAGCTGGGCCAGGGCCTGGGAGAACGACTTGCCTTCGTACAGCAGGCGCACCAGCCCATCGAGGGTCTTGCGCGCCTGGGAGGCCTGTTCTTTCTCCGCGAGGCTTTCCAGCGCGTCGATCAGCGGCAGGCCGGCGTTGAGCAGGGTGGTCAGTTCCTGGCTGAACAGGACCAGGTTGAAGGTTTCCCGCGGGCGCGGGCGCAACGCGCGCCAGTGCCGCTCGGCGCGCAGGCTGAGGACGCGCAGGCCCTGGTCTTCGACGATACGCCGGGCTTCGCCATCGCCCGGAGCCTCGATGGTCAGCGAGACGACGCCGGCCTTGCCGACGGCCTTGAGATGGAAGCGCATGGGCCGGACTCCGCTTATTGCCAACTGGTGACTTCGGCGTTTTCGCCGTCGCCGCCGGGTTGACCGTCCTTGCCCATGGACAGCAGGTCGTACTCGCCGTGTTCGCCGGGCTGGCGGTAGAGGTAGTTGCGCCCCCACGGATCCTGGGGCAGTTGCTTCTGCAGGTAGGGGCCCGTCCAGCGGTTTTCGTCCGCGGGCGCCGTCACCAGCGCCTGCAGACCCTGTTCGGTCGAGGGGTAGTGGCCGACCTCCAGGCGATACAGGTCCAGCGCCTTGGCCAGTCCCTCGATCTGCGCCTTGGCCACTTTCGCTTCGGAGCGGCCCAGTTGGGCGAAGTACTTCGGCGCGACCAGGCCGGCCAGCAGCCCGAGCACCACCAGCACCACCAGCAGTTCGAGCAGGGTGAACCCGCGCTGGGCGCGCGGGGTATGACACGGATGCCGATTCATGATGACCTCACACAGTCGATAGCGGAGTCGCCGGCAGGGCTCATGCAAGCGCCGTGCTCAGGCTCCGCGATTGTCGCCATGGCCCGCGGCAGCCGGGCTTCGGCGCGGCGGCACGCTGCTTGCGTAAGGCAGGTTCACGACCGCCCAGTGGGGCATTACCCCCAATTTCCGGGGCTGGTCGGGGGAGGCGAAGATGAACCGCAAACTTGCTGCCGCACTGCTCGGCGGGCTGCTGCTGACGGGCGTCGGCCATGCCGATGTGTTCGTGTCGGTGGATGCCAACGGCAGCTACGTGCTGTCCAACGTCCACCGTCCCGGGCGTCATTACGAGCGGGTGATCCGCGACGCCGAGGTGGTGCGGGCCGGGCCCGCGGCGCAACCGCAGATGATCGCCGGCCAGCCCTATGCCGAGCTGGTACGCGCCGCGGCCGAGGCCAATCGCTTGCCGGAAGCCTTGCTTCACGCGGTGATCCGCCAGGAGTCGAACTACGACTCCGGTGCCACCTCGGCCAAGGGCGCGGGTGGGCTGATGCAACTGATGCCCGACACCGCGCGGGAAATGGGGGTGACCAACGTCTACGACCCCCAGGCCAACATCCAGGGCGGCGCCCGTTACCTCAAGCGCCTGATGACCCTGTTCGGCAACGACATCACCCTCGCCGTGGCCGCCTACAACGCCGGTCCCCAGGCTGTGCTCAGCCGTGGTGGAGTGGTGCCGCCGTTCGCCGAGACCCAGCGTTATGTGCCCAGTGTGCTGCGCCAGTATCGGCGCCTGCAGGGGCTGGCGGTGGATGCGCCGTTGTGAGGGGGTGGGTTCCCCGACTTTGGGGGGGGGAATCGCGTTATGGCTTTATGGTGCCTGTCTTGAGTCTTGCAGTGCCCTTGAGATCGAGCGCCGCCCGCGCGGCGCATCGCTTGTGCATGTCGATGTTTCTCTAGCGCCCTTGAGATCGAGCGCCGTCCGCACGGCGCTTCGCGAGCAAGCTCGCTCCCACAGTTTGTTGCAACGAACCTATGTCTGATAGACCGCCATTGACCGCTTTGTGCGTTCGACTCGATACCGAGTCGAACACAACAGCCTCCCCGCGATACATCGCCGAAAAAACAAAGGCTGACAACCCAAATCCCACAGGCCATGGCGCGTTGCAACAAACTGTGGGAGCGAGCTTGCTCGCGAAGCGCCGCGCGGGCGGCGCTCGATCTCAAGGGCGCTAGAAAAGCATCGACATGCACCGCGATGCGCCGCGCGGGCGGCGCTCGATCTTGAGAGCGCCGAAAGCCTCAAGACAGGCAACCACCAGCAACCACGCAAACTGGGGAAACGGGTGGGGAATCTCCCCCAACTTTTCCAGAACCTGATTCAACCATCTGAAACCAAACGAAATTATTCATGGCACACAGATTGCTCAAAAGGCTTTAGCGCGAATTCATTCCCCCATGAGCTCCAGCAGCGAGGCCCGTGATCATGACCGGCATTCCCCACGCTCATCGGTTGTTCCCCCTGATGTTCCTGATCGCCCCCTTGTTCGGCATCGAGACGGCGCAGGCCGCCGCCCGTTGCGAACGCAACCTGGTGGCGAACGTCGTGGCGCTGGACCAGCCGCTGATGTTCAACCGCCTCGGGGCGCAGAACGCCAACGGCATGCTGTTCGCCCTGCGGCGCGATGTGGTCGATGAGCATGACCGCCCGCTCACCCAGGGGGGCGCGGCGGTGCCGGGCAAGGTCTCGCTGCGTCCCGACAAGCGCCCGCGGCCCCTGGTGCTGCGGGTCGCCGCCGGCGACTGCCTGACCATCAACCTGCAGAACCTGCTGGCGTACCAGGCCAATCCCGGCAGCCACGACCATGACGACGAGGGCGAGGAAGGCGAGGAGGGCGAAGAGGGTTTCGGCGACGATGACTTCAAGGTCGACGAGCAGGTGACCGACCGCCATGTCGGCTTCCAGGTCAACGGCATGCAGGCGGTCAACAGCATCGACGACATCGCCAGCTACACCGGGCGCAACCCCAACACCCTGATCGCCCCCGGGGCCAGCCGCAGCTACACCCTGTACGCCGAGCGCGAAGGTGCCTTCGCCGCCAGCAGCCGGGGCGCGACCTTCGGCGGCGAAGGCGATGCCGGCAACGTCGCCAACGGGCTGTTCGCCACCGTGGTGGTCATGCCCAAGGGCGGGCGCAGCTATCGCAATACCGTGACCGAGGAAGAAATGCGCCTGGCGTCCAGCGCCCGCACCCCCGCCGGCCAGCCGATCATCGACTACCAGGCCCGCTACCCGCAGCGCGAGCCGTGGCTCGGCGAGGGCAAGGCCGGCACGCCGATCATCAACATGGTCGATGGCAATGAAATCATCTCCAGTGAAAGCGATGCCATCGTGATGGGCAGCAACGCCGACGGCAGCTTCCCGGCCTCGACCTACCCGCTGGAGTCCATAGGCAAGCGCAACCCGGCGCTGCCCAACCGGCTCGAACCGTTCCGCGACTTCGCCTCGCAGTTCCAGGATGAAACCGCTGCCACCCAGGCCTTTCCCGGCTACTGGGCAGACCCGGTGATGAGCCACGTGCTGGAGCCGACCCGCGACTCGTTCATGATCAACTACGGCTCGGGCGGCATGGGCGCCGAGGTGATCGCCAACCGCCTGGGCGTGGGCCCGATGCACGACTGCCTGTCCTGCGCCTACGAGGAGTTCTTCCTCAGTTCCCACACCGTCGGCGATGTGGCGATGCTGGTGGACGTACCGGCCAACGCCGGGCTGGAGAACATCCGCCCTGGCGAGGTGCCCCGCGCCGACCAGATCGGGGTCAAGGCGAGCATGGCGCTGTACCCGTCGGAGCCGTCGAACGTCAACCACAGCTACATCGGCGACTTCGTCAAGTTCCGCAATACCCACAACGGCCATGAGCAGCACATCTTCCACCTGCATGGTCACCAGTGGCTGTTCAACCCCAACGATGACAACTCCGACTACGTCGACGCCCAGGGCATAGGTCCGGGGGCCGGCTACACCTACGAGATCGCCAACGGCGGTTCGGGCAACCGCAACCGGGTGGCCGGCGACGCGATCTATCACTGCCATTTCTACCCGCACTTCGCCCAGGGCATGTGGTCCATGTGGCGGGTGCATGACGTGTTCGAGGAAGGCACCCGCCTGGAGGTTTCCCAGCAGGGCAGCGATGGCTATCACAGCGAGCCGTTCGCCCTGCGCAGCGGCAAGCCGGCCGCGGGCGCGCGGGCCTTGCCCGATGGTGAAATCGTCGCCGGCACGCCGATACCCGCCGTCGTGCCCCTGCCCGGCAAGGCCATGCCGCCGATGCCCGGCAAGGTGGCGGTGGTGCCCAAGGTGAGGGAAACCCTGCTCGCCGAAGACGACGATGATGATGACGAGGAGCATGACGACCACGATGGCGGGCATGACGGCGGCGTCCGGGCGATCGGCTCGCTGGCCCTGGTGGACCGCAGCGAAGCCAACCGCAACGCCGACGGCAGCCTGAAGAACCCGGGCTATCCGTTCTGGATCGGCGGCATGGAAACCTCGGTCGGCCAACGTCCGCCGACGCCGCCGCTGGACATGCTCGATGCCAGCACGGCGCAGGCGCTGAAAGCCAGTGGCAAGGCCTTGTGGGCCAACCTCGACCCGGCCCAGTCCGGTGGTTGGGACGGTGGCCTGGGCCGGCATTCGCTGGACGGCTTCTCCGCCGGTGGCGAGGCGCACACCGTGACCACGTCCCTGGACTTCTCCAAGGAAGTGACCCGGGCCAAACCGCTGTATCTGCCGGAGGAGGGCACCGAGGTCGAACAGGCCGCCATGGCGTTCCACGCGAAAAAGGATCACCCCAGCTTTGCCCTGCTGCCCGGCAGCCAGATCGTCGCGCGCAACTTCCGCACCAATGGCGCCTTGCCGATCGCCGGCGCGCCGTATTACGAGCCGTGCATGGACGATCGGCAGAAACGCCTGACCAGCAGCGCCGGCAGCGGCGAGTTCAACAGCGGCGAACGCCTCGACGGGCTGTCCTTCACTGGCTCGTCCACCTTCACCGCTGACCGTCCGCGCCTGTACAAGGCGGCGAACATCCAGTTCGACGCGGTCTACAACAAGGTCGGCTACCACTTCCCGCAGGCGCGCATCCTGGCCCTGTGGGAGGACGCCTGGCCGGTGATCACCAAGCAGCGTCCGCCGGAGCCGCTGGTGATGCGGATGAACACCTTCGACTGCGTGCAGTACCAGCAGACCAACCTGGTGCCGGCCACCTACGAGATGGACGACTACCAGGTGCGCACGCCGACCGATGTGATCGGCCAGCACATCCACCTGCCGAAGTGGGACCTGACCGCCGCCGACGGCTCGGCCAACGGCTGGAACTACGAAGACGGCGTGCTTTCGCCCGGTGCGGTGCAGGAACGCATCCATGCCATCCGCGCCTTCAACCAGTGCGCCGAGGCGGACCCGCGGGACGGCACGCCAGCCTGCCCGAAAGCCCGCAGTCACCCGTATTTCGGCCAGTTCGGCCGGGCCGACTGGGTCGGGGCGCGGACGGCCATGCAGCGCTGGTTCGTCGATCCGGTGGTGAACGTCAGGGGCATCGACCGCGGCCTGGGCACCATCTTCACCCACGACCACCTCGGCCCATCGACCCACCAGCAGATCGGCCTGTATGCCACGGTGCTGGCCGAACCGGCCGGTTCCACCTGGTTCCACGCCGAAACCGGCGAGCCGCTGTACAGCGGCGCGCGCCAGGACGGCGGGCCGACCTCGTGGCAAGCCGTGGTGTCCACCGGCGACCTGGATGGCGACGGCAAGAACGACAGCTTCCGCGAGTTCTTCCTCGAATACAGCGACTTCCAGCACGCCTATGAAGCCGGCGTGTACGTCGGCGCCGGGCCCGACGGGCGGCCCAACCCGCAATCCTTCCCGGCAACCGCGGACAGCTTCCGCTACGCCATCAACCCGCCGGTGCGCAACAACGCCAGCAACCTGCTCGAAGGCATCGTCGAAGTGCAGGGCGGCGAGGTCCCGGGCTGTCCGAGCCGGCCGTGCCCGCAGGCCATCTCGGTGGATGATCCGGGCATGTTCGTGATCAATTACCGCAACGAGCCGCTGGCCCTGCGGGTGTACGACCCGAACAAGGTCGGCCCCGACGGCAAGCGCGGCATGCAGGCGGACGGCCTCGGCGGCGACCTCGCCTATGCCCTGCAAAGCCGCACCGACCGTGCCATCCCGGCGATGAACCTGGCGCCGAACCTGGTCACCTCCGCGGTCGGCCCCACCGGCGGCACCACCCTGTTCCCACCGCATATCAACCGTGGCGGCGCCGAGCCGGGCGATCCCTTCACCCCCATGCTGCGCACCTACACCGGGGACAACGTGAGGTTGCGGGTGCACGCCGGCGGCCATGAGGAGGAGCACAACGTGACCTTGCACGGGGTCAAGTGGCTGCAGAGCGGCTCCGGCTTCGGCAACAGCTCCAACTCCGGCTGGCGGGCCTCGCAGATGATCGGGATTTCCGAGCAGATGGGCTTCATCGCGCCGGTTTCGATGCTGTCCAGTTCGGCCGCCACCACCGGTGACTACCTGTACTCGATGGACGCATCGCTGGAAGGCTACTGGAGCGGCATCTGGGGCGTCATGCGCAACTACACGGCGCAGCGTGCGGACCTGTTCGCCTTGCCGAACAATCCCAAGCCGGCCGGCATGCGCAACACCGTGGCCTTCGACGGCACCTGCCCGCGGATCGGCGCCAACCCCAACGGCATCGGCACCCGGCCGACGGTACAGCGCAACTACGAAGTGGTCGCGGCACTGGCCAACGACATCCTGGGCAACCCGCTGGGGCTGACCCTCGGCGATCCGGCCGGCCTCGGCCAGCATGTGGGCGGGCCGCTGAACCCGGCGGGCGGGACCCTGGTGTTCAACTCGCGGCCGGTGAGCATCCCGCAGGTCACGGTGACCGATCCGGAGGACGGCGTGACCATGACCATCGGCGGGCAGAGCGGCCCGCTGCATGACCCGACCGCGATCCTCTACGTGCGCAAGGCGGATCTCGACCCGGTCAGCGGCAAGCTCAAGCCCGGCGTGCCGGTGGAACCGCTGGTGCTGCGCGCCGCCGCCGGCGACTGCATCAACGTCACCCTGGAAAACCGCCTGCCGAGCGTCATGCCCGACCTGACCCAGACCGCGGTGATGCAAGGCGTGGTCAAGCGCGATCGCAACGGCAGCGACGGCTCGACCACCTTCAGCAACAACCTGATCCGGCCGTCCAGCCATGTTGGCCTGCACGCGCAGTTGCTGGCGTACGACATCACCAAGTCCGACGGGGTCAACGTCGGCGCCAACCCGCTGCAGACCGTCCCGCCACGGGTCGGCAACAGCGGTGCCTGGCCGAGCCGTACCTACCAGTTCTACGCCGGGCACCTGGAACGCGAAGGCAAGCCGGTCACCCAGCTCGGCCGCAGCGTGGACAACATCAATGCCACGGCCGTGGAGTTCGGCGGGCTCAACCTCACCCCGGCGGACGTGATCAAACAGCCGCAGAAAGGCCTGGGCGGCGCCATGAGCATCCTGCCGCTGGGCGCGACCTGGGTCGATGACACCCGCAAGGTCAACGCCACGGTCAGCGCGCCGGGGCAGACCAGCTACCGCGACTTCGCGATGGTCTGGCAGAAAGCCCTGAACCTGCGCTGGGCCAACGGGCGTCCGGTGGAAGGCATCGCGGCCGAAGGGCTGGGGGTACCGACCGATCCGCAGGACAACTCCAGCATGGCCATCAACTACCGGAGCGAGCCGCTGTGGTATCGCTTCGGCCTGGCCCCGGATGCGCCGTTCGGTCATGCCGATGGCGCGGGCTACGGCGACGTGCCCAACGCCCATATGGCCTACAGCAATGCCCTGGTGGGGGGCGATCCGCAGACGCCGGTGCTGTACGTCAAACCGGGGCAACCGTTCCGCACCCACATCCTGATGCCCACGGGCGGCAGTCGCGGCACCACCTTCCAGCTCGACGGACATGTCTGGTCGGCCAACCCGTTCCTGCCGGAGAAGAGCGACACCGGCGGTTACCCGATGGGTGCCCCCGGCGTGGGCTCGGTGCGCTTCGGCCTGAACCCGATGTCGATGTACATCGGCGCCCATGAAAGCGTGCTCCCGGCCGCGCACTTCAGCTTCATGCACCCGAGTGCGGGGGGCATCAATGCGATACCGGGCGACTACCTGTTCCGCGACTACGCGGCCTACGGCAACACCGCCGGCCTGTGGGGCCTGCTGCGGGTGACCAACGACCAGGAACCGGCCCCGGCGCCTTGATCGCCGGTGCAATCCGAGGGGGAGGAAGGACATGGGCAAGGGCATACGCGGGTGGTGGATCGGGGCGCTGTTGCTGGCCCTGGGGAACGCGGCCTGGGCGGCCGGGGACGAGGGCACGCTGGTGCGCGACGGGGTGGCGGTGGCGCTGCGGATCACGCCCCTGGCCGCGGATGGCGTGCTGCGCGAGGGCGAGTTCGCCGATGTCGGTTTCCGCATCAGCGACAGTGCCTCCGGCCAGCCCCTGGCGGGGTTGGCACCGGGCGCCTGGCTCGACCCGCAGGCCGTCGCCGCGGACCTCGCCCAGGGCCGCGAGCACAGTTGCAAGTCGCGGGTCGGGACCTTCCTCAAGTCGAATATCGGTGCCCGGTCGCTGCTCGATCTGAACAGCTACTTCCTGCTGGTCATGAACCGTGATGCCAGCGTGTCGGTGGTCGATCCGCAGGTGTCGGTCGGCGGGATCACCAGCACCCGGGCGCGGATCGAGCTGAAACAGGCGCCGATGGACTGGGTGACGCCGAAGGACAACAAGCGGGTGTTCGTCTCCATGCCCACCGCCGGCGAAGTGGCGGTCATCGACAGCGAGCGCTTCAAGGTCATCGACAGCATCGCCGCCGGCGACGAGCCTGTGCGGCTGGCCCTGCAACCCGACGAGCGCCTGCTGTGGGTCGGCAACAATGCCCGCACGCCCGTACGCTCCGGGGTCACGGTGATCGATGCGCAGAGCCTCAAGCCGCTGAAGCACCTGGCCACCGGTGCCGGCCACCACGAAATCGCCTTCAGCCAGGACAGCCGCCACGCCTTCGTCAGCAACCGCGACGACGGCACGGTGAGCATCATCGACATCGCCAGCCTGACCCTGAGCAAGCAACTGAAGACCGGCTCGCATCCGCTGTCGCTGGCTTGGTCGCCGCTGTCCCAGGCGGCCTATGTCGCCGACGGCAAGGACGGCACGGTCACGGTCATCGACGCCGCCAGCCTTGCGGTGCGTCGGGTGGTCCAGCTGAAACAGGGGCTGGGCCCGATGGGCTTCAGCCACGACGGACGCTTTGCCGTGGTGCTCAACACCCTGGAGAACCAGGCCTCGATCATCGACGCCGGCAACGACGCCCTGATCCACGACCTGGCGGTGTCCAGCGAGCCTTACCAGGTGGTGTTCAGCCAGGCCTACGCCTATATCCGCGGGCTGTCGTCGGCCAAGGTGACGATGATCAACCTCGCCTCGCTGAGGGCCGGGCGTACGCCGATCAGCCAGGGCTTCGACGCCGGTCCCCAGGCACCGCGCCTGGCGGGCGACCTGCCGCTGGCCGCGAGCCTGGCGGTGACGCGGGACGACAACGCGGTGTTCGTGGTCAACCCGGTGGACAACACCACCTATTTCTACGCCGAGGGCATGAACGCGCCGATGTCCGGCTACCCCAACCGCGGCCAGATGGCGCGCGCCGCGCTGGTGATCGACCGCAGCCTGCGGGAGGTGGCGCCGGGGCTTTACAGCACGCGGGTCAAGCTGCCGCCCGCCGGCCGCTTCGATGTCGCGTTCCTGCTCAACCAGCCGAATATCGTCCATTGCTTCAGTACCCTGGTCGAGCCCGCCGGCGACAGCGCCCGGCTGCCCGGGGTGCCCAGGGTCGAATTCATGCTCGACAGCGCCAGTACGGCCCTCGGCAGCCCGTACCGGGTGCGCTTTCGCATCGTCCAGGGCACGCAGGAGGTGCGCCGGGGCGGGCTCAAGGACGTTCAGGTGCGCTACTTCCGTGCGCCCTCGTCGCGCGCCCGCAGCGTGGCCGCGCGGGAAGTGGACGAGGGCATCTACGAGGTGCCGCTGACCCTGGACCAGCCCGGTGCCTGGTACCTGCATGTACGCGCCGCCTCCCTGGGCGCGGACTTTGGCGACAAGACTTTCGCCAGTGTCCGGGTCGTCCCCGGCGTGGCCCACTGAAGAGGAAACCGACATGAACCGATTCTTGCTGACGCTCGGCCTGCTGTTCGCCGCGATCACCCAGGTCCAGGCACATTCGGCGGGTGAACACGCCGGCCACGGCACGACGGCCGCTCCGTCCAGCGCCCAGGCGACCCAGGTGAGGTTCGCCGACGTCGCCTTGGTCGACCAGGACGGCCGTGCGGTACAGCTGGAAAACGACCTGGTGAAGGACCGGATCGTGGTCATGAGTTTCATCTACACCAGTTGCACCACGGTTTGCCCGGTGGTGTCGTCGATCCTGGGAAAGGTGCAGAAGCAACTGGGCGAGCGGGTTGGCGGCGAGGTGCAACTGGTCTCGATCAGCATCGATCCGCAGCGCGACGATGCCCGGCGCCTCGCCGATTACGCCCGGGCGTTCCAGAACGGTCCCGGCTGGAGCTGGCTGACCGGTTCGCCGAGCGCGGTGACGGAAACCCTCAAGGGCCTGGGCAGCTTCAGCGGCGACGTCAGGAGCCACGCCCCGTTGATCCTGGTGGGCGATGGCAACAGTCGCAACTGGACCCGCTACTACGGCTTCACCGACCCCGAGGTGTTGATCCGGGAAGTGGAAAAGCTGAGCGCGCAACGTCATGCGCAAGCCAGCCACCACGCGCTCGCCCTGGAGCAGCAACCATGAAGATCAGCGACTGGATTGTTCTGTGGGTGTGCTTCTGCGTCTTCACCGCCGTGGTGTTCGCCCATGAACAGCACGCCCCCGAGGCGACGGCGGAACCGGAGAAAACGCTGGCCGCGGAACCGACGGTCCGCGGCACCCACGATGCCCGGACCTGGTTCACCGATACCCCGCTGCAGGACCAGAACGGCGAGACCCTGCGGTTCTACAGCGATGCCCTGGAAAACCGCGTGGTGCTGCTCAACGTGATCTTCACCAGTTGCACCGATGCCTGCCCCCTGATCACCCGCAAGCTCAAGGAGGTGCGGGACATGCTGGGCGAGCAGGCCGAGGGCATTACCTTCATTTCCCTTACCAGTGACCCGCTGCGCGACACGCCGGCGGTGCTCAAGGCCTTTACCCTGAAGCAAGGGGTCGATGATCCCCACTGGCTTTTCCTCACCGGCGACAAGGCGAAGATCGACCTGGTGCTGCGCCGCATCGGGCAGATCGTGCCGTCGCCCGAGCAGCACTCCACGCAACTGATCGTCGGCGATGTGGCCAACAAGCGCTGGAGCAAGATCCGTCCGGATGCGCCGGCCGCCGCCATCGCCCAGCGCCTGCAACTGCTGACCATGCCCGTGGTCGGCCGGTGAGCACGGGCCATGAAGACCTTCCTTGTCCTCGGCCTGTGCTGGCTGGCCGCCCTGGCCAGCGGCGCCTGGGCGCTGACGCTGGACCCCAGCGAGAGCGCCGGCAAGCGCCTGTACCGTGAAGGCCTGTCGGCGAGCGGCGAGCCGCTCATGGCGCGGGTCGGCGCGGCGGGCACGCTGCTGCCGGCCAGCCACCTGCCGTGCGCCGGTTGCCATGGCGCCGACGGCCGCGGGCGACCGGAGGGCGGGGTACGGCCGGTGGACCTTGGCTGGTCGCGGCTGAGCAGTGTGCATGGCCAGCAGCAGGTCAATGGCCGCAGTTACCCGGCCTATGCCGACGGCACCCTGGCCCGGGCGATCCAGGAAGGTCTCGATCCGGCGGGCAACCGGCTCGACCCGAGCATGCCGCGCTTCGTCCTGTCGCTGAACGACCAGCGCAACCTGACCGCCTACCTCAAGCGCCTGGCCGAGGACCGCGATCCCGGCGTGGAGGCCGACAGCGTGCACCTGGGCACCCTGCTGCCCGGCAGCGGGCCTCTGGCCGAGGAGGGCGCCACCGTGGCCGCGCTGCTCCAGGGCTGCATCGCGCGCATCAACCAGGCGGGCGGTATCCATGGCCGCCGGTTACGCCTGACCATCGTCGATCCCGGCCCGGACCGGCACAGTGCCGGGCAGGCCCTCGACCGGCTGCTCGACGAGGAGCAGGTGTTTGCCGTGGTCGCGCCACTGGCACCAGCGCTCGGGCCGCTGCTGGCCCCGCGCCTGGAACGGGCCGGGGTGCCGTTGATCGGCGCGCTGTCGCTGCTCGGCGACGCCGAGTCGAGCCGGCAGATCTTCGAGCCCTTGCCGGGGCTGCGCGAGCAACTGATCGCCCTGGCCGACTACGCCGCACAGCCCCTGGACGCGCGCCAGGGACCGACCCTGATCACCTACCCGGACGAGGCGGACCTGCAACGGGCGGCGCAGAATCTTGGCCAGTACCTGCGGGCCAACGGCTGGCAGGATGTGCGCCTGCAGGCCTCGGACCCGGAGCAGGCGGCAGCGCTGCCGATGCCGCGCTCGGTCTTCTACCTGGGCAATGGCAGCGGTTTCAGCGCGTTCGCCAGCCGCCTGCAGGCGGCCGGACAGACACCTTACCTGTTCGCCGTCGCCAACCAGGTGGCCGGCGATCTGCTGCAGGTGCCGGAGGGTTTTTCCCGCCGGGTCTTCCTGGCCTATCCCTTCGTGCCCGGCGACTGGACGCCGGCCGGGCGCCAGGCACTGACCCAGGTCCGTGCAGCGGCGGGCCTCGACGGGCAGTACGCGGTGCTGCAAGTGGCGGCGTTCAGCTCGATGCTGCTGCTGGGCGAGGGCATGAAGCAGGCCGGCCGCGACATCAGCCGTGAACGGCTGGTCGACGCCCTGGAGGGCCTGCATGACTTCGCCACCGGCCTGACCCCGCCGATCAGCTTCGGCCCCGGCCGCCGCCTGGGCCTGAACGGCGCCCATGTGGTGACCCTGGAACTGCCCGAGCAGCGCTTCTACCTGGTGGCGCCCTATAAACCCGTTGCCGCGATGCCGTGACCGGAGTCCGCCCATGAAACTCAATGATTGCCTGATCCTGCTGGTCCTGTGGACACCCTGGGCGCTGAGCGCCAACGAGCCGGTGGTCGCGCGGGTCAATGGCGAGGAGATTTCGGCGTTTCGCCTGGAACGCTATTTCGCCGAGTACCTGGAGGACCAGGGGCGGGCGCTGGGCAGCATCCGCAGTCCCAAGGCCTACCAGCAGTTGCGGCGACAGGCGCTGGACGCCCTGATCGACAAGGAACTGCTCTGGCAGGAAGCGCTCCGGCGCGGGGTGCGGATCAGCGACGAGGTGGTCGCCACCCAGATCGAGCAGACCCGCCAGGCCATGGGCGGCGCCGAGGTGTTTGCCCGGCGGCTGGCCGACGCGGGGTTCGACGAGGCCGGTTATGCCGACTACACCCGGCGCGAACTGGCGGCCCGGCAGATGTTCGACGAACTGACCACGGTCGCCGCGCCGGACGACGGGCAGGTCCGGGCCTTCTATGCGCAACACCGCGCCGAGATGAGTCGGCCGGAGCAGGTCCAGGCCCGGCATATCCTGATCAAGGTCGCCCGTGATGCCGATCCCGCCGCGGTCGAGGCCGCGCGGCTACGCTTGGAAGAAGTCCGCCGGGAAATCGATGCGGGCGAGGACTTCGCCAGTGTCGCCAGACGCCGCTCCGAAGATGCTTCCGCCGGCGTGGGGGGCGACCTGGGTTACTTTCCCCGGGGCCGCATGTTTCCGGAGTTCGAGGCCGCGGCCTTTGCCATGGCTTCCGGCGAGATCAGCCAGGCAGTGCGTACGGATGTGGGATGGCACCTGATTCTCTTGCAGAACCACTTGGGGGCAGCCGATGTCTCAGAACAACAAGGATTGGAAATGGTTCGCACTTACCTCGCCCGCGAGCAACGGGCGAAGGCCCGGCAGCACGCCCTGGCGCAGTTGCGCTCGAGCAATCGGATCGAACGGATCGACGATGACCGCAGCCGTTTTCCCCACTAGTGGGGCAAACGCCCGAGACCCTGTCCGCAGATGCCCCCGTGTTTGGGGGAGAGCCTTTCGAGTGTAGAAAAATACTTATGGATATCAATCATATGCAGCGCTGGCTGGAGCGTTGTGAAGCCTGGCATGAAGTGTGCTCAAGCCTAAGCAAGGCACACACTCCACCAGGCCCGGCTCTCGGATCCGCGGCTACAAGGAGACCGCCTTGTTGAACAAAGTACTGGTTGTTGAAGACGAACAGCTGCTTGCACGGAACCTCCAGGATTACCTGCAGGCGCAAGGGCTGGAAGTCCTGATAGCGCACGACGGCGCCACGGCCATCGGAGTTGCCGAAGGTTTCGCGCCCGATGTGATGGTGTTCGATTACCGCTTGCCCGATATGGAAGGTTTTGACGTTCTCGATGCCGTTCGCCAGGACAGGAAATGCCACTTCGTGCTGATTACCGGGCACCCCACCACGGAAGTCTGTGATCGGGCCCGGGCGCTGGGAGTCAGTCATATCCTGTTCAAGCCGTTCCCCCTGGCGGAGCTGGCCCGAGCGATCTTCGACCTGCTGGGGGTGGAGCGCGAACCCGGAGCAGCCGTGACCCGCGCCGAGGGCTTCGTCGAACGCCGCCAGAACAAGACTGAGAGCTTCCCGCTGCAGATGTACGACGGCAGTTGGGTGCTGGCGGACCGCCGACGAAGCGCGACCTCCCTGGCCCCAGACGACGAACACTTGCTCACCGGGGAGTAGTGACGCGACAAGACGTTCCGGCCTGGGCCGAAATGGCTCGCCGCGTCGATAGGGCTCAAAGCCCCCCGGCGTTGGAGAGCAAGCCATGGACCGTCTGTCCCTTGCCTTGGAAACGGTGCAGTCAGCCCCTGTACCGTTGCGTTTCAGCAGTGAACAGCTGGCTCAGGCCCGCGCCCGTGCCGCCAGTTCCGGCGAACGACTGCTCGACGCCCTCGGGGCGCTCAGCGAACTGGCGCCCATGCCTTTCATCCACTGCCTCGGCGCCACGCTGCACTACCCGGTGCTGGACAGCGACGCCCTGTTCAGCGCCACCCCGGTGTTCGACCGGGTCACCCTGGCGCAATGCCTCAAGCGCGAATTCATCCTGCTGCGTCACGACGAGAGCGTCATCGGCGTGTTCGCCGATCCCTTCGACAATGCCCGCCTGGCCTGGATCGACGATTGCCTGCACGGTGCCGCGCTGTACCTGGTGCATGCCGACGACCTCAAGGCCTACCTGGCCCGTCACGAAGAAAGCTTCCATGCGGTGGAGTCGCTCAACGCCCAGGCCGACACCCAGACCGAAAGCGACACCCTGCAGAGCCTGTCCCTGACCAGCATCAGCGAAGACGCCAGCGTGGTGGTCAAGCTGGTCAACTCGACCCTGTACGACGCGCTGAAAATGCACGCCAGCGATATCCACCTGGGCACCACCGGCAACGGCCTGGTGATCAAGTACCGGATCGACGGGGTGCTGAACAACATCAGCAAGATCCAGGGCAACGAATTCGCCGAGCAGGTGATTTCCCGGGTCAAGGTCATGGCCGAACTGGACATCGGCGAAAAACGCGTGCCCCAGGACGGGCGTTTCAAGATCGGCATCAGTGGCCGGCAGATCGACTTCCGGGTCTCGATCATGCCGAGCATCTTCGGCGAAGACGCGGTGCTGCGGGTGCTGGACAAACAGGACCTGGCCGACAAGGTCTGCGGCGTGCAACTCCAGGCCCTGGGCTTCGCCGAGGCGACCCTGGCTCAGTTGCGCCGGCTGGCCGCCGAGCCCTACGGCATGGTGCTGGTCACCGGGCCCACCGGCAGCGGCAAGACCACCACCCTGTACGCGATGATCACCGAGATCAACCACGGCGTGGACAAGATCATCACCATCGAGGACCCGGTGGAGTACCAGTTGCCGGGTGTCCTGCAGATTCCGGTCAACGAGAAGAAGGGCCTGACCTTCGCCCGGGGCCTGCGTTCGATCCTGCGTCACGACCCGGACAAGATCATGGTCGGCGAGATCCGCGACCCCGACACCGCGCAGATCGCCGTGCAGTCGGCCCTTACCGGGCACCTGGTGTTCACCACCATCCACGCCAACAACGTGTTCGACGTGATCGGTCGCTTCACCCAGATGGAAATCGACCCCTACAGCCTGGTCTCGGCGCTCAACGCGGTGCTCGCCCAGCGCCTGGTGCGCCTGGTCTGCACCAGCTGCGCCGTGCCGTGCGAGCCCGATGCCGACGAGCTGCAACGCTCCGGGCTCGATCCCCGGCAGGTCGGCCACTACCGCTTCGTCCATGGCAAGGGCTGCGGCCATTGCCGCGGCAGCGGCTATCGCGGCAGAACCGCGATCGCCGAGTTGCTGCACCTGGATGACGAGCTGCGGCAGATGATCGTCGAGCGCCAGCCGGTGGTGAAAATCAAGGCGCTGGCCTGTAGCCGCGGCTTGCGCCTGCTGCGCGAATCGGCCCTGGAACTGGTGCAGGAAGGGCGTACCACGCTCGAGGAGATCAACCGTGTCACTTTTATCGCGTGATCGTTATATCGCCGTGCTCGGTGCCAACGGTGTCGGCCTGGGTCAGTGCCAGGCCGGTGCGCGGCGCTGGCTGGGCAGCGTCGGCTTCATCGACGAAGGCTTCCACGGCTGGGCCGTCGCCCTGGAAACCCTCGACCTGCTGCTCGCCGAACACACGCGCGCCGGTGCCCGTCTGGACGTGGTGATCTCGGCGCACTTCAGCCGCTTCTGCCTGGTGCCGTGGAGCGAGCAGATCAACCGCCCGGATGAACTGCAAGGTTTCGCCAGGCTGTGCTTCGAGGACCTGTACGGCACGCCGGAGCAGGCCTGGGACCTGGTGCTGTCGGCCGAAGCGGCCGGCCACCAGCGCATCGCCAGCGCACTCCCGCACGCTCTGCTGGAGCACCTGCGCGGCCTGGCCCGCAGCCGCGGCCTGCGCCTGCGCTCGGTCCAGCCGTACCTGATGGCGGCGTTCAATCGCTTCGACCGGCAACTGAGCGGCGACGACTTTCTGTTCGTCGTCGCCGAGCCGCTGCGCAGCGTCCTCCTGTTGGCCCGGGAAGGGCGCTGGACGGCGGTGCGCTCGGTGGGTGGCAACGACAGCGATGCGGCCCTGGCGGCGTTGATCGGTCGTGAAAGCCAGTTGCAGGCGTCCGCCAGCGAGCGCCCGTTGCCCCTCTACCTGCACGCGCCCGGTCGTATCGAGTCGCCGCCCCAGGTACCGGGGGTGACGCTGTGTGACCTGGATGACGCCGCCGATGGCGTGCGCGACAGCCTGTATGCCATGTGCCGGGCGGTGGCCTGAGATGCGCCCGCTCATGCTCGACTTCCAGCAGGGGCGCCGCTCGGGGCCCCTGGGCTGGGGCCTGCTGATCGCCGGGGGACTGCTGGCCCTGGTCTGCCTGGCCGGCCAGTGGTACCTCGACAGCCTGACCGGACAGCAGCAGGGCCACCTGCACAGCACCCGCCGCGCGCTCACCGGCGACAACGACGCCAGGCCCGAACTGAGCCCGGCGCAAACCCGCGAACAGGCACAGAACCTCGCCGAGATGCGCAAGGTGTCGCAGCAACTGCGCCGGCCCTGGGAGCGCCTGTTCGCCACCCTGGAGAGCCTGCCGCGCAAGGATATCGCCTTGCTCAGCCTGACCCCGGACGCGCGCAAGGGCCAGTTGCGCCTCAGCGCCGAGGCCCGTGATCTCGAGGCCATGCTCGACTTTCACCGGCGCCTGGAGGCCAGCGACGAGCTGTCCGATGTGTCGCTGCTGAGCCACGAGATCGTGGTCGGCGTGGCGGAGCATCCGGTGCTGTTCAACCTGTCGGCCACCTGGGAGATCGGCGATGCGAATCCCTAGATTGATCGTCCACGAATACCTGCAAGGCCTCGGCGCTCCCGGCCTGCTGGGCGCCGCGTTGCTGCTGGTGGCGCTGCTGTACGGCCTGGCGGGCCTGGTGCCGGACTGGCGCTCGCTGCAACAGCTCAGGCAGGAAACCCGCGAGGCCAGCGAATACCTGGCCAGGGTCGAAGACGGCAGCCTGGCGGCGCCGGCGGTACCGCAACGCCAGCTCGACGACTTTCGCCGCAAGCTGCCGTCCCAGCCCCTGGCGACGGTGGCCATCGACCGCATCTACGCCCTGGCCGCCCAGGAGCACATCACCCTGGCGCGGGGCGAATACGCCCTGGGCATCGACCCGAAAACCCACCTGGCGCGCTACCAGATCCTCTTGCCGGTGCGCGGCAGTTACCCGCAATTGCGGCGCTTCCTGCATGCCTTGCTGGGCCAGTTGCCGGCGGTGGTGGTGGAGGACGTGGAGTTCCAGCGCAAGAAGATCGCCGACACCGACCTGACCGGGCGGATCCGTATGACCCTTTATCTGTCGAGGTCGTGATGAACGGCAAACGCGCGACGGGCTGGTTGGCGTTCCTCGGCGTGGCGGCCGTGCTGGCCTGGGCGCCTGGCTACTGGCTGGACGAGCGGCAAGCCGACGAGGCGGGCGTGGCCCTGGCGACCCCGGCGAAACAGGCGCCGCGCAGCGCGCCGCCGGCAGCCCCGGCCAAGGGCGAAACCGCGCCGATCCGCGACCTCAGCCCGGTCGGCGATCTGTTCGCCAGCCACAGCTGGAAGGCCGCGCCGACCCTGGCCACGGTCACCGAGCAGCCGGTCAGCCCCGCCCCGGCGGTGCAGGCGCCGAGCGTGCCGGACATGCCGTTCCAGTTCGTCGGCAGGCTCGATGACCGGCGTGACCTGCAGGTGTTTCTGCAGGATGGCGAAAAAATCTACGTCGTGCGCAAGGGCGACGTGATCGACGAAACCTGGCGGGTCGAGGGCATTTCCGAGCTGGAACTGAGCTTCGTCTACCTGCCGCTGCACGTGTCCCGGACACTGTCCGTGGGGAGCTCGCAATGAACCGAAACCGTCTGATGATGAGCCTTGGCCTGTGCGCCGCGCTCGCCGCATGCAGCTCCGCGCGGGTCGCCAACGAAGAGGCCAGCGACCTGATCGAGTCGGGCCAGTACGAGGCCGGCCTGGCGCGGATCGAGGAAGGCCTGCGCGAGAATCCGCGCGATACCGAGTTGCACCTGGCCCTGAACACCGGGCGGGCCCGGGCGATCACCGCCTTGCTCGGCGAAGGCGATCGCGAACGCGCCCAGCGCAATGTAGCCGCGGCCCGCCTGGCCTATGGCCGGGCCCTGAATATCGAACCGAACAACCGCCGCGCCCAGGACGCCCTGCGCCAGTTCGACTACCTGCGCAGCCAGGACGAGCAGATCGAACGGGCCCGTGGCGACCTGCGTCGTGGCGACATCCTTGGCGCCGAGCGCCAGGTTCGGCAGATCCTCGAACTGGATCCGAAGAACGAGGCGGCCCTGGAACTGCAAAGCAATATCCGCCTGGTGCAGAGCCGCAATGTCGTGCAGTACCCGCAACTGCGCACGCGCCTCGAACGGCCGGTGACCCTGGAATTTCGCGACGCCAACCTGAAGACCATCTTCGAAGTGCTGTCCCAGGTCGCCGGCCTCAACTTCATCTTCGACAAGGACCTGCGGCCGGACATGAAAGCCACCATCTTCGTGCGCGACGTGCGCATCGAGGACGCCGTGGCCCTGCTGCTGCAACAGAATCAGCTGCACCAGAAAGTGGTCAACGAGAACACCCTGCTGATCTACCCGGACTCGCCGCAGAAGCTCAAGGACTACCAGGAACTGGTCATGCGCACCTTCTACCTGACCAGCATCGACGCCAACACCGCCCTGAACATGATCAAGACCATGCTCAAGACCCGTGACGTGTTCGTCGACGAGCGTCTCAACACCCTGACCATGCGCGACAGCGAGGATGCGATCCGCATGGCCGAGAAGCTGTTGCAGTCCCAGGACCAGTCCAACCCGGAAGTGGTCCTGGAAGTGGAAGTGATGGAAGTGGCCCGACAACGCATTCTCGACCTCGGCCTGCAATGGCCGAACACCTTCGGGGTGCTGAACAGTGACGGCGGGGCGGTGACCGTGCTCGATCAACTCAAGGGCATCAATTCCAGCCGGATCAGCATCTCGCCATCGCCCCAGGCCAAGATCAACGCCCAGGACAACGACATCAACACCCTGGCCAGCCCGGTGATTCGCGTCAGCAACCGCGAGCAGGCGCGTATCCACATCGGCCAGCGGGTACCGATCATCAGCGCGACCTCGGTGCCGTCGACCCAGGGCCCGGTGATCACCGAAAGCGTCACCTACCTCGATGTCGGCCTGAAGCTCGAAGTGCAGCCGGTGGTGCACCTGAACAACGAGGTGGCGATCAAGATCGCCCTGGAAGTCAGCAACGCCACGCCGCTGGAGCCGACCCGCCAGGGCACCATTCCGGTCCAGGTCGATACCCGCAATGCCCAGACCACCCTGCGCCTGCACGACGGCGAAACGCAGATTCTCGCCGGCCTGGTGCGCAACGACCATGGCGCCACCGGCAACAAGATTCCCGGGCTGGGCGACATCCCCGGGCTGGGGCGTCTGTTCGGCAGCAACAAGGACACCTTCGGCAAGTCGGAGCTGGTGCTGTCGATCACCCCGCGCATTGTGCGCAACCTGCCGTACCAGAGCCCTTCGGACATGGAATTCCCGACCGGCACGGAAACCAGCATGCACATCCAGGCGCCGGACCGGCGGCTGAACGAGGCGAGCGTCGGCGCAACCCCGGTGGCGGCCAGCACCGCTGTCGTCGTCGAGAAGCCCTGATCATGAACGCCTCGCAACGTGGTTTCACCCTGATCGAAGTGGTCGTCACCCTGGCCCTGATCGGTCTGCTGGCCGGCCTCGCGGCGCCGCTGACCGAAACCGTGGTACGCCGGGGCAAGGAGCAGGAGCTGCGCACCGCGCTCTACCAGATCCGCGATGCCATCGATGCCTACAAGCGCGCCTTCGATGCCGGCTACATCGAAAAGTCGCTGAACAGCAGCGGCTACCCGCCGAACCTGCAGGTGCTGGTGGAAGGCGTGCGCGATGTGCGCAGTGCCAAGGGCGCCAGGTTCTATTTCCTGCGGCGCCTGCCTCACGACCCGCTGACCCCGGCCAAGGCCGAGGACGGCGGTGGCTGGGGGCTGCGCGCCTACGACAGCCCTGCGCAGAACCCGCGGGAAGGCGCGGACGTCTTCGACGTCTACTCCAGGGCCCGGGGCAAGGGTCTCAACGGCATCGCCTACCGGGAGTGGTGAGCTTATGCACCGGGAAAAGGGCTTCACCCTGCTGGAACTGATGGTGGTCATGGCGATCATCGCCACCCTGATGACCATCGCCATGCCGCGCTACTTCAACAGCCTCGACGCCTCCAGGGAAACCACCCTGCGCCAGAGCCTGTCGGCCATGCGCGAAGCGCTGGACCACTACTACGGCGATACCGGGCATTACCCCGAGTCCCTCGAACAACTGGTGGAACAGCGCTACCTGCGCAACCCGCCGATCGACCCGATCACCGAGCGCAAGGATTCCTGGGTGATGGTCGCGCCCCCCGAAGGCGTCGCCGGTGGCGTGGCCGATATCAAGAGCGGAGCCAGCGGGAGGGCGCGCGATGGCAGCCTGTACGCCGAGTGGTAGCACCGCGCGGGAAGGGGGCTTCACCTACCTGGGCGTGCTGTTGCTGATCATGCTCATGGGGGCTGCCCTGGCCGGAGCCGGCGAAGTCTGGTCGATCGTTGCCCAGCGCGAGCGGGAACGCCAGTTGCTCTGGGTCGGCACCCAGTACGCCCAGGCGCTGCGCAGCTACTACCGGGCCTCGCCGGGCCTGGCCCAGTACCCGAAAGCCCTCGAGGACCTGGTGCAGGACGACCGTTTTCCGTCGGCCAGGCACCATATCCGCCAGCTCTACCCGGACCCGCTCGGCGCCGGCGAGTGGACCCTGCAGCGCGGTTTCGACGGACGCATCACCGGTATCGCCAGTTCTTCCACCGAGACCCCGCTGAAGCAGGCGGACTTTCCCGTCCAGTGGTCCGACTTCAACGGCCTGGGCCGCTACAGCGACTGGCAGTTCGTCGCCGAAAAGGCCTTTCTCGAAAGCGCCTCCGGTCGCAGCAAAGGGCCGCGGCCATGAACCGTCACGCGCTGGTCGCCCTGGCCCTGGCGGTGCTGATGCCCTTCGCCGTGGCCAGGGCGGACGAGGAAATGCTCGGCTTCATCGTCGACGACACCATTTCCCATATCGGCCACGACTTCTATTACGCCTTCAGCGAGCGGCTGCGGGCCACCAGCCCGATGGATTTCAACCTGGTGGTACGGGAACGCCCGTCGGCACGCTGGGGCAGCCTGGTCACCGTCGAATATCAACAGCGCCTGGTGTACCGGCGCTTCCTCGCCCCGAACACGGTGGAACTCAAGGACGAGGCCTATCAGGCCGCCGATTGGGTTCGCGGGCAGATCGCCCAGCGCAAGCTGGAAAACCTGTTGCAAGACACCACGGACCTCGAGAGGGACGAACTATGAACACCACCACACCTGGCCGGCGCGCCTGCCTGCTGCTGGCCGGCCTGGGCAGCTGCGCCCTGGTCCAGGCCACCGAGCTGGTCTACACCCCGATAAATCCGTCGTTCGGCGGCAACCCGCTGAACGGCACCTGGCTGCTGAACAACGCCCAGGCACAGAACGACTACGACGACCCCGACCTCAAGGCTCGCACCACGCCGGCCGGCACCACTGCGCTTGAGCGTTTCACCGCGCAATTGCAGTCGCGGTTTCTCGGGCAGTTGCTGGACAACATCTCCAACGGCGGCACGGGGACCCTGTCCACCGACGCCTTTATCGTCGATGTCACCGACGACTCCGGGGCACTGACGATTGTCGTGACCGACCGGGCGAGTGGCGAGATATCGGAAATCCAGGTCAATGGCCTCGCTCCCTGACGGGAGCCTTGGGCCGATGGGGAGTAACGGTCATGAAAAAAGTACTGATGCTGGGGCTGTTGGTCGCCGCGCTGCAGGGTTGCAGCCTGCGCGACACCATGCCGGCCGAGCAGGACACGGAGACACCGACCCTGACACCGCGGGCCTCGACCTATTACGACTTGCTCAAGATGCCCCGGCCCAAGGGCCGGCTGATGGCCGTGGTCTATGGCTTTCGTGACCAGACCGGGCAATACAAGCCGACCCCGGCCAGTTCCTTCTCCACCAGCGTGACCCAGGGCGCGGCCAGCATGTTGATGGATGCCCTGCAGACCAGCGGCTGGTTCGTGGTGCTGGAGCGCGAGGGGCTGCAGAACCTGCTGACCGAACGCAAGATCATTCGCGCCTCGCAGAAAAAGGCCAACACGCCCGTCAATATCCAGGGCGAACTGCCACCGCTGCAGGCGGCCAACCTGCTGCTCGAAGGCGGCATCGTCGCCTACGACACCAATGTGCGCAGCGGGGGGGAGGGTGCGCGCTACCTGGGGATCGACCTGTCCCGCGAATACCGTGTCGACCAGGTGTCGGTCAACCTGCGGGCCGTGGATGTCCGCAGTGGCCAGGTCCTGGCGAACGTCATGACCAGCAAGACCATCTACTCGGTGGGACGCAGTGCCGGGGTGTTCAAGTTCATCGAATTCAAGAAGCTGCTGGAGGCCGAGGTTGGCTACACCACCAACGAGCCGGCGCAACTGTGTGTCCTGTCGGCCATCGAAGCGGCGGTCGGGCACCTGCTGGCCCAGGGGATCGAACGCAGGTTGTGGCAGGTGGCGGGAGATGGCTCCGCGCCGGTGCAGAATGAAACGCTGGAGCGGTATCTGTCGCAGAGCATGATTGAGCCGGAGGGGGAGTGAGGGTGGGCATGCTCCATAGGTATCTACACAAATTTGAGGGTCCGGAGGGAAACCGAGTCAAGGCTGCCAAGTGCTTGCCATGACAGGTGCAGTGCCCTTGAGATCGAGCGCCGCCCGCGCGGCGCATCGCTGTGCATGGCGGTGCTCTTCTGGCGCCCTCCAGATCGAGCGCCGTCCGCACGGCGCTTCGCGAGCAAGCTCGCTCCCACAGTTTGTTGCAACGAACCTATGTCTGATAGACCGCCATTGACCGCTTTGTGTGTTCGACTCGATACCGAGTCGAACCCAACTGTGCTGGTCTAATGGCTCCGGACACCTCAATTAGGGAGAATCCCCCTACTGAGGAGTACCCCCGATGACCAAGAAGTACAGAAGATTCACCACC
>NZ_FZOL01000032.1:23379-60716 GCF_900188455.1 Pseudomonas japonica | reverse complement strand
CCGAACCATGCACATAGCGCACCGCCTGACCACCCTGCCAGATCGTGAGCAGCGCCGGACGGTCGAGGACCTGGCCGAAGTCGATGGCGGGGTTGGCGCTGCTCAGTTCCACGTCGAGGTGGAAGGTTTCCGAGAGGCCTTCGCTGAGGCGGAATTCGACGACTTCGAAGGCGTCGGGGCCGGCGGTGAAGGTGAAGCGCAGGTCGGATTGGACGGGCATGCAGGGCTTCCGCTGGTGGGATTCTGGGGGAAAAAATTCCGCAGAGATCCTGCATGCCAGTTAAGTCATGGATATATAGGAAAAATCCCAAGCACGCGGAGAAACAGCTGATGTTGCCACTGCAAATGGCATATCGAAGAATTCAATTTTCGTGAAAACCCTGATTCCCACGGTGAACATAGCCCCGGCCGAGGGCGGCAAGCTCGTGGAGAACGACAATGGCAAGGCCATGGGGCGGCCGGTGGCGAATGATGTGGGGAATGTGATTTGGCAGGCGAGCAAAGTGAAACAAATCAGCTCGCTGAAGGATCCTGTATGAGCGAGCTTGCTCGCTCCCACAGTTTCGGCCCTGCAGATCCCTATGGATTGCGCGCCAGATGCTCCGGCGCCTGCAGCACCCGCTTGGCATTCAGGTAGGACCGCTGCCAGTAGCTGTTGGCCAGATAATCCAGACGCACCGTCCCGCCGGTGGACGGTGCATGCACGAAACGCCCTTCACCGACATAGATCCCGGCGTGATTGACCTGACTGGCGCCGTTCGTCGCGAAGAACACCAGATCCCCTGATTGCAGGGCATCGCGGCCTACGTCCGGCGCGCGCATGACGATCAGCTCACGGGTCGAGCGAGGCAGCTTGATGCCGGCGGCATCGCGATAGACGTAACCGATCAGCCCGCTGCAATCGAAACCGGAGTCCGGCGTGTTGCCACCCCAGCGATACGGCGTGCCGACCAGGCCCAATGCCCGGAAAAGCACGTCGTCAGCGGCTGGCAAGTAGGTTATCTGCGCGGGAACATAGGCCGGCTGGACCACCTGGGACGGGGTCGGGGCGTGACTGGAGCAGGCACCGAGCAGGGCCGCCAAGGACAATACCGCTATACGCGCCATCATCGACATCTCAGAACATCCTGTCTGAAAGTGCCCGGCGTCAGGCCGGAAAATTGGTGAGAATCAAGATTAGACGTTTTCTGTAAACACGCACGGCGACTAGCTTTTCAGCATCGTCGCCGTGTTGGGGCACCACCCGGAAGCGCTTAGTTGCGCGAAAGCTGGGTCGGTGCCGGGGCCATCGCCAAGGCGCGCTTGGCTTCGATGAAGGTCTTGCTCCAGTAACGATCGCCAAGGCTGTCGATACGCACACCACCGCTACGACGGCTGCTGGAGTGGATGAACTGGTTGTCGCCGAGGTAGATGCCGGCATGGCTGACGCGACCGCGGCCGTTGGTGCTGAAGAACAGCAGGTCACCCGGCTTGAGGTTGTTGCGCGACACCAGCGGGGCGTCCACGTTGATCATCTCGCGGGTGGAACGCGGCAGGTTCATGCCGGCTTCCTCACGGAACAGATAACCGATGAAACCGCTGCAATCGAAGCCCGACTGCTCGGAGGTGCCACCGAAGCGGTAACGGGTACCGATCAGTGCCATGCCGCGCTCGAGGATGCTGTCGGCCAGGGCTGGCAGCTGATAGGACTTGTCGCCGGAGAAGGTTTCCAGATCCTGCTCGGTGGCCAGCTCTTCCTCGAACACCGAGGCATCGGCGATGGTGGAGGACTTGTGAGCGGACTTGGCGGAAACGGAATAGTGCTCCTGCTGTTGCTGAACCGGGCCTTGGGCCGCGCAGCCAAACAGCAGTGTCACGAGTGCGAGGGGCACGAGGGGTGCGAAGCGATTCAGCATGGGCACGACCGTGTCTTGGATTCAAAGAAGTCGAGACTATGCCTACTATCGATTCGATTTGCAAATTCTATCGAAAAAAATGTGACTTTTATGTGCCGAGGCTCTGGGACGCCTGTTACCAGCCAAGGGTTTCCTTCAGGAAGGGGATGGTCAGCTTGCGTTTTTCCTGCAGCGAGGCCTGGTCCAGGCGCTCCAGCAGGTCGAACAGCGCGCTCATGCTGCGGGTACCGCGCGTGAGGATGAAGTGCCCGACTTCGTCGGTCATCTGCAGGCCACGGCGCGAGGCGCGCAGTTGCAGGGCACGCAGCTTGTCTTCGTCGGTGAGGGCGCGCATCTGGAAGATCAGCGCCATGGTCAGGCGCGACTTGAGGTCGGGCAGCTTGATCGGCAGTTCCCGCGGCGACGCGGAAGCGGCGATCAGCAGACGCCGGCCGCTGTCGCGCAGGCGATTGAACAGGTGGAACATGGCCTCTTCCCACTCCGGCTTGCCGGCGATGACATGCAGGTCGTCGAGGCACACCAGTTCGTACTGCTCGAGGTAATCCAGCAGTTCGACGCCACGGTCGAGAAGTTGCGCCAGAGGGAGGTAGACGGCGGGCTCGCCCATTTGTTCGAAGCGCAGGCAGGCGGCCTGCAGCAAGTGGGTGCGACCGACGCCCTGCTTGCCCCACAGGTAGATGAGACTTTCGGTCCAGCCGGCGTCGGCTTCGCAGAGTCGCTCGACGTAGCCCAATGCTGCGGCGTTGGCACCCGGATAGTAGTTGATGAAGGTGGCGTCATCGCGCAGACGCACACCCAGGGGCAACTGGATCGGTTTCATGCTGGCTGGGCGGTTGCGAGGAACCGCAAAGGGCCCTTGGTAAAAGTCTGCAAAGTCTATACCCGTGACGCCGGTCGCACAATGAGCGAAGACCACAAGGAAAATCAAAGGCTTGCACCGACCGTCAAATGCCGGTGCAAGCCCATTGCCATTATCTACAGTTCGGGATCGATCTCTTCGCCGTAGATGTCCGACCGCTTGTAGAAGTCATGCATGTGCCGCAGCAGCACCATGATCACCGCGGCCGCCGGCAGCGCCAGGAGCACGCCGGTAAAGCCGAACAGTTCGCCGCCGGCGAGAATGGCGAAGATCACCGCCACCGGATGCAGGCCAATGCGGTCCCCCACCAGCAACGGCGTGAGCACCATGCCTTCGAGCATCTGCCCGACCATGAACACCGCGGCGATGCCCAGCAGCGGGTAGAGGTCGCCACCGAACTGGAACAGCCCGGCGACCATCGCCGCGCCGATGCCGATGATGAAGCCCATGTACGGCACGATGGCCGCCAGGCCCGCCAGCAGACCGATCAACAGGCCCAGTTCGAGCCCCACCAGCATCAGCCCGGCGGCATAGATCACGCCCAGCGCCAGCATCACCAGCAACTGGCCGCGGACGAAGGCACCCAGGACCTCATGACACTCCCCCGCCAGCGCCACCACCTGCGCCTCACGCTGGCGCGGCAGCAGGCTGCGCAGCTTGGCCATCATCACGTCCCAGTCGCGCAGCAGGTAGAAGCCCACCACCGGTATCAGCACCAGATTGGCCAGCCAGGCCACCAGCGCCAGTCCGGACGCGGTGACCTGGGACAGCACCACGCCGACGATGTCGGTGGTCTGGCCCATGTGCGCGCCGATGGCGGCCTTGACCTTGTCGAACTTCCAGAAGCCGTCGGCCAGCCCGAGCCTGGCCTGCGCCCAGGGCAGCGCGACATGCTGCAACCAGTCGAGCATCTGCGGCGCCAGTTCGTACAGGCGCACCAACTGCCTGGCCAGCATCGGGATCAGCACCAAGAGCATTGCCAGGAAGATCAGGCTGAACAGGGTGAAGACCACCATCACCCCGGCGGTACGCGACAGCCCGGCGCGTTCCAGGCGATCCACCAGCGGGTCGGCCAGGTAGGCCAGGAGAATCCCCACCAGAAACGGCGAGAGGATGCCGTGCAGCAGATACACCAGCACAGCCAGCGCCAGCAGTGCGCCCAGCCACATCCAGCGGCGTACGTCGATCATCGCGAGGGCTCCCTACCAGCGAAAACGCAGGCCGCTGAACGGCGCGGACGCCGGCGCGGCAGCGACACCGTCGGCGGGCGTGGCGACAAGCGCCGGCGTGGCCGCCTCGGCCGGCATTTCCTGCAACCTGGCCAGACCCAGTTGCGCACGCAGTTGATCGCTGCTGGCGGTGGCCTTCCAGGTCATCACGTCGCCGTGCACCTCGCTGACCCGTCCGGCGAACGGCTCCAGCACCCGGCCCAGTTCGGCATAGCGCTCCAGGTTCATGCCCTGGACCTGGATCAGCTGTTCACCGCTCGCCCCGGGCTTGACCACGAAACGTGGCGCCAGCCGCTGACTCACCGCCAGCATCACCGCATCGGCGACGGCGGCCTGGTCGGCGCCCTCGACCTTGCCCTGCTCGCGCTGTTCGCCCAGCCACAGGCGCCAGGTGCCGTTCCACTTGCCATCGGCCTCGCTGGCATGCACCGCCAGCAGCGCATCCGCGCCGTAACGCCCGGACGCCGCCTGCAACGGCGCAGGGTCGGTGCCTTCGAGGTTCTTCGCGGTGGCGACCAACTGTTCCTCCAGGTCGCCCAGGGGCAGGCGCAGCGGCAGGCCACGATGCTGGGCGGCGCGGCGCAGCGCCTCGGCATTGGCCTGGCCGTCACCGACCAGGTTCGAACCTTCGCTACTGTCGTTCAGCCACCAGCCGAGAATCGCCGGACGGTTGCTGCCCCACAGGGCCAGCCCGGCCTTGCGCAGGGCGCGCTCGGTGCTGCCCGGATCGAACTCCACCAGCAGGCTCTCGGGCGGCCCCGCCTCGAAACCGAACTGGCTGATGATCTGTTGCGGGTCCTTGCGCAGCTCGGCAAGCCCGGGGTTCTGCGGCGCCTTGGGATCACCGGTGAGGCGCAGGACCAGGGTGTCCAGCGCGCTCTGGGTGGCCTGGGCGCGGGCGTCGGCGCCCTGCCCGGTCACCGGCTCGCGCACCTGGTACAGGCCGGAAACGGTTTCGGCCTGGGCCGCCATGCCGAACAAGGCAACGCAGCAACCGAACAGATATGTACGCAAACGCATGAAGGATTCCTGTCCAGATAAATGAAGAAGCGAAAGCCAAGACCCTCGCCACCGCGCAAAATTCACTCAGGGGGCGGTGTTTCACCTCCTATACCTTATACAGGCCGTGACCGGGCAACCACCCGCCGGCGGCGATTCGCGCTTTTTCCTTATATTCAGGTCCTGCCCGTCGGCCTGAGGATGGCCGCTGCCGGGCAACCCTGATAAAATCGCGCGCCTTCGCAGACCGCTGACGGTCAGGCAGGCGGATCCACGTTCCCCCGCAGCCTGGCAGGTCACGGTCGATTCCCCCGAATCCCTCCCTCCTAAAGGCCTGGATCACATGAGCAAGCAACCCTCCCTGAGCTACAAGGACGCCGGTGTAGACATCGACGCCGGCGAAGCACTGGTCGAACGCATCAAAGGCGTGGCCAAGCGCACCGCGCGCCCGGAAGTCATGGGCGGCCTGGGCGGTTTTGGCGCCCTCTGTGAAATCCCGGCCGGCTACAAGCAGCCGGTCCTGGTCTCCGGCACCGACGGCGTCGGCACCAAGCTGCGCCTGGCGCTGAACCTGAACAAGCACGACTCCATCGGCCAGGACCTGGTCGCCATGTGCGTCAACGACCTGGTGGTCTGCGGCGCCGAGCCGCTGTTCTTCCTCGACTACTACGCCACCGGCAAGCTCAACGTCGACGTCGCCGCCACCGTGGTCACCGGCATCGGCGCCGGTTGCGAACTGGCCGGCTGCTCGCTGGTCGGTGGTGAAACCGCGGAAATGCCGGGCATGTACGAAGGTGAAGACTACGACCTGGCCGGCTTCTGCGTCGGCGTGGTGGAAAAGGCCGAGATCATCGACGGCTCCACCGTCGCCACCGGCGACGCCCTGATCGCCCTGCCGTCCTCCGGCCCGCACTCCAACGGCTACTCGCTGATCCGCAAGATCATCGAAGTGTCCGGCGCCGACATCGAGCAGACCCAGCTCGACGGCACGCCGCTGACCGAACTGCTGATGGCCCCGACCCGCATCTACGTCAAGCCGCTGCTCAAGCTGATCAAGGACACCGGCGCGGTCAAGGCCATGGCCCACATCACCGGCGGCGGTCTGCTGGACAACATTCCACGCGTGCTGCCGAAAGGCGCCCAGGCGCTGATCGACGTGGCCAGCTGGCAGCGTCCGGCAGTCTTCGACTGGCTGCAGGAAAAAGGCAACGTCGACGAGCACGAAATGCACCGCGTACTGAACTGCGGCGTCGGCATGGTCATCTGCGTGGCCCAGGACAAGGTCGAGAGCGCCCTGAACGTCCTGCGCGAAGCCGGTGAGCAGCCATGGGTCATCGGCCAGATCGCCGTCGCCGCCGAAGGCGCCGCCCAGGTCGAGCTGAAGAACCTCAAGGCACACTGATGCCCAGCGAGACTTGCGATGTAGTGGTGTTGCTGTCGGGTTCCGGCAGCAATCTGCAAGCCCTGATCGACAGCACCCGCGCCGGGGATTCCCCGGTGCGGATCCGCGCCGTGATTTCCAACCGCGCCGATGCCTACGGGCTGCAGCGCGCCCGTGACGCCGGCATCGATACCGTCGTGCTCGATCACAAGGCCTTCGATGGTCGCGAAGCCTTCGACCAGGCACTGATCGAACGGATCGATGCGTTCTCGCCGCAATTGGTGGTACTGGCCGGTTTCATGCGCATCCTCAGTGCTGGCTTCGTGCGCCACTACGAGGGTCGCCTGCTGAATATCCACCCGTCCCTGCTGCCGAAATACAAAGGCCTGCACACGCACCAGCGTGCCCTGGAAGCCGGCGATCACGAGCACGGCTGCAGCGTGCACTTCGTCACCGAGGAACTCGATGGCGGGCCGCTGGTCGTACAGGCAGTCATTCCGGTGGCGGCGGATGACACGCCGGAAAGCCTGGCGCAGAGGGTTCACGCCCAGGAACACCAGATTTACCCGTTGGCAGTGCGCTGGTTCGCCGAAGGCCGTTTGCGCCTGGAGGAACACGGTGCTCTACTGGATGGCCAGACACTGGCGGCCAGCGGCCACTTGATTCGACCCTAGGAGATTTTATGCGTCGCGCCCTGCTTCTCGCTCTCGCCGTGCTCGCGCTGCCGCTTCAGGCAGCCGACCTGAAACCGTTCTCGGCCAGCTACACCGCCGACTGGAAGCAACTGCCGGTCGCCGGTGGCACTGCCGAGCGCAGCCTGGTGAAGAACGCCAACGGCACCTGGAACCTGAACTTCAAGGCCTCGATGATGCTCGCCAGCCTGACCGAGCAGAGCACCCTGACCCTGGACAAGGACACCCTGCTGCCGCAGGCCTACCACTTCGAACGTGGCGGCCTGGGCAAGGCGAAGAAGGTCGACCTGGACTTCGACTGGTCGCAGAAGGTCATCACCGGTACCGACCGTGGTGACGCGGTCAAGCTGCCGCTGAATCGCGGCGTGCTGGACAAGTCGAGCTACCAGTTGGCCCTGCAGCATGACGTCGCGGCTGGCAAGAAGAGCGTGAGCTACCAGGTGGTCGACGGCGACGAGATCGATACCTACGACTTCCGCGTGCTCGGTACCGAGAAGGTCACCACCAAGACCGGCCCGGTCGATGCGATCAAGGTCGAGCGGGTCCGCGACCCGAGCCAGAGCAAGCGCATCACCGAGCTGTGGTTCGCCAAGGATTGGGACTACCTGCTGGTGCAACTGCGCCAGGTCGAGACCGACGGCAAGGAATACGTGATCGTGCTGCAGGAAGGCACGGTGGATGGCAAGGCGGTCAAGGGCAACTGAGTCCCCGCTTTCCGTGGTACCCGGGAACCCCGCCTTGTGCGGGGTTTTCTTTTTGGGCTACCGGAGATTCCACCGCAAGCGCATGAAAGATCTTTCATCGCGGTTTTAATTTACTTAGCCAGCTAACGAACTCTATAAAAGAGGCCTGCGACAGAGTGCCGCAGTTAACCGGATTTGGAGTTTGCACATGACTGTCAAAGTAACTGAGCGCGACGAATCGAAACTGTCCCATGAAGGTGTCGCCGCCGGCGTGCGCATCTGGGATGTGCACCAGCAGGACCAACTGGTCGGTATGTTCCACGACGAACAGGAAGCCCAGCGCTACCGCATGGAACTGGAAATCTGGGAGACCCGCCAGGTCAAGGCCTGAGCCGCGCCCCTGAAAGCACAAACCCCGCCGAGGCGGGGTTTGTCGTTGTTTACCACATCAGGTCATCAGGAATGACGTAGGCGGCATACGGATCGTCGGCATCCGGCTCTTCCACCTGCGTGTTGAGCAGCAGGATGCGCTTGGGGTCACGCTCCTGGATCTTCAGCGCGGCTTCCCGCGGGATGATCTCGTAGCCACCACCGTGGGCGACGATCGCCAGCGAGCCACTGCTCAGCTTGCTGCGCATCAGGGCATTGACCGAGATGCGCTTGACCTTCTTGTCGTCGACGAAGTTGTAGTAGTCCTCGGTGTTCAGCTTGGGCAGGCGCGACACTTCGATCAGTTGCTTGACCTGCGCGGCACGGGCCTTCTGCTCGGCCTTTTCCTGCTGCTGGCGATTCAGTTCCTGGTCGCGCGCGGCCTTCTCGGCCATGGCGTCCTTGGCCAGGCGCTGCTGGCTGTCGTCGACCTCGACCTGGCCCTTGTGCTCCAGGCGCTTCTGTTTCTTCTGCTCTTTGTTGACCTGCTTGACCTGCTTCTGGTTGACCAGACCGGCTTTGAGCAATTGGTCACGAAGGGAAAGGCTCATCGATGTTCACTCACTTATGCATCACGCTCAGCCGCAGCTGGGCAGGTTCTTTTCCTGACGCTTGGCTTCGCCCCAGAGCGCGTCCAAGTCTTCGAGGGTGCAATCTTCGATCGGACGACCCGTATCGCGCAATGCCTGCTCGATAAAACGAAAGCGTCGTTCGAACTTGGCATTGGCGCCGCGCAGGGCATTCTCCGGATCGATCTTCAGGTGCCGGGCCAGGTTGACCGTGGCGAACAGCAGATCGCCCACTTCGTCGGCCAGTGCCGCGGCGTCGTTGTCGGCCATGGCTTCCAGCACTTCGTCCAGTTCTTCGCGGACCTTGTCCAGCACCGGCAGCGGACCTGGCCAGTCGAAATCGACCTGGGCCGCGCGCTTCTGCAGCTTGGCCGCGCGCGACAGCGCCGGCAGTGCCGCCGGCACGTCGTCGAGCAACGACAACTGCTCCGGCAGGCTTTTCTCGGCACGCTCTTCGGCCTTGATCTGCTCCCAGCGCTGCTTGACCTGATCTTCGTCGAGGCGCGGGGTGTCCAGCGGCGCGTACAGCTCGCCGGTGGGGAAGACATGGGGATGACGGCGGATCAGCTTGCGGGTGATGCTGTCGATCACCCCGGCGAATTCGAAGCGGCCTTCCTCCAGCGCCAACTGGCTGTAGTAGACCACCTGGAACAGCAGGTCGCCGAGCTCGCCCTGCAGGTGCTCGAAGTCGCCGCGCTCGATGGCATCGGCCACTTCGTAGGCTTCCTCCAGGGTGTGCGGGACGATGGTCGCGTAGGTCTGTTTGAGATCCCAGGGGCAGCCGTACTGCGGATCGCGCAGACGGGCCATGAGGTGCAGCAGGTCGTCCAGGGTGTACATCGGGGGTTCTCTAGGAGGCCATCGGCCATTACAGGATAGACCCATCGCCACCCACGGGTGACGACGGGTCGGCCGTGGTCAGGGCGTGCGGTTGCGCCGGGTCTCGATGATGTTGGGCAACTGCGAGATGCGCCCGAGCAGACGCCCGAGGGCGTCCAGCCCGGGGATCTCGATGGTCAGCGACATCAGCGCGGTGTTGTCTTCCTTGTTCGAGCGGGTATTCACCGCCAGCACGTTGATCCGCTCGTTGAGCAGGACCTGGGAGACGTCACGCAACAGCCCCGGACGGTCGTAGGCGCGAATGACGATATCCACCGGGTAGGTCTGCACCGGCACCGGGCCCCAACTGACCTGGATCATCCGCTCCGGCTCGCGTCCGGCCAGTTGCAGCACCGAGGCGCAATCCTGGCGGTGGATGGTCACGCCACGGCCCTGGGTGATGTAGCCAACGATTGCGTCGCCAGGCAGCGGCTGGCAGCAGCCGGCCATCTGCGTCAGCAGATTGCCGACGCCCTGGATCTGGATGTCGCCGCGCTTGCCCGGCTTGAAGCCGCTGGCCTTGCGGGTGATCAGGTCGACTTCCTCGATGCGCTCCGGCTCGACCAGTTGCTGGGCCGCGTTGACCAGGTGGGCCAGGCGCAGGTCGCCGGCGCCGAGGGAGGCGAACATGTCCTCGGCGGCGCGCAGGTTGGCCTTTTCCGCCAGGCGCTCGAAGTCCACCTGGGGCAGGCCGAGGCGATTCAGCTCGCGCTCCAGCAGGCTCTTGCCGGCGGCGACGTTCTGGTCGCGGGCCTGCAGCTTGAACCAGTGGACGATCTTCGCCCGCGCCCGCGAGGTGGTGACGTAGCCGAGGTTGGAGTTCAGCCAGTCGCGGCTCGGATTGCCGTGCTTGCTGGTGATGATCTCGACCTGCTCGCCGGTCTGCAGGCTGTAGTTGAGCGGCACGATGCGCCCGTTGATCTTGGCGCCACGGCAGTTGTGGCCGATCTCGGTGTGCACGCGGTAGGCGAAGTCCAGCGGCGTGGCGCCCTTGGGCAGGTCGATGGCGTGGCCGTCGGGGGTGAACACGTAGACCCGGTCCGGCTCGATATCGACCCGCAACTGTTCGGCCAGGCCGCCGATGTCACCCAGTTCCTCATGCCATTCCAGGACCTGACGCAGCCAGGAGATCTTCTCTTCGTAGTGGTTGGACCCGGACTTGACGTCGGTGCCCTTGTAGCGCCAGTGCGCGCAGACGCCGAGCTCGGCCTCCTCGTGCATGGCATGGGTACGGATCTGCACTTCCAGGACCTTGCCCTCGGGGCCGATCACCGCGGTGTGCAACGAGCGGTAGCCGTTTTCCTTGGGGTTGGCGATGTAGTCGTCGAATTCCTTGGGAATGTGCCGCCACAGGGTGTGGACGATACCCAGCGCGGTGTAGCAGTCGCGCATTTCCGGAACCAGCACGCGCACCGCGCGCACGTCGTAGATCTGGCTGAACTCCAGGCCCTTGCGCTGCATCTTGCGCCAGATGGAATAGATGTGTTTCGCCCGGCCACTGATATCGGCCTTGACCCCGGTGGCCAGCAGTTCGTTCTGCAACTGCGCCATGACGTCGTTGATGAAGCGCTCGCGGTCCAGCCGGCGCTCGTGCAGGAGCTTGGCGATCTGCTTGTACTGGTCGGGCTCCAGGTAGCGGAAGGACAGGTCTTCCAGCTCCCACTTGATATGACCGATACCCAGGCGGTGCGCCAGCGGCGCGTAGATGTCGAACACCTCGCGGGCGACGCGATGGCGTTTTTCGTCGTCGGCGCTCTTCACCGCGCGGATCGCGCAGGTCCGCTCGGCCAGCTTGATCAGCGCGACGCGAACGTCGTCGACCATGGCCACGAGCATCTTGCGCAGGTTCTCGACCTGCGCCTGGGAGCCCAGCACCAGCGAGTGGCGCGGGTTGAGGCTGGCACTGATGGCGGCCATGCGCAGCACGCCGTCGATCAGCTTGGAGACCACCGGGCCGAAGCGTTGGGCGACCTCGGCCAGGGTGACCTTGCCCTCGCGCACCGCGCGGTAGATGATCGCGGCGACCAGCGAGTCCTGGTCGAGCTTGAGGTCGGCGAGGATTTCGGCGATTTCCAGGCCGGCCTGGAAACTCGACGTACCATCGGCCCACGAGTGTTTGTCCTGGTTGCCCTGTTTCTCGATTTCGTGGGCGAACTCGCAGGCAACCTTGAGGGCTTCCCGGTTCAGCGCCGCATCGACGCTGCACACGTGATCCAGCCATGCTTCGAGATTGATACTGCCGTCGGTGTTGACCGGCTGGTGCACTCTCACCTGTACCATCTTTGTTTACCTTTCCCTACAGCGCATGCGCGATGCGCTTGAAAACTCGGGTGTCGTCTCTCCAGATGCGGAAACGACACCGGGCGGCCAGCAATCCTAGCCCACCTCGAATAACGCCATGGCCTCGACATGTGCTGTCTGCGGGAACATGTCGAGGATCCCGGCCCTTTTTAACCGGTAACCCTGCTTGATCAATTCAAGCGTATCGCGGGCCAGGGTCGCCGGATTGCACGACACGTAGACCAGCCGTTTGGCACCTAGTGCTGCGATTTTTCTTACGACCTCGTAGGCACCGTCTCGCGGTGGGTCCAAGAGTACCGCAGAAAACCCCTCCGTCGCCCAACCGGACGCGCTCAGGGGTTGGGATAAATCCGCCTGAAAACAGCGAACATTATTCAAATTATTGCTACGGGCATTGGCCGCGGCCCGTTCGACCATCGCCTGCACGCCCTCCACCGCCACCACCTCGGCGGCCTGCTGGGCCAGCGGCAGGGCGAAATTGCCCAGGCCGCAGAACAGGTCCAGCACCCGCTCGCCAGGTTGCACGGCAAGCCAGTCGAGGGCCTGTTCGATCATCGCCGTATTGACCCCGGCGTTGACCTGGACGAAATCGCCAGGGCGATAGGCCAGGGTCAGCTTCCACGGCTCCAGTTCGAAGCCCAGTTGCTGATCCGCCTCGACCGCCGCCGGTTCACCCTCGCCTTGCAGCCACAGTTGCACGCCGGCTTCGACGCAGAACGCCTTCAGCTTCGCCAGGTCCGCCTCGCCCAGCGTGCCGGTGTGACGCACCAGCATGGCCAGGGCGGTGCCGCTGAACAGCTCGACATGCCCGATCACCTGTGGCTTTGCCAGGCTCCGCAGGAGCAACGGCAGATGACGCATCACCGACTGCAAGGGCTGTACCAGCACCGGGCAGTCGTCGATGGCGACGATGTCCTGGCTGGCTTCGGCGCGAAAACCTACGTCCAGCTTGCGCGCCTTCTGGTCCCAGCGCACGGCGACCCGCGCGCGGCGACGGTAACCGAATTCCGGGCCGCTCAGCGGCGCCGCCCAGTGTTCCGGAGCGACGCCCGCCACCCGCTGCAACTGCTCGGCGAGCAGGCGCTGCTTGAGTTCGAGCTGGTCGGCATGGGGAAGGTGTTGCAGGTTGCAGCCGCCGCAGCGGTCGAAATGCCGGCACGGCGCTTCACGGCGCTCCGCGCTGGCGCTGAAGACCCGCTCCAGGCGCGCCTCGACCACCTTGCCATGGGCATTGAGCACCCGTGCCTCGACCTCCTCGCCGGCCAGCGCACCGCTGACGAACCAGGTACGTCCCTCGACGAAGGCGATACCACGCCCGTCCCCGGCCAGGCGTTCGATGTTCAGGCGCTGCTTCTTGCCCACCGGCACCTGGGGCGCGCGGCTGCCACCGGCCGGCTGGAAGCGCAGGCCGCCGTTACGTTTGCTTTTGGACATCAGCGATCCGCGTCGAAAATGCCGGTCGACAGGTAGCGGTCGCCACGGTCGCAGATGATCGCCACCAGGGTCGCGTTCTCCACTTCCTGGGCGATACGCAGCATGCCCGCCACCGCACCGCCGGAGGACACGCCGCAGAAGATGCCTTCCTCGCGCGCCAGGCGGCGGGTGGTTTCCTCGGCTTCGCTCTGGGCCATGTCGACCACGCGATCGACGCGCTCGGCCTCGAAGATCGACGGCAGGTATTCGTGCGGCCAGCGGCGGATGCCGGGGATGGCCGAACCGTCCATCGGTTGCAGGCCGATGATCTGGATCGCCGGGTTCTGCTCCTTGAGGTAGCGCGAGCAGCCCATGATGGTGCCGGTGGTGCCCATGGAGCTGATGAAGTGGGTGATCTGGCCGCCGGTCTGGCGCCAGATTTCCGGACCGGTGCTGCCGTAGTGAGCCTCGGGATTGTCGCCGTTGCCGAACTGGTCGAGGACCAGGCCGCGGCCTTCGTCGCGCAGGCGCTCGGCGAGATCGCGCGCCCCTTCCATACCCTCTTCCTTGCTGACCAGGATCAGCTCGGCACCGTAGGCGGTCATCGCCGCCTTGCGTTCGGCGCTGGAGTTGTCGGGCATGATCAGGATCATCTTGTAGCCCTTGATCGCCGCGGCCATCGCCAGGGCGATACCGGTGTTGCCGGAGGTCGCCTCGATCAGGGTGTCGCCCGGCTTGATCTGACCGCGCAGTTCGGCACGGGTGATCATCGACAGCGCCGGACGGTCCTTGACCGAGCCCGCCGGGTTGTTGCCTTCGAGTTTCACCAAGAGGGTATTGCTGGTCTCGCCGGCCATGCGTTGCAGGCGAACCAGGGGGGTGTTGCCGACGCAATCGGCGATGGTGGGGTACTGCAGGGTCATGGCGTTTTCGCAATCCAGACTCACGGGGCCGCCTATCATACCGGCAAACCGCCCCGCTCCATATCACGCAATATGCGGGGCTTATAGCCGATCGCTATAACCCTGGGCCGGCTCGGGCGTTTGCACCGCCAGCAGGCGCACATTCAGGCGCAGGCCGCGCCCGCTGTTCTGCGCCCACAGGCGTCCACCCTGGCGCTGCACGGCATTGCGCGCGATGCTCAGGCCCAGACCGAAGCCGCCGTCGCCTGGCCGCGAGCCATCGAGTCGGGTGAACGCGGCGAAGATGCGCTCCAGCTCCGCGTCGTCCACCCCGCCACCTTCGTCCTCCAGCCAGATCAGCCAGTGTTCGCCCTCGCGCTGGCCACCGAGACGGATCCGGCCATGCCCGGGGGAATGGCGGATGGCGTTGCGCAGGATGTTCTCCAGGGCCTGGGCCAGGCTGTTGAGATGGCCCTGCACCCAGCAGTCGCCGTCCAGTTCGCAGTGCAGTTGCGCCCGCGGCCAGCCGGTTTCGAAACAGGCGTCCTCGCAGAGCATTTCCCACAGCGCCGCGATCTCGATCGGTTCGCAGCTCAGCGGCGCCCGTTCGGCATCCAGCCAGGCCAGTTGCAGGGCATCTTCCACCAGGCGCTGCATGCCCTCCACTTCGCGGCTGAGACGCTCGCGCAGGCGTGCCGGATCCTGTTCGCTGTCGCTGGCGACCTGCAGGCGGCTCAGCGGCGTGCGCAGCTCATGGGACAGGTCGCGCAGCAACTGCTGCTGCAGGGCCACGGTGCTTTGCAGGCGCTCGGCCATGTCATCGAACGCGCGCCCCAGCTCGCCGAACTCGTCGCCGCGGCTGGTGGTGGCGCTGGCTACCCGCGCGGTGAGACGCTCGGCGCGCCAGGCATTGGCCTGGTCGCGCAACTGGTGCAAGGGGCGGATCAGCATGCGGTACAGGCCGATGCAGAACAGCAGGGTCAGCAAGCCGGGAATCAGGCCATTGGTGACCATGCGCCAGAACAGCAGGTTCCAGCGGTCCGGAATCAACCGCTGCGGCAGTTCGATCACCAGGCTGCCGAGGGCGGAATCGTCGGGAAACGGCACGCGCATCCACGGTGCGGTGGCGGAGTGACGGCTGATCGGACGGTCGAGGCTGCGCAGGTTGGTCAGATGCATGACCTCGGCATCGGTCAGCGGCAGGCTGCCCAGGGGCTGCAGGTCCGGGCCGATCACACCGATGAAACCGCTTTCGCGCTCGCGCATGTCGCCCAGCCACAGATCGACACCCGCCGTCCCGCCGCTCCGCAGGGCCCGCTCGGCCTCGGCGGCGTAACCCGCCAGCAGCGTGCGCGCCTGCGGTGCCAGGTAAGCGTTGCGCACCTCCATATGGCGGCCCCAGGACAGGGTCAGGCCGATCAGCAGCAGGCAGAAGCCCACCATGAGGATCGCCAGTTTCCAGAACAGCGAGTGACGATTGGGCAACTTACTGCTCCTCGCCGGCGCTCAGGACATAGCCCTGGCCCCACACGGTTCGCACCTGGCGTTCCAGATAGCCGATCGCCTTGAGCTTGCGACGAATCTGGCTGACGTGCATGTCCAGGCTGCGGTCGTGTCGCGAATAACCGCGCTGCAGTACGTGCTGGTAGAGGAAGGGTTTGCTCAGCACTTCGTCGTTGCTGCGCTGCAGGGTATCGAGCAGGCGATATTCGCTGGGCGTGAGGCCCGCCCACTGGCCGGCGTGGCAGACATCGCTGGCCTCGTCGTCGAAGCGCAGCTCGCTGCTCGGGGCCTTGTTCAGCGGCGAGAAGCGCCGTTCCAGATCGACCCGGCGCAGGATGGCTTCGATGCGGACACGCAGCTCGGCCATGCTGAACGGCTTGGGCAGGTAATCGTCGGCGCCGCGCTGGAAACCGGTGATGCGATCGGCCTCGGCGCCCAGCGCCGACATCATGATCACCGGCGTGCTGCTGCGCTCGCGCAACTGCACCAGGGCGTCCAGGCCGGTCATTCCGGGCAGCAGGATGTCCATCAGGACCACGTCGAAATGCCGCTCGCGCGCCTGGTCCAGCCCGTCCCGGCCATTGCGGCACCAGGTCACGAGAAAACCACTACGCTGCAACTGCTCGTGCAGATAGGCACCGAGCACCGGGTCGTCCTCGATGGCGAGAATGTTGGGATTGCGGATCACGGCGGGACTCATTGGCGGCTGCTAGCAATTCTCAATTGCGCAATTATTGAGCATTCCCCTCCCCCCAGGCAACTCGACCCGCGTACAAGGGCGCACGCCGCCGACACAGAGCGATAGTGCATTAGTGCCACAGTCGCGGTAGCTTTCTTCCCACCCAGCGCGGAGCAGACACAGGAGACCGGCGTGCTGAATCGTTTTGGAATCAGGACTCGCGTGCTGTTGCTCGCCGTGGTCCCCGCCGCGGCCATGGCACTGGTGCTCGGCAGCTACTTCACCTGGCTGCAGCAGAACGAGCTGCAGACCCAGCTGCTGCAACGCGGCCGGATGATCACCGAGAGCCTGGCGCCGCTGGCCGGCCCGGCCCTGGCCCGCAAGGACCGCGCGCAACTGGAGCGCATCGCCGCGCAGACACTGGAACAGGCCGACGTGCGCGCGGTGTCCTTCCTCGGCGCCGATCGCGCCAGCCTGGCCCATGCCGGCCCGAGCATGCTCAACATGCCGCCCGCCGGTGGTGGCACGCAGATGCTGCAGCGCTCCGGCAGCGACGCCACACGCTATCTGCTACCGGTGTTCGGCCATCATCGCGACCTCACCGAAGACCCCGTGCCGCAGGAGGCCGAGCGCCTGCTGGGCTGGGTGGAAATCGAGACGTCCCACGGCAGCACCCTGCTGCGCGGCTACCGCAGCCTGTTCGCCAGCCTGCTGCTGATTCTCACCGGGCTGATGGCCACCTCGCTCCTGGCCCTGCGCATGAGCCGCGCGATCAACGGTCCGATCGGGCAGATCAAGCATGCGGTCAGCCAGCTCAAGGACGGCAATCTGGAAGAGCGCCTGGCCTCCATGGGCAGTTACGAGCTGGACGAACTGGCCGCCGGCATCAACCGCATGGCCGAGACCCTGCACAACGCCCACGAAGAACTGCAGCACAGCATCGACCAGGCCACCGAGGACGTGCGCCAGAACCTGGAAACCATCGAGATCCAGAACATCGAACTGGACATGGCGCGCAAGGAAGCCATCGAGGCGAGCCGGATCAAGTCCGAATTCCTCGCCAACATGAGCCACGAGATCCGCACGCCGCTCAACGGCATCCTCGGCTTCACCCACCTGCTGCAGAAAAGCGAGCTGACCCCGCGCCAGCACGACTACCTCGGCACCATCGAAAAGTCCGCCGACAGCCTGCTGGGGATCATCAACGAGATCCTCGACTTCTCCAAGATCGAGGCCGGCAAGCTGGTGCTGGAGAGCATTCCGTTCAACCTGCGCGACCTGATCCAGGACACCCTGACCATCCTCGCCCCGGCGGCCCACGCCAAGCAGCTCGAACTGGTCAGCCTGGTCTACCGCGACACGCCACTGTCGCTGATCGGCGACCCGCTGCGACTCAAGCAGATCCTCACCAACCTGGTGAGCAACGCGATCAAGTTCACCCGCGAGGGCACCATCGTCGCCCGCGCCATGCTCGAGGACGAGCGCGAGGATTCGGTGCAACTGCGCATCTGCATCCAGGACACCGGCATCGGCCTTTCGGCCCAGGACGTGCGTGCGCTGTTCCAGGCCTTCAGCCAGGCCGACAACTCGCTGTCGCGCCAGCCCGGCGGCACCGGCCTGGGCCTGGTGATCTCCAAGCGCCTGATCGAGCAGATGGGCGGCGAGATCGGCGTCGACAGCACGCCCGGCGAAGGTTCGCAGTTCTGGATCAGCCTGAGCCTGCCCAAGGCCCGCGACAGCAGCGAGGACCTGCCGCTGCCGGCCCTGCAGGGACGGCGCACGGCGATCACCGACAACCACGAACTGGCCCGTCAGGCGCTGGAGCATCAGCTGGAGGACTGCGGCCTGACGGTGAGCACCTTCAATTCGCCGGAACAGCTGCTCGGCGCGGTCGAAGCCGCGCACCTGGCCGGACAGCCGTTCGAGCTGGCGGTGCTCGGGGTCAACCTGCACGACCTGCCGCCAGATCGCCTCGGCCAGTTGATCCAGCGCCTGGAACAGGTCTCCTGCCAGGCCCTGGTGCTCTGCCCCACCACCGAACAGGCGCTGTACCACCCGTATCTGCCCAACGCCCACGGCCAGCTCTACGCCAAGCCGGCCTGCACGCGCAAACTGCGCCGTGCGCTGATCGAACTGATCCAGCCGCGGCGCCACCAGGGCGAGGTCAAGACCGTCCAGGGCCAGCGCCTGCGCAAGGTGCTGTGCGTCGACGACAACCCGGCCAACCTGCTGCTGGTCCAGACCCTGCTGGAAGACCTCGGCGCCGAGGTCCTGGCGGTGGACAGCGGCAAGGCGGCGATCAAGGCGGTGCAGCAGGACAGCTTCGACCTGGTGCTGATGGACGTGCAGATGCCGGGCATGGACGGTCGCGAGTGCACCGAGCAGATCCGCCGCTGGGAGGCCGGCCAGGGCGGCCAGGCGCTGCCCATCGTGGCCCTGACCGCGCACGCCATGGCCAACGAGAAACGCGCCCTGCTGCACAGCGGCATGGACGATTACCTGACCAAGCCGATCAGCGACCGGCAACTGGCCCAGGTCCTGCAGAAATGGACCGGCCTGCCGGTCAATGTCGCCCGCGACGAGCGCAGCGCCAGCCATCATCACGGCAACAGCGAGCTGAAGGTGCTGGATCCGGAGGAAGGCCTGCGCCTGGCCGCCGGCAAGCCGGACCTGGCCGCGGACATGCTGGCGATGCTGCTGGCCTCGCTGGAGTCCGATCGCCAGGCGATTCGCGCCGCCCGTGACACCGGTGACCGTGCCGCGACCATCGAACGCGTGCACCGCCTCAACGGCGCCACCCGCTACTGTGGCGTGCCGCAGTTGCGCGCCGCCTGCCAGCGCAGCGAAACCCTGCTCAAGCAGGACGATCCGCAAGCCCAGCCATCGCTCGACGACCTCGAACGGGCCATCGACCGCCTGACCCACGCCGCGCGCCAGAGCGCCTGACCTGCGACAAGGCCCGGCACGCCGGGCTTGGCTACACTGGGCCATTCGATCGTTTCGGAGCCCTGACCATGCGCGCCTTGTTCTTCAGCAGCCAGACCTACGACCAGGACAGCTTCAACGCCGCCCCAGCGGTGAACGGCCTGGAGCTGCACTTCCTGCCCGCCCGCCTGAACGAGGACACCGCGGTGCTCGCCGCCGGCCACGAAGTGGTCTGCGCCTTCATCAACGACGACCTCTCGGCAGCGGTGCTGGAACGCCTGGCCGCCGCCGGCACGCGCCTGATCGCCTTGCGCTCGGCCGGCTACAACCATGTCGACCTGGCCGCCGCCAGACGCCTGGGCCTGACCGTCACGCGGGTTCCGGCCTACTCGCCGCATGCGGTGGCGGAGCATGCGGTGGCGCTGATCCTGTCGCTGAATCGCCGTCTGCACCGCGCCTACAACCGCACTCGCGAAGGCGATTTCAGCCTGCATGGCCTGACCGGCTTCGACCTGCACGGCAAGACCGTCGGCGTGGTCGGCACCGGGCAGATCGGCCTGGCCTTCGCCCGCATCATGGCCGGCTTCGGCTGCCAGTTGCTGGCCTTCGATCCGTACCCGAACCCGGACGTCGTCGCCCTCGGTGCGCGCTATGTGGCGCTGGACGAACTGTTGCGCCGTTCCAACATCATCAGCCTGCATTGCCCGCTGACCCCGCAGACCCGCCACCTGATCAATATCCAGAGCCTGGCTGACCTGCAGCCGGGCGCCATGCTGATCAATACCGGACGCGGCGCCCTGGTCGACACGCCGGCGCTGATCGAGGCGCTGAAGAGCGGCCAGCTCGGCTACCTGGGGCTGGATGTGTACGAGGAAGAAGCGCAGATCTTCTTCGAGGACCGCTCCGACCAGCCCCTGCAGGACGACGTGCTGGCACGCCTGCTGACCTTCCCCAACGTCATCGTCACCGCGCACCAGGCCTTCCTGACCCGCGAGGCGCTGGCCGCCATCGCCGGCACGACGCTGGACAACATCGCCCGATGGATGGTCGGCGAGCCGCAGAATCTGGTGGAGGGATAAGGTAGGATACGCGGCAAATTTGGAGGCCCCATGGTCGAACACGATTTCCGCTACACCCTCTTCAACCCGCAACACACCCTGATCGAATGCCGCGCGCTGGTGCCTGGCCGCTACCAGGTCACCGGCAACGGCGGCTCGATCCAGAAAGGCGACGTCCTGCTGGTCACTCTCAAGGGCAGCAAGGACCTGTCCATGCGCCTCACCGTCGACAGCGTCCGCCACCTGATCAACCCGCGCGGCCAGTGGGTCGCGGTGGCGACCGGCCCGGTCTTCGGCGAGCTGGCGATTCATCAGTGGCAGGTCAACTGCGACGGCTGCCAGGCAACGCTGGACTTCGAATTCGCCGTGGACGCCAAGCTGGGCAAGAAAGCCCAGCAGCCGGCCGCCGTGGCGCGGATCACCGAGCTGGGCTGGCTCAGCAAGGGCGACAAGCACCTGTGCCCGCAATGCCGGGAGCAGGCGCAGTGAAAAACCTGGTCTTGAGCGCCCTGGCGCTTGCCGCCCTGGCGGGTTGCGCGGCCGAACCGGTGAAGCTGCAGCGCGAGCGCAGCTATGTGCTGGAGTGGATCGGCGAGCGTCCGCTGATGGACTACAGCCACCTGACCCTGACCCTCGCCGAAGATGGCCGGGCCTACGGCAATGGTGGCTGCAACCACTGGTTCGCGCAGTACGAGCTGCAGGACGACCGGCTCAGCTTCGGCAAAATCGGCAGCACCCGCAAACTCTGCGCGCCGGCGCTGATGGAGCAGGAAAAACGCTTCTTCGAGGCCCTGGCGACGGTACAGCGCTGGGATATCTCGCCGATCGAGCAGATCCGCTTCTGGCCGGCCGAAGGCAAGCCGCTGCGCTTCTGGCCTGAAGAAGGCTGAGACTCACGGGGCCGCTTTGCGGCCCTTCGTGGTCCCCGAATACACCGTGATCAAGCGCCCTTGAGCGCCTTGATCCTCTCCGCCAGCCCCGCCGCCGTCTGTTCGCCCATCAACTGCTCGCGCACCTTGCCCTTGCCGTCGATGATGTAGGTCACCGGCAGGCCTTCGGCACGCGGCAGTTCGTAACGCTCGGCCGGATCCTCGGCGAGCACGGTGAAACCGATGCCCATGGTCTCGGTGGACTTCTTCAGTTCCTCGCCCTGCAGACCGTCGAAGTTCACCCCGATTACGGTCACGCCCTGGCTCTGCCAGTCTTTCGCGAAGTTGTTCAACTCGGGAATCTCCACCCGGCACGGGCCGCACCATTCGGCCCAGTAGTTGAGCACCACCCAGCGCCCTTCGAGTTGCTCGGCTTTCACCGTGTTGCCGTTCTGGTCGAGGCCGTAGTCCGCACCGCAACCACCGAGCACGAGGCTCATGCTGATGGCCAGGGCTGCCGCCAAACGCCTTGTCATGGGTCAATCCTTCTTCAAGATTCAGGCAAAATGCCAATTCGCTGCGGTTAGAATACCCGCCACTCACAGCTGGATGCGACCCTGACATGACCGACCTGACGCTCTACCACAACCCGCGCTGCTCGAAATCCCGTGGCGCGCTGGAACTGCTCGAAGAACGCGGCCTCAACCCTGACGTGGTGCGCTACCTGGAAACCCCGCCGGACGCGGCGACCCTCAAGGCCCTGCTCGGCAAGCTGGGCATCGGCGCACGCCAGCTGCTGCGCACCGGTGAAGACGAGTACAAGAGCCTCGACCTGGCCAACCCGGCGCTGAGCGACGAGCAGTTGATCGCCGCCATGGCCGAACATCCCAAGCTGATCGAACGCCCGATCCTGGTGGTCGGCGACAAGGCCGTGATCGGCCGTCCTCCGGAGAAAGTGCTGGAGATCCTGCCGTGAGCCAGCCGTACATCCTGATCCTCTACTACAGCCGCCATGGCTCCACCAGCGAGATGGCCCGGCAGATCGCCCGCGGCGTCGAGCTGGCCGGCCTGGAGGCACGCCTGCGCACCGTGCCGGCGATTTCCACCGAATGCGAAGCGGTGGCCCCGGCGATTCCGCCGACCGGCGCCCTGTACGCGACCCTCGACGACCTGCGCAACTGCGCCGGTCTGGCCCTCGGCAGTCCGACCCGCTTCGGCAACATGGCCGCGCCGCTCAAGTACTTCATCGATGGCACCAGCAGCCTGTGGCTGAGCGGCGGCCTGGTGGGCAAACCGGCGGCGGCGTTCACCTCCACCGCCAGCCTGCATGGCGGTCAGGAGTCGACCCTGCTGTCGATGCTGCTGCCGCTGATGCACCACGGCATGCTGATCATGGGCCTGCCCTACAGCGAATCGGCGCTGATCGAGACCAAGGGCGGCGGCACGCCGTATGGCGCCAGCCACCACGCCGGTGCCGATGGCAAGCGTGACCTGGACGCCGACGAGATCACCCTGTGCCGCGCCCTCGGCCAGCGCCTGGCGACTACCGCGAAACTGCTGGAGAACGGGCGTGGCTAAAAAGCCGAAGGTCCTTCCGCCGCTGGAGTGGCTGACCCCACGGGTGCGCCTGACCCGCGCCCTGAGCCTGGCGGCCTTCGCCAGCCTGGTGGCGCTGCTGGTGGTCAATACGCTGTTCTTCACCGACCTGCACGGAGCCCGGCCCTGGGTGATCCTCGGTATCCAGCTGCTGCCTCTGGCACTGGTGGCGCCGGGGATGATCGGCGGCAGTGCGCGGGCGCATGCCTGGATGTGCTTCGTGCTCAACCTGTACTTCATCACCGGCGTGGAAGCGGCGTTCGACCCGAGCCGGGCGTTGTTCGGCTGGCTGGAGGTGGTGATCAGCCTGACGTTGTTCGTCAGTGCGCTGCTGTATATCCGCTGGCGCTTCCAGTTCGATCGGCGGGTGGCGGGAGAAGGTGTGGTCTGAGGCCGATGCCATGTCCCCCTCGTAGGAGCGTGGCTTGCCCGCGAAGGACCGCATAGCGGTCCCAAAATGGCTGCCGCCAATGCAATTGTCGGGACCGCTATGCGGTCCTTCGCGGTGGTTCGTCACACGACAAGCCACGCTCCTACGGGGGACGTGGCACATGGGCTCAGTGATTGACGGTATGCGCCAGCATCACCGACAACTGGCACAGCGGTCGCCCGCTTTCTGCATGCCACTGGTTGAACGCCTCTTGCACCAACGCAAGATCCCGCTGGCTGGTGGGCTTCTTGTCGATCACTTCCTGGGCGATCAGCGCCGCTGACATGTCATCGGTCGGAATGAAGGTGTCCTTGCCGACCATGCGCAGGAAGCGCGGCGCCGACAGGCCGCCGAGCTGGTTGCCATGCTTGGCCAGGTACTTCCACAACCCGGTGATGTCGGTCACCGGCCAGTCGGCGATCAGCGCGGCGAAACTGCCCTTCTCCTTCTGCACGTCCAGCACCATCTGCGCGTTGCGCGGCACGCTCTTGAGCTTGCCCAGGTGACGGATCAGGCGACTGTCCTGCATCAGTCGCTCAAGGTGCTCGGCGCCCATCAGCACCACCTTCTCCGGATCGAAACCGAAGAACACCTCCTCGAACGCCGGCCACTTGGCATCCACCAGGCTGTGCTTGAGCCCGGCACGGAACACCCGCAGGGCCAGGGTCGAGAGGTAGCGGTCGTCGCCGATGGCACGCAACTGCGCCGGGCTCTTCGGCTGCGGCAGATAGGCCTCCAGCGCCGCGGCGGAGCCGAAGCGGTTCAGGCAGTACTCATGCAGCCACTGGTAATCGCGCATGGGTCAGATGTTCAGCACGTCGAGGAAACGCGGGGTGGCGCTCTCGTCGATGCGCAGGCTGGTGAAGTCGAACAGGTTACGGTCGGCCAGTTGCGACGGCACCACGTTCTGCAGGCTGCGGAAGATGCTGTCGGTGCGGCCCGGCGACTTGCGCTCCCACTCCACCAGCATTTCCTTGACCACCTGGCGCTGCAGGTTTTCCTGGGAGCCGCAGAGGTTGCACGGGATGATCGGGAATTCCTTCATGTCCGAGTAGGCCTGGATGTCCTTCTCCGAGCAGTAGGCCAGCGGGCGGATCACCACGTTGCGCCCGTCGTCGGCGCGCAGCTTGGGCGGCATGGCCTTCATGGTGCCGTTGAAGAACATGTTGAGGAAGAAGGTCTCGACGATGTCGTCGCGGTGGTGACCGAGGGCCATCTTGGTCGCGCCGATTTCGTCGGCGAAGGTGTACAGGGTGCCGCGGCGCAGGCGCGAGCACAGCGAGCAGGTGGTCTTGCCCTCCGGAACCAGCTCCTTGACCACCGAGTAGGTGTCCTTCTCGACGATGTGGTACTCGATGCCCAGTGTCGCCAGGTAGGCCGGCAGCACTTCCTCGGGGAAGCCGGGCTGCTTCTGGTCCATGTTCACCGCGACGATGTCGAACTTGATCGGCGCCACTTTCTGCAGGTGCAGCAGAACATCGAGCATGGTGTAGCTGTCCTTGCCGCCGGACAGGCAGACCATGACCTTGTCGCCATCCTCGATCATGTTGTAGTCGGTGATGGCTTCGCCGGCGAGGCGGCGCAGGCGTTTTTGCAGTTTGTTCTGGTTGACCGAAAGGGTGCCCATGGCGCTTGAATCCGCGAGGTGTGACAAAAGGCGCGTATTTTACGCATAAACCGGGGCCGGGGGCAGGCCAATCCGATAAAGACTGCGAGGAAATCAAGCCACCGCCTGACAGCGCGATTTGCTCTAAAAAAGCGGATTTGCGCGGCGAACGCCTTCCTATACTGCGACATAAGACCGCACCAATAGCGGCCTGTCCTGTCCGGCCCGTGCCTTGCGGGCTAGCAAGCGCTCCGCTGGGGGGCGATTGGAAACGACGTAGGAGTGATTGGCATGATCCATCACGTTGTAGGGCTGTTCACCCATCCTGACCAGGAATGGCGGGAGATCCGTGGCGAGGAGGAATCCATCAGCCACATGTACCTCACCCATACCCTGATACTCGCGGCGATTCCCGCGGTATCGGCGTTCATCGGCACCACCCAGGTCGGCTGGGTCATCGGCGATCGCGCTCCGGTCATGCTGACCATGGAGAGCGCGCTGTGGATGACCATCATGTCGTACCTGGCCATGCTCGCCGGCGTTGCGGTCATGGGCGCCTTCATCCACTGGATGGCGCGCACCTACGATGCCAATCCGAGCCTGGCGCAATGCATCGCGTTCGCCACCTACACCGCCACCCCGCTGTTCATCGGCGGCCTGGCGGCACTCTACCCACACCTGTGGCTGGGGATGATCATCGGCACGGCGGCCATCTGCTACACGGTCTACCTGCTGTACGTCGGTTTGCCGACCTTCATGAACATTCCGTCCGACGAAGGCTTCCTGTTCTCGAGTTCGGTACTGGCGGTGGGTCTGGTGGTGCTGGTCGCCATCATGGCCTTCACCGTGATCACCTGGGGATTGGGCGTGGGGCCCGTCTACACCAACTAGAAAAAACGCCGACAACATAGGGGCAACACCTCGGGCCGCCGCAAGGCGGCCCGATTTCGTCCGCGGACCAATGGTCTCGGCGGCGCTTCGCCGGTTGCGGCATAATCGGCCGCTCAGGAGTACCGTCACGCATGCCAGAGCTGCTCACATCCCGCGTCGAAGACTGCTACAAACAAGCCGAAGCGTTTTTCAAACGCCCCTTCACCCGCCCGGTGGTCAGCTTCAAGCTGCGCGGCCAGAAGGCCGGTGTCGCCCACCTGCACGAGAACCTGCTGCGCTTCAACCTGCAGCTGTACCGCGAGAACCGCGAGGATTTCCTGCGCCAGACCGTGGCCCACGAAGTCGCGCACCTGATCGCCCACCAGTTGTTCGGCGAGCGCATCCAGCCCCATGGCGAGGAATGGCAACTGATCATGCGCGGGGTCTACGAACTACCGCCGAATCGTTGCCACAACTACGAAGTGCAGCGGCGCAACGTGGCCCGCTATATCTACCGCTGCCCCTGTGCCGGCAGCGATTTCCCGTTTTCCGCGCAGCGCCATGGGCTGGTGGGCAAGGGACGGCGCTATCTGTGTCGACGGTGTCGGCAGACCCTGGTGTTTACCGGGGAAGTTCGCGTGGAGTAATGGTTTTCTGTTGAGCCCGGCCGGCCTCATCGCTGGCAACGCCAGCTCCCACAGAATCCGTGCCTTGCCTGAAGTCTGCGGCAGACCGCAAACCCCGTGGGAGCTGGCCTTGCCAGCGATGAGGCCGGGACAGGCACCCTCGAAGCCAATCCCAAACGAAAAAGCCCATCCGAAGATGGGCTTTTTGCAGTGCAACAGACGCTTAGCGAACGGCCGGGCCTTCAGCCACGCCCAGGTCGTCGATCGGACGGGTCTCGGCCAGCGGCGAACCGCCGGAGTCCAGTTCCTTGTGCAGCTTGTCTTCGTCCAGCTCCTTGACCCACTTGGCCACCACCACGGTGGCAACGGCGTTGCCGATCAGGTTGGTCAGCGCGCGGGCTTCGGACATGAAGCGGTCGATACCGAGGATCAGCGCCAGGCCGGCCACCGGCAGGTGACCCACCGCGGACAGGGTGGCGGCCAGGACGATGAAGCCGGAACCGGTGACGCCGGCAGCACCCTTGGAAGCCACCAGCAGCACCAGCAGCAGGGTGATCTGGTGAGTGATGTCCATGGTGGTGTCGGTGGCCTGGGCGATGAACACCGCGGCCATGGTCAGGTAGATCGAGGTACCGTCGAGGTTGAACGAGTAACCGGTCGGGATCACCAGGCCAACCACGGATTTCTTCGCACCCAGGCGTTCCATCTTGGTCAGCATGCGTGGCAGGGCGGATTCCGAGGAAGACGTACCCAGCACGATCATCAGCTCTTCGCGGATGTAGCGGATCAGTTTCAGCACGCTGAAACCGTGAGCACGGGCGATACCGCCGAGGATGACCAGGATGAACAGGATGCAGGTGATGTAGAAGCAGGCCATCAGGTAGCCCAACTGCACCAGCGAACCGACGCCGTACTGGCCGATGGTGAAGGCCATGGCACCGAAGGCACCGACCGGCGCCAGCTTCATGATCATGTTGATGATGTTGAACATGACATGGGCGAAGCGGTCGATCAGCTCCAGCACCGGACGGCCATAGTCACCCAGGCGATGCAGGGCGAAGCCGAAGATCACCGAGAACATCAGCACCTGCAGGATGTCGCCGTTGGCGAAGGCACCGACCACGGTGGCCGGGATGATGTTGAGCAGGAAGCCGATCGTGGTCTGCTGCGCGCCGGCGGCGGCATAGGCGGCCACGCTGCTGGCGTTCAGGGTGGAGACGTCGATGTGCATGCCGGCGCCCGGCTTGACCACGTTGACCACGACCAGGCCGATGATCAGGGCGATGGTGGAGACGATCTCGAAGTACAGCAGCGCGTAGCCGCCGGTCTTGCCCACCGACTTCATGCTCTGCATGCCGGCGATGCCGCTCACCACCGTACAGAAGATGATGGGTGCGATGACCATCTTGATCAGTTTGACGAAGCCGTCACCCAGGGGTTTCAGGGCAACGCCGGCTTCAGGGTAGTAGTGACCGAGCAGGATACCGATGGTGATCGCTACCAGTACCTGGATATACAGCGATTTGTACAGTGGCTGACGGGCTGTCGTCATGGCTATGTTCCTCAAGGGCACCGGCCGGTCCTTCCCAGGACGCGTGGCACCTGAATCGCGAACCCTCCTGCACTGGAGGGATTTGTTGTGTCGAGCTGCGTGGCAGAACTCTGCTGAGGTAATAGCAAGCCGGGTGCCAGTTTGCGCTTTTGCGGTGCGGGGCCCGTGTTTACGGGGTTTTCCTGCACAAACAGGTGGCAGCGCGGGGGATGTGAGTTGGCGGATTTCCGCCCGGGGCGGAATTTCGCCAAGCCAGGTTGGCGGTTATCCGCCTACGAAATGCAGGGAAATTTCTGCCGGACGAATCGCTCGGCCATCTCAGTCGGGGGCAAAGCGGATGCGGAAGGCGGCGCCGCCCAGGGGCGAATCGCCGAGGGTGAGACGGGCGTCGTAGCTATCGATGATGTCCTTGGCCACCGCCAGGCCGATGCCCTGGCCCGGATACTGGCGATCCAGTCGCTCGCCGCGCTGGAGGATGCGTTCGCGCTGGTTCTCGGGTACACCGGGGCCATCGTCCTCGATGCATAGCTGCAGCGCGCCGTCCTCGTTGCGCAGGCTGATATGGATCTGTCCGAGGCACAGGCGCCAGGCGTTTTCCAGCAGGTTGCCGAGCAACTCCATCAACGCGCCCTGCTCCATCGGCACGCGCGCATCGCCGGCCACGGCGTAATCGACCGCGACCTGTTTGTCGCGATAGACCTTGGCCAGGGTGCCGCACAGGCTTTCCAGCAGCGGGCGCAGCAGTACCCGGTGACGGACCAGGCCACTCTTGCGCAGGCTGGCGCGCTGCAACTGGTAGTCGATCTGCTGGCTCATGCGCTCGATCTGGCTCTGCAGCACCCGCGCCTGCTCACGCTCCGCGGGACGCTGGGCCATGCTCTCGCTGACGCCCTGCAGCACCGCCAGCGGGGTCTTCAGACTGTGGGCCAGATCGCCGAGGGAATCGCGGTAGCGCCCGCGCTGTTCGCGTTCGCCACGCAGCAGGCGGTTGAGCGAACGGGTCAGGCGCAGCAGCTCCCGCGGGTGCTCGCCGCTGAGGTCTTCGCGGGTGCCGGACTCGATCTCGTCCAGCTCCACGCTCATCCGTCGCAGCGAACGCAGGCCCCAGGTCAGGCCGGCCCAGAGCAGCAGCAGAAGCACCAGCAGCGCGCCACCGAAGCCGAGATAGAGCCGCTCGCGCAGGCCGCTCAGGGTTTCCTGGTATTCGCGCAGCGGCTGCAGGGCGACGATGCTGTAAGCCGCGCTCTGGCCACCGAGCAGCTTGACCTCGACGTCATAGACGAAGAACTCCTCGCCATCGTCCTGACGGATCCGCGCGAATTCGTTGCCACGCCCGTCATAGCGCGGCTGGTAGTTGATGTTCTCGTTGGCGGCGGCCCGCGAGCGCCAGACCAGATGGCCCTCGCGGTCATAGATGTAGCCGAGCAGACGGCTATCGGGGAGGTTGAAGCGCTCGTCCGGCAGCAGCACCGGCATCATCAGGCGCTTGTTCTCTACCCGCGCGGCGGAAATCAGCGTGGTCACGTCGGAGGCCAGGCGCTGCTCGATGGCTTCCCGCAGGGCCAGGCTGAAGGTCTTCTGCAGCGCCGGCAACAGCGCCAGCATGAACAGCAGCGCCAGCACGGCGGCCGCCAGCATCAGGCGCAGGCGCAGCGAGCGGATCATCGGCAGCGCTCGGTGAACAGGTAGCCGAGGCCGCGCACGGTATCGATCGGCCTGAAGCCGCAGTCGCCCTCCAGCTTGCGCCGCAGGCGGCCGACCAGCACCTCGATGACGTTCGGGTCGCGCTCGTCGTCGTTCGGGTAGAGCTGCTCCATCAGGCGTTCCTTGGCCACCACCTGCTGGTGATGGCGCATCAGGTATTCGAGGATGCGGTATTCATAGGCGGTCAGCGCCAACGGCCGCTCGTCCAGCACGGCCTGCTTGCGGTTGAGGTCGAGACGCAGCGGACCGGCGGTGATGGTGGCCTGGGTGAAACCGCTGGAGCGGCGCAACAGGGCGTTGAGGCGGGCCTCCAGCTCCTCGAACTGGAAGGGCTTGACCAGATAGTCGTCGGCCCCCGCGGCGAGGCCCTCGACCTTGTCCTGCCAGTTGCCGCGGGCAGTGAGGATCAGGATCGGAAAACTCTTGTCGAGCGCGCGCAGGCGGCCGATCAATTCCAGGCCGCTCATGCCGGGCAGGCCCAGGTCGATGATCGCCAGGTCGTGATTGAACTGTCCGGCCTGGTACAACGCCTCCTCGGCGTCGCCCACCGCCTCGACCACATGGCCGCCCTCGCTCAGACGGCTCTGGAGGTGGTGGCGCAACAGCGCTTCATCCTCGACCACCAGCAATTTCATCGAACGCTCCTCTTGCGATGCGGGTACGCAGAATAACAGCGAACCGGCCCGTGCCCGGGGCCGGTTCAGGTAGCGCGACGTCAGAACCTGTAGTTGGCCGACAGGTAGGTCTGCGCGCTGCTGGTCAGGCGCAGCGAGCCAAGCTTGTCGCCGGCGTGTTCGGCCAGTTCGGTACTGGCATTGCTGCGCAGGTAACGGTAGCCCAGCTCGACCGAGGCATTGTCGCTGACTTGCTGGAGCACACCACCCTGCAGGCCGACCGCATAGCCGATGTCGCTGTCGCGGCTGGCACCCGGAGAGTCCTGGGTCAGCTTGGTCAGACCGGCGCTGGCGCCGCCGAAGAGCTTGGTGCTGTTGCCCAGCGGGTAGAACAGGTCGTAACTGCCGAGCAGATTTTCCTGACGCAGTTTCAGGCCATTGTGGGTGCCGGAGACGTTGTCGTAGGTGGCGTAGTAGCGACCGTCGTCATTGATCCGGCCGAGGCGCACGCCCCAGGTGTCGTCCTTGCCGATGATGCCGTCGGTGTTGACGTGGCCGATGTTCTGATCGAGCAGGCCGGACTTGCGCACCTTGTCGCTGGTCTGGCCGTAGGTGACGCTGGCGAAGGTATCGTCCGCGGCCTGGACGGCCATGCTGGCGCCGAGGAAGGTCATGGCGGCGAGCAGAGTGTTGAGGCTTTTCATGCTGATGTTCTCCACGATGATGCGCGGTTGGGTTGATGGGGCTAGATTAAGGAGCCGGCGCTGAACCGCCGCTGAACCCCGCCTGAACCCGGGCTGAACGCATCGAACGTTGTCGACAGGAGTACCGACCATGCGCATGCTGATTGTTGCCGCACTACTTGGCGCCACCGGACTGGCCCAGGCCGCCGTGCAAACCCGTGAGATTCCCTACCAGGACGCCGACGGCAAGCGCCTGGTCGGCTACTACGCCTACGACGACGCGGTGAAGGGCCCGGTCCCCGGCGTGGTGGTGGTGCATGAATGGTGGGGCCTGAACGACTACGCCAAGCGCCGCGCCCGCGACCTCGCCGCGCTGGGCTACAGCGCCCTGGCCATCGACATGTATGGCGACGGCAAGCACACCGAACATCCGGCCGATGCCATGGGCTTCATGCAGACGGCGCTGAAGGATCCGGGGGCGGCGGCGAAGCGTTTCGACGCCGGGGTCGAGCTGCTCAAGCTGCAGCCGCAGACCGACAAACAGCGGATCGCCGCGATCGGCTACTGCTTCGGCGGCAAGGTGGTGCTGGATGCCGCGCGGCGTGGTGAGCCCCTGGCCGGGGTGGCCAGTTTCCACGGGGCGCTGGTGACCAGCACACCGGCCACGCCCGGCAGCGTGAAGACCAGGGTCCTGGTGGAGCACGGCTCGGCGGACAGCATGGTCACGCCTGAGCAGGTGCTGGACTTCAAGAAGGAAATGGATGCGGCGGGGGCGACCTACGAGTTCGTCAGTATCCAGGGCGCCAGGCACGGCTTCACCAACCCGGATGCGGATCGCCTGAGCCATGGCGAGCATGGCGGGCTGGACATTGGCTACAGCAAGGCGGCGGACGAGAGTTCGTGGGCGGATCTGCAGGCGTTCTTCAAGAAGATCTTCTGACCCAGGGCCTCACGCACGCACGTAGGAGCTGGCTTGCCTGCGAAGGACCGCAAAGCGGTCCCATTATGGAGTCATCGGGGACCGCTTTGCGGTCCTTCGCAGGCAAGCCAGCTCCTACGCGGACGCTTCATTCCATCCCCGCCTCACGGCACAATACCCGCCATGAACCGACTCCCCACCTGCTGCTCCCCCCTCCAGCACCACTGGCCCCTGCCCCGCCCGGTCCCCGGCGCGGTGCTGGTCAGTTGCGCATTCGATCCGGCCAACCTGGCCAGCGACGACTTCCAGCGCGCCGCCATCGAACAGACACCGGCCCTGCAACGCTCGGTGGCCAAGCGCCAGGCCGAATACCTCGCCGGCCGGGTCTGCGCCCGTGCCGCGCTGCAGCGCCTCGATGGCCGCCATTACAGCCCCGCCACCGGCGACGACCGCGCGCCGATCTGGCCAGGCGACATCGCCGGTTCCATCACCCACGGCAAGGGCTGGGCCGCCGCGGTCGTGGCGCGCAAGAACGATTGCGCCGGACTGGGACTGGACCAGGAAAGCCTCCTCGACGAAGAACGCGCGACCCGCCTGGCCGGAGAGATCCTCACCGCCGACGAACTCCAGCGCCTCGACCCAACGCGCACGGGCCTCGGCGTGACCCTGACCTTCTCGCTCAAGGAAAGCCTGTTCAAGGCGCTCTACCCGCTGGTGCGCAAGCGTTTCTATTTCGAACACGCCGAAGTGCTGGAGTGGTCCGACGACGGCTGCGCGCGCCTGCGCCTGCTCACCGACCTGTCGGCGGAGTGGCATCACGGCCGCGAACTGCACGGCCAGTTTTGCCTGATGGACGATCAGCTGTTGAGCCTGGTCGCGGTCTGACCCGCTACTCGCCACTCGGCGCTGGCTGCTCCCGCGGCCAGCTCAGGCTGAAACAGGCGCCGCCCAGGCGCAGGCTCTTGCCGATCAGGGCACGGCCGTTGTGCCAGTAGATAATGCGACGCACGATGGACAACCCCAGGCCGTGCCCGCCCGATGAACGGGTGCGGCTGTCGTCCAGCCGGGTGAACGGCGTGAAGATGCGCTCCCAGGCGCTTTCCGGCACGCCGGGGCCGTCATCCTCGACATCGATGCGGCAGCGCTGCAAACCCAATTGATAGCTGAGGCAGACCTGGGACTCGGCGTGACGCATGGCGTTGCTCACCAGGTTCTGCAGGGCACGATGCAGGTAACGCGGCTCGGCCTCGACCCAGGCGCCCTCGCCGCCGCCCTGGGACACCCCGCGCACCACCTGCACTTCGCGGCGCAGCGGGGCCAGCTCGGCAATCACCTGATCGAGCAGGGCATCCAGGTCGACCCGCTGGAAGTGCAGGGCCGGCGCGCCCTGTTCGAGACGCGCGTACATGAGCATCTCGTCGACCAGCTTGTCGAGGTCCTGGATATCGTTGTCCATCCCGGCCAGGTGCTTGTCGCGGGCCTGCTCGGTGCTCGCACTGGCGAGCATTTCCAGGCCGAAGCGCAGGCGCGCCACCGGCGTGCGCAACTCGTGGGACACCGCACGAACCAGTTCGCGCTGGATGGTCAGCGAGCGCTGCAGGTGCTCGGCCATGCCATTGAAGGCCTCGGCCAGGCGCCCCACCGAGTCTGCACCGTCAGCGACCGCCCGGGTATCCAGGCTGCCCTGGGCGATCTGGGTCGCCGCCATCTCGACATGGGACAGCCGTCGCTCCAGTTGCCGCACGAGCAGGTAGACCACCAGGCCGATCAGGCTCAGGCCGAGGACGGCGATCAATATCAGCAGTTGTGGCGGATAGGGGTTCATCTGGTACAGCGGGCCGATCTCCAGAACCCAGGGAGTGCCGGCGATGCCGGCGAAGACCCGGATGGAATCGCCGTCCTTGCCCAGAGCCATCACCGTGTCGCCCTCCTCGACTCGGCGGCGCTGGTCGTCATCCATGTCCGCCTCGCTCTGCGCCAGCAGGCGCAGGTCGAAACCGAAGCCCTTGCTCTGCTTCAGTTCCGCCAGGCGCCGTGCCTGCTCGGCGACCGGGTAGCGCACCAGTTCGTCCACCAGCAGGTAGATCGTGGCACGGGCCAACTGCTCGCTGATCTGCTGGACTTCGCCGGTGAGCACCAGATCACGGCCCTTGAGCTGACTGACCACCCACGCCTGATGCGGCCCCAGGTACTCCACCAGCACCTGACCACGTTGCAGGCGGGTGCGCTGGCCGCCGTCGAGATGCGCTTCGGCGCTGCTCTGCACATTCAGCGGAATGCCCAGCAGGCGCTCCCACAGAGCCAGGGCGCGGGTGCGCTCGACACTGTTCATGCGTGCCAGGTTGTCGGCCATCAGCGTGAACGTGCCGTGGGCCAGGCGTTCGCGGTACTGCCCGGCGCGGACTTCATTGAGCAGGTGCAGGCTTAGTACACCCAGCACTGCGACCAGCACCAGTACCGCGCACATGCCGCCGTAGATGCGCAGAAAGATCGAGTTCATGCCTTGCGGCCCAGGGCTTCGGCCGCCTCGCGGACGAACAGGTAGCCCTTGCTGCGGATGGTCTTGATCATCCGCGGATGGATCGGGTCGTCGCCGATCTTCGGCCGGATGCGCGAGATGCGCACATCGATGGAACGGTCCTGGCCGTCATAGCCGACGCCGCGCAGCGAGGTGAAGATTTCTTCCCGGGAGAGAATGCGTCCGGCATTGCTGATCAGCAGCCAGAGCAGGTCGAATTCGGCGCCGGTCAGCTCGATGCCGGTCTCGCCCAGCCAGGCTTCGCGCAGGGTGTTGTCGACCCGCAGCGGGCCGAACTGCACGCTGCGTACCTCTTCCGGTGCCGCCGGCGCCTCGCTGCGGCGCAGCAGCGCGTTGATCCGCGCCAGCAGCAGGCGCGGACGCACCGGCTTGCACACATAGTCATCGGCGCCCAGATCGAGGCCCTGGACCTGGTCGAGGTCGTCGCTGCGCGCGGTCAGCATCAGAATCGGTCCGGCATAGCGCTGGCGTACCTTGCGACAGATACTCAGGCCATCCTCGCCAGGCAGCATCAGGTCGAGGATCACCAGGTCCGGCTGCTCGTTGATGATCCGCGCCGCCGCCAGCGCACCGTTGCCTTCCACCTCGACGGCAAAGCCATTGGCCTGGAGGTATTCGCGCGTCAGTTCGGCGAGCCGCTGGTCATCCTCGACGATCAGTACCTGACAATTGTGCTGCTCCATGGCCCTCTCCTGGTTCTTGTTATAGGCGCCGATGCGGCCATCACCGAAAGGCAACATCGGCAGCGGATACTACGTGGCCCCCAGACCACTGCCAACCGCCCGCGCGGGTGAGGCAAATTGCCTGCCAGCGAGGTCGGTCGACGGTGATTTCTGTGATAGGGTTCGCGCCCGCAAAAATCTCTCCGTTGCCTTTTCTTACATGAAAAAAGGATGACAGGCGGTCTCATCGTGGCAGGACGGGGCCTACAGCGTTTTGTTCGGTTTCACACACAAACTACACACAAGTTATCCACAGATCGCCGCCTTGCAATACCCCGTATACCGCATTATCTTGTATCTCAGTCACAACAAAACACTACATCTTGGGTTTTCGCCAAAATCCCAAGCACAAGTCGAGCAAAGAACTCAAGCCCTTCAGCGGCTGTTTTTTTTGCCTGAACTTTAAGTGATTTCAGCAGCCAAACCGCTCCTGCGGAGGCGACCGTTGCAAGCCCTGTGAGGGTCTTGTTCCGGGTATGTGGTGCAGCAGGCCAGTGCCGCGCACCCGACAGCAACAGATTTTGGGTCGTCGACCCAGGACTTTTGACTTCGGCCCAGGGAGCGGCATGCGCATGCCCCTTTTTCCTGATCCGTCCCGAAGTCGGGTACACGCCTGTCGCGGCGCGAGCGCCTATTTGAGCCACGCGCGCGGCAGTGCTTGTCGGACCTTTGGATGGAACGGTGGGCGCCCACCCGGCGCCTGAACAAACATAGAGAACGTGGAGACACCCATGCAAACCGAGACAACTCGCGAGAACCCGCAGGCCAAGGCGCCGCAGGCCGCCGATTCGAACCAGGATCTGGCAGCGACCGCCCCCGGCCAACTGCGCGTGATCAAGCGTAACGGCACTGTCGTTGCCTACACCGACGACAAGATCACCGTGGCCATCACCAAAGCGTTCCTCGCAGTTGAAGGCGGTACCGCCGCCGCCTCGTCGCGCATCCACGACACCGTCGCGCGCCTGACCGAGCAGGTCACCGCGACCTTCAAGCGCCGCATGCCGTCCGGCGGCACCATCCATATCGAAGAGATCCAGGACCAGGTCGAACTGGCCCTGATGCGCGCCGGCGAGCAGAAAGTCGCCCGCGACTACGTGATCTACCGTGACCAGCGCGCCAAGGAGCGTGCCACCCGTGGCAACGCCGACGCCGTGGTGCAACCGCACCCGAGCATCCGCATCACCCTGGCCGACGGCAGCCTGGCGCCGCTGGACATGAACCGCCTGAACACCATCGTCGCCGAAGCCTGCGAAAACCTCGCCGAAGTCGATGGCGCCCTGATCCAGCGCGAAACCCTGAAGAACCTCTACGACGGCGTGGCCATCAAGGACGTCAACACCGCCCTGGTGATGACTGCCCGGACCCTGGTCGAGCGCGAGCCGAACTACTCCTTCGTCACCGCCCGCCTGCTGATGGACACCCTGCGCGCCGAAGGCCTGGGCTTCCTCGGCGTCGCCGAAGCCGCCACCCACCACGAAATGGCCGACCTGTACGCCAAGGCGCTGCCGGCCTACATCGCCAAGGGCGTGGAATTCGAACTGCTCGACCCGGCCCTGGCCGGCTTCGACCTGGAGCGCATGGGCAAGGCCATCGATCACGAGCGCGACCAGCAGTTCACCTACCTGGGCCTTCAGACCCTGTACGACCGCTACTTCATCCACAAGGATGGCGTGCGCTTCGAACTGCCGCAGGTGTTCTTCATGCGTGTCGCCATGGGCCTGGCCCTGGCCGAGAAGGACAAGGAAGCCCGTGCGATCGAGTTCTACAACCTGCTGTCGTCCTTCGACTACATGGCCTCGACGCCGACCCTGTTCAACGCCGGCACCCTGCGTCCACAGCTGTCGAGCTGCTACCTGACCACCGTGCCGGACGACCTGTCGGGCATCTACCACGCGATCCACGACAACGCCATGCTGTCGAAATTCGCCGGTGGCCTGGGCAACGACTGGACCCCGGTGCGTGCGCTGGGCTCCTACATCAAGGGCACCAACGGCAAGTCGCAAGGCGTCGTGCCGTTCCTGAAAGTGGTCAACGACACCGCCGTCGCGGTCAACCAGGGCGGCAAGCGCAAGGGCGCGGTCTGCGCCTACCTGGAAACCTGGCACCTCGACATCGAAGAGTTCATCGAGCTGCGCAAGAACACCGGTGACGATCGTCGTCGTACCACGACATGAACACCGCCAACTGGATCCCCGACCTGTTCATGAAGCG
>NZ_FZOL01000032.1:21267-23369 GCF_900188455.1 Pseudomonas japonica | reverse complement strand
GGTCCACTTGCCGTCTTCGAAGACGGCAAGTGGACCCTGTTCTCGCCATCGGAAGTGCCGGACCTGCACGACCTGACCGGCAAGGCCTTCGAAGAGCGCTACGAGTACTACGAAGCCCTGACCGAGTACAACAAGATCAAGGTGTTCAAGACCATCCAGGCCAAGGACCTGTGGCGCAAGATGCTCTCGATGCTGTTCGAGACCGGCCACCCATGGCTGACCTTCAAGGATCCGTGCAACCTGCGCAGCCCGCAGCAGCACGTGGGCGTGGTCCACAGCTCGAACCTGTGCACCGAGATCACCCTGAACACCAACAAGGACGAGATCGCCGTCTGCAACCTGGGCTCGATCAACCTGCCGAACCACATCGTCGATGGCAAGCTCGACCACGCCAAGCTGCAGCGCACCGTGCACACCGCCGTGCGCATGCTCGACAACGTGATCGACATCAACTACTACTCGGTGCCGCAGGCGCGCAACTCGAACCTCAAGCACCGTCCGGTCGGCCTGGGCATCATGGGCTTCCAGGACGCGCTGTACCTGCAGCACATCGCCTACGGTTCCGACGCCGCCGTCGAGTTCGCCGACCGTTCCATGGAAGCGGTCAGCTACTTCGCCATCCAGGCCTCCTGTGACCTGGCCGACGAGCGTGGCGCCTACGAGACCTTCCAGGGCTCGCTGTGGTCCAAGGGCATCCTGCCGCTGGACTCGCAACAGATCCTGATCGAAGCCCGTGGCGCCAAGTACATCGACGTCAACCTGGACGAGACCCTGGACTGGGCCCCGGTGCGCGAGCGCGTACAGAAAGGTATCCGCAACTCGAACATCATGGCCATCGCGCCGACCGCGACCATCGCCAACATCACCGGCGTATCGCAGTCCATCGAGCCGACCTACCAGAACCTGTACGTGAAATCGAACCTGTCCGGCGAATTCACCGTGATCAACCCGTACCTGGTCCGTGACCTGAAAGCCCGTGGCCTGTGGGACTCGGTGATGATCAACGACCTGAAGTACTACGACGGTTCCGTGCAGCAGATCGAGCGTATCCCGCAAGAGCTGAAAGACCTGTACGCCACTGCGTTCGAAGTCGAGACCAAGTGGATCGTCGATGCCGCCAGCCGTCGCCAGAAGTGGATCGACCAGGCGCAGTCGCTGAACCTGTACATCGCCGGCGCTTCGGGCAAGAAACTCGACGTGACCTACCGCATGGCCTGGTACCGCGGTCTGAAGACCACCTACTACCTCCGTGCCCTGGCCGCGACCAGCACCGAGAAGTCGACCATCACCACCGGCAAGCTCAATGCCGTGTCCAGCGGTGGCGACAGCAGCGCACCGGTCCAGGCCAAGGCCGCACCGGCTGCAGAGCCTGCTCCAGCGCCAGTGCCGAAGGCCTGCGCCATCGACGAGCCGGACTGCGAAGCCTGCCAGTAAGGCGATCCGAGGTCCCCTCCGGGGGCCTCACTGCATCTCTTACAAAAAAGACCGGGGTATCGACTGCCCCGGCTGCCTTCAGTTTTTTGCGTGCCGTGCAGTACCCCGACGCAAGCAACGCAACCAAGATCCACCGGCCATACTGAACATGGCCCTCAAGCAGGAGACCCCACCATGCTGAGCTGGGACGAATTCGATAAAGAAGACGGCGAAGTCGCCGCCAAACCCGCCGCCGCCGGTCAAGCCGCCGCTGCCGGCATCGACAAGCTGGACAGCGCCGGTGGCGCCGCCGCCCTCGAAGCCCGCGCTGTCACCACCGCCGACTCCGCCGCGGTGATCCGCGCCAAGGCGGCCCTGGACGACCTCGACATCGCCGAAGGCCTGGCCGAGCTGGAAGGCTCCGCCGCCCGTGTCGCCGTCGACGAAAAGCGCATGATCAACTGCCGCGCCGACCTCAACCAGCTGGTGCCGTTCAAATACGACTGGGCCTGGCAGAAATACCTCGACGGCTGCGCCAACCACTGGATGCCGCAGGAGGTCAACATGACCGCGGACATCGCCCTGTGGAAGAGCCCGGAAGGCCTGACCGACGACGAGCGCCGCATCGTCATGCGCAACCTCGGCTTCTTCTCCACCGCCGACTCCCTGGTTGCCAACAACCTGGCCCT
>NZ_FZOL01000032.1:0-21257 GCF_900188455.1 Pseudomonas japonica | reverse complement strand
TACCAGTACTGCATCGAATCGCTGGGCATGGATGAAGGCGAGATCTTCAACATGTACCACGAGATCCCGTCGGTCGCGAAGAAAGCCGCCTGGGGCCTGCGCTACACCCGCGCCATCTCCGACCCGGAGTTCGACACCGGCACCGTCGAGACCGACAAGGAACTGCTGCGCAACCTGATCGCCTACTACTGCGTACTGGAAGGCATCTTCTTCTACTGCGGCTTCACCCAGATCCTGTCCATGGGTCGTCGCAACAAGATGACCGGCGTCGCCGAGCAGTTCCAGTACATCCTGCGTGACGAGTCCATGCACCTGAACTTCGGCATCGACGTGATCAACCAGATCAAGATCGAGAACCCGCACCTGTGGGATGCCGAGATGAAGGAAGAAGCCTCGCAGATGATCCTGCAGGGCACTCAACTGGAGATCGAATACGCCCGCGACACCATGCCGCGCGGCGTACTGGGCATGAACGCGGCGATGATGGAGGACTACCTCAAGTTCATCGCCAACCGTCGCCTGTCGCAGATCGGTCTGAAGGAAGAGTATCCAGGGACCACCAACCCGTTCCCTTGGATGAGCGAGATCATGGACTTGAAGAAGGAGAAGAACTTCTTCGAGACGCGCGTGATCGAGTATCAGACGGGTGGGGCGTTGAGCTGGGATTAATATCTCCGATCGCAAAAGGCTGCCGACAGGCAGCCTTTTTTATTACTAAAATCACCTGAACGCATTCCTCTTTCGGTCTAAAAGCTCAATCGCAACTTTATTATCAATACGATGCTGAGAGTGAGGAGAGGCAATAATCATACTTTTCAATTCCACCGGCCCAACACAATCAAAAGCACTTGAAATAACAGCATCAAATTCAGATCTGAGTTCCTTCATCATAGCTGTCATAACCCTAAAGCAGCTTTTGCAAACACACTCTACCCCTCGCCACTTCGGACTCTGCCGCGGAGGAGAGTGAGTTATAAACGAAACCTCTTTATCAAAATACTCGACCGTCTCGTATTTACTACGACAACATACAGGGCAAACCCATTTTTCTCCAGCACTCTCCCACATCCCCCTACACCCTGGTAATGAAAGAATTAAAGAAAGGTAGCTTTCCGGTGGTTGCGCCCCTTTCTTCCTAGGCTCTGTCCTCCACCTTTTCATATTAGGTTTTGTAGGCATAGCCTGCTTTTTCACCTCTGCACTCAATGCTTCTGGAGAAACCCATCCAAGCCCGCCATAGAACTTTCTATTGGACAAGGTTGGAATTGGATTAAAATCAGCGGGATACCCCTCAAACCAGCAGTCAGTCAGCACAGCGACCTTAGCAACTTCATAAATCAATTTCATTCTTGATTTATAATCCTCCCTGCACGCAAGCCAAATAGAAAATAGCTCTTCTTCGTTGATATCGTGTGGCGAGTGTTCTCTCGGAACAATGAAGCGGGTTATTTGCATTATCGAGAAGGAGTGATACTTCAAGTTTGAGCCATACCGATCAGCAATTGCCCTTTTCGCTTTGGCATCTGCATTATTGCAGTCCTCACACACTAAAACTGGGGAGTATGTGGCAAAGCCCTCGGCCAATCTATCAACGAGAGACAGCCCTGTCAGGGTAGGCTTTGAAACTGAAAACTCAACAAACACCTTATTGAAGGCCGCCTTAAGAGCATCCGCAATATGATCATGATGAACCACAAGCTTTGCTAAAACCTGTCCTTTATTGCCAACTCTTGAAATCCCAAACTTGTCTCGCTCACAGCATGGACAAAACCACAACTGCGACATCTCGATCCAGTGGCTATTAATTTCGAAAGTATCACGCCCATGAAATTCTTTTATTTTTTTTGAGAGTGGAGACTCAATGCTATCAATTGAGGTTAACGTCCCGTCCTTAACGCATTCCAAGGCCACCTCTAGTGCCTTTTCTTTCCTTGCTTGCTCTACCTCTCGGCTATTATCGTACCCCCTAGTTAAAATATCGAAATCGCTTAGGTTTGAACTTCCATGCGCTTTATAAAAATCGAAAAACCTCATAACTCACCAGTCCGGACTTAGACGCCGCCTAGAAATCAAGGAAAATTCCTACAACACCCATGATTGACACAGTTGGGATCATAACCAAATACTTCTGCTCGGCGCCTAAGAAACGCCTCACGTAGCGGCAAATCCGCTCCCGACAGATGCGGCTTTTTTGTGCCTGTGGTTTACTCCTGCGCGCAGAAAACACGTGTTATGTCGGGAGTGGACTAATACAAGACCCGGAAGGGGAATACGTCCGGTCCGCTACGTGGGATTTCTTAGCTCCCGACTCCCAGCCCTAAGAAAGCTGAAAACACGTAGAGGTGACAGAAATGCCTACAAAAGCTGAGGCTCGCAGGCCATCTGCAGATGCAATCTGCCTGTCCAACGCCCCTGCCATACCGGAGGCCAGCCATGACTGACCTCTACGAGCCTACCCTCTTCACCCGCAACACCCACCCTCTCCACACCCTCTGGCTCGAATCCCAAGCCTGGTTCTGCGCATACGAACTGGGCCGGATGATGGGCCGTCATCTGAATGAACGCCGAATCCGCCGGCTTGACCAGGATCAGCAACGTCACGTGCTACTGCTCCGTTACGGCCACTATGCGCAAACGCTGATGGTCAGTGAGTCCGGGGCCTATGCGCTGCTGGCGCAGCAATATGTACCAGAGAATCGCCATCTGCGGCATTGGCTCACTCATGAGGTGGTGGCGGTGTTACGGGATGGGCAGGAGGCAAGCGCCGATGCAGAGCCGCGGTTGGGACAGATGCGCTGGGGTGAGGCGCGGATGGTGAGTTTGTTGTATTGGCAGAGTGAACCTTGGGTGCGGTTGCGGGACATGCCGGTCGTTGTGGATGAGCCGGGGTTGGTTCTGCAAGCCGGGAAACGGCGTTGGCGGGGATGGGTGGAGCGGGTTTTGCGGTTTTGATCGGGGATTCGGTGTGCCAGGTTTTGGGGCCGCCTTGCGGCCCTTCGCGAGCAAGCTCGCTCCCACAGGGTCCTGCTTCAAACCTGGATTCTGCGGCTGGCCGAGAAACCTGTGGGAGCGGGCTTACCCGCGATTGCGGTAGTGAATTCACCGACGTCATCGCGGGTGAACCCGCTCCCACAGGGTCCGGGTCGGGCACTCGATTTACGTTCTGCGGGGACTTGCGGATTCATCCGCGATTGGCCGCGAAGCGGCCATAAAACCTGTATCCGAGGTGTGTCAGGCAGATTCGGGACTCAGGTTCTACGACGGCTGCGCCGCCGATCGCGGATAAATCCGCTCCCACGCCGGTTGCGGCGCACTCGAGATACTCGGGTGCCTCACTTCCTAGCATCGATAAACGGCATCGTGCCCCCCGGCAGCACGGTGGTCGGCAGCTTGCCGTCCCAGCGCTCAGCCTTGGTCAGCTCGACAAGGTTCTGGTTGCTGGCCAGCGCTTTGGCCCTGACTTCGATGGCTGCCGCTTCGGCATTGCCGCGCAGTTCGATCGCCTGGGCTTCGGCCTTGGCTTGTGCCAGTGCCGCGTCGGCCTGGGCCTGGGCTTGGGTGACACTGATCTGCGCCTGGATCTTCTCGGTTTCCAGTTGCTGCTCGCGGGTCTTCACCGCGACCTCGGCCCTCATACGCTCTTCGATCGAGCTCTCGTAGGCATCGCTGAAGTCGATGTTCTCCACCTGCACGCTGTCGATCACCACCGGGCCGGAGACACTCGACTTGATCGCCTGCGACATCGCCGCAACCAGCTCACCCCGTTTCTGCACGGCATTAACCGCCGTGTACTGGCCAAAGACATTTTCCACCTGGCTGGGAACCTGACGAGAAATGGCGCGGGCCAGCAGGCCATCGAGATCGCCATAGCCCTTGTAGACATCGGCAACCTCGCCGGGCGTGACATGCCAGGACACCGACACCACCAATTGCGCAGCCTGCTGGTCCCGGCTGTAGGCCTGGAGTCCTTCCCACTTGGACGCCTGGTTCTGGATGGAAATCTCCTTCACCGTGTCGATGAACGGGAATTTCCAGTGCAGCCCCGGTTCCGCGACCTCGATGAACGCGCCATTGCGCAGAACCACGCCGCGCTCCTTCTCGTCCACGGTGTAGAAACTGCCGAGAATGGCGGTCAACACGGCCAGGCCCAGGACCACGGAGGCGCCAGTCGCCACCCAGCGGCGGTTCGGATTTTCCATCTTCATTTCCTTCTGAAGGCGCACTGCGGCAGGCAGTGCTTCGGTGAGTCGTTGATCATGTCCACGGTCATCGCCATGAACACCGCGCTGATTCTACCGGCCACACGCCTCCATGGGCATTCAGCGCTTCACGCAGGCAAACAACCCGTTCCCCGAAACCCCATTCCACGGCACCAGCTTCTCGTAGTCATGCTCCAGCACAGTGACTTCGAAGTACGGCGCCAGCAGTGCCTGCAGTTCATCGAAGCTCACCGCCACCATTGGATGCCGGTCATCCCAGACCTGAGTCTGCCCCCCCTGCGTCCGCTCGATCCTCAGACACAGCGACTGACGCTCACCCTCCCCCGGGTAATGCCAGCCTGAGCGGAAGACAAAATCCGCACCGTCGAGCTCGGCGTTGTGGGACACGAACGAGTCATTGTCGATCCGCCGCTTGTCCACCGCGTTGAAGCAGAACACCCCACCTTCCGCCAGCGCCCCGTGCACGCTGGCGATACAGGCCTTGAGCCGGTCGATGTCACCGCTGTAGTGCACCGAGTAGAGGAAACAGGTGATCAGGTCCAGCGGCTGCGCCACGGCAAACCCGCACATGTCGCCGAGCGCGAAATGCGCCTCGGGACAGCGCAACGCCGCCTTGTCCAGCATCGGCTGGTTGATGTCCAGGCCGCCGCTCTCGAACCCGGCATCGATGAAATGCCGCACATGCGGCCCGGTTCCGCAAGCGAGATCCAGATGGCGCATGCCGCCATTGCCGAACAACTGGTGCAGGCGCTGCACGCAGTGACTCTGCGCGCGATAGTCGATATCGGCGCACATCAGGTCGTAGTAGCCCGACAGATCGGTATAGAGCGCATTGCCGGACATGGAAAAACCTGAGAGGGAAAATTGAAGGCGCGGCATTGTATCTGGAAGCAACGACGAAAAAAGGCCCGGTGAAGCAGAACTTCACCGGGCCTTGCTCACGCGGGAAAACGCGCGCCTATTGCAGGTCGAAACGGTCCAGGTTCATCACCTTGGTCCAGGCCGCGACGAAGTCGCGAGCGAACTTCTCCTTGGCATCGGCACTGGCGTAGACCTCGGCATAGGCCCGCAGGATCGAGTTGGAACCGAACACCAGATCGTTGCGGGTGGCGGTGTATTTCACCTCGCCGGTCTTGCGGTCACGCCCTTCGAAAACCTCGGTGCCGCCATCCGCCGCTTTCCACACGGTGTTCATGTCCAGCAGGTTGACGAAGAAGTCGTTGCTCAGCTCGCCGACGCGATCGGTGAACACGCCGTGCTTGCCGCCGTCGTAGTTGGCGCCCAGTACCCGCAGGCCGCCGACCAGCGCGGTCAGTTCCGGCGCGGTCAGGGTCAGCAGTTGGGCCCGGTCGATCAGCAGCGACTCGGTGCTGGCGGCGCTGTCCACGCCACGGTAGTTGCGCAAGCCGTCAGCCAGCGGTTCGAGGTGATCGAACGACTCGACTTCGGTCTGGTCCTGACGCGCATCGACACGACCCGGAGCGAACGGTACATGCACGCTCACACCCGCCGCCTTGGCCGCCTGCTCGATCCCGACCACACCGGCCAGGACGATCACGTCAGCCAGCGAGGCCTTGCCGGAAGCCTGCTGCACCGCCTTCAGGCGATCCAGGGTGCCGACCGCGATGGCGTTGACCGCCCAGTCCTTCTGCGGCGCCAGGGCCAGGCGCGCACCGTTGGCACCACCACGCTTGTCGCCACCGCGGAAGGTCGAGGCCGACGCCCAGGCCACCGAGACCAGTTCGCCCACCGACAGACCCGCTTCGGCGATACGCGACTTGAGGTCGGCGATATCGCTGGCGCTCGGGTTGTGGATCGCTTGCGGCAGCGGGTCTTGCCAGATCAGCTCTTCCTTCGGCACTTCCGGGCCGAGGTAGCGGGCGACCGGGCCCATGTCGCGGTGGGTCAGCTTGAACCAGGCGCGGGCGAAGGCATTGCTGAACGCCTGCGGGTCGTTGAGGAAGCGCCGCGAAATCGCCTCGAAACCTGGATCGAAACGCAGGGTCAGGTCGGTCACCAGCATGGTCGGCCGGCGCTTCTTCGACGGGTCGAACGGGTCGGGCATGATCTCCGGGGCGTCCAGCGCTTCGAACTGGATCGCGCCCGCCGGACTACGGGTCTGGGTCCATTCGAACTTGAACAGGTTCTCGAAGAAATTGTTGCTCCACTGGGTCGGGGTCTGCGACCAGATCACTTCCAGACCGGAGGTGATGGCGTGGGCACCGACGCCGCTTTCATAGGAACTGGTCCAACCCAGGCCCTGGGACTCGATGCCACTGGCTTCCGGATCGGCACCGACATGGCTGGCCGCGGAGGCGCCGTGAGTCTTGCCGAGGGTGTGCCCGCCAGCGATCAGGGCGACGATTTCCTCGTCGTCCATGGCCATGTTGCCGAAGGTGGCGCGAATCGCCGCCGCCGCCGAGGCAGGATCGCCGCTGGCGTTCGGGCCTTCCGGGTTGACGTAGATCAGGCCCATTTCGGTGGCCGACAGCGGGTTTTTCGCCAGGGTTTCCGGGTCGCGGTGGGTCAGCCAGGCCTTCTCGTCGCCCCAGTTGACGTCGTAGTCCGGTTCCCACACATCTTCACGACCGGCGCCGAAGCCGAAGGTGCGGAAGCCCGAGGATTCCAGGGCGACGTTGCCGGCGAGGATCATCAGGTCGGCCCAGGAGATCTTCTGCCCGTACTTCTGCTTGATCGGCCACAGCAGACGACGCGCCTTGTCCAGGCTGACGTTGTCCGGCCAGGAGTTCAGCGGGGCGAAGCGTTGCTGGCCGCGACCGGCGCCACCACGGCCGTCCACGGTGCGATAGGTACCGGCGCTGTGCCAGGCCATGCGGATGAACAGGCCGCCGTAGCTGCCCCAATCCGCCGGCCACCAGTCCTGGGAGTCGGTCAGGAGTTTCTTCAGATCGGCCTTGAGCGCGGAGTAGTCGAGCTTCTTGAACTCTTCGCGGTAATTGAAGTTTTCCCCGAGCGGGTTGGAACGATCCGAGTGCTGATTGAGCAGGTCCACACGCAGGGTATTGGGCCACCAGTCACGATTACTGGTGCCGCTACCGGCGGTGTTGTGGAACGGGCACTTACCTTGGTTCGACATTACTGCTTTCTCCTTTTTCCTCAGCAGACCGGCCCTTTTTGATTGCAGCCGACGATGGGTAAAGACTAAAACGGCATTCTGCATGGAACAAATTTATGAATATTATGAGATCAATAGCTATTTTCTTCTTTGCCTCAAGGCAAGGAAGTGAGCCTTGATCCGGGAGTTCCACTTCGCCGCGTGAAGATTCGACAAACGGCGCAATTGCGGGGAGAAAGTAAAGCAGAGGCCATGGACTGCCGCGACAGGCGTTCGGTTTGCAAGCCATGAGGAAAAGCAAAGCCCCGGAGTAACCGGGGCTTTGCTTGTACCGCAGGGTTCAGCCGATGCTCACACCATGCGCTTCGGCCAGCGGCTTGAGGCCACCCGCGAAACCCTGGCCGATCGCCTTGAACTTGAACTCGTCGTTGTGACGGTAGAGTTCACCGAAGATCATCGCGGTTTCGCTGGAGGCGTCTTCCGACAGGTCATAGCGAGCGATTTCCTTGCCGTCCGCCTTGTTCAGCACACGGATATAGGCATTGCTCACCTGGCCGAAGGACTGCTTGCGCGCCTCGGCATCGTGGATAGTGACGGCGAACACCAGCTTCTTCACATCAGCGGCAAGGCCGGTCAGCTTGACGTTGACCTGCTCATCGTCACCTTCGCCCTGACCGGAACGGTTGTCGCCCATGTGTTCGATCGAGCCGTCGGCGGACAGTTTGTTGTTGTAGAAGATGAAGCCCGCGTCGCCGAGGACCTTGCCACTCTCGCCGGTGACGAAGACCGAGGCATCGAGATCGAACTCGGCGCCGTCGGTGACGCGGGCGTCCCAGCCCAGCCCGACGATGATTTCGCTCAAGCCTGGTGCTTCTTTGGAAAGGGAGACGTTACCGCCTTTGGACAGACTGACAGCCATGCTGTGTTTCCTTGTTCAGGGTGGGTTGTACGTTCAGAAGTTCATGCCGTAGCCATTGGCCAGGGTGCGCAGGCCTCCGGCATAGCCCTGGCCCACGGCGCGGAATTTCCACTCGCCGCCGTGGCGGTACAGTTCCGCGAAGATCATCGCGGTTTCGATGGAGGCGTCTTCCGCCAGGTCGTAGCGAACCACCTCGGCACCGCTCGCCTCGTTGACGATGCGGATGAACGCATTGCCCACCTGGCCGAAGTTCTGCCGGCGGGAATCGGCGTCATGGATGGTCACGGTGAACGCGATCTTGTCGACATCGGACGGGATGAGGCTCAGGTCGACCCTGATCACCTCGTCGTCGCCCTCGCCCGCACCGGTACGGTTGTCGCCGGTGTGCTCGACGGCACCGTCCTGGCTGCGCAACTGGTTGTAGAAAATGAAGTCGGCTTCGCCACGAACCTTGCCGTTGCCACCGAGAAGGAATGCGCTGGCGTCCAGGTCGAACTCGGTGCCATCGGTGGTCCGCGGGTCCCAGCCCAGACCGACGAGTATCCGGGTGAGGCCGGGATCGGTCTTGGACAGGGACAGGTTGCCGCCTTTCTGAAGCGTCAGTGCCATGGGTTCGGTTCCTTGTGCTTGATGATTACGGGCGTTCGGCCGGCGCTTCTTCCTTTTCCGGGAAGATCACGCTGGCCAGGATGCCGATGGCGAGGACCACCAGCACGACAAGCAGGCTGGTGTTCGGATCGATGCCGATGCCGTGGTGGAACAGGTGGTCGGTGGCGTTCAGGCCGAGCTTGGCAGCGATGAAGAACAGCAGGGCGACCACGGCCTTTTCCAGATGGACCAGGTAGCGCTTCAGCGCTTCGAGGACGAAGTACAGGGTCCGCAGGCCGAGGATGGCGAAGAGCATCGCCGAGTAGACGATCAGCGGCTCGCGGCTTACGGCGATGATCGCCGGGACCGAGTCGAAGGCGAACAGCACGTCGGAGACTTCCACCACCACCAGGCAGAGGAACAGCGGCGTGGCGAACAGGCCGCCCTTGGCCGCCAGGCTCATGCCCGCGTTCTCGGGCTTGTGCAGTTCGGCTTCGAGCACCTTGCGCCGCACGAAGAAGTTGTGGCCGTGCAGCTTCGGCCAGACCGGGAAGAGTTTTTTCGCGAAGCGATAGGCGATGTGCCTGGAATAGTCCTCTTCCTCGTCATCATCACCCCCGCTCCTGAGCATCATCACCGCGGTCCAGGCCACGATCAGCGCGAAGACAATCTCGACCCAGGGCCCGAACGCCAGCAGCCCGGTGCCGATCGCGACGAACACGCCACGAAAGACGATGGCGCCGATGATGCCCCAGTACAGGATGCGATGACGCAGGCCGTCCGGCACCTTGAACCAGGCGAAGATGGCCATGAACACGAAGAGGTTGTCGACCGACAGCACCTTCTCCAGGGCGTAGCCGGTGACGAAGAGGCTGGCCACGTCCGGGCCATGCTGGACATAGAGGAAGCCAGCGAACGCCAGGGAGATCGCGATCCAGAACACTGACCAGACGGAGGCGCGGGTCAGGGTGATCGGCTTGTCATCACGGTGGGTAACCATGTCCAGCAGCAAGGCGGCGAGCGCCAGGCCGACGAATACCGCCATGGTCAGCGGAGGAAAGCCTAGTGTTGTTTCCACGGTTCGAGTTCCTCAGAGTTCAAAGTCAGCAGGGTTGAGCCCCAGCTCCAGGCAGATCAGTCGGCCGACCGCCCTTTCCTTCCCATCGAAGTCGCCATCGGCAGCACCGACCGCGCAGACCACCCGCACCAGCAGGCGTGCTTCGCCGTCCTTGCCCTTGACCTTGCCAATGGCCTTGAGGGCTTCGGCCCGACCGATCTGGAAATCGAACTCGAACTTGCCGCAGGCGTCGCTGAACACCCGGGTCACCTCGTTCAGGTCGAACACCTTGAGTTCGGAGGAGTTGTTGATGAAACCGGCCATCTTCATCTTCTCCTCGGACTTGATCTCGCCATCGGCGGCGGACATCAGCGCGCAGCCATTGGCGATGGCCTCCATGAACGTCCGGTTCCTGTACCTGGCGACCTCGGTCGCCAGGGTTTCACGGGCCTTGACCGCATTGGTCCTGAGCCATTCGAGCATTGCTGTTTCCTCGCTACGGCGGAGCCTCGTGGCCCCGCTCGATCAGTTGCCTACTTGGAACCCGCGCGCCAGCGCATGCCCCAGCCGTAGGCACGGTCCAGATCCTGATGGCCGTTGTGGAAGTCGACCTGGCGCGAAACCCTGGCCGCGCCACCGACGTTCTCCAGCAGGGCGATCGCGCACATGCCGTGGCGGCCACCCTCCTCGTTCATGCGTACTTCGATATCGGTCTGGCCGGGGACGTGGATGGTCACCACGCCATCGGTCGCCTTCCAGTTCGGGGCGCCGTCGTAGATGTAGGCGAAGATCAGGATGCGTTTGATCCGGCTCCATTGCTGTCCGTTGATGTGCAACCATTCGCCACCCACCGCGGAACCGGTTCGATCGTCTCCCATCAGCTGGATGTAGGGTTCGTCGGACAGGTCGCCAAAGCACTTGCCGAGTGCCTGGACCGCGCCCTTCGCGCCGTCCTGCAGCTCGAACAGACAGCCCAGGTCGAGGTCGATGGCATTGCTGCGCTTGCCCCTCAGCAGCCCACCGAAAAGGCCACCGCCACCGGTATCGCCAGTGTTGTCGCTGCGCTGGTTCCAGTTCAGGTTGACGCGGATCTCACCGAAGCCTGCTGCGCTCTTTTCGAGGCTGATGCTGGAGCGGGTCTTGTCGAGGGTGACCTTGCTCAGGCTGACGCTCGACTTCGGGGTCGCCACGGGAGCAGGAGGTGGAACCTGACTTGGCGTGGGTGCTGCCACGTCGACCCCGAAGTGCCGGGCCAGCGGCTCCAGACCGCCCGCGAAGCCCTGGCCGACGCAGCGGAATTTCCAGGCGCCCTGGCGGCGGTAGAACTCGCCGAGAATCAACGCGGTCTCGTTCATGCCCCGGGTCGGGATCTGCACCTCGATGCCACCGCTGAGCGCCAGGCCGAGGGTTGCGACGCGGTCGAAGCTCGCCTTGTTCTCGTGAAGGGTCGCCGTCAGAGCGATCTTTTCCACGGCAAGGTCGATGCATTCGAGATCGACGCTGAAGGTCGCCTGCCCTGGCGTGCTGGTCATCAGTTGAACCGCTCCGCCAAGTACGCTGGGCTGCCCGTAGAAGCACATGTCGCCATCGCGGCGGACCTTGCCGGCGGTGGTCAGGGCGAACGCCGAGACATCGAGGTCGACACCCGCAAGCGGGCTGTAGCGGATGTCGACCCGCAGTGTTGCGCTGGCGACCGCCGCGTTGCCGCCGGGTGCCAGCATGGTCATCCGCGCACCGCCTGGATCGCCAGGCTGGTCAGGTCGTCCGCGGTCCGGCCTTTGGTGGCGTGGCCGATGGCCTTGAAAGTCCAGTCGGCGCCGGTACGGCTGAGGCTGGCCATCACCACACCGGTATGACGGCCCTTCTCCGCCAGGTCGAAGCGCGCCAGCTCCTGGTTGCCATTTTTGTCGAGAATGCGGCAATAAGCGTTTTCGACCTGAGCGAAGGTCTGCCCGCGAAAGCTGTTGACGGTGAATACCAGGTGCTGGGTGCTGGCCGGCAGGCGCCGGAGGTCGACATGGATGACTTCATCGTCCCCATCGCCCTCGCCAGTCAGGTTGTCCCCGGAGTGGCGGATCGCCCCGTCACGCGAACTCAACTGGCGAAACCACACCAGGTCAATCGGTTTCAGGTTGCTGTCCAGTAGGATGCAGGACGCATCGAGGTCGATCTGCTTGTTGCCACCGCCAAGCATCTTCGAAAAGAAACCCGTGGGCTGCGCCGGATCCCAACCCAGTCCCAGGCTGATCGCAGCGAGACCGCTCCCGGCTGCTTTTTCCAGCGATATGCTCTGATTCTTGCTCAGGGTGAGTGCCATGTTCACGCTCCATCTTGGTCATTGGTTTTCACATCGAAGCCGGAAAGGGGCTCGCGCCCCGGCCTTCCAGCGCTGTTGAATCGCACGGGTTTTCCGGCGCCCGGGGCAGGTGGCGTTCGTCGCCGTCAGGCTCGGGCCTGACGCCGTGCCAGCGGGCGCGTTCAAGGATGTTCAGGGACCATTTGCGGTGGGTGGCGGGCTCACACATGGCAGCGTTGTGGAGAAACACCGCCGGTGCCGTGTCACTGGTGATGCGCCGGGCGCTGTCGAGGTCTTCGCGGGACACACGCAAGGCCTCCTGGATCGGACCGATCTGACTGGGATGGATCGCGGTCTTGCCGACCAGGCCATGGGCGAGGTCCAGTGCCAGTTCTTCCCTGAGCAGGCTGGGCGTGTCCAGGCGTTCGAAGACCGGCGCGGTCAGGGCGAAACCCTGTGCGCCCATGACCCCGGTGAGCATCTGAATCACGTACGCCATCGGCGTGCTGTACAGGGTGCGGGCCGGGTCGCGGCGCAGGCCGAGACAGCCCATCAGGTCATTGCCGCCGATACGCAAGGCGATGATGCGTCGCGCGAGGATGGCGTTCAGGGCCTGCCCGAGTTCGACCATCGCCCCCGGGTCATAGACCTCCGCGGTCTCCAGGGTGGGCATCAGGCAGAGCGCGGGATTGCTTGCCGCCGCCGCCCAGACTGGCAGGGTTCCAAGGGTCAGCTTGGGGACGACGAAGCCATCCACGTGCTTCATCAATGGCCAGTCATTGAGCACCGCCGCCATCCGCGCATTGCGCGGACGGACGAACACCAGCGGCGCCTGCCGCGGACGCCCGCCACGGGCATCGAGGCGTGCCAGCAGGCCATGCAGGTTGGTCAGGGCACTGTCGACATCGGTCGCCGCCACGGCATCCTCAAGGCACACCACCAGGGAGCGCAGGCCGGGGATCCGCGAACCGCAGACCAGGTCGAGAATGTCATTGCGGGTAGCCGGCAGGTACAAGGTGGCGCCGAGCGCGAAGGGCGATGGGGTGCTCATCGGTTCGCGCTCCGGATCAGGGTCAGCGCCCGATAGGGCCCCAGTGCAGCACCGGCCTCCTGCACCGCCACGCCTGCCCGTTCGGTCAGGTGCAGCAACAGTTGCACGTCGCTGTCGTTGCGATCGCGCACCAGCACCTGATCGGGCAAGCGTCGCAACACCGCACGGGTCGCTTCGGCGATACCAGGCTTGAGCCTGTTCGGGTCGCTGATGGCGTGACGTTCGGCGAACACGCGCAATACAGGCTCGACGGCCGCCTGAAGTGCCCTGCGCTGCGAGTGGGTCCAGGGTATTGCCGGCGCGACCTTCCCCAGTTCACGTCGCTCGGCTTCGATGTGCTCGATGAACGCACGGGTCACGTCATGGGGTTGCAGGTGGTCGTACGTGACACAACCATGCAGGCCTTGCCCGTCGGGCCAGATGGAACGCGATACCAGGCCGGACACCGTAGCGCCGAGGATTCCGCAAGGGATCAGCCAATCCTCCGCGGATGCCGACAGCCAGGCTCGCCCGCAGGGGTCCGCGAGTACCACCAGACGCGGCTCTCCGGGGAAGCGTGAATCACCCGCCAGGGTGCGCTTCAGCTCGGCGGATATCGCCCCCTTGCCGGTCCAGCCGTCGACGAAAATGATGTTTGCAGCGCCGTGGGCCTGGATGATGGCCTCAAGCGCCACCCGGTCGATCCCGCGATCACGGACGATGCTGACGCCATAGTGATGGACCTCGCGCCCCAGGTCGCGCAGGGCGCGACGCAGCAGTACACCGAGGGGCAGGCCCGCGCGAACCAAGGAAACCAGGACGATGGTCGGACCGGCACTGGCCTCGTCCAAGGCATGGGCCAGGGCCTGCACCTCGGTGGCCATGCGCTTGCCGTTGCGGGCAAGGGCCAGTGCATAGAGCTGCTTGTGGACGTCGCCCGGCACGTGTTCCCGGCCGAGCATTTCGGAATAGTGCCTGCGGTTCGTCTGGATCAGACGCTCCTTTTCCTCGATATCGGTGACGCTCATGCGCACCGGGCGCAGGAGAAAATGCACGTCATCAGGGAGATAGCTGCCGCTGCCGACGGTCTCCAGAGTGGCGATGGTTTCAGTCACCGAGCACGCCCTCCATGGCTTTGGCCAGTTGACTGCGCGCGGGGGTGGCCCACAGGTCGCACAGGCTCATGAAGCCGAGATCGGAGAGGCTGTCGCCGAAACCGAGCACCGGACGCTCGCCATGCCGCTGACGGTCGCGGCGCAGCCATTCGCCGACCGCGTGGGACTTGTCCAGGCCCAGAGGCAGGAACGCCAGGTTGTTGCCGTTGGCGTGAACATGCATGCCGTGCAGCAGACCCCGTCGACGGATCTCCGCCAGCACGTCGGCAAGCACGGCGTCATCGCTCCCGCTGTGCTTGGTCACCACGTAGTGGCGCAAGCCTTGCTCTTCCACCACCCAGCCGCGCAATGGGTAACCCGATCGTTCACCGTGGCTCAGGGTGGCTTCACTCAAGGCTGGCAAGCGCTCCTGGAAATCCTTGAGGACGTCCCTCATCTGCCCGTGCCAGTCCTGGTCGAGGTGGCCATCGGCATCCAGCAGGACACCACCGTGGGCGCAGATCGCACCATGGCCGAAGGGCAGCCGGACGCGCCGGTAGGCCTCGATGCTGCGGGCGGTGACCGGCACTACGTCGGCCGATGCCAGCAGCCAGTCGACCAGCCCTTTCTGGGCTGGCGTCATGAAGCCATTGGGCGCTCCCAGGACGTCCAGGGTGACGGCGATGCGCGGTCCCTGTCCGGGCATCTTGCGCGCGGTCTGGAACAGGGTGTCGTCGAGGTCGACGAACACCAGCGGGCGCTCAGCGGCCATCGACGATCACCTCGGCCCCGAGTCGTTCGACCAGCTCCGCGGAGACTGCCGCCGCGGGCGTCTCGCTGCAGATGATGACCCGGTCGAACTGACCGGGTCGCACGTTGTAGAGGAAATTGGAAATGCCCAGTCCATGGTTGTCGGCAAACGACAGGGCATGCTCGATGGCATGACCCAGGGCGATCGGCGAACGCGTCGTGGCACCGAAGTGCACATCGGCACCCGCCCGCTCCAGGCGCTCGGCAAGCAGGAAGGGGCGCCAGACGAATTCGCCGGTGCCAACCACGATCACCCTTTCTCCCGGCCGCACCTGCAGGTCCGGCGCCAGGCTGTCCGCGACCTGGCGGATCCCCAGGCGCCCCCAATCGTTGGCGGGGTTGACCCGCCACTGGCCGCCGGACACCACACCGACCTGCGGCATGTCCGGCAAGGCGGACGATGGGTCTTCATGAAAGCGGTACGCCCCCTTCAGCAGCGACACGGTACTGGCGCCGATCGCCCCTTCCAGCGCACCGGCGGACCAATCCGTCAACACGCAGGTGACCACCCGCTCGATGCGCGACAGGCCAGCCTCGACCAGGGCGCGGTGCAGATTGATGAAGGTCCTGCCAGTGGAGATTTCATCGTCCACCAGCACCAGCGAACGTGCGGACAACATCGCCTCGCGAAGCGCGGGGTCCTGGGGCAGGTGGACCAGATGGGCACTGGCGTGGCTGTGTTCTTCCTCGAAACGGGTGAAGAGCTCGCTGCCCAGGGGATGACGGGTACTGACCAGATAGATGCAGTCCTGGCGACCCGCGCTGTAGGCGCGATGGACACCCGCACCGAGGCCGACCGCCGTTTCCGCCATGCCGAAGACCAGCACCGGACCGGGCAGGTCGGACGGAATCAGGCTGGCCAGTTGCTCGAAGCTGGCCGCCATGACCGACGGCCGCACCGGAACATGCCGACCCAGCACCCGGGAAACGAACAGGAAAGCGCGCTTGGGGTTGCATCGCTCGGCAAAGCCGAACAGGGCTTCCGCGGGCTGCACCGCCTCATCGATGAAGACCTCCAGCACGCCTCGCTTGAGGCGAACACGCTGGCTGGGAGCGACTGCTTTGGGGTTCATGCGGCTTCCTGATGAGGAGCGGAAAATGATCCGACGGCGGGTGCCGTCATCCGGGCGCAGAGAATAAGCCGTATGCCCTGGGGCCAGACGTAGGACAATTCCTCAATACATAGGCGAAAAGCGGACTTGTTCGGGAACAGCTTCCCTGGCGACCCGGCAACCGACTGAGGCCTGTCGTTGCACGAGGGCTGGATACCAGGCTGGCTAAGGACACGCGGCTGGAGGAAGGCAACCGACTGGAGGGCGTGCCGGTGCTGTGGTCGACCTATCAGTCAGTTGCAGGAGGAGCCGCCGCGCGGATTGGGTGCAGGGCTGATGTGACGGCGCGGGGTTGTATCGAGACCATCGCCAGTTCCAGAAACCATGCGGGGGAGCCAGCCTCGGGAAATAGCGATGGATACGGAGCCTCTGTCACGCAATCAGAAGTCGACGGTAGCCGACACCTTGAACGTCCGTGGCTCTCCCTGGGTCAGGTAGTTGTTCGCCGTCGATGCCGACGCCCAGTACGCCTTGTTTGCCACGTTCTCGACGTTGGCGCGCAGGGTGACGTACTTGTCGTCCGCCTTGAAGCCATAGCGCGCACCGAGGTCGACGCGGGTCCAGGCCGGGATGTTCAGGGTGTTGGCGGCATTCAGGTATTCGCCACCGGTGCGCAGCATCCGCGCGCTGAGCGCCGCGCCCTGGATACCCGGCACATCCCACTCGCCGCCCAGGTTGAACTGGAAGCGCGGCACGCCGGCGGCGCGGTTGCCGTCGGTCGCGCCTTTGGCGGTGTTCTTCTGTTCCGTGTCCATCCAGGTCGCACCGGCCAGCACGCGCAGGCCATCGAGCGGCTCGCCGAAGACATTCAGCTCGACGCCCTTGTTGATCTGTTCGCCGTCGACGTTGAAGGTGCCGAGAGCCACGCCCGGGACATAGCTGGTGGAGTTGTTCGGTTGCTCGATGCGGTACACCCCGAGGGTCGCGCCGAGGCTGTCGTAGTCCAGCTTGACCCCGGCCTCGGTCTGCTTGCTGCGCTTGGGTGCGAAGACTTCGCCGGGGTTGCTCACCCCGGTCAGCGGCGCGGTCGGGCCCTGGGCCAGGCCTTCGATACGGTTGGCGTAGAACGACACGTGCTCCCACGGCTTGATCACCAGGCCATAGACCGGCGTGGTGATGGACTCCTCGTAGTTGCTGGTACGCGCGCCGCTGGTGGTGTTCCAGGCATCCACTTCGATGGTCTGGCGGCGCACGCCGAGGGTCAGCAGGACACGGTCGTCGATGAAGCCGAGGGTGTCGGACAGCGCGACGCTCTTGACGCGGTTCTTGCCGACGATGCGCGGGTCGTGGATATCGCTGCCGAAATAGGTATTGGTCGGACGCGGTACCGGGATCGGATCGTACAGATTGCCCACTGGGCGATTGGCTACCAGAATCGCCTCGAACGCCGAACGTTGCTCCCCCCACATGCCGGACAGGCCAACGTTCATCTGGTGGGTCACCGGGCCGGTCGTGAAATGGCCATTCAGGCCGGCGACGGCGCTCTTGTTGTCCTCATCATGGGGTGGGTAGAGAAAACCCGTACGACCGCTGCCGTCGTTGCCGACGTACAGCGAGGAATACACGCCGTTCTCACGGGTGTGCTTGGCCCCCGCACCGGCGTACAGGGTCCAGTTGTCGTTCAGGTCGTACTCGCCGTTGACCATGCCATAGGTGTCCTCCAGCTCCGACCAGGTCCAGTCCTGGGCATAGTTGTCCTTGGCTGACGGGGCATGGGGCACCTTGCTGCCGTTGGGGTAGACCACCGAGCGACCATTGTCGATACGCTGTTTCTGGTAACCGAGATCGGTGGACAGGCGCAGGCGCTCGCCACGGTAGTCGAGACCGACCGCGATCAGCGTGGAGCGCTTGCTCTCGTCATCGATCGCGGTATCGCCACCGCGCTGGGCCAGGTTGAGGCGCGCGCCGAAACGGTTGTCCTCGCCGAAGCGCTGGCCGAGATCGAGATGACCGCCGACCTGGGTGTCGCTGGTGTAATCCAGGGTGACACTGCGGGTCGGGGTGTCCTCGGCGCGCTTGGGTACCAGGTTGACGCTGCCGCCAATCCCGCTGCCCTGGGGCGCGACACCGTTGAGGAAGGCATTGGGCCCTTTGAACAACTCGACCCGTTCCACCGCTTCGGTGTTGACGATCTGCCGCGGCAACACGCCGTACAGGCCGTTGAAGGCGATGTCGTCGCTTTGCAGCGGCAGGCCGCGGATGGTGAAGACCTGGGAGAAGTTGCCGAAGCCGGCGGACTGGCGCACGGCGGCGTCGTTCAACAGGACATCGCCGATGGTTCTGGCCTGCTGGTCAGCGATGGCTTTCGAGGTGTAGCTGACCACACTGAACGGCACGTCGTTGATCGAACGGTTGCCCAGCACACCAAGGCGCGCGGTACGGGCCACCTGGCCACCGGCGTATGTGTCGTCGAAGGCATTGATGGAACTGGCGTTCACGCTGGTCGCACCGAGTTCGAGGGCATCACCGCTGGACACCGGCACCAGGGTGTAGCCATTGCCACCGGCACTTTGCAGGGTATGACCACTACCCTGGAGCAGCACGGCAAAGCCGCCCTCGGTCGTGTAGCTGCCGCGCAGGCCAGGGCTGCGTCGGTCGTTGAGCAGCTTCGCGTCGAACGACAGCGGCACCCCGGCCATCGCGGCGAACCGGGCCAGCACATCGCCCAGTGGCCCCGGGGCGATGTCGTAGCTACGGGCAACACTGCCTTGCAGTGCATCGGCAGCCATGACGGCATGCGCCGGCATCAGTGCCGCGAGGGCGACGGCCAGGCTCAGCGCCTGCAGGGCAACGCGTGGAGGGCTGACTCGGGAAACGGACGGTAACGGCCTGGACGTCATTCATGGCTCCTGTCGGTACATGGAAAAGTGAGGATTCACTTCCTCACCGAAGGAGATGGAAAAAGGTATCAAGGCCATCGCGAATTTCTTCGTGATTCAACGCGGCTCGATGGCGACCCAGTAGCGGGTCAGGCTGCTGACACGAATTGGCAGGGTGTCCTGCAACAGACGCAGGCTGGCATCGGTGTCGCGCAGCGGGAAGGCGCCGGATACGGTGAGGCCGGCGACCTCGTCATGGCAGCGCAGGACACCAGGCCGATAGCGTCCGAGCTCGCTCAGCAGGTCGACCAGACGCATATTGCGCGCGACCATCATGCCCTGCTCCCAGCTCAGCTCGGCGGCATCCAGCGGCTGTACCGGCGCGGTGCTCTCGCGAGCGAAGGCGCTCTGCTCGCCGGCCTTGAGGATCAGGCCGCGACCACCCTGCATCGGCAGCATCTCCACCGCACCCTCGGTGACTGCGACCTGACTGCGTTGCTCGCCGACCCGGACGCTGAAACGAGTACCCAGCGCGCGGGCGGTACCATGGCGGGTCTCGACGATGAACGAACGGGCAGCGTCCTTGGCGGTGCTGATCAGGACTTCGCCTTCGAGCAATCTGATCCGCCGCTCCCGGGTACTGAAAACGATGTTCAGAGCAGTGCCGGTGTTGAGCAGCAGGTGAGTGCCGTCGGGCAACGTCAGGTTCTTCTGTTCGCCGATGGCGGTGCGCTGGTCGGCGCTCCATTGCTGCCAGGGCAACTCGCGGTAGGCCGTCCATATCGCCGGACCGGCCAGCAGGAACAGGCCCAAGCGTTGCAGGGTCTGGCGCCGGCCGAGGCGGGTATCGCGACGCAGGCGCTGGAAGGTGTCGCTGGCCAGCGAACCGGGAACGGCACGCAAGTCGCCGAGCAAGGCTTCGGCACGCTGCCAGGCCAGCGCATGCTGCGGGCTGCGCTGACGCCATGACTGAATGGCGCGGTGATCCGCTTCGGTCGCGCTGCCGGATTGCAACTGCACCAGCCAGTCAGCAGCTTCGCCGAGGATCAGCGGGTCGATCTGCGGGGTCATCAGGCCACACTCAGACAGGCGAGGAAGGCATCGCGCATGTCGCGTTTGACGGTGATCAGCGAAACGTTCAGTTGCTCGGCGATCTGTCCATAAGTCAGGCCGTCGATCTGCGACAGCAGGAAAGTCTGGCGCACACGGCTGGGCATCTCGCGGAGCATGGCGTCGATGCGCTGCAGCGCCTCGAGAATCAGCCAGCGGGTTTCCGGCGAGGGGACTTCCGTTTCGGGCAGGTGGGCAATGCTTTCCAGATAGGCACGCTCGACATCCTGACGCCGCCAGCGATCGACCACCAGGCCCTTGGCGATATGGGTCAACAGCGCGCGGGGCTCGCTGCCGAAACTGCGCGCGGGCTTGGTCAGCAGGCGGATGAAGGTGTCGTGAGCCAGGTCCGCGGCATCGCTGCTATTGCCCAGCTTGCGGCTGAGCCAACCATGCAGCCAGCCGTGGTGTTCGCAGTAGAGACTTTCGATATGCAGATTGGGCGCGCGATCGATCGAGGACATGGAGACCACTGAATACACCGGCCAATAGCGGCAGGAATGTAATTAAGAATTGATCTCATTCTATAGAGGAGCCGCTGCTTCTGGCAATTGCAACAAGATGAGTGCGGACCGACGGAACGGGGCATCTCGCCGTCCACCTATGCGAAAATGCGCGGCTTTTTGTTCATATGTGTGGAGATGTACTGTTTTGGTAATGCATTACTCAACGAACGGCGAGACCGTCGCCTGCGGTCGCACTGGCAACAACCTGAGCAGCAGCGCGGTGGAAGCCGAAGTGGATTGCAAATCATGCCAACGCTCGCTGACCAAGGTGGGGGCTGCGCCGGTGAAAAAAGCGCCGTCCCTGGCTGAGCTGCGCAAACAGCGTCAGGCAAGCCTGGAGCAGGTCAAAGCTGTGGCGTTCTGCTTCAAAGCCAACTGGCGCACACGTCTGGTCGCCCTTCCTGACCGTTGCCGACTGCCGCGAGGCATGGCGCCGCAGGCGTTCGTGTAAAAATATCGCGGGGCTCGGCCCCGCGACATCGCTCTGCTTTTTCTACGTCGGAAAAGACAAAACCCCTACCTGCGTCAGCAGATAGGGGTTTCGGAATTGAATCTTGACGATGACCTACTCTCACATGGAGAAGCTCCACACTACCATCGGCGATGCGTCGTTTCACTAC
>NZ_FZOL01000030.1 GCF_900188455.1 Pseudomonas japonica | reverse complement strand
GCATTCGACCCTGGGCTATCTACCGCCCAACCGGTATGAGCGGCAGATAGCCTGAGCTCCCACATTGCGGTGTCCGGAAAAAGTTGACCAGCTCACTCCTGGCGCACTCAAGATCGAGCGCCGTCCGCACGGCGCTTCGCGAGCAAGCTCGCTCCCACAGTTTGTTGCAACGTGCCATGGCCTGTGAGAGCGGCGTTATCCGCCTTTGGTGCCTGACGATTCATCGTGGGAAGGCTGTTGGGTACGACTCGATATCGTGTCGTACCAACAAGGCTAACAACCATGGCCTGTCAGACATAGGTACGTTGCAACAAACTGTGGGAGCGAGCTTGCTCGCGAAGCGCCGCGCGGGCGGCGCTCGATCTTGAGTGCGCCAGAGAAACATCGTCATGCACAGCGAAGCGCCGTGCGGACGGCACTCGATCTCCAGAGCACTGCAAGCCCCAATACAGGCACTCACCCTCAACCAACCTTCAGAAACGCCCCCGCCGTCCGCCCCGCCAGCGTCCCATACCCCACCCGGCGTACCCCCGCCAGCCGCTGTTCCAGCAGATCCAGCAACGACTCCCCGCTGTCCAGGTAGGCATCGCCGAAATCCGCGGAACCCAGCGCACTGGGATGCACCACCACTTCCAGCACGCCATCCACCGGCGCCAGGCCATCGCGCAGGTCAACCGGGGTGCACACATGATCGGCACTGACCCCGGCCAGTTGCCGCAAGCGCCGGTTGAGCAGGGTCTTGAACACGCGCTTGCCAGTGCCGATGTTGCGCCCGATATTGCGCGCCAGGCGCACCGGCACGCCCTCCCGCGCGGCGAAGCGGGCGAGGATTTCGCCCAGCGGCCAGATGTTGTGCACATGCTGGTGCGAGTCCAGGTGACTGGGCAGCAAGCCCAGCCCCAGGCAGTGCTGCCACTGCGCGGCCAGCTCCAGCTCCACGGCCTGCCGTTCGCGGCGGCTGAGCCACAGGCTTTTGCGCGACAGGCCGAACTCGAATTCGCCGGCACCGTTGCAGAACGCCGGCTCTTCGAGAATGGCTTCGCTCAACGGGCGGCCATGGCTGAGGTTGAAGTGCAGCCCGACCCGCCCCCGCAGCAACGGCTGCTGGCGGGCCAGGGCGCAGGCGTTGCGGAACGCCGGCATGTTGGCCATGGCCGTGGCCGAGCTGAGCAGACCACTCTGGAACGCCCGCAGGATCACCGCGTTGGTGGGTTCGTTAAGGCCGAAGTCGTCGGCGTTGACTATCACCTGGAGGGACATTGCGCAGCTCCTGCGAGAGGGGGACGGGGAGAGGTGCGGGTCGGTGCCCCCGGCTTGCCCGGACGCAACCAGGGCCGGCAGCGCCGCCACAGGCGCAGGGCCAGGCCCAGGCACAGGCCAGAGAAACGCCAGCTGTAGAAACTATGGCGCAGGTGTTCGACTTGCGCCGTCATGCGTTCATGCAACTGATGACTGGAGTTCTCCAGGCTGACCCGCGAGGCGTCGACCCACTGCCAGCCTTCGTCCAGCCCCCAGTCGATCCATTCCTGCAGCAGGACCCGGCCGCTGCCCAGATCGGCGTGGGCGGGCAGGAAGGCCAGGTTGTAGTCGTAGAGCCGACCGCGTTCGAGCAGGCCGAGACGATAACTGATGCACTCGCCGTCCAGTTCCAGCACCACCAGGCGCAGACGGTCCTCGGCGGCCAGGCCAGCCAGGGCCTGGAACATCCAGGCCCGTGACTGCGGCGTGCTGAAGATGCCGACGCCGTCGTCGCCTTTCCAGCTGGCGTCCTCCACCGCGGCGATGCGCTGCAGCCACTGCTCGATGTTGTCGGCATCCGCCACCACCCGGCGTACCTGGGCGCCGCAGGCGGCGATGCGCTTGCGCGCGCGGCGCAGTTTGTAGCGCGGATCGCCGCTGACTTCCTGGCGGTCCGCCGCACTCAGCCAGTGCACCGGGACATTGCACACGCGTCGGCATTCATGGGTCGAGCTGCGCCAGCCCCAGTGCAGCAGCCACGGTTCGCCGGCGACGACTTCGTTGAGCTGCAGCAGGGCATGGGGCAGGTGCCGGCGAATCTCGCGCAGCACCAGGGGGGCTTCGTGCTCGGGCAGGTCGATCAGCAGACCGACCCGGTCGCTCAGCGGCCAGCCCAGGTGGCGCAGCACGACGAAGCCCGGCAGCCCGGCGCGCAGCGGCATGCGCACCAGCGGCAGGCACAGGCACAGGCGCTCGCCATCATGGCCGAGCAGCACATGCAGACTCTGTCCCGGGCGCAACGCGGCCTCCGCCGCGCGCAACCAGGCCAGGCCGTTGAACGGTGTGCTCTGCGGCAGGCGCTGGAGCAGTGCTTCGTAGTCCCGGACGGGAAAAGCAGGGGTCGACAGCGAGGTCGACCAGCTCAGGCGTAATCCCATGTCAGGCAGCCCTCACCGGTACCGGCGCCACCGCCGGCTTGCTCAGGGCGGACAGGCGCGAACCCTGGTAGCGGCTCTGCCGGTAGAACTTCCAGCGCCCGAACAGGCAATAGACGTGGGTGACCCGACCCTGTTCGGCATAGCCCATGCGCAGGTGCAACTTCAGCGCCGGGATATTGTGGCTCTCGCAGACGTCCACGACCTTGTCGCAGCCCTGCTCGCGCATGGCCTCCCACAGGTCCAGCTGCAGGTCCACCGACAGCGTGGTGCCCCAGTAGGCCCGTGTCAGCTCGCCGCCGAACTCGAAGAACTCGCCACGCTTGACCGGGAACCAGCAGCCATAGAAGTGATGGTCGTGATAGTCCTTCGGGCAACCCCAGATGAACGCCACCACATGGCCTTCGGGGTCGCGGTGGATGATTCCGGTGTGGCCTTCGCTGATCAGTTCGCGCATGGTCTCCAGGCGGTCGCCGAAGTAACGGGCGAAGGCATGCACGTTGTGCAGGGTGGTCAGCTCGCTGCGGGTCGGCGCGCTGGGCTTGAGGTTGTGGGGGGGAACGGGGCTGACCAGGTCACGCTCCATCCAGAGCAGTTCCCAGTGATAGAACACGTAGTGCCGAAAGGCGGTGTTCAGGGCAGAGCGCAGTCCTTTGTGCCTGATGTGGGTTTGCAACTGATTCAGTACACGCATGATTGCCTCCTTGATCGGGCAAGGCGGGTGGTCCGACGCGTCGGGTCACGACGCGTTCCAGCTCAGGGCGAACAGGGTCCGTCCTGGTAACTCGAAACCGAACTGCCCGCCACGACAGGCCAGATCGGCCTTGCGTGGCTGGTGGTCGGGTCCGAAGAGGGTCAATTCGGTTTGTGCCGGGCACTGCCGGGCGCCGCTGGCGAAGCGCACCTGCTGGCGCCGCTCGCTCTTGTTCACCCCGAGCAGGCTGCGCCGCGGGCCGCGGGCCATGGCCAGGGCATCGACTTCGAAGGCGTCGTTGTCCAGTTGCAGCACCTCGTCCAGCCAGTGCTGCTGGATGAACTGCTGGGCCAGGCCCACCGGCTTGAGCACGAATTCCCGTGGGCCGAGGACCTGCAGCATGCCCTTGGGGTACTCCGGTTCGTCGGCGGCCTGGAACCAGTTGAGCATGTCCAGCAGGCCGTCGGCGCTGGCGTTGATCGCCACCGAGGCCCACCACAGCGCGGCGTCATCGCCGTTCTGTTCATAGAGGCTGAGGCTGGAGCCGCTGGACAGGTTGGTCTGGTCCAGCAGCAGGGCCTTGCGTGGCCGTCCACGTTCGTCGAGGCCGACCAGGCCCGCCGCCTGGCGCACGGTGTCGCGGTAGACCCGGGTCGCCAGCAGGTCGCGGACCATCCATTCATGCCAGGCCAGCGCATCGATGCGCGGGCCGAATTCGTCGAGCAGGCGCTTGGCCCAGTCCAGCCCGCGGCGCTCGCCGCTGTGCTCGGCCAGCGGACCGTTGACCAGGCGCGAGCTGGCCGGCATGGCGATGCGCACGCCGGCCTCGCGGGCGCCAGCGTAGTCCTCGACCTGCCGCAGGCGTTTGGCGAAGAAGGCGCGAAAGTCCTCGTAGCGCTCGTAGTTGAGATTCGGCTCGTCGGCAAAAGCGATGTAGTGGCGGCCCGCGCCACCGAGGGCGACACTCGCCGCCAGCCAGGCATCGAGGCCCCGGCGGCTGACCTCGTCGTCGCGCAGCTCGGCGCGGCGACCGGTGGCGGCGAGCAGGGTGATGTCGTCGGCGATGGCGAAGCGTTCCCGGTACAGGCGGCGAAAGGCGTTCTCGTACTCGGGCTGGCGTGCCAGCACATCGACGAAGCTGTAGAAGCCCGCCGCCGTCGGGCGCAGGGCATCCAGCACGGCATGACTGGCCGGTGGCGGCAGCAGATAGGGCAGGTTGAGACCGAGTTTCGCGGTGGGGCCGAGGTGCTTGTCGCCCAGGCTCAGATTCACCGTGCCGGACTGCTCGCGCAATGGCTGCAGGTCGGCGACCCGGCGGGCGAACAGATTGGCCGTGCCGTCCAGCCAGAACGCCGCCTTGCCGCGGCCCTGCAGTTCCAGGCGCCAGACCTGCGCCCGCGGGCTGACCGGCAAGGTCACCTGCTCGTACTGCCAGTAGGCGGGCTGCTGCACCAGGGGCAGGCTCAGGCTCTTGCCGTCGTCCAGGCGCACCGCGCGCAGAGCGCTGACGCCGCCGTGATACTTGCCGGCCAGAATGGCTTCCTCGCCGGCAGCGACCCGGAAGTAAAAGCTGCTGTCGGCCTCCACCTGCAGGCTGAAGTGCAGCCGCGCCGGGGCGAATTGCACAGCGGTGCTGTCATCGAAGCTCGCACGGTAGCGCCGGAAGCTGTAGCCGGGAATCTCCAGGCGATAGCTGCCATGCCCGCTGTGCAACGGCCATTGCTGCTGGCCGCGCACTTCATCGGCGGCGATATCCCGACGCGCCGCCAGGCGGCCCTGGCCATCGAGGAGAAATACCTGCTCGGGATTGGCTGCCGCCTGCCAGGAGCCGAGCCAATCCAGGCGCAGCGTGTCGCCGCGGCTCGGGGTCAGGTACAGGGCGCCGTCGCGGATATCCGGCCAGCGCGCGGGCGCGGCGCTGGCGAGGCCGCTGAGCAGCAGCAGGAGTGGCAGCAGGGCCTTCATCCGGCGACCCTCCCGGGCAGCATGCGCCGCAGCGGCAGCAGGTCGGCGGGCAGGACGATCAGGGTGCGCCACCAGGCCACGCCGCTGAGCCGGCAGTACAGCACCAGCATGGCCAGGGTCACCGTCAGGTAGGCGATCGACGAGGCCAGCGCCGCGCCGACGATGCCGTGGCTGGGGATCAGCAGGACATTGAGCAGCAGGTTCAGCGCCGCGCCGCCGCCCATGATCAGTGACACGCTGCCGGGGCGGTTCTTGCCCAGCAGGTCGAGGCGCAGGATGCTCGCGTAGCACAGGCCGAACAGCCCCGGCAGCAGCGCCAGCAGGGCCGGGTAGGCGGGCTGGTAGGCGACACCGAACAGGGTGACGATCAGCCATTCGCCGATCAGCGCCATGCCCAGGCAGGCGCCGAGCATCACCGTGGCGGTCAGGCGCAGGGCCAGCGGGGTGATGCGCTCCATGCCCTGATCCTGTTGCAGCAGGCGTTTCATCAGCGGCGTGGTCACCGCTTCGGGGACGATCAGCAGCAGTTCGGCGGCGGCGCTGGCCATGGCGTAGTGGCCCAGGGCGGTGCTGCCGAGCAGGGCGCTGATGAACAGGTAGTCGGAACGCAGGATCACTTGCTGGAACAGCAGGTCGGGATGGCTCTTGGCGCTGTAGGCCAGCAGCTCGCGCTGGCCGCCGCGGTCCCAGCACAGATGCAGTTGGCGACCGCGGCGCAGCCAGACCAGGCCGAGCAGCACCACCAGGCCCAGACCGAGCAGCCAGCTGGCCAGGGCCGCGGAGAGGGTCGCCTCGGGCCACAGCAGGTAGAAGACGAGAAACAGCAGCAGCGGCGCCAGCGACTCGGTCAGGCGCAGGGCGTTGAAGGCGCCAACCCCGCCGGTGGCGTTGTGCAGGGTCAGCAGACCGCTTTTCAGCACGCTCAGCGGTACCGCCAGCAACAGCAGCCAGGCCAGCAGGCCGAGCTGTTCGCTGACTTCCAGCTGGATGCCGAAGCCGCGCAGGGCCGCCAGGCAGACCAGGGTCAGCAGGGCGGCCAGCAGGCAGCCATAGACCAGCACCTGGGTCAGCAGCAGGCCGAGATTGCGCTGTTGCGCCGCCTGGTAGCCGATGGCGCTGTTGAGGCCGCCGCTGGTGGCCGCGGCGATCAGGTCCGGCAGGCTGCTGAGCAGGGCGAACAGACCGCGTTCGCTGGGGCCGAGCAGGCGCGCCAGGAGCACGTTGCGCAGCAGGCGCAGGGCGATCATCGCCAGGCGCGTGCCCATGCTCAGGAGCAGGTGGCGCAGGTAGTGAGCGCGGCTCATGGGTTGCCTCCACGACTGATGCGCCAGGCCAGCAGCGAGGGGCGGCTGGCATTGCGCTGGCTGACGCCGATGCGCGGCAGGGCCAGGGGGTCGTCGCAGCTCTGGCAGAGCCCGGCGCGGGTACTCAGGGCCCAGGGATAACGGTGCGCGGCGAGGCGCTGGCGCACCCGCAGGTCGTGATCGCCATTGGGGTAGCAGTACACCGGCAGCGGGTTGCGGCAGCCCTGCAGGAGGGCGCTGTGGCTGCGGCTGATTTCTTCTTCCAGGCGACGGTCGTCCAGCCCGGGCAGCAGGGCATGGCTGGCGCCGTGCGGACCGAAGCTGATCAGCCCGGAGTCCTCCAGCTGGCGTACCTGCTGCCAGTCCAGGGCCTGGGGCAGGGACTCCGCCGGGCAGGCGTCGGTGAGCAGGTGCAGGGCCGCCGGCGCCAGGCTTTTCAGGCTTTGCAGGTAGTGCGCCAGGGCCAGGCTGCGGGCCTTGGGCGCGTCATGCATGAAGTAGGCGGCCGGCAGCGGCCGGCCGACCCGGCGCAGTTTTTCGATCAGTTGGTGCCTTGCGGGCTCGCCGTGGCTGCCCCACAGGGTTTCGCCGAGGCTTTCCCACCAGAAGCGCTGGCGGCTGCCGATGAAGTCGGTGGAGAGAAAGATGCTCGCCGGTACCTGGTAGCGCTGCAGCAGGGGAAAGGCATGCAGGGCGTTGTCGCGCCAGCCGTCGTCGAAGGTCAGCGCCACCCGCGGCCGGCCGCTGCCGTGGCCGTGCAGCAGGTCGAGCAGCGGCAGGCAGTCGAAGTGCTGGCGCAACCAGCGCAGCAGGCGCTCGAAGGCCTGCGGGCCGACGCACAGTTCGTTGCGATGAGGCAAGGCCGCGGCATGGTCGTCCGGCAGCACGCGGTGGAGCATCAGGATCAGTCCGGCGCCATGCAACTGACGGCGGCCTACCGGGGAGTTGAGGTAGATCCAGCCACTGGCGCGCTTGAGGGTGGTCTTGATCGGCATGGTCCTGGCCTCAACGATTCTGCTCGGGATTCCACTGCCGGTAGCTGTGGCCGCGAAGGAACTGCCATAGACCGACGCTCATCCCCGCCAGGGTCACCAGCACATAGGCCGCCAGGCGGAACGGCCGGGGCAGACGGTGCCTACTGTCGAGCAGGCCGACCAGGGCGATGGCATAGCCCAGCAACTGCAGGGTGCAGGTCCACAGGTAGAACACCGGGCCGTCGAGCAGGCACAGGTTGCTCAGCAGCAGCGGCACCAGCAGCAGCGGAGCCAGGCGCCGCAGCAGCTTGTGACTGATCAGGGCGATGGCGTACAGGCCATGGCGCGCCGGGTTGAGCAGGGCGCTGCGCGCGGCGAGGCTGCGCAGGCCACCGACGGTGACCCGCTGGCGGCGGCGGAACTGCTTGTCGGCCTCGTCGACGCCGCAGTCCAGCACCACGGCCTCGGGCACATAGACGATGCGCAGGCCGGCCGCCGGGGCGCAGGTACTGATGAAAAAGTCGTCGTTGACCTGTTCCGGAATCGCCTCGAACAGTTCGCGACGCAGGGCCAGCAGGGCGCCGTCGGCGGACACCATGCAGCCGTTGCGGTTTTCCACCCGGCGTATCCAGCCCTCGTAGTGCCGGTACAGGGCATCGCCGAGGCTCAGGCCCTTGCCCGGGCGGGGGATGATCATCTGCCCGGCGCAACCGCCGACGCCGGGGTCCGCCAGGGGCCGCAGCAGGTGGCCCAGGGTGTCGTCGGACCACTGATTGTCGGCATCGGTGAACACCAGGATGTCGCCGCGGCACAGTTCCACCGCGCGATTCAGCGCGGCCCCCTTGCCGATGCGCGGCAGGTCGAGGACCTCGATGCGCGGGTCGTCGACGCTGCGCGCGCAGGCGACGGTGCGGTCGCTGGAGCCGTCGCTGGCGACGATGATCTGCAGGCTGGCGGCCTGGTAGTCCTGGTTCAGCACGCTGCGCAGCTTGGTTTCGATATGGCGCTGCTCGTTGTGCGCGGCGATCACCACGCTGACTGTCAGCGGCGTGGCCGTGGCCAGCGCTGGCCGGCGGCGCAACGGCGCCAGCAGGCTGAGCAGCAGTGGATAGCCCAGCCAGGCATAGAGTGGCAGCAGCAGGCACAGCCAGAAGATGAATTCAGCCACGGGCGGGCCTCCGGGTGGTGACGTTGAACAGGCTCATGACGAAGGCCATGCCGGCCAGGTGCAGGCGGATGAAGTGCAGGCCCCAGAGCTGCACGATCAGCCGCGGATCACGGTGCTTCAGGCTCTGCCGCAGACTCAGGCCCAGGGCCGGCAGGCTGGCGATCAGCAGCAGCGACAGGCTCAGGTGCGGGAAACCGTCGAGCAGCGCCGACAGGGCCATGGCGTCCAGCACCCAGGCGCCCATCGACAATGCCGGGAAGCGCAACAGGCGCAGGCTCGCGCCATGGCTGCGCAGCAGCTGCAGATGACTGCCCTGGCGCCACATTTCCTTGCCCAGCCATTCTTTCCAGCTGCCTTCGTAGCCCCAGTGCAGCACCACTGGGTCGCGTAGCACCGCCAGGCGCGCGCCGGCCTGGTGCAGACGCAGGGTGAAGTCCTTGTCTTCGCCGCTGCGCAGGTTTTCGTCGAAACCGCCGACGGCCTCGAACCACTGGCGCGGCATCAGCAGGTTGGGACTGGGCAGCCATTGCTGGAGGTGCAGCAGCTCGCCGGCGCGCAGCGTGCGGCGCTGCCAGGCGATGGCGAACCAGGGCGCCTGGTGCGGGGTATCGCAGTCGAGGGCGAAGACGTCGGCCGCGCCGCGCCCGTGCAGTTCGAAGAGGCGGCTGAGCCAGCTCTCCGGCACCTCGATGTCGGCATCGACGAAGGCCAGCCAGTCGCCGTCGCAGGCCGCCGCGCCACGGTTGCGCAGGGCACCGATGCTCAGCCCGGGCAGGCACAGCACCTCGGCGCCGAGGGCACGGGCAATGCGCGGGCCGTCGTCGCTGGAGCCGTTGTCGACCACGATCACCTGGCACTCGACGCCGGCGTCGGTGCTGGCACGCCGCAGCGCGGTGAGGGTGCGGCCGATGTGGCGGCTCTCGTTGAACATCGGAATGACGATGCCGACCCGGGTCATGGCCGTGGCTCCCGTTGCGGCGCGGCCTCGGCCTGGGCGCGCAGCACCGCCGACAGTGCCAGCATGATCCACAGGTACTTGTGGTTGGGCGCGCTGAGGAACATCAGGAACAGGCCCAGCGACAGCATGCTCATGCTCAGGTGGGTGAGCAGGTCGGCCCTGGCCAGGTCATGCCGGCGCAGCCAGGCGCCGCGGGCCGCCCAGAAGTTGCGCAGGGCCAGGGCGATCATGCCGACGAAGAGCAGACCGCCGGGCAGGCCGATCTCGCTGAACAGTTCCAGGTAGGTGTTGTGGGCGCGGCGATACAGGTCGGTGGCCTTGCGATTGGCCGAGAACGCCTTGGCGTAACCGGTGGTGGCGTAATGCAGGGGGAAGGTGCCGGGGCCGGAGCCGAGCAGCGGGTTGTCGCGGATCATCTTGCCGCCGACCACGATGTAGGACGCACGGCGCCCCAGCGAGTCGTCCTTGTGCGCGTTGACCCCGGACCTGAGCACACTCAGCGACTGGATGCGCTCCAGGTACTTGGCCGGCATCACCGTCGCCGCCGCCGGCAGCAGCAGGGCCAGGGCGAGCATGACCAGGCCGAGGTGGCGCGGGCGGATGCGGGTCAGTTGCACCCGGTAGTGGTACAGACCGATGCCCAGGCTGAGCAGCAGCACCACCAGGCCGGAGCGCGACTCGGTGCGGGTCATGCCGGCCAGCAGCAGCCCGGCGCAGACCAGCCAGAGCAGGCGCTGGCGCAGGTTCGGGCTGGTCAGCAGCAGCCAGATCGCCAGCGGCACGGCGAAGGCAATCAGCACGGCGAAGACGTTGGGGTCGTCGAGCAGGCCCTGGGCGCGGCCCTGGTTCTGGTACTTGCTGGAAAACATCGCCAGCGCGCAGGTGGCGGCCACGCTCAGGGTCACCAGGCGCGCCAGCAGGGTCAGGTTCAGCTCGCGGCCGATGAGCAGGGTCATGACGAACAGCAGCAGGCCGATCAGCAGTTCGCGCAGGTGCTGGGCCGACATCGCCCAGCTTTCGCTGAGGCAGAAACTCAGCAGGTAACAGGCGAGGAAGGCCAGCAGCAGCGGCCACAGGTTGCTGCGCAGGCGCTCACCGCTGAGTTTGCCGCTGGCCAGCTGCAGCATCAGGATCAGGCCGAGGCCGGCGCCGATCAGCTTGGTGGCGGACAGGTCGCTGTCCTTGAACAGGCCTTCGAACGGCACCAGGGCGATAATCGCCAGCAGGCCCCAGACCGGACGCCGCCACAGGGCGAGCAGGCCGGCGAGGGCCAGCACCATGCCAGGGGCGAGGTAGGGCCAGGGGCTGGCCAGCAGGGCCAGGGCGGCGAGGCCGAACAGCCCGATCAGGGACAGGGGCAGGATCATGCGCGGACCTCCGTTGCAGCGCCCAGGTAGACCTGGGCCCAGCGCTGGGCCAGGGTGGGCAGGTGGTAGCGTTCGCGTTGGGTGCGGCGGGCCTGGGCGATCAGTTCGCCGGCCTGGGCCGGGTCGTCGATCAGCGCGGCCAGTTGCGTCGCCAGTTCGTCCACCGCCAGCGGTCGGGCCAGCAGACCGCTGCGGCCATGCTCGATGACATCGGGAATGCCGCCGACGCCGAAGGCCACCACGGGCACGCCGTCCTGCATGGCTTCGAGGAGGATCATCGGCGTGCCTTCGGTCCGCGAGCTGATCACCAGGGCATCGAGGCGACCCATCCAGGCGCGCATGTCGTGCTGGAAGCCCGGCAGGCGGATGCGTTCGAGCAGCCCGGCGGCGCCGATGCGCGCGCGCAGGGCCGGCAGTTCCGGGCCGTCACCGAGCATCACGCCGTGCAGCTGCGGGTAGCGCTGGCACAGCGGGATCAGGGTGTCGAGAAACAGGTCGGGGCCTTTCTCGCTGCTCAGGCGCCCGACATAGCCGGCCAGCCATTGGCCGTTGCCGGTGTGGCGCGGGGCGGGCTCGGTGCTCTCCGGCAGACCGTTGGGAATCACCCGCACCTTGCTGCCCGAGACGCCGGCATCGCGCAGGATCCGCGCGATGCTGTCGGCGACGCAGACCACCTGGCTGACCAGCGGCGAACGGCACAGGCGCAGGGTCAGCCAGGTGTACAGGCGCTGCTTGTGGCTGCGCGGGGTGAAGCCGTGCTGGGTCGAGACCAGCGGCAGGCGCCACAGCAGTGCCGCCAGGCAGCCGAACAGCAGGCCGCGGAAGTTGTGCGCGTTGAGCAGCAGCGGACGAACGTCCCGCTCGCCGCGCAGGGCCGCGCGCAGCCCCGTCACCCCGGTGCAGCGCTGGCAGTCCACCCCGGCTTCGCGAAAGCGCGCCAGCAACTCGTCCGGTGCTTCGAGAAACACCACCCGATGCTGCCCGGGGGTGGCCCGGCAGTGGTCCAGCAGCATGCGCTCGGCGCCGTAGAAACCACCGCTGTTGAGCAGGTGGACGATCGGCTGGCGCGGGGCCGCGGCGTTCAATTGCGCACCCAGTGCCACAGGCGCGGCAGCGACCATTGCTTGTGCGGGTTGGGCAGCTCCGGTGCCTGGTCGTTGATCACCAGCAGTACCGGCAGGTTCAGTTCATGGCCGATCTGTGCCGGATGCTTGAAGCGGTGGTCGAAGAACTCGCGGACGTAGACCAGGGCAATGGCGAACAGCAGGCCGGTGAGCATGCCGAACGGCACGATCAGGCCAGGCCGCGGGAACGCCGCTTCGGTCGGCTGGTACGGCGCGCTGAGGATGCGCGCGTTGGACAGGTTGTCCAGCTGGCCCTGGCCGCGGCTTTCTTCGTAGCGCTGGGTGTAGGTGAAGAAGGCCTTGTGCAGGGCATCGATCTCGGTGTCGAGCTGACGCGCCTTGCTCTGGGTTTCCTGGAGCTGGTGGATGCGGCCCTTCAGTTCACCGATGCGCGCGGTCTTCTGCGCGATCACTTCCTGGACCACGGTCAGGTCCTTCTCGCGCTCGCGGATGCGGTTGGCGACCACCTTGAGGAACTGCTGGCGGGTCCGGCTGATCTGGTCGCGCTGCAGCTGCATCGGTTCGCTGTTGGGCTGGAAGATCGCCACGTCATTGCCGTAGCGCGACACCTGGGTGGTCAGCTGTTCGCCCAGCTGCTTGATCTCGCGGTCCTCGAAGGCCACGTTGTCCACCGTGGTGGTGAAGGTGAACGGGAAGCTGTAGTCGTTCATCTTCGCCGCACTGGCGGTGGCCAGGGACGACTTCAGGTAGTCGAGCCAGCGCTGGCTTTGCAGCAGGCGGTCGCGGTACAGGTTCAGCGCCTGTTCCTCGGTGTTGATCGCGTTCAGGCGGAAGGTGATCTCTTCCTTCGGATCCGACGAACCATTGCTTTCCAGCAGGTTCAGGCGTTTGCTTTCGAGATCGTCGAGACGGGTCTGGTACTGGAGTTTCTTCTGTTCGTAGAAGGATTCCGGCAGTCCGTTGGACTGCAGCTCCTGACGGCTCTTCAGGAAGTTGTCGAGCAGGCGGGCGACGAACACGGTGCCCTGGGCCGGATCGGCGAAGCTGTAGTTCACCGAGATCACATTGGAGCCGGGCAGGGTCTCGACCTTGAGGTCCTTCACCGCCTGTTCGGTCAGGGCATCGAGCTGGCTGTCGCCGGCCGAGGCGACCTTCAGGCCCAGGGCGGTGCGCAGCGGGTCGATCACATGCAGGTGCAGCGGGGTCAATACCCACTGATCGAGCATGCTGGGCTCCACCGCGTATTTACCCTCGGCGCGCAGCTGGTTGATGGTCTGGCGAATCAGGGTCGGCGAACGGAGGATGTTGCTCTCCGTTTCCATGTCCGCCAGGGACGGCGGAATGAACTTGTCGGTTTCCTGGGCCAGGGCGGTGTTGGTGTCGCTCTGCGACAGCTTCTTCGACTGGACGATGACTTCCGCGCCAATGTCGAAGCTCTGGCGCAGCACCAGCGGCAGGATCAGGGCGATCACCGCGAAGACGAGGAAGATCCGTTTCACCAATTGCCGGTTGGCGAAGAAGATGCGGAAGAATTCGTGCAGGTAGTTCTCGTTGGGATTCATGTCGCCGTACCCCTGGAATCAGTTGTCGCTGTCTTTGTTGTCGACGCGGTAGCCGAAGCTGAAGCCCACGCCCTGGAACAGCACTACGTCGGCCAGTTGCCGGGCCAGTTCGCCGGCACTGGCGAGCTTGGTCTTGGGCACGTAGAGCATGTCGTCCGGTTGCAGGTAGGCCACCTGCGCGGCGCTGGCGTCCAGGGCCTGGTCGACGTTGTAGGGCATGGCCTGCACCTGGTTGCCGTTGCGCCGCATGATCACCACCGAGTCCAGGCGCGCCTTGATGCTCGGCCCGCGGGCCAGGGTCAGGGCTTCGAGGACCGAGACCGGACGGCGGATCGGGTAGGCGCCGGGCTGGCCGACTTCACCCAGCACGTAGATCTCGTTGACCGCGGTGGACTTGAGCATCACGTCCACGGTCATGCGCCCCGGCAGGTCGGCGTAGCGCTGGTTCAGGTAGGTCTCCAGCTGGGTCACGGTCATGCCCTGCAGGGGCACCGAGCCGATTTCCGGGAAGTTGGCGCGACCGTCGCTGTTCACCGTGATTTCCCGGCTCATGCCGGTGGCCGGGTGGTTCAGCGCGCTTTTCAGGTTCAGCTCATTGGTCAGCGGGCTGATCACCTGCACGGTCAACTGGTCGCGGTTGGGCTGGAACAGGCTCTTGTTGCGGTACGCCTGCTGGATCGCGGCGCGGGCCTGGTCCGGGGTCATCCCGGCGACCTGCACCGAGGTGTTGGCGCCCGGCAGCTCGATACGGCCATCGGGCAGCACCAGCTGGTTGCCATTCAGCGAACTGGCGGAGAGAAAGCTGAGCCCGACGGTATCGCCGGACTGGATGCGGTAGGCGTCGGAGCCGCTGGTGCTGATGTGGAAGATCACATCCAGCACGTCCTGCGGACGCAGCACCTGTTCCTTGCTGGTGAGTTCGCTGGCTTGGGCGCTGGCGGGTGGCGCGGTGAGGATCTGCACCGGCATCTGGCGCATCTCCTGGTTGCTGGTGCAGGCCGCCAGCGGCAACAAGGCGAACAGGGCGATCAGGGTGGTTTTCATCATTGTGTCCCTCGCACGGTCGGCTCAGAGGTTCTCGTACAGCCACTTGGGCATGTAGTAGCGGCGGCGGTTGAACACGCTGCCGATCAGCAGGGCGCCGGCCTGGACCAGACGCTGGCTGGCGGCCTGGGCCACTTCGCGGCGGGTGTCCTCGGCGTTGATCACCAGGATCACGCCGTCCACCAGGGGCCCCATGACCAGGCTGTCGGTGCCGCTGTAGATCGCCTCGCCGTCGATCACCACGAAGCGGTAGTCGCTGGCCAGGCGCTGCAGCAGCGCGCGCAGCAGTTCCGGGTCGAGACGTTCGCCGCCACGCTTGTGCACGCCGCTGGGCAGCACGTCGAAGTTCTGGTCGGACAGGCGCACGACGCAGTCCTGCGGCAGGGGCGGGGTCTGGTCATCGAACAGCAGGTCGTGGAAGCCGCGCAGCCGGGTCAGGCCCAACTGCTGGCTGAGGTTGCTGGTGTCGTTGCTGGCGTCCACCAGCAGCACCGAGCCGCTGCTCAACTGTGACAGCTGGCTGGCCACGGCCAGGGCGCTGGTGCTGGTGCCACTGCCGCGGTTGGCGGCGGTGACCAGCAGCAGGCGTCGATCCTGGTCGAGCACGGTGGAGGTCAGGTTGCTTTCGCTGGGGGTCGCGATACTCATGCTTCTGGAAGTAGAACCGTCCATCTCAACTTGCTCCGTGGCCAGTGAAGACTTTGAAGGGAGTCTTGAGCAGGATCTTCAGGTCCAGGCTCAGGCTCTGTTCGGCGATGTAGCTGAGGTCCAGCTCGACCCGCTGGTCGAAGTCGATGTCGCTGCGTCCGGAGATCTGCCAGAGACCGGTCATGCCCGGGTAGATGCTCAGGCGCGCGAGGTGGCTGTCCTTGTAGCGGTAGGCGTTGAACGAGGTGGGTCGAGGCCCGACCAGGCGCATGTCGCCGCGTACTACGTTGAACAGGTTGGGTAGCTCGTCCAGGCTGCTGCGCCGGAGCCAGCGGCCGATCCGGGTTACCCGCGGGTCATCGTCGATCTTGAAGTCGATGGATTGGGCGCCGTGCTTGTTCAGGTGGCGCAGGGATTCTTTCAGCGCCTCGGCGTTGGCGACCATGGTGCGGAACTTGAACATGCCGAAGCAGCGTCCGCGGTAACCGGTGCGCCGTTGCACGAAGAGCACCGGGCCCGGGCCGCTGGCCTTGACCAGGACGGCGAGCCCCAGCAGCAGCGGCGACAGCAGGATGATCAGGCACACGGCGCCGAAGGCGGCGATGCAGCGATTGGTGCGCGACAGGGTCCAGGGCCGGCCGCCGATGCGTCCGGTGAACCAGCCGCGGCCCTGCTTGTGCACCGCCGAATCGATGCGCATGCGATGTTTCGGGTCCATGCGTTTGTCCTGGTGCAGCGCCTGTACCTGGGCGCTTTGCGGTTGTCCGGTCATCGCTACCTCCAAACTTCAGCGGGCATGGCCCGGTTGTCCTGCGCTGGCGTCCCGAGCAGCGGCAGGTAGTGGTCGAAGAACCAGGCGGCGAAGCGCCCGAGCCCGTCATCCAGGGATATCCGCGGGGTGAAGCCGGTGGCCGCGGCCAGATCGCCGGACTCGGCGCAGGTATCGAGGACATCGCCCGCTTGCAGCGGCAGCAGTTCCACCTCGGCCTTGCGCCCTAGGTGCTTTTCCAGCAGGGCGACGTAGTCGAGCAGGGCCACCGGGCGTTGCCCGCCGATGTTGTACAGGCGCCAGGGCGCGTGGCTGCTGGCCGGATCGGGGGTGAAGGCGTCCCAGTGCGGATTGGCCTGTGGCGCCAGGGGCATCAGGCGCACCAGGCTCTCGACGATGTCGTCGATATAGGTGAAGTCGCGCTGGTGCTGGCCGTGGTTGAACAGGCGCAGCGGGCGGCCTTCGTGGATCGCCGTGGCGAACTGCAGCGGCGACATGTCCGGACGCCCCCAGGGGCCGTACACGGTGAAGAAGCGCAGGCCGGTGGCGGGAATGCCGAACAGATGGCTGTAGCAGTGGGCCATGGCCTCGTTGGCTTTCTTGCTCGCGGCGTACAGCGACAGCGGATGGTCCACCGCGTCACGCACCGAGTAGGGCACCTGGCGGTTGGCGCCGTACACCGAGCTGGACGAGGCGTACAGCAGGTGTTGCACCGGGTGGCGCCGGCAGCTTTCGAGAATGTTCAGAAAGCCGGCCAGGTTGCTGTCCAGGTAGGCCTTGGGATTGTCCAGCGAGTAGCGCACCCCGGCCTGGGCGGCCAGGTGCAGGACCACGTCGAAGCGCTCGGCGGCGAACAGCCGGTCGAGGGCCTGGCTGTCGCTCAGGTCGATGATGCGCAGGCAGAACTCGCCGGCCTGCTGACGCACCCACTCGCTCCGGGCGACTTTCAGCGCCGGGTTGTAGTAGGCGTTGAAGTTGTCCAGGCCGATGACCTGGTGCCCCTCGCACAGCAGGCGCAGCGCGCAGTGAGCGCCGATGAAGCCGGCCGCGCCGGTCACCAGCACTTTCATGATGCCGGTACCTCGGGCACGACATGGCGCAGGCCGATGCCGCAGTAGTCGAGGCCGAAGGTGGCGACCTGGTCCGGGTTGTACAGGTTGCGCCCGTCAATGATCAGGCGCTGGCGCAGCTTGTTCGCCAGCAGGCTGAAGTCCACCACGCGAAAGTTCTTCCACTCGGTGCAGATCACCAGGGCATCGGCGTCTTCCAGGGTGTCGTCGCGGGTGGCGCAGAGCTGCAGGTCCTTGCGGTAGCCATAGAGGCGCCGGCACTCGGCCATGGCTTCCGGATCGAACGCATGCACCGTGGCGCCCTCGGCCCACAGCGCTTCCATCAGGTAGCGGCTGGGTGCTTCGCGCATGTCGTCGGTGTTGGGCTTGAAGGCCAGCCCCCAGAGCGCCACCGACTTGCCGGCCAGGCTGCCGGGGAAGTGCTGCTTGAGCTTGGCGAAGAGAATCCGCCGCTGGTTGTCGTTGACCTCGCTGACGCTCTGCAGCAGGCGCAGCGGCATGCCGTTGTGCTCGGCGGTATGCAGCAGCGCGCGCAGGTCCTTGGGAAAGCACGAACCGCCGAAGCCGCAGCCGGGGTAGATGAAGTGGTAGCCGATCCGCGGGTCGGAGCCGATGCCCTTGCGCACCGCTTCGATGTCGGCGCCGAGGCGTTCGGTGAGGTTGGCCAGCTCGTTCATGAAGCTGATGCGCGTGGCCAGCATGGCGTTGGCCGCGTACTTGGTCAGCTCGGCGCTGCGGTTGTCCATGAACATGAGTTTTTCGTGGTTGCGGCAGAACGGCGCGTAGAGTTCGCCGAGCTGCTCCTGGGCCACGCCGTCGCAGGTGCCGACGATGATCCGGTCGGGGCGCAGGCAGTCGGCCAGGGCGCTGCCTTCCTTGAGGAACTCCGGGTTGGACACCACCCGCACCTTGAGACTCAGCTTGCCGAGGCGGTCGAGGGTTTCCCGGGCCAGTTGCGCCACCTGGTCGGCGGTCCCCACCGGTACCGTGGACTTGATGATCAGGGTGCGGTCGGCGTCCATCAGCTCGGCGATCTGCCGGGTCACGCCGAGGACGTGAGAGAGGTCGGCCGAGCCGTCTTCGTCCGGCGGCGTACCGACGGCGATGAACACCAGCGCGGCATGGCTCACCGCATCGCTGGCCTGGGTGCTGAACAGCAGACGGCCGTCGCGGATGTTCTCCTCGAGCATGGCCGACAGGCCTGGCTCGTGGATCGGCGGCACGCCTTCGCGCAGTTGGCTGATCTTGTGCGCATCGACATCCACGCACAGCACCCGATGGCCAACATCGGCCAGGGCGGCCGCTTGTACGAGCCCTACATAACCAGTACCGAAAACACTTACGTCCATCCCGGCTGCCTCGTATGGCGTAATGGGGGTGTAACAGCGATGTGTTTTCGGTATAGCGCAGGCTGGGGAAAAAGTGTCAATCCAATGGCATGTTTCGTTGAACTTACAGTGCCCGATAAACAAAGCGTTTAGCCATCAACTCGTTGGCAATCCGCACCTTAGCGGAAAAACATACTGGCAAATCGCCGAAAAGTTTCGCGATGAACGGTCGTAAGCCACGTCGTACAAGGGTTCTGCAGAATGATTCGCAATAATTTAGCAACGCTTTCTTTGGTGTTAATACTTAATTGTCGACGCCAAAATTCCGCCATTAAATTGGCAGGCGATAGCTGGAAAGTTGCTTGCAAGCTAGCTACCTTTCGAAAGTTCTCGGCTATCGAAGGTTGAGCCATGCCTTGTGTGCATGCCTCAAGAGCCTGCTGCCGGTCTGTTTCCACCGTGCGATCGGCGGGCGCGCGCAAGCGCTGGCGCCTCGCCAGGCCGTCAAAGTTGTGTCGATACCTATGCAGCGATGAGGCCCTGACATTCACCAGCAGGGTTGCATCGAACCCAGCTCGCAGGCCCCGCGCTCCCACTGCAACGGCGCCCCCAGCACCTGAAGCGGCACCTTCAAGCGCTGCGCCGGCCCCCATGGGGTCTGTTCCCGCGCGCAGGCCAGGTCCAGCGGGGTTTCCCCGGCCAGCGGCAGGTCGTCGGCCACCGTGCCCTGTTCCACCAGCCATTTCGCCGTGCGCGCCAGCGACAGGCGGGCCATGCCGCCATGACCCGTGGCCAGGCGCTCGGCCAGGCCGCGAATCGCCGCGGCCGCCATCAGGTACCCGGTGGCATGGTCCAGCGCCTGCACCGGCAGGGGCACCGGACGACTGGCCTGCTGCCAGCGCATGCCGGCATGGGCGATGCCGGTGCTCATCTGCACCAGGCTGTCGAACCCCCGGCGCAGACGCCAGGGGCCGCTCCAGCCGTAGGCGTTCAGGCTGATGTCGACCAGCGCCGGATTCAGCGCGCGGCGCTGCTCGTCGCCATAACCCAGGCGCTCCAGGGCATCGGCGCGATAGCCATGGACGAGGATGTCGGCCTGGGTCAGCAAGTGTTCGAACAGCTTGCGCTGCCCGCCATCGCGCAGGTCCAGGCGCGCGCAGCGCTTGCCCAGCGTCACCTCCGCGACCACGCCCGGTTCCTCCCAGCCCGGCGGGTCGATGCGCAGCACATCGGCGCCGAAGCCGGCCAGCAGGCGGGTGGCGACGGGGCCTGCGAGAACCCGCGTCAGGTCCAGTACCCGCACGCCGTGCAACGGTCGCTCCGGGGTCCCCGACCAGGTCCGTGAACCATCGGCGTCGAAAGTCTGGCGGCGGATCAATGGCTCGGCGTTCACCGCCAGCCCCTGGGGGTGATCCGACCACTGCTGCCAACTGCGCATCCGCGCCGCGCAACCTCCCGCTTCGACGATGGACTGCTCCAGCGCCTCGCCGGACCACGCCAGCACCCGCCGCGCCATGCCCTGGCGATCGGCGGCGGGGCCGAGGACCTGTTCGGCGACGGCGCGGTGATGCGGGGCATTGGTGTGCAGGCGGATCCAGCCGTCGCGGGTCTGGTAGTCGCCGGCGATCGGGTCCCACGGCGGCGGTGTCTGCCAGCCTTGCGGGCGCAGGCTGGAGGCGAACCAGAGCGCGGCGAGACGGCGATCCAGCAGCACGCGGCGACATTCGCCGGCTTCTTGCTCGATCAGTGCGGCAATGGCCAGGCCGGCGGCGGCGACACTGACCCCGGCCATTTCCGTGACGGCGAACGCCGCGGGCAGATTGCCCGCGGCGGCAAAGCGTACCGCGCCCGCGGCGGGAGGCGGCAGGGCGAGGTCATGGGCGATGGCGCCGAGCATGTTCAGCATCGTTGTCCTCCTGGGATCGAAGGGGACAAGTGAAGTCATTCAGCGCGCGCCGGTCAAATTCCCGACGGGTCGGTTCGCCTGGCCGCGGCTGAGGCGCACTCTGGCGGCAGGGACTCGGGGCGCGACCAGATCCACAGGTTGCCCAGGGTCATGCCGGTGATGGCCAGCCACACCGGCCAGCGGTGTTCGAGGAACAGCAGCATCAGGCTGGCGCAGAGCAGCATGCTGATGGTGGCGCTGACCTTGGCCCGGCGCTGGATCACCTTGCCGTTGCGCCAGTTGCGCAGGATCGGGCCGAACAGGCGGTGGTTTTCCAGCCAGGCGCTGAGGCGCGGCGAACTGCGGGTCGCGGCCCAGGCCGCGAGCAGGATGAATTCGGTGGTCGGCAGGCCGGGCACGACGATCGCCACCAGACCGATGCCCAGGCTCAGGTAGGCCAGCAGGCCGTAGAGCACGCGGGAAAGCTTCGAGGGAGAGGGTCGGGTCATGGGCATATCGACTGCACGGAGAAATCCGGCCGTCATCATGACGGCCGGAGCGCGATCAGGCCAGTTCGGCTTTGGGCGCAGTGGCGTAAGCGTGCTTGAGCAGCTCGGTGAAGCGCTCGAAGGCCGCGACCGCGCCCTGTTCGGCGGCGGCGTCCTCTTCGGCGCTGAGCTCCAGGCTGTCGAGAATCCGGGTGAACTGCTTCCAGCCTTCGGCACGTCCGCCGGCCGGTTCACCGAGGTGGCGGGCGCCGAAGTTCTCGTTCAGGTCCAGGGCCACGGCGCGCTTGATCAGGAACGCGGCGCCGAGCTTGGAGCCCTCGGACACGAAGATCCAGCCCATGGCCTGGCCGATGCTCGGGTTCCCCAGCGCGCCCGGGTAATCGGCGGGGACCGCGGTGTCGAGGTCGGCGAGGTCCAGGCGGGCCTGCTCGGCGCGGCAGCGCTCGGCCAGGTCGGGGACGATGGCGATCAGTCGCGGGTCGGTGTAGAGGGCCTTGAGCTCGTTCTGGAACAGGTACTGGGCGACGACGAAGCGGGCGAAGTTTTCACGGGTTTCGAAAGGCGCGTGGGACTTGACCAGGGCGTCCAGCTCGCTGTGCGGCGCATGGGTGATCTGATTCAGGCGCTGCGAGCGCAGGCTGGCGCGTTCGGTGTTGGCTGTCATTGGGAATTCCTTGCGTTTGGGACGGGCCTTGTAACTAGACGTGCAAGATGACGGGCGACAGTAAAAAAACCTCACATGGGTGCCAGATATTCTTGGGTCGTCTGTCCCGGCCTGTGGGAGCGAGCTTGCTCGCGAAGGGCTGCGCAGCAGCCCCGGAACCCTCCGCCAGCGTGGGTCAGGAATGCTCGGGATTCAGGTTTTGCGACGGCTGCGCCGCCGTTCGCGAGCAAGCTCGCTCCCACAGGCTCACGGTCGGCCCGCGCAGTCAGCCAAAGGCCTGTGCCTCTTCCACCAACCAGTCATGCACCGCCCGCGCACTCGGATGCGCCAGGGTTCCGGCGCTGTACAGCAGGACATAGCGCTTGTGGTTCGGCACCGGTGCGCCGAACGGCACGATCAGGGTGCCGCGCTCCAGCTCGTCGTTGAGCAGGGTGCGCCGGGCGATCGCCACGCCGATCCCGGCGATCGCCGCCTCGATGGTCAGGTGGTTGCGGTTGAAGGTGTGCCCGCGCCGCACGTCCAGGCCCTCGGCGCCGATGGCCTTGAGGTAGAACTCCCACTCCGCGTACTCCGAGCTACCGCGCCAGGCGGTGATGTCGTGCAGCAGCGGGTAGTGCACCAGGTCGTTCGGGCCATGCAGCGGCGGGCGGCCGCGGAGCAGGGCGGGGGAGCAGACCGGGAAGATCTCCTCGTCCAGCAGAGGGGTCGAGTGCATGCCCGGATAGCTGCCGTCGTTGAGGTCGATGGCCAGGTCGAAATCGCCCTCGTGCAGGGCCTGGTTGCTGTCCTCGGCGACCAGGCGCAACTGGATGTCGGGAAAGCGCTGCTGCAGGCGTGGCAAACGCGGCGTCAGCCATTTGGCGAGGAACGAGGGGATCGAGCGCAGGCGCAGGGTGCCGCGGATTTCCCCGGCGTCGAGGCGGCGCAGTTCGGCATCGATGCTGCCATAGGCCTCATGCACGGTCAGGGCCAGGCGCTGGCCCTCGGCGCTCAGCTCGACACCCCGGGCACGGCGCAGGAACAGGCGAAAGCCCAGGCGCTCCTCCAACTGGCGAATCTGCTGGCTCACCGCACCGGGCGTGATATGCAGTTCCTCGGCGCAGCGGGTGAACGACAGGTGCCGCGCCGCACAGGAAAACACGTGCAGCCAGACATACATCTGGCCGTTCATTTGTCGTCTCATCGTTTAGCCCTGCTAAAGCCTTGCTTAGAAAGTTTCGTTGGTCGTAGGAAAATTCATGCGGCAGTATCCTCCAACTTCGTGACAACCCTCAATTTTTTCACCGTGCACCGCAATGGCTCACGCCATTGGGTAACGGAGGCATTAGCATGGCTATCAGTGTTTTCGACCTGTTCAAAATCGGCATCGGCCCGTCCAGCTCCCATACCGTCGGCCCGATGCGCGCCGCGGCGACCTTCGTCGAAGCCTTGCGCACGCAGGATCTGCTCGGCGCGGTGAAACGGGTCGAAGTCCGCCTGTACGGTTCGCTGTCGGCCACCGGCGTCGGCCATGCCACCGATCGCGCCTGCCTGCTGGGGCTGATGGGCGAATGGCCGGACCGCATCGACCCGCAGTGCATCGGCCCACGGATCGAGCAACTGGAAAGCACCTCTGTGCTGGTGCTCGGCGGCAGCCAGGCGATTGCCTTCGACTGCCGGCAAGACCTGCTGCTGCTCGACGAGAGCCTGCCCTATCACCCCAATGCCATGACCCTGGAAGCCAGCGGCGAGGGCGGCCTGCTGCTGCAGCAGACCTATTACTCGGTGGGTGGCGGCTTCATCGTCGAGGCCGGCGAAATCGGCGCGGGCGGTGCGCTGCAGACGGTGCAACTGCCTTATGAATTCTCCAGCGCCGAGGAACTGCTCGCGCTGTGCAAGCGCCATGGCCTGCGGGTCAGTCAGCTGATGATGGCCAACGAACTGGCCTGGCGCGAAGAAGCCGAGATACGCGCCGGCCTGCTGCAACTCTGGGCGGTGATGCGCGAATGCGTGGCCAACGGCCTGAGCAACGAAGGCATCCTGCCCGGTGGCCTCAAGGTCAAGCGCCGCGCGGCGAAACTGCACCGCAGCCTGCAGGAACTGGGCAAGCCCAACGTGATCGGCTCGACCTTGAGCGCCATGGAGTGGGTCAACCTGTTCGCCCTGGCGGTCAACGAAGAGAACGCCGCCGGCGGGCGCATGGTCACCGCGCCGACCAATGGTGCCGCGGGGATCATCCCGGCGGTGCTGCATTACTACATGAAGTTCAACCCCGAAGCCTGTGACGACGATGTGGTCGACTTCCTCCTCGCCGCCGCCTCGGTGGGCATCCTGTGCAAGAAGAACGCTTCGATCTCCGGCGCCGAGGTCGGCTGCCAGGGCGAGGTCGGCTCGGCCTGCGCCATGGCCGCGGCGGGCCTGGCCGACGTACTCGGCGCAACCCCGCCACAACTGGAAAACGCCGCGGAAATCGCCCTGGAGCACAACCTCGGGCTGACCTGCGACCCGGTCGGTGGCCTGGTCCAGGTGCCCTGCATCGAACGCAATGCGATCGCCGCGGTGAAGGCGATCAATGCCGTGCAGATGGCCTTGCGCGGCGATGGCGAGCATTTCATTTCCCTGGACCGGGTGATCCGCACCATGCGCGACACCGGCGCCGACATGCACGAGAACTACAAGGAGACTTCCCGCGGCGGACTGGCCGTCGCTTTCGTCGAGTGTTGAAGGTAGACGGTCTGTAGCGCCACACGGGGCTGCTTTGCAGCCCTTCGCGAGCAAGCTCGCTCCCACAACGTTCACGCCGTCCTGTGGGAGCGAGCTTGCTCGCGAAGGGCCGCAAAGCGGCCCCAGTGCTATGCACTGTCACCCTGGTTATTCATGAGCAACAAGAACAATTACAAGGCGTTATCGATGACTGATGTACAAAGCACCACGAACCTGCGTGTCGAATCGACCGTGCCCGCCAGCACCGGCTGGAGCCGTCACGACACCACCTGGACCCTCGGCCTGTACGGCACCGCCATCGGCGCCGGCGTGCTGTTCCTGCCGATCAACGCCGGCGTCGGCGGCTTCTGGCCGTTGCTGATCCTGGCGTTGCTGGCATTCCCCATGACCTTCTTCGCCCACCGCGGCCTGACCCGCTTCGTCCTGTCCGGGCGCAAGGGCGGCAACGAGGACATCACCGAAGTGGTCGAGGAGCACTTCGGCGCCGGCGCCGGCAAGCTGATCACGCTCCTGTATTTCTTCGCCATCTTCCCGATCCTGCTGGTGTACAGCGTGGCGCTGACCAACACCCTGGGCAATTTCCTCGAACACCAGCTGCACATCACCCCACCGCCGCGGGCGCTGCTTTCGCTGCTGCTGATCTGCGGCCTGATGATCGTGGTGCGCTGCGGCCAGGGCATCATCGTGCGGGTCATGAGCGTGCTGGTCTATCCGTTCGTCGCGGCGTTGCTGCTGCTCGCCCTGGGGCTGATCCCCAACTGGAACGCCGCCTTCTTCGCCCAGGCGAGCGAAGGCATGGCCCCGGACCTGCTGCTCAAGACCCTGTGGCTGGCGATTCCGGTGATGGTGTTCTCGTTCAACCACTCGCCGATCATCTCGGCCTTCGCCGTGGCGCAGAAGAAGCAGTACGGCGAGCGTGCCGAGCAGAAGAGCGGACGCATCCTCGCGGTGTCGCACCTGATGATGGTGCTGACCGTGATGTTCTTCTGCTTCAGTTGCGTGCTGGCGCTGTCGCCGGCTGACCTGGCGGCGGCCAAGGCGCAGAACATCTCGATCCTGTCGTACCTGGCCAACCACTTCCAGACCCCGGTGATCGCCTTCGTCGCGCCGCTGATCGCCCTGGTGGCGATCACCAAATCGTTCCTCGGTCACTACGTCGGCGCCAGTGAAGGCTTCCAGGGCCTGATCGTCAAGAGCCTGCGCGGCCGCGGCAAGTCGATGTCGGCCAAAGGCCTGGAACGGGCCACCGCGGCGTTCATGGTGCTGACCTGCTGGATCGTCGCCACCCTCAATCCGAGCATCCTGAGCATCATCGAGTCGCTGGGCGGGCCGGTGATCGCCTGCCTGCTGTTCCTGATGCCGATGTACGCGATCAACAAGGTGCCGTCGCTGCGCAAGTATTCCGGCAAGCTGTCGAATGTGTTCGTGGTGGCGGTGGGCTTGATCACCCTGTCGGCGATTGCCTGGTCGGTGATTGCCTGACCCTGTCATTGGCATGATCCCGTAGGAGCGCGGCTTGCCCGCGAAGAACTGCCATGCGGTCCTTCGCGGGCACGCCTCGCGCCTACGGGGCCAGGTATTTCCAGAGCGCATCCGCCACCGGCGAAGCCTCTTTCCCCTCCCCGAACAAGCGCCCGCCGATCTGCAACCCCAACTGCCGGTAGCTTTCGAACTGCGCCTCGTCGAAGAACTGGTTCGCCGTGCTCTCGTTGGGGAAGGTCGGATGCGCGCTGGCGTAGTTGACCAGGTCCAGCGGCAGGCCGGCGATCAGGTTCGGCTTGAGCACCAGGATCCGCGCGGTCAGCTCGCCGTCCTTGTTGCGGACATTGAGCAGGATCGCGCAGCGCCGGTAATCCGCCCGTCGACGCGCCTCGGCATCCACGGCGAAGTCCGCGATCCGCCCGAAATACGGCGCCAGCACCGCGTCCTCGAACACCCCGGCATCCTCGCTGATCTCCAGGGCCTGGTCGATCCGCGCCAGGCGGATCAGGTTGGCCAGGTCGTTGAACTGGTAGGTCGGGTCGGCCCCGCAGTCACAGGTCACGATCAGTTCGATGTTGCGGCCTTCGCGCAGCAGTTCGTAGGTCGCGGTGTTTTCGAAGTGGCCGCCGTCGGACAGGTACTGGAAGTCGCGATTCAAGCCATGGAAGCGCGCGGTCAGTTCCTGGAACAGGTAGTGCTGGGTGGTCAGGGTGCGCTCGCCCAGGCTGTCGCGGCTGCTGCGCAGGCCACCGGGGCATTCGCCGTCGCGCAGGAAATCGGCGGGCCACCAGGTGCCCAGGCGCATGTTGGTCAGGCCCAGGGCCAGCGAGGTCCCGAGGCTGGTCTGCCGGCCAAGGCCGGTGGACACCGCCGCGCCCGAGGTGGCGACCCAGTGCGCCAGGGTCAGTGGCTGGTACATCTCGCCGCGCTCAGGCTGCGGCGTGCGCTGGCGCGGTTCGCCGTCGAGCAGGTAGCTGACGCTGGCCATGCCCTCGGCCCCGGACGGCGCCAGGCACAGCGGCTTGCCTTTGCGGTCGCGCTGGACCAGTTGTTCGGCCGGGTCGACGGTCTGGTTGAGGGTGACGTTGATCAGGTGCAGCGGCGCGCAGCCGTTGCTGGCGTAGTAGTCCTCGATGCCGACGTCGTCTCCCGGCAGGGTTTCGGCGACGCTCAGCAGGCGCTTGCGCATCTTGCGGCTGCTGCCGGAGAAACGCAGGCCATTGGAGGCGCCCAGGTAGGCACGGGCCAGGCGCGCGCGGTAGAACGCCTGCCACGAGGACAGGTTGAGGAAACCGATGAACCCGCCCGAGCCCAGGCTGCACAGCGCCGCCAGCACGACCAGCGCGGTCAGGCGCAGCCAGCCCTGGGAATCGTCCAGGGCGTCGCTGCCGAAGCGCACGTACTGCGCCAGCAATCCCCAGAACAGCGCGACCAGCAGGAAGATCGCCGCACCGACGACGCCGGCGATCAGGCCGATCGGCAGCTTGCTCAGCCAGCCCGGTGTGGCCTTGTCGTCGTTGGACAGCGAGACCTGACGCACCAGGGCCATCAACAGCGGCAGCACGGCGGCCCCGGACAGCAGCGGTCCCTGTTCGACGCGCAGGAAGAGCCATTCGCTCAGCCATGGAATCAGGGCGAAGAACATGCTGACCAGGGTGGCGACGATGGCCGAGGCCAGGCGCCGGGTGACCAGGACCCGATAGGTGCCCACGCTGTTCTGCCGCGTCAGGACCTTGTCCGGGTCCTTGCGCCCGCGCCTCAGGTAAAGGCACAGCCACAGGCAGTAGACCAGGCCCAGCGCGCACACCAGCGCGAAGAGGACCAGCAGCACGCGCAGGCTGGTGTCGATGTCCGGTGCGAACAGGCCGAGGGCGAGCGTCACCAGGCCAGAGAGCACGTACAGCCCGGTGGCCAGGTTGAAGGGATGCAGCGAGTCGTCGCTGTGGTTTCGGCGATAGACCATCCAGAACGCCAGCATCAACGGCAGCACCGCGCACAGCAGCAGGGCTCCCGGCAGCCACCAGAGCGACGCGCACAGCAGGGGTGCGGCGCTGAGCATGCCGCCCGCCGCACAGAGCGGGCTGGCGCCGATCAGCAACTGCGCCAGGACGGCGAGGGCGAGGGTGAACAGCAGCGGCATGCCGATGACCATATGCACCGCGAACAGGTTGCGCAGCGACAGGCCGAGGACATAGAAGAGATCGCCGGCACCGCCCGGGGTCAGGTAGCGGCCGTTTTCCCGCAGCCAGGCCAGCGGCGCGGCGCCCACCGGCTGCTGGCGGTAGTCGTCGCCGGTGTGGATGCGCCCCGGCGGTTCGTAATCGAGCGTGTCGTAGGCATCCCGCGCCGCTTCGATCCGGGCCTGGTCGCCGGCACGGGCGTCGCCTTCGCCGAGGGTGCCGGTGTCTTCTCGCCCGCGCAGGCGTCCGGGGAGGAACAGGCTGCCGAAGAACGACCCTATATAGCCTCCGCCGCTGACCGTCGAGAGGTAGTCGAAGCGTGGCAACAGGCGCTTGCCCAGCGTCGCCTGGCGGTCGTCGCCAGCCGGCAGCGCGCCCGGCGCCCGGGCGCGGGCCAGGGCCTGGAGTACGCCCAGGCAGAAGGTGGCGCTGCGGATACCGCCGCCGGACAAGGCCAGGGCCCAGCGCCCGCGGCCGCTGGCGGGCAGTTGCAGGAGGCGCTGGCGTTCGTCGAGGCGCGCCTGTTCGGCGTCGAATTGCATGCGTTGCTCGGGTGAAACGGCTTCTTCCCTGTCCATGTTCCGCCTTTCGCTGTGGGGGGAGGTGGGTCCATGGCGAGCGAGTGTAGAGCAGGGTTGTGGCCACTTGCTACTGCGCTGGGCGAGGGGCGAAAACCCTGTGCGCAAAGCTTTCCCGGGCGCGGCGTGGTGCTTGTCCCCGGCAACGGGCGAAAGCTGGGCTATACCTAACCCGCTGGCCTGCAGTCAGCGGTGTTTTCCATAAGGGGAGGACTTATGAAAGTCGCACTGATGATGGGATCGCTCTGCCTGACCTCGTTGCTGCTCGCTGGCTGCTCCAGCGGCGTCAGCAAACCGGACGAGTACTCGGGTTTTCTCAAGGACTACAGCCGGCTCAAGGAGGCCCGATCGCCGTCCGGGGCGCCGGTGATGCGCTGGATCGATCCGCAACTCAAGCCTGACGCCTATCGCAGCGTCTACATCGAACCGAGTCAGCTGTATCCCAAGCCCCAGGCCACGGCGCAGATTCCGCAGAGCACGCTGCAGGGGATCACCAGCTATTACGACCAGGCGCTCAAGCGTGAGCTGGGCAAATCCCTGCCGCTGGCCAGCGCCCCCGGGCCGGGGGTGATCGTGGTGCGTCCGGCGATCACCGCGGTGAGCAGCAAGACCGAGGGGCTCAAGCCCTATGAAGTGATCCCGGTGGCCCTGGTGGCCGCGGCGGTGAGCACGGCGTCGGGGATCCGCGACCAGGAAACCGATATCGCCACAGAAGCGGTGTTCATCGACGGCGGCAACAACAAGGTGCTGGCCCAGGTGGTACGCAAGGGCACCGGCAAGCCGCTGGAGAACAGCAGCCAGGTGATGAAACCGGATGATGTGAAGGCGGTGATCGATGGCTGGGCTTCCGATCTGCATCAGTCCTATCTGAACCTGAAGAAGAAATAGTTCTCTGTTGTTCTTGATGGCCTCATCGCTGCGTGGGTATCTACACATCTTTGAGGGCTTGCCGGGAACCGCATCAAGGCTGTCAGACGCCAGTCTTGGGGCTTGCTGCGCCCGTGAGATCGAGCGCCGCCCGCGCGGCGCATCGCGAGCGCGCTCGCTCCTACATTTTTTGCAACGTGCCTATGCCTGACAGGCCATGGTTGACCGCCTTGTTGGTACGACACGGTACCGCGTCGAGCCCAACAGCTTCCCCACGATGAATCGTCAGGCACCAAAGGCTGGCGACGCCGCTCTCACAGGCCATGGCACGTTGCAAAAAATGTAGGAGCGAGCGCGCTCGCGATGCGCCGCGCGGGCGGCGTTCGATCTGGAGGGCGCTGCAAGCCCCGAGGCAGGTACCTGACAGCCCTGATGCTGTTTCCCGCCAGATCATCAAACGCGCCATGGAATCCACGGCCTGCCACCTAGTCCGCTTTGACGATGCCCCCTCCCGCCCAGCCCCACGAAGATGAGGTCCACCGCCCCCTGACCGGCGGCTTTCCTGACCTCAGCTAATGGCATAACAACAATGACGGCTCAAGTTCAGTCTCAATCCGGCTACGACGTGATCGTCGTCGGCTCCGGCGCGGGCGCGATGACTTCGGCGGTGTTTCTCGCCGATCACGGTCTGCGGGTCCTGATCGTGGAAAAAAGCGACAAGTACGGCGGCACCTCGGCCATCTCCGGGGGCGGGATCTGGATTCCCAACAACCACTATTTCACCCGCCTGGGCGGCAACGACAGTCCCGAACTGGCGCTGCGCTACCTGCAGGCCGCGGCCGGTGAACACGTCGAACCGGCACGTCTGCAGGCCTACCTGGACAACGCGCCGAAGATGATCGAGGCGCTGACCCGCAACAGCCGGGTACGCTACGCGGTGGCGGCGAAGTACCCGGACTACTATCCGCACCTGCCCGGCTCGCTGCCCGGCGGCCGCACCCTCGACCCGGAACTGTTCGACACCAGCCTGCTTGGCGAGGAACTGGACAATCTGCGCAAACCGTCGCCTTCGACCCTGCTCATGGGCCGCATCGCCTGGACCGCGCGCCACGCGCACAAGGCCATGGCCCGCGGTTTCGGCTGGCGCTGGCTGATCCTCGGCCTGATGCTGCGCTACAAGCTGGACTTCAAATGGCGGCGCAAGAGCAAGTACGACCGCCGCGCGGCCCTGGGCAGTTCGCTGGTCGCTTCCCTGCGTCGCTCGCTGATGGACCGCGATGTACCGCTGTGGCTCGACACCGATTTTCGCGAGCTGCTGATGCAGGACGGCAAGGTCGCCGGGATCAAGGTCATCCGTGACGGTCGGGAACTGGCGATCGAGGCCCGCCACGGTGTGATCTTCGCCTCCGGCGGTTTCGAACAGAGCCAGGCGCTGCGCGAGCAGTACCTGCCCAAGCCCACGCAGATGGCCTGGAGCGCCACGCCACCGGGCAACAACACCGGCGCGGCCCTGCTCGCCGGGATGCGCGAGGGTGCCGCCACGGCGCTGATGGACTGGGCCTGGTGGGCGCCGACCATCGCCGTGCCGGGCGAGGAGAAACCCCGTGGCATCTTCGCCGAGCGGGCGTTCCCCGGTGCCATCGTGGTCAATGGCAACGGCCAGCGTTTCGTCAACGAAGCCGCGCCGTACCTGGAATTCGTCGATGCCATGCACCGCGACAACCAGCACAGCGGCGGGCGCAGCGTGCCGGCCTGGGTGATCTTCGACGCGCATTTCCGCTTCAACTATGCGATGGGGCCGCTGATGCCGGCTCAGGTCATGCCCGACAGCCGGCTGCGCAAGGAGTGGCTGAACAGCCTGTACTGGAAGGCCGACACCCTGGCCGAGCTGGCCGCGCAGATCGGCGTGGATGGCGCCGGGCTGGAAAGTACCGTGGCCAGGGTCAACGACTACGCGCGCACTGGCGTCGACGCCGACTTCGCCCGTGGCGGCAACGTTTTCGACCGTTACTACGGCGATTGCAACATCAAGCCCAACCCCTGCCTGGCGCCACTGCGCAAGGGGCCGTTCTACGCCATGCGCCTGGATGCCGGCGATATCGGCACCAAGGGCGGTCTGCTGACCAACGAGCATGCCCAGGTGGTGCGTGACGACGGCACGCCGATCCCGGGCCTGTATGCCATCGGCAACTGCTCGGCCTCGGTGATGGGCACCAGCTACCCCGGGGCCGGCGGCACCCTCGGCCCGGCCATGACCTTTGGCTACGTGGCGGCGAACCATCTCGCCCGGGAGGCCTCATGAGTCGTGTCGATACGGTGACGCCGATCCTGCCGCCGCTGCGCAGCGACGACTTGCACCAGCGCCAGTGGGATGACCATTGCGAGGTGCTGGTGCTCGGCTGGGGCGCGGCCGGTGCCTGCGCGGCCCTCGAAGCCCGCGCCGCCGGCGCCGATGTGCTGGTGGCCGACCGTTTCCAGGGCGGTGGCGCCAGCGCCAAGAGTGGCGGCGTGGTCTATGCCGGCGGCGGTACCCGTCAGCAGCGACGCGCCGGCTACAACGACTCCCCCGAAGCGATGTTCGATTACCTCAAGCATGAAACCCACGGCGTGGTCAGCGACGCGACCCTGCGCCGTTTCTGCAATGACAGCGTGGCCAACCTGGAATGGCTGGAGCGCCATGGCGCGGCGTATTCCCACGAAGTGCCGCCGGGCGGCAAGACCTCCTACCCGCAGGACGGTTACTACCTTTATTACTCCGGCAACGAGCTGGTGCCGCTCTACGGTGGCGACAACCCACCGGCGCCGCGTGGCCATCGCACCGTCGGCAAGGGCCAGTGCGGCGCGGTGCTTTACAGCCATCTGCAGACGGCCTGCCTGCGCGCCGGGGTGCGCCCGCTGTTGCAGGCTGCCGCCAGACGCCTGGTGGTGGATGCCGTGGGCCGGGTGATCGGCGCCGAGTTCTGGCGCCTGCCGCCAGGCAGCCAGCAGGCCGACCTGCACGGGAAACTGATCGCGCGGGCCGAGAAGCTGCAGAACTTCGCCCCGGGCTACTGCGACGGCCTGCGCCAGCGCGCGGCGCAACTGGAGAAGGACTTCGCCCGGCCGATGCTGGTGCGGGCGAGCAAGGCGGTGATCCTCAGCACCGGCGGCTTTATCTTCAACCGTGAACTGATCGGCCTGCACGCGCCGAAATTCCGCCGCAACTTCAAGGTCGGCGCCACCGGCTGCGATGGCAGCGGCTTGCGTCTGGGGCTCAGCGTCGGTGCGGCCAGCGACCGTCTGGAGCGGGTCTCGGCCTGGCGCTTCATCAACCCGCCGTACAGCTGGCACAAGGGCATTGTGGTCAACAGCGAGGGCCGGCGCTTCTGCAACGAGGAAGTCTACGGCGCCACCCTTGGCCAGCCGTTGATGGAAGAACAGGGCGGTCGCGCCTGGCTGGTGCTGGATGCGCCGCTGCGCCGCAAGGCCCTGCGCGAGGCCTTGTTCAAGGGCTACTGGTGGTTCCAGACCGTGCCGGCGCTGGCCCTGATGCTGTTCAACATCCGCAAGGGGCGCAGCCTCGATGAACTGTCGCAGGCCACCGGGATGAATGCCCAGGCCCTGCGCGAAGCGGTGCAGGCCAACAATGCCGCGGCCCGTGGCGAGACGGGCGATCCGTTCGGCAAGTCGCGGGGTGGGCGCCAGGCGCTGGAGCAGGGGCCGTTCTATGCCTGCGACATTTCCGTGGGCAATCCGATCTTCCCGCTGGGCGCGTTGACCCTGGGCGGCCTGCGCGTCGACGAAGACAGCGGCGCGGTGCTCGACGGCGCCTCGCGCGCGGTGCCGGGCCTGTATGCCGCGGGGCGCGCCGCCGTGGGCATTCCCTCGCACCTGTATATCAGCGGCCTGTCCCTGGCCGACTGCGTGTTCTCCGGACGGCGTGCCGGCCTGGCCGCGGCGCGGCAAGGGCAGGACAGCCACCAACCACAACTTGCCGACGAGGCCGCGTCATGACTGAGCAACGCAACACACAGGGCCGGGTCGCCGGCAAGGTCGCCATCGTCACCGGCGGTGCCCGTGGCATCGGTCGGGCCAGCGTACGTCTGCTGGTGCGTGAAGGCGCGCGGGTGGTGATCGCCGATATCGATGAAGCGGCGGGTGAGGCGCTGGCCGCGGAACTGGGCGCGACGACCCTGTTCGTACGCCATGACGCCAGCAGCGAGCGCGCCTGGCAGGCCTTGGTGGAGGTAGTGCGCGAGCGATACGGGCGGCTGGACATCCTGGTCAACAATGCCGGCATCCTGATCAGCGGCAGCATCGAGGAGACCCCGCTGGACGACTGGCACAAGCTGATGCGGATCAATGCCGACAGCGTGTTCCTGGGGTGTCGCGAGGCGATCGGGCTGATGAAGGAGGGTGGTGGTTCGATCATCAACCTGTCCTCCATCGCCGCCCTGGCCGGGCGTGACGATTACCTGGCCTACAGCGCCTCGAAGGGAGCGGTGGCGGCCTTGAGTCGCTCGGTGGCGGCGTTCTGCAGGCGGCGCAAATACCGGATTCGCTGCAACAGCCTGCATCCGGATGGTGTGCTGACCGACATGACCAGTGGTGGTTTTCCGGCGGGGCTGGACCCGGAGCGGCTGACCATCGACAGCGACCCGATGAACCGCATGTGCCGGCCGGAGGATGTGGCGGCGAGCGTGCTGTTTCTCGCCAGTGATGAGGCGCGAGCGGTGAATGGGGTGGAGTTGCGGGTGGACAGTGGGCAGATGGTGATGAGTATCTGAAGGGTTTGGTTGTCAGTACCGGCCTCATCGCTGGCAACGTCAGCTCCCACAAGGTTCGCGTCGCTTCCCTGAATGTTGGCTTGACGCCAAACCCTATGGGAGCCGGGTCATGTTTGACATCGAATTGTGGAAACTTGATAGCCCATATGGCTATGTCAACGAAGGCCAGCCGTTCAGTGAGCGGCCGGCCTTCGAGTGAGCGACCCGCGATTCTGTGTGTACTCTTGAAGGCATCTTTTATCGTTTCGACTCTGGCGTAGCCCAGAAAGAGGACTACGCCAAGCGATACGAAACAGTTCAGATAGATAAGCTGAACAGAGCAGTCGAAGGCAGCTTTCCTAGCGTCGTCCTTCGATGGTTAGCGGAAATATTCCGTCAGCTTTGAGCCTGTCCACAAGCATGCAAGCAAGGTCAAAGAACCCGCTAGTGTCCATGTGTAAATTGCCAGTTTCATCTTTTCCACTCGAGGGAACTTCTCTAAATCGTCCATTGACACAACTTCACTGCGCGACATGAGCCTGGGCCAGGTCACGATCACAGCAATACCAGTTATCAGATGGATTTTTGCCAGAATACCTCTGCCTCGTAGTTGATTCGCACGTTTAATCAACGTCGTGCAATTCGGCAAGTAAACAAGAAGTGCATCGGTCTTTCGGTACCCCCAATAAATGGCGGTAAAAAGCCAAGCATATAGGCATGACATTGCGAAAATCAGAAAGAAAGCAAACATGAAGAAACTTACCTGGTTTCTTCATAGATAATTTCGCCAATGGCACCGCCACTCCAGGAGCCAAATTGACCGCCTGCATAGGAGCCCGCCCCCACGACAACAATTCCACAAATGATGCCTCCTACAGTCGCGGTGCCCATGCCGATAGCTACACACAATGGACCGGCACCGACCGAACCAGCGAATGCTCCTCCTCCGAGACCACCCGCAAGGCTGCCGAAAAAGCTACCGGTTTCAGTGAACTTCACCTTTCTGCATGCCTCGGAATTACCCTCTGAGCAAACCTGCTGAACTTTTACATAGGACGCCCCACCACCGACTGTCGTACCAACCCACCCGCCCAACTTAAGAATCTTCGCCGTCCTGCTTACCCGCTCGATATGTGTCGCATACCCCGGAATCGGCCCCGACGTCCCCGCTTTCTTCCAGTGATGCACCAGGCTGCGGGTGGACAATCCCAGTGCGGTTTTAAGTTTGGGGTGGTCGGGAAAGCCGATCGCCTTGCGCGTCAATGGCGAAAGATTGGTGTTCAGATCAGCAAACAGGCGCGCGCGTTCGGCGCGAAACTGCGAGGATTTCAAATTTCCGTCTCGATCGAAAGAGTCGATGTGCAGTTTCTGCATGGCTTCCATACTGTTTTTCACGTTGTTCAGATTGCGCGAAAACATCGCTTCTCCCACGCCGACTGCAGCAGCGGTGTGAGCAAGGAACGTCGAGATTTCCTCATGATGGCGAGCCATGAAGTCCGCCTCTTCCTCGGTCAGAGGCTCCAGCGCCTTGTTGACGATTGCCGCAGCCTGCTGCAACAGCGCTTCCTCGCGGGTGCAGGAATGATTGCGCGGGTCGCTGAGGATGATCATCGAGCCGCCCTTGACGGTTCCCTGGCTAGGGTTGAGTACACGGAACTTGCTTAACGCTTCCAGCGACGGGTTGTCGAACAGCGCCGCCTCCAGTGCGCTACGAGACATGCTGTAGGGAACGATGTAGAACCCTGGTTCCGTCGCTTCTCCGCTGTCTTGCGAAGGGTTGCCTGCCCCCGCAGTTCGTGGCGTCGAACTGCGGCTGGCCGTCTCTGGAGCGAGGGAATGCTGCGACGCGTTTGCTGCCTCTCCTTCCCGGGTGCTGATGGCAGGCTCGCGCCACCTCGATGTCGGGCTGCCGCTATCCGATTCATAGGCAAAACCGTAGGAACCGGGCAGCAACGTGGCCTGGCAGGGGCAGGAACTGATGCTGTCCAGACTCCCGGCGGCCAGACCACCTTCGGTGAAGATGTCCTGGATGCCACCGACGATCTGGTAGGTCTTTCCGGTAACGCCGCAGGACACGCTATCGCCCTGCCGGGCCTGAGGCATGCCGTCGATGAGGAAATCGGGATTGCCTTGCAGCACCTGCCCGCCACACGAAGTCTTGTCACCCAAGCGAGTCACGTAGCCAATCGCCATCTATCTGCTTCCCTGTCTTCTTGTTGAAAGAGTTCCACCGGGAAAGACCTCCCGGGGAGAGGGAGCAGATCGTTGCTGGAATGAGCTTGGGAGTAAGCAGGGCGATTCCTGTGATTCTGTAGGACGGTTCTGGCGAAACAATGGGAATAGACTTTCCAGGGGCGGGCAGATTGCACATCTGTATCGTGGCTCGACGCCTAACCCTGTGGGAGCGAGCTTGCTCGCGAACGGCGGCGCAGCCGTCGTAAAACCTGAGTCCCGAGTCGGGCTGACAGACCCGGAACTCAGGTTTTATGGCCGCTTCGCGCCCAATCGCGGTGGTCCGACGATTCGGTGAGCCCGCTTCCACACCGACCGCGCTGTAGCAGCCAAAAGAGGTGTAAATACCTGTGCTCATCGCCGGCTTGCCAGCGATGAGGTCGGTCAGGGCAACGACGCATTCAAGTCTGTCGCAGATTCTGTCCCTCAACGGCCTTCGCCAGCGACACCACCAGCGCCTGAGCAATCTCCAGCGACTGCTGGGTGGCCCAGAGCAGATCGCCATAACGGTGATCTGCCAGGTCGCACATCTGGGCATTGGTTTCGACAGCGGACCTCAACGCGCTCGCGAGGTGCGCCAGGGCGTCTTCGATATCGGCGCCGTCACATACGGCGAATAGCGGAGGGTGGTGACCATCGCAGGAGGCGAAGTGGGTATGGACGGTAGTGAGGCGGGAGGGTGTGGGGTGTTGGGGTAAAGCGGATGGCGGATCAGGTGTTAGGGACTGAGATAAACCCTAGGGAGTGGGCGAGATAAATCCGGGATACTGCGGTAAGTGACGGGCCATGCTGGGACGGCGATTGCAATAGTGTTGCACAGGTTGCAAGGGTGGGGCATCGCTGCCCCGGCCCTTATTCTCCCATGTTGCCGAGGAAGAGATCGCCCTGATTGCGAGCGATCACAGCCAGCCGCATGCGCTTGACGACCTTGTAGACGAACGCCAGCGAGATCCCGTGCTTCATTGCGATCTCGCGGTGGTTCCGTCCTGTCCATTCGTCGAAGATCTGCTGATGCAGCTTTGACGCCTGCAGATGGATACCCTTAGGAATATACAACTGCTGCCCACCCCAGACCGCAGCCATCTGCATCGCGACCTCCACACCGTGGGCTTCGGCGACCTCGTCGCTGACATGCAGCGTTTCTTTCGCTGACTTGGTGACGTGGTCAGCGAGTGCCTGGAGCAAGTCGCCAGCGGTGCTCGACTCTTTCATACAGCCTCCTGTGCGGCTCTCTGCAGCCATTGCTTCAGTTGCTCGATGACCTGGCTAGCCTGAGCGCCGGTCAGCCACTGCAATGCAGCAACACCAGTAGCACCTTTGACGAAGTTCACCAGGGCCTCTTCGGATGCATCCCGGAGCAAACCAGCATCTCTCAGGGACAACCACAGCGAGCGGATTTTCCTCGACTGGCCATCCTTCGCCCGTGGCCGCTTGCTGTCACTCTTTGGACGAACCTTGAAGCCCTTCCGCTTGAGCTGTTCCAAAACCTGCACCAGGTTTGGAACGCTCAGGTCTGCTGTCGATGTGACCCCGTCCAATGCAGGCATGCCAGAGAGCATCAGGCGATAGGTCTCGTCATCCATCCGCAGTTCGCGTCGTGCAACATGTATCAGCTTGATCAGGCGCAGTCGATTGGCATTGGACGGTGCAGCACTCATACGCCGCCCTCCCGGTTACCTGCGACAGGAACTGCAAGCTTCTCCAGTTGACGGACACGACTGACCAGCTTCTTCTCCACGGTTTTCTGCAGATTTGGCAAGGCCAGCGCCGCGCGACACTGCTCCAGGTTGAAGCCTTCCAGGGCGCGCAGGCGGCTTTCAGTATCAATCGCGCCGTACTCCCGGCCCGGTGGAATGAAGGGGTTCGCTTGCGACATGTCACACCCCCTGAGTCAGCCGAGCAACTGGCTGATGGCCAACTGCATGATGCAACTGGGCAGAGCGGCCTGCCTCATACCCGGCGTCACTGGCCACCTCGTCACGGGCCTTGAGCTTGCGGCGTTTCATCTTGGCCGTGCCGAGGTTCGGGTATTTCTTCTCCATATAGGCCTGTATCGCCTCGGCAATGTTGTCCTCGACTCCTGAGAATTGCTCAACCTTGGCAAGCACCGCGTCGATCCAGCCGTGTGCAAAGGCATCACCGCGAGCGACCTTTGTAGAGCGTTTGCAACGTTTCTGCGTTGCCAGGTAGTCCCGCCGCGCCTTCTGAAGCTGGCGCTCCAGGACCTGATAGGCATAGCCCGCCAGCTCAGGCGAAGCCCCGCAGCCGATGTAGACAAATGAAGCACCTTCGAACCACGGCGCACTGATGATGAAGTGCGAGCCGAAAGCCTCCGCGCAGACATGAGCGAGGCGCACCCGCCAGGCCGGTGGGTCACCGTCCGACCCGGCAGCGACCTTGGCTTCCCCAGCCATGCTGGCGAGAACATCCCCCATCTCCAGGTTGTAGACCTCCATGAGCTTGTGAGCCTGGCGCAAGGCAATTTCCGCCTCGTTTGGGTTGGCCCCCTTGCCCTTAGCCATTTCCAAGCATTTCTTGATCTTGTCGAGGATACGATCGTGATCCATATCACACCCCCGCCAACGTCAGGTTGATCGGGAGATACTGGTCAGTGTTGCCATGCCGCTTGTACACCCGGACATAAACGGCGGTGCCGTTCACCTGGATGGAGTCCTTCAACGCATCCATTGCGGTCTTCCACACTGGATCGTCGATTTCTACACGCAGCAGGCTGAGCACATCCTTCACCATGAGCTGGCCTTGCTTGTTTGCTCTGAACGCTCGATCAACCAGCACTCTTAGATGGTTGTTCGCCCCTTCTGACCAAGCACTGATGCATTTGTTGATCAGCTCTCGCGCTGCCAGGATTTCTTCGGTAAAAACAATGCGATCCGCAAACGCCCGTTCAATCTTGAACTCACCGTCGTAGGTGACGATTGAGACGTTGCCTTTCTTACCGCCGAGTTTGACTCCATAGCGCTCCGAGGATATGGCGATGAGGTCGGCAATGTCCGCCAGTGCCTTCTTCTTGAAACTTGCCAGCGAGTTGCTCAGTTGTTCAGCAGTATTGCCGAGATCGCGAGCAACACTGTCGCGGAGCTTGTCGTGGTCACGCACCTGGCTTTCGGGTACCAGGTGTCCCGCAGCGTTCATGACAAAGCCCGTCGGAATTACCAGGCCCTGAGCTTGTTGATTGTCAGCCATGAGTTGGCTCCTTGACTGGGGAAAAGGTCTTGCATCCGCAGCGCGGACATACGTTGTCGCTACGCCAGGACTCGCGTGGATGAGGCTGGCGATGGAGTTCAGTGAAGCCTCCAACCCACCGGCACCGCCTACACTTGAGCAGTTGGTCAGCCATCAATGCACCTTCCCGTCTGCTGGCCGGGTGTTCTTCTGATATGCCATCGCGAAACCTCGCAGCTTGGCTGCGGCAGTTTCACCATCTCCGGCGAGATACGCTTCACACATGGCAGCCAGGTCCTGGCTAACACGCTGGGAGATAGCGACAAAGTTGGTGTGCTGGATGTACAGATCGTTATAGCGATTGCACTCGGCCAACAATGCCGCGCGAAGTTCTTCGACGGTTTCTTGTGGCTCGGCTGCTGCTTCGGCCTGTTCCTCGTCGAGCCATCCGCTGTGGCGCTGGCGCTTCGACAGAGTCAATACGCGCTGCGCTTCGTCGGTGATGTCGCCGACCGTACCGATAGCACCAGTGGCCAACTCGGTGATGTACTCCAGCAGCGGCCCCGCTTCGGCAATTGCATGGCCGACTGACCAGGACACCACCTCACCGCCGTCAACCATGCGCGGAACCTCCTTACCGGAAGCGCCGCGGATAACCAGAGTGTCGTAGCGTTCAGAAAGGTTGCTCATTGATCCTGCTCTCTCACCGGGGTGAACCACACCACGCGCACACCGGCGATGGTGACCGTATTCCGCGTCTGTTTACCGACCGTTCTCCAACAGGCGCCTTGCCATTGCTGCCGGAAGGCAACGGCAAGCGAGTCAGCGCTCTCCGCTTTGATGAAAATTGTCAGGTCGAGGACGACAGTGGCTTCAATGCGCACGCCTGCAGTACGCAAGCCGCGCGACACTGAATTGACCGCTGCGAGCTTCTCGGCGAGTTCCGGCGTCAGTGTGTTGCAGGCCGGCGATGCCTGCTCGATGGAGGCGCTGGGAACAAGGCGTAGCCGCCGAGCAGTATTGGTCGGGTTGGTGGTGGTCATTTCACACCCCCCGCACAACATCATCGGTCACGACCGGTACGCCCAGGGTCGCCGCGAGGTTCAGCGCAGCAGTCATCAGGTTGCCGATAGCCAGCGGATACAGCAGCGATACCTTCTGCTCACGCCCACCAGCCCGGACAGGCTGAGAAAGCCGTGCAGCGATGGCGCTGATACCTGATTCGTCGATTACCTCGGCCAACGCCTTGCCCGCACCCTTGAAGCGAAACGTGAGGAACTCTTCCAGGCGGTTGCCTTCCACCGGCCCCAGGGTGACCCGCTCGCAGCGCTGCACAACTTCTCGCACATCAGCATTGCGCTCGCTCAGCTTCACCCCCAGTTCTGGCTGCCCGATCATGATGATGCTGACCAGCTTGGTGAAGCCGATCTCCAGTTCCAGGATGCGCTTGAGATGCTTGAGGGTTGGGATCGGCAGGCTATGGGCTTCTTCGATAACCAGGCAGTGCCGATAGCCAGCCGCGTGCGATTCTTTCAATGCACGGTGCAACTGGGCGAAGCGCGCTTCCGGGCTGCTCTTCGGCTTCTCCAGGGGAGCAACTGCAGCCATCATCGCTTCGGCGATGTGGGTGCTTTTCAGCGTCTTGCCCCTGGTGTCGTTGTCTTCCGAGGCCAGGACATAGGGCTCGATGATGATCACCGGGTCGTTGTTCTCGTTGATGCGGTTCACCAAGTCCCGCCGCAGCGTGCTTTTGCCCGCCCCGGATTCACCCTCGACGGCGAGGAAGCCGCCGTGCCGCGCGGTCTGATACATCACCTCCCGCACATAACGGATATCAGGGCTGACCCACATATCTGCTGCGCTTTGCAGCTCGTCGAAGGGATCGCGGAACAGGCCGAAGGCCTTGCGAGTGGTTGGCAGCAGCGTTTGCTTTGGCAGTAACATAGGTTCGTCCTCCCCGGACGGCTCTTGCGAAAGGGCCGGATCTGCTGTGTTGGCGCACGGCAGGTCCACTTTTTCAACTTCTTCAAAGGCGTTGGCGATATCGGCGTCGTTGACACCGGCAGCGCCCAGGAATACCGCGATCCGAGCTTTCAACTCGGCCTGATCCAGGCTGCGAGGCCATTGGTTGTGGTTCACCAACTGGGCGACCGTCGCCGAACTCAGCCTGAGCGACTCGGCCAAGGCCGACTGACGCTGGCCGACATCGATCAGGACTTGCTTCAACTTCAACATCACTCACCTCCTGCCGCCGCCCGAACCAGGGTCAGGGTCAGCGGCGTGCGGGCGACCTCGACAGGTCGTTTCAGCTCTGCCTCGACGACATCGAGCTGGTCTTGAGGTACTCCTTGTGGGTACCGCTGTTGCAGCCACCCGAAGGTTTCGGATGACCAGAGAGCGCCGAGCCGAGGCCGCAGGATCTTGGCGGCCTCAACGTGGCTGTATGGCTTGAGTTCGATATCGGGCGCATTGACGTCGAGGCTGGTCCCGCAACGCGGCAGGTAGGCCGGCAGCACGGTGTCGGTGACATGCTTGTGCGGATCGATCCGGCCACCAAACGGGACGGCCTTCGCCTTCCGTGCTGCTTGAGCACCCGCCTCACAGGTGGTCCCGGTCGCCAATTGCTCCAAGACTTTGCGCGACACCTGAGCCGGCGTCTCGGCATGCCGCTTGTACTGCTCACCGATGATTGCCGAGGTCTGCGCGAAGCCATATTGGTCAGCCCCAATGCGGTCGATAACGTGGTACTGCTCTCGACCGTCTTCGCCGACCAGGACAGCAATCGCGGTGTCTTGATCGCGCCAGCAGTTGCGGGTGATCAGCAACTTCTCGCCGACCATTACACCTGGCACCTCGCGAACATCGAACTGAGCGCCACGGAACGGCACCCGCAGCAGTTTGGTGACCGTGCGCTCTTCCGGAGTGCTGACGGCTAGGTCACGGCAGACCTCAACAGACGGCGCAAGGCGCAACTGGTCGGTGGTGATCAACTGCCAGACTCCGTACCGCGTGCGACGAGTCCGGGTGTGGATCGAGGTAGCGTTGTAGTAGCGCATCCACTTCCCAGCCCATTCGTTGATCTGCTCCAGGCTGGCTGCGGGTTGGAACTTCAGGGCGCTTTCAAATTCGCGCTCAACGATGTTGTGAGCTTGCTCGACCTGGCCCTTTGCGCGCGCATTGCCGACCTGGTTGATGATCAGTTCGATGCTCATCGCGCGGCATAGATTGCGGAATAGCCCGCTTGTCATAGCTGCACCGGGGTCGGTCATCAGCATCCAAGGCACCCCGTGAAACGGGTCCGCTTCGTGGCGCTTCTGCATCGCGTTGATCAGCACGTTGCACAGGTTCTCGGCGGACTCGGCTCCCAGCACGTATTCCAGATACAGTGTGCCGCTGGTGTGGTCGGTGACCACGTACCGCCACAAGCGCTGGCGCTCGATCTTCTTCAGGTTGCCCGGCTTGCCGTCATAAAACTCCGCCTTGTCCATGGCTTTAGCGCCATCGTCCGCCAGGTAGAACTGCGTGGAGATCGAGGCGTCGATCTGCCAGACGTGGTTTGGATGCTTGCTCGCCAGCGATACGGCTGGTGCGTCGTGCAGTAGTTGCTCCGGGTGCAGCTTGTATGCTCGCAGCGCGCGGGCGATGGCACCGTTGCTGAGGGGCTTGAACTCGCCAGTCGTTTCGTCAGCCCGTCCGGCCAGGATCATGTTGTTGCTGCGCAGGCGTTCGACGGCACGTTCGATTGTCGAGAGCTGCTTGTTGTTGGCCCGGATGGACTCCAGGAGCACGGCGGAAATCAAGCGGGCTTCCTCCAGGGGAAGCGCGCTATTCCCTGCATCGCTACGGCGCTTGCGCTGATTCCTCACGGACACCTCCTTGAGCTTGCGCTGAAGGGTCTGAACCGATACGCCCAGCTCTGCCGCACCGGCTTTGTACACGGCGGTACGCTGACCATGCGGTGCCTTCGCAGCACGCTCCGCAATCTGGCTCAGAAGCTGGATCTCGATGGGCGTCATGGTTCAGTCCTGCCCCATCCAAGCGGGAGCACCGTCCAGCTCGGCGGGCAAGTGAAACTCGCTGCGCACCTCAGCCAAAGTGATCTCCAACTGGCGGATCAGCCCGGCTGCGAACACGCGCTGGTCATCGCCCTCAGCGCTGCCCAGCTCTGCAAGTTTCGAGATCCCTTCGCGCAGTGCCCCACGGATCTTGGCTTCAGCCTCGAAAGCAACTGCAGTGGTCTCCAGACGCAACTCCGATACCGCCTCACTGGCTGGCAGTGCCTGGATGCGCTTGCGCAGCTTCTCCAGTTCCTGCCTGGTCTTGTCCAGGTCGTCGGTCTTCTTGGCCATGACCTCGGATTGAGCCTCATAATCGGCGTTCACGTCGTCGAGGCGCTGGGTCAGTTCTTTTTTTTCCTTGGCGTGCTTTGCGATGATCTCTTCGGCCAGATCAACGAAGGCGTCTTTGTCGCCGGTCTGAGCGACCTCAATCAGGGCAGCTTTCTGGTCATCGGGGAGCCGGCGGTACTGACGCATCTCGCGGTAACCGATGCCCATGCGAGACATGGATTCAAGGGCTTCTTCGCCAAATTGACGCAAGTTAGCTATCGCTTCGTTCGCATGCTCAGGTGTCCAGCCAAGGACATTGCAGAAATCCGCCCATGTCCCTGAATACTCAAGACCGTCTTGACACCTCTTTCCTCTAAGTTGTTGATAAAGTTTGTTTTCTTTTACAAAAGACAGTTTTGAAATCAAGACGGTCTTGGAAAATTTGGAGAACGCCTCTGCCATTTGAGCCTGCCCGAGAAGCTGATTCAGCAGATCACGCTCATCGCTGTAGGAGCCAAGCATTGTCGCTACGGCATTCTGATTGGCCGTAAGCATCTCTCCATCCAAAGCAGGCAATTCAATAGGTTGGCTTGTAGAGGCTTTAGTGCGCGCCATATCGATCTCCTTAGTTCATCGAGCCAGCGGCAATGCGCTGAGTGATTTCCTGCATCCGGCCTTGCAGTCGGGCCATGTGTTCCGCGTGTGCCTGGGCGATCTGTAACGCCCCGACCGAGTGGGCAAAGCGCCCGTTGTCCAGCTTCACCGCCAAGCCTTCCTCAATGAGCGTCTGCATGGCGCGGGTGATGTTGCTCGGACTATCTCCCGTCAGTTGGGCCAGCTCTGTGTTGCTCAGCCCGGTGACTGTGTGGCCCTTGAGGGCCTTGAACACGCGCAGTACGCGCGCAGCAGCAGAGACGGTGCGGCTCATAGCTGCCCCTCCAGTTCGAGTTGTGGTTGTTGGCTTTGCTTGACGTTGCCCTGGTGCCATGCCAGTCCTTCCATCGCCGCCTGGATCGACGCCAGTGTTTCGTCGGCATCGCTGCGCTGAGCGTAAAAGGCAAGCAACTTGCCTGCGGCAGTAGTCAGCAGCTCTTGAAGGGCCTGCATGTCCTGCGCTGAGCACTGACGCCCGGTCGGCATGTCGATTGTCAGGCGCCCGGCGCTTGCCGCGATCCAGCGTGTGACGTAATCGCAGCCACAGGCCTGCTCGTAAGGTCGGATCAAATTCGCCGGCATACGGCCGCTTTGCAGCCATTTATAGAGTGCCCAGTGATCAGCCAGCCCCATCTGATCTGCGATGCGCTCGACTCCCTTGCCGTGGTTCTCGCGCGCATAGTCTTTACACAGTTCCAAGGCATGGCGCAGAGAGGTTGGTCGCAGGGCTTTCCAACGACGGCGGCTCATTGGAGGGCCTCCCGAGGAAACCTTTCCAAACAAACCCGCGCTTTGCAGGTAGGCAAAATGATTTCAGCGGGTGCAAACTTTTGCTGTAAATTGACAGCCGAGGTCACCGATGGACGTGCGAGATTTCGAAGAATTGGCAGGCCGGATTGAGGGTCTGGCTCGATGCGTGCTGATCCTGGCCGGAACACTACAGCGCACAGGTCAGCTGGATCAGCAGACACTGCAAGCGGATTTCCGTATTGCTGCCGACAACCTTGCATCGGGATCGACTGCGAGAACGTTGAATGAAGTAGCCGAGCAGCTTCTGACGGACCATCGACTCCTACGGACCCTGCGGAAATGCCCATTGTGCGAATGACGTCCATCAAGCACCTCATGCGACCAGTTGCTCGACGGATAGCTTCATGCCCAGTTTCAGCGCGATCTCATGGCTTTTGCCCCTCGCGCCTTTGAACTGGCCACCGATTACGCAATAGACCTGGTGCCGTGTATAGCCATTGGTTTCAGCCCAGGAAGAGATGGAAATGCCTGCTGCCGTGAACAATTCACGGACCCGATCACCGGTGTAGGGCTTGCGAGTAGGTAGCGGGTAAGGAACGTTCATAGGAGTGGGTCCTGTGTGCGTCTTGATTGCTAATCAATTGTCGTGTGGTGCGCAATTGATTGGTGTGTTGTGATTATTGGGACTTTAATGTCCCCAAGTCAAGGGGCTTTTATGTCCAATGATGTAGGTCGGCGCATTGCCCAGCTTCGAGGGGAGATGAAAGTCGGCGACTTCGCGGAGCGGTTGGGCGTAAACCGTAAGACCATTACGAGGTGGGAAGCGAACGACGCTTTACCTGACGGATCGTCGCTGCTGGCGTTGCACTCGCAGTTCGGCGCTTCACCCGCCTGGGTTTTGCTGGGAGACAGCAGCGAAGGCGCCAGCGTCCCATTGCCAGCAGAAGAGATGTTGCTGTTGCAACGGTACCGAGAGAGCCCGGTTTCACTTCGAAATGCGGCACTACGTGTTCTGCTCGGGGAGGTCCCGGAAACCTCCCCGCGTAAGTTCAAGGATGTCGGGCAGTACATAGAAGGCTCTGTCAACCAGGCCGGTCTGACTTTGAATGTGGGTGGTAGTAAAGGGAAGAAGTGACCATGAGCCAGGACTTTCATGGCGGTGTAGGCCAGGTGGCCGAAGGTGATATCAACAATTTCGGCGGTATCAACATTCACTTGGCGGACAAGCGTGAAACCCGAGGCCTGGTTTCAGCGCAACGACAAGAACTGCATGAGCTGCGAGCTAAATGCGAGGAGCTCGGAGATGATCCACGGGATGTCTGGCGTCAAGTCCACGCCCAGCTTGGGGTGCGCAGTCTCAACGAAATTTCTGCCGAGCGGTTCGCCGAGGCTCGCTCTGTCATGCAGCGCAGGCTGGAGCATCTCCAGGAAGATGCTGACAAGCGCCGATTGATCGGTAAGATCTTGCGCACCACTGATGAAAAGGATGCTCGCAAGGAGCTGAACAACTTCTGTGATCGACGCTTCGGACGCACCCATCTGGGGAACTTCGCACGGGCTGATCTGCAGGTTGTGCTGGCGTTTGTTCAGGACTTCACCGTCAGGCCTGTTGTGCAGCCCTCGGTGGTACCTGTCCAGACCCAGCTTTCTCCAGCAACACCAGGAAGGTTAGAGCTTCGTGAGTTCCTGACGGTCTACCGTGCGAATGCTATCGGTCTTTTTGTCTTTGGTCTGATCGTAGGAAAGTTCTGGTTTTAATCAAAGGGAGTGTGTGATGAGGAAATGGAGTGCCGTTCTGATAACGCTCGCAATTGCTGGGTGTGGTGAGAAAGTCCCAGAGCAGTCGCAGTCATCAGCGTCTGTTTTTACCGTAGAGACCAAGGATGACCTGGTGCGAAAGGCGCTACCGGCTACACGTTTGGCTTGCCCTGGGCTGGATCGCTACGCGAGCCAATTTGATAACGTCCGGGTCGAGAAGCATTTTCGAACCAGCATCGTTTTTCACATCCCAGAGGACAGTACGGTTCCAGAAAGCTACAAGGCTGGCGGGCAAAACTGTTTTGTAGAAATCGAGGATGATCGCAGTGCGATTGTGGTCGAGAAACTCGCCTGCAAGTCGGTATGCCTGGACAAGCTGAACGTCCCAGATGGGCAGCTAAAACTGGAGCTTGCATCCGACGACGAAGTGAAGCGGCGCGAATGCCTGACCAGCTATGACTATGATCCTGCCACGAAGACCACCTTCGAGTTGCCGCAGCCAGCGCACTGTGCCAAGAGCAGCACGGGAACGAACAACGGCTGATCTCTTTAAACCCGATTAAAAGCGCTTCCTGCCCACGCCGCCGATTATGTTTCGGCGCCGACCTGGCGCCCAACCAGCAGGAGGCGTCATGCGATCCATCACCACCCCGCGCGGCATCCGTAATCACAACCCCGGGAACATCCGCCACGTCAAAGGCACCCGCTGGCAGGGCATGTCGGCGAACCAGAACGATGCCGAGTTCGTTCAGTTCACCGATCCCCGCTGGGGAGTCCGGGCCATCGCCCGCACCTTGATCACCTACCAGGACAAGCATGGTCTGCGCACCATCCGCGCAATCATCGGACGCTGGGCTCCACCCAATGAGAACAACACCGAAAGCTACATCCGCAATGTGGCCAACCGCGTGGGCGTTTCGCCTGACGGACGTATCGATGTGTACGATTTCAAGACCATGGTGGTCCTGGTGCAGGGCATCATCGGACATGAAAACGGTACCGGCCCACTCCCTGGCGGCGCCTGGTACGGCGAAGCGCTGATCAACGAAGGTCTGCAACTGGCCGGCATCGTCCCCGACGCCTACCACGGGGAGCCGGTATGGAACTGATCGCCAACTGGCGCCGTTGCTATCGCCTCTACAGCATCCAGCTCGGCCTACTGATCGCGCTGTTCGGCTTCCTGCAGATCAACGTGTTGCCGATGTGGGAAGCGCAGCTCTCGGACCGAGCCTATGCGGTGCTCAATAGCGCACTGGCCCTTCTGCTGTTTCTCGCCCGCTTGGTGAAACAAGGACCCGACCAGGACGTGCCATCGTGAAGCTGCGGCTGCTGTTGCCGCTGCCACTCACCTGGCTTTGTCTCCCACCCACCGCCGCTGGCACCTGGTTGACCTGTGCGACCAGGCGCCCCCGAAGCGTCCGTAATCGCTGGAGACGCAAACATGGCCGCGTTTGATTTCTTCTCCCTGCCGACTGGTCTGGCCTGGGCGGTTGCCGCCTGTGCCCTGAGCGCGGGTGCAGCGGGGTCTTTCGGGTACGGGCTGGGAGATCGCCAGGCTGCAGCTGCAGGCGCTGCAGACCTGGCGGATCTGAAACGGCAATACGCGGAGCAGGCCCTGGCCAATGGGCAGAAGAACCTGGATGACCTGCTGAACGAGCTGCGCCGCGCCAACGACGCGGAAGCCCAGCTCTCGCAGGCGAAGGTCCAACACCAAAAGGAGCTGGAACAGCTCCAGGAGCGAATCCCCAATGTCACTACCGTCTACCTTCCGGCGCCTGCGGCAAAGCCCGTGGCAATTCCTCGTTGCGTGTTCACTGCTGGCTGGCTGCGCGACTACAACGCCGCCCTCGGGGTGCCAGCCACCGCCCCGGCCGCCGCTGCCGGCCGCGCTCAAGCAGCGACCAGCCACGCCCCCGGCACTGACGCCGAGCTACTGGAAAGCGGCATCACTCCCGCCGACATCCTTGCCCATGCCCAGGACTACGGCCTGTGGGCTCGCAACAACCTGGCGCAGCTCAATGCCTTGCTCGACCTTGAAGAACAAAAGGACTGACCGCGTATGGATGTAGCTGATCAAGCGCAAGACAACGACTTCACCGAGGCCGCGCTGGAGGCGCACCGCAGTGGCCTGCAGCGTCGTTCGGGACCATCCGCATACCGCTGCGAAGAATGCGGCGATGCGATCCCGGAAGATCGCCGTCAGGCCGAGCCGGGCACCGAGCACTGCGTTGAATGCAAGACCGCCCTGGAAGATCTGCAGAAACGAGGGATTCGATGAACCTGAACGAACTCGACTTTGGCTTCCAGACCGTGCAGTGGGTCGTGGTCACGGTGATCGGGATCTACACCTGGATGACCAATCGCCAGGCGGCCAGTGCCCAAGAAATGCTGGAACTGCGCACCCGCATAGTGGCCCTGGAAGAACGCATTCGACACCTGCCGGATCACGCAGCCATCACCGAGCTGCTCGGCGACATGAAAGCGGTCCGTGCTGAACTGGCGGGCGTGCAGGCCATCGCCCGCTCCGTGGACCGGATCAATGACTACCTTCTGCGAGAAAAGACATGAGTCAATACGCCGAATTTCTGCGCCATGACATGCGCCTTGTGATCCTGCGTTTGCTCGCTGAAATGCCTGCGTACCGTGCCAACAGCTCTGTGCTCAATGCCGCGTTGGACAGTTATGGGCACAGCATCAGCCGCGACCAGGTGAAGACCGAACTGCACTGGCTGGGTGAACAAGGCGCAGTCACCCTGGATGACATCGGCCCGGTTCTGGTGGCCACTCTGACAGAGCGCGGCCAGGACATCGCTGCTGGCCGCGCCCGTGTGCCTGGCATCAAGCGTCCGGGAGCCTGACATGGCGGGTAAATCCTCAGTCAGTCGGCTGCCGCCAGTGGTCAAGGCATACCTGCAGAAGCTGTTGCGCGAAGACCGGATGACCCTCGACGAGATGATCGAGGATCTACGCAGCCGCTTCCCCAACGAGAAAGTGCCGAGCCGGTCTGCACTGGGCCGCTTCAAGGTCGGCTTCGAACAACTCACGGAGAAGGCTCGTCAGCACCGCGAGCAAGCTGAAGCCTTCGTCGGCGCCCTGGGGGAAGACTCAAGCGACAAGACCGGCGCTCTGCTGGTTGAGGCCATTTCAACGCTGACATACCAGGCCGCCATGGGCGCCCATGAAAAAGACGAGGTGACCATCAAGGAGGTAGCCACGTTAGCCAGGGCGGCGAAAGCGACCATGGAAGCCAGGACCCTCAGCGTGAAGGAGCGCCAGTTTATCGAACGTGCCGCTCGCGAACGTCTCCTGCAGGAACAGGCCGCCGAGCTGGACAAGGAGGTCCGCAGCGGTGGCATGGACGAAGAGCAGGCCCTGTTCTGGCGGCAGAAGTTCCTCGGGGTCAAAGTATGAGCGCTCCGGTGGTGAAGCCCAGCACCAGCACCGTGCGCGTCGTTGAATGGGACGAACTGCCGGACTCCGTTCGATCGATCCCTCAAGGCTACAACCCAATCACCGAAGGCCTGCTGATGTCGCACCAGGCCGATTGGCTGGCCATCGACGCGCAGATCAAGCTGTGTGAGAAAGGTCGCCGCACCGGCATCACCTTCGCCGAAGCCCTAGATTCGGTGATTACCGCCGCGTCCCGCAAGAGCGCGGGCGGCATGGACGTGTTCTACGTCGGTGACACCAAGGAAAAGGGTCTGGAGTTCATCGGCTATTGCGCGAAGTTCTCCCGCGTCATTGCCGAGGCTCAGGCATCGGGTGTCAGCGAGATCGAAGAGTTTCTGTTTGAGGACCAGGACGAATCAGGCAACACCCGCCAGATCAATGCCTACCGCATCCGCTATGCCTCCGGCTTCAAGATCGTTGCACTGTCGAGCAACCCTGCGAACCTGCGCGGTCTGCAGGGCAAGGTGATTATCGACGAAGCGGCCTATCACCGAAATGTGTCTGCCGTGCTCGATGCCGCGACGGCATTGCTGATCTGGGGCGGTCGTATCGTCATCATCAGCACTCACAACGGCAAAGCCAATGCCTTCAACGGCATGATCAAGGACATCCAGGAAGGCCGCTACGGGGATGCCGCCGTGGTCTACAAGGCGACCTTTGACGACGCTGTCGCCAATGGTCTGTACGAGCGGCGTTGCATGATGCGCGGCGAAGAGCCCACCGCCGAGGGCAAGGAAGCCTGGTACAAGAGCATTCGCAACGCCTACGGCCCCCGCAAGGCGCAGATGCGCGAAGAGCTGGACGCGATCCCGCGAGACGGCAACGGTGTCTGCGTACCGGGTGTGTGGATCGAGGACGCCATGCGTCCTGACCGACAGGTCTTGCGTCTGGCCCTGGACGAGAGTTTCACCCAGCAGGCGGTCTATCGCCGCGAGGCTTATATCGAGACCTGGATCGAGCCGCATCTGCTGCCGTTGCTCAAGCAGCTAGACCCTGAACTGCGCTGGTACCTGGGCATGGACTACGCCCGCCACCGTGACTTCTCGATCATCTGCCCAATGTCGGTTGACCAACAGCGCCACCGCGATGTGCCGTTCGTGGTCGAGATGCACAAGGTGCCCACACGACAACAACAGCAAGTGCTGTTCACCATCCTGCGCGGGTTGCCCAACTTCATCAGCGCGGCCCTGGATGCCTCGGGCAACGGCGAGACACTGGCCGAGGACACTGCAGACGAGTTCGGACATGAGCGTATTCACCAGGTGAAGTTGTCGCGTGCCTGGTACGGCGCCTGGATGCCGCGCTTCGTTGGCCTGTTCGAAGACGGCACCATCACGTTGCCCAAGGACGACTCGTTACAACAGGACATCCGCGCCATCGAAACCGTGGATGGTATCCCGATGATCGTCAAAGCACGCCAGCAGGACTTGAAAGACCCGGAGCTGTACCGCCACGGCGACTTCGCCGGGGCCGGTGTGCTTGCCAACTTCTCCACCCTGGACAGCGCGTCTGCTCCAGTCAAAGTCAAATCCCGCCGCAGTCGCGCGGCATCTCAGATCTTCCAGGGGTACGCATGAGCAGCAAGGGCCTGTGGGTCAGCCCCACCGAGTTCGTCACTTTCGCTGAGGCAAGGGGCGACAAGAGTCTCACCGACCACATCGCCAGCCGTGGCCGCAGCTTCGATGCGCAAGCACTTGGCATGTACCTGCCCAACCCGGACCCGATCCTCAAGGCCCAGGGTAAGGACGTCAAGGTCTACCGCGACCTGCGTAGCGCTGCCCTGGTGGGCGGTAACATCCGGCGCCGCAAGTCCTCAGTACTCGCTCTGGAGCGGGATCTGAAGCGCGGGCAAGCGCCTGTGCGGGTAGAACGCTTCGTCCGCGGCTGGCTGGCCGACCTCGACCTGGACCGCATTGTCCGCGAGCTGCTCGATGCCGCGCTGTTCGGCTATCAGCCGGTCGAACTGATGTGGAAGTCGGTCGGCCTGCACCTTGTGCCCGACGATCTCCTGGGCAAGCCTGCCGAATGGTTCCTGTACGACCAGGACAACCAGTTGCGCTTCCGTGCTCGCGATGCGGGCATCCAGGGCGAGCTGTGCGACCCGCAGCGCTTTATCGTCGCCCGGCAGGATGCGACCTATAACAACCCGTATGGGTTCGCTGACCTGTCGATGTGCTTCTGGCCAGTGGTGTTCATGAAGGGCGGGCTGAAGTTCTGGGTCCAGTTCACCGAGAAATACGGCAGCCCGTGGCTGATCGGCAAGCATCCGCGTGGTGCGGCGACAAAGGAAACCAACGACCTGCTGGACAGCCTGGAGCAGATGGTCCAGGACGCAGTTGCTGTTATCCCGAACGACTCAAGCGTCGAGATCAAGGAGGCCGCCGGTAAGACCGGCAGTGCCGATGTCTATCGCGAACTGCTGATGTACTGCCGCAGCGAGATCAACGTAGCGCTGCTCGGCCAGAACCAGACCACCGAAGCAAACTCGAACCGCGCCAGCGCAATGGCCGGACTGGATGTGACCGAGGACATTCGTGACGGGGATGCCAGCATCGTCGCCGCAACGCTCAACGCTGCGATCCGCCTTGTGGTCGATCTCAACTTCGGTGAAGACGTTGACGCCCCGATCTACGAGCTGTGGGAACAGGAGCAGATCGACAAGACCCTGGCAGAGCGGGACAAGTCACTGACAGAGTCGGGAGTGAAGTTCACCGCTGCTTACTGGCAGAGGACCTACAACCTCCAGCCAGGCGACATCGTTGAAGTCGCCCCGGTCACCCAGCCCGAGTTTGCCGAAGCCCCGAGCCTTCGCCCGGTCCTGGATCAATACGCACTCGACCAGGCTATTGGAGGCCTGGCTGCAACGGAGCTGCAGCAGCAGGCCGAGCAGGCGTTGCTTCCTGTGATCGAGGCGCTGCAGCAGGACCGCGACGAGTCCGAAGTGCTGGGATTGCTGGCTGAGCTGGCTCCAGACCTGGACACCAGCGGATTGCAACAGAACCTCGCCCGGTTGATGTTCATCGCCGACACCTGGGGCCGCCTGAGCGCCTCGGCTGACCTGGAGGACTGAGCATGGCCAAGCCGGTCAATCCCGTTGACCTCAAGGCGATCTTCGGCCTTGAGCCTGCTGCCGCGATCACGTACTTGAAGAGCAAGGGCTATGCGATCACCTGGGACTGGCAGGACATGCTTGATGCTGCTCACGACCAAGCTTTCACTGTTGCAAAGGCGATGCGCCTGGACCTGCTGTCGGATATCCGCGAGTCCCTTGAGCGTGCGCTGAAGGAAGGCCGGACATTAAAGCAGTTCACGACTGAGCTGCAGCCGATCCTCGAAAAACAGGGCTGGTGGGGTAAGCAAGTGATCGTCGATAGCCAGGGCGAAGCTGAGCTTGTGCAGTTGGGCAGTCCGTACCGGCTCAAGACCATCTACCAGACCAACCTGCAGAGCGCTTACATGGCCGGTCGCAAGGCTGCCATGGAGGACGCGAGCGAAACGCATCCCTACTGGCGGTATGTGGCGATCATGGACGGCAAGACACGGCCAAGCCATGCCGCACTCAACGGCGTCGTGTATCGCCACGACGACCCGGTCTGGTCAGCAATCTACCCGCCGAACGGATTCAACTGCCGCTGCCGCGTCACTGCACTCTCTGAAGCTGCCATGAAACGCCGCAAGCTGACGCTCGTATACAGTGCCGACACTGTGCGTCAGGAAACTGTTGAGGTGGGAGTGAACAAGCGCACTGGGGAAATCAGGACAGCTGAGGTCACCGTAGTGAGGGTTACCGGATCGGATGGCAAGGTCCGCCAGTTCCGCACTGACCCAGGATTCAACCATAGTCCAGGCGAAGGCCTGGCCGACGTACTGAAGGCGAAGGGGGCTGCATGATCACGCTTGAACTTGATCACCAGGATATTCAGCGAGCACTTTCCAGGGTCGAGTGGGCTGTCGGTGAGCTGGCACCATTGATGCGGGGTATCGCTGCCGAGTTCGCCAGCATCACTGAAGAGAACCTGGAAGACGAAGGCCAATCAGGTAACGCATGGCCGACGCTATCCGATGTCACCACAGCGAACCGCGAGGCCGCAGGTACTTGGCCAGGCCAGATGCTCCAGATTAGCGCAGGCGGACTGGCTGCCTCGATCACGACTCATGCCGATAGCAGCAGCGCCTTGGTCGGCAGCAATAAGGTGTATGCGGCGATGATGCATTTCGGGGGCGAGAAGCAGGAGTTCCCGAACCTGTGGGGCGATATCCCGGCGAGGCCCTATCTCCCCATGGACGAAGACGGCAAGTTGCAACCCGAGGCCGCAGAGTCGATCCTGGATCTCGCACTTGCTCACCTGGAAAAGGCCGCTCGCCGGTAGCGGCCTCTGGAGCGCCAAAGCTGTTCGGGCGCTCCGGTTCATCCGGCAATCGCCTTGCAACGCTGTTTGCTGCTTTACAGGGCTTTATAAAACCTAGTCCGTATGCTGTCCGGCGCTTCACTTCTCATCTGTAGCCAATCCCCAGCATCGCCACTCTTTAAACCCGATTAAAAGTCAGGCCGGCATCGGCAGGTCAGGCTGTGCGCATCGTCATCAAACGCAGCGCGCAGCTCATGAAACCACTGCACATCTTCAAATCTGGCAAGCACGTCGCCGCATCAGGTGACAGTTTCAACTTCAGCGAGTCGGACATAGCGGCAACTGTCCTGGCATATGACCCAGCCCTGCACGAAGCGCCGCTGGTGTTTGGCCACCCTAAGCACGACGCCCCAGCCGGCGGCTGGGTCAAGTCACTGGCCATTTGTGCTGACGGCTTGGAGGCTGTACCGCACGAAGTTGATCCGGCTTTCGCCGAGCTATTGGCCGGCAAGCGATACAAGAAAATCTCTGCTTCTTTCTATCACCCCGACTCGGCGAACAATCCCGTCCCCGGCGTGTACTACCTGCGCCATGTCGGCTTCCTCGGTGCGCAGCCGCCAGCCGTAAAAGGCCTACGCCCCATCGAGCTGGCCGATGGCGAAGAAGGCGTCATCGAGTTCGGCGACTTCGGTCACGAAGCCAACGCCTCGATGTGGCGCCGCCTACGCGACTGGCTGATTGGCGAACGCGGCCTGGAAGTCGCAGATCAGGTCATCCCTGATTGGCAGATCAGCAGCCTCGCCGAGGCTGCGCGTGAGCACGAACCGCGCCCGTCCTTTTCTGAACCCACCCCACCCATCACCGAGGAATCCATCGTGAAGCCCGAAGAGATCGCCGCCCTGCAGGCGGAAAACGAGCGGCTGAAAGGCCAGGTGCATCAGCACCAAGAGCAGACCCGAAAATCTCGCCTGGAAGGTATCCATAAAGGCCATGTCGCCTTCGCAGAGGGCCTGATCAGCGAAGGTCGCCTGCTGCCCAAACACGCCCCCGCACTGATCGCCGTCCTCGACTTCGCCGAGTCGAGCGACCAGCCCCTGGAATTCGGCGAAGGTACCGAACGCCTGCCGGTCGCTACCGGCCTGAAGGCGATTTTCGGCGACCTGCCAAAGCAGATCGACTTCGCCGAAAAGGCCAGCAAGGGACGCCACGGCGGTGGCTCGGTCAAGGCCGACCTGGAGTTTTCCGAGAAGAACACCGACCCCGACCGTCTCGACCTGCACCAGCGTGCGGCGGCGCTGGCCGCCGAGAAAAACATCCCTTACGAGTCGGCCGTCCGCCAACTCATCTAATCCCCAGGAGCCACCATGGCAGATCGCTTGAGTAAACTCCGGGTCGTCGATCCGGTACTGACCAACCTGGCGCGGGGCTACCGCAACGCCCAATTTATCGGCGAAGCCTTGTTCCCAATTGCGTTCATGGACAAGGAAGCAGGTGTCATTCCGCTGTTCGGCAAGGAAGCATTCGAGCTGTACGACACAGAGCGAGCGCTGCGGGCGCAGTCCAACATCATGAGCCCGGATGATGTTGACGGACTGGACGTGGTGCTGCGCGAGCATGACATCGCATATCCGGTGGATTACCGGGAACAGAGCGAAGCCATGTTCGACGCGGAGGTGCGGGCCTCTCGCCGTGTTGTCGACATCATCGACCTGCGCCGTGAGGTCGCCTGCGCCAAGCTCGCACAAAACCCCGGCACCTACCTGGCTGGCGCCAAGGTCACCCTGGCCGGCTCCAGTCAATGGAGCAATGGTGGTGGTGATCCGGTCCAGGATGTGGAACGTGGCAAAGAAGTCATTCGCAGCCGTATCGGTGTCCGTCCCAACACCATGACCATGGGCGCCTCTGTGTATGCCTCGCTCAAGTTCCACCCGAAGCTGCAGGAAGCACTGGGCAGCAACGAGCGCAAGCTGATCACCCTGGAGCACCTCAAAGCCCTGTTCGGCATCCCTGAAATCCACATCGGTGAGGCGTTGGCCAACGTCGGCGCCGTCGGTGATGTCTGGAGCGACAGCCTGCAGTTGGCTTACGTGACCAAGCCGCAAGGCGGTACCCAGGCCAGCTACGAAGACCCAAGCTTCGGTTACACCCTGCGCCGCAAGGGCATGCCCGAGATCGACACCTTCGATGCGTCGGGCGGCAAGCTCCACTACGTGCGCAACACCGACATCTACAAACCCGTGGTCGTCGGCGCCGATGCTGGCTACCTGATCTCCGATGTCAACGGCTGAGGTGACCCATGGCTGCGAAATCCACGCCCCAGGAACAGAAACCCGAGGCAGTCCAGGATCTGGAGCCGAAACCTGCCCAGGCCTCTGATGCGCCGGGAACTGGCACCACTGATCAGGATCGGCAAGCCTCGGCCAACGGCGGTGCGCCCCTGGACCCCGAACCCGAGCCGGAACCTGAGCCCGCAACGCGCGGCTACCGGGTCACCACCCGCAGTGATGTGCTGCTCAACGGCCAGCTGTACACCGAAGGTGCCGAGCTTCTGCTCGCCGATGCCGTGGCGTTGCCTCTGCTGAAAAACGGCTGCATCAAGCCGAAGGAAGGTATCCAGTGAAGACCAAACAAACTGTGCTCACTACCTCGCTGCTCGCCCTGGTCGACCTGCCGCGTCACCGTTTCGCAGGCCTGGACGGCGCTCTATGCGCTGCCGGCGCCAAGTCCCTGGGGACGGTGGCGGTGGACACCGAAGCTGGCAACGTCGCCCCCGTCGATGTCCTGGGTATCTGCCTGGTCACCAGCGCCGGGGCGATCACGGCAGGTGTCGAAGTCGAGTCGGATGCTACAGGTCGTGCTGTCGCACTGAGCACCGGAAAAAGCAACGGCATCGCCCTTGATGTTGCCTCGGCGGCAGGCGAAATCATCCGCATCGTGCGCGGGATCTGACCATGCGCTACTGCACCCGCAACGACATTGGCCGGGCGATCCCAGAGCTGACGCTGGTCCAGCTCTCGAATGATGATCCCACCGCCGAGGCCCCTGACGAAGGCGTGATCGAGGACGGTATCCGCCAGGCCGAGGAACTGGTGGACGGCTACCTGCGTGGCCGCTACGACCTGCCACTCGATCCAGTGCCAACCGTGTTACGGGATGCCGTGGTGCTGCTTGCCAGGCACTGGCTCTACCAGCGCCGGCCAGAGGGCGCCATGCCTGATGCGGTGAAGGACAGCCGCAAGGACACCATCAAGCTGCTGGAAAGCATCCGTGATGGTGTCGTCACCCTGGGCATGCCCACCGGTCAAGCAGCACCCGAGCCTGGCGAAATCCGTGTCCGCTCCCGTCGTCAGCAGTTTGGCGATGATGTCTGGAGGGGCTACTGATGGCGCCGAAGACTCAGACCACGGTACTGCAGGAGGCGCTGCTGGCTCGCTTGCAGGAACACTTCGCTCGGGAGCTGTCGGTGGAGCTGTTCCCGGAAGCACCAGGACAGTACCGCCTTAACCACTCCCGTGGCGCCATCCTGGTGGCATACGGGCGCAGCAAGTTCAACAACTCCGATGCAACCGATGCCGCTTTCCAGGAACGCCAGTTGGTCTTCCGTCTGACACTGGTGTTCCGCCAGCTCAATGGCAAGGACGGCGTCACCAGTTACCTGGACCGCATCCGCGAAGTGCTTACCGGCTGGTACCCACCACACTGCGACCGTGCATGCCAGCCATTGATGGAGCAGTTCCTGGGACACACCCAAGGCGTCTGGCAGTACGCCCTGGACATCGCCACTGGTGCAACCCAGATCCAGGTCGTGGCACCAGATAACAGTCCGCTCCTGATCCGCGCGGACTTCGAACAGGAGGGCTTTCAATGAAGCTCACTCGCTATATCTACAACGGTCCGCAGAGTGCAGCCTGTCTGCGCACCGGCAACGAATTGCTCGACGTACAGCTATGGCCAGGCCAGGCGGTCGATCTGCCTGCCGACCATGACTACACGAAAGTGTTGCTGGAGCTGAAGCACCTGACTCTGCCTGACACTGCAAAACCTGCGAAGCCAGGCGCTGCCGCGAAGAGCGAAGGAGATCAAGCCAATGGCAGCTAACTACCTGCACGGCATCGAAACGACGGAAGTCGAGCGCGGACCTCGCGGGACCCGTGTCGTCAAGTCGGCGGTCATCGCGCTGATCGGCACCGCGCCGACCGGGCCGGTGAAGAAGCTGACGCTGTCGCTCAACGACATCGACGGCGCCCAGTTCGGCAGTCACCTGCCGGGCTTCAGCATTCCCGAGGCGCTGGACGGCATCTACGACTTCGGGGCCGGCACGGTCCTGGTCTACAACGTCCTCGATCCCGCTGTGCATCGCACCAGCGTTCCTGGTGTCGCTGGCCAGTTCGCTGACAATGACCTCCTGCAGCTGGATCACGGCGCATTGCAGGCCCTGACTGTGAAGTCCGAAGACGGTAGCACCTCCTATGTCCTGGGCACCGACTACAGCGCCGATCTGCTCAGCGGTCTGGTCCGGCGCATCAGTACCGGTGGCATCGCAATCAATGGCAAGGTAAAGATCGATTACACCTATGCCGACCCCGCCAAGGTCACCCCTGCGGATATCATCGGTGCTGTGTCGGTCGCAGGCCAACGCAGCGGTTTGCTCGCCTTCCAGGACAGCTACAACGAGTTCGGCTTCTTCCCGAAGATCTTCATCGCGCCGGGCTTCAGCACTCTCAATGCTGTCAGCGTCGAGCTGATCGCCTCGGCAACCAAGGTCGGCGGCGTCACCTACATCGATGCGCCCATCGGCACTACCGTGCAACAGGTCATCTCGGGACGTGGGCCGGCGGGTGTGATCAACTTCAATACAAGCAGCGACCGTGCACGCCTGTGCTATCCGCACGTCAAGGTCTACGACGCAGCCAGCGGCGAGCGCTTGCAGCCGCTGTCGATCCGCGCCGCCGGCCTACGGGCGAAAGTCGACAACGACAACGGCTACTGGTGGAGCAGCTCCAATAAGGAGCTGCTGGGCGTGATTGGACTGGAGCGTCCCCTGACTGCCCGAGTCGACGACCCGAGCAGCGAAGTGAACCTGCTCAACGAGAACGGCATCACCACGGTGTTTAATTCGTTCGGCACTGGTCTGCGGCTGTGGGGCAACCGCACGGCGGCATGGCCGACCGTGACGCACATGCGCAACTTCGAAAATGTGCGGCGCACGAAAGACATCATCGACGAGTCGATCCGCTACAGCTCGCTCCAGTTCGTCGACATGCCGATCACGGACGCTCTGATCGAGAGCATCACCGAGAGCGTCAACCAGTTCATGCGCAAGTTGATTGGTGATCAGGCGCTGATCGGGGGTGAATGCTGGTATGACCCTGCACGCAACCCACAGACCGAGCTGGAACTGGGACACGCCCTGTTCAACTACAAGCTCACAGTGCCGCTGCCGTTCGAACGTGGCACCTTCGAAACTGAAATCACCGGGGAATACCTGGTCAACCTGGGAGCCTCGTAATGGCAGGGTACAGCGCACACCGCATCACCAACGCATCCCTTTACCTTGACGGCAACAGCTTCTTCGGACGGGTGGAGGAAGTTGACCTCGGCACGGTGAAGACTGTCATGAGCGACTTCCAGGGCCTGGGCATGGTAGGCCTGATCGAGCTGCCGGATGGCATCGACAAGCTGGAAGGCAAGATCGTCTGGAACAGCTTGTACTACGACGCTGCAAAGCGGTTCGCCACGCCGTTCAAGACGGTGCAACTGCAGCTCCGCTCCAACGTCCAGGTCTTCAACAGCGCCGGCCTGGTGGACGAGCAGCCACTAGTCACGCTGATGACCGTGATGTTCAAGGAGTACCAGCTGGGGACGTACAAGCCGCGCGATCCGACAAAGTTCGAATCGCCGTTCTCCTCGATCTACGTTCGACAGGTGCTCAACGGCAGCGAGGTGGTGTTGCTCGACTACCTGGCCAACATCTTCAAAGTCGGGGGTGTGGATCAGTTGGCCAAGTATCGGAAGAATATCGGGCAGGCGTGATTAGCCGGACAGACCGAAGTGAGAGGTAACTAGGCGGGATCCGACCGACAGTACCTCTCCAGCCAGGCTGCCCAGGATGCTCTTGGTCCCGCTCTTTGTGGCATCGACAAGCTGGTCGCCCAAGGATGGGCCTGTGGTGAGGCTGGCGGGCGTGGCCTTGAGTGCTTCAAGACCTTTCGCAGTGAGTATCGCATCCAGGTATCCGACGTTTTGAATCTTGGCTTGGAATTTCAGGTAACCCGCGTCGGCCAGCCAGTCAACGCTGGCGACGAAAAAACGACCAATTTCGTTGGGGACTTCGATGCCCAAGTGATCGTTCATCGAAAAACCGTCGATCACAAACTCACTGATCTTGAGGCCACGAGGTACAGGGAATTTCTCGTACAACGCGCCAAGCACCTGGCCGGCGAATTCATCAAACTGTTGGATATTGGAGGCGGTCATGTCCTTGACTCCTGGGCAAGAAAAGAAAAGTGTGCAGAGCATGGAAGACATCATGAGCTGCGTGGATATGCAGGTTCGCCGGGATTGCGATCTGATGCGTGCGCGACATTACTGGGAGAAGACCTTGGAGGAAACCCCCAGGGAGATCCTGGTGGAGGCACTGAGCCTGTCCCTGGCGACAGGCCGCTATCAGAAGACGCCTCGCTGTCGTTGCTGTAGAACCAGCTAACCCATCCAAGCCCCGCATCAGCGGGGCTTTCTCTTTAAACCCGATTAAAAGCCAGTACTACGACCAGGTGCGATGCTCAAGGCTCTTTCAGAGTAACCGATAAACCCGGAGCATCAGATGGCCGATCCACTCAGCATCCCCCTCAAGGTTCCCTTCACTAATGCCGTTGGCGTCCGCGTCGAATCGCTGCCGGTAAAACGCCTCAAGCGCAAAGACCTGGCAGCCGCACACACTTATTCGAAGGACGAAGTCGCCCAAGAGGACTTCCTGTTCGCCAAAATGACCGGCTTGACCGTGGAAGACCTGGGCGAACTGGACATCGCAGATTCGCGGGTCGTGAGTGACGTGTTTCGCGAAATGGCTGGCGGCGGAGACATCGCTGTTGTCCTGGGACGCCGCGCTGCTCCTGGTCCTGAGGATGCAGCCGTCGGAGATCCGCAGGCTGACCATGGATGACTACTGGCGGTGGTGCGAGGTGTGCGAGCGGGAGATCAATCGCCGCGTTGAAGCCGCCGAGCAGCTGAACCGGCGATAAGGGCAGTCAGTCCGGTAATCAATCCAGCAATCAGGGCACCACCTGCCGCAATGGGGGTGGCTGCCAGAGCCAGCACCGGCAGCCCCACGCAGAACATCAGTACCGCAAGCCAGAGCGGTAGATGAGCCAGGCAAAGCCAGGCGAGCCAGATCACACCCGCGCTAATTGCGAGTGCATAGAGGGTCTTGGCGGTGATCACAGCGACTTTTTCGAACATTCCAGCAGCGTAGCAAACTATGGCCAATGAAGTCCTGGTTGGATTAAAGATCGGCGCGGCGGTGTCCGGCAGCCTGCATGCCGCGTTCGGCACCGCGAAATCAACGGTGCAACAGCTCGGTCGTGCGACGGATGGCCTGACGGCAAAGCAGAAACTCATCGGCACAGAGCTCTCTGCCGCGCTTGCCCGTGGCGGTACTGGACTTGAGCGTATGCGCCGCCAGTACGACCAGATTGGCCGGAGCATCGAGCAGCTCAAACTCAAGCAAGAGCAGTTGAATATAAGCATTGCGCGTGGTGAGACGCTGAAAAATTCTCGCGTGGATCTTCGCGGCCAAGCAATGGAAACAGTCGGCACTGCTGTTGCCCTGGGGGCACCAATAGCACAGTCGATGCGGACTGCTATCGACTTCAAAGATCAGACAAACGACATCGCCATCACAGGCGGCTTCGATGATGCACAGGAAAAGGGCCTCGGCAATGTCATGAGAGGGGCCGCCCTCAAATGGAATCAAACCCAGACTGAAGTCGCGAAAGGTACTGCTGTGCTCATTGCTGGCGGCATTTCGAGTGCTAAGGAACTGGAAGCCTATTCGCCTTTAATGGCGAAGTTTGCAACAGCAACACGGGCTAGTATGGATGACCTTGGTTCGGTCGCGATTGCCCTGAACGATAACCTCGGCATTAGTGCTGCGGGGTTTGAACGCTCTATGAATATGCTGGCCTCCGCTGGCAAAAGCGGCCAATTCGAACTCGCCGACATGGCCAGATGGCTGCCTCAACTGACGCCTCAATTCGCAGCATTGGGCATCACGGGGGAGCGAGCCGTTGCTGAAATCGGCGCCTCACTCCAAATTGCCCGCCGCGGTGCTGGTACGAACGACGAAGCCGCTAATAACTTCAAGAACTTCCTATCCAAATTGACGGCCAAGGACACACTCAAGTCATTTGAAGGGGCAGGTATAAACCTGCAGAGCGCAATGACGAACCTCGTTGGTAAAGGACTTACGCCAGTCCAAGCGATGCTTGAGATCATCACTCAATATGTTGGAAGTAAAGGGCCGAAAGCAGCTGGCGAATTTCAGAAGGCCATGACCATCAAGGACGATGCAGAGCGAGAGGCCGCCCTAAAGCGTTTAAACGAAGCCTACAAGCTCGGTGAGCTATTCGCTGATATGCAGGTGCTCTCCTTTGTTCGGCCTGCTATGGCGAACCGTAAGGACTTGAACGAGATACAAAAAAAAAGCATCAGTGATGCCGACAAGGGGGTTGGTGATGCTGACTGGAAAAAACGCATGGAAAGCCCCAAGGAGCAGCTGAAACAGCTCAGGATTAACCTGTCCGACATCGGTATCTCCATTGGTAGTGCGTTGATTCCCGCGCTTGTTGACGTGACGAAAGCAGTCGTCCCTGTGATGCAGGCATTCTCAGCCTGGGCCAGCGAAAATCCCGAAGCCATCAAGGGAGTTGTCGGCCTTGTAGCTGGCTTGTTGGTCGGCAAGCTCGCATTCATCGGCCTGGCCTACGGCGTGAACCTGGTGCTGTCTCCCATTGTCGCCATGAGAACCACCATCACCAGCCTATCCGCCAAATGGACGCTCCTGCGCGCCATCTGGCAGATGGGCAAGTTCGCGCCCGTGATCACCGGGCTGACCCGCGTTGCTTCGGGAATCGGAACTGTGTTGCGCTTCAGCGGGCTGTTTCTGCGTGGTGTGGCGATGGCCTTCGGCGCGCCGCTGATGATGGCAGGTCGCGGCGTTCTGGCTCTGGGCAAAGTGCTGGGTGGAACGTTGTTGTTCGGCCTCAAGCTTGCTGGCCAGGCAGTCCTTTGGCTTGGCCGCGCGCTGTTGATGAACCCCATCGGCCTGGCGATCACAGGGATCGCCGTCGGTGCTTACCTGATCTACCGCTACTGGGCGCCTATCAAAGGCTTCTTCGCCGGCCTGTGGAGCGAGATCAAGACTGGGTTCAACGGGGGCCTCGCCGGCATCGTCGGCCTGATCGCGAACTTCTCACCCCTCGGGTTGTTCTACCGTGCGTTCAGCGGTGTCATGAGTTACTTCGGGGTCGAGTTGCCGGCGAAGTTCAGTGACTTCGGCGGCATGATCATCACAGGCCTGGTCAACGGCATTGGCAACGCTTTGACTGCTGCCAAAGAGTCGATTGTTGGTGTTGGCACGTCCATCAAGGGCTGGTTCACAGAGACGCTCGGTATCCAGTCGCCAAGTCGGGTGTTCATCGGCTACGGCGCGAACATCAGCGAGGGTGCAGCCATCGGGATCACTGGGCAGGCTGGACTTGTTCGCCAAGCCGCTCTTGGCCTGTCCGGGGTTACCGCTGTTGAGCTGGCGTCCCCCAAGGTTCTGCCACCAACGATGCCGTTGATGCCTGAGCCTAATGTGGTTGGTGTGATGCCGGCCTTTCAGCGACAGGTCTCGTTCGCGCGTGAAAAGCTGCCATCGCCGAATCTGCTGCCGTCGATGAAGCCCCAGATGTCAGAGACGTCTATCCAAGGCCTGTCGCCTGCAGTGCAGAACCGGGTCTCCCTCGTGCCTGAACGGCTACCATCTGCGAAGCTGTTGCCGTCGATGATGCCCCAGATGTCAGAGACATCTATCCAAGGCCTGTCGCCTGCAGTACAGAACCAGGTCTCGTTCGTGCCTGAATGGCTGCCATCTGCGAAGTTGTTGCCATCGATGATGCCCCAGATGCCAGAGACATCTATCCAAGGCCAGTCGCCTGCAGTGCAGAACCAGGTGTTACCACGCGCTGACATCACACCTCAATCACCGCAGCGCCCACCGCCACGCCCTGATGCAGTGTCTCTTGCAAGCCGTATGGGGGGGCCTGGCAGCGCCCAAGCCGGAAGTCCAGATAGCATGGTCGTTCACTACTCACCGAAGATAACGTTGCCCGCAGGCGCGCCGCCCCAGCAGTTTGATCAGGCCTTGCGAAGCAGCTACGACGAGTTCGTGCGTTTCATGGAGCGCTTTCAACATGATCAACGACGCCGCAGTTATGGCACAGGAGAAGTCTGATGTTTGCGATCCTGGGCGACATCGAGTTCACCGTCGCAGGCGGCATTGTTGGCATGGAGCTGCGCAGCGCTGCCGAGTGGGCTCAGCACGCCCGTATAAAAGGAAAGCCTCTCTTGGAGTGGGTCGGTGAAGGGCTGGACGAAATCAATCTGAGCATCGAACTGCACCCTCGGCTCGGAGATCCTGATGCCCGCTGGAAGGCGTTGCGCGAGGCGAAGGCGAACCACGAACCGCTCGCCCTGGTGCTCGGCAATGGTGACTACCTCGGCCCCCAAGTTATTGCGGACCTGAACCTGGTTCACCGCAGGATGACCGAGACCGGTCAGCTCGGTTCGTCCACAGTACAGCTGAGCCTTCGTGAATACACAGGGGCCTTCATTCGCAAAGTGCGGGCAACACCAGGTCTGGTCAGTCCGGACTTGGGTGGTACCCCTGCGGCAGCAGCTGGGTCGCCCGGTCTGTTGTCGAAATTCTTGCCATCCCCGACAACCACACAATTGGTAATCGGTCATGCAAAGACCGCTGCCAACATTCTCCAGGCCGGAAAGAACTTGTACGACCAAGTCAAAAGCGGAAACGCCTTGATGTTGCTCAATCAAGTGCCGCAACTGCTGGGTGTGACAGCACAGGTCATTGGGCCGCTGACGGGACTGACCGAAGCAGCGGGCTTGCTGAAGGACGGTGCGGACCTGGCCAAGGTAGGTGAAGAGGTCCTGGGCAATGTCATGGGCGCGCGCTCTAGCCTGAACCCCGTTGATCTCGGCAATATCGTCGAGCGCTTTTCGGCGTCTCGGGACTCTCTCGACCAGGCGCTGACGACAATGGATGGCGCCCGGACTCGCCTGGCCGGACTGGCTGCGCAAGTTATCACCAGGAAGGCCTGACCATGTTCCTCATCCACGTCACGACCGAGGGCGAGCGCTGGGACACTTTGGCTTGGCGCTATTACGGCGACGCACATCGCTACCAGCCCATCGTCCAGGCAAATCGGCATGTACCGTTGGATGCCGCGCTGCCTGCCGGTCTGACTCTGGCCATCCCAATGCTTGAACAACAACCCATTACCGAGGATCTCCCACCGTGGATGCGTTGACCCCGAACCAGGTTCCCGAAGCGCGGTTCGTGCTGAGCTATCAGCACCGCAACATCACCCATGACATCAGCCGGCACCTTGTATCCCTGACATACTCGGATTACCTCACCGGCCAGGCCGACAGCTTGGACATCGAGCTGGAGGACACCGAGGGGAAATGGACGGACGCCTGGTATCCGGGCCATGGCGACCTGCTCACCTTATCGATGGGTTGGCAGGGCAAGCCACTGCGCACGCTGGGCAACTTCGAAATCGACGAGGTGGAGCTGAATGCCCCCCCTTCGACAGTCAACATCCGCGCCCTTGGTGCCGGCATCCAGTCTGCACTGCGCACCACAGAACACCGTGCCTACGAAAACACCACGCTCGATGCCGTCGCAAAGCAGATTGCCGCACGCCAGGGCATGGAGCTTGTTGGGCGCATTGAGCCGATCAAGCTGGACCGGCTGACCCAGCAGGACTCTGACCTGGCATTTCTGCGCGAGCTGGCGGGGGAGTACGACTATGCGTTTAAGGTCGCTGGTAAACGCATGGTGTTTCACGCCATCAGCGACCTGGCCAAAGGCAAGCCGGTGGCCAGCCTGCCGCTGACCGAGCTGGCCAACGTTCGGTTACGGGACCAGATCACTGTCGTGCCACAGAAGGTCGCGGTCAAACACAAGGAGCCAGCACAGAAAAAGCTGATCTCCTACGACATCGTGAACGGCGAAACCGTGGCCGTGCCCAGCAGCTCCAGCAAGGCAACCACCAGTGCTGACACAAAGAAACAACGGAAGCGGGCTGCATCGGAAGAGGTGGCGAAAGCCAAAGCCAAAGCCGACCTGGCGCGCTCCAACCGTGAGCGAACCACCGGTGGGTGGACTGCGATGGGACGGCCTGAGCTGGTCAGCGGCAACGTTGTGACGCTGATCGCTGCCGGCAAGCTGGGTGGTGATTACTTGATCACCGCGGCACATCATCGCATTACACGCGATGGCGGTTATACCGTAGACCAGGAAGCATGCCGGGTGGCAGCGACATCGATCTCCTTGGCCAAGGACGGCGTCAAGCCTGACTTGGCACTATCAACCTACGGTCCGCAGCGTGAGGTCGTGGCCTGATGGGCGTTGAACTGGAGTACGGTGAGGTCAGCGCCGTGGACTATCTGACGTGTCGCATCCGTGTGCGCCTGGATGACCGGGACGGTGTCGAGAGCTACTGGCTCAATGTGCCACAGCGGAACTCCCAAGGAACGAAACGCCGCCCGTTGATGCCGGAGCTGGGCGAACAGGTGGCGGTGTTGTTGGACGCTGATGGTGTGGGCGGGGTCTATCTGGGGGGCATCTATTCAACTGCTGAGCCACCACCCGTGCTGGATCAAGACACGGACTATGTGCGATACAGCGATGGGACGGTTATCACCTACAACCGGGCTGATGGGGTAATGGAACTGGACAATGTCGGGGACCTGGTACTGACATGCGGTAGAGGCGTGACATTGAAGTCTGGTATGCCAGTGACCGTGAATGCACCTTCTGCAGCGCTGAAGATCCCTCTGGTCACGCTCGATGGCAATCTGCAGGTCAATGGCGATATCAATGCGACGGGCAAGGTCATGGACGTGGGTGGGAACTCAAGCAACCACTCTCATTGATACAGTGCTCTTTAAACCCGATTAAAAGCCGGTGATGTCCGACCTTCTCATCATTGGCGCATGACTACGCCAACTCCCTACACCGACATCACCGCCGCTCATTGGCAACCCGCCCTCGGCACCTCCGGCGAGGTGGTCCAAGGTCTGCGCGACATCGACCAGGCCATCCGCATCATCCTGACGACCCCAAAGGGCAGCGACTCACACCGCCCCGAGTTCGGTAGCGACCTGCACCTCTATATCGACTGGCCGACCAACCAGGTCACACCGTACCTGGTACGAGAGTCGATTGAGGCCATTCGCCGCTGGGAGACCCGCGTATCTGTTGTCCAGGTACAGGTTCAGATCGACGGCGCGGATATCATGCTGCGTGTGGTGTGGCGTGTGGCTGATGGTGTCGCCCAGATGACGGAGGTACCTTATGCGCGAGCTGCCTAAACCTGAGTTCGTCAAGATCGACCCGGCCGCCGTTGAAGCCGAATTGATCGCGCGCTATGAATCGAAGTCGGGCAAAACGCTCTATCCGGCGCAGATCGAGCGCCTCTTCATCGACCTGATCGCTTACACCAAATCGCGTCTGGACATGGCCGTACAGCACGCTGGCGAACAGCTCCTAGTGCGTTTTTCAAGCGGTCCGATCCTCGACTACCTGGGTGAACTGGTGGCGACACCGCGCTTGCTGGCACAACCAGCTCGATGCCAGATTCGCTTCAGCATGTCCTCGGCTCGATCCCTTGTGCTGATCATCAGTGCGGGCACGCGCGTCAGCACCCAGGATGGGAAGCTGACCTTTATCACTGAACAGGACGCTCAAATTGCGCCAGGGCAGCTTCAGGTCGTGGTGACCGCCACCTGCCTGACAGCAGGTACCCAAGGCAACGGTTGGGCCGTTGGGCAGATCAATGTGATCAGCAACAGTCCATTGCCAGGCCTGCTCGCGGCGAACACATCTGAAACCGCAGACGGCGCCGAGGACGAGGACGACGAGCGCTATCGTGAGCGCATCATTCTAGCACCGGAAGCATTCAGCAATGCAGGAAGCCGGGGAGCGTATCGGTATCACGCATTGGCGGTGCATCAGTCGATCATTGATGTAGCTGTGCATGGGCCAGACGACGGGCAGATTGACGGCCATGTTGCACTTTTCCCACTCACAACCTCGGGACTCCCGACTGCCGAGCTGCTGCAGCAGATCAAGAGTCAGGTTTCAGGTGAGAAGCTGCGGCCCCTTTGCGACACCGTACATGCCATTGCACCTACCGAGGTGCCTTACCAGATCAAGGCGCGTATCACCTTTTATGACAACGCTGATCGTGCTGAAGCAATGAAGGCGGTCGAGGCTCGTGCCGAGGCGTATGTCGTTGAGCGTCGGGCCGGCCTCGGCCGTGATCTTGTCCCGGAACAGATCACGGCGTTACTCCAGGTGAACGGCGTCTATCGTGCGGAGCTGGAGGCTCCTGCTTCCTTGCGCGAGCTGGCGAGCAATGAGTGGGCGAACTGCGGTTCGATTCTCCTGGAGGATGCAGGGGTAGCCTATGGCTAACCAACAGTTGCCAACTGCGCTGGCCGGCGATGAGCGTTTTGCTCTGCTCTGCGAGCTGCTCGACGAGACCTGCAGCAGTCTCGACATCAACACGATGCTCGTCTACCTGGTTGATCTGGTGAAACCGAACCTCCTGCCAGTCCTTGCGGATCAGTTCTCCCTGATTGACGAGGCTGCCTGGCTGTTGGCCGAGTCCGATGAGGCCAGGCGCAACCTGATCAAGAGTTCGGCCATGCTGCATCGATACAAGGGAACGCCCTGGGCCGTCAGGGAGGTCATCCGGTTGCTTGGCTTCGGCGAAGTAAGGATCCAGGAGGGGCTGGGTAACCAGACACACAATGGCTCGATCAAGCGCAACGGCAGCCATGTACACGGCGACCCATCCGCATGGGCACGCTACCGCGTGTTCCTGGACCGAGTCATCACCAACGACCAGGCCGCACTGCTGCGGCGTCTACTGCTTTCCGTTGCTCCTGCACGCTGCCGGCTGGTTTCGCTCGACTATCAAGCGGTCGCGATCCGGCATAACGGCGTTGCACGTCGCAACGGTACATACACCAGAGGAACTGTCTGATGGCTTCATTACCGGAACAATATGACTGGGCGCCAGGCATCTATCAGCTTGAGACTTCGGACCCTGTACTGGGCGGGCCGGAGGGCATCGACAACCTGCAGGCCAAACAGTTGGCGAGCCGAACACAATGGCTCAAGAACCAGCTTGCGGCTGGCGGAGTGAATGTTGTTGCGCCGCAGGTCGTGGGCAAAATCGCCGATCTAGGCGTGACCCGTTTTATTTCGACCACCGAGCAGACCACAGACCGGCCTGGCGGGATTGATTACGCCGCTGGCATACATGTGGCCTTCCCCGAAAACGGCTACGGCTTCGATTTGCTCGCTGGGGTCAGCAGCGAGCAATTCCTTGTTCGGAAAAATGTCCCCGGTGCACCCGGAGCATGGCGATTCCTTTTTCATAGTGGGAACTTCAACCCGGGGGAGAAGGCCGATAAAGCTACCTCTCTTGCGGGCTATGGTGTGACGTTTGCCACTCAGGGTGAGGCAGAGGCCGGATCAGACCCCAACAAGCCGATGAGCGCGCTGCGTGTGGCTCAGGCTATCGCTTCACGATTGTTCCAAGCCACCGAAACAGCATTGGGTATTGCAAAAATCGCAACCCAAGCCCTGGTCAACGCCAGGGTCGACGACAGCACGATGGTGACGCCTAGAAAGCTCGCGACCCAGCTCCCGCTTCGAGGTGTTGCGGTCTACGAAACGCCGGGGGTGTTTTCTTGGCTTGTACCGCCAGGCGTATCAAAGGCATGGGTTGAAGTGTATGGCGGCGGAGGCGGTGGTGCGATGAGCAGCACTGCGCCAGGTGCGAGTGGTGGTGGTGGAGGTGGCGTTGCGATGAAGCTGGTCGCACTCACACCTGGAGACGCGGTGATGATCACAGTGGGCCTTGGTGGCAATGGTGCGTCAGCGGACAAGGCGTCAGGCTCGGCAGGTGGAGCAAGTAGCTTCGGCTCCTTTTGCTCAGCTACGGGCGGTTTTGGAGGGCATGTGGACTCGACGTTGGGTGCACCTGGGACAGGTACCGGTGGAGATATCAACTATCGCATTGGCATCGGCGCTGGCCCTATCACGCCTCCTGCAGGTGGTCTGCATGGCGGCGCCGGTGGCGGTGGCGAGAGCGCTGCTGCCGGTGTTGATACAACCCGACCATCGCAACCAGGTATGGGCGGCGGCGGACGTATCTCTGGCGGTGGAGCACCTGGTGCCCACGGGGCCGTGAGGATTTATTACTAGAGGACCAGACTGATGTGGGCACGGATTGAGCAAGAAAAGGTTGCCGAGGTCACCGCGAATGACCCGGCAGGACGGTTTCACGAAGCGTTGATATGGATTGAGTGTGCTGGTGAGGTGCGTGAGGGATGGACGTATCAAGACCACCAATTCCGTCCACCGAGGCCATCACCGTATCACTCATGGGTAGACGGGCAATGGATGCTAGACCTGACTGCTGAAACCGAAGGGCTCAAGCAGCAGGCTCTTGCTGAGGTATCCAGGTTGATGGGCGCTGCGACTCAATCAATGGCGCCGTTGAAGGATGCTGTTGAACTAGATATCGCGACCCCCGCCGAGGTTGCACTCTATAGCGAGTGGCGGCTGTATCGGGTGGAGTTGAACCGGATCGAGCAGCAAGCTGGTTTTCCCCGTCAGATCACCTGGCCGGTCCTACCACTCTCCATCGGGTAACACGCCAGGCTCACTTCTGGAATTCTGTTGCAGGTGATGCAAAGAACTCGCAGGCCATTTATCTCGCGTTAGAGCGCGAATTTTTCGCGCTCGGCATCAATCAGGGACGATTTTTTTCATGGTTGTCTCATGCTCTGGTTGGATCGAAGGACACCTGCTGTCAAACAGGTGGGTGGCAGCTGTGCGCGGGTTGACAGACCAGAGAGCATGAGAGTCCTGGCGCACCCGAAGGTGCCCACACGCACAGCCGCCATGACGGTAGCTAGCGTTCATGCAATCCCGGCCTGTCAAAGCCGGTCGTTGAATTTGCAACGACCGGCGGAGACTAGGCACAGGTTTCCATGAGCGCAAGCGCTATCAGGGCGCAGGAGTATGCTTGGGAAATTGCCTACAATAAAGACGGAAATTACGCGGTTTTCGTAGCTTTTTATGACACCTTCGCAGCCCTCATCGCAGGCTTCGCCAGCTCCCACAAGGATCGAGTCGAGTCGCTGGTTTTACCTCGACGCCAAACCCTGTGGGAGCAACTGTCTTCGAGGACTTTTTTAAAAACGATTCCTCCAGACATAGCTTCGCCAGCAACACAGCTTTCCAGTGCTGCTGGCGAAAGCCCCGCTCAATATTTCAGTCCTGGTGCTTTTTCAGGCAGCGGGCGCCTGGTGTTGATGTTCCTTCCACGACACACCATCTCGCATCATGGCATTCAGACGTACCAGCAACACACGCATGCACGCGACTACAGCCTTCTTGGAGC
>NZ_FZOL01000061.1 GCF_900188455.1 Pseudomonas japonica | reverse complement strand
GCGGTGCCCTAGAGCACGAGTGGGAGCATAGTCGCCATCCACCTCTCACTCTGACCCGAAGCCCGAACAGTTGAATGAGCCTGCAACTCGGAATCACAAGCCCGGGATAGGTCAGAGCGCTCTCACTTTCGAAGTGTAAGAGGGTCTGACCATGATTTCCTGCTTCGTTGGTATCGATGTTTCCAAAGCCACCCTGGACGTGGCTTTCTGGCCTGAACGCTCCAAGCCGTTTCAGCTCAAGAATGATCCTGAAGGCATTGCTCAGATGCTGGTATGCCTGAATGAGATTGAACCTGAGCGGGTCGTACTGGAGGCTACGGGCGGCTACGAGAACGCCGTATTCAAAGCGTTGCGCGTAGCTGGGTTGAACGCCACCCGCGTGAATCCCAAGCGTTCACGTGCCTACGCGGATGCCGTCGGGCAAATAGCCAAGACGGACAGAATCGATGCCCAGATACTGGCGAAGTTTGCTCAGCACCTCGAAACCAAGACGCTGGTTGAACCCAGCCAGGCGCGCGATGAACTGGCAGAGCTGGTCAAGCTCAGGGACCAGATCAGAGAGCATCGGGACGATGATCGGCGCCGCGCCAAACAAGCCACTTCGGCGATAGCGCTTGCCTTTTTCGCCAGTCACATCGCCTCTCTGGAGGCTGAACTGAAGTCACTGAACAAGCACATTGATATCGCCACGAAGGCACTGGATCGCAACAAGGTCGAGCGCTTGCAGGCAATAAAGGGTATCGGGCGGGTCACGACTGCCAAGCTGTTGGCCTACTTGCCTGAGCTGGGCCTGTTGACGGGGCGTGAGATCACAGCCTTGGTGGGACTGGCGCCGTACAACAATGACAGCGGCAGCAAGAGTAGCCCCAGGCACATTGAAGGTGGGCGCTACAAGGTACGTGGAGCCTTGTACATGGCTGCCTGGGTAATGATCAGGCATACCGCTGACTTCAAGGCTCGCTACAACGCCCTGATAGCTCGCGGCAAATGCTCCAAGAAGGCTGTAGTCGCGTGCATGCGTGTGTTGCTGGTACGTCTGAATGCCATGATGCGAGATGGTGTGTCGTGGAAGGAACATCAACAC
>NZ_FZOL01000029.1 GCF_900188455.1 Pseudomonas japonica | reverse complement strand
CTCGCGACCCGCTACTGCAAGCTCGCAACAAGTTATGCGGCCATGGTCACATTGGCCTGCTGGCGGCGGTGTTTACGACACCTCATTTCGTACAGTGCCGTATGGTGCTTCGCAAGTAACACTCATATTTTTCGGCCTAGCGCCTCGGCTGCACGGCCGACACTCGCCAAGTTCTCATATCATTGCTCCAAGGCCCGGTTCCGCCAGGAACCTGGCATTAAGAACCGCTACCTGGCTCTGAGCGCCTGAAGGGAGATTGCGCATGAACACCCTCATCGCACCCACGCAGCACTCGCCTGGCGAGGGCTTGCTGATCAGCCACAACGAAATCGAAAATGCAGCACCACAGGACTTGGTCAACGGCTCACCGCACTCGGCACAAGCTTGACCGTTTCGCCAGGCCCTGACAGCGCCTTGTACACATAACGGCAAAGTACCCCGGCCGCGACAAAGATCGCGAGCGCCAGCACTGTCCAGACCATGCCGATATCCTGAGCGTAGCGAACGCCTATCACGTAACCCGCTGGAATGACGATGATCCAGTAGGCGAACACAACCACCGCAAACGGCTTCATGAAGTCGCCCAGCCCGCGCAGTACGCCTGACGCGACCATCTGCACGGCATCGAAGAACTGGAACACCGCCAGGCAGGCGATCAGCCCGCTGGCCACCCGGATGACCTGGCTGTCATTGCTGAAGTAGCCGGTCAGCGTCGGGCCGGACCACAGCAGCGCCACGCCGGCCAGGGCTGCATAGATGACTGCCATGGCAAAGGCCCACAACGCCACGCTGCGTTTGTTCTGCTGGTCACCCAGGGCGTGGAAGGCCGCGACACGGATTGTCGTTGCGCTGCCCAGCGCGAGCGGGATCATGACCACGACCATGGCGATGGTGATGACCACCTGGTGAGCCGAGACCACATCGGTGCCCAATGAAAAGGCAAAAAACGCCAGCACCGAGAGCGCGAGAATCTGCAGCACCAGGGCCAGGCCAATGGGCAGGCCCTGCTTGAGCAAGGCCATGCTGTCGCGCATGCCCGACCTGGGCGGTTCGGCTTGCTCGCTGCGCAACGCCACCAGCACCGGGCACGCCCGGCGCACCAGCGCACGCAGGAAAAACAGGGCCAGATAGGCACTGATGGCAGTGGCCAGGCCTGCGCCGGCACCGCCCATTGGCGAAACGAACAGCAGCCCGTTGACCAGCACCACAGCCAGCACCGCGTGGCAAATCAGCAGGAACAAGCCGGTCAGGATGATCGGCGTCAGCATGCTGTGGCCTTCGACGGTGAAGCGATACAACAGCATGTAGGCAAGGCCCGGTGTGGCGAAGGCCACGCAGTGCAGGTAGTGCTTGGCAATCTGCCCCACCGGACCTTGCTCGAGCAGCCAGGGGCTGGCAAAGGCCAGCGCCTGGATCAGCACGAAACTCACCACGCCCAGAATCAACGCCACATGGCGACCCTGCAGGAACAGCACAGCGGCCCCTTGCCGGTCGCCTGCGCTCACCGCCGCCGAAAAGCGCGGTACCAGCACATACATCACGCCGGTTGCGAAAATGAACACGGGCGTCCACAGGCTGCTGCCCAGACCGACCCCGGCCAGGTCTTGAGAGTGATACTGGCCGGCAACCAGCGTGTCGACCAGCCCCAGCGAGGCCTGGCACAGTTGGATGATCACCAGCGGAATCGCCAGTCTCAGGATTTCGGTAAGGTTCTTCATGACGCCTGTCTACCTTTGTATTGGCGGTTGACCCTGCTGCGTTCAGGTGGTGCAGATGACGCGGCCCAGGGCTTGCAGCCGCTCACTTGTGTTTCCAGTAGCCCTTCAGATGGCTGTACTTGCCCGCCAGTCCCCGCTGGTTGCGCAGGTAACGGCGCAGCGTCTTGGCTTCTTCGTTTTCCAGCGCGCCCCATACGGCGTCGATAGCGGCCAGGGTTTGCAGTACCTGTATGACCTGTTCGGCCTGTTCACTGGCCGCACAGACGATGCGGTGCACCACCGTGCCGGGCGCAAAACCCTGTTCGGGGAAGTAGTCCTGCTCTGGCGCTGCAGCGCTGAGCACGATGACGGTAGGCGGCTGCGGATTGGCCCAGTGCTCCAAAAGAGCGGCCACCGAGGGGTAGCCGGTCTCGTCGGCGATCAGCACCGCCTGGCCTTGCATCAGGTACTCATGTTTGTAGGCGATCTGCGTAGCGGCGGCGATGATGTCGCCTTTGCCCAGGCTCTGGACCCACTGGCTGCCCGGGCTGTCGTCATGGGTGAAGATGTCGACCAGCCCCTGGTCGAGGAACGTCGACGCCGGCGTGGCTCTGGACGACTGGCGCAGGGTATACAGGCGAATGTCCTTGTTGAGGGTCTCGATGATGCGCTGACGGCGCTGGCTGGAGACGCGCTTGATGATCCACAGCAAGCCCCGGTCCAGCAGGCTGCCCAGCACACCTTTTGGCGCCGGGCGCGATGCGGGCGCGGCGCCAGCCTTCTTCAGGAGCTTGAGCTGAAAACCGTAGGCGTACTCGGGATAGTACGCCGGAAGCGGCCCCTGGCCGCGCACCACCAGGCGGGTGAAGTTGGGCGTGAGCGGTTGCTTGTCGAGCACTTCGAAATAGCTTTTCTGATTGAGGCTCAAGCTCTTCTTTTGTTTGACCGCGGCCTGGTAGGACAGATAAAGCAGGTTCTCTTCCAGATCGCCTTCGAGTTCGAACTCGATGAAGAGCTCCTGACGGGTCTGTCCGGTCAATACCTCACACAACACGCCTTCGTTGTAAAAGTCGAGAATGCTGGCCGCATCGACTTTGCGATCCGGACTGTAGAACTGGGCCATGACCATCAGTTCATCAGTGTGGTCCTGATTGATGTGGTCGATGATATCCAGTTTCGTATCCTTGTCGGCGACAGCCGTTCGCGCTCCCATTGATCTCTCCGGACGGTCTTGAAGTGTATTCGGAATTTCTGCAGTCGATCGTGATGGAGCAGAACGGGCTGCACACAAGTACTGCGAGCCCGTTTCAAGTACCGCAATGAAAACCCTGCGAATGCCTGAAGTTGCCTCAGGCTGTTTCGGCAATATGTTCAAGGTAGTAGCGAGACTTCAAGAACGTCTCTTTGACGCAGTAGTACAACATGGCGGTCTTTTCCGGCATGGGCAGTTCGCGTTGCGGAACATAGGACAAAGCCTCGGCAGTGACGCTGTAGGCTTTGACCCGCACATCCGGCTCCCCGACTATCCTAGTGGCCGGGCTGTGCCCGAAGATGAAGGTGCTGAGCATCACCACGATCGGCTTGAGGTGGCCATGGCCGACGATATCCTCTTCGCCGATCAACAGGTGCCAGCCCAGATCATTGATATCGGCCTGGTAATAGCGGGCCAGCCGGTCGCGGTAACCTTCGTAGATTTCTACATAACCAACCGGCCGCTCATCGAGCATGACCAGGTAGAGCCGCTGGTGATCATCAGCAAGCATCACTTCGAAATGCGCGGCCAGTTTGGCAACCGGCACATCGAGTTGCCATTGCGGCACCACATGCGGGCGGTGCATCCAGCTGTGCAGCAGCGCCAGATCATCGGGATAGGCCACCGCTCGCAGGCCGTAGCTGACGCCCTTGATATCGAGTGCATAGTTGCCGGGTAATTGACGGGAAATACTGGGCATACGGATAAACTCCTGTTGACGCGGCGCACCGTAGCAGGTGCGTTTTTCCTCAGCTCGAAAATTCCGGAGAAAACTTCTGGAATGCGATATTTTTCTCGACCGCATAAACTTCGCGGCCGAGGATCCGATTGATGATGATCGAGTTCCTGTAACAGCCCATACCCAGGTCCGGCACCGAAATACCGTGGGCATAAAGCCCGACGTTCTGCACGAAGACGTCCTGCTCATCGCTGACGCTGTAATGGCGATCGGGCGACAGCCGATCATTGTCATCCCAGTTCAGGCGTTCACGAATGCCCTTGATGAACGCCGGCAGCCGATACTCATAGCCCAGCGCCAGAATCATCACGTCGGTCGTCAGGTTGAAAGGCTGCTCGGTGTCCAGGTGCATCACGCCCAGTTCGAGCCCCACATCGGACTTGCTCACCGAGTCGAGCCTGGAACCGGGCAGGATCTGCGTGGCGAACCCCGGGTTTCGCGACTTGATGTACAGCAGGTCATAGATGTTGTTCACCAACCCGCGCTCGATGCCCTTGTACATCACGTTCTGCACACTGATCAGTTGATCGCGTTTGTCTTGCGTCAGTGAATGGAAATGACTGGTGTAGTCGGGCGATGTGTATTCCAGCGTCAGCTTGCCCATGTCCATGGAGAAGAAATGCGGCGACTGGGTCAGCCAGTCCAGGCGGTACTGATGGCGGTCGATATCGTTGAGCAGGTCGTAGTAGATCTCCGCGCCACTCTGGCCCCCACCGATGATGGTGATGCTCTTCTTGTCCCGGTAGCTGTCCTTGTGCGTCAGGTACTCGGCGCTCAGGTGAACATCGTCACGGTAGTCCCTGCAGAAGTCGGGGATCACAGGCGTGGTGCCAGTGCCCAGAACGATGTGCCGCGCACAAACAGAAAACCGCTCACGCCCGCCCCGGGTACCGCCCACCACGTAGCAGCCGCGCACCTCGTCGTACTCCAGCGAGTCGACCTGGGTGGCAAAGTGCAGGTTGTCGAGCTGGCGTACCACCCACGAGCAGTAATCGTTGTATTCGGAGCGCAAGGTGTAATAGCTCTCGCGAATATAAAACTGATAGATCCTCTGCGTGTCCTTCAGGTAGCGCAAAAACGAGAAACGGCTGGAGGGGTCGGCGAAACTGACCAGATCTGCAATGAAGGGGATCTGCAGTGTGCTCCACTCCGGCATGATCCCCTGGTGCCAGTCGAAGTCGGGCTTCTTGTCCAGAAACAACGTCTTGAGTTCCTTGATCGGCTGGGCCAGGCAGGCCAGCCCGAGATTGAACGGCCCGACGCCGATGCCGACGATGTCGTAAAGGTCCTGATTGAAGTTCTTCATGGCTTGGCATCCTGTTTCAATTGCTGTTTGTGGATCTTGCCGACGTGGGTGTATTTGAAGTCGGTAACCAGCTCCAGCTCGTCGGGCATCTTGAACAGCGCAAGCTTTCTGCTCATCAAGAAAGCCCGGATATCCCTGAGCGACAAGGAGCGGTCGGGGTGCTGGAGAATGATCATCGCCTTGATGCGCTCACCCAGTGCAGGGTCTTCCACACCGATCACACACACGTCCCGGACATCGGGGTGCTCCAGCAGGAAGTTCTCGATCTCGCTGGGGGTGATCTTCTCTCCGGCCCGGTTGATCTGCTCCTTGATACGGCCGGTCACCACGATGTTGCCCTGGGCGTCCAGATAGCCGACATCGCCCGTCTTGTAGAAACCATCGGCAGTGAAGCTGTGCCGGTTCACCTCGGGCAGGTTGTAGTAGCCGTTGATGGTGTAGGGGCCGCGCGTGAGAATCTGCCCCGCCTCGCCTTGCGCCACGGGCTGGTCATGCCCATCCACGATCAGCACCTCGTCATGCGGCGACAGCGGGCGGCCCTGGGTGTGCAGCAGGGTCTGGCTGGGGTCGTCCAGGCGGGTGAAGTTCACCAGCCCTTCGGCCATGCCATAGACCTGCTGCAAGGTCGCGCCCAGACGCTGCATGATCTGTTCGGCCAGCACCGGCAACAGCTTGGCGCCGCCGATCTGGATGCTGCGCAGGCTGCCCAGGTCGTGCTGCCCGAGCAGCGGCGAATTGATCCAGGCCGAGGCGATTGCCGGCACCAGGGAGACGTCGGTGACGCGGTGCCGTTCGATCAGCCCCAGGCAGGTACGTGGGCTGGAATCTCTGGCCAGCACCACGCAGCCCCCGGCGTGGAAGATACCCAGAGAGCCCGGTGAGCTCATTGCGAAGTTGTGCGCTGCCGGCAGCACCAGCAATTGCCGCGAGTCGCCGCCCAGGTGCACGACCTCGGCGCTGAGCCTGACCGAGTACAGGTAGTCGGCGTGGGTTCTGGGGATCAGCTTGGGCAGCCCGGTGGTGCCCCCCGACAGTTGCAGGAAGGCGATGCTTTCGGCACTGGCCTGGCTGGGCGCGACCGTGTCTTCGCCAATGCCTGCCAGCATAGGCAGAGAGCGCTCCACATCGTCCAGGCTGACCAGGGTCTGGCGGAACCAGAGCGCGAGGTTGCCTTGCCCGAGCGCGTCGATGACGGCCTCGGCCTCCTTGATGCCAGGCCCTGGCTCGACGATGCGGATGTAGCCCGCCGCCCCGCTGGCTCTGGCGATGTTCTCGATTTCGTAGGCGCCGTGGCCGTTCAGGCAGAACACCGGCCGCGCACCGATGTGATAGAGCCCGAACAGCACGATGAAGTACTCGATGACATTGGGCGACTGCACCAGCACGAAATCGCCTTCCTGGATCCCCTGCCCTGCCAGATACCCCCCGAAGCGCTGGGCAAAGCCATGCAGTTGAGCATAGGTCAGCTGCTTGTCGTCCTGGATCAGCGCCAGGTTCTGCCCGTGCCGGGCGCGGCAGTTGGCGAGGAAACGGCCATGGTTTTCTGGCTGCCAGTAACCCAGCTCGCGATACAGGCTGGCGCGTTGTGCCGGGTACGGCACAAACCCTGGATCGATGTCACCCAGGGCATGGCGCCGTACTGCGCCCGGATGCTCCACCCGGCGTGAGAGCTGGCGACGCACATCTCGCACAGCACTGCCCTGCTGCCCGTCAAGACCGGCCAGCACCCGCAAGGTGTGCTCGGTGGTCTCGCGGATCAGGGCGATCTGCCGCTCGTTGTAATGACTGACCCGGTAGCCGAGCACCACGCGAATGGCATCGCTGACCGACAACGGCTCTTCGTAGACTTCAAAGTGCAGGCCGAACTTTGCGATGGAGCGGTCCGGGTCCAGCAACTGGAAGCCGACCTGCTGCCCGTCGCCCTGGCTGAACGAGCCGGTCAGTGGGTTTTTGGCATGGAATTGCAGGTACACCTCGAACAGCGTGTCACGGGACGCTTCGTTCGGCGCGCGCACGGCCTCCTCGACGAGGGCGAACGGCACGTCCGAGTAGGGCAGCCCGGCGATGACGTTGTCCCTGACCTGGCGCACCAACGCTTGAACGGACTGCTCCTCGGCGAGCGTGGTGTGATGCATCACGACGTTGGTGAAATAGCCGACGGTGTCCTGGTAGGTCGGGTCTTCACGGCCCGAAACCGAGGTGCCGACAAGAATCTTCCTGCCGGCGCCCAGTGCATACAGCGACAGGGTGATCGCTGCATAGATCACATGGAACAGCGAGGCGTTGCAGGCCTTGGCCAGGCCATTGAGCGCCGATGCCGTTGACGCGTCCAGCGAGAAATCAGTAAAGGCCCCGGTGTAATCCACCTCCTGGATATCAGCGCGCTCATGGGCAGGCTGGAACAGCGGCGGGCTTTTTCCGAGCGTGCCCAGCGTGCCGGTCCAGTGCGCCAGGTGTTCACCGAGAATCTGCGCGTGGTCCTGCTGCGCGGCGTACTGGTGGAACTGCGCGGGCAGTGTGTGCCACTGGGGAGCGCGCCCCTGGCTGCGCTGGACGTAGGCCTGGATCAGCTCGTGCATGAAGATTGCCGTCGACCACTCGTCCATGGCGCTGTGGTAGATCAGCAACGACATCACCTGCTTGCCCTGCTCATCTCGCAGCAACCTCACCCGTAGCGGCAAGCGCTCGGTCAGGTCGAAGCTGTGCACGCTCTCGTCACCGAGCACCTGCCTGAAGTGCGCGCTGCCCTGCTCTGTCGACGGCCAGAACCACTGCATCGCCAGCACCTGCTCCATCGGCAGCACATGCTGCAGGGCCCCCTGCTCGCGGTCTGGCACGAACAGCGTGCGCAACGCCTGATGCCGCTCGAGCAGGTCGACGAAGGCCAGGTGCAACGCCTGCTCATCGACCGCTGCATCGAAGCGCAGGGCATAGGGAATGTTGAAAACCGGGTTGCGCCCGAAGTCGGAGAACTCAAGGTAGGTCTGCTGCAGCAGCGACAGCGGTGGCATGCCTCGGCTGTTGTCGCTGGTCATGACACGCACCTCGCGGGGCGACTGTGCCAGCTTGACGTGGACCGCAAGATCGCGGGCTGTGGGTGATTCGAAGAACTCGGCAAAACCGAGCGACAGACCGTGCTGGGTCTGCAGCTTGCCGATCACCCGGGTGGCCAGCAGCGAGTGTCCGCCCACGTCGAAGAAGTGATCAGCGAGGGTCAGATCAGGCAGGTTCAGCACAGTCCTGAACTCATCCAGGATGATCTGCGCAATGCGCTGCTGCTCTTGTGAAAGAGTCGCACCGTCAGCCACGGCGGCGGGCTCATCGGCGCCGGCCACCACGCCCCGAGCTCGCGCCAGCAGCCGGGGCAGTTCCACGGCCGCGCCAGCATCGATGCCTGCGAGCAACAGCGCGAACCGCTCCAGCAAAAAAGCGCCCAGGGTTCTGGACAACCGCGGGCCGGTGGTCAGTTCGATCACAAGCTCCTCGCGGCCAACCACTTTGAAGGCCAGCGAGATGTCGTAGTCCGAACGCAACGGCGGTACGGCCAGGGTCTGGATCTGGACATCGGTAAGGTGCAGGTGCTGGGCAAGGTCGGTGAACTGGGTGAAGACGATATTGGGCACATTCGAACGGCGGGTGCCGGTGATCGCCAGCACTTGCTCGATGGGCAGGTTGTTGTGCATGCCGGTCAGGATGGCATCGCGAGCCTGGGTGATACCCGCTGCGAGATCGTGAGGCGACGGCGTCACCCTCAGGGCAATCACGTTGGAGCTGGAAGCGATATCGGCAAGCCCGTTGACTTCACGCTGGCTCACCAGCGGGATCAGCAGATCGACGTGGGGCAAGTCCAGCAACACCGCCAGGTAGGCGCCGAACAGATGGGCCAGGGTCTGGAACTGCGAAGCACGGGCCTGCTCGCTGACCCGGCGCAGGTTGGCGCAACCGACCTGGGTACTGACCCGGACCACGCCATCAGGCTGGCCGGGCGCTGCGCTCTTGCCCTGTTCGACGATATCCACCCGCCGGCCTGCCGGCAGCATGAACGACGCTGGCAGCGCGGTTCTGTCCAACCCCGACGCAAACGTTTCACGCCAGTAGCGGGCGGCCTGCTGTTCATCCACGGCCACAGTCGACCAGGCCGCCGCGGCGGCACCGGTTGCCGGTACAGGTTGCCCGTCATAGAACTCGCCCAAGGCGGTGAGCAGCGGTTTCCAGGCGCTGTCATCGAGCAGGATGTGATGCCCATGCAGGCCCAGCAGCAGTTCGTCAGCCTGACGATGCATCAGGGTGAACCGAATGATGGGGCCGTTGGCCAGATCGATGGGTTGCCGCAGTTGCCCGAGCAAGTGATCGATCGCCTGCTGGTCGCTGGCCACGCTGATCTGCTCGACGGTCAGGTGCTCCATGGGCTGGCGAACCTTTTCCAGTTCCCCTTCGCTACCCAGCCGGTAGACGAAATTGAGCGCCGAGTCGCCTTGATACAGTTGCCTGATGGCGGCAACCAGGCGCGGCACATCGAACGTGCCACGCAGACGCAGACACACCACGAAGGGGCCGGCAGCAGCCAGCGGATCTTGCTGATGCAGCATCCAGGCCCGCTCTTCCGAGACAGTTGGGCGGGACAGGTCGTGAGCCTGTACCTGGGCACTGTCATCGTGTGCCGGCGCGGCACTGGCCAGGCCAAGCTCGGCGAGTTCGCGCTCGAAGGCATCGAGCGCATCGGCGCCCATGATCAAGCTGTCGTTAACGTTGCTCATCGTTCAAACCTGCACGTTGTCATGCGCAAGAGCGGTCAGCGCAGTCGTGAACTGCACGACCTCCTCGACCGTCCGGCATTTGGCCAGTGAAAGCAGATCAATCTGCGTGTTCGTCAGTTGTGAAAGTTGTGAGGCAAGCTGCTTGAGTTGCGGGGTGCGAATACCCAGGCCTAGCAGGTCGCTGTCTGCTGACAGCTCGGCATGGAGCAGCACGGGCGATACGTACTGACGCAGCAGCTCGTATACCGGTTGTCCCTGCGGCGCCTGGCTGGCTACGGTCGGGGCGCTGCGCCCGGGGCCATGCAGTTGCGCCTGCGCCAGCCGTTGCAGGGCGTTGCGGTCTACCTTGGCGTTGGCCGTCAGTGGGAACGCCTCGACCGCCAGCCAGCGCGAGGGAATGTGTGATTCGGGCAACAGGCTGCGCAGGAAGCTTTTGAGCTGTGCGACAGCCAGCGGCTCGACGCTGTGCTGCCGGTACACCGCCACCAACTCGTGCTCTTCATGGACAGGATTGCTGCACAGCACCACTGCCGCGTCCCTGATCAGCGGGTGCCTGGCCAGTACCTGTTCCACTTCGGCGCTGGCGATGCGCACACCGCGCACTTTCAGGTAGCCGTTGTCCCTGCCGGCAAAAATGATGTTGCCATCCGCACGCCGGTAGCCTTTGTCGCTGGCACGGAACGCGCGGCGCCACTGCCCGGCAGGGTCTTTGAGCAGAATGAACTCGTCCTGGCTGAGTTCCCCGTCGAGCAGATAGCCATTGGACAGGTTGACGCCCGCCATGCAGATGCTGCCCACCGCATCGACAGGGCAATGCTGGTGCTGCTCGTCGAGGATGTAGTAATCATTGCCCGGCAGTGCCTGGCCATAGGGAATCTGCTCGGTGTCATCCGCACCGATCTCGTGCCAGACACTCCAGATGGTGGTTTCGGTCGGCCCGCCGAGGGAGAACAGCCGGGCCACCGGCAGGCGCTGTCTGAGTGCCTTGATCACGCCGGGCTTGATGTAGTCACCGCCCTGGGCAATCAGCCGCAGCGAGTCCAGTTGCCCCTCCTGAGCGCAGGCCAGCAGCATATCGACGATGGCCGGCACGCTGCACCACACCGACACCTTGTGCTGCTCGACCCGTTGCGCCCAGGCCTGGGCATTCTTGATTTCGTCCAACGCCGGCAGCACCAGCGTGGCCCCGGCGGCGAAGGTGGCGAACACGTCGAAGACCGACATGTCGTGATGGAACGGGGTCACCGCCATGAGCACATCATCGGCCGTCACCTGCCAACGCTGCCGGGTCTGGGTCAGCACGTTGGCGGTGGCCAGGTTGTTGAGTACCACGCACTTGGGCCGGCCGGTACTGCCGGAGGTGTACAGGTAGTAGGCCGCACGCTCATCGATGGTGTAGCACGGCGTGGGAGTATGGCGTGCAACCTCCCCGTCCGGCGGCGCCAGCAGGGCCGTGATGTCCAGGTTCCTGATGCCCGCCAGCGGTACCGCCGTGACAGCCGCTTCGGCGCGGCAGTTGCCGAGCAGGTAACTCAGGCGCTCGGCGGGCGAGTCCATGTCGATCGGCACCCAGATGATCCCGCTCAAGGCGCAGGCCAGCGCCACGCAGACGTGCTCGGGGCTTTTCGCCAGGCAGATCGCCAGGACCTGCCCCGGTCCGATTCCGCAATCGTTCAGGGCCGCCCTCAACGTCGCGACCCGTTGCCCCAGCACTACGTAGCTGAGGGTTTGCCCGGCGCAGACAAGCGCTGGTTTGTCGGGTGGGATATCCAGCAGGTGGTGGGCGATCTGCCCCAGGTAGTCCTCGGGCGCGGGATGTTGCGCTGCAGCGGAAACTGCCGGAGCGTCCCCGGTGTACTCCACCAGGCTGTCCAGATCCTGAGCCTGCTCGAGCTGCATCAGCCGGGTATGAATGCCTTTCAGGATCCGCCTGGCCAGCGCCACCGACAACGCCTGCTCGACATGATCGAAATCGATCAGCAGATCGCCGTCGGCAGACAGCGTCAGGCGGATGTCCAGCGCCAGTTGCGGGGTGCGGGAAATACCCGCGGCCGGTACCAGATGATCGAAACGCAAGGGCTCGCCCCAGGACAGGCCATTGGTCAGGGCGACCGGCAAGGTGATCGGGCAGGAGAACTTCTTCACCAGTTGCTTGGCGATGTCCACCCCGGCGCACGACAGATGCCCCATCGCGTCCAGCACATCCTTCTGCAGGGCCCGGGCACGGGCGCAGAAACCACTGGTCGCTGCATGGCGGTAGTCGACCACGATGAACGAGGAATGATTGGCCAGCCCGTCGAGCAGCGCCGAATTGGACACCGGCAGCGACACCAGCAGATGGCGCTCTTTGGCCCAGTAGGACAGCACCTCGAAGATCACCGCCGTCAACAGGGTGTTGGGCAGCAGACGATGGCGGGCGCCACTGGCGGCGATGCGTTGCCAGGCTGCCCTGTCGATCACGATGCCCTGCCGGCGATAGCTGGGCCGCCGGATCGTCTCCAGTGGCTGCTGCCAGGGCAGCTCGGTGCGGGCATCGAACGTGTCCACCTTGGCTTGCCAGTACGCGCGGTCGCGCTCGTTGTTGGCGAAGAACACGTTCTGCGCTGTGCGGGTAATCGGCGGCGCCGCTTCGGGGTTCGGCAGCGGCGCGCCGAACAGCTCCTTGAGCAGTTGCGCGATCGAGTAGCCATCGAGGATCAGCCCATCGAAGCTGCAGAACACCACAGACTCGTAGTCCGGGTTTTCCGGCAACTGCACCAGCCAGATGAACCAGGGCGCCTGCTCAAGCGTCAGCACATGGTGGGACAGCTCATCACGCAGTTGTTCGAGGCGCTGCAGCGCCTGGGCAAGATCCAGGTCGGTGAGGTCGATGCAGTCGAAATGCTCGCCAGGCACTGGCAGCACCCGCTGCACCAGTTGCGCCTCATCGATCAGCGTGCGCAACGCCGGATGCTTCTGTGCAAGGCGGGCGACGCTGGCACGCAAGGTGGCGGTATCGAGCTTGCCGTGCCATTGGCGAAAATCGTGCATCGAGGTGCCACCGAGCGGGAACATGCCGCTGCGACCGAGCAGGTAGGCTCTTTGCAGCGGATTCAAGGCTTGTTCGCTCATTGCACACCCCCCACGACTTTCAGGAACACCGCAGCGATCTTGTCGGCAGTGCCGGGCAGACGCTCGGCCAGCTGGGCTGCAACCCCTTTGGCGCTGCGCGCCGCGAATACGTCCACAACCGTCAGCTCGGCGCCCCTGAAGTACCTGTTGAGCGCCACCACCAGGTGCGTTGCCAGCAGCGAGTCGCCGCCCAGGTCGAAGAAGTCGTCCTCAAGGGACACCTGATCGACGACACTGCCGAGCATTTTTGCAAACACATGGCTCACGGCCTGTTCCAGCGCACTGCCCACCGGGCCGCTGGCATGGCGTTGAGCGTCGGCCTGCAGACGCTCAACGAGGGTGGCCAGGTTGATCAGACCATCGGCCGTCAGCGGCACGCGCTCGCTGAACTGGAAGTGACGCAGGCCAAGGTTGCGCGGCAATGCCTCGAGGGCCTGGCGGATCCGCAGCTCCTGGGTCCGTGCCTGTCCTTGCGCCGTGGGTACGGGGACGATCAGAGCAGCCAGCGCGGGAACCCCCTTGTGCTGGATGCGGCAGACCTTGGCCAGGCTCACACCCGGTATGGACTGGATCAGCGCCGCAACGGCATCGGTGTCGACCAGGTAGCCCTGGTACTTGATGCGTGCGTGCGCGGGTGCATGCAGGACGATCTGGCCACGCTCGTCGCGATAGGCCAGTACACCGGTGCGGTACCAGCGCTCGCCCTGGTGTCGGATGTAGTCCCCCGCCCCCTCGGCAAGGCCCGGCCCACCGACCAGCAACTGGCCCATGACCCAGTCCGGGCACTCCCGCATCTGGCTGTCGAGAATCAGGCAACGGCTGCGGCCCAACGGCTGCCCATGGGGCAAGTGACCATTGACCCAGGCATCGTCTGCATCGGCGACGCTGAAGGCTGAATAGATACCGGTGTGCACCGAACCCTGCAGGCTGATCAGACGCGGACTGCTTCCGGCCTGGAGCAGGTGCGCCCACAACGATTGCGGGACAGCGTCACGTGCACACAGCACCCTCGACAGTTGGCTCAGCTCGCGCCTGTCGACGCTTGTCGCCAGCTCGATGACCTGCCCGGTGGTGCCGTGCAAGGCATTGACGCCAGCGCTGCGCATGAGCGTGGCCAGCGGCTGCGATCCTGCGAGCACCAGTTGCCCGCCTGTGGCGAGTGTCAGGCAGAGGTCGGCCAACAGCAGGTCGCTGTTGATGCCGGAAAGCGATAGCAGCACCGTCTGGCGGTCCGTGCCGCATACGTTGATCAGGCCTTGCAGTGTGGCGCCAAGCGCCGCCTGCGACAGGTCGATCAGCTCTTGCGCCGAACCGGCAGGCTGCACAGGCAGCAGACAGGCACGCCCACCGCGAGTCAGGGCAGCAGCCGTCAGCGTCAGTTCATCCATTGCGCCCTGCTGCTGTATCGACAGGTCGATAAGCCCGATTGCCGGCGCCTGTACGCCCTGGCAATCGGTGATCACGCAACTGCACTGAAGGCTCGCCAGCCACGTGGGCAACTGCGCGGTGGTTACCGGTACGTACGCAGCGCCCAGGCTCCAGGTGGCGAAAATCGCGGCGATCATCGACACACCATCGTCAAGACACAGCGCAACGGTGTCACCGGTCTTCACACCCAGGTCTGACAAGCGCCGGGCAATGCTGCCGGCCTCAAGACTCAACGCCCTGTAGCTGAGCTGCTTGCCGCCATGCACCAGCGCCGTGGCATCCGGATTGTGGCCCACCTGCCGCACGAACAGCTCAAGCAGCCCGGGCGGCACTTCACCCGCCGTCAGCGTGGCGTGATCAGGCTGCGCCGCGGCCTCGGTTGCCGAGCTGTCCGGCAGCCGGTCGAGCGCCGGTCCCTGCTCGATCAAGCCACGCAGCGCAGTGATGTAGTGGTCGAACATCTGAAGTGCCGAGGTGCCCCTGAAGGCCGCCTGGCGGATATCCCAGTTCACCAGCAGACCGCCGTGCAGCGCCGCCACCTGGGCATCGAGGTCCACTTTCGGCCCTTGAGAAAGGCACCAGGACGGCTCGCCGAAGGCAGCGCCAACCTGTTCGGAAAACAACTCGGTACGCTCCATCCCGAACGGCGTGAATACGATGGGCGCGGTTTCGGTCTGCTTGTGCAGGCGCGACAGGTCCCTGAGCACTTGCACGCCCGGATACGCGGCGTGCCGCGAAGCGTGCTGCCACTCCTGGTGCATACGCTGGCAGGCCTGCTGCAGCGAGCGATCGGCGGCCATGTCCACATCCAGCAGAACGAACCGCGAGAAATCACCAATCGTGCCTTCGACGTCCTGGCCCTCCAGGCGCAGGAACGACGGCAGGTTCAAGCGGAACCGGGGGCTCGATGACCAGCGCGTCAGGGTCAGTGCGAACAGGGTCAGCAGCAGCGAAGCCAGCGGCACCTGGCAACGGTCGGCGAGCCCTTCGAGCACAGCCTTGTCGGCAACGCTGAACACATGGCAGCGGCTGTCGAAGCGCTCCGGATCATGCCTGAGGCCCTCGGCCACCAGTGGCAACTCGGGAGGCTCGGGGAAACCCGGCAATCGGGCCTGCCACCAGTGCTGATCATCGGCAAGGGTCTGCTGGCGTCGTGGGTCGCTGCGCAGATGCTCCAGGTAATCGAAGTAGCTGCCGCCCACGGGCTGACTGGCAAGGCCACTGCTGCCTTCGAGGTAGAGCCTGGCGAGATCCTCCAGCGCCAGCAGGTAGCTTTCGGCATCGGCTGCGATCATGTCCATGTCGATATGCAGGCAGTGCTGGCCGCCCGGCAACAGGGTCAGACTGATGTCGATCACCTGCCCGCGAGCGACGTCGAGCTTCTGCCCACTCATAGCCTGGCGCTTGCGCAACTGCAGCGCCCGCGCCTGGCGCGGCAAGTGCGTGCGGAGGTCATCGACCCCGACCTGGGCGTCGAGCTCATGGGCAATCTGCTGCTGGCCATCGGCGGTGATGATGACCCTGAGCATGGGGTGGCGTGCCAGCAGCGCACTGAAGGCGCCCTGCAAGCGCTGCGGGTCGATGCCCTGCCCCGTGAACTCGACGTACAGATGCGCCGACGCACCGCCGGCCTGGCGCCCGGCCCAGTAGGCATACTGCATTTCGGACAGGGCCACTGGCGCCTGGGTGCTTTCGAGGCTGGATACCCGGGAGGCGCTGTCCAGCAGCACAGGCTCGCTCACCGGCTGCTCGAGGAGTTTGACCCACTCGCCGATGGTCGGCGCCATGGCAAAGTCTGCGAACGACAGTTGCCGGTTGTATCTTCCTTCGAACAGCCCGACCAGCTCCATGATCTTCAGCGAGTGCAAGCCGTACTCGATCAGGTTGGAATCACAAGCCACTGCCCCGTCTTCCAGTTGCAGACTGAGGCTGACCTGCCGTGTCACTTCTTCATGTAAATCCATGGTTGAAAACCTGTACTTGAAGGGTATCCGGTTACCTACATGCCCAACGTTGCGCCCCCGTCGACGACCAGGTCATGCAGGGTGATATGGGCGGCCTGATCGCTGATCAGGAACAGCACGGCGTTGGCGATATCCTCCGGGTTGGCGATCCTGTTCAACGGGATACCGGACTTGAACTGCGCAAGGTTGCCCTGCAGCGTGCGCTGCTCGGATTGGGCGTCGGTCCACAACGCGTACTGCATGGGCGTCAGGGTCGAACCCGGGGACACGGTGTTGACCCGCACCCCGTCACCGGCAAGCTCAAGCGCCACAGCCTTGGAAAAATGGGTAAGCGCCGCTTTCGATGCGCCATAGGCGGCCATGCCCATACGCGGCACCCGTGCGGCATTGGACGACACCATGACGATGCTGCCAGCGCGCCGCTGCCTGAAATGGGGGGTCAGGCAGCTCAGGAAGTGATAAGGCGCATGCACATTGACGGCGAAGGTTTCCAGCCAGTGCGCTTCGCTCAGTTGCTCGTGCGCGCCCATGCGCAGCACCGCCGCGACATTGATGAAGTAGTCCGGCGGCGCCTCGGGCAGCAGCCGTGCGCACAGCTCCCGAACCCGGGCGCCATCACCGACATCGCACAGGTGCACCAGCGAGCGCAGGTGCGCCGGCAGGCTGTCGTGCCTGTGGTCAACGCCCACCACGCGAATGCCGGCGTCGAGCAACTGCTTCATCAGCTGAGCGCCGATACCCTGGTTGACGCCGGTCACCCAGGCCACCTTGCCGCTGCCGGTAACGCTCATGCGCACACCGCCGCGGCGGCCGGCACGGGCTCGACGACATCGGCCAGCGTTTTAACCACCCCCAGATTGCGCTGCACGTACTGCAACGCATTGAGGTGATCGGCCTGGCTGAAATCAGCCACTGCATCGCCGACCACGAACGGCTGGATGCCCTGCATGAACGCGTCGGCGGCGGTCTGCAGCACCCCGATGTGGGCGTAGACGCCACAGATGATCAACTGGTCGCGGCCTTCATCGGCCAGTTGCCGGGCCAGGTCCGAGCGAAAGAACGCACTGTAGCGCCACTTCACCAGCATACGGTCCTGCGCTTGGGGAGCCAGCGCCTGGACAATGCCCGCCAGCTCCGGCCGGGCGGTCAGTCCGCTACCCCACATGTCGGTCAGCAGCCCGCGGTCCTGCGGGTTCTGTTGCGCCGGTTGCGCGCTGTAATAGACGGGAATGCCGTGCGCGCGACACCAGGCCTTCAGCCGCACGATATTGCCGATGACGTCGGAGATCAGGCCATCCTTGCGCTCGTAGAAGTTGACGAAGTAATCCTGCATGTCGTGGATCAGCAAAGCCGATCTGCGCGTCTGCAGAGGCCAGGCGACCTTGGCTTCGCGGTAAAGATTCGGGGTTGGCAGCGGGTAGTCGGACAGCAAGGCAATACTCATGATGATCCTCGTTCTTACAAGTGAGCCGATCACCTGAAACAGTGTTTCAGGCGCTGAACACGTTCAGCATGGTTTTCATCTTGGCTTGAGTTTCCAGCCACTCGGCCTCGGGGTCCGAGCCGCTGACGATGCCGGCACCGGCATACAGGCGGATGCTGTTGCGCTCAAGCAACCCGCAGCGGATGGTCACCACCCACTCGCCATTGCCCTGGGCGTCCATCCAGCCCACCAGGCCTGCGTAGTAATGGCGGTCGTAACCTTCGTGCTCGAGAATGAACCGCCTGGCCTGGGCGGTCGGAGTGCCGCAAACGGCGGGGGTGGGATGCAGGTCCAGCGCCAGGTTCAAGGCATCTGGTGCGCCACTGCGCAATTGCCCCTGAACGCTGGACGACAGGTGCATCATGGTTGATGTTTCATGGATGTGCGGTTGCTCGGAAACCGACATCTGGTAGCAATACGGCGCCAGCGTTGCAGCCACGCCGTTGACCACCAGGCGATGTTCGTACTGATCCTTGGCCGAGTGCTGCAGTTGCAGCTGCCGCTCGTGGTTCTCTTGCGCCACGCCCGAGCGTGGGCGGGAACCGGCCAGCGGATTGCTGGTGACGATCCGGCCTTGCCGGGATAACAGCAGCTCAGGGCTGGCCCCCAGAATGGTCTGGTGTGCCGACAGCGGTACGGAGAACACATAGGCGCCTGGGTTCTGGTCCCGCAGTACCCGAACGATTGCCAGGATGTCCTGCTCCTGCAGGAACTCGACTTCCAGCGCCTGCGACAACACGATTTTCGACAGCTCGTCGCTGGCGAACGCGTTCAGCGCCCGCTGCACGGTATCGGCAAAATGACTTCTCTCGACCAGAGGCCGGATGTTGTTCACCTGCATCGGCGCACTACCGGCATCAGCTGCAGCGGGCGCTGCATCGGCGCGCCGGTAGAAGTTCAGCGACGAGGGCCGCGATACATCGAACGGAATGGCACCGATCAGAACCGGATCCTGCTCACCTTGCTCTTGCAGACGAGCAAACGTATCGGCAATGGCACGGTTGAGCGAAGTGCGATCGCAAGCGGGTGTATGGATCCGTTGCAACAGTTCATTCGAACAGAGCCTGCGATCACCGTTGATAAAGGCAGCGCCATAGCCATCCGGACGGACATTGATACTTGATACATGACGATGAGGCATAGTTCCCTCGCAGACCAACTTGTAGAAGCTGTCTAGTTCCATTGAGTTACAGGCCACGTTCACGGCATTCTTTTTATTTGCGAATCCAGTGTTCACTGTTTTGCTTTACTGTTTCGCCCGGCTGTTTTCCGGCCCTGGAAAGTTGAATTGACTTAAACGCAAGACTCGTTGCGCAGTAGCGTCAACATCGCGTCCTGTAGGATATCGAGCAACTTTTCCAGTGATGCCTGGCGGCGAAAGTAGAAGTGATCACCAGGCAATCGGTGACATCCCAGCCAGCGCTCGCTGTGGCCGCGCCAGTGTTGCATTGCCTCGGGATCGCGGATATCCGGATCCTGTTCACCGTAAAAGGCAAGTAACGCAACTGCCCTGCCCTTGGGCGTCTTGCCGATCGGATCGACAGGCATGTTATGGCTGAGGCGAAAGTCGTTGCGCATGATGCGCAGGAAAAACTCGCGCGCTTGCGGGTTATCCAGAAGTTCCGCTGCTGTTGCCTTGTACTTGCACAACTCGTCGATGATCGCCTGGTCACTCCAGTTGTGCTTTGCCGGTATGTTCATGAACAACCGGGGTGGCCGGCTGCTCACGACCAGCAACTTCAGGCGCTCGATGGCCGGTCGGTTTTCCAGCAATGACAGTACCCGCCACAACAGGGCAGCCCCCAGGCTGTGACCAAACAGCGCGAACGGCAGCGGCTCGGCCTGTTCGATGGCGTCGAGCACGTCCCGGGCCAGCGTGTCGGGGTCATCCTGCAGAGGCTCTCTGGCGCGGGCACCGTGCCCCGGATAGTCCAGCGCCAGTACATTGATCAGCTCACCGGCCTGTCGCTTGAACGGCGTGTAGATCGACGCGCTGCAACCGCCTGGCGACAGGCAGAACAGGTTCATGCGCACGGCTTCAGTGTTCATGCTGCAGCCCTGCCATCGACGCTACCCCACGCTCCGCGGGCAAGCTCTTACCAATCACCCAGACCATCAGCGAGGTCAGGATGACCGTGGCCACCACGACCTGGAAGTAGCCGACATGCTTGGCAGCGACCATGCCCAGTGCCGAGTAGACAAAGCCCATGAACACCACCAGGCTGATCTGCAGGGTAAAGAAGGTCGCCTTGGCTTCGGTCTGCGCCGCACGGTCCATGATCAGAGTGGCAAGCACTGCCAGCAGCGCCGGGTTGACCGCAAAGTATCCGGCAATCGCCAGGTAGGCATGCAGCCTGTCGGTCAGGCCCAGTGCCACCGGCACCATGAACAGCATGCCGGCGGCCTGCGCCAGCGTCAGTGCCAGCAAGGCCCGCTTGCGCCCCAGCCAGTTGATCAGGGGGGTGGCCATCAGGGCCGAAAACACTCCGATGAGCGAACCCACGACCTTCGTGGCAAAACCGATATCACCCAGCGACCAGCCGGCATCCACCAGCATCGGGTTGAGCAAGGCGAAGCCTGAAGCGAAGCCGACCGGGTAGACCAGCAAGAGCAGGAACCACCCGCGTTGCCGGCCCACGAAGCCGCTCACATCCCGCCCCAGTTGCCTGAACCTGGAGCCGAGCCCGTCTGCCTGTGCAGTCGCATCGGCAGCCACTGGCGGCTCCCTGAAAAACAGCAGTTGCAGGCAGGTCAGCATGGTCAGCCCCGCCAGCACCCAGAGCGCGCCCTGCCACTGCAACCAGGGGTAGCACAGCAACAACACACCACCACCGACGATATTGCCCACCAGGTTACTGGCGAACTGCAGGCTGCTGGCCTGCTGACGGCGATGAGCCTCGAAGATCTTGCACGACAGGCCATCCACCGCCACGTCCTGCACGCTTACGGCAAAGCCATAGACCATCAGTAACAGCAGAATCGTCGAAAACTGCTGCTGGATATCCAGCAAGCCTGCGCCAACCAGCATCACCGCCATGACCGCCTGGGCGATGATCAGCCAACTGCGGTACTGGCCGCGAAAAAAGGGCCGGTAGCGGTCGATGAACGGGGCATAGAGAATCTTGCCCGCGATCGGCAGGGCGATCAGATTGAGCTGCGCCAGGCGGTCCAGCGCCACACCTTGCTGGCGCATGATCGCCACGGCTGCGGCGATGATGAAGGCAATCCCCATGTACTGGGTGACATACACGCTCACCAGCAGCAGCCAGGGCTTGCGCTCGATTTTCAGTGCATCGTTCATCGCGGCCACTCAGAACTCGTAGGTGTAGGCAAGGCCGTAGGTGCGACCGGGCGCATACACCCCCAGGTTGCCGGGCTGCACGCCGAAGTAGACCCACTTCTCGTCGGTCAGGTTCTTGCCCCACAGCCTGACCTCACCGAAGGTGCCGGCCACACCGACGCTTGCATCGAGCAGCGTGTAGCTGTCCAGACGCTGGCCGTTGTCTGGCTCGGCCCAGCGATCACCGACATAACGCAGGTTGGCATCGGTGAACCAGTGGGCGTGGCCCAGCAGTTGAAACGGCAGGTCATCGGCATAGTTGGCACCCACGCTGCCGCTGACGTAGGGCACCTGCGGCATGCGATTACCCTCCTCGGTCACCCTGCGGGCCGATTCGGGCACCGAGGTCACCCGTGCATCGGTATGCGAGGCCGCCGCGCGCAGGGTCAATTGTTCGGTGGCGCGCCAGCGACCTTCGAGCTCCACGCCACGGGAACGGCTGTCGACGGTCTTGGTGTCGTAGAGGTAGGTCGGGTAGGTCGAGGTCGTGATGTGGTCGTCATCGACGGTGTTCTGGTAGACCGCCATGCTCGTCTGCACACGGCCATCTTCGCTTGCGTACTTCACGCCCACTTCGGTGGCGGAAATCTTGCTGGCCTTGTAGGGCGTGTCGGCCTCGCCGTTCGGCACGTTTGTGCTGTAGTCGGCAAAACCGCCCGACTTGTGCCCCTTGCTCTGCATCACATAGGCAGTCCACTGCGGGCTCAGCTCCAAGCTCAGCCCCACCCGCCCGGTGGCATAGGTGTCATTGAGGGTCTGTGCATCGTACCGGGGGCCGTTGACCCCAAGCGGGTTGTTGCCGTTGGGAATCCAGGACGCCTTGTAGCGCAGCCTTTCATCGACCGCACGCAGACCGGTGATCAGGCTGAGGCGCTGAGTGAGCGGATAAGTGATCTCGCCGTAGATCGCCTTGCTGTCGGTCTTGTAGTTGCGCTCTTGCAACGCGTTGTAGTTGTCGTTGCCCACCAGCGTGACGCCGCGGAGCACGAACAGATCACGCAAGGAATCGAAGGCGAAGTCGCGGTCCTGATGGGAAAGATAGATGCCGCCGACCCAGCCCACTTCGCTGCCCTCGGGGGACACCAGACGGAACTCCTGCGAGTAGCGGTCGATGTCGTCGGTCTGAACCTGGCGGTTGTTGCGGTCTTCGCTGAAGTACTTATTCAGCGCCGGGCGCAGCGCCGCCGGAATGCCCATCGAGTTGTAGGTGATGTTCAGCAAGTCCAGCGGGCGCGCCGGGCGACCCACCTCACCCCTGTGGTTGTGGAACGAGGTGATCGACTGGAACTGGGCAAAGTCCAGATCGTGCTTGATATTGAGGACAACACCGCGATTCTTGCGATAGCTGTCATGGGGTAGACCGCCCGTGGTGACACGCGGCGTGCTCTCTTCCAGGTTCAGCACCAGCGGCATGAAGTTATCGGAAGAGTCCTCATACACCTGCAGCACCATGTCGTTGCGCTCGCCATCATTGAAGCGCAGCTTGGCCTGCATGGCGTCACGGGTCTTGCGGTTGAGCGGGTGACCGTTTTCGCGCTTCTCGATGTAGTCATCGGTTTCATCACGCGTCGCCGCAACCCGCAGCGCCCAGTAATTATCCAGCGGCAGGTTGAGCATGCCCTCGACGCTTCGCTGACTGTCAGAGCCCACACCGAAGCCGACCTTGCCCTGAAAGTCCGGCTGAGGGTCCCAGGTCTTGACCGTCACCACACCCGCCTCGGCCCCCTGACCGAACAGCGTGCCCTGAGGGCCTTTGGCAACTTCGACCTGCTCGACGTCCAGCAGGTTGCGCGACATACCCAGCAGGCCGTTGCTGACCCCGTCGATACGCATGTCGACACTGCCGTCATCGAGGCTGGTGTGGGTCAGTGAGCCTGTGCCGCGAATCCAGATGAACGAGTTGCCAACGTTTCCGCCTTCGTGAATATCGACACTGGGCAAGGTGCGCAGAGCATCCGCCACAGTGGTCAGGCGGCGCTCGGTGATTTCTCTGGAACTGATCACATCAACCATCATCGGCGTGCTCAGAAAGGTTTCTTCGACGCCGCGGGCGGTGACCGTCAAGGCCGGCAGCTCACGCGCCGAGGAGGCAACCTGCTCCTTGCTTTCGGAACTTGCGGGAGCTTCCGCCTCGACAGGAGGCTGCACCTTTTCTTCGGCATGGGCAGCCGACTGAGCCATTAGAAGAGCGAAGCAGACATGACTGGAGAGGGAGTTGCGCATCAGGGAAATCACCTTACAAATGCCTTCAAATGATATTAAAAATCATTCTCATAAAATAAGGGAAAGCACCAAAAGGTTCCTTCAAAAACGGGAAAGGCTATAAAAAAAAGGAAAAACAATCGTACGGAATGTGAGTCCGGGCCGGTGCGGCAGCGCCTCGACCCTCGCCACACGCTGCGCCCGCACCTCTCAGGGCGCTGCCTTCAATGGCGGATCACGCGCCTTTTGAGCCACTGCTCGAAATCGTCGACATAGGTAAAGACGGTCGGCACGATCAGCAGGCTCAACAGGGTCGATGTGGTCAGCCCGCCAATAATGGTTATCGCCATGGGCGAGCGGAAGGTCATGTCTGAATGGCCCAGCGCCAGGGCTATGGGTAGCATGCCAAAGCCCATGGCCAGGCTGGTCATGATGATCGGCCGCGCACGTTTGTGGCAGGCGTCGAGTACCGCCTCGGTGCGCCCCACGCCCTGCTGGCGATAGGCGACAATCGCGTAGTCGACCAGCAGAATGGAGTTCTTGGTGACGATGCCCATCAACATGATGAAACCGATCAGCGTGGACAGCGAGAAGCTCTGCCCAGTCAGCAGCATGGCGACCAGCGAACCACCCACGGCCAGCGGCAAGGCAATCAGGATGGTGAACGGCTGCAGGAAATCCTTGAACAGCAACACCAGCACTGAATAGATCAGCAGCCCCCCGGCCAGCATCGACAGCATGAAGCCTTCAACCAGCTCGCGGTTGGCTTCGGCATCGCCCAGTTCGCGTATCTCTACCCCCGCCGGCAGGTTCCGCAGGCTGGGCATGGCCTGCATCCGCCGCTGCACCTCACCCATGTTCAGATTGCCGATCATCAGGGTGAAGCCCGAACTGTAAAGTCCATCGAGGCGGCTGATGACGGTCGGTCCGCTGTCCAGCCCGAGCCTCGCTACCTCCCCCAGACGCACCGCACCCCGGCTGCCGGGCACCAGCAGGTTTTCCAGCGAATCCAGGTCGGTACGCACCTGGTCATTGAACTTGACCAGCACGGGCATCTGCCGCTTGGGCAAATCGTAGCGGGCCAGGTTCTCTTCGTAGTCACCTACTGTGGCGACCCTCAAGGTCTGGGCGATGTCTGCTGCGGTGACACCGAGGTCTGCGGCGCGCTGGAAGTCCACGTTCACCGACACCTCGGCACGCTGCAGATTGTTCTGCGCCTGCACGCCGTTCAAGCCTTCGATACGCCGCAGGTCCTGTTCGAAACGGTTGGATGCCTCCTTCAAGGCCTGCTTGTCGTGGCTCACCAGGTAGACCTTGTACTTGTCGTTGGAGGCGCCCAGCCCCACGCTCACGCGCGCCCCTGGCAGGTCGCCCAGCCGCGCCATGATCAGCGTCTGGACCTGGCCTTTGTCGGGTCGCTGGCTGCGCTCGACCAGACGCAGGGTCAAGGTCGCCTGATCGGCAGCGCTCTGCCCGGCCAGCGGGTCGCTGCCCGCCGAGCCACCACCGACGGTGGTGTAGATCTGCTCGATGTACCTGATGTCCAGCAGGCGGCTTTCGGCCTGGCGAACGATCGACAGCATCTCGTTGAGCCGGGTGCCTGGCGGCATCTGCAGGGTGACCTGAGTGTGGGTGTTGTCGTCGGCAGGGATGAAGCTGTTGGGCAACAGCGACGCCAGAGCGAGGGACGCGACGAAGAACAGCAGCGCGCTGGCCAGGGTTGTCTTGCGGTTTGCCAGGCACCAACGGCACATCACCATGTAGTGCCGCATCCAGGCTGCTTCCTCGGGCTCGCGCTGCACCGGTTTGAGCAGGTACGCCGTGAGCATGGGAATCAGCATGCGCGCCACCAGCAGCGAGGCCAGCACCGCAACCACCGTGGTCAGGCCGAACTGGCGGAAGAACATGCCACCGATGCCGCTCATGAACGCGGTGGGCAAAAACACCGCCACCAGGGTGAAGGTCGTGGCGATCACCGCGAGGCCGATTTCGTCGGTCGCCTGCATGACGGCCTGCAGCGGCGTCATGCCCTTGTGCAGGTGGCGGGCAATGTTCTCGACCTCCACGATCGTGTCGTCCACCAGTACACCTATCACCAGGGAGATCGCCAGCAAGGACACGATGTTGATGCTGAAACCCAGGTATTTCATGCCGATGAACGTAGGGATGATCGACAACGGCAATGCCAGGGCCGAGATAAAGGTGGCGCGCAGATCCTTGAGAAACAGCCAGACGATGATGACTGTCAGCACCGCGCCCTCGAGCAGCAGTTGCAGCGAGCCATGGTATTCGTCGCGGGCGATCTCCACGAAGTCCAGGGTCTTGGTGAAACGCAGGTCCGGGTAGTCGGCCTGTATCGCTGCCAACGACGCCTGCACTTGCTCGGCGAAACGGATCTGGTCGGTGCCTTTGCCCTGCGACAGTTCGAAACCGACGATCGGCTGGCCGTTCAGCAAGGCCGCCTCGGTGCGATCGGCGACCCCTTCATGGACGCCGGCAAGGTCGTTCAGGCGCACCCGGCGGCCATTGGCCAGAGGGACTTCCAACTGGCGAATGTCTTCAGGCGAGCGCACCTGGGCGATGACCCTGATCTGCTGTTCACGGCCGCCGAGAATGGCCTGCCCGGCGACGTCGTTGGAATAGGACTGCTTGAGTCGCTGGGACACCTGGGTCGCACTGATGCCTTGCGCGTTCATGGCGACAGGGTCAAGGTCGACCCGCAGCTCGCGGCTGACACCCCCGACCAGACTGAGACGATTGACCTCCGGGATCAGCGACAGCCGGGGGCGGATGACATCCTCGACCAGCTCCGACAGCTCGATATCACTACGTTGCGAGGAGCTGAGGGCAAAGGCCATGATCACCTGACTGGTGATGTCCAGCCGCGTGATGATCGGCTCGCGCACATCTGCCGGTAACAGTGAACGCAGGCCGGCGACGGTCGAGCGCACATCCTCCAGCGCCTCCTGAATGTTCTTCTCCAGCGGGAACTCCAAGGTGATGGTCACCATACTGTCGGTGATGGTCGTGTAGGAGTGCTTCAGGCCCGGGATGGCAGAAAGCTGATCTTCGACCCGGTTGACCACCTCGCTTTCCAGGGTCGCCGGTGAAGCACCGGGATACGGGATGGTCAGCACCACCATCGGCAGGTTCAGGTCGGGCATGTCGCGGACTTTCAAGGTTTTGAAACAGAGCAGCCCCAACAGGGTCAGCATGACGAAACACAGGGTCGTGGCTACCGGGTTGCGGATCGACCAGCGCGATACATTGGCCATCAGTCGTGCGAGCTCCTGGTCAGCAGTACTTCAGCGGCATCGATCCGGACCTGATCGCCGTCATTGAGAAACTCACCGCCTCGCAGCACCACTCGCTCCGAGCCCTGGACACCGGAGACCACCAGCCTGTCCTTGAGGTACGCCAGAATCTGCACCGGCAAGGACGACACCCGATCATCGGTGCCCACGGTGAACACCAGGCTGTGGCCATCGCGCATCACCACGGCCGAACGCGGCAAGGTCCAGCCTTCGAGCGGCTCGGGCGCGAACTCGCCGCGGGCGAACATGCCCGGGAACAGCCCCTGCTTGAGCCCCGCCGTCAGGCTGACGTGGACAATCGCCTCACGGGTATCGCTGTCAAGGTCCGGCACGATCGCCCTGACCTTGCCCGTATGCACGGCACCGCCGGCCCTGACCAACACCGCCTGCCCTGGCACGACCCTGGCAAGATCCGCGGAACCCAGACGGGCATTCCATTCCAGCCTGCCCTGGCGTAACAGGCGAAACAGTTCCTGCCCCGTGGACACCACCTGCCCTTTGCTCAACGATCGTGAAACGATCACCCCCGCATCGGATGCCACGATACGGCTTCGCTCCAGGCGCAATTGCTGGCTGGCCCGCTGCGCCTTGAGCGCATCGAGCCTGCCTGCAGCAGCGCCTTCCGCCATCAACATCGAACTCGCCTGTTGCTCGGCAATTGCTCCCGAGCCCTTCAGTTCCCGGGCCCTGTCAGCGTTTCTGTGGGCGTCACGCAAGGTGACGGCGGCTTCCTGTTCCTGCGCCTTGAGGCGCTGCAACTCGAACAGGGGGAAGCGCTGATCGAGCTCGGCCAGCACTTGCCCGGCCTCGACCAGGTCGCCCTCCTCCACCAGGATGCGGGCAACCGGCAGACCGTCGATCTCCGATGACAGCACCGCGGTTTCCCAAGCAGCAATCGCCCCGGTCGCGGTGATCGTGCGCGCATAGCCCTGCCGCTCGGGCTGGGCAAGTTGCACCGTCAGTGCATAGGCCAGGCGCTGCGGCTCGACGGCCTGAGGCCCGGTCAACGCGGCATATCCGACACACAGGGCCATGGCAGAGGCACCCAGGTAAACGTACTTCCTCACACGGGTCACTCCAGAGCAAGATTGCATGCGACTATACTCACGCCCACCTCTGCCATATAATCGAAATAAGAATCACTTGCAAAAAACGGGTAAACAACTGATCCGTAAGGCTTTTTGAGTGAATATGGAGTATTCCTGACGCTCAGGCACAGGGGATGGGCCGCAAATGAGTTGCATGCAAGACCACGTGCTGTACACGCCAGCGCACAAGCAGAGGCTTCGCAAATTCACCGATCTGTTCTCGCCCAGCACAGCATTGGCCAACAATTACCACGTGCATGACATCAACCCCGGCCTGGGCCAGGGCAGCAATGATCTGTACGATTTCGGCAGAATCTGCCTGGGCCGTGGTCACTTCTGCTTCAAGCAAGCCACGCAGTTGCATTGCGAAATGCCGTTCCGCTCTTTTGGCATCACGGTGTTCCTCACGGGGACCTGTCAGTTCACCCGACCGGACAGCGGTGAGGAGTATCAGGTCAAGGCGCCGCAGATCTTCCTGCGCAAAGGCCAGTTCGGCCCGGTCGTGTTTTCCATACCCGCGCGCACGCCGGTAACGACCCTGTCGATGGAGTTCAATATCGAGTTGCTGGAGAAAATCGGCAGTTCGATCAGACAGAACAAGGTCACGCGCTTCTTTCAGGACCTGGATCGATCCGAGGTGATGATGCTGGACACCCTCGATCCCAAACTGGTCTGCGCCCTGCATTACCTGGTCGGTTTGCCCAAGGCCAACTCCGAGCTGGACCTGATCAATATCGAAGGGGTCGCCCTGTCGCTGCTCGGCTCGCTCTTCACCCTGCCCTCGCAGCAGGATGACAAGTACCGCAAGGAAGTCGAGCAAGCCATCGCCATTCTTGAATCACGCTGCAGCGAGAAAATCACCATTCCCAAGCTCGCCCGCCAGGTGGGCATGAACGAGTGTTACCTCAAGCGCTACTTCAAGCAGTACACGGGCCTGACCATCAGTGCGTTTCTGGAAAAGCACCGCATGGACATCGCGCTGTTGCTGTTTTCGCAAGGCAAAGCCGCGCAGGATGTTGCCTACGACATTGGCTATGACAACTTCTACTACTTCAAGAATGTATTCAAGAAACGCTTTGGCTACTTCCCCGGCAGTGAGCGCAGCGCTTCGGTGGACTGAATGCGGCTACGTACTGGCTTGCGCTGGTTCTCGGCCTACGGAGTGCCGCCGCACTGCCGCGTATGGGTCATCACAGAGGCTGACGTCAGCGGGGCCGCTCCAGCTTCGTTGCCCACGCACCGGCGAGATGAACTGAAGTCCTGCATGTACCAAGGCGGGGGATCCGGACAGCTTGTGATCACTTCCTCAGATCCACAGAAAACCCATTGGACTCATGAAGCTGGCCACACCAGCACCTGCCCCCGCCCATTCACTGACCTCAGCCACAAAAACATCGACCCAGCCGGCGCAACCAGACCTTGCGCCAGCACAACATCACGCTCACGCCGAATCCGCAGGGCACCAGGGCAAGGGCCCAGAACAACGTCCCTATTGCCAGCCCCAGACCGGCTTGCCCCACCAGCCATGCCAGGCTCGAAACCAGCAGCGCTGACAGGCGCAGAGCACGTATAGCGGGGAACGCTCGCGACTGCATCACCCGCTGCCAATGGCCGGTCTGGCTCAGGGCCAGCAACGCCAGGCCCAGCGTCTGCAGACCCAACACCAGTCCACTCGTCAGCCACTCAGGCATCCTTGACCTCCGCCAACCTGCGCCCGGCCGCAGCACCCCGGCGCAAGCGCCAGCCCAGGCTACCGGCAAGCAATGCGCTACCCAGCAGTACCAGATCGACACCGGCCACCGCCCACAAACCCTGACTGAGCGCCCGCCACGGATGATCGCCCGTGCTCCAGGCGTTCGACAGCACGGCCAGCAGCGCCAGCGCGCTGATCGCCAGGCACTGCGCTGCCCAGGGCGCGCGGGCCTGCGCGCAACGGCCAATCACCCACAGCGCGTGCAGCCCGGCCAGCCCCCAGGCGGCGAAGAAAACCCGCACCTCCCAGTCGGCACGCCCGCTCAAGGTCAACGGCAAGCAGCGGTTCGCCACCAGCATGGCCAACGTGGCAAGGGGCATGCCGGTGATCAGCACGCTGCACAGCAGGGTCATCGCCATCGCGCCCCCGTCCCGGGCAGGCTGCCGCAGACGACGCTTGGCCAGCCAGTACAGCAGGCCGCTGGCAAGCATCACGCAACCACTCAGGCCTGCGAAAAAGTACAGGGCACGCAAGCCGGGCTGGTCGAAGTGCGCCACATGCAGCCCGGCCAGCGCATCCAGGGTCGCGGCCGCGGGCGGCAGCCGCGATTCATGCAGCAGCCGCCCGCTGGCGGCATCGAAATACAGGGTCTGGCCGTCCAGGCTCAGGCGGTCGGCCAGGCTGCGGCTGACCTCGACATAGGCATTGGCATCACCCGGGTGCCAGACCCTGACGAACGCTGGTGCACCGCCGCCCCAGTGCTGGCGGGCCTCGACCAGCATGCCGTCGAGGGACGCCAATGGCCCCGGCGCGCCCGCCGCCGGCCGGCTGTAGCCAGCCTTGGCCTGCACCGCGAACTGCTCGGCCTGACCTGGATACAACGCATCGATGGACGCGGGCAGATACAGCGGGAACAGGATCAGCAGCCCGCTCAGCAGGATCAGCGCATGAAACGGCAAGGCGAACACACTGCTCAGGTTGTGCAGGTCGAGCAGGCGCCGCGGGGCCTTGTCGGTGCGCAGGGTGAACAGATCCTGGAACAATCGCGCGTGAATGCACACCCCTGCGATCAGGGCGATCAGCCCGACCATCGCAGCCAGGCCCAGCAGCCGGGTACCGAGATTCCAGGCATTGATGTTCAGCGTGTAATGAAGGCGGTAGAAAAAGTCACCGCCACGGCTATCGGCGGCAGACACTACGCCATCGCGGCCAGGCACCAGGAAGCGGCTGAAGCCTTCGCGCTCGACGCTCCAGGCCTGAAAGCGCAGCAGCGGGCGCCGAGCATCGGGTAATTCGACATACCACTGCAGCAACGCCTTGCCTTCGCTGAGGCTGGCCACCCGTGGCAGCACCTGCTGGTCCAGCGACAACGGCGCGGCCGCTGGCGCCACCCGCAGCGCCGGCAACATCCAGCTGTCCAGTTCGCGGTCGTACAAGGCCAGGCTGCCCATGAAAAACGCGATCAGCAGCAACGCGGAAAAACCCAGGCCCAACACCCGGTGCACCCACAGCATGGCCTGGCGGACACTGTCGAACATCAGCCCGCCCCCGCCAGCGCATGCAGCAGGGCCAGCAGCGCCAGCGCCACGCAGGCCAGCCACAGGGCGCTGCGCACGGCCCGACGGGCGCACAGCAACCAGAGCGCCAGTGGCGGGTAGAACACGAAGGCGCCGATCGAACTGCTCAGTACCGCCTCACTTGGCGCTTGCCCAAGCCATGCCAGGGCCAGCGCGGCCAGGGCACTGACTGGCCAGATGAACAGGTAGCTCAGCAGCAGGGCCAGCAGCAGCCACAGCGCGCGCTGTCGGTCCCGAGCGCTTTTCTTGTGCACCGCCTGTGGTTTCACCCTGTTTTCCTCGTTCCTTCGCGGCGGTTCGACAGACTCGCCCCCACAAGTGCCCTGTGAATCAGCGGGTAACCTGCGGGGGTGGATTTGCCTGGCGCTGATGCAAAGCGGCGATGGCGAACCATGCCGGATGGCCACGTGTCAGAACCTGGCGCGCAAGGTCAAGGACACCGCGCGCGGGTCACCGAAGATGTTCCCGTCCTGGAAGGTGTTGATGCGCTGGTAGTACTTCTTGTTGGTCAGGTTGGTACCGAGCAGGTCCGCCGACAGCTGCTCGTTGATCTGGTAGCCGATACCCGCGTCGTACAGGGCGTAGCCGCTCTGCCGCAGCTTGGTGCCGTCCATGTCGATGCCGGGAACGTACAGTTTGTTGTAGGTTTCGCTGACGACGCTCACGCCGCCCTGCACGCTCCACCGGTCAAGCTCGCCGGGCAACTTGTAGAGGGTCCAGACCCGCAGCATGTTCTTCGGCAGGTAGGTCTGCAACTGCTCGTTGGGGCTGTCGTAGCGCTTGTAGGTGTGGGCGAAGTTGGCGGTGAGGAACCAGTCAGGTGTCACCTGCCCGCTCACTTCCATCTCGTAGCCACGGGTGCGCGCCTTGCCACCGGCGACCACGGCCCGCGAGTTCGGGTCGCTCATGTCGGGAATGGCGCGGTTCTCTTCCTCGATCTGGAAGGCCGCCAGCGAAGCGTTCACCGCGCCGTCGAGGAACTCACCCTTGATACCAAGCTCATGCTGCTTGCCCTCGATCGGCTCGATGATGCTGTTGTTGATGTCCAGGTTGCTGACCGGCTGCGGATTGAACACCTCGGCGTAGTTGGCGTACAGCGAGTAGGTGTCGTTCAGTTCGTAGATCAACCCGTAGAACGGGGTGAACTTCTGCGACTCGCTCTGGCTGGCCTTTTCCGACGGCGAGCCGGCCTGGGGCTGGTGCTGGCTACGGTGCATGTCGAGCCATGTGACGCGGCCGCCGAGGACCAGGGTCAGGGGGTCGGCCAGGCTGATGCGCATGTTGCCGTAGACCGCCTTGGAGCGGGTATTGGCAACGTTGGTCGGTAGCCGGTCGTCATCGGGGAACGCCGGGTAACCGAAATCCGGCCGCGGGTCGTGGAGGTCCACATCACCGAGGAAGCTGGAGAAGTAGCCGCCGTTGGAGGAGAACTCCGAACGCGAGTAGTTGGTCCCCACCAACAGCGTGTGCTCGCGACCGAACAGGCTGAACGGGCCGTCGGCGTACAGGTCGACTTCGTCCTGCTTCTCACGGTAGTCGAACATGATCGAGTTCATCGACACCAGGTTGTCGGACGGATCGATGCCACCGCCGTTGCGGGCGTAGGCCTGGGTCAGGTCGTAGTTGTTGTCGGCATGGCGCACCGCCAGCTTGGTCTTCCAGCCGCCACCGAGATGATGCTCCAGCTCGGTGAACACCGAAGTGCTCCAGAAGTAGTCGCGGTTCCAGTTGGCGCCGTAGAAGTTCTTGCGCGAGACGTCCGGCAGCGACATGGCCGCTTCGCCGGCAGCGTTGGTGTAGCGGAACGCCGACAACGAGCGCTGGGCGCCACGGATGTCGGTGTTCTGGTTGCTGGCACCGATGGTCCAGACGGTGTCCGGGGTCAGGTCGATGTCGACGATGCCGTAGGCCTGGTTCGACTCACGCTTGCCGCTGCCATCGTAGGGGAAGGCCTGGTTGTGCTGGCTGAGCACCAGGCGGCCGCGGATGTTGCCGACCTCGGTCAGCGGGCCGGTGACGTCGACCATGCCACGGTAGTTGTCCCAGGACCCGGCGCTGACTTCGGCCGATACCGCCGCGTCGGGCAGCGGGCGCTTGCGTACCAGGTTGATGCTGCCGCCCGCGCCGCCCGCGCCGGTCAGGCTCCCGGACGGCCCCTTGAGCGCCTCGACGCGGTCGTACATGGTCAGGTCCGGCGACAGGAAGATCCGGTTGTCCATGGTGGTCGGTGTGCCGTCAAGCTGCAGCGAAGTGATCTCGAAGCCGCGCGAGAAGAAGCTCAGGCGGCTGGCATCGATCCGTTGCACAGTCACCCCGCCGACTTCACCCAACGCATCCTCGAGGGTATAGAGGTTCTGTTTCTGGATCCGCTCCTGGCCGATCATGTTGATCGTCTGCGGCACCTCCCGCAGGCGCAGCGGGACTTTGGTACCCACTGAAAAGGTCGGCGCGCTGGTCTGCATGCCGACGATCGACATCACCGGCAGTTCCAGCTGCGCACCGTCCTGCGCCACGGGCAGCAGGTTCCAGCTGCCGCTCGGCGTGACCTCCAGGCGCAGCCCACTCCCCTGCAGCGCCTGATCCATTGCCTGCTGCGTGGTCATCTGGCCGCGTACCGGCTGGGCAGTCTTGCCCTCGATCAGGGCGGGCGATACCGAGAGCACGTTGCCGGTTTCCCGGGCGATGCGGGTCAGGGTGCTGCCCAACGACGCGGCGGGCAGGTCGAAGGTATGGCTGAGCTGTTCGTTCTGAGCGACGGCTTGCCAGGACAGGCCGGCAAGAGCAATGGCGGCAGCCAGGGCATGGGGGCGGAGCGAAGGATGGGGCATGGAGTGTTGGCTCATCTGAGTGATCGTTCATAGCCAGGACACCCGAGATGCGGAATCCCCTCATCACTCTGCAGAAAAATCGTTATTTCACATCGATCCGGGTCAACCAGAATCCCGCGGTATCGATCCGGATCGGCAGCGTCTCGCCCAGCGACGCCAGGGTGCGCTCGATGTCGTCCACAAGGAAGGTGCCGAACACCCGGACCTGCGCAGCTTGCGGGCTGATGCGCAGCAGGCCGCCGTAATAAGGACGCAGCGCTTCCACCAACTCGCCCAGGGGCTCGTCATGGGCTTCGATCCGCCCCTGTACCCAGTCATCCCGAGTACGCATCGAGGATGCCACCGCCACGCTGCCACGCCGGTCGAAGGCAAATGCCTGGCCCGCCTCCACGCGCCGGGCGCTGCCGTCGGCGGTGCTGAGCAGCACGCTGTGCTGCTGGACCGAGACCAGGCAGCGCTCAGACTCCTGACGCACCATGAAGCGGGTACCCAGCGCGCGCACCTCGCCATGGGCGGTGGCGACAATGAGTGGCCGTGCGCGGTCAGGCGCCACCTGCACCTGCAGTTCACCCGCGCGCAGCACTACCCGGCGTTGCTGGGCGTCGAAGCGGATATCGGCCGCACTGCGGGCGTTGAGGATCAGACGGCTACCATCGTCGAGCAGCAGGGTCTTGCGCTCGCCGGTGGCGGTGTGGGCGTCGGCCAGCAGGTCGGCCACCGGGGCCAGGCGATTGAGCACGCTGATTCCACCGCCCCCCAGCAGCAACAGTGCCAGGCCCTTGCTCAGCAGGTTTCGCCGCGAAGGGTTGGGCAACGCGCGCAAGGCGCGGCTGGCCACCTGTACCTGGCCGGGCAGTCCCTGGAGATCGGCCAGCGCCGTCTCGAGCACAGCGCTGACCCGCTGCCACGCCGCCCGATGCTCGGCGCTGTGCTGGTGCCATTGCTCGAACGCCTGATGCGCGGGGTCGCTGGTGGGCAGGTGTTCCAGGCGCAGCATCCAGTCGATGGCATCGTGCAGTGCCTGTTCAGAGGGTTGGCAGGTCATGCGCCGGCGACACTCAGGCAATGCAGGAAGGCGCGGCGCAGGTCGCGCTCCACGGTGGCGATGGAAATACCCAACTGCCGGGCGATCTGCGGCTGCGGCAGGCCATCCAGGCGACTGAGAATGAAGACATGGCGCACCCGAAGCGGCAGGCCGTGCAGCATCTGGTCGATCTGGACCAGCGCCTCGTGCACCAGCGCGAGTTCTTCTTCGGAGGGCGCACAAGTCTCCATGAGGTTGGCCAACTCATCCAGGTACGCCCTTTCCAGCGCTCGACGACGAAACAGATTGCTCAGCAGGCGCCGTGCGACGGTGGCGAGAAATGCACGTGGCTCCTCGATGGCGACCGGCTGCGGCGTTCTCATGACCCGCAGGAAGGTGTCCTGGGCCAGGTCCGCGGCATCGTCCGGGCATTGCAGGCGGCGATGGAGCCAGGCCCTCAGCCAACGATGATTGGTGCCGTAGAGCTCGGAGAACGCATCTTTGACGGGTTGGGAATCTGCCACGACGACACCGCATTAATGATATTTCTTCTCATTATTATCTTCAGTAGTGGCTTTATACAACCAGCGCTTTTACCCACCCGGCATGCTCTGGAATCCTATGCGACTCCGATGTGCAGTTTCCGGTCGGTGCCGACCTGCAGCAGTACGTGGAAGCTCTCAGGCAGACGGTGGCCTCAAGCACTCGCAGCACTGGTTGGGCGGCGCGATGGCTCTATTGCCAGAGGAAAGCATTACCCCCTAACATCTCACGGCTACCCCCCGCTCAATCCGATAAAGGACCTTCGTGATGCAAGCTAAAACCGTTGAACTCCAATCCTCCGCGCTGGACTCGATGGCCGACATCAAGCGCCAGGCCCTCAAATTGAGCGATCTGGATCCTCGTACGCTCGCCGACGTCGAGGCCATGTTCGGTTTGTGGAAAGAAGCGGATCACTGTGACAAGGACTTGCGCGACTGACGCCAAGGTCCGTGGTGGCGATGGCAATGCCGGCCGATTTGCAGATTGTCTCGGGCTTGCCATCGGCCTCCCGCTTGCTGAGCGACCTCAGCGCTTTTCTCGAGGCCCGTGGGCATCACGTACATCAGCGTGTCGCTACGCTCGCTACCGGCCTTGAGGGATCTCCAGGGCACCAGGCCATCTGCCCCTCTGCATACATAGTGTTGGTGCTACCCATCCTGGGCGATAACGACCTGCCCTCCGAACACCTGCGGACCCTTCAACACTGGCGTGATACGCAAAGCCTGGCGGGACGACGCCTGTTCGTCGTTCTCAAGGGTGATCGACATGTCTCGGATGAGTTCGTATGCCCGCGCCATCCTATCCACATCAAGCTGCGCAAGCTGTTCTATTTCCTCCGCGGGCTGAGGATTCTGCCCATCAAGCTGGACCTGGACACCACGGCACGCATTGCTTCTCTCATCGCCGATGAACTGGAAGCAGACAATGCCCCCGCCCCCTGCAAAGCGTGGGATCTTCTGGCGCAGGCCACCGGCCGCCCCCCTGGCTGGGACCCTGAACGCAAGCGGCTTGACTTCGATGATGAAGATAACGGATCGAGCCTGCTCCACGAGATTTCTCGCACGCGGCTGAACGATGTCTTCCAGGCCGTCCGGGCACTGGGCCCCTGCACATTGAAACTCAATCAGGCGCAGCTGGGCGACAGCGATATGGCAGATCTGCCTGCAATCCCCAGCGTGCTGGCAGCAGAGCTGAACAGCAACTGCATGAGCCTGCAAAGCGCGTCAGCGGTTTTTCCGGCTTGCACGTGGCTCAGCCTGGGAGCGAATGATCTCAAGGTGCTGGACCTGACATCTGCAAGCCCTGGGCTGAGCACACTGCTTGTGCACAAGAACAGCCTGGAAGAACTGCAATGGCCAACCACAGCAGGCTGTCGCCTGAAACACCTGAGTGTCTATCGCAACAGGTTCCGGCATTTCGACTGGCCCGCCGGACAAACGGACATTGAGCGGCTCAACCTTGGCGCCAACCCTGTCGAGGCGCTGCCCGAGCAATTGGCGCACTGCCGGCATCTGCGCTATCTGGGCATTGCCCGAACTCACATACGTCACCTGCCGGACTGGCTGTTCGAGCTTCCCGAGTTGGTAGAAGTCGACATCAGTCATATCGAAGACCAATTACCACCGTCGCAACTTGGCAAATTGATCGATTCAGGTATCACACTCATAAAGAAGCCGAGCTAGAGCCCAGCACCATGTCCCTATTCAGTTTCATCTTCGAACACATCAGCCAGCAGCAATTTCTGAGTGAGTACTTCGATCGCGCCCCGCTGCACATAAAAGGCGTCGAGCAGAAATTTTCCAACCTGTTCGACATGCAGACCTTCAATCAGATTCTCAACAGCAACACGTTGCTTTACCCGAAGGTACGCATCACCAATCACAACAACACCATCCACAAATACGACCTCATCGATGATGTGGACCGCTACGCCAACAATCAAAACAACACGCTGAACAAGAAAAAGATGCTGCACGCGATCGCCCGTGGGGGCACGCTGGTGTTCGACAATATCCAGCAGCACAGTCTACGACTGGAAAACTTCAGCGACGCACTCGCCTCGGAACTGAACACGCGCATCAGTATCAACGGCTACTACACCGCCGCTCATCAACGCGGTGTCAACCCTCATTTCGACCGGCATGATGTACTGGTGCTGCAAACCCACGGCAGCAAACGCTGGTACTACCGTAACGACCAGCATGTGTTGTCCAAGGCTATCCGCCATCAGCCCGTTCCGCTGATCGACGACGATGCCACAGGGTGGTCTTCGGTCCTGCTCGAGCAGGGCGATGTCTTCTACTGTCCACGCGGCCTCTGGCACTTCACTCGCACCGAAGCGCAGCACTCGTCTCACCTGGCGGTGGGGCTGTACCCGCTGACGTTGCGGGAGTGGCTATTGCGCCAGGAACAGGACGAGCACTTCGCCACGCTGCTGGAAAGCTACGTGCGCCGCCCCTTCCAGGCCCCGGTCTCGCCCATAGAGTCAGCGCCGGTGCAGACACTGGTCAATCATCTTCTTGCGACCGCACAGGAAGATCTCGATCTCGACCTGCAGGCACGCCCTTATCTCGAGCTTGAATGATGGAACAGTTTTACTTCGTCCTGACCGAACGCTGCAATCTGGCCTGCAGTCACTGTATCCGGGACTCTTCGCCCTATCGCGACGAGACCGCCGAAAAGACCATGATTCTCGATGCGCTTTCCCAGATACACCGGGACCATGCAGACAGCCTGGTCCTGCTGACGGGTGGAGAACCGACGCTGCATCGGCATTTCGACAGCATTCTGCAAAGCAGTCTTTCGCTCGGTCTGCAGACCAAGATCAACAGCAATGGCGTGACGCCGTTCTACAGAAGGCACACCCTCAAGCAATGGGCCGATCATCCATCGCTGTCGGTACAGATTTCCCTGGATGGCAGCGAAGCCGAGCATGACCTGGTGCGTGGCGTCGGCACCTACAAACGAGCGCTGCGCACACTCGCCAACCTGCGGGCAGAAGGTATTTCGTGCAGTGTATCGGCGACCGTCATCAACCTCGACTTCTTCGCGCGAACCGAACAATTCATCCAGCCACTGGATGATCTTGGTCTGACCCATATCGCGATCAAACGGGCAACCTATGCCGGACGCGCCTCATCAGGCATGGAAATCTGCAGCCAAACATGGAATCAACAGGTCTACGCCCTGCGCCAGCAGCGCTACAAAACCCGCATCCTGGCGTTTCCCATGTACGACTTCCAGCGGCTGCAAGCGTTGGGCGACGACGCCATAGCCGAACTTGGCAGAACCATCACGACAAAGAACTGCGGTGCCGCAACGGCCAAAGTCTACATCTACCCCAATGGCGACGTGTGCTCATGCACGTGCTTCAAGGCCCACCCCATGGGCAACCTGTACCAACAACCGCTATCGGACATTCTTGCCCAGCCGTTGCAGATCAAGGTCGAACATCCCACCTGCAAGAGCTGCCGCTATTTTCCTGTGTGCAATGGAGGCTGCCTGGGTAGCGGCTACCAACATAGCGGGGAACTGGGGCAGCCTGACCCCCGATGCCCGCAGATTCAGGCAGGACGTAATGAGATACCGCTGCTCAGTATCTGATGCCCGCCTGCCTCCCGAGCGCTTCAACGGCCCGATGTCGTCGAAGCGGGCTGACGCCTCGCCCGAAACGCCTCCACGGCATTGAACAGCAGCATGCCCGCCAGCATCGCCAGCAGGAACAGCCAGGCCTGCCAATACCCACCACTGAGCAGCACCAGTGCAGGCCCCGGGCACACGCCGGCAATGCCCCAGCCGATACCAAAGACCAGGCTGCCGCCAACCAGCCGGCGATCGATGTCGCGCCGGGTGGGCAACTGAATCCTGTCTCCCAGCAACGCCACGTCGTGTCGACGCGCCCAGGTCATGGGCAGCAAGGCAGCGCCGATGGCACCGACCATCACCAGCGCCAGCGACGGGTCCCATTGCCCGGCAAGGTCGAGAAACCCGAGCACCTTCTCGGGGTTGGCCATCCCGGACAGCAACAGCCCCATGCCGAACAGGAGCCCTGCCGTGAAACCACTGATCCACTTCATGTCAGGCCCCTGTCAGCACATGCCGAACGACGTAGACAGTGGCGAAACCCGTCGCCATGAAGCACAGCGTGGCCACTGCCGAGCGAGGAGACAGGCGGGACAGGCCGCACACCCCATGGCCGCTGGTGCAGCCACCGCCGTAGCGGGTGCCCAGACCTACCAGCAGCCCGGTAAGCACGAGCGACCACGACGTCACGGTGAAATGGACCGGAGGCATTGCCGAGAACACTTGCCACAACAGCGGCGCGGCGATGATCCCCAGCAGGAACGACACTTTCTGTCCGCGCCCGTCGTCCGCACGCTGCAACAGCGAGCCGAGCAGACCGCTGATGCCGGCGATACGCCCATTGGCCACGACGAACAGCCCGGCGGCCAAGCCGATCATGGCGCCCCCTGCCAAGGCTGACCAGGGTGTGAAATCGGTCATGGTGATCTCCTGATGATGAGTGGGGATTGTGACATGGTAATACCGCCCCCCGGCAATCGCGCCCGGGGTGGATGCCATTGCTCGCAGGGTGGCGGTGTCGAGCCCAACAGCTTCCCTGCAATAGATCGCCAAGCACCAAAGGCTGACAACCCAAATCTCACAGGCCATGGCACGTTGCAGCAAATGTGGGAGCGAGCTTGTCGGGGCGCCGAACCGTCGCGAAGCGCCGCGCGGGCGGCGCTCGATCTAACGGGCGCTTCAAGACTCAAGACAGGCACCTGGCGGCCTTGATGCAATCCCCGACAGCCATGAAGCCAGACGCACCAGCGGCTACTCAGGCACCCTCAAGGAGATACCCCTGCAGGTCGCGCCGAGCTTCATCCTGGAGCAGCCCCAGCGTCACTTCGATCCCGGCCTGGCGCAGGATCTCGATACCCGCGCCAGCGTTTCGAGGATCGGGATCGAGCATTGCCACATGCACCCGCGCAATTCCCGCGCCCACCAGTGCCCGTGCACATGAAGGCGTCCGACCGGCGAATGAACAGGGTTCGAGGGTCACATAGGCCGTCAGGTCATCGAGGCCGCCTTCCAGCTGTGAAAGCGCCATTGCCTCGGCGTGATGATGTCCAGGCGCCTGGGTGAACCCGCTGGCCACCACGCGCCCTTCACGAACGATGACGCAGCCCACCGGAGGATTGGGCAAACACGCCGGCAGTGCCCGCCGGCCCTGGGCCAGTGCCAGGCTCATGAAGACCTTGTCGCTGTGGTCGAATCCACTGTGGCGGGTGGTGAGTGGCATCCCCGAATCCTTGGTCATGAAATGTGCAGCGAGGATACACCAGCCCTTTCGCGATGCGTTCGCGCTCATGATCGGGATCTGCCGTCACACGGCTGGTCCCGCCCAGGAAACCTGGCGCCATACGGGCTTGGCAGAGGCTCGGCGCTGATGGGGATCGGTCTGCGCAGGAAGCTGCGCCACTGTTGCGCGTCACCGATCCTCAGCTGTTTGTCGAACTGCACCTGCACGCACGCATCCATCTGCTCTTCCACCTGATGCTTGCGCTCGATGAACGATGCGACCTGGTCTTCATCGACCGATGCCTGCAGAAACGGATAGTGAATGCTCAATTGCGCGTCGCCCGAGCGCTGCAGCCGCTGGTTCACGCAGCCAAACAGGCGATCCAGCCTGCCCACCCGCTGTTCATTGTCGCCAGGCGAGCCAGCCAGACCGTAATGATGGACCTGGTGACACTGCAGATGCAGGTTGACCCCCTCCTGGAACACCGACGTGGACACCAGCACGTTGGGATAGAACGGGCTGTTGAAGCCCAGAATGAGTCGCGAGCGCCCTTCGCTGTTTTCGCCACTGGCGTACCAGCACGGGCTGGTGAGGCGCTTGAGGCTGCGCCATTCCTCGTCCCATTGCTCCAGACCATGGTCGATGATCTTGCCGCACAGCGTGTCGAACGTTTCCAGCGCGGCGATGAAATAGCGCAGCATCAACGAATCATCGATGCGTGTGCCGACCCACTGGTGAAAACCACGGTACGCGCGCTGCACGTCACGCTCATGGGGCTGCTGGCGGTATTCGACAAACCAGGCGTACAGCTCGACGACGACAGGGCTGGCATAAAGAAACCCGGCCTTGATGTAGTTCGCGAAGTTCTCCGCGATCGCCTTGTTGCCCCGCGCCCAGCCTTCGAGCTTGCGATACAGCGCCTGCGGCAGGCGCGGCACCAGCAGCGACCAGACACTGTGTAGCGAACGCTCCAGGTGGTCGTGCGGCACACCGCGCATGCGGGCGGCGGCATCCTGGACCTCGGGCATGCCCCAACCGTGCAAACGCACGTACCTGGCGGCATTGACATAATCGACCCGGCCCGTCTCCGCCTTGGCGTAGAACGCGGTGTAGCCGCCAGTCAGGTAGTCCGATGCCGGCTCAAGGAACAGTGCGAAGATGCTTTCCGGCTTGCTGAAGCGCAGGCGCACGTTGGCACAATCGGTTTGCCCACCAGCGCCTTTCTTGACCACGAACAGCTCGGCAATCCGCGACGCCAGTTGCGCGCCCTCCTCCTCGCCGTCGTCTTGCCCTGCCTCCTCGTGCGCGTCCATTTCGCCTGACGAGTGCTTCACACCTTCGAGAAACTGGGCATAGCCATCGCGTGACCATCCCTGATGGCGCCATTGCTCGACCGCGGGGTCGTCCGCGTGCTTGCCCCAGGCATTGACGATCATGCCGGCCAACAACTGGTCATAGCGCTCGTTGATGCGCTGGGTCAGCTCGCGGACAGAAGGAATGCGCCGCACGAAGATCAGATGCTTGAGGTCCTCAAGCGCGGTACGCAGGCCATCACCCGACTTCGGTACGCACTGCTCGGTCATCAGGTCGTACTTGGGGTGATCCGGGAAGGTATGAAACTGCTTGTGATAGGTGCGGGTGAGCTCACGCAGCAGCTCGGTATCGCTGGCCCTGGCGAAATCCTCGACCACCCGGTCCTCGAACGCATCCTGATAGTCCGCGTCAGCGCCGACGCCGGTCTGCGGTTGCCAGCCAAAGGACTCGAACCCTTCCAGGTAGCCATAGGTAAGGCTCTTGTTCTCCTTCTGCCGGCCCAGGTCGGCCACCAGGCGCTTCTGATACAGCGCGAAGAACATCTCGGCATCCGGGCGCCCGTCGAAGCTCGCGGGCAGGGCCTTTTCGTGGCGGTAGTGGCGCTTGCCATACAACCCGCCCTGCCCCTCCATCAGCCGCAGACGCCGCAGGGCATACCGTCGCAGCAACTGGCCAGTGCGTTCGGCAGCGCTCAGGGGTTCAAGGGCAGTGTCGGCATCGATCGGGGTGAAATAACTCAGGATGTTCCGCACATCATCCAGCCGGGTATGGCTGGGCGTCGCGGTGAGCAGCAGGTTCCAGGCGCCCAGGCGGCTGTCAGCCTCGCCGAACAGTGCCATGGCTGCAGCCACCCGCTGCGACTTGCCGAACTTGTTGCGCAGGTAATGCGCCTCGTCGACGATGATCAGGTCAAACCCCGAGGGGCCCAGGTGCTGTTTCAACAATTGATGAAAATCGCCAGCGATCCGGCCTGCGCCCCCGGCACCTTCAGCGCGCTGCTCGGCACCGAGCAAGCCACTGAGCGCGTAGACCGTGGTGAGGTAAAGCTGCCCCTCATCGTTTTCCACCGCCTGCACCAGGTCTTCCAGCTTGTAGCGCTCACAGACCTTGGGTACCGGCATGCCATCGGTGCCCTTGACCCTGCCATCGGCCTGGCGGATGTGCTCGCGAACGAAGCCTTCGAACTCCCTGCGCCAGTGCCCGCACAAATGTCGGTTGGGCGCCATCACCAGCACCCTGGCATCAGGCTTGTTTTTCCACAGCCACGCCGCCACCCCCAGCGCCTGGAAGGTCTTGCCCATGCCGACCTCATCCGCCAGCAGCGCCACCTTGTTCGCGGTCAACAGGTTCCACAGGTAGGCGACCCCTTCGGTCTGCCTGGCGGCCATGGACTCGCAATCATCTGCCAGATAGCGCCAGTCGGGATCCTTGCGCCCTTTGAAGTTGATCCACTGCGACACGGACTCCGGAAAGAGCACGCCCTGTTCGAATCGACTCACGCGTCACCCCACTTGCTTTCCAATCCGCCAAATTCCCGCTCGATCGTTTGCCGATAGGCATCGCTGGCCTCGGCAGGTAACGGCGGCATATCGACCTTCAGTGCCTGCCAGCGCGACAAGGCAATCTTGCCTTCCTTCTTGGGCAGGCGATGACGAAGCGCCAGTGCCAACCGGCAGAGCCCGTTGACTTCGCGGGCCAGGAACCAATCGAAGACGTTGGGCGCAGGACCGCGCAGGCGCTGGCGGGTCTTGTCCACCCATTCCTGCAGGCATCCCGGGCGCACGAACACCCACTGCTCAAGCGCCGACAAGCAATTAAACCCGCGCAACCGGGCGGCGAACTGGTAGCTGGCGGTGAATAGCCGGAAGTAGCTGATGGGCGCAGCGGCCGAAGCCTCTTGCTCGCGTGCCCCAGTATCTTCGTCGACGCCCGCACCATCGATCTGCAGCTCACCCTCCGCGGATTCGCGAACACGAAAATCGACATCATCCTGGTTGGGCACAATGTCGATGTGCGCCATGGCGTCGACCAGAGCAGACAGGTCGTCGTAGCGCTGCGTGCGACGTAACTCGACGTTGCTCTCCAGCAACATGCCTACGAAGCACACCCGGTCGTCCTTGAGCACCTGGAAACTGTGATCGGACAGCAACGCATGCACATTCGCCACCGCCACCCCGCACGCTCGCAGTTCTCGGCTTCGTGGTTTCCAGGCGAGCGCGATGGCAGCGTCGATATCCGGCAGTTTGACCCGATAGCCCTGGTCCGGTGCTTCTGCCGCGTGCCATTGGCCACGCAGTTGGTAAGCTTGCTGCTTCCAGTCGAATGTCACCACGATGTCGAAGGGAAGGTTCTGCGGGATGTGCAGCGCTTGTTCCTGCAAGGCTTCATCGCTCAGGAACGACGCCGGGCTGGTGTCCATCGGGAGGCCAAGGACGCTTTCCACCGCACGGTTGCTGGCCAGGATGAAACCCGCCTCGATGTTGTTGCCAGGCAACCTTCCGCCCCGTGAGTCGGTCAGCGAGTTGCTGCCTGCCCGGGTGAAGTTCCACGAGCCGATGGCCAGATGGCTGGAGGTTTTCCAGAGCTTGGCATGGGTCATTGGCGAGCGGTCGTCGGCCTTTCTCGGGGGGTGCCGCAAACGCAGCTCATCGTTTGCGAAAAGATCGCCAAGCGCCTCGCTCCAGGCGGTACGCAGGAACAGCCCATCGAGCCGATCCGGCACCAGACTGATCTTCATGCGCGGCTGATCGCAACTGCTCTTCAGGTGGCAGACGAACTGCGCCAGATCCCTCGGCAGATAGGGGGACCAGACAGCCAGGTGATGACAAGCACGCCCGTCCAGCAACTGGGCCAGAAACGTCTGGCGCTGAAAACTGTGGCAGAAGCGCACGGAAGACTCTTCGCTGGCGAACGAGCTTCTGCGCCGGTTCTCCAAGGGGCACGGGATACCTATGTTTTCGAACAGTGCCTGAAAGAACACCCTGGCCGACTGATAGAGCGAAAACGCATCGATCGGCTGGAAGTGAAAGACCTCCTGATTGCGCGCCCATCCGCTGAGCGTGAGGTTGGCGCTGCCCGCGCCGAGCACCCGCCCCTGCTCACCCTCCAGATAGATCACCTTGGCATGCAACAGGCTGTCCTCGCCGACGCCTGGGTAGTTCCATCCCGGCTTCGGCGCAGTACAGACACCGTGCACCTGGAGCGCCGTGCGCTTGACCTGGTCGGCCCCCATGAAACGCCGGTCGCAAAACACTCTGAGGTCGATGTTCTGCTCGGTCAGGGTCAGTTGAAGCGCCTCGTAATCCATGCGCGTGCGGGGTATCTCGGCCCCCAGGACGGTCGGCAACACATAGGTTTCGATGAATTCGATATCGATGTTGAAGCTGCTGAGCCAGACCCTGCGCAACCGGCCGCAGGCCTTCACCTGCTCGGCGAACGCTGAATGCAGTTTCATGCCTGGCCTCCCCGATAGCCGGTGACCAGATTGTCGAATTGCGGAATGTAGTACGTGTTCACCCAGCGGTGCATCGGCGCATCCTGTGCCGCCGGCAAGGCCTTGGTGCGTGCGTTGAGCTTGATCCTGTCGGCCTGCTCGATTTGCACCCAGGGCAGTTGGCCACGCTCGCGCATCACCATCGCGTGGTAGTCCAGCAGGCTGCGGAGCTGGTCGCTGAAACGCTGCTGGCGCGCCATGCACATAAGCCGCTGCAGCCGTCGTCGACCGCTGTGCGAAGGAATTTCAAGCAGCTCTGGATGATCGGCGATACGCGCGGCGGCAGCCGGCAAGGTACCGGCATCGCGCCCCAACCCGTGCCAGTGCGTCTCGATTTCGGCGAAGCGCTGATGCCGGCGATGGCAGGCCAGGGTAAACAGCAGATCGGCCTGGGCCAGCAGGGGTTCGACCTGCTGCACGTGCACGAGCTTGCGTCGCTCGGGCGCTTCGCTGCAGTTCTTTTCGGCCAGGGCGAACAGCTGCTGGATCGGCATGCGACTGTCTGGATCGTGTCGCGCCTGATCATCCAGCACCCGCAGCAGCGTGCCCGCGGCGCCAGTGTTCAGGCCGGTCACGGCCAGCCAGAAATCGCGCGTGTCGGCACCTACTTGCGCCGAGTTCGGCAGTGCCCTTCGGTAGGCTTCCATCAGGTCGCCAGGTATTTGCCCCAGTGCACTGCCGCCACCTGCCCTGAAACGCGGGAAAAACCCCTGCAAATGCCTGCGTGCTTCCTGGAACAACACGCAAAACGGCGGGTGAGCTTCGATCATCTCCTTGACCTTCACCCACAACAGCGCTGCTTCCTGGCGGTGATGGTAGTTGTAGCGGTCGCTGAAGAAGCCTATCTGCATGAACGGCGTCTTGTAGCGCCCACTCACCCCCAAGCCCAGCTGACGTACCAGCAGGTACCCGTCGTCTTTATGGGTGAAGCGCAGAAACGGATCGCCGTCGAGTTCCAGACGCACGCGGGCCTTGCTGGCGCCCAGCACACCCTGGCTGTCAACGCCGGTCTCGGGCGCGGCCGTCACCATGGCATAGGTGAAAATGTTCTCCAGATAGACCAGGCAAGCCTGGCGCAGCGCCAGGCCGTGGCGCCCTCCCGACTGCTCGTCCAGGGCCTTGCTCAGGCGGGTATCGGCATCGTCGAGCACATCCTTGATCACCGCATGATGGAGCAGATTGAGGGTGTAGTTGCGCACGTCGTTCGAAACCGAGTTGACCCGGTTGCGGAAGATCTCCTGGCCAAAGGCCGACCAGATCGTCAGCACACCCAACGGGTCGGTCTGGCTGTCGCCACTGAGGTCTTCATCGTATTCAGTCAGGTATTGGCTCAACCACATGGGGCTACTCGAAACGAAGGATATCGACAGCGCGACCGAACAGCAGAGGCCCTGCCGTGCCGGTCGCACTACGCGGATTGCAAGCAGGGGTTATCAGGAATCCAGCAGTTCCTGCATCAAGGTAGGGTCGTAGTCCTCGCGGCGATAGTCGGCCATCTGCAGCAGATCAAGGCCGGCCTTCTGGCAGCGCTGCAAGCCTTCCTGGAGGTTGTCGAACAGCGCGAGCGCCTGGTCGTTGTAGCGCCTCAGCGCCTCCACGCCATCGGGCCAGGCGCCGAGTTCCTCGAAGAAATCCTCGAAGCCCCGTTCCTCTTCCATGGTTTCCTGCGCCTCGAACACCCAGCCGCAGACATTCCGATATTCCTGGCGAAGGTCTTTGGCATGCGCGCGGAAGGCCTCGTCGTCCCAATCCTCGAACTCATGACGCAGGAACCCGGGCACATCGGCCACCGACTTGAAGCACCGGGCACCACCGTCCTGGCGCACCAGCGCTTCGAAATACTCGATCTCGGTGAACCTCTCGCCTTGCGGCAGCCAGCCCGCCAGCTGGTTGGCCTCATAGGTGGTGCTCACCTGCTGTTCGAGAAGCTCCAGGTATCCGGCAATGTCGGTGCCGGCAAAAATGCGCTTCTGCACCTTCAGTTGCCCCTCGAAGTCATCCACTTTCGTGCGGTAGAGGGCCGCCGACTCGTCAGCGTGCGCCATGACCCGCGCATAGCGCTCGCGCAGGCGGGTCATGCGCTGTTCTTCCCGCGCGGGGTCCGCGGTTTCGACGGGCCGGGCAAACTGCGCAAGCCCGCTCACGACACCAAACGACGCATCACCCGCCACGATCCGCGACAGACCAAAGTAGCTGCGCACGCAGTCCTGCACATAGGGCGCCCTGGACATGCCACCGGTCATGAAGATCACCGGATTGACTTCCGGGAGGTCACTGCGCACCTGTTCCAGCAACTGCCCAAGCTTGTCCAGGAAACCCTGCGCGCTTGCCGTCAGCGCAACATCGTCAACATGCGCCGCCAGGTCCTGTTCGATGAAGTCCAGCGAGAGGCCCGCCGTACTCTCGTCACTCAGTTCGATCTTGAGCTGCTCGACATCCCGGTTGAGCCTGACCGTCCTGCCCTTCAGGCGCAGGGCTTCCAGGCGTGTCCTGAAGGGCTCGACCACGCGCTTGGTGCAAGTCCTGAGAAACTCCTGCTGCCGGCTCAACTCGGCCACCTTCGCCGCACTGCGGTAGGCATACTGCGCCAGCCCATGCTCATGCCCGTGGCCGAACAACGGCATGACCACGCGCATGGACAACTCGACATCCACGTCCGTGCCGCCGAGCCCTTTGCCCCAGACCCGGTGGATCACCGGCTTGGCGGCCTTGCCACCGACCGTTGCGTAAGCGACATCGGTCGTCCCCCCACCGATATCGATGATCAGCGCCTCGTGTGCGACCGGCTCGCCGACGTGATACGCCAGGGCGGCGGCACAGGGCTCCTCGAGAAACTCGACCTCGGTAAAGCCCGCCTCCCTGGCCGCCTGCTCCAGCAGACGCTGCGGAGCCAGGGGATCGGCGCTGGCCCCGATACCGCGAAACTCGACAGGTCGCCCGAGCACCACCGCGCGCACTTCAGTGCCCAGCTGCTGTTCGGCGGCCTGGCGAATATGCGCCAGGACCTGCGCCACCACACCGGTCACGACGTCGAGATAAGGCTGCTCCAGCTTGAAGCCCAGCATGGACTTGGGTGACTGGAATATCTTGCCGGGTTCGTTGTTGTACAGCGCATCGAGGGCATCCTCGCCGAACACCCCCGTGGCCTGCCTGACGTGCAGCCCTTCCTGGGCGATGCTTTCGCTTTGCTGTTCGCGCCAGCGCCGGAGGATCGCATTGAACTCCATCCGGTACATTTCCTCATCGGAGAAGCGCCGGGGCTTGATCAGGTTCGAACGCCGCTTTTCCTTCTCCTGCGCCGAATACGGGTCGTCCTCGCGCGCCCTTTTTCGCTCTTCGCCGAGCACCGCGGCAAGACGCTGCTCATAGTCGGCCAGCTGTTGGGAGTAACGGCTTTTGCGTGCCCGGATCGCGTTGTCGATCTCGCGCTCGTGCTCGGCAGTGAGGCTGAACAGCGATTCATCCACGTGCCGATTGGGGAAGAACACCGCGGTGCGAAACTGCCGCTCCTGGCCAAACGTGATGTACTGAACCTTGCCATTCATGCAAACCGCGGCACTGGAGAAACTCGTCCCGAAATCAACACCGATCTTCACGCGCTACTCCTGTAATTCGACGCTGGCGCGTGGCACGGGGTGTGGGCACGCTGGAAAGCCAGGGCTTTTTCGCTGGAGAGCGGATGATATCAAAGCGCTTTGATCGCCGGAAAAATCAAATCTCGGAACCCTTCAATGGGCTCCTGCTGTGCAAGTCCTGCAAGGCGATGACACTGCCAGACACGTTGCTACACTCTCCAATGTCGCCAATAACCATGCAGGTCAACGAAAAGGACGTGTAAATGAGCAAGCTGCACTCCTACTCGACCGACACAAGAAATCGATTGAAAGTATTGTCGTGCATCGCCGCAATAGCCTATGGAATTACGGCGGCCATTTCATACATCACCCCAAGACTTCTGGAAATGGCTGGCCTGGATGCCATTTATATTATCGGTCTCTATTCCTTGGTCTTCTTGGGCATATACTGGATTTATGATAAAAAGGCCTGGGTATTTGTTGGCAATGATATACCTGACCTTGGAGGCACCTGGATGGGTTGCACGCTGCCTAATTACCAAAGAGACTGGCCCCATCTGGCGATCGTTACCATCGAGCAGAACTGGTCTGAAATATACATTCACGAAGATGCCTTCTTCAAGAACTCCTCGGCAGAGCCTTGGGATCTCGACAAGAGGCTTGGCTACAATAAGTCGATCGTGGCAACGCTCAAGGACACCACCGCGGAAAGATCCGATCTGTGCATCCTGTACGAGCACATTGGCCTGGGTAAAGAGCAGCCAGACTTCAAGGGGTCATATAACCTGCTCTATCTGAGCAACGAAAACAAACTTGTCGGGAATTATTTTACAAACAGATCGGTATCGATCAGTAGCCCTGAAGGAGTGACACGTAAAGAAGGTAGTCAAGGCCCATTAATTCTGAGGCGAATCTCCAACAAAATACTCACAACCACTGAAGCGCTTGCCGAGGCAACAAAGAGCGAAGCAATCAAACTAATCGAAGTTGAGATCATGAAGCGCAAGATATGACAAATCGATCCGAACGGATAAATACTCATGTCATTCAATGAGTGTTCGACAGCCATTTTTATTTACACAACGTCAGACAATTCAGTCGCTCCTGCTGCGCCTCTCCATAAGCGACCACTACCCGGCAACATCACCAGTGCCAACTCCGTGCTATCGCGGGTACAAAAAGCCCAGCATGGGCTGGGCTTTCGTGAACGCCGGGGTCGTTACCACAGCGAAGCAGTCGAATCATCGATCATTTTTCGAAGAGGATCCGACAGCGTTGCTCAGGCCTTTTGAATTGTGATCGCCTGGCGTGGTTCGGGAAATGGCCGTGGACTTGGCCAAACCGCGAGTGTCTTTGGAGCGAGCGACACCCGAGGTGGTGGTCCCATGACCGTTGTCGCTGTTGCGCGAGCTACCGTAATGATTGCCGCTTACGCCATGATCGCGGGTCGCCTTTCCAGCGTGATCACTTGCGGAGCCCTTGCCATTTCCACCCTGTCCGCCCATGCCACCCGCATGCCCACCGCCGTGTCCACCTCCGCCACCACCACCACCACCACCTTTGGCATGGGCGGAAGCAATCGGCGAGATATCAGCGGGCACCCATGCCGTTATCCCGAGCGTCAATGCACAAGCAAAGACAGCAACCAGGGGTTTTCTCATTTGTATTCGCCTCCAGAGGCACGAGGGGGGAGCTAAAGTGCCGATGAGACCTGGAGCAGGCGTTTAAGTTCTCGCAGCCCGACCGAATGCCGCCAGCTCCTGCCATTCCGTCAGCAAAAGCAGCGATCGAACACAGTTCGATGCACCCACTTAAAATTCATATCACGCATAATTATTCAAATATAAATTCTGTATTTTCATAATTAACATATAACCAAAAAGAATTTTACGACGACAGTTTATACCCATACTGTTAAACCCAAGCCACCTCATCTACCTGGGGCGCTCTAGTCAGCGAGTCGGCAGACCGCCACCTCTAGAACCCAATGATGAGAGTCCCATGACGCAGCATGCCGTTACGCCCGCCCGCAGCCCCGGAGGGTACGAGAGTCCGGGTGACGTTGCCGTCCAGGCACATCACCACCGCCCAGGCGCGCCTGTCACGCTGCGCATGTCGAGCGCCTCCAGCCCTTCCCCGACAGCACAGCGGACGCTGTCGGCACACGCGCACCGCCGATCCGGCCTGCACAAGCTCGCGGGCGCGGCCAGGCAACGACTTGCCTACCTGCGCCAGATCCTTGAACTGCTGCCCCTGCTCTTCATCCTCAGCGCGGTGCTCTGCGCCGTCCTGCCAGAGCAGCTCGCCAGCCACGATCCGCGGCACATGGACCAGGACGCGATTCTTGCCGCACCAGGCGCGGCCCACCTGTTCGGCACAGACCAATATGGCCGGGACGTATTCTCGCTGGTCGTCCATGGCGCCAGGCAATCGCTGATTCTGGGGATATGCGCCGTACTCATCGGCGGCAGCATCGGTGTGTTCCTGGGGATGCTCGCGGGCTTTCGCGGTGGTCGGCTGGATCGACTCATCATGCGTCTGATCGATGTCTGGCTGTCAGTGCCTGACATTCTTCTCGCCATCATCATCGCCACGGCACTGGGCTCCAGCTTCACCAACGTCATCCTGGCGATCAGCCTGATGATCGTTCCCGCCTACGTGCGCGTCATGCGCAGTGCGGTGCTTGCGGTGCGCCACCGCGCATTCGTCGAAGCGTCCCGCTCCATGGGGGCGTCGACGGCCTGGATCATCGTCCGGCATGTGTTCCCGCACTGCCTTTCGCCACTGCTGGTCAAGTCCACCATCGGTATCGGCACCGCCATTCTGGCGGGAGCGGGACTGAGCTTTCTCGGCCTGGGTGCCATCGAGGAACTCCCCGACTGGGGCTACACCCTGGCACAAGGCCGCAGCTACCTGAGTGTCGCCTGGTGGATCTGCATATTCCCCGGCCTGGCCATCACCCTGTTGGTCATCGCGATCAACCTTGTCGGAGAAAGCCTCAAACACCGTATCGACCTGAAGCAACGCTCGCATTGAGTAGCGCCATGACTATCGTCCAATCCCCGCTCGATCAACCGCCACTGCTGGAAGTCACTGACCTGCACATCACGGTAGGCAAAAATGGCCTGTCGACACCGCTGGTCAATGGCGTGTCCTTCAGCCTGCGGCACAACCAGACACTGTGCATCGTGGGCGAGTCCGGAAGCGGCAAGAGCCTGACAGCGCAGGCCCTGATGCGCCTGCTCGACCCTCGACTGTTCTCCATCAGTGGCAACATCTCGTTCAACGGCCAGGCGCTTCTGGCGCTCAGCGAGCGGGACATGCGCCCCCTGCGCGGCAAGCAGATCGCCATGATCTTCCAGGAGCCGATGAAGGCCTTCGACCCGGTCTACACGATTGGCAGCCAGATCACGGAGGTCATCCGCAAGCACGACGGACTGAGCCGCCACGCAGCGCTGGAGAAAACCCGCAGACTGCTGGCGGATGTGCGCATGTCGGACATCGACCTGCGTCTCGACCAGTACCCCCACGAACTCTCCGGCGGCATGCTGCAGCGCGCCATGATTGCCATGGCGCTGTCCTGCGATCCCCTGCTGCTGATCGCCGACGAGCCAACCACCGCGCTGGACGTCACCATCCAGGCGCAGATTCTCGAGCTGCTCGCCGAGATCAAGCAGCAACGACAGATGTCCATCCTGTTCATCACCCATGACCTGGAAGTCGCGGCGCAGATCAGCGATGCCACCCTGGTGATGTACCAGGGCGAGGTGGTCGAACGAGACGACACCGGCCGCCTCTACCACGCCCCACAACACCCCTACACACAGAAACTGCTGGGCGCACTGATTCCAATGGACAGTGCCGTCGGCCGCGCGCTCGGCGATACCGTGGCCGCGCGCCCCACCGTCGCGCAGCCATCGCCGGACACCGACAGCCAGGCACTGTTCACCGTCAGCAATGTGTCCCGGTGGTTTCATTCCAGGCATTCGCGCGGCAAGCCCATCAAGGCAGTCAACGACATTTCCTTCTCCATCCGCCCCGGCGAAAGCTTCGGCCTGATTGGCGAATCCGGCAGCGGCAAGTCGACGCTGGGCCGCTTGCTGACCGGTCTGGAAAAACCGACAGCGGGACAGATCCTGTTCCAGGGCCAGGACATCGCCCTGGCCGACAGGAAGCAGCAGATGGCGTTTCGCAGGAACGCCCAGATCGTCTTCCAGAATCCCTACGACGCGATGAACTGGAAGTGGACGGTCCGCGACATCATCGGCGAGCCGCTGAAACTGCACCACAAACTGCACAACGGTGAGCTCTCGGAGCGCGTTCAGGAGCTGTTGCAGGAGGTCGGTCTGAGCCCTGACGCCCTGCACCGCTACCCGCGCTCATTCTCTGGCGGGCAGCGTCAGCGCATCAGCATTGCCCGGGCCATTGCCCTGAATCCGCAATTCATCCTGGCCGACGAAGCGGTGTCGGCCCTCGACGTTTCCGTGCAGAAGCAGATCGTCAACCTGTTGCTCAGCCTGCGGGAAAAATATGGCCTGTCCTATCTGTTCATCGGCCACGGGCTGAATGTGGTGCGCCACCTCTGCGACCGTATCGGCGTCATGTACCTCGGCAAGCTGGTCGAAATCGCCCCCTCGACCGAGCTGTTCAGCCATCCGGCCCATCACTACACCCGCGCCCTGGCGAGCACCAACCCGGGGCAGGCTGCCGGGCCTTGCGGCCTCCTGCTCAGCGGAGAAATCCCGTCGCCCACCCATCTGCCGGACGGCTGCGTGTTTCACACCCGGTGTCCGGCGGCGACCCTGCGCTGCACACGCGAAATACCCGAGCTTCGCCTGATCGCCACCGATCGATGGGCAGCCTGTCACTTCCCGCTGTAGTCATAAGGAAAACCCCATGCGTTCCAACATGAAGTTCTGGCTGGCCCCCCTCCTCGCCGGCATTCTTGTCGGGTGCGGCAACCCGGACGAATCCAGGCCCGCCGCAAGCGCCGCCAGGCAGGTGGTCTTCGGCATCGATGGCGGCGCACAGACCCAGTTCCAGCTCGACCCGCACTTGATCGCCTTCGCCCCCCACAACCGGATGCTCAGGCAGGTATTCGACAGCCTGGTCGTCCTGCTGCCGAACGATGAGACAGGCCCTTGGCTGGCGCGCTCCTGGGAAGTCTCCGCCGATAACAGGACCTACACCTTCCATTTGAAGGAAGGCGTCACGTTTCATGACGGAACCGTCCTGGACGCCGCCGCCGTGAAATTCAACTTCGAGCGCATGGCCGAGCCCGCGTCATTCGCCACCTACCAGGACTTCGACGCCTATGAAAAAGCGGAGGTCGTCGACCCGCTCACGGTCAGGCTTTTTCTCAAACGCCCTGATGCGGCACTGCTGAACAAGCTGTCCAAATCCACCTTTGGCATCGTCTCTCCAGCAGCGGTCGCGAAATACGGCAAGGAGTTCGCCTCAAACCCGGTGGGCAGCGGCCCCTTCCTGTTCAAGAGCCTCAGTCACGGCACGCAGATCAACCTGGAGCGCAATCCGCGGTACGCCTGGGCATCCGCCTTGTTTCCAGACAATGCAGCGCCGGTCATCGATCGCCTCATCCTGAAAAACCTGCCGGACGAAACCACGCGCATCGCCGCCCTGAAAAGCGGCCAGGTCGACGCCGTGGACATCGTACCGCCACAAAACCTCATCGAACTCGCCGCCGACAAGCACTTCGTCGTGCAACAGAAGGAGCTGCTGAACCACAACTTCTCCCTGTACTTCAACACCCTGCGCGCGCCGCTGGATGATGAAAACGTGCGCACTGCCGTACGCCTGGCCATTGACGTCGATTCGATCGTCAAGACGCTCTACCTCGGGCGTTTCAAGAGAGCCTGGTCGCCGCTTTCACCCTCGCTGCCGGGCTATGACGCGAGCCTGGAGAACAGCTGGAAGTACGACCCGGAACAAGCCGGGAAACTGCTCGACGGGCAAGGCTGGATCCTCGGCCAGGATGGCATCCGGACACGCAACGGCGAAAAACTTCGTCTGGTGTTCGTGCACTTCGAGGGCAACCGGGAAAAGCGCCTCGACGTCATTACCATGGTGAAAAACCACCTGAAGAAGGTCGGCATCGATGTCGTCATCGACTCGGTGCTGGGCTTCAACTTCGAGAAGATCGCCAAGGGTGAGTGGAACATCTCCAACGGCAGCCAGTTCACCTCCGACCCCGATGTGCTGAGAAGCATCTACCGCGACAGGAGAGCGGGCGGCATCCGCATCATCACGCTGGCCGACGACACGCTCTCCCAATGGCTGACCCAGGCCAGCCAGGAAACCGACAAGGGCCAGCGCCGCGAGCGCTACAAAAAGATCCAGGAACGCATCATCGGCAAAACCTACTCCGTGCCCATCTATGTCCTGCCCTACACGCTCGCCCACTCGAGCAGGGTGAGTGGCATCGTGCTGGATCAGGGCGGCTTTCCGCTCTTCCAGTCGGCACGCATTGCCCAGCCTTGAATCCCGATAGTCCGCGGGCACGCTCCGACACAGCGGTCGAAACGTGCCCGCCTCGTCAGCGAGACCGAACATGTACATGCTGAATCGGCTTATCCATTCCCTGGGCGTCATCCTCGGCACGATCACCCTGGTCTTCTTCATCCTGTTCTGGCTGCCAGGTGACCCCGCCGAGATCGTTGCGGGAGAAAACGCCAGTCAGGAAACCATCCACGCCATCCAGGAACAGCTCGGTACCAACAGACCCATACTCCAGCAGTACGCCTCCTATCTGGGAAAACTGCTGACGGGCGATCTGGGGACGTCGTTCATCACCAATACCCCCGTGCTCGACCGCTTGCTGGAACAGATGGTCCCTACGCTGGAGCTTGCTCTCCTCGCGGCCCTGGTCGCCCTGCTGGCGGGCATTGCCTTGGGCAGCCTTTCCGCCATCTGCCACAAAAGCCTGCTGGACAGCGGCATCCAGTGGACCGCCCTGGTACTGGCATCCATGCCGTCCTTCTGGCTGGGCACGCTGCTCATCCTGCTGTTTTCCGTCAGGCTTCAATGGCTTCCCTCCGTGGGCAACACGGGCTTGAGCAGTCAGATCCTGCCCGCGCTGGCATTGGGACTGATCGCCTCCGGCACCCTTGTCCGCCTGGTACGCAGCAGCATGCTCGACACCCTCAACGAACCCTACGTCCTGACGCTGAAAGCCAAGGGCAGCGGCCTGCTGAACATCTACCTCAAGCATGCCCTGAAGAACTCGCTGCTGCCCGTGGTGACCCTGTTCGGCGTGCTGCTGGGCACGCTGCTGTCGGGCACCGTGGTGATCGAAATACTCTTCGCCAGGCAGGGATTGGGCCGCACGGTCATAGAAGCCGTAGGCCAGAAGGACATTCCGGTGATCCAGGGCGCCGTCCTGCTGATCGCCTCACTCTACGTTCTGATCAACCTGCTGGTCGATTTGTCCTACCGCTGTATCGACCCGAGGACACAGCAGGATACCCAGCATCTTTAAATGCAATTTACTAATATATTTGATATGACTTTATAAAATATAAACATCATAAAACAGTATTTCACCGCTCGCTGATTAGTCATTAATCTGGCCAGCAGGGACCTGATAACAGCTGGACCATACCTATGAAAAATCATTCAAAGACCAGCGAGACCATCCATGAAGAAGTCGAAACTTGCCGTGAGTATCGGCCTGGGCGCATTCGGTATGATGCTGCCCCCCGCTTATGCCGATGTCGTACAGAAAACCAAAAAGGCGGATGAATACCAGGAGGGCGCAGCCAGCACGCAAGATCCCTCCAGCAGCGAGCCCCGGCTGGGTGACGTTGTCGTTACCGCACAGAAACGCTCCCAGCCGCTGCAGGAAACGCCCGTCGCGGTCACCGCCTTCACCGCCGATGACATTGCCCAGCAGTCGATTTCCACCTTCCGCGATCTCTCCGGCAAGGTTCCCGGCCTGGTAGCGCCGAAGCGCTCCACCTCCTACACCACCCAGCAATATTCCATTCGCGGCGTCGGCGAAATCGATACCTATCCCGAGCCGACCGTGGCCGTCTATGTGGACGATGTCTACCTCGCTCGAACCGTGGGCTCCATCTACGACACACCCGACCTGGAAAGGGTCGAGGTTCTGCGCGGGCCGCAAGGGACCCTCTACGGTCGAAACTCCAGCGCGGGCGCGATCAAGTTCGTCACCAAGGACGCCACCTCCGATCCGAGCGCCGAGGTCAGCACCTCTTATGGCAGCTACAACAACCTCAACCTGAAGGCCCGCGTCAATGGCCCGATCCTCGATGACGAGCGGCTCAACGGTTCGTTCTCGGTCGTGCGCAGAACCCGCGATGGCTGGACCCACAGCATTCCGTTGGACAAGGACGTCAATGACCTCGACCTGACCATGTTGCGCACCAAACTGAACTCGGTTCTTACCGACAAGCTGTCCGCCTCGTTCAGTGCCGATGGCATGTGGGATCGCAGTTCACAGACCTACTACACCCCGCACAACCAGCCCAATGGCCTGCCCGGCGGGGGCAGCCCGGACCCGGACAGAACCTGGTCGGATACCCGCCCGCTGAACAAGACCCAGGTCTATGGCGGCTCCCTGACCTTCTTCTACGACTTCTCACCGGAAATCACCCTGAAGTCGGTCAGCGCCTGGCGCGGCATGCAGGGCCCGATCTACTACGACAACGACGGCGTCACCGCGATCAAGAGCGACAGCTACGCAGGCTTCGACCAGCACTACTGGACGCAGGAGTTCAACCTCAACGGCAGCTATGACCGTCTGAACTATGTCGTGGGCCTGTATTACTTCGATGAGTTCTTCAACAACAACCGGTTGAACCAGAGCGCATCGAGCAACCTCAACAACGTCGGGGTCAGAGCCTGGGCGGACAGCGATTCCTACACCAGGAGCTGGGCGGTCTTCAGTCAGTTCGACTATGAGCTGACGGAACAACTCTCCACGACCCTGGGTGCGCGCTATACCGTAGAGCGCAAGAAATTCGACAACCTGGGCGCCACGCAAGCAGGCGTCCCGCTGATCTACCCGCTGCCCGGCAACTTCGATACGGATCTATTTTCCTCACTGTTCTCCAGGGGGGCCGCTCGCTACGACGTCAATGGCACCTGGGAAACCTACAGCAGCTTCACCCCCAAGCTCGGCCTGCAATACCAGTTCACGCCCGACCTGATGGGCTATGTCAGCTACTCTCAGGGGTTCAAGAGCGGTGGGTTCGACTTGCGCGCCACCAGCCTGGAAAGCTCCATTACGCCCTACGACCCACAGACGACAACGGCCTATGAGGTCGGCATCAAGGCGGCCTGGTTCAACAACCGCCTGACCACCAACCTGGCGATCTACCGCAACAACATCGAAGAATTCCAGGTCCGCGCGTACACCACGGGCGCCCTGGGCACCGCGGGTTCGTTCCTGATCAACGCCGGCGATGCCCATTCGCAAGGCGTAGAGCTGGAAATCTCCGCCTTGCCGACAGAGAACCTGACACTGGGCTTCAACCTGGCCTACCTGGAAACCGAATACGACAAGTTCACCGCCACCCTGCCCACCAACGAGCAAGGCCTGACCACCCTCGAAGGGCTGGACTTCCCGTACGCGCCAACCTGGCAAGCCAGTGCCAGCGTCAACTACCGGGTACCGCTGGACCTCCCCGGCGCCCTGCGCCTTGGCCTGGATGCCAACTTCGAATCCAAGCGCTATGCCGACGTGCTCAACACCGAGCAGACCGCCGTGTCTGCGCAGACCTTCTTCAACGGCACGATCAACTGGACCACACCGGACGGCACCCTCACCACCGGCCTGGAAGGCAAGAACCTGACCGACCTGAGACGGCCGCAGTCAGGCGGCTACCGCACGCGCTTTTCCGGCACGGAGCCCACCTACTACCACGCCTACAGCGAGCCACGCTTCATCAACCTGTTCGTCACCAAGAAGTTCTGAGTGCCTATCAGCCATCATGATCCGCTACAGGTAGTTGCGCCCGCAGTCCTGCACACAGGGCGCCCTGGACAGGCCACCGGTCATGAAGATGACCGGATTGGCCTCGTCCTCCAGTACCTCCACCGCCAGCCGCGCCATGGCGCTGTTGAAGGATTGCGGCTCGTTGTGAGCGTGAACGATCAATACCTTCATGGCCGCTCCAGCAGCCTGACGCCGTTGTACTTGAAAAAGAACTGGTCGGCGGGAATCACCACATCGCCGTAACGACCGCTCAAGGCCATGCCCATCATGTCCACTTGCAGTTGCTCCTGGTCGATCATGTAGTCGAGAAAGCGCTGGGCCTGCGCCGGGCCGATGCTGCGCAGGGTCCGCAGCCAGGCCAGGTACTTCACGGTCTCATGGTGGACCAGGCGCAGCAGCAGCCCCTGCAGGGGCCGTGGTACGGAGGACACCAGCCAGGATTTCACCCGGGTCGCCAGGCCCGGGGTGGTGTCCAGCCCCCAGTGCTCGGCCGCGGCCTGGTAGCGCGGCTGGTTGAACGCCTCGAGGTCGGCGTAGGTTTTCCAGAAGGTGTAGGCCGGTTGCCCGGCCACGCGCGCGGCCATGCGGGTGACCGCGGCATGGGCGAAAGCACGGTTGGCCAGTTCGTGGCGCAAGCCTTTGAGAAACGCAGGTGATGGCATGGGAATCCCGTCCATTGAAAAGCAGCGTATTGACCATGGGTAGGCGGTTCAGGGAGCGGCGATGTAGTCGAGCAACGCCTTGCGCTGCTGCTCGTCATGCAGTTGCAGGGCGATGCCGCGCATCCAGATCGCCAGCTCGCTGGCGTGCTGTTCACTGCCGCGCGAGCCTTCGCTGAAGGCCTGCAACTGCCGTTCGAGGTAGGCGCGGTCGAGCAGCCGCAGGTTGGCCGTCTTCAGGTGCGCGAAGCCTTGTCCCTGGGGCCCATGGCAGGCGGCGCAGGTGCCCTGGTACAGCGCCTGCCCCGGGCCGGCGGCAGCCAGCGGCGTGGTCGGTGCGTCAAGCCCGGCGAAGTAGCGCGCCAGGGCCTGGCGATCATCCTCGGTCAGGGTGCTGGCGATGGCGCGCATCTGGGCGCCATGGCTGTCCCGCGGGTCGTAGCCGCGGCGCCCGGCCTGAAAATCGCGCAACTGGGTCAGCAGGTAGTCACCCTGCTGCCCGGCCAGGCGTGGCGCACCCAGGGCCGGATTACCCTGGCCCACGCTGCCGTGGCAGGCCACGCAGGTGGCCGCCTGGGGCGGTGGCGCGGCGAGCGCGGAGAAGGTGGCGGTGAGGGCCAGCAGGCCGGCACACAGGCTAGGTCTCATCGGTCGGTGTTCCCTGGTGGTTGTTCTTGTTCGGCGATGCGTTTCAGCAGGCGCTCGCGGGTGACGTTGACATCGGCGGGTACCGCGTGGCGCCACTGCCGCACTTCGGCGCCGCTGTAGGCTTGAAAATCCGCGGGCAGATGGCTGGCGTCGAAGCGCACCAGCATCCAGTTCAGGACCCCGGCCAGGGCCTCGTCCGACAGCCCCGACAACGCCGAGCCGGGCACCTGCACCAGGTACTCGCGGCCCCCTGGCACCAACAGGAACTTGCCCAGCTGGCCGGGAAAGGCCGGCACGCCGCGCTGCGGATTGCCGCCGCCATCGGGCAGGTGGCAACCCTGGCAGTTGAGCATGTAGTCGAACTGGCGCGGCTCGGTGGCCCCCGCCGGCGTCGCCAGCGCGAGCAGCAGCACCCAGGGCAGTCGGCTGGCCATGCCCTACTCCTTGACCCCGATCACCACCGACAGCGAGCAGTGGTAAGGCATGTCCGCCTGGCTGCCGGAGCACCAGTTGATGTCGTTGGAGCTCTGCGGTCGGTACAGCGGCGTGTCGCCCTGGTCGCGCTGGCAGACGCAGCGGCCGCAGTTGCTCTTGCCACAGCAGTCGTTGTACGAGATCACGTAGTCCTTGCCGTCGGTGGGATTGCGGCAGGTGCCGATCCAGGTGATGTCCGAGCGCACGGTGCCGGGCGGACAACTGCTGGAGGTGCCGCCGCAACAGCCGCAGAGAAAGCCGTCGATGGCGCAGTGACGCCAGTACTCGCAGCTGTTCGGGTCGCCGGACTCCTGCAGCCCGGCGCTGGACTGGGCGAAGGCACCGCCGCGGAACACCGGCAGCAGCGTGGTCGCCCCGGCGCCCACCAGCAAGGTGCCCAGGCCACCGAGAAAGCCTCGGCGCGAGGTGCCACGGGCAACGCGACGGGTCAGCAGTTGGGTGGCTTCGTCGAACCATTTGATCGTCATGTTCAGGCCCCCTGCCGCGCGGCGTTGTACGCCTGGACCGTGGGATGGCCCAGGCGCCGCGCTTCCAGCAGGCTCTCCAGGTGCTCACGGCTGTTGACCAGGCCATGACTGGCGACGCTGCCCTGCTCGTCGATCAGCACCGCGTAGGGCAGCTTGCTGATCTGGTACGCCAGGCCGACCTCCCGCGACAGCAGGTAGGGATAGCCCTGCAGGCCCTGAGCAGCGATGAAGGCCAGGTGCTCGGCGGCTTCGCCGTCACTGGCCAGGACGATGTCCAGGCGTTCCTGGCGGCGCAGGGCATCGAGCACCGGCAACAGCGTCTTGCACACCGGACAGGTTTCGGAAAGGAAGAACAGCAAGGTCGGCTGCGCCCTGGCGCCGCCCAGGCTGACCGAACCACCGGTCAGGCTCGGCAGGGTGAACAGCGGTGCCGGCGCGCCGGCCTTGATCGCCTTGCCCAGCGACAGCGCACCCACCGGCTGGAGGCGTTCGTGGAGCAGCCCGACCTGGCGCGCCAGGGCCCACACCGCGAGGATCAGCAGCAGGATCAGCGCCCACGACAGCAGGCAGGAAATTATCAGAGCATGGGTCATGGCCGTTGCCTCAGGGATACACGGTTGGAAATCAGCAGGTTCGCCAATTGGTAGCTGGCGGCGGCGCCGATGAAGACGCAGACCAGGGTGAAGGCGTCGAGCCAGGTCAGCGTCCGCGCGCTCATCGGCACCAGCAGGTTCGCGGCCAGCGCGGCCAGCAGCAGGTTGCGCCACACCAGCGCCCTGGCCGGCGGCTGCGGGCGGCCGCCGAAGTGGCAGCCGCAATCCTCGATGGCGGCACCCTGGCGCGAACCCAGCGCCAGCACCCCGGCGTAGAGCGCCAGCAACAGCGCCGCGGGCAGTGCCGCCAGCGACCACCCACCACTGAGCAGCAGCCCGGCGGCGGCCAGTACCTCCAGCAGCGCCAGCAGGTACGGCCACAGCGCTGCCGCGCACCATGGCCCGAGCACCTGGGCATAACGTCGCAGCACCTGGGCGAAGGCCTGGGGTGCGCGCAGCTTGTGCAGCGCCGCGGCGCCCAGCAGCAGGCCCAGGCCGCCGGCGCTGGCGAGATGCACCAGCGGATCGTGGAGCAGGTCGATACTCACCATGGCATCACCACATTGAGAAAGCCCAGGGGGATATCGCCGATGCCGCGCAGGTGCTCGCCACTGTCGGCGTCATACAGGTTCACGGCCTGACGCAGCAGTGGCGTCAACCCGGCCTCGCCCTCGGTGAGGTAGATCCACAGGGCAAAGGGGCGCGGCATGGGCGCGACCCAATCCAGGCTGTACAGGCGCGGCTGCGCCCCCTGGCTGACGCCGATGGCGGTGCTCTGTTCCTTGAGCGGCAGACGCGCCAGCCGCTGCCGGGTGCGCACGTCGTACACCCACACCTCGGTGCCGGGTTTCTGGTAGTTCTCCGGCAGGTCCTTGTGCATCAGCACGAACAGCCGTCCGCTCTGCCCATGGAAGGCCACGCCGTGGTTGCCGGCGATCCCCCAGCCATCGCCGCGCTCCTCGTCGCTGAGCAGCGACCACTGCGCGAGCGGTCGCACACCGTCGGCGGTCATGCCCAGGGCATAGGCGTGATTCTGCTGCGAGACGAAGTACCAGGTGTCGCCATCGCGCACCGCGGTGGTCAGCAGCAGGTCCTTGAGCGGGTCGAATGCCGGAGGCGTGCGTTCCTGCCGGATCACCTGCCCCTGATCGTCCAGGCGCAGGTGGAAGAAACCGCCATTGCCGCAGATCGCGTAGAAGTCGCGGGGACCGGCCGGATAGATCGACGCGCAGCCGGGGATCGGCACCTCGGTGACGAAGCGGTCGTTCTCCAGGTCCACCACCGAGATCGACTGCGCCGGGGTGAAGTTGAGCACCAGCAGGAAGCGCTCGTCATCGGACAGCACGCTGAGCCCGGTGGAGATCAGCGCGGTCATGCGCTTGGCCGGGATCTCGATCTCGTGCTTGGGGCTGAGGGTGCGGGCGTCGTACACCGTGACCACGTCGCTGCGCTTGCCGCGCACGCCACGACTGAAATGGATCTCGGTGGCATACAGCTCGTCGCGCCCCTGGGCCAGTTGCAGGCCGTTGGACCAGATACCGGTACTCAACTGGCCGAGGTTGCGGCCCTGGTCGTCGAACAGGTAGGCGCGACCGTCGACCATGTTCGGCGCGTTGCTGCCCCAGATCCAGAACCAGTGCTGGTCACGATGCTCACCCAGCACTTCGACACGGGCCTGCTCCGGCACGAAAGCCGCGAACGCCGAGGCAGCGCCGGCGCACAACGAAAGACCACACAACAGATGACGCAGGAATTGCTTGAACATTGGGTGCTCCGCTACAGGCGATCGGCCTGGGCTTGAGTCTATCGAGGGGCTTTTTCGCTGGATTGGCGCGCGGCGCCAGGCGCTTTGGCATCCGGTGCCACGCTGTCCAGCACGCCAGCGCTGCCGAACAGCAACAGGCGACCGGACTGCGCGGTCAGGGCCGAGAGGTTCAGGCGGTCCTCACGCTGGTGGCTGGTGAACTGCGCCACCCGCGGGTCGGAAACCGCCACCAGTCCGGCGTTGCCCACCAGGGCCACGCGCCCATCGTCCAGTTGCGTCACGGCGGTGATCGCCTCGTGACTGCCACTGTCCAGCACGCGCCATTCGCGGCCTTGGCTGTCACCCAGGAGCACCCGCCCGCTCATGCCGGCCAACAGCACCCGGCCATCGCGCAGGCCGGTGCCGGTCCACAACGAGCCACTGACGCCAGTCTCCAGCCGTTGCCAGGACGCCCCCTGGTCGCTGGAGCGGTAGGCGCGGCCTGCCTCGCCGACGACGAACAGGCTGCCATCAGCCGCCCTGAACACCTGGTTGAGGTGGAAGTCGTCGCCCTCCTCGCCCACCCGCACCACCTGCCAGTGGTTGCCGCCATCGACGGTGCGCGCGGCATAGCCATAGGCACCCACGACCAGGCCGTGGCGGCTGTCGCTGAACAGCACCGAGAGCAGTACCGGCCTGCCCTCCAGGCGCTGTTGCAGCTCCCAGTCGCGGCCGCCATCGACGCTGTGCAGCAGCACCCCGCCATGCCCCACCGCCCAGCCCTGTCGGTCATCGATGAAGCTCACCGCGGTCAGCAGCCCATCCACCGGCACGCGCCGGGCCTGCTGCCACGCGCGACCGTCGTCCGACAGCGCCACCACGCCATGGTCGCCCACCGCCACCCACCCCTGCCCGGCCCGCGCGACCGCCACCAGCGGCGCCTGGCGAACCTCGTGCAGGGCAATCGCCGGCACCGCCCAGCCAGGCGTCGCGCACAGCAGCCCCAGCACCCAAGGCAACAGTCCCCAAGGCAACAGTACCCAGTGCAACACTCGAATACTTTTCATCACTCAGCCCCTCTCAATGCGCGAGCAGGGGCGCGCGAACCGGCCCCCGTCGCGGAACCAGTCTTTCCAGGACCACCGCCAGCGCCGGCAGCAGGGTCACCGCCATCAGCATGTTGGCCATGAACATGAAGGTCAGCAGCAGGCCCATGTCGGCCTGGAACTTCAGCGCCGAGAACGACCAGGTGGCCACCCCCACCGACAGGGTCAGGGCGGTGAACACCGTGGCCACGCCCACCTCGCGCAGGGCCTGCTGGAACGCGGCGACGATGTCGCGTCCCGCGGCCAGGTGCAGTTGCAGGCGGTTGTAGATGTAGAAGGCGTAATCCACCCCGACGCCCACGGCGAGCACCATCACCGGTAGGGTCGCCACGGTCAGGCCGATATCCAGCGCCTTCATGAACCAGTAGCCGAGGAAGGTCGCCAGGGTCAGCGGCAGGCAGCAGGCGAGCATGGCCCGCCAGTCGCGGTACACCAGCCCCACCAGCAGCACGATGGTCAGGTACACGTAGAGCATCATCGGCAGCTCGGAGCCCTCGACCACCGCATTGGTGGCCGCCTGCACCCCGGCGCTGCCGCTGGCCAGGCGCACGGTCACCCCGGGCAGCGCATGCGCCTCGCGGTACTGCTCGATGGCCGCGGTCACCTGCTTGAGGGTGCTGGCCTTGTGGTCGGCCAGGTACAGGTTGACCGGCAGCACCGTGCAGTCGGCATCGAACAGGCGCAGCGCCTCGGGTACCTGGCGCACCGCCTCGCCGAGGGAAAGCTCGTCGGCCGGCAGCGCCGCCCATTTCGGGTTGCCCTCGTTCACCCCCGAGGCCGCCAGCTTGGCCATGGCCGGCAGCGACTGCGCCGAGAGCACCCCGGGCAGGGTCGCCAGGTACCAGGTGAGGCGGTCGACGTAGGCCATGACGTCATGCCGGTAGCAGCCGCCAGGCGGTGTCGCCACGGCCACGGTAAACAGGTCCAGGCCCAGGGCGAAGTGGCTGACCACCTGCTCCACGTCCTGGTTGTAGCGCGAGTCGGCGTGCAACTCGGGCGCCCCCGGCAGCACATGGCCGACATGCCGGCCCTGGCTCTGCCACACCGCCAGCACCATCAACAGTGCGCCGAGCAGCGTCACCCGCAGCGCGTTGCGTGGCTCGGCGATGCGCCCGAGGCCGCTCATCAGCCCTTCGCGGCGCGCCCGCAGGCGCTCCACCCGGGCCACGTAGCGCGCATCGAAACGGCAGTAGCTGGCCAGCAGCGGCAGCATCACCAGGTTGGTGACGATCTTGTAGGCCACCCCCACCGAGGCGGTGATCGCCAGCTCGCGGATCATCGGGATCGGCACCAGCACCAGCGTGGCGAAGCCGACAAAGGCGGTGATCAGGGCCAGGGTGCCGGGGATCATCAGGCCGACGAAACTGCGCCGGGCGGCGGTCATGCCATCGGCGCCGGCGCAGACCTCCTTGGCGATGAAATTGACCTGCTGCACGCCATGGGACACCCCGATGGCGAACACCAGGAACGGCACCAGGATCGCCAGCGGATCGAGGCCGAAGCCGAGCAGCGTCAGGGTGCCGAACTGCCACACCACCGACACCAGCGAGCACGCCAGGGGCAGCAGGGTCAGGCGCCAGGAGCGGGTGTACCAGTAGACCGCCAGCGCGGTGAGCACGAAGGCCAGGGCGAAGAACTCGACCACGCTGCGCGCGCCGGCGCCGATATCGCCCATCTGCTTGGCGAAGCCGATGATCTGCACGTCGAAGTCGGCGTCGGCATACTGCGCCCGCACCTGAGTCTCCAGCTCGCGACTGAAGGCCAGGTAGTCCAGGCGCTTGCCGGTGGCCGGGTCCGGGTCGGCCAGCTCGGCCACCACCATCGCTCCGCGCTGGTCGTTGGCCACCAGGCTGCCGACGAAACCGCCGGCCAGGGTGCGCTCGCGAATTCCGGCGATGGCCCGGGCGTCGAGGGTGGCGACAGTGACATCACCGCCGACCACATCCTCGGCTTTCATGCCCTCCTCGGTGATCTGCACCGCGCGGGTGTTCGGCGTCCACAGCGAGGTGACGCTGCGCCGGTCGATGCCTGGCAGGAAGAACAGGGTCTGGGTCAGGTCGTGCAGGCGCGTCAGCGCGGCGCTGTTCCAGATGTCGCCGTGGCGCGCGCGCAGGACCACGATCACCCGGTTGGCGCCGAACAGCACATCGCGGTACTCGTTGAACGTCTTGATATAGGGGTGTTGCTGCGGCAGTTGCTTGTCGAAGCCCGCCGACATTTCCAGGCGGGCGGCGAACGCCCCCATCAGCACAGTGACCAACGCCAGCAACCCCAGGGTCGCCAGGCGATGGCGAAAGACCAGGCGCTCGAGCGCCGAGACCAGATAAGCCAGCATGAATAGCCTCCCCGCCACGCGCCTTGCGCGCGCGTGGCGGTCGGATCAGAAGGAGTAGGAAAGGTTGCCGCTGATGAAGTCGCGATCGGCCATCAGGTTGTTGTCGCCGCCGCCCCAGTAGCGCACCCACTGCAGGCCGCCTTTCCAGCGGTCGCGGTAGTTGAACAGCAGGGAGCCGGTCAGCGACTTGCGCCCCTCGACGAAGGGCATGGCGTTGGGCGTGGTGCCCTTGACGTCATGGCTGAAGTCCAGTTGCGGGGTGACGGTGACGCCGCTGTCGAACAGGTTCGGGTAGTTGACCCCGAACTCGGTGACGTAGCCCCAGGAGGTGCGGTCGGGCAACGAGTAGTCCGGCATCACGTAGGGCACCTCGCCCGACAGGTCCAGGCCCGGATAGCGCACCAGCGCCACCTCCGCCAGCAGGAACGCGTCGGAAGCGCCCAGGGCGCCGGGAATGAAGCCCAGCGAGTCGTTGGCCGAGAAGGTGTAGGTGGCGTTGAGGTCGGCCTGCCACTTGCGCGTCTCGATGAAGCCCCGGTGCTCGCCGGTGTCGAACACGCTGTAGCGGTTGAAGCTGCCGCTCAGGCCCTGGCCGAAAGGCACCGTCGGGTCGATGCCCACACTGTCCCGGGGCCGCAGCGACAGCTCGCCGGCCACCGCCACCGGCCCCACCAGGGTGCTCATGGACAGACCGAAGAGGTCCTTGTCCTCGCCGTAGTCGATGAAATAGTCGTCCACCACCAGGGCGTCCGGGTTGCTGCGCGCTGTGTAGCCGATGAAGGGCAACTTGTCGTGGTAGCGCTGGTAGAACAGGCCGAACTCGGTGCCGATCGACTCGGCCATCCAGCGCAGGGCCAGGCCGTACTGGCCGCTGTTGCTGGCTTTGCGCTCGCCGCCATAAGGCACCGCCAGACCGCTGGCGACGATCTGCTCATGACTCAGGCCGCTGCTCCGCGGGTCGCCGCAGTGCCCCGTGGGCGTACCGGCGCAGATGCCGGGCAGCAGGCCCTGGGCGTAGTTTGTTGGGTAGTAGATCGCCCGGCGCCCTTCGCCGGCGACGTCGGCGCTGGAAAAGTAGCTGCCGACCGGGTCGAGGCCGTAGGCATTCCACTTGAACTGGTAGTAGCCCTCCAGGCTCAGGCTGTCGCTCAGACCGAGGCTGAACGAGGCCATCGGCGCCGGGATGAACACCTCTTTGAGCTGAGTGCCCGGGGTGTGGTACTTGGGTAGGCTGAGGGCGTTGATCTGGTTGATGCCGCCGCTGATGAACATCTCCGCTCCCCAGCTGATCACCTGGTTGCCGACCTTGACCTTGGCCGGCATCTGGCCAAGCTCGAAGCTTTTCGCCAGCCACAGGTCGAGCAGGTCGAAACGCTGGGTGGCGTCGCGCCGGGCCGGGCCTTCGAGGTCGGTACGGCGGGTATCGTCCATCTTGAAGTCGCGGGCCCAGGCGACCCGGCCCAGGGCGCTCCAGCCCTCGCCGAAGCGCAGGCTCAGCTCATGGGTGCCCTTGAGCACCTGGGAGAACACGTCGTGCTTGTGGTAGTTGAGGTTGCCGTCGTCGGCATTGGCGTAGTTGATGTCGGCGTTGGCGTAGCCGTTGCCGCGTTCGAGGTTGTAGTAACGGCTCAGCGCATTGCCGGTGCCGGTGTTGCAACCGCCATTGTTGCTGCCCAGCAGGTGGCAGTCGGGTGACTGCAGACGGCTGGCGAAACCATAGGAAAGGGTCGAGTCGAAACTGCCCGAGAGGCCGTCCTCGTCACCGAAGGTCAAGGCCTGGCAAGGCTGCGCGCCGAGCAGGCCGGCGGCAGCCAGGGTAAAGGCCGGGCACACCGCGGCCTTCGCCCATCCGCGCGAAAGGTGTTTGTTCATGGTCTGGTCTCCGGCCGATCAGCGCTCGCCGCGACGGCGCAGTTCGTTGGCGTTGAACAGCTTGTCGCTGACCCGGCCCTGCAGCCCGGCGGTCAGATCCAGCGCCGCGCCCTCCTGGGTGAAGCCGTCGGCGATGTAGCGCCGGGCGACGAGGTCGTAACTGACGTACTCGAAACCGGTGCAGGCCTGGATCTCGGGATCGGCCCACAGGCTGCCTTCCTGCACCCGCCACAGGTTGCCCTTGGCGTCATACATATCGACGTGGAGCAGGCTCCAGCTGTCCTCGTCGAAATAGAACATGCGCTTGGCGAACGAATGGCGCTTGTCGGCCTTGACCGTGGCCTCGACCACCCATACCCGGTGCTTCTCGTAGCGCTGCGCGTCGCGGTCCAGGTACTGCTCGCCGATCAGCTTGGCGTAGGTGTTGCGCTTGTCCACCAGGCGGTAGGAGTTGTACGGCACGACCATCTCGCGCTTGCCCTGCAGCTTGAAGTCGTAGCGGTCCAGGGCGCCGGTGAACATGTTGATCTGGTCGACGAAGTACAGGCTGTCGGAACCGGCGATCGGGTTGTCGTAGGCGAAGGTCGGCGCCTGGCGCACGCGCCGCTGACCGGGGAAGTAGATCCAGGCGTTCTGCGGCTGGTCGAGGCGCGCGTGCACCAGGTACATCTCGCCGGCCCGCGACGACGGCGACTGGATGTCGTAGAGCAGCTTGGCCTCGATGTCGCCGGTATCCTGCGGGCGGGTCACCGCCGGATCGTTGTAGGGGTAGTACTCGCTGGCCCACTGGCGCACCTCGGTGAGCCCGCCACCGGCTTCGCGGCGCAGGAAGGATATCTGCGCCTTGCGCCCCTTGGCCATGTAGCGCAGCTTGTAGTTCCACAGCACCTCGATGCCGCTTTTCGGTTGCGGGAATGGCACCGCGGCCCCGGCGGCGCGTTCCAGGCGCCAGCCGTCGGCACCGATGCTGGCCTGGCCGGCGAACTGCCGGGTGCGCTGCGCAACCTCGGACGGCAGCGCGCAGCTGCGGTGGGTGGGATAGACGTCCAGGCGGTAGCCGGGATAGGCCTTGATCAGCGCCACCTGCCCTTCGGGCAGTTGCGTTTGATACTGGGCAACGTTGCTGGCATCGATCGTGTACAGGCGCTGGTCGGCGGCATAGGGGTCACCGTGGCCCGGGGACCAGCCGGCGGGCGCCTGGGTCAGTCCGCCGGTCCAGGCTGGAATGCTGCCATCGCCATTGCCGGCCTTTTCGGCACCTGCCGGGGTGAGTTCGGCGAAGGCGGTGAACGAGGTGGTGGTACCGAGCAGCGCCAGGAGCGCGCCGCCCAACAGGGACAGGGGGCGTTGTTTCATGAACTTTTCCTTGCGTGGTTCTTGTGGTTATCGAAAGGCAGTTCGCTGCAGGCAAAGACGCGAAAACGGGGCCGCCAAGGGCTGGCCCCAAGGTGCTGCGGCTCTGCGAGAGAGACAGTATTCGAAGCGCCCGGTCCCGGGCTTGGCAGGCGGCGCCAGGGGGGTTGTCATTTGGTGCCAGGTGCTTGTCTTGAGGCTTGCAGCGTCCCGCGCGGCGCATCGCGGTGCATGACGACACCCTTCTAGTGCCCTCAAGATCGAGCGCCGTCCGCACGGCGCTTCGCGACGGTTCGGCGCCCCGACAAGCTCGCTCCCACAGTTTGTTGCAACGCGCCATGGCCTGTGGGATTGGGGGGTGTCAGCCTTGGTGCATGGCTGGAGTCAGGAGAGAGGCCATAGTGCTCGACCTGGATATCGAGTCGACCCAACAAAGCGGTCAACCATGGCCTGACAGATACAGGTACGTTGCAACAAACTGTGGGAGCGAGCTTGCTCGCGAAGCGCCGTGCGGACGGCGCTCGATCTCAAGGGCGCTAGAAGGGTGTCGTCATGCACAGCGATGCGCCACGCGGGCGGCGCTCGATTTCATGGGCGCTGCAAGACTCAAGACAGGCACCTCGTTGCACCATCACCCCTCCAACCCCCGCTCCTCCCACCAATCCCAGGCCCGCAACGCATGCCGCGCGGTACGCCCGGCCCAGCACGACAGCGTGGTCCCCGGCATCGGGATGGCTTTGCGGTTGACGATCCAGAAATCGGTCAGCTCGCTCCGGCGCCCCTGCAGCAGGTCGGCGATGGTCCGCCCGTTCAGATGACTCAGCGCCACACCATGGCCAAAACAGCCACCGGCGTAGATCAGGCGTTCATCGTCGATAAAGCTGATTTCCGGGACCATGTCGGCGTTCACCGACACCGGCCCGCCCCAGCGGTAGGCGATGCGCACATCGCGCAACTGCGGGTAGATCCACTTCAGATGCGCCTCGCAGTGCGCCCAGGTGGCCGGCGACGGTTGCTCGGCCATGGCGCTGCCGGTGTAGGCCCGCACATCGCCGCCGCCCATGACGATGCGACCATCCACGGTGGGACGGAAGTAGTGCAGCATCTGCCGGTTGTCGCCGAAGGCTTCGCGACCGTCCCAGCCGATGCTCCGCCACAGCGCATCGCCCAGCGGCTCGGTGACCACCTGGTAGGTCCACAGCGGAAACTGGCGCTGCCGCAGGGTGCGGGTGCCGGGGATCTGCCGCGCATAGGCATTGGTGGCGATCACCAACTTGTCGGCAGTCACCCTGGCGTGGGGCGTGCGCAGCACGATGGCGGCGTCACCGCGGGCGATATCCAGCACCGGGGTCGCCTCATGGATGCGCACCCCCACCGAGGCGGCAAGCATCTTCAGCCCGCGCACCTGCTTGCAAGGGTCGAGGTAGCCGGTCCCGGTTTCATGGATGCCGCCCAGCAAGCGCGGCGAATCATGCCGCTCGCGCAACTGCTGCGCGCTGCGCCAGCGCATGTCCGTGGCCAGGCCCAGCGATTCGTAGAGTTCCAGGGTCTTGCCCAGGCGCGCCAGCTGACGCGGCGCGTAGCTCACCCGCAGCAGCCCGGCATGCCGGTAGTCGGAGTCGATGCCATGGCTCTCGATGACCTCGCGGGTGTAGGCCACCGCCTTTTCCAGGTAGCGGTGGGCCTCGATCATCCGCTGCCGGCCCCAGCGCAGCACCACCAACTCGGGTTCCAGACCGAACAGCTTGGTACTGAAACCGGCATTGCGGCCGCTGGCGCCGAAGCCGATCAGCGCCGCCTCCACCACCACCACCCGGGCACCGGGGTTGTCGCGCTTGAACTGCCAGGCCGTGTTCAGCCCGGTGAAGCCGCCCCCGATCACCGCCACATCGACCTTGAGGTCTTCGGTCAGGCGGGTGTTGGGCGCGTAGGCGCCATAGTCGTGCTGCCAGAAGGAACGGGGTTCATTGTTGTTGTCGTGCATACCGGGCTCCAGGATTCAGCGACCGAGCATCAGGCGCATCAGGCGCTCGAACGTCTTGCCGTAGGGTGGGTACAACAGGCGGAAGGCCGGCCAGGCGAACTGCTGGAACACCGGCCGCTGCTTGGAAAATTCGAGAAAGCCTTCGTAACCGTGGTAGTGGCCCATGCCGCTGGCCCCCACGCCGCCGAACGGCAGATCGTGCTGGGCCACGTGCAGCCCGCAGTCGTTGAGGGCAACCCCGCCGGAACGGGTGGCGGCGATCACCCGCGCCTGCACGGCGCGCCGATGGCTGAACAGGTACAACGCCAGGGGATGGTCGCGCTCGTTGATGTAGTCCAGCGCCTCGTCGAGGCTACGGTAGGTCTTCACCGGCAGGATCGGACCGAAGATCTCCTCGCGCATCACCTGCATCGAGTCGTGGACATCGAGCACCAGCACCGGGGCGATCTTGCGCGTGGCCGCGTCGCTGCGCAGACCGGGCAGCAGCGGAACCACCCTGCCCCCCTTGTCGCGGGCATCCTCCAGGCAGCCCAGCAGGCGCTCGAAGGCCGGGCGATCGACGATGGCGGTGTAGTCCCTGGCGCCCAGCGCGGGATAGCGCTTGGGCACGATGGCCTTGCAGTGCTCGACGAAGGCTTCTACCCGGCTCTCGTGGATCAGCAGGTAGTCCGGGGCCACGCAGGTCTGCCCGGCGTTCACCGTCTTCATTTGCAGAATGCGCGCCGCGGCGGTCTTCAGGTCGAAATCATCGGCCACGATCACCGGCGACTTGCCGCCCAGCTCCAGGGTCACCGGGGTCAGGTTGGCGGCGGCGGCCTTCATCACCTGGCGGCCAGTGGCCGCGGAGCCGGTGAAGATCAGGTGATCGAACGGCAGGCTGGAGAACACCGCGCCGCTGACATTCGGCACGATGGCCAGGGTGTGCTCGGCGAAGTCCCTGGCCACCAGCCGCTGCAGCAGCGCGCACAGGTGCTGCGAGTTGGCGGCCATTTTCACCATGCAGCGGTTGCCCGCCGCCAGCGCGCTGGTCAGCGGCCCCATCACCAGGAACAGCGGGTAGTTCCACGGCGCGATCACACCCACTACCCCCTTGGGCTGGGGGATCACCCGGTTGCGCGCGCCCGCGAACCATAACGAGCCCTTGCGCCGCTGCGGCCGGATCCAGCGTGCCAGGCGCCTGTGGCAGTCACGAATGCCATCGACGCTGAGAAACAGCTCCAGCAACAGCGTTTCCTGATGGGCGCGGTTGCCGAAATCGGCGTTGATCGCGGCGCAGATGGCATCGCGGTTGTCCAGCAGCAAGCGTTCCAGGCGGCGCAGGTGCTGGCGACGCTCCTGCAAGGTGGCAATCGGCTGCTCGCGCTGCGCGGCCCGCTGCAGCGAAAGAATGCGCAACGCCGCGGCCTCGCCACAGTCGGCCGGGCTGGCGTGTATCGCTGTGTTCATCGTCGCTCCCTTCACATGAATGAGGCCGGTTGCCAAAGGCGGCAGCCGGCGCTTCGTTCAGGGTATCGAGGGGGTCGACGGATGAATTGACAGCAGGTGCCAGACTTTCAGCAGGCCGCGCCAGCGCTGCGTCCGGCCTGGCGGAACTGCTGCGGCGACTGGCCGGTCCAGCGGCGGAAGGCGCGGGTGAACGAGCCGGATTCGGCATAGCCGAGCAGCAGCGAAATCTGCGTCATCGAGTAGTCGGAATGGTTCAGGTAGCCCAGGGCAAGATCGCGGCGTACCTCTTCGACCAACAGCGAGAACTCGATGTCCTGCTCCTTGAGCCGGCGTTGCAGGGTACGCCGGCTGAGGCCCATGTATTCGCTGACCTGGTCCAGCGACGGCAGGCCGCTCGCCAGGCCCAGGGCGATCATGCGGGTGACCTGCGGCAGCAGTTCGTCGCTGACGTTGCGCTGTTCGCGTTCCTGCTGCAGATAAGGCTCCAGCGCCCGGAACAGGCGCTCATTGCCCTGGCTCACCGGCAGGTCGAACACCTCGACCGGCAGGGTGATGCGGTTGGTCGGCTGGCTGAAGAACACCGGGCACCTGAACAGTTGCCGGTGCACCGAGACATCCGCCGGCCGCGGGTGCTCGAAGTCCACCCGCAGCGGCCGGACATCGCTGCCGGTGATCAGCTGGAGCTGGCGCAGGATCGAGGCAATGGCGAACTCGGCATCCTGGCGCCGATTGACCACGGTGGTGTCGAGCACCTGGTAGTCGACGCGCAGCTGACGCCCTTCGCGACGGTAGTCGATGGACGACTCCTGGGCGAACACCACGATGTAGGTGTGCAGCGTCATCAGCGCCTTTTCCACGCTGGGCGCGCAATGCAGGGCATGGCCCAGGGCGCCGAAGTCATCGGCTTCGGTCTGGCTGCCCAGGGTCAGACCAATGGAGGGATGGGCAGTACCGACGGCTTCCCAGAGCGCGACGTACTGGTCACCGGGAATTTCGATGTCGGCGCGCTCGAGCAGCGCCATGTCGATGCCGAGCGCGCCCAGGTGCGGGGCGAAAACAGACTTGAAGCGACGGAAGAAGTTTTCCGAGATGACGGTGCGCACTGATTTCATGTTGTTGTTCTTCGCCGATCGTTGCCTGGTGGCTCCGCAATCCAGAGGCGCTGACCACGCTGATACAGAAAGCCGGAAATGATCCTTGTCAGACTCATATGAGCCTGACAGTCACAATTCAGACACAACACCCAGAGGCACGCAACCGCGAAGTTGAAGACAGGCCCTGCCGGCCTTCCCGATGTCGCACCTCGCCTGATCGTCGCCAGGCAGGGGCGCGGCAGCGCTCAGAGCATGGGATGGCGCTTGAACGGTTCGGTCTGTTCCAGACCTGTCGCCAGGCTGTTCAGCGCCGGAAAATCCTCGGCCTTGACCACCTCCGGCAGCATCAGGCGCATGAACGACCAGGCCACGGCACTGCTGATCGCCGCCTGATCCGGACGCTCGTCGCGTGCCGCCTGGCCCGCCCAGTGCCGGTCCAGCTCGGCGCAGGCCGCCAGCAGTTGCCGGGTGACGCGCTCGACCCAGGGCTGATGCAGCTTCTGCGCCGGGCGCAGCTTGTGTTCATAGACGATCTGCACAGCCTTTTCGCAGGCCGCCAGTGCCAGCCCCAACGTGCGCAAGGCGCCGGCCAGGGCCTGGGGCTGGCGCGGCAACAACGGGATGGCGGGGTCGGCGAGAGTTTCGACGTACTGGATGATCAGCGTCGAGTCCATGAGCACGGTGCCGTCATCCAGCACCAGGGTCGGCGCCTTGACCACCGGGTTGATCGCGGCGAACGCGTCGAAGGTGCTGAACACCGACAACACCTCGTGCTCGAAGCCGACACCCAGCAGATCCAGGGAAATCGCCACCCGGCGAACATAAGGCGAATCCAGCATGCCAACGAGTTTCATCCATCACGCTCCTTGATTGATCTTGATCTGCAGCGCCGCGCTGCGGCGCTTGAACAGTCGGCCCAGCCAGCCGGGCGAGGCCGACACCCGGCGCTGCTCGCATCCCGTGGCGAGGGCAAGCTGGAGAACCCCTTCCCCGCCGATCAGGGCCAGCCCGGCGCGGAGTTTCACCCCCTCGCCTGGGCCGATCGTGAAGTCGGCACCGTCACTGCTGATCCAGTGCCGGCCACTCAGGGCCCGGGTGTAGATGGCGTCGGCGAAGCGAACCGAGAGCAATTGCGTCCTGACCACTGAAAGCTGCAGCCATGCCGGATCCTCGCCAGTGTTCACTTGCCCTGCCCGCACATCGTCCATGACCTCGACCTCCCGCCTGCAAGACTTTACCGTTCCTTACATTAGTGAGAATCTGCACCGCGAAATATCGATATTTTTTACGAAATCACGCAAGAAATACTTACATGTCGAGCATTCCGCCCATCACCTGCCTGCGCAGTTTCGAATCGGTCGCGCGCCTGGGCAGCGTCACCGCCGCGGCCAGGGAACTGCATGTCACCCATTCGGCCATCAGCCAGCAGATCAAGGTGCTGGAGGCGATGATCGGCGTCACCCTGGTGGTCCGCGAGGGGCGCGGGTTGCGGGTCAGCGAGGACGGCCGGCTCTACGCCCTGCAGATCCGCGAATCGCTGAACGCAATCGGCGAGGCCACGCGGCTGATCAAGGCCCAGCCCAGGTCGACCGAGCTGGTGGTTGCCGTGCTGCCGTCGTTCGGCCTCAATTGGCTGCTGCCACGCCTGCCGCGCTTCCAGGACTTGCAGGGGCATATCGGCATTCGCCTGCAGGCCAGCCTGGCGCTGTCGAACCTGAGCCGGGAGTCGGTCGATGTCGGGATCCGCATGGGCACGGGTGACTGGGAAGGCATGGAGAGCCAGTTGCTGTTCCACGACGAGACCCTGGTGGTCGCCGCCCCGCACTTCAATGGCGGAGTCTTGCCGCGCAGCCCCGAAGCGATCGTCGCCAGCCCGATCATTTTCAACATGGAATCCTGGCAACCGTGGTGCCAGGCCGCGGGGCTGGACATCGACGTCCCGCGCAGCGGCCTGTGCAGCAACGACTCCAACCTGGTGCTGCAGGCCGTGCGCCTGGGCCAGGGCATCGCCCTCGAACGCCGCAGCCTGGTGCATGACGCAATCCAGCGGGGTGAACTGGTCCAACTGTCGCCGATCAGCGCGCCCTACCCCTACCCGTACTGGCTGGTGCTGCCCAATCGCGAGCGATCGCAGGCCAGGCAGCGGGTGTTTTCCAGCTGGCTGCTGGGGGAAGTCGCCGACTACCTGGATGAACTGGCGTAGTGAGCGCGGGTGCGCGACTGCGGCATACATTGCCCATAGGTATCTACACAACTTTGACGGTCTGGCGGGGAACCGTATGAAGGCCGCCAGGTGCCTGCCTCAAACCTTGCAGCGCCCTCAAGATCGAGCGCCGCCCGCGCGGCGCATCGCGGATGAATCCGCTCCCACATTTGTTGCAACGTGCCATGGCCTGTGGGATTTGGGTGTGCTGGTCTAATGGCTCCGGACACCTCAATTAGGGAGAATCCCCCTACTGAGGAGTACCCCCGATGACCAAGAAGTACAGAAGATTCACCACC
>NZ_FZOL01000028.1 GCF_900188455.1 Pseudomonas japonica | reverse complement strand
AGGTAGTCCAGGTCGTCGAAACGGCGCTGGATGGATTCGGCGATCGGGATCGACTTGGCATTGGCCAGGGAGCAGAAATCACCGCCCGGGCAGCAGATGATGTCGGTCAGCAGGCCGATGTTCGGCGTGGCGAAGCCGTGTTCGCGCAGTTCCAGCCAGAGGGCGTGCAGTTCGGCCTGCTCGACGTCGGCGAGGATGATGTTCTGCTCGTGGGAGGTACGCAGCTGGCCGAAGCTGTAGCGCTCGGCGAGGTCGGCGACCTTGTCCAGTTGCTTGTCGGTCAGGTCGCCCGGGGCGACGCCGGTGGGCTTGAGCGACAGGGTCACGGCCACGTAGCCCGGCTTCTTGTGCGCCAGGGTGTTGCGCACGCGCCAGCGGGCGAAGCCCGGGTGCTGCTGGTCGAGTTCGGCCAGTTGCGTGTCGAGGTTGTCCAGGGCCTTGTAGTCCGGATCGACGAAGTGCTTGGCGACGCGCTGGACTTCGGCTTCGGTCAGGGTGGTCTGGCCGCCGCGCAGGTGGACCATCTCGGCCTCGACCTTCTCGGCGAAGACTTCCGGCGTCAGGGCCTTGACCAGGATCTTGATCCGCGCCTTGTACTTGTTGTCACGGCGACCGTAACGGTTGTACACGCGCAGGATGGCGTCGAGGTAGCTGAGCAGGTCCTGCCACGGCAGGAACTCGTTGATGAAGGCGCCGACCACCGGGGTACGGCCCAGGCCGCCACCCACCAGGACGCGGAAGCCCAGTTCGCCGGCCTCGTTGTGCACCGGCTCCAGGCCGATGTCGTGCACTTCGATGGCCGCACGGTCGCTCTTCGAGCCGTTGATGGCGATCTTGAACTTGCGCGGCAGGTAGGCGAATTCCGGGTGGAAGGTGGTCCACTGGCGGACGATCTCGCACCACGGGCGCGGGTCGATCAGTTCATCGGCGGCGACGCCGGCGAACTGGTCGGTGGTGACGTTGCGCAGGCAGTTGCCGCTGGTCTGGATCGCGTGCATCTGCACGGTGGCCAGTTCGGCGAGGATCTCCGGGATGTCTTCCAGCGCCGGCCAGTTGTACTGCACGTTCTGCCGGGTGCTGATGTGCGCGTAGCCCTTGTCGTAGTCGCGAGCGATCTTCGCCAGCAGGCGGGTCTGGCGCGAGGTCAGCTGGCCGTACGGCACGGCGACCCGGAGCATCGGGGCAAAACGTTGGATGTAGAGGCCATTCTGCAGTCGCAGAGGGCGGAATTCTTCTTCGCTCAGCTCTCCGGCCAGATAGCGGCGGGTCTGATCCCGGAACTGCTTGACGCGGTCCTCGATGATCCGCTGATCGTACTCGTCGTATACGTACATAGGGGTCCTGTTCTCAAGCTGCTTGCAGCTAATCGCGCGCACGGCCGCGCACTCCGGATGCGGAGCCGGGGAAAGATAGCAGTTTGTATTTATGTGAAAAAGTGATGTTTTTGCATATGCAAAGAACGGATTGGACTAAGTGAGACTGGCTAGCGTTTGGCCTGTGATCCGGCCGTCCGCCGAGCGGTAAAAGTCCCTGCTTGAGCAAAGGACATTGCTGAACTTAACTGCTGGGGGTGTGCATTCCCATAACCACTACAAAAAGAGGCGATGCAATGGGAAACCCGATCAAAACCGGCAAGACGGACAGCAGTGTGGACGCGTGGGCAATTCTCTGCCTGATCGTGCTCGTGGTCGTTACCGCCGTGTACTGGGTCAGTCACCAGTGATGGAACACCAAGACTGAGCAGCAGTAACCGTGACCTGAACCGAAACCGCCCGCGGCATGGACCCCGCGGGCGGTTTTCGTTTGCGTGGGCGTAATCAGTGGGCGGTCAGGTGCAGGGCGAGCTGGACCAGGCCGTAGAGCACGAGGATGAACACCAGGGTGAAGGCGGTGCCCATGGCGATGAAATGCGAGGGTTTGCCATGGGTGAAGTCGCGGGCGCGGTTCTTCCCGGTCTGCACACCGAAGGCGGCGGCCAGGACGCTGTGCAGGAGTTGCCAGAAGGTTGGGGGCTTGCCTTGAGGGTCGTCCATGGTCTGCTCCTCGTCGGGGTGTGACGGAGAGTCTAGCTGCTCTGGCGAAGATGCCCTCATGGACGCCTGGCTTGCCTCGTAGGAGCGTGGCTTGCCCGCGAAGGACTGCGGAGCGGTCCCCGAATTCGCGCAGATTCAGGGACCGCTCCGCAGTCCTTCGCGGGCAAGCCACGCTCCTACGAGGGCAAGCCACGTTCCCGCGAGAGCAAGCCACGTTCCCGCGAGGGGCGGACAACCCGGTGTCAGTTCTCGTAGCCGAGGTTCGGCGCCAGCCAGCGCTCGCTTACCGCAATGTCCTGCTCCTTGCGCGCGCTGTAGCTCTCGATCTGATCCTTCTCCACCTTGCCCACCGCGAAGTACTGCGCCTGCGGATGAGCGAAGTACCAGCCGCTGACCGCCGCCGCCGGGAACATGGCGAAGTGTTCGGTGAGGAACACGCCGCTCTGGCCGGTCTCGCCGATCTCGGTGCCGTCCAGCAGGCGGAACAGCGTGGCCTTCTCGGTGTGGTCCGGGCAGGCCGGGTAGCCCGGGGCAGGGCGGATGCCCGAGTACTGCTCCTTGATCAGCGCCTCGTTGTCCAGGTGCTCGTCCCTGGCATAGCCCCAGTGCTCCTTGCGCACCTGCTCGTGCAGCCACTCGGCGCAAGCCTCGGCGAGGCGGTCGGCGAGGGCCTTGACCATGATCGAGCTGTAGTCGTCGCCCTTGTCCTGGTAGGCCTTGGCCACTTCCTCGGCACCGATGCCGGCGGTGGTGATGAAACCGCCGACGTAGTCGGTGACGCCACTGTCCTTCGGCGCGACGAAGTCGGCCAGGGAGAAGTTCGGCTTGTTGTCCGGCTTGATGGTCTGCTGGCGCAGGTGGTGCAGGCGTGCCAGCGGCTGGCCGTCGTCGCCGTAGACTTCGATGTCGTCGTCCGCCACCTGGTTGGCCGGCCAGAAGCCGAACACCGCGCGGGCGCTGATCAGCTTCTCGTCGATCAGCTTGGCCAGCATCTGTCGTGCGTCTTCATACAACGCGGTGGCGGCTTCACCGACCACCTCGTCGCTGAGGATGCGCGGGAACTTGCCGGCCAGGTCCCAGGAGATGAAGAACGGGGTCCAGTCGATGTACTCGGCCAGCACCTTCAGGTCGATGTCCTCCAGCACCTTCACGCCGGTGAAGGAGGGCACCGCGGCCTGGTAGCCGGCCCAGTCGTACTGTGGCTTGGCCGCGATGGCCTGGGCGTAGCTCAGGCGCTCGGTGCGCGCGCTGCGGTTGGCGGTACGCTCGCGGACCTCGACGTAGTCGGCGCGGGTCTTCTCGACGAAACCGGGCTTGAGTTCCTTCGACAGCAGTTGCGTGGCCACGCCCACCGCGCGCGAGGCGTCGGTGACGTAGACCACCGCGTCGTTGCTGTAGCGCGGTTCGATCTTCACCGCGGTGTGCGCCTTGGAGGTGGTGGCGCCGCCGATCATCAGCGGCAGGTGGAAGTCCTGGCGCTGCATTTCCCGGGCGACGTGGACCATCTCGTCCAACGACGGGGTGATCAGCCCGGACAGGCCGATGATGTCGCATTTTTCCTCGCGGGCGACCTGGAGGATCTTCTCCGCCGGGACCATCACACCGAGGTCGACGATGTCGTAGCCGTTACAGCCCAGGACCACGCCGACGATGTTCTTGCCGATGTCGTGGACATCGCCTTTTACCGTGGCCATGAGGATCTTGCCCTTGGCTTCCGGCTTGTCGCCCTTTTCTTCTTCGATGAAGGGAATCAGGTGGGCCACCGCCTGTTTCATCACCCGCGCCGACTTGACCACCTGGGGCAGGAACATCTTGCCCGCGCCGAACAGGTCGCCGACCACGTTCATCCCGCTCATCAGCGGGCCCTCGATGACCTCGATCGGCCGCGCGCATTGCTGCCGGCATTCCTCGGTGTCCTCGACGATGAACGCGGTGATGCCCTTGACCAGCGCATGCTCCAGGCGTTTTTCCACCGGCAGGGAGCGCCATTCTTCGGTTTCGACTTCCTTGGCCGCGCCGCCGCCACGGTAATCGTCGGCGATCGCCAGCAGCGCATCGGTGCCTTCGGGCGTGCGGTTGAGCACCACGTCCTCGACCTTCTCGCGCAGCACGGCGGGGATTTCGTCGTAGATCTCCAGCTGGCCGGCGTTGACGATACCCATGGTCAGGCCGTTCTGGATGGCGTGGTAGAGGAACACCGAGTGGATCGCCTCGCGCACCGGGTTGTTGCCGCGGAACGAGAACGACACGTTGGACACACCGCCCGACGACAGCGCGTGGGGCAGGTGGTCTCGGATGTAGGCGCAGGCTTCGATGAAGTCCACGGCGTAGTTGTTGTGTTCCTCGATACCGGTGGCGACGGCGAAGATGTTCGGGTCGAAGATGATGTCTTCCGGCGGGAAGCCCACTTCATTGACCAGAATGTCGTAGCTGCGCTGGCAGATTTCCTTCTTGCGCGCGGCGGTGTCGGCCTGGCCGACCTCGTCGAACGCCATCACCACCACCGCGGCGCCGTAGCGTTTGCACAGGCGGGCGTGATGCTTGAAGGCCTCGACGCCTTCCTTCATCGAGATCGAGTTGACGATGCCCTTGCCCTGGATGCACTTGAGGCCGGCCTCGATCACTTCCCACTTGGAGGAGTCGATCATGATCGGCACCCGGGAAATGTCCGGTTCGCCGGCGATCAGGTTGAGGAAGCGGACCATGGCCGCCTGGGAGTCGAGCATCCCTTCGTCCATGTTGATGTCGATCACCTGGGCGCCGGCCTCGACCTGCTGCAGGGCGACTTCCAGGGCTTCGGTGTAGTTTTCCTCGCGGATCAGCCGGGCGAACTTGGCGGAACCGGTGATGTTGGTCCGCTCGCCGACGTTGACGAACAGCGAGTCGCGATCGATGGTGAACGGCTCGAGGCCCGAGAGGCGGCAGGCTTTCGGAATGTCGGGAATGGCCCGCGGCTTGTACTTGGCAACCGCTTCGGCGATCGCCTGGATATGCCCGGGGGTGGTACCGCAGCAACCGCCGATGATGTTGAGGAAGCCGCTGGCGGCGAATTCCTCGACCACCACGGCCATTTCAGCCGGGGTCTCGTCGTATTCGCCGAAGGCGTTGGGCAGGCCGGCGTTGGGGTGCGCGGACACGTGGGTGCCGGCCTTGTTCGACAGCTCTTCCAGGTACGGGCGCAGGTCCTTGGCGCCGAGGGCGCAGTTCAGGCCGACGGAAATCGGCTTGGCGTGGCGCACCGAGTTCCAGAAGGCCTCGGTGGTCTGCCCGGACAGGGTGCGGCCGGAGGCGTCGGTGATGGTCCCGGAAATCATGATCGGCAGTTCGACACCGTCGTCCTCGAACACCTGCTGCACGGCGAAGATCGCCGCCTTGGCGTTGAGGGTGTCGAAGATGGTCTCGATCAGGATCAGGTCGGCGCCGCCCTCGATCAGGCCGCGGGTGGCTTCTATATAGTTCTCCACCAGTTCGTCGAAGGTGACGTTGCGGTAGCCAGGGTCGTTGACGTCCGGGGAGATCGAGCAGGTGCGGCTGGTCGGGCCGAGCACGCCGGCGACGAAGCGCGGACGGTCCGGGGTTTCCAGGGTCTTGGCGTCGGCCACCTGGCGGGCGATGCGCGCGCCCTCGACGTTGAGCTCGTACACCAGCTCTTCCATGTCGTAGTCGGCCTGGGAGATGCGGGTGGCGTTGAAGGTGTTGGTTTCGAGGATGTCGGCACCGGCGTCCAGGTAGGCCTTCTCGATCGCGGCGATGACGTCCGGGCGGCTCAGCAGGAGCAGGTCGTTGTTGCCCTTGACGTCGCTTGGCCAGTCGGCGAAGCGCGTGCCACGATAGTCGCCTTCCTCCAGACGGTAGCTTTGGATCATAGTACCCATGCCGCCATCTAGAATCAGGATGCGCTCTTTGAGTGCTTGCTGGAGTGCTTGGAAACGAGCGCTGCGGTCGGACATTGGAACTACCTGGGTCAGACAAAGACGAAAGTGGCGGGATGATAACAAAGCTGCGCGCTTTTTAGACGCGCAGCACATTTACATGAATTTCATTCATGTTGGCACCGCGGCCCACCAGTAGAATCGTGAAAAGCCTTTTGAAATCAGGACATACGGCACATGGTGCATCGCTTGATTGCCGGCGCCTTCGCTCTGCTCATCAGTAGCGCGGCGTTAGGGCAAGCCCCCCAGAACTCCCCGACGATCTCCTACACCCGGGATATCCAGCCGATCTTCACCGAGAAGTGCGTGGCCTGCCACGCCTGCAACGACGCCGCCTGCCAGCTCAACCTGGGCAGCGCCGAGGGCGCCAGCCGCGGCGCCTCGAAAGTTCCCGTGTATCAGGGTGACCGCAGCCAGGCGGTGCCCCCGACCCGGCTGTTCTACGATGCCAGCGGCCCCGCGGCCTGGCAGAAACTGGGCTTCAGCTCGGTGCTCGACAGCCGCGGCAGTCAGGCCGCGCTGATGGCGCGCATGCTGGAACTGGGCCATGCCAAACCGCTGGCGCCCAACGCGAAGATTCCCGACAACATCGTCCTTGGCCTCAACCGCGACAATATCTGCCCGCTACCCGGCGAGTTCGATGCCTACGCCAAGGCCCACCCGCAGGAGGGCATGCCGCTGGCGGTGACCGGCCTCACCGACGCCCAGTACCAGACCCTGCAGCGCTGGCTGGCCCAGGGCGCGCCGGTGGAGCAGGACCCGGTGCGAGCGAGCGCCAGGGAAGCGGCGCAGATCGAGGACTGGGAAGCCTTGCTCAACCGTCCCGGATCCAGCGAGGCACTGGTCGGCCGCTGGCTGTACGAACATCTGTTCCTCGCGCACATCCACTTCGTCGGCGGCGAGCCGGGGCACTTCTTCCAGTGGGTGCGCTCGCGCACGCCGAGCGGCCAGCCCATCGACCTGATCGCCACGCGGCGGCCCAACGATCCGCCAGGCACCGACTTCTATTACCGGCTGATGCCCGTGCAGGGCGTGATCGTGCACAAGACCCACATCACCTACCCGCTGGGGCCGCAAAAGCTCAAGCGCGTGAAACAGTTGTTCTACAGCGGCGACTGGCACGCGAAATCGCTGCCGGGCTACGGCCCGCGCCACCGCGCCAACCCGTTCGAGACCTTCGAGGCGATTCCCGCGGTGGCGCGCTACCAGTTCATGCTGGACAACGCCGAGTACTTCGTCCGCACCTTCATCCGTGGCCCGGTCTGCCGCGGGCAGATCGCCACCGACGTGATCCGCGACAACTTCTGGGCGCTGTTCCAGGAGCCGGCCCACGACCGCTACGTCACCGATGCCGCGTATCGTGAAGAAGCCACGCCGTTGCTGGCCATGCCCGGGCAGATCGACGACGTTGGCAGCATTCTCAGCCTCTGGCATGCCTATCGCGACAAGCGCAACGAATACGAAAGCCTGCGCCGCGACACCTACGCCGACATGCCGCCGCCGAGCTGGTCGACCCTGTGGGCCGGCAATGACAACGCGCTGCTGACCATCTTCCGCCACTTCGACAGCGCCTCGGTGACCAAGGGCCTGATCGGCGATGTGCCGCTGACCATGTGGTTGTTCGACTATCCGCTGTTCGAACGCACCTACTACCAACTGGCGGTCAACTTCGACGTGTTCGGCAACGTCTCGCACCAGGCGCAGACGCGGCTGTACTTCGACCTGATCCGCAACGGCGCCGAGGTCAACTTCCTGCGCCTGATGCCGGCCAGCAAGCGCGGCGCGGTGCTGAGCAACTGGTACCAGAACAGCGGCAAGGTGAAGATGTGGATGGACTACGAGGAGATCGACACCAGCACGCCGAGCGCGCTGAAGCTCGATCCGCACCATCCCGTGCGTGATTTCGGTCTCAAGCTGATCGAGCGCACCGGCAGCCTCAACGCGGCGCCGGACCCGATCAACCGCTGCACTGGCGCTTACTGCTCGCGGCCGCAGATGAGCGAGGCGTTTCGCGATGTCGAGCAGGTGCTCAGCCGCCTGGTTTCGCGACCGGCGGCGGGGCTCAAGGTCATCGGCCAGTTGCCCGAGGCGACCCTGCTGCGGATCGAGGGGCAGGGCGGCCAGCGTCAGGTCTACAGCCTGTTGCGCAACCGGGCGCACAGCAACGTCGCCTTCATGCTGGGCGAGGCCTACCGTTACCAGCCGGGTCTGGACACCCTGACCCTGGTTCCCGGGGTGCTGAGCAGCTATCCGAACTTCATGTTCAACGTGCCGGCCAGCGATGTGCCGGAGTTCGTCGAGGACCTGGAGGCGGCGCGCGACGACAAGGACCGTTTCGAGCGCGTGGTCATGCGCTGGGGCGTGCGCCGCAGTCATCCGCAGTTCTGGCGCTACTTCCATGACCTCAATACCTACATCCAGGAGACCGATCCGGTGGAGGCGGGGGTGCTGGACATGAACCGCTACGAGAACCTGTGAATTTTGGGGCCGCTTTGCGGCCCTTCGCGAGCAAGCTCGCTCCCACAGTGGCCTTTGTGGGAGCGAGCTTGCTCGCGAAGGCCTGCACAGCAGGCCCACATTTTATTTCCCGACTCAATTGCTGGGACTTTGTTCGCCGCCGCGCATGTCGTAAACTGCCGACAAGCCTGTGAGGAAATTCCATGAGTGCCATAACCATTACCGACGCCGCGCACGATTACCTGGCCGATCTGCTGTCCAAGCAGAACACCCCGGGAATCGGTATTCGCGTGTTCATCACCCAACCCGGCACCCAATATGCCGAAACCTGCATTGCCTACTGCAAGCCAGGTGAAGAAAAGCCGGAAGATACCGCGCTGGGTCTGAAGAGCTTTACCGCCTACATCGACGCCGTCAGCGAGCCGTTTCTCGACGACGCCGTCGTCGACTACGCCACCGACCGCATGGGCGGCCAGCTGACCATCAAGGCACCGAACGCCAAGGTCCCGATGGTCAACGACGACAGCCCGCTGAACGAGCGGATCAACTACTACCTGCAGACCGAGATCAACCCGGGGCTGGCCAGCCACGGTGGTCAGGTCAGCCTGATCGAAGTGGTCGAGGACGGCATCGCCGTACTGCAGTTCGGCGGCGGTTGCCAGGGCTGCGGCCAGGCCGACGTGACCCTGAAGGACGGCATCGAGCGCACCCTGCTCGAACGCATTCCGGAGTTGAAGGGCGTACGCGACGTGACCGACCACTCGCAGAAAGAAAACGCCTACTACTGAGGCGATGAAAAGAGCGGAGCCCAAGGGCTCCGCTCTTTTTTCAGGGTGCCGGGCTCTGGTGGAGATGGGAGGCGAGTTCCATGACTTCATGCAGAACCCGAACTACCTCGACCACCTCATCACGACCTTGCCGATAGAAAAGGATATGGCGGGGTTTCAGTACCCGGGTCTGGCTGCGGCAGAAGATCAGGTGAAGACTTCTGAGACCCGCAGCGATCTCTTCTCGTGCCTGACTACCTGCTCGTTGCGGATCATCACCGATGGCATGCAGTCCCGCTTGCAGCAATTCCTGGTAGCGTCGGCGTGCGCCTGGTCCGAACTTGTCCTGGGTGAAGCGGAGGATGTCCGCGATATCATCGCGGGCCTGCCGGGAAATTCGTAATTTCACAGGCTCTCCAGATATCGGTCCAGATCCTCTGTGGCAACTTCATCGAAATCCCCGGCCTCCAGTTGCATCATGCCAGTCGAAGTGGCACTGCGCAGGGCTTCGAGCCGAGCAGCTTCCTTTGCCTCATGTTCCAGCAGCAGGCGCAGACCGGCACGCACAGCTTCGCTGAAGTTCTGGTAGCGGCCGCTGTCGACCAGATCCTCGATGGATTTTTCCATGGGGTTAGGGACGATGACATTGTGGGTAGCCATGGCACAGCTTCCGGTTCAGCGATTGATATGGCGTTTTATGCCATAGCGTTCATGACAGTGGCAAACGTCGCGGACGGCCGGATTGACCAGAGATGAGTTTCGCGGCCAACCTGGCCAACCGCATGGGGGTTGGTCAGGTGCCCGACGTGTACGTCATCGGCCGCTGCCCGGACGCCGTCAGAAGTCATAACTGACACTCGTGTAGTAGAACGCCCCCTGCGCCCCCTCCGGCGAAGTGATCGAATACTTCGGCACGCCATACAGCTGGGCGCCTTTCGACTTGTCCGGGTGACTGTCGAACAGGTTGATCGCCCCCACCGACAGCTTCAATCCCAGGTCGAAGCGATAGCTAAGGTCCAGATCGGTCACCCATTGCGCACCGAAGGTCTGGTCCAGCGCCGGGTTGCTGGCGTTGAGGCTTTTCCATTCGCCATAGCGGCGCTGGGTGACCGTCAGGCCCCAGTTCTCGTAGAGCCAGTTGGCACTCAGGGTCAGTTTGTTGTCCGGGGTGCCGTGTTCGATCAGGCCCTGGGTGGTCCGGCCGACGATCTGCTCGCCACTGATGCCGCCGACATCGCGCAGGTCGGTGATGCGTGTGCGGGTCTTGGCGAAGCCGGCGTTCAGGTCCAGCCGCCCATAGGCCGCCAGGTTCAGCTGGTACTGTCCGCTCAGCTCGATGCCGTCGGTACGGGTGTCGGCGATATTGGTGTAGAACGCCGCGCTCTGGATATTGGCGTAGGGCGTGCCGGCGAAGATCGGCCCGACCACGCTGGAGGGCAACTGGTCGGAAAGGGTGATGCGGTTGTCGATGTCGATGCGATAGGCGTCGACGCTCAGCGAGGCATTGCTCAGCGGCCGCCAGACCAGGCCCAGGGAATAGTTGGTGGACTCCTCGGGCTTCAGCGCGCGACCGCCGAGCAGCGCCGCTTCCGGGCTGTCGGCGCGCAGGGTGCGTTGTTGCACCTCGACCCAGTTGCCACTGCCCGACGGCTGTTCCACCACCTGCACGCTGAACGACGACAGCCCGCTCTGTACCAGTGACGGCGCGCGATAACCGCTGCTGATGCTGCCGCGGGCGGCGATCTGCGGGGTGAAGTCGTAGCGCAGCGACAGCTTGCCGTTGGTGGTGTCGCCGAAGTCCGAGTAATGCTCGGAGCGCACCGCCAGACCGGCCTGGAACTTGTCGGTGAGCTGTCCTTCGAGATCCAGATAGGCGCCGAAGACCTTGCGCTCGAGTGCGGCGGCATCGACCTGGGTGATGCCCGAGTAGTAGCCCGGAAGGCGGCGCCTGGTGATCGGGTCGAGGGTGTTGAACAGCGCGCCGTTCTGCCAGCCCGCGGCCTCGCCGGCGCTCAGGCGGTAGTTTTCCTTGCGCCAGGCCAGGCCGGCGGAGACGGTCAGCGGCTTGGTCAGCAGGTCGGTGGGGAAGTCGCGAACCCAGTCCAGGGTCAGGTTGCGCTGTTCGTTCTCGCGCTTGCCGGTATCGATGTTGTACGGGCTGGCCGTGCCCCAGCTGGGGTTGATCGCATCGCGGTCGCTGGATTCCAGGGTGTCGTTGCCATAGTTGGCGGCCAGGTCGAACTTGCCCAGGTGCTCGTTTTCGTAGCGCAGGCCGCCGGTGACGGCGTAGTCCTCCAGGGCGTAGAGGGTGATCGGCAGACGCCCGTCCGGGTAGCGCGACAGGGCGACGCTGCCGTAGTTGTTGCGCAGGGTGGTGGGCGGATCGAAGAAGCCCTCGGCGTCGGTGTTCTTGTGCGCGTAGGTGGCGAAGCCGTAGGCGGTCAGGCCGTCGCCGACGCCGATCTCGCTGTTGGCGACGAAGTTGTACTGGTCGGACACGCCGCCCGAACCCCAGCGCCAGGTACGGTAGCGGTTGTTCTGCTCGCGCGGTGTGTTCACGCTGGTGTCACCGGGATAGAAGATGCGGTTGTCCGGCCGGGTATCGCTGGCCGGGTCCTGGTTGCCGGCATCGAAGGACAGGGTGAGGAAACCGTCGTTGGGCAGGGCGAAGCCTTTCCAGCCACTGAGCTTGCGCTGCAGGCCGTCGCCCTTGTCGTAGCCGCCGAAGCGGTAGCCGAGGTTGCCGCCGTCGTCGTTCTCCTTGAGCACGATATTGATCACCCCGGCGATGGCGTCGGAGCCGTACTGGGCGGCCGCGCCATCGCGCAGGATTTCGACCCGCGACACCGCGCTCAGCGGGATCAGGCTGAGATCGACCGCCGCCGCGCCGCGGCCGTTGGCCAGGCTCTGGCGGGTGACGTTGGCGCTGCTGTGGCGGCGCTTGCCGTTGACCAGCACCAGCACCTGGTCCGAGGCCAGGCCGCGCAGCGAAGCGCCCTGGGCGATGGAGCCGGCGAAGGCGCCCTGGGGCGACTGCGGGAAGCTGAAGGACGGCGACAGTGCGGTGAGGGCGCCGGACAGGTCGCGGGCGCCGGTTTCCTCCAGGCGCTCGGCGCTGAGGACATCCACCGGCGCCGCGCTTTCCAGGGCGGTCACATCGCTGCGGCGGGTGCCGACCACCACCACGGTGTCGAGCTTGTCGCTTCTGGCGCCGCTGGCGGACTCATCGGCCTGAACGACAGGCACGGCAAGGCTGCCGATGACCAGCGCGATGGCGCCGGCCAAGGGATCTACACGGAACATGCAAGGCTACTCCTGTAACACGCAAAGGATGCCGGCGCTGCGCGGCGCCGGCTGACGGGATCAGAACCGGCTGGTGACGCTCAGGCCCACGGTGCGCGGGTCGCCATAGGTGATCACGTACTGTCCGGCAGTGCCGTTGGGCCGGCCATGGACCTGGTAGCGGCGGTCGGTGAGGTTGTTGACGAAGCCGGTGACGCTGAGTTTTTCGTCGGCGCTGAACCAGGTCAGGCGGCTGTTGGCCAGGGTGTAGTGGGGCTGGTTGAGCGGGGCGTCGGCGCTGCTCTGGCGGTCGGCGAGGAAGTATTCCTTGTCGCGGAAACTGACATCGCCCCCGGCCACCAGCTTGCCGGGGATATCCAGCGGCAGGGTGTAGTCGGCACCCAGCGACACCACGTAGCGCGGCGAGCGCACGAAGCTGTTGCCGCTGTAGTTGGCGGTGACCGCGCCGGTGTTGGGGTTGGTGTTCTTGAAGTCGGTGTATTCGGTATCGAGGAACGACAGCGCGGCGCGCAGGTGCAGGCGGTCGGTGGGCTGGCCCTCGACCTCCAGCTCGGCGCCCTTGACCTTGCCCTTGGCGCCGTTGGTCAGGGCGGTGGTGAGGATGCCGCTGTTGACCGTCAGCAGGTTCACCTGGATGTCCTGGTAGTCGTAGTAGAAGACGTTGGCGTTGACCGTCAGGCGATGGTCGAACCACTCCGACTTCAGGCCCAGTTCGTAGGCATCCAGTTCTTCCGGGTCGACCGTGGTCAACTGCGCCAGGCTGGTGGACAGGCCGGTGTTGAAACCGCCGGAACGGAAGCCGTGGGCGTAGCGGAAGAACACCCGCAGGTTGTCGTTGATGCGGTATTCCGGGGTCAGGTCGTAGGTCCAGGCGTCCCAGCGCTTGTCCTGCTCGCGATTGCCGTTGCTGCCGGCGGCGCTCAGCGGGATCAGCGGGCCGTTGGCGGTGGCGCGGGTCAGTTGGGTCAGGTCGAGATCGATGTCCTTCTTCTCGGTGGTCCAGCGCAGGCCGCCGGTGACGGTCAGGTTATCGGTGAAATCGTAGGCCAGGTTGCCGAACAGCGCATAGCTGTCGGTGCGGTGGGTGTAGTCGAGGTTGCGCACGTCCACGGTGCCGCCGGTCTGGTTGGAGCCGGTGCCGTTCGGCGTCGGGCCGGGGATGATGCTGCGTATTGCGCTGTTGTCCAGGGTCTCGTGGAAGTAGTGGGTGCCGAGCATCCAGCGCAGGGTTTCCTGTGGCGACGAGGCCAGGCGGAACTCCTGGGAGTACTGGTCGTAGGTCGCGTCGCTGTCGCTGGCGCCGTTGACCTCGTACGGCGTGTAGTCGGCGTCGGTCAGCGACTGGTTGCGGATGTGGTCGTAGGCGGTGATCGAGGTCAGGGTGTAGTCGCCGAGGTTCCAGTTCAGGGTCAGCGAGGTGCTGCTGTGGTCGAGCTTGTAGTCCTCGTTGGTGTTCAGTTCGATCTTGCGTCCATGTGGACGCTGGTAGCCGACGTTGTAGTAGCGGCCCAGGGGCAGCGAGCCGCTGCTGCCGTCGCCCTTGAACTCGCGACCGTGAACCTTGAGCAGGGCTTCCAGGTCTTCGTTGACCTTGGCCAGCAACTGCACGCGCACGGCCTTCTTGTTGACGTCGCCGTAGGTCTGGTCGTTGGTCAGGTTGTGGGTGAAGCCGTCGCGCTCTTCGGAGTACAGCGACACCCTGCCGGCCAGGCGGTCATCCACCAGCGAGCCGCCGATGGCGCCGCTGAGGATGCGCTCGTTCTTGCTGCCGAAGCCGATCGTGCCGAAGCCGTCGGTGTCGAAGGTGGGTTTTTTCGAAATGACGTTCACCGCGCCGGCGGTGGTGTTCTTGCCGTACAGGGTGCCTTGCGGGCCACGCAGGATCTCGATGCGTTCCAGGTCGAACAGCGGCCCGCCGCCGGCCACCGGGGCGTTGAGGTAGACGTCGTCGGCGTAGATGCCCACCGGGTAGACCGTGGCCGCGCCGGTGTCGCCGGTGCCGAGGCCGCGGATATACCAGCGCGGGCGGCCGTCGCCGTCGGGGTTCTTCGCCGCGGCGTTGGGGATGAAGGTGGTGATATCGCCCATGGCGCGCACGCCGTCGGCGGTGATGCTGCTGCCCTGGACCGCCGAGACCGCCACCGGGACTTCCTGCAGGGTTTCCTCGCGGTGCTGGGCGGTGACCGTGACGGTTTTCAGCGCCGGTGTGCTGCTGTCTTCGTCGGCGGCGTGGACGTGGCCGGCGAGCAGCAGGCTGAGCCCGATACCCTTGGCGATTGGATTGAGTTTGAACATGGCTGCTCCTCCCCGAGCATGGCTGATGCTTGGGTTAGAGCAGGGTTTGTGCCATGTTTTTAACGTGTTGATTTATATTGATAAATCAGGATTTTGAGCAGCGTGTTGCTAGAGGGGCAGCAGGGCGGTGGTGAATGCCTGTTGCTGGAGCAGCAATGATCAGGCTTGCCGTTGAAGTCCTCGTAGGAGCGTGGCTTGCCCGCGAAGGACCGCGTAGCGGTCCCGGACCTCACCACTATCGGGGACCGTTTCACGGTCCTTCGCGGGCAAGCCACGCTCCTACGAACGGTCAGCCCTCTTTCTTCACCACCAGGGTCAGAATGTCATAGCTCGCCACCAGTTCCCCAAGCTGGTTGGTCACCTCCACATCCCACGCCACCACCCCCTGCGGAATCCCCTGCGGGCTCTTCTTGCCCTGGTCGATCTTGCGCTTGCAGGTCAGCCGCGCCTGGATGGTGTCGCCGATCCCCACCGGGTTGATGAAGCGCAGGTTGTCCAGCCCGTAGTTGGCCAGTACCGGGCCCGGAGCGGGGCTGACGAACAGGCCGGCCGCCGCCGACAGGACGAAGTAGCCATGGGCGATGCGCTTGCCGAACTGCGACTCCCGCGCGGCGATCTCGTCGAAGTGCATATAGAAGTGGTCGCCCGACAGACAACCGAAGTTCACCAGGTCGGCCTCGGTCACCGTGCGCCGATGGGTCAGCAGCGACTCGCCGATGCGCAGTTCCTCGAAATGCCGGCGGAACGGATGCACCTCGGTCTCGATCACCTCGGCACCACGCACGTACTCGCCGGTCACCGCCATCAGCATGCTCGGCGAGCCCTGTACCGCCGCCCGTTGCAGGTAGTGCTTGACCGCGCGCAGGCCGCCCAGCTCCTCGCCACCCCCGGCGCGACCCGGGCCGCCGTGCTTGAGTTGCGGCAGCGGCGAGCCATGGCCGGTGGATTCGGCGGCGGCCTCGGCATCCAGCACCAGCAGCCGGCCGTGCCAGGCCGCGGCGACCGGCACGGCCCTGGCGGCTACCGCACGATCGGCGGTGACCAGGCTCGCCACCAGGCTGCCCTTGCCGCGCGCGGCGAGCACCAGGGCTTCGTCCAGATCGTCGTAGCTCATCAGGGTGCTGACCGGACCGAACGCCTCGATATCGTGGGCACCGCCCTCGGCATGGGCATCCCGGGCCAGGAGCAGGGTCGGGGCGAAGAACGCGCCATTGGCCACGCCTTCGCCACGGGGTTCGAAACCATCGCTGGCGCCGAACAGCTGGTCGCAGCTGCGCAGCAACTGCTCGACCCGCTCGCCGACGTCGGCCTGCTGCGCGTGGGATGCCAGGGCGCCCATGCGCACGCCTTCCAGCGACGGATCGCCGACCACCACCTTGCTCAGGCGCTCGCGCAGGCGGGTCGCCACCGCATCCAGGTGCCGCGCCGGGACGATGGCGCGGCGGATCGCCGTGCATTTCTGCCCGGCCTTGGTGGTCATCTCGCGCACCACTTCCTTGATGTACAGCTCGAACTCGGCGCTGTCCGGGGTCACGTCCGGGCCGAGGATCGAGCAGTTCAGCGAGTCGGCCTCGGCGGTGAAGGGCACCGAGTGGCGGATCAGGTTGGGCGTGACCCGCAGTTTCGCCGCGGTGTCGGCCGAGCCGGTGAAGGTCACCAGGTCCTGGCCGTCGAGGCGCTCCAGAAGGTCGCCGGTGCTGCCGATCACCAGTTGCAGGGCACCCGGCGGCAACAGGCCGGACTCATCCATCAGGCGCACCACGGCCTCGGTCAGGTAGCTGGTGGCGGTGGCCGGCTTGACGATGCACGGCATGCCGGCGAGGAAGGTCGGGGCGAACTTCTCCAGCATCCCCCAGATCGGGAAGTTGAAGGCGTTGATATGCACCGCGACCCCGGCCCGCGGCACCAGGATATGGCTGCCGGCGAAACGGCCCTGCTTGCCCAGCGGGATCGCCGGGCCTTCGTGGACCAGGTTGCCCGAGGGCAGTTCGCGAGCGCCGATGCCGGCATAGGAGAACAGCGTGGCGGTGCCGCCCTCGATATCGATCCAGCTGTCGGCGCGAGTCGCGCCGCTGTGGTGGGACAGGGCGTAGAGCTGCTCCTTGCGCTCGGCGAGGTACAGGGCCAGGGCCTTGAGACGTGCCGCGCGCTGCTGGAAGTCCAGGGCCATCAAGGCCGCGCGGCCCTGGCCGCGGCCATGGTCGAGGGCCTCGGCGAAGTCCAGGCGCTCCTCATGGGCATGGGCCAGGACATGCCCGTCGAGGGCGCTGCGCAGGGACTGGGCGCCGTGCTGGCCGATCCAGCGACCGGCGATGAAGCTTTGCAAGGTAGGGGCAGCAGACATCGTGTGTCCTCCGGTTCTTGTAGTGGGCGCTGTTACCACAGCGCCAGGGTGTAGCCGATGATCAGGCGGTTCTCGTCCAGGGCGTTGGTCAGGCCGTTGCCGGAGCGGAAGGTGACGTTGCGCCAGCGCAGGCTGACGTTCTTCAGCGGGCCGCTCTGGATCACGTAGGCGAGGTCGGTGTCGCGTTCGCGCTCGCGGCCGTTGTCGATACCCGCGGCCTTGGCATGGCGGCCGTCGGTGTAGCGGGTCATGAAGCTCAGGCCGGGAATGCCCAGGGCGGCGAAGTCGTAGTCGTAGCGCGCCTGCCAGGAGTCCAGGCCGGCGCGGGTGAAGGTGTTGTAGGTGACCAGGTTGACCGTGTACGGGTCGCCGCCGTTGAGGAACGGGAAGGCGCTGTCACCGGACATCTGCTGGAAGGTGCCGCTGAATTTGTGCGCGCCCACCGCCAGGGTGAACATGCCGTTGAAGTTGCGGTTGTCGATGCGTCCGGCGCGTTCGGCGCCGTCGCCGCGGCTGTCGAACCAGCGCAGGTCGCTGCGCAGGCTCAGGCCTTCGCCCAGGGGCAGAGTGTGGACCAGGCCGACGAATTGCTGACGGTAGATCTCTTCGAGCTTGGCGTAGTAGTAGCTGACGCTCAGTTGCGGGTTGAAGGCGTAGCTGCCGCCGCCGAAGTCGAAGTGATCGCTGGTGGCCGCGCCGTAGCCGATATCGTCGTTGCTCGACGAGTCGCGCAGGTTGGCTTTGGTCAGGCGCCCGCCGTTGAGGGTCAGGCCGTCGATGTCCTGGCTGGTCAGCAGGCCGCCCTGGAAGGTCGAGGCGAGCAGGCGGGTGTCGTTGTAGGTCACCACGGGCAGCAGCGGCTGCAGGGTGCCCAGGCGCAGCACGCTTTTGGACAGGCGCACCTTGGCGGTCACCCCCAGTTCGCTGTAGTCGTCCACCGGCTCCAGGCTGTCGCGGCCATAGGGCAGCAGGCCGGTGTTGCGGCGGTCGCGGCTGGAGTCGAGCTTGATGCCCAGTTGGCCCATGGCGTCGACACCGAAGCCGAGGGTGCCGTCGGTGAAGCCGGACTCCAGCTTGGCGGTGAAGCCCTGGGCCCATTCCTCGGCCTTGGACTGCGCGGCGTTGGCCTGGCGGAAGTCGCGGTTGATGTAGTGGTTGCGCAGTTCGATCTTCGCGTGGCTGTCCTCGACGAAGCCGGCCAGGGCCGGGGTACAGGCGAGGGGCAGGGTGAGCCCGGCGAGAAGGCGAATGGGGTTCATTGTTGTTATTCCCGAGTCGTCGTTGGCTTGATTAGTGTTTGCTGGCGCCGGCGGCGCCGATACCGGTCATGGAACGGATGAACTGCGCCAGGTAGCGGCCGCGTTCTTCGCTGGCCTGGGCCGATCGGTCAGTGACCGAGAAGGCCCAGGCACTGAGGAACGCCACGCTCATGGAGAACAGTGCCGGGTTGCTGTAGGGGAACAGCGCCTTGTCGTGGTGCAGCACGTTGACCCAGACCACCGGGCTCAGCATCAGCAGGATCACCGCCGAGAGCAGCCCGCCCAGGCTGCCGGCCACGGCGCCACGGGTGGTCAGGCCCTTCCAGAACATCGAGAGGAACAGCACCGGGAAGTTGACCGAGGCGGCGATGGCCAGCACCAGGCCGGAGAGGAAGGCGATGTTCTGCGACTCGAAGAGCAGACCGAGGATGATCGCCAGCACACCGATCACCAGGGTGGCGATGCGCGACACCCGCACTTCGTCCTGTTCGCTGGCCTGGCCCTTGCGGATCACGCAGGCATACAGGTCGTGGGAGACCGCCGAGGCGCCGGAGAGGGCCAGGCCGGCGACCACGGCGAGGATGGTGGCGAAGGCCACCGCCGAGATGAAGCCGAGGAACAGGTTGCCGCCCACTGCCTGGGCCAGGTGCACCGCGACCATGTTGCCGCCGCCGATGATCGCGCCGCTGGCATCGCGGTAGGCAGGTTCGGTGCCGACCATGACGATGGCGCCGAAGCCGATGACGATCAGCAGCAGGTAGAAGTAGCCGATGAAACCGGTGGCGTAGAACACCGACTTGCGCGCTTCCTTGGCGTCGCTGACGGTGAAGAAGCGCATGAGGATATGCGGCAGGCCGGCGGTGCCGAACATCATGCCGAGCCCCAGGGAAATCGCGTCCACCGGGTTCGACAGCAGCCCGCCCGGGGCCATGATCGCGGTGCCCTTGGCGTGCACCGCGGCGGCGCTGGCGAACATCGCTTCAGTGCTGAAGCCGAAGTGCTTGAGCACCATGAAGGCCATGAACGTGGTGCCGGAGAGCAGCATCACCGCCTTGATGATCTGTACCCAGGTGGTGGCGAGCATGCCACCGAAGGTCACGTAGAAGACCATCAGCACGCCGACCAGGATCACCGCGTAGAGGTAGCTGATGCCGAACAGCAGTTCGATCAGCTTGCCGGCGCCGACCATCTGCGCCACCAGGTAGAGCAGGGCCACAGTCAGGGTGCCGAAGGCCGAGGTCAGGCGTACCGGGGTCTGTGCCAGGCGGTAGGAGACCACGTCGGCGAAGGTGTACTTGCCCAGGTTGCGCAGGCGTTCGGCGATCAGGAACAGGATGATCGGCCAGCCGGCCAGGACCCCGAGGGCGTAGAGCAGGCCGTCGTAGCCGTTGAGGAACATCATCGCCGAGATACCGAGGAAGGACGCGGCGCTGATCATGTCGCCGGCGATCGCCAGGCCGTTCTGCATCCCGGTCAGGCCGCCGCCGGCGGTATAGAAGTCGGCGGCCGAGCGGGTGCGCAGGGCGGCCCAGCGGGTCACGCCGAGGGTGAACAGCACGAACAGCAGGAACATGCCGATAGCGGTCCAGTTCATTGCGCGCACTCCTGCTTGACCTTGTCGTTGAGCGGATCGAGGACGTTGTTGGCGCGGTACACATAGATGCCGGTCAAGCCGAACGACAGCAGGACGATCAGCACGCCCACCAGCATGCCGACGGTGGTCACGCCGCCGCTGAGGGACTGGCCGAGGGTGCTGGGGGAGAAGGCCACGAGCAGGACGAAGCCGTAGTAGATCACCAGCATGGCGGCGGTCAGGCTGCCGTTCAGGCGGCGCTTGCGCCGCACCAGTTGCTGGAAGTCGGGGTGGTTCTGGATGGATTCGATATGACTGGGGGTCATGGGGGTGCGCTCTCTTGATCTTGTTGTAGTTGTTGTGTCGGTCACGCTTGGGGAGTACAGCGGTGTTGCCTGCGCGGTCCCCGTAGGAGCGTGGCTTGCCCGCGAAGGACCGCGCAGCGGTCCCGGACCTCACCACTATCGGGGACCGTTTCACGGTCCTTCGCGGGCAAGCCACGCTCCTACAAGGGGCGCGCCGGGCCCGAAAGGTCAGAGCTGGTCGAAATCGAGCACCACCCGCTCACTCACCGGGTAGCTCTGGCACGACAGCACATACCCCGCCGCCACCTCGTAGTCCTCCAGGGCATGGTTGCTGTCCATCTCCACTTCGCCCTCGATGACCTTGCACTTGCAGGTCGAACAGACCCCGGCCTTGCACGAGTAGGGCAGTTCGGCGCCGATGGCATTGCCGGCATCCAGCACGCTCTGGCTGTTGCGCGGCAGCTCGAAGGACAGCGCGCGACCATCGCTGATCACGGTGACCTGGCTCACCGCCGCATCCACCTGGCGCGCCGCCTCGCGGGCCTGGCGGCGGGCTTCGTTGCCGGCGGCGGCGAACAGCTCGAAGTGGATGCGCCCGGCTTCCATCCCCCTGGCCTTCAGGGCATCGCGCACGGTCTCGGTCATTTCCTGCGGCCCGCAGATGAACGCCGCCTCCAGGCCCGCCACGTCGACCCAGCGGCCGAACAGGCGCTCGCACTTGTCGGCGTCGATGCGGCCGTTGTACAGGTCGATGTCCTGCTGCTCGCGGCTGAACACGAAGATCAGGTTGAGGCGCTGCAGGTAGCGGTTCTTCAGGTCTTCCAGCTGCTCGCGAAACAGCGCCGAGCCGCTGGCGCGGTTGCCGTAGAGCAGGGTGAAGCGGCTGTGCGGTTCGGCTTCCAGGGTGGTCTTGACGATGGACAGGATCGGCGTGATGCCGCTGCCCGCCGCCACCGCCAGGTAGTGGCCATGGCGCGCCGGGTCGAGGGGCACGTGGAAGCTGCCGGACGGCGGCATCACGTCGAGCACGTCGCCGGCGCTCAGTACCTCGTTGGCGAAGGCGGAAAAACGCCCGCCCGCGACCTTCTTCACCGCCACCCGCAGTTCGCCGTCGTTGATGCCGGTGCAGATCGAGTAGGAGCGGCGCACTTCCTCGTCGTCCAGCTGGGTGCGCAGGACCAGGTACTGGCCCTGGGTGAAGCGGAAGGTCTCGTCCAGCTCCCGCGGCACATCGAAGAGGATCGACACGGCATCGCGGGTTTCGCTGCGCACTTGCTTGACGGTCAGGCTATGGAACTGGCTCATGGGGAAATCTCCAGCAAGCGCTCAGATGCACTTGAAATAATCGAAGGGCTCGCGGCAGTCGCGGCAGCGGTACAGGGCCTTGCAGGCGGTGGAACCGAACTCGCTGAGCCGTTCGGTATGCACGCTGCCGCACTGCGGACAGGCGATCCGCGCGACCTCGCCGAGCAGGCTGCGCTTGCTCGCGCTGCCCACCGGCGCGGCGATGCCATAGGCGCGCAGGCGCTCGCGGCCGCTGTCGCTGATCCAGTCGGTGGTCCACGCCGGGCTCAGTTGCCGGGTCAGCCGGGGCTCGGTGAAACCGGCCTGTTCCAGGGCCTGGCGGATGTCCTGCTCGATCACCTCGGTGGCGGGGCAACCGGAGTAGGTGGGGGTGACCACCACCCGCAGATGGCCGTCGCTCCAGTCCAGGTCGCGGACGATGCCGAGGTCGACCACGCTGACCACCGGCACTTCCGGGTCCATGACCTGTTCCAGCACCGTCCAGGCCTGGCTCAGGTCGTCGGCCCGGGGCGCGCGGGCGCCGCGGTCGCTGGCGATCAGGTCACCAGGTTGCATCGGGGTAGGCTCGCGGCAAGGACTGCATTTCCGCCAGCAGCAGGCCCAGGTGCTCGCTGTGCAGGCCCTGGCGACCGCTGAGGTAGAAGTGGACGGCCGGCTGCGGCAACGGCAGGGTGGCGCGTTCGAAGGTCTCCTCGACCTGACGCTGCCAGGTCAGCGCGACCTGCTCCGGATTACCGATGACCCCGGCCTGGAACAGGCGTTGCTCCAGCGCATCGGCGTCCACCAGCTCGACGGTGAAGCGCCAGACCTGGGGCAGGGCGGCGAGCATGCGCTGGCGGCTTTCCTCGGTGCCGTCGCCCAGGCGCTCGACCCACTCGCCGGAGCGGCGCAGGTGATAGGTGACTTCCTTCAGCGCCTTGGCCGCGATGCCCTGGATGCGTTCGTCGCTGGAGTGGCTCAGGCCCTGCAGCACGGCGAAGTGCCAGGCGTCGTAGAAGAACTGCTTGAGAAGGGTCACCGCATAGTCGCCGTTGGGCTGCTCGACCAGCAGCAGGTTGCGGTAGGCGCGCTCGTCGCGGCGGAACGCCAGGTGGTCGGCATCGCGACCGTCGTTGGCCAGCTCGGCGGCGTACTCCAGCCAATTGCGCGCCTGGCCGACCAGGTCGAGGCCGACGTTCATCAGCGCCAGTTCTTCTTCCAGCGCCGGGGCGCGGCCGCACCACTGGCACAGGCGCTGGGCCTGGACCATGGCGCTGTCGCCCAGGCGCAGCAGGTACTGGATCAGGTCCTGGTTCATCACATGTGCCCCACTTCGGCCGGCAGCTCGTAGAAACTGGCGTGACGGTAGATCTTGTCCTCGGACGGGGCGAACAGCGGGTCCTTGTCGTCCGGCGACGAGGCGGTGATCAGCGCCGAGGGCACCACCCACAGGCTCACGCCTTCGTTGCGCCGGGTGTACAGCTCGCGGGCGTTGTCGATGGCCATGGCGGCGTCGGCGGCGTGCACGCTGCCGACATGCTTGTGGTTGAGGCCGTGCTTGCTGCGCACGAATACTTCGAACAGGGTCCATTCGGACATGGCGATTTCTCCGGTCAGGCGACGCTCAGGCGGCGTTCTTGTTGGCTTTCTTGCGGGCGTGGGCGACGGCGGCGGCGCGTACCCAGGCGCCGTCCTCGATGGCCTGGCGGCGGGTGGCGACGCGTTCCTGGTTGCACGGGCCGTTGCCCTTGAGCACTTCGTAGAATTCGTCCCACTGGATCGCACCGAAATCGTAGTGACCGCGTTCGGCGTTCCACTTCAGGTCCGGGTCGGGGGCGGTGCAGCCGAGCAGTTCCAGTTGCGGCACGGTCTGGTCGATGAAGCGCTGGCGCAGTTCGTCATTGCTCTGGCGCTTGATCTTCCAGGCCATGGACTGGGCGCTGTTGGGCGAGTGTTCGTCGCTGGGGCCGAACATCATCAGCGACGGCCACCAGAGGCGGTCGATGGCGTCCTGGACCATGTCCTTCTGCGCCTGGGTGCCTTCGCGCATCATGGTCAGGAGGATTTCGTAGCCCTGGCGCTGGTGGAAGCTCTCTTCCTTGCAGATGCGGATCATCGCCCGCGAGTAGGGGCCGTAGCTGGTGCGCTGGAGCACCACCTGGTTGACGATCGCCGCGCCATCCACCAGCCAGCCCACCGCGCCGACATCGGCCCAGCTCAGGGTCGGGTAGTTGAAGATGCTGGAATATTTTGCTTTTCCGCTGTGCAGCTTTTCAATTTCCGTATCGCGATCGGCGCCGAGGGTTTCCATCGCGCTGTACAGGTACAGACCGTGCCCGGCCTCGTCCTGGATCTTCGCCATCAGTTGCAGCTTGCGCTTGAGCGACGGGGCGCGGGTGACCCAGTTGCCTTCCGGCAGCATGCCGACGATTTCCGAGTGGGCGTGCTGGGAAATCTGCCGGATCAGCGTCTGGCGATAGGCATCCGGCATCCAGTTCTTGGCTTCGATCTTGATCTCCGCGTCGATCCGCTCCTGGAAGGCGCGTTCCTGCTCGGACATCTCTGCGAGGGTCTTCAGGCGCTTGACGCCGGTTTCGACCAGTTGTGCGTACATGTGTGTCTCCCGCCTTTTTGTCGTGGGGGGGCTTGGGCGTGGAGATAGTTATAAGTGATACAAAACCAAATATCAAACAGAAAAAATGGTGTCGTAATTGGTTTTTGTATCGGATTGGGGGTTTTGCGGGGTGCGCGGGCATGCCGATGCGCTTTCAGGGCTTTCAGGATCGAGCGCTGAAGATGTTCAGGAGGGTACTAGCCGAGGCGGTGGGGCTGAGGAGGCGCAACTCTCGCAGGCGCTGGCTCGCGGACCTGTAGGAGCTGGCTTGCCTGCGAAAGGACCGCGTAGCGGTCCCGATTGCAGTGTCATCAGGGACCGCTTTGCGGTCCTTTCGCAGGCAAGCCAGCTCCTACGGGTCCTTTCGCAGGCAAGCCAGCTCCTACGAGGACCGCGTAGTCATAGTCGATGAAGGAAGGTGTCAGGCAGTCTGCTTGCGCTTGTCATACACATGACAAGCCTTCCCCTCCGACCGCTTGATCGAATACGCCGGCTGCAACACGATCCGCGAGCTGATGCCGATATGGGTCTTGATATGCCGGCTCAGCTCCGCACAGACCTCCTTCTGCTGCGCATCGCCCAGGTGCTGGTGCTCGCCGCGCAGTTCGACGTGGATATCGATGCTGTCCAGGTTGCCGTTGCGGTACAGGTGGATCTCGTAGCACTCGGCCAGTTGCCTGACCTTGAGCACCTGCTCCTCGACCTGGGTCGGAAACACGTTGACCCCGCGAATGATCAGCATGTCGTCGCTGCGCCCGGTGATCTTGTCGATGCGCCGCATCGGCCGCGCCGTGCCCGGCAGCAGGCGGGTCAGGTCGCGGGTGCGGTAGCGCACCATGGGCAGGGCTTCCTTGCTCAGGGTGGTGAACACCAGCTCGCCCAGCTCGCCATCCGGCAGCACCGCGCCGGTCACCGGGTCGATGATCTCCGGATAGAAATGGTCTTCCCACACCGTCGGCCCGTCGCGGCTCTCGGCACATTCCATGGCCACGCCCGGGCCCATGATTTCCGAGAGGCCATAGATGTCCAGGGCGGTGATGCCCAGGCGCGCCTCGATCGACGCGCGCAGTTCCGGGGTCCACGGTTCGGCACCGAAGATGCCCAGGCGCAGGGCCAACTGGTGCGGGTCGATGCCCTGGCGCTCGATCTCGTCGGCGAGGTTGAGCATGTACGACGGCGTGACCATGATGATGTCCGGCTGGAAGTCGCGGATCAGCTGCACCTGCTTCTCGGTCTGGCCGCCGGACATGGGGATCACCGTGCAGCCCAGGCGCTCGGCGCCGTAGTGCGCACCGAGCCCGCCGGTGAACAGGCCATAGCCATAGGACACATGCACCTTGTCACCCTTGCGCCCGCCGGCGGCGCGGATCGAGCGGGCCACCAGGTCGGCCCAGGTGTCGATGTCCTTCTGCGTGTAACCGACCACCGTCGGCTTGCCGGTGGTGCCGCTGGAGGCGTGCAGGCGCACGATGTCGTGCTGCGGCACGGCGAACAGGCCGAAGGGGTAGTTGTCGCGCAGGTCGTTCTTCACGGTGAAGGGGAATTTCGCCAGGTCATCCAGGCTCTTGAGGTCGGACGGGTGCACGTCCAGCTCGGCGAAGCGCTGGCGGTACATCGGCACGTTCTGCCAGGCGTGCTCCAGGCTCCAGCGCAGGCGTTGCAACTGGTGGGCGCGCAGTTCGTCGACGCTGGCGGTTTCCATCGGGTCGAGCACGGAGGCGGGGGACATCTGCATGTTCATCGGTTCACTCTGCATGTTGTTCTTGTGAGTGCATGGCGCCAAGCATAACCCGGCGCCCGGGAGCGTTCTGTATTCAGTCGTCGAGTCGTTCGATCACCAGCGCCAGGCCCTGGCCGACACCGATGCACAGGGTGCACAGGGCGTAGCGGCCGTTGCGCCGTTCCAGTTCATGCAGCGCGGTGGTGACCAGGCGCGCGCCGCTCATGCCCAGCGGGTGACCCAGGGCGATGGCGCCGCCATTGGGGTTGACCCGTGGATCGTCGTCGGCCACGCCCAGTTCGCGCAGCACCGCCAGGCCCTGGGCGGCGAAGGCTTCGTTGAGTTCGATGACGTCCATGTCGGCCAGCGCCAGGCCGGTCAGCTCCAGCACCTTGCGCGTCGCCGGCAGCGGGCCGATGCCCATGATCCGCGGCTCGACCCCGGCGCTGCTCATCGCCAGCACCCGGCCACGGGCCTTGAGGCCGTAGCGCTCGGCCACCTTGCGGCTGGCCAGGAGCAGGGCGCAGGCACCGTCGTTGACCCCGGAGGCATTGCCGGCGGTGATGCTGCCGTCGACGCGGAACGGCGTGGCGAGGCGCTGCAGCTGTTCCAGGGTGGTGTCGGCGCGGGGATGTTCGTCCTGCTCGACCACCCTGGCCGGGCCCTTGCGCTGGGGGATTTCCACCGGGACGATTTCCGCCGCCAGGCGCCCGTTGGCCTGGGCCGCCACTGCGCGCTGCTGGCTGCGCAGGGCGAAGGCGTCCTGGTCGGCGCGGCTGATATTGAACTGCGCGGCGACGTTCTCGGCGGTCTCCGGCATGCTGTCGATGCCGTACTGGCGTTCCATCAGCGGGTTGACGAAACGCCAGCCGATGGTGGTGTCGAACAGCTCGGCAGTGCGCGAGAACGCGCTCTCGGCCTTGCCCATCACCAGCGGCGCGCGGGACATGGACTCGACACCGCCAGCCAGGACCAGCCCGGCCTCGCCACAGCGAATCGCCCGCGCCGCCGCGCCCACCGCCTCCAGGCCGGAGGCGCAGAGGCGGTTGAGGGTCACCCCCGGCACGCTCACCGGCAGCCCGGCCAGCAGCGCCGACATGCGTGCGACATTGCGGTTGTCCTCGCCGGCCTGGTTGGCGCAGCCGTAGAACACCTCGTCCACGTCGTTCCAGTCCACCTGCGGGTGGCGCTGCATCAGGGCGCGCAGCGGCACCGCGCCGAGGTCGTCGGCGCGCACGCTGCTGAGGGCACCGGCGTAACGGCCAATGGGCGTGCGCACGGCATCGATGATCAGGGCGTCGTTCATTTCAGGGTCTCCGTTGCGAGCACGCTGCCGCGTATCTGGTAGGACTTGCCACGAAACAGCGCGATCAACTGGCCGTGCTGGTTCTCGATGCGCACGTCATAGACGCCGGTGCGCTTGCCCCGGCTCAGTTCGTTGCAACGGGCGGTGAGGGTGTCGCCGGCGAAGGCCGGGGCGATGTAGTCGATGCTGCAGCCCTGGGCCACGGTGGCATCGTTGTGGCTGTTGCAGGCGAAGGCAAAGGCCGAGTCGGCGAGGGCGAAAAGCAAGCCGCCGTGGCAGGTGTTGTGGCCCTGCAGCATGTCGGCGCGCACGCTCATGCCCACCGTGGCATTGCCCGGGCCGCTGGCCAGCAGGCGCATGCCCAGGCCCTGGCTGGCGGCATCGCGTTCGTAGAGGGCCTGGGCGCAGCGGCTGGCCAGATCCAGACGGTCATTCATGAAAGCGGGCTCCTTCGGCCAGTTGCCGACGCAGTTGCAGGGACGGGCGGTAGCGTTCTTCGCCATAGGCGGTTTGCAGGTTGTCGAGCACCTCGACCAGCAGGCCATGGCCCAACTGGTCGGCCCAGGCCAGTGGCCCGCGCGGGTAATTGACCCCGGCGCGCATCGCCAGGTCGATGTCCGCCGCCGAAGCCACGCCTTGCAGCAGGGCGTCGGCGGCTTCGTTGGCGAGCATGGCCACGGTGCGCAGTACGCACAGCGCAGGGCTGTCGCGCAGCGGGGTGACGGCGATACCGGCATGGGCGAGCAGGGCGACGACCTGGTCCACCGCCGCCGCTTCGGTGCCGACGGCCCAGGCGATGCCGAGGCGGGTGCAGCCTGGGTAGTCCAGGGCCAGGTCCAGCAGGACCAGGTTGGTCAGGCCTTCGTCGACGCTGCGTTGCGCGGCGAGACGGCCGTCGCTCAGGGCCAGGGTGGCTTCGCCGACCCGCAGCAGGCCACGACCGGCACGGCGACTCACCTTCACGCCAGCGGCGCTCAGTCGCTCCAGCAGCCCTTGCAGCACGCCGATTTCACCCTCGACAACCACTTCCGGCACGTCGGCGCTGCTTTGCAGGGTCAGCGCCTGGGGCCGCTCGGCGCCCTCGCGGTAGTCATAGAAGCCGCGTCCGCTCTTGCGGCCGAAATGCCCGGCGTCCACCAGTTCCTTCTGGATCTGCGACGGCTGGAAGCGCATGTCCTGGTAATAGGCGTCGAATACCGAGCAGGTCACCGCGTAGTTGACGTCGTGGCCGATCAGGTCGGTCAGTTCGAACGCACCCATGGCGAAGCCGCCGGCCTCGCGCAGCAGGGCATCGAGGCTGGCGCAGTCGGCCACGCCTTCCTGCAGCAGGCGCAGGCTCTCGGCGTAGAACGGCCGGGCCACGCGGTTGACGATGAAGCCGGGGGTGGAACGTGCCAGCACCGGTTTCTTGCCCCAGGCCGCGGCGGTGGCGAGGACGCAGTCCACCACGGCGGGATCGCTGGCCAGGCCCTTGATCACTTCCACCAGCGCCATCACCGGCGCCGGATTGAAGAAGTGCATGCCCACCAGGCGCTCCGGGCGTGTCATGCCGGCACCGAGACGGGTGATGGAAATCGACGAGGTATTGCTGGCGAGAATGCAGTCTTCGCGGCAGCTGGCTTCCAGCTGGCGCAGCAGGTTCTGCTTGACCTCCAGGTGCTCGACGATGGCCTCGATCACCAGGCCGGCATTCGCCAGTTGTTCCAGCGTGTCCACTGGCACCAGCGCGTTCAGGCAGGCGTCGCGGGCGCTGGCGGCCAGCTTGCCGCTGTCGACCCGGCGCGCCAGTTGCCTGCCGATGCCTTCGATGGCCTGGGCTGCCGCCCCGGGACGGTTGTCATAAAGGAAGACCCGGTGTCCGGCGCTGGCCGCCACCTGGGCAATGCCGGCGCCCATGGCCCCGGCGCCGATCACCGCGACCGGCACATTGGTGTGCAGTGCGTTCATTGCCTCAGTACCCCTTGAACGCCGGCGTGCGTTTTTCCATGAAGGCGGCGACGCCCTCGCGGTAGTCCTCGCTGCGTCCGGCCAGGCGCTGCAGGTCGCGCTCCAGGTTCAGTTGCTGCTCGAAGCTGTTGTCCAGGCTGGCATGCAGGCTGCGCTTGATCAGGCCCAGGCCGTAGGTGGGCTGCGTGGCCAGCTGGCGGGCCAGGGCGATGGCCTGGTCGCGCAGTTCGGCGTCGTCCACCACGCGGTAGATCAGCCCCCATTCCAGGGCCTGCTCGGCGCTCAGGCGCTCGCCGAGCAGGGTCAGCGCCTTGGCCCGGGCCATGCCCACCAGGCGCGGCAGCGCCCAGGTGCCCGCCGAGTCGGGGATCAGGCCGATCCGGCAGAAAGCCTGGATGAAGCTCGCGGAGCGGGCGGCCAGAACCAGGTCGCAGGCCAGCGGAATGTTCGCCCCGGCCCCGGCGGCCACGCCGTTCACCGCGCAGATCACCGGCATCGGCAGCTCGCGCAGGGTGCGCACCAGCGGGTTGTAGAAGCGCTCGATGGACAGGCCCAGGTCGGGCATTTCCGCCCCCGGGGCGACATTGCGGTCGCTGAGGTCCTGACCGGCGCAGAAGCCGCGGCCTTCGCCGGTGAGCAGGAGGACGCGCACTTCGGCGCTGTTCTGCACCGTTTTCAGCGCCTCGCGCACCTCTTGGTGCATCAGGGTATTGAAGCTGTTCAGTTGCTCGGGACGGTTGAAGCTCAGGGTGGCGACCCCGGCTTCGATGGAAAACAGGATGTGCTGGAAGCTCATGAGGCTGCTCTCGGCGTAGGGGTAGGCGGGCTCAACGGCCCTGGAATTCGGCTTGGCGTTTGTCCTGGAAGGCACGGATGCCCTCGTCGCGGTCGGCGGTGCCGGCCAGCAGGGTGAAAGCGTGGCGCTCGAAGCGCAGGCCGCTGGCCAGATCGACATCCTGGGCCTTGAGCAGCGCTTCCTTGGCCAGGCGTACCGCCAGCGGCGCCTTGGCGGCGATGCGCTGGGCGATCTGCAGGGCGCGTTCGACGGTCAGTTCCGGCGGCGTGATCTCGCTGATCAGGCCGGCATCCAGCGCGCGGCGGGCATCGATGGCCTCGCCGGAAAGGACCATCTGCATCGCCAGCGACTTGCCAACCGCCCGCAGCAGGCGCTGGGTGCCGCCGGCGCCGGGCATGATCCCCAGGTTGATTTCCGGCTGGCCGAAGCGGGCGTCCTCGCCGGCGATGAGGATGTCGGCGTGCATCGCCAGTTCGCAGCCTCCGCCGAGCGCGTAGCCGTTGACCGCGGCGATCAGCGGTTTCGGGAACTGGGTGATCTGCTGCCAGTGGGCCTGGCGGGGGTCGTCGAGCATGCCGACCAGGTCGCGTTCGGCCATTTCGTTGAGGTCGGCGCCGGCGGCGAAGGCCTTGCGGCTGCCGGTGATGACCACGGCGCGGACCCGCGGGTCGGCGGCGCAGCGCTGCAGTTCGGCGGCCAGCTCGCCGAGGAGTTCGCTGGTGAGGGCGTTCAGTGCGTGTGGACGATGCAGGGTGATCAGGCTTACGGCCTGATGCTCCTGCAGCACAAGGGTGTGCGGCATGACGACTTCCTCGCAAGGCGCGCGGGCTCCAGGCCTGCGTTTTTGTTGGACGGGCTCGATGGCCGTTTCGCCAAAGTATAGGCATAATACGATACAGAAAAACAACAATGAAAAAGAAAAACGTGTCTAATGATCGATTGAAATATTGGCGGATCCACGTTATTCCTTGGCTTATCAAGGATTTCATCTGTTTAGATGATCTGCCTGTTACGTATCGTTTTCGAGGAAAAATGCCATGACTTGCTACAGTATCGACGGCCTGACTCCGGTGGTTCATCCCACGGCCTACGTGCACCCCTCGGCGGTGCTGATCGGTGATGTGATCGTCGGCCCGCATTGCTATGTCGGGCCGCTGGCGGCGTTGCGCGGCGACTTCGGGCGGATCGTCCTGGAGGAGGGCGCCAACCTGCAGGACACCTGCGTCATGCACGGTTTTCCGGCCAGCGACACGGTGGTCGAGCGCAACGGGCATGTCGGCCATGGCGCGGTGCTGCATGGCTGCCGGGTCGGCGAGGACGCGTTGATCGGGATGAACGCGGTGGTGCTGGACAATGCCCGCATCGCCCCGCGCTGCATCGTTTCCGCCGGGGCGCTGGTCAAGGCCGGCTTCCACTGCGAGGAGCAGTCGCTGGTGCTGGGCTCGCCGGCCAGGGTCACCCGGCGCCTGAGCGATGACGAAGTGAGCTGGAAACAGACCGGCACCCGTGCCTACCAGCAACTGACCCGGCGCTGCCTGGAAACCATGCGCGAATGCGCGCCGCTGAGCGAGATCGAGGCGGATCGCGGGCGCTATCGCGACGACGCGGTGCGTCCGAAAGTCCCGGGCGGCGCCTGAACCGCCGCAGCGCCCGGAGCATGGTCATGCCGCGGGCGCACGGGTATATTCCTTCCTTTTGCGACCGGAACGCCTATGTCGTCCCTCACCCCGCTGGACCACCTGATCGACCGTTTCCAGCAGCAGACCCCGATTCGCGCCAGCTCCCTGATCATCACCCTCTATGGCGATGCCATCGAACCCCGTGGCGGCACGGTATGGCTGGGCAGCCTGATCCAGTTGCTGGAGCCCATGGGCATCAACGAGCGGCTGATCCGTACCTCGATCTTCCGCCTGACCAAGGAGAACTGGCTGACCGCCGAGAAGGTCGGCCGGCGCAGCTACTACAGCCTGACCGGCACTGGCCGGCGGCGTTTCGAGAAAGCCTTCAAGCGGGTCTATGCGACCAACCCGCCGGCCTGGGACGGCTCCTGGTGCCTGGCGATGCTGACCCAGGTGCCCCAGGACAAACGCAAGGAAGTCCGCGAGGAACTGGAATGGCAGGGCTTCGGCGCCATTTCCCCGGGCGTGCTGGGTTGCCCGCGCTACGAGCGCGCCGACGTCAACGCGACCTTGCAGGACCTTGGCGTGCAGGAGGAAACCATCCTCTTCGAAACCACCACCCAGGACGTGCTGGCGTCCAAGGCGCTGCGCATGCAGGTGCGCGAGAGCTGGAAGATCGACGAACTGGCCGCGCACTACAGCGAGTTCATCCAGTTGTTCCGGCCGTTGTGGCAGAGCCTCAAGGAGCAGGACAACCTCGATCCCAAGGCCTGCTTCCTTGCCCGGGTGCTGCTGATCCATGAGTACCGCAAGCTGCTGCTGCGCGATCCGCAACTGCCGGACGAACTGCTGCCGGGGGACTGGGAAGGGCGCGCGGCGCGGCAGCTGTGCCGCAATATCTATCGGTTGATCCATGGGGCTGCCGAGCAGTGGTTGGAGGCGGCGATGGAGACTGCCGATGGTCCGTTGCCGGAGGCGGGGGAGGCGTTCTACAGGCGGTTTGGTGGGCTGGTCTAGATTGCGTGAGGGCTTGCTGGTGCCTGTCTTGGGAGTTGCAGCGCTCTCGAAATCGAGCGCCGCCCGCGCGGCGCATCGCTGTGCATGACGATGCTCTTCCAGCGCCCTCAAGTTCGAGCGCCGTCCGCACGGCGCATCGCGGATAAATCCGCTCCCACATTTTTTGCAACGTGCCATGGCCTGTTGGATTTGAGTTGTCAGCCTTTGTTTTTTCGGCGATGCATCGCGGGAGGCTGTTGGGTTCGGCTCGGTATCGCGTCGTGCCGACAAGGCGAACAACCATGGCCTGTCAGGCATAGGTACGTTGCAACAAATGTTGGAGCGGATTCATCCGCGATGCGCCGCGCGGGCGGCACTCGATCTCATAGGCGCTGCAAGACCCAAGACAGGCACCTCGCAGCCTCAGTGCAGTTTCAAACCACCGAAACCGACTCACGCCACAACACATAACGGTCCTTCCCCGCATGCTTGGCGTCATACAGCGCGGCGTCGGCGCGGGCGAGGGCGTTGCTCAGGCTGTCGCCCCGGTCCATGCGGGTCAGGCCGATGCTCACCGTGACCGGGTGTTCGCCCGGCGATTCCCGCACCAGCGCGCACAACGCCGCGACCCGCGCCTCGGTGGCGGCCTGGTCCAGGCCCCACAGGTAGATGACGAACTCCTCGCCACCCAGTCGCGCATAGACGAACTCGCCCATGCTCGCCTTGATGTTGGCGGCGATGCGCTTGAGCACCACGTCGCCGCTGTCATGGCCGAACTGGTCGTTGACCTTCTTGAAGTTGTCCACGTCGATCATCGCCAGGTAGCCGCCCGGGCCCTGGCTGGCGTCGTTCAGGTGGCGTTCGGCCTGGGCGACGAAGGAGCGGCGGTTGGGGATTTCGGTGAGTACGTCGATATAGGCCTGGTCCAGCAGCAGGCGCGACATGTGGAAGTTCTGCAGCTTGGCCTGGCGCAGCACCACGTAGCTGTGGAAGGTCAGGCCGGTGATGAAGGCGGCGTAGCTGATGATCATGAAGCCGCGCAGGTCGAAGGGCTCGGTGCCTTCGGCCTGGAACGGATTGAGCAGCAGCCAGGTGATCAGGGCCGAGGCGAAGAACGACCAGCGCCGCACCGGCAGCACCGAAATGGAGTAGAGGATGCTCGATGCGGCCATGATCAGCCAGCCGGCCTGGAAGTCCTCCGGGGTGCCGTCCACCACCAGGCGCACGGCGAAGGCCATGAGGCTGACGAACAGCAGGTTGAGCAGGCTGAACTGTCCGGCATTGCGCACAAACAGCAGGACCACGGTGAGAATGCCCATGAGCGCCAGCAGCGCCACCGAGCGCCAGGTGAAGCCCTGGCTGCCGACGAAGCTCACCAGCAGGTCGAAGATCACCCAGATGGCGATGCTCAGGCAGAAGATCAGGATGCAGAAGCCGCGCAGGTGCTCGAAGTCGTGCTGGCGGAACTCGGCGCGCACGGCGGGGGAAGGGATGTGCTGGCGTACCTGGGCTTCGATGGTTTTGTACATGCTATGTCCAGAATTGGCGGATCGACGCGGTCTGTGCAGGGCTGCTAATGGGGTGCGCTTGGCAATACCTTCGCCCACGGCCGGTAGTTCAACGCGAATACCGCCTCGGCATGACAACCCGCCCCGGTCCCCGGATTCGCCGGCTCCGCCCGAAACGGCTCGCCGTCGCCACTGACCTGACGAAACGCCTCGCGGATGATGCCCACCTCGCACGGCAACGCCGCCGCATACTGCTGCCGCACCAGGGCCGGCAGCCGCCCGGTGCCCGCACCGTCCTGCCACCACAACATCAGCTTCAGCCCGGCCAGTTGTCCGAACCAGTTCGCCTGCACCCCCGGCGCCAGCCTGCCGGCGCTGAACGCGCTCAGGTGCAACGGCGCATCCAGCTTGCGGTTGAACTCCTGCAACTGGGTGAACAGCGCCTCACGCCGGTCCTCACCCTGGAAATGCACGTCATCCAGCTCCATCGGCAGATACCAGCCCGCCACCGGCAGCTGCCAGGTGCGCACCTCGCGCTGCTGGGCCAGGGACTCGCCCAGCTGGACCTTCCAGTAGGCCGCCAGGCCAGTGCTGTCCAACTCGTCGATGCGGGTGTAGTAGGCGCTGTCCAGGTGCAGTCCGAGCACCAGTTCCAGCCCCTGTTCGTGAGCCAGGCGCAGGCTGCTGGCCAGCCAGCCGTCGGCACCGCCGAAGCGCTCGTCGCCGTAGCGGGTCCACTGCACGATCAGGGTGCGCCCGCCATTGCGCACGGTGTCCGCCCACAACTGACGCCATTGTTCGGTGCTGAGCACGGCGTCGCGGTTCAGTGGTTGATAGATGACGCGCTGGTCGGCAACGGCCGGCAGGCAGACGAACAGCAGCACGAGCAGGATTCGGCGCATCAGAAGGTCAGCTCCACGCCCAGCAGCACGCCATTGGCGCGCTCGTAAAGATTGCCGCCCAGGGACTGCTGGTACTCGGTACGCACCTTGAGCGAGCCACGATAAGCGTTGTAGCGATCGTCATCGAACCACCACTGCCAGCGCAGGCCGACGCCGGCGCGCAGGTCCTGGCGCCAGTCGTTGCTCGGATCCTGGCTGCCGAACTCGACGAAGCCGTAGGGCATGACGGTCTGCGGCGAGCGGGTGTGCAGCTTCCAGGTGTGGCCCTGCTGATACCGCGACAGCCACTGGTGATCGCCGGCGCGGGTCCACCAGGCGGCATCCAGGTAGAGGAAGCGCTCGTCCCAGTCGTCCTCGTCGACGCGCCAGTCGGCGCGGTAGTCGCCCTGATCGAAGAACGACGCCGTGGCCCGCAGCAGCAGGTCGTTGCTGCTCTCGGCATGGCTGCGTAGGTCGCGCCAGTTGCCGCCCACCCTGGCCGGGCTGAGTAATTGGCCGAGGCGCAGGCCGTCGTAGTGCGCGTCGTCGATCTGGCGCTGGTGATACAGCTCGGCGTACAGGTTGAGATTGGCCTGGCCCAGTGGCTTGTAGCGCAGGCCGACGCCGGTGCCCATGCTCTGTGCATAGTCGCTGCGCCCGCTGCCGCCGAACAGCACGCGGCCGTATACCGACAGGGTGCTGCCGTTGCGACTGGGTTCCTCGCCGAGGGCGTGGTCCCACATCGCCAACTGCACGTTCTGCGAGCGGGCGCGGCGTTTGGGGTCGGTGCTGTCGTTGCGCAAATTGTCGTTGGTCGAGGTGCCGGCCGGCGACCAGGTGCTGGCCAGGGTCACCGTGTCGCGCCGCGACAGCGCTTCGTGGGCGCGGCGCTGGCGGTACTTGCGGGCTTCGAGGCTGCCGTATTCGTCGTCGCCATCCACCAGGTCCTGTTCCACGTCGAGCACCCGGCGCAGTTCCTGGCGCGCGGCGGCGCTGTCTTCCACTTCGGCGTAGCGCCAGGCCAGGGTTTCGCCGAGACGATAGTCCTCGGGGAAGTCCCGGGTCGCGCGCTGCAGCAGGGGGATGGACTGGCGGCGCTGGGCCTTGTCCCCGGACCCGGCCAGGCGCATGCCGTAGTCGGCGCGATAGCGTGGATGGTCCGGCGCCAGGCGCACGGCCTCGGCCAGCCAGGCGTCGCTTTGCGCGAGGTCGCCGTTGCGCTGGGCGAGGATCGAGGCGTCGTAGTAGTGCTCGGCGCGGGGCTGGCGCTGCAGGGCCTGGCGCTGGCGTTCCAGCGCGGCGGGCAGGTCGCCGCGGCGTTGGGCGATGCTGGCGCCGAGAGCCCAGTCGTCGGCGCCGGGATGGTCGGCGGCCTGCCAGTGCTGTTCGGCACGCTCGCCATTGCCGGCGTTCAGCGCGCTGCGGGCGGCGGTGAGGCGGGCGTTGGCGGTCCATTCGCTGGCGGACAGGCTGTCGAAGATCTGTGTGGCGCCGCGGGAGTCGCCGGCGGCTTCCAGGGCATAGGCCAGGGGCAGTCGGCTGCCGCGATCGCCACGGCGCTCGGCGGCCTGGTAGTAGACCACCGCTTCGCCCGGACGCTCGGGCATGGCGCAACGGCCGAGGGCGCGCAACTGGCCGACCTCGCGCGGTTCGCCGGGGATCGCCGCGCGCACGGCATCACAGTGTCCCGCCTCGGCGAGACGGGCGAGCAGCAGGGCGCGGCTGGCGGCATCGACCCGCGGAATCAGGCCGCTGATGCGCCGGGCGTCCAGCGGTGCGCCGTTCTGGCTGTAGAGCCCGGCCAGGCGCTGCAGCAAGGGCGCGGAAAGACGTCCCTGATGGCGGTCGTAGGCTTGTTCCAACAGGCCGCGGGCAGCATCGTCGCGTCCGCCCTTGAGCATCAGGTAGCTGGCCTGGTCCAGCGCGGTCAGGCTGCCGGTCTGGCGGTACAGGCGTTCCCAGGCCGCGCTGGCATCGCTGTCGCGGCCGCTGCTCTGCAGCAGCTCGGCACGCTGCTGGAGGACCGCCGGGGTCTGCGGCTGGCTGGCGAGCCAGGCCATGACCTGGTCGTTCCGGCCTTCTTCGCGCCAGACGTCCAGCAGCCGTTGCTGGCGCTGACTGTCCCAGGGCTGCGGCAGGCGCTGCTGTTGCAGCAGGTCGGCGGCATGCAGGCGCTGGGCGAGCACCAGCCAGGTCTGCGGATCGTCCTCGGCGCGGCACTGGCGCAACTGCTCCAGGGCGTGCTCCGGGGCGTTGCGCGAGAGCCATTCGGCGGTTTCCAGGCAGGACTTGCCCAGGTCGTTGCTGAGTTCCCGGACCAGCGCGCCGTCCTCGCTCTGGCGGGCCAGCTCCAGCAGTTGCTCGCGGTGCTGCGGTTGCTCGCGATCGTCTTGCGGCAGGCTTTGCAGCCAGCGCCGGGCCTGTTGTTCATGGCCCATGGCGACGGCGCGGTCGACCATGGCCAGGCGCGTCTGGCGCGCGGCCTGCTCGGAGGGGGCCTGCTTGAGCAGGGCCCGCAGGGGCGCATCGTCGAGCCGTTGCACGTAGGCATTGGCCAGGCGCTGCCAGTCGTCGTCGCCGAGCTGCCCGCGGCTGGCCAGCGGCGCCAGTTGCCGCACCGTCTCGTCCCAGTCGCCGACCTGTTCCGCCCAGGTCGCCCGGGACTGGCGCAGGATGTTGTCGTCGAGCCCCGGACGCAACTGGTTCAGCCAGTCCAGCGCCCGCTGCGGTCCGTAGTGCGTGCCCAGGCTCAGGCTGTAGGCCTGGCGCAGGCGAATGCGCGGGTTGATCTGGCTTTCGTTCATCCAGCGTTCGACCACCGCGGCGTCGGGCGGATCCTGCTCGATTCGGGTCAGGCGCAGTTCGAGCAGCGCGGCGCTGTCCTTGCCTTGCGCCTCGGCCATTTTCTCGGCGTCCCGGTAGCGCCCCTGATGGGCCAGGGCCTGGATCAGCAGGCTGCGGGCCTCGTCGTTGTTGGGTACCCGTTCGAGCAGGTAGCGGGTCAGGCGCTCCACTTCGGCCCAGTTGTCCTTCTTCGCCTCGCGGTAGCTGCGATCCATGTACGGATAGCTGCGAAAACGCTCGAAATCGGTCATCGGCGCGGCGGCGGCCTGCAGGCCGGACAGGCACAGCAACAGGCCGGTGGCGGCCAGGGGCAGGCGCGTGCTCATGCCACCTCCTGGATGATGCGATGGGCCGCCTGCTGTTCCGCGGCCTGTTCGGCCAGGGCGTCTTCCAGCACCTGCTCGCTGATGATGCCGCGTTCGATCAGGTAGTCGCCGAGGCTGGTCTGCTCCGGATGGAAGTCGATCATCACCTGGTTGAACAGGGTGGCGGGGACCATGCCGCGGGTCTGCAGGAGCGTGCCGAGCAGGACCTGGTGATGGCTGACCCGCTCGATCAGCTCGGCGTCGTCCTGGTGGCGTTCGAGGACCGCGAGCATCTGCCGGGTTTCCTCCTTCTGCCAGGGGCTCGGGTAGTTGTAGCGCAGGCCCAGGGTGACCCGTCCCTGCGGCGCCAGGCGGCAACTGACCGGGCGCTTGAGCTGGCGGGCGATGGCCCCCAGCGACACCTGGCTGACCGGGCTTTCGCTGGCCAGCACCAGGGTCGCGCCGTCCTCGGCCACCGGCAGCACGCCGTAGTGCACGGCAAGCCGGCGCGGCAACTGGGCGATCAGGTGGGCATCGATCTGGAACGGGTTCAGTGGCGCCCAGGGGATATCCAGCTGTTCGGACAGCGTCTGCACCAGCTGTTCGCTGTCGATCAGCCCGCGGACCAGCAGCTCGCGCCCCAGGCGGCGGCGTTCCGGCGCGGTGATCGCCGCCTGCAACTGCTCCTCGCTGAGCAGGCCTTTTTCGACCAGGCGATGACCCAGCGGCGTGCGCGCCGGCGCCGCGAGGGCGGGGAACTCATGGGTGGTCTTGTCCCAGGCCACGCGCCGCGAGTCGCCCATTTCCAGGACCTGGCGCAGGGCGCGGACGTTGGCGAAGAAGTTGACGAAGTTGCTCCACATCATCCGTGGCGCCGACAGCAGGCCCTGGAAGATCCCGTAGTAGCGGGTGACGAACCAGCCGCGCTGGAACAGCCGGTTGAGCAGGAGAAAACCGTTGAGCCAGAGCAGGGTGCTGAGCAGGACGCTGTCGGAGAGGATCGACGGGAAGCGCCAGGCCTCGGGGAAGACCAGGGTGATCAGCCACATGCTCAGCAGCACCAGGAGCAGCAGGTTGACCAGGAAGCTCAGCAGGTAGGCGAACAGCCCGCGGCGATCACGCCAGAGGAAGTAGTTCAGCGCGCCCGTGCGGCTCCAGCCGAGGTTGCGGGTGCCCTGGAAGACGATGCCGACGATCCACCGCGACTTCTGCCGGATCGCGTGCTGCCAGTCGCGCGGGAAGTGCTCGCGCACGCAGATCACCTGGGAGAAGGCCCGGCTCATGCCCGGCACCCAGGTCTGCGGCAGGGCCAGTTGCGGGTCGCTGATGGAGTAGCGGGCGAAGATGCACTTCATACCTTTCTGCTTCAGGCGAAAGCCGATGTCGTAGTCCTCGGTCAGGCTCTGCACGTCGAAGGCGATGCCGTCGCCGTCTTCCAGCAGGGCGCCGATGGCGCGCCGACTGAAGCAGGTGCCGACCCCGGCGCTGGGCACCTGGCCGGTCAGGGCCTCGCGGACGATGACGTCCTTGCCGTGGTTCTCGGCGAACTCGTCGACATAGTGCCCGGCGGTGAAGCCCTGCCACTCGGGGGCGAAGGGGTAGACCGGGATCTGGATCATGTCCTTGTTCGGCAGCAGGTAGTTGTACAGGCGCAGCTCCATGGGCGAGATCACGTCTTCGGCGTCATGCAGGATGAAGCCGGCGAATTCGATGCGCGCGTCACGTTCGAAGCGCAGGATCGCGTCGATCACATTGTTCAGGCAGTCGGCCTTGCTGGTCGGGCCGGGGCGGGCGCAGACCACCTTGTGCACGTTGGGGTAGTGCAGGCACACGGCGTCGACGTCGGCCTGGGTCTGCGGGTCGTTGGGGTAGGTGCCGACGAAGATCTGGTAGTTCTCGTAGTCCAGGGTCGAGGCCGCCAGGCGCGCCATCTCGCCGACCACGCCGACCTCGTTCCAGGCCGGGACCATGATCGCCAGGGGTTTTTCCTTGACCTCGAACAGGCGTTTCTCGTCGGCCCGCTCGTGCTTGTCGTAGATGCGAAACAGGCGAATCAGCTTGCGTCCCCAGTAGACGATGTCGATGAACAGGTCATCGAGGCCGAGGAGGAACATCAGGCTGGCGAGAACGATCGCCAGCCACTTCAGACCGAACAGGATGTAGGTGAGGACATCGACCCAGAACAGACTCATGAGGCCGCGTGCCCGTCGCTGCTTTCCTCCAGCCAGCGCTGCAGGCGCTCGGCGATGCGCTGGCTGGCGTGGCCGTCGCCGACCGGGAAGAACACCTGGCTCATGCGCGTGTAGGTCGCGGGATCATCCAGCAGGTGGCTGGTCTCCCTGACGATGCGTTCGGTCAGGGTACCGACCAGCATCACCGTGCCGCCCGCCAGCACCGCCGGGCGCTCGGTGACCTTGCGCAGCACCAGTACCGGTTTGCCCAGGGCCGGGGCTTCTTCCTGGACGCCGCCGGAGTCGGTGAGGATCAGGTAGGCGCGGTCCATCAGCCAGACGAAATGCCGGTAGTCCTGCGGTGCGATCAGGTGGATGTTGGGCTGGTGCGACAGCACCGAGTACACCGCCTTCTGCACCTGCGGGTTGAGGTGGACCGGGTAGACGAACTGCACATCGGGGTAACGCAGGGCCAGTTCGGCCAGGGCCAGGCAGATGCGCTCGAAGCCCGGGCCGAAGTTTTCCCGTCGGTGCCCGGTGATCAGGATCAGCCGCTGATCGTCGCGCAGGGCGGCCAGCGGCGAGTCGGCGGCGGGCTGCCAGCGACTGCGCTTGAGGTCCTCGCGCATCCACAGCAGGGCATCGATCACCGTGTTGCCGGTGACTTCCATGTGTTCCAGGGGCACGCCCTCGCGCAGCAGGTTGTCGCGCGAATCCCGGGTCGGCGGGAAATGCAGGTCGGCGATGACCCCGGTCAGGCGCCGGTTGGCTTCCTCCGGCCAGGGCTGGCGCAGGTTGCCGGTGCGCAGGCCGGCTTCGACATGGGCGATGGCGATCTGCCGGTTGAAGGCGGCGAGGGCGGCGATGAAGCTGGTGGTGGTGTCGCCATGGACCAGGACGATGCGTGGTTGGAAACGTTCGTAGGCGGCGTCGATATGCGTGAGCAACTGTTGCGAGAGACCGTTGAGGGTCTGGTTCTGGGTCATCACCTCCAGGTCTTCGTCGACCTTCAGGCCGAAGTCGTGCAGGACTTGCTGGAGCATTTCCCGGTGCTGGCCGGTGGAGCAGATGTTCAGCTCGATCCCGGGCCACTCGCGCAACACCCGGGCCAGCGGGGCCATCTTGATCGCTTCCGGGCGGGTGCCGAACACCATCATGACTTTGCAGGACATTCCTTCGCTCATGGTCCGGTCTCTCAGTTGAGTGAGTCATACGCGGGGTGCATGGGTGCAGGAACTAGATACAAGCAGCGGACTCAACCCTTGTCCAATCAGGGCTGGGCTTTTTTGGTGCAGTGTCGGGGGCTTTGCGACACCTGTCGCAGCAACTTTTTGAATCAGTCGTTGACTTGGCAAAAACGTTTCGCTAGTTTCGACCCCCATGAATACCTTCCCGCATTTGCCGACCAGCAGCATTATTACCGCCATTATCGGATTGGCGGGCTAGCTGGCACTTGCACCGAACCCGCCCTGGAGGCGGGTTCTTTCTCTCGACTCCTGGGCTTTTTGAAAAAACCAGGAGTTACCGATGACCAGCCTCACCGCATGCCCCACCGCACCTGTCAGCGCACCCAACCTGCTGTCGGACTACGTGCGCCGGATTCTGTCCGCACCGGTGTACGACCTGGCCATTGAAACCCCGCTGCAAGCGGCCCGCGCGCTGTCGGCGCAACTGGGCAACAACGTGCTGCTCAAGCGTGAAGACCTGCAGCCGACCTTCTCCTTCAAGATCCGCGGTGCCTACAACCGCCTCAGCCAGCTGACCGCCGAGCAGCGCGCGCGCGGCGTGATCACCGCGTCCGCCGGTAACCACGCCCAGGGTGTCGCCCTGGCCGCCCGCGAACTGGGGATCAAGGCCACCATCGTCATGCCCGAGACCACGCCGGCGCTGAAGGTCGAGGGCGTGCGCTCCCGTGGCGGTCACGCGGTGCTGCACGGCGATGCCTTCCCCCGCGCCCTGGCCCATGCCCTGCAACTGGCGCAGCGCGACGGCGCCACCTTCGTTCCGCCGTTCGACGACCAGGACGTGATCGCCGGGCAGGGCACCGTGGCCATGGAAATCCTCCGCCAGCAACCGGGGGCGCTGGATGCGATCTTCGTGCCGGTGGGCGGCGGCGGGCTGATCTCGGGGATCGCCGCGTATGTCAAATACCTGCGTCCGGAGGTCAAGGTGATCGGCGTCGAACCGCAGGATTCCAACTGCCTGCAGGCGGCCCTGGCCGCGGGCGAGCGTGTGGTCCTGCCGCAGGTCGGCACCTTCGCCGACGGCGTGGCGGTGGCGCAGATCGGCGCGCATTGCTTCGAGATCTGCCGGCACTACGTCGATGAAGTGATCACCGTCAGCAGCGACGAACTGTGCGCGGCGATCAAGGACATCTACGACGACACCCGTTCCATCACCGAGCCGTCCGGCGCCCTGGCCGTGGCCGGGATCAAGAAGTACGTGGCCGCCCGCGGGGTGAGCGGGCAGACCCTGGTGGCGATCGATTCCGGGGCCAACGTCAACTTCGACCGCCTGCGCCATGTCGCCGAGCGCGCCGAGCTGGGCGAGCAGCGCGAGGCGGTGATCGCGGTGACCATCCCCGAGCGTCCGGGCAGTTTCCGTGCCTTCTGCCAGGCCCTCGGCCGTCGTCAGATCACCGAGTTCAACTACCGCTACTACCCGGGCAAGGAAGCGCGGCTGTTCGTCGGCGTGCAGACCCATCCCGTCACCGATCCGCGCGACGCGCTGCTGGCCAGCCTGCGCGAGCAGGGCTACGAAGTGCTCGACCTGACCGACAACGAACTGGCCAAGCTGCATATCCGCCACACCGTCGGCGGCCATGCCGGGCCGGGTGCCGAAGAGCGCGTGCTGCGCTTCGAGTTCCCCGAGCGGCCGGGGGCGCTGCTGGGCTTCCTGGAGAGCCTGGGCAAGCGCTGGAACATCAGCCTGTTCCACTACCGCAACCACGGCGCCGCCGATGCCCGGGTGTTCGCCGCCCTGGAAGTGCCGGCGGACGAACGCGCCGACCTGCCGGGCCTGCTGGATGCCATGGGCTATCGCTACTGGGACGAGACCGACAATCCGGCCTATCGCCTGTTCCTCGGCTGAGCTTGCCCTGGATCAACACGGGCTGCCCATGGGCGGCGGATGCTGAGGGTATCGAGACACGCCAGATGAGGTACCCGCCATGAGCAGCACGTTTTTCATCCCCGCCGTGAACATCATGGGCATCGATTGCCTGGAAGAAGCGCTGAATGCCATCGTCGGCCACGGTTTTCGCAAGGCGCTGATCGTCACCGACACAGGCCTGGCCAAGGCCGGCGTGGCCGAGCGGATCGCCGAGCAACTGGCGGTGCGCGACATCGATTCGCGGGTGTTCGACGGGGCCAAGGCGAACCCGAGCATCGCCAACGTCGAGCAGGGCCTGGCGATGTTGCGGCGCGAGCAGTGCGACTTCGTGATTTCCCTCGGCGGCGGCTCGCCCCATGACTGCGCCAAGGGCATCGCCCTGTGCGCCACCAATGGCGGCAAGATCGCCGACTACGAGGGCGTGGACCGTTCGGCCAGGCCGCAGTTGCCGCTGGTGGCGATCAACACCACTGCCGGCACCGCCAGCGAAATGACCCGGTTCTGCATCATCACCGACGAAGCGCGCCACGTGAAAATGGCCATCGTCGACCGCAACGTCACGCCGATCCTCTCGGTGAATGACCCGGCGCTGATGGTCGGCATGCCGAAGTCGCTGACCGCGGCCACGGGCATGGACGCGCTGACCCATGCGGTGGAGGCCTATGTCTCCACCGCGGCGACGCCGATCACCGATGCCTGCGCCTTGAAGGCCATCGAATTGATCAGCGCCAACCTGCGCCAGGCCGTGGCCGACGGCAATGACCTGCAGGCGCGGGAGGCCATGGCCTATGCCCAGTTCCTGGCGGGGATGGCGTTCAACAACGCCTCGCTGGGCTACGTGCATGCCATGGCGCACCAGCTCGGCGGTTTCTATGACCTGCCGCACGGAGTGTGCAACGCGGTGCTGCTGCCCCATGTGCAGCGTTTCAATGCCAAGGTCTGCGCGGCGCGCCTGCGGGACGTGGCGGGGGCGCTGGGGGTGGAGATCCGTGAGCTGGATGCCCAGCAGGGCGCCTGCGCGGCCATCGCGGCGATCGAGGCGTTGAGTCGGGATATCGAGATTCCGCAAGGGCTCGCGGTGCTCGGGGCCAAGGTCGAGGACGTGCCGATCCTCGCGGCCAATGCCCTGAAGGATGCCTGCGGCCTGACCAATCCACGCCCGGCCAGCCAAGTGGAGATCGAGGCGGTGTTCAAGGCGGCGTTCTAGCACAGATGGCTGGACGCCTCACGCCCTCCCCGTAGGAGCGCGGCTTGCCCGCGAAGGACCGCACAGCGGTCCCAACCCAGGCACCACCGTGGATCAGCAGGATCCCTGTCATCCGGGTTTGGGACCGCTGTGCGGTCCTTCGCGGGCAAGCCTCGCTCCTACGGGGGGGGCGGGCCGGGGGAGGGTGACCGTCCAGTCATTCGCAAGTTGCCAGTCTGGGGGCGCGCCACTAACCTAGCCGGTTTCCCGCCCCACCCGAGATCCCATGACCCGCACTGGCTCCCGTACCACTGGACGTCCCACTCTCGCCGAAGTCGCCCGGCTTTGCGGCGTCTCGCCGATCACCGTGTCCCGCGCCCTGCGTGGCGTGGCCACGGTGGCGCCGGACCTGGTGACCCGGGTCAAGGCCGCCGCCGCCGAACTGGGCTATGTCGCCAATCCCGCCGCCCGCGCCCTGGCCTCGGCGCAGAGCCAGTCGGTGGTAGTGCTGATCCCCTCGCTGTCCAACCAGTTGTTCGTCGAGACCCTCGACGCCATCCACGATGTCCTGCGCCCGCGCGGCCTGGAAGTGCTGATCGGCAACTACCACTACGATCCCGCGGTGGAAGAGAACCTGATTCGCAGTTACCTGGCCTGTCAGCCCCGCGGTCTGCTGCTCACCGGCCTGGAGCGCAGCGACGGCGCCCGGCGGATGCTCGCCGCCAGCGGCGTACCGCGGGTACACATGATGGAGCTGGACAACCACGACGGCAGCGTCTGCGTCGGCTTCTCCCAGGAGGATGCCGGTTACGCCGCGGCCCGCCACCTGCTCGAACGCGGCCGACGCCGCCTCGGTTTCATCGCCGCGCAGTTGGATCAGCGCGTGCTGCAGCGCGCCGCGGGCTTTCGCCGGGCCTTGAGCGAAGCCGGGCTGCATGACCCCGACCTGGAACTGATGGTGCCGCAACCGTCCGCCATCGGCCTCGGCGGCGAGCTGTTCAGCCAGTTGCTGGCGCGCCATGGCGATCTCGACGGGATCTTCTTCTGCAACGACGACCTGGCCCACGGCGCCATCTTCCAGGCCCAGCGCCAGGGCATCCGGGTACCGCAGCAGGTGGCCATGGTCGGTTTCAACGACCTGCCGGCCTCGGCGCACACGGTTCCGCGCCTGACCTCGATCCGCACGCGGCTGGCCGCCGTCGGTCACCACGCGGCGCAGGCCCTGCTCGATCTGCTCGACGGCAGGCGCGGGCAGAGCGCGTCGCGGGATCTGGGGTTCGAACTGATGGTCCGCGAAAGCAGTTGAAGATCAGCCGATAAATGGTGGTGGCAGATGGCTTGCTAGACGCCTTGCCGCATCTATGCTGAGCACAATTCCGCCAATGGAGTGTGCGTAACCATGTTCGACTCCCATCGCAAATCGGATCTGGCAGAAATCGAGCGGTGTAATCGGGCGCTGGCTGAAGCCAACGCGAAACTGGCAGCGATCAGCCGTTCCATGGCCATGATCGAATTCAGCCCCGATGGAGTAGTACTCGACGCTAACGAGCATTTTTGCAACGCCATGGGCTACAAACTCGACGAAATCCGCGGCCAGCACCACCGGATCTTCTGCGAGGAGGCCTATACCAAGACCGAGGAATACCGCCAGCTCTGGCGTGACCTGGGCCAGGGGCAGCCGCGTAGCGGCACCTTTCTGCGGCTCAACCGCAAGCACGAGGACATCTGGCTGGAAGCCAGCTACATGCCGGTGTTCGGCGGCAATGGCGTGGTCAGCAGCATCATCAAGGTGGCCAGCGATATCTCCCTGCGGGTGATTCACGAACATGAGGCCGACTGCCTGCTCAACGCCATCGGCCGCTCCATGGCGGTGATCGAATTCACCCCGGAAGGGCGGGTGATCACCGCCAACGACAACTTCCTCAACACCATGCGCTATCGCCTCGACGAGGTGGTCGGCCAGCATCACAGCCTGTTCTGCCACAAGAGCGAAAGCGAATCGCCGGCGTACAAGGCGTTCTGGGCCTCGCTCAACCGTGGCGAATACCACTCGCACCGGTTCGAACGCGTCAACAAGCTGGGGCAGATGGTCTATCTGGAAGCGTCGTACAACCCGATCTTCGACACCAAGGGCCGCCTGTACAAGGTGGTCAAGTTCGCCAGCGACATCACGCACCAGGTCAGCACCCAGCAATCCGCCGCCGAGGCCGCCCATGCCACCTCGGTGCAGAACGACGCCTGCGCGCGCAAGGGCTCGGAGGTGGTGCAGCAGACTGTGCATGTGATCGAGGAGATTTCCAACGACCTGAATGCGGCGGCGCGCAGCATCGATGCGGTGAACCGTCAGTCGGAGCTGATCGGGCAGATCGTCCTGACCATCCGCGGGATTGCCGACCAGACCAATCTGCTGGCGCTCAACGCGGCGATCGAAGCGGCGCGGGCCGGCGAGCACGGGCGTGGTTTCGCCGTGGTCGCCGAGGAAGTGCGCAACCTCGCGGCGCGCACCAGCAAGGCGACCCTGGAGATCGTCGAGGTGGTGCGGCAGAACCATGACCTGTCGCTGAGTGCGGTGGCCAGCATGCAATCCAGCCTGAGCCGTACCGGGTTGGGGGTGGAACTGGCGAACGAGGCGGGGGAGGTGATCCTGGAGATCCAGCAGGGGTCACGGCATGTGGTGGATGCGATCAGTCAGATCAACTCGACCCTGCAACTGCACTGATCAAGTTGCTTTTGAATTGGCCCGTAGGAGCGTGGCTTGCCCGCGAAGGACCGCAAAGCGGTCCCAAACTGCCTTTCCATTGGGGACCGCTTTGCGGTCCTTCGCGGGCAAGCCACGCTCCTACGGGGTTCTCATGCCCGTAATCAGACTGCGGCGGCCAACTGCGCCACCACATGCTCCCGACGAATCCGCGCCAGCGGTACGCTCACCAGCGCCAGGGTCAGCACCACCGTCACCGCGATGCCCCAGGCCGCGAGGGTGAACCCACCCAAGGAAATCAGGCCACCGGAAATCGCCGGCCCCACCGCCAGGCCCAGGCTGAGGAAGCTGCCGGCCGCCGCCACCACGCGACCCTCGCGGTCCAGCTCCGCCGCCAGTCCGGTCAGGTAGCTCAAGGCATAGAAGTAGGTGATTCAGATGGTCATCACACCCGCCGTGTACATCGTCTTCGAGTGCTCGCCCAGCACATAGCTGAGGCTGGTCGCGCCGGTCAGCAGTCCCGCGAGGATCACCGGCGTGCTCATGCCGAAGCGCTTGCCGATCATGGCCGCCAGCAGCGGGCCGATCAGGCCGACCACCGACTGCACCGAGAGCAGCACGCCCAACTCGTCACCGCTGTAGCCAACCCGATCCTGGTCCAGGGGCGCTTCATTGGCGTGGCCGGGCTGGATCTGTCGCTGCACAACCTGGAGCGCCTGCTGGTGCGCAGCCTGATGAAGCTGGATCACGAGGCGGTGCTGCTGTCGGCGGACGGCCGGGTAATTGCTTCGAACACGGCGAACTGGATGGTTGGGGATCTGGTGGCGACCTTGCTCAATACCCTGCAACTGGACGAGATCCGCCTGACCTTGTCGGAGCCGGAGACGGGGTGGTCGCTGGTGCGCTTGCCCACTACTCGGTAGGTGTGTGGCTGGCTGTAGATACCCATGCCGCGAAAGACCTGTAGGAGCGAGGCTTGCCCGCGAAAGGACCGCAAAGCGGTCCCAAGTTCGGGTAGCTCAAAGATGGGACCGCTATGCGGTCCTTTCGCGGGCAAGCCTCGCTCCTACGCGTTTTTCGTGTTCGTAGTCAGCGCCACCGACAGCACGTTCATAGGTCAGCGCAGTTCCAGGCGCTTGAGCAATTGCTCCAGACTCTTTTCCAGCCGCGCCTTCAGCACCTGCAACTCCTGGTCCCCAACATTCCCCGCACACCCTTGCTCCAGCGCATCGCAGTGCGCCACCAGGCCCCGCGCCTTGAGCATCTTCATTCCCCCGCGAATCCGATGGGCCAGGGCCTTCAGCGCCGGTCGCGGCGACGCTGGCCCCAGTGCGCGCAGGGAGGCGAGGTCTTCTTCGGTGCTCTCGGCCAGTTGTGCCAGCAGACGTTCGACCATCCGGGGATCGTCCCGGGTCAGATGACGCAGTTCGTTGAGGTCGAAGCCGCTGTCATCGCTGCTGGCCACCGCCAGCCCGCCCAGGTGGCTGCGCAGCGCGCCCAGCCCGATCGGCTTGAACAGGCAATCGTCCATCCCCGACGCCAGGCAGCGCTCGCGCTCCTCGGCCTGGGCATTGGCGGTCAGGCCGAGAATCAGGCAGCGCCGCCGTTCGCCGGTTTCTTCGGTACGCACCGCACGGGTCAGTTCATGGCCGTCCATGCCCGGCATGTTGCAGTCGGTGATCAGCACGTCGAAATCGCCATCACGCCATAGCTGCAGGGCAGCGGCCCCATCGCCGGCCTGGCTGACGCGGTGCCCGAGCAGGACCAGTTGCTTGTCCAGCAGCATCAGGTTGGCCGGGTAGTCGTCCACCACGAGGATTTTCAGGCTGGCGGTGTTGGCCGGCGTTTCCGCGGCGTCGGGCGGCGTGGCCGGCAGACTGCCGGCCCAGGGCAGGTGCAGGGACACCGTGGCGCGGGTGCCGTGCCCCGGTTCGCTGCGCAGGCGCAGGGCGCCGCCCATCAGCTCGCACAGGGTCCGGCTGATCACCAGGCCCAGCCCGGTGCCCTGGCGCGGCGTCTGTTGCCCGGCCTGGACGAAGGGGCTGAACAGGCGCGCCTGGTCCGCCGCGCTGATGCCGATGCCGCTGTCGTCCACGCTCAGTTCGAGCCGCGCGCCATCGCCCTCTGCTTCCAGGCGCAGGCTGACGCGCACCTCACCCAGTTCGGTGAACTTCAACGCATTGCTCAGCAGGTTCGCCAGCACCTGGCGCAGGCGCAGCGGGTCCACCGCCAGCGGCCGGGTCGGCGCGGGCAGTTCCAGGCGCAGCGCCAGGCCCTTGAGGCGGGCGCTGCTCTCGAACACCTGGGCGGTGCCGCGGATCAGCGCATGCAGGTCGGTCGGCTGCGGGGCCAGGGCCATGTGCCCGGACTCGATACGGGCGATATCCAGCACATCGCCGATCAACTCCAGCAGGCCGCTGGCCGAATCGAATGCCACCTGCAACGACGGCTGGTCGACCCGACCCTGCGCGGCGTCTTTCAGGGCCAGCTCCAGCAGGCCGATCACCGCGTTCATCGGCGTGCGGATCTCATGGCTCATGGTGGCGAGAAAGCTGCTCTTGGCGTGGTTGGCGCTGTCGGCCTGCTCCTTGGCCTGGCGCAGCTCGTCCAGCAGGCCCTCGCTGATCTTCAGCTGGCGCTGCAGGGCCTGTTCCGCCGTCTCGCGCTGGCCGATCAGACGGCGCAGGTAGCGGTTCCACAGGACCACCGCGGCAATCGCCAGGCCGGCGACCAGGAGAATCTGCAGGACCAGCCCGCGGTAGTTGCGCCACGGGTTGTCGCTGATCAGCGCGTTGGTGCGCCAGCGATTGGCGAGCTGGGTCATTTCATCCGGTTCGATGCTCAGCAGGGTCTTGTCGAGGATGGCGTGCAGGACGTCGTTGCCGCGGGCGGTGGCGAAGGCCGCCGTGGCCGGGCTGTCGTCGAGCAGCGCGGCGATGCGCAGGCGGTCCTTGAACAGGCGGCTGATGAAATAGGCGGCGTTGATCTGTGAGCTGATCGCCGCGTCGGCGCGACCCTGGGCGACGTATTCCATGAGAGCCAGCGGGTCATCCACCTCGACCAGCTCGATGCCGGGGTGTTCGCGGCGCAGGGTGTCGCTGAACGGTGTGCCGCGGATCAGCGCCAGGCGCTTGCCCTTCAGCGCCTCGGCGGTGTCCGGCGCCTGCGGGTGGGTCGAGGTGACCAGCACCCGCGGCGTGGTCAGGTAGGGGCGGGTGAAGTCCAGGGTGCGCGCCCGTTCGCCGCCGTAGGGCAGGGCGCCGATCAGCTCGGCCTCGCCGCTTTCCACCAGGTGGATCATCCGCGCCACGCTGTCGGCTTCGATGATCTGGAACTGCAGGCCGGTGCGCAGGCTGATCTGCTCCAGCAGGTCGGCGGTGATACCGCGAAACTGCTGCTTGTCGTCGAGGAAGGTCAACGGCGCGAAGTATTTGTTGATCACCACCCGCACTTCGGGATGCTGGCGGATCCAGGCTTGTTCCGCGGCGTTCAGGTCCAGCACCCCGCGATTGAGCAGCGGGCTGTTCAGGCCACTGCTCCAGCGCCTGGCGACATTGATCCGGTCGCTTTCCGAGAGGCTCGCCAGCGCCTGGTCGACGACCCGCAACAGGGTGGTGTTGTCGTGTTCCAGTGCGAAGCTGAAGGAGGAGCGCAGGGCTTTGACGTACCAGGCGATCTGCACGCTGTCGCGGTAGTGATTGCCGATCAGGTAGTCGGAACTGATGGCGTCGCCGATGAAGGCGTCGGCGTCTCCCTGGGTCAGGGCGGACAGGGCGGCCATGCTCGAGGCGTAGAGCTGCAGGGTGGCCCGCGGATAGGCCTGGCGGATGCGCTCCACCGGCAGGTAATGATCGACCATCGCCAGGCGCGCACCGGCCAGGTCGTCGTCCGGGTGGCGTGGCTTGCCCAGCGGCGTGGCGACGATCGCCTGGTCATCGGCGTAGGGCAGGCTCAGCAGCAGTTCGGTATTGGCGCCTTCGTAACCGTTGGCGCTGCCCAGCAGGTCGATCTCGCCCCGTTGCAGGGCCTGGATCGCCTGGCCGCGGCTGGGGTAGTGGCGCACCTCCACGGCGATCTTCAACTGCTCGCCGATCAGCCCGGCGTAGTCGGCGCTCAGGCCCTCGTAGTCGTGCTGGCTGACATTGATGTCGAACGGCGGGTAATCCGGCGCGGAGGTGCCCAGGCGCAGGACTTTCCTGTGCTCCAGCCAGCGTCGGTCGGCGTGGCTCAGGGCCGGCGGCGCGCTGCTGCTCAGGGAGCGCCCGAGCAGCTCGCGGCGGGCAGCTTCCTGCGCCGTGCCGGGGGCGGGCGCGCTCAGCAGAAGCAGGCCGCCGATGCCGCAGGCGGCGAGCAGATGGAGGTTCATGCTGGCTTCAGATCATTTCGTGGCGATTGGCCAGATCGAGCAGTTCCGCCAGCGATTGCACCTGCAGCTTGTCCATGATGCGGGTCTTGTAGGTGCTGATGGTCTTGGAGCTGAGGATCATCGCTTCGGCGATCTCGTTGTTGCTCGCGCCCTTGGCCAGTTGCCGCATCACTTCGAATTCACGGTTGGACAGGCGGTCCAGGCGGTCGGTCTCGGAGTGCGAGCGCGACGACACGCGCAGGGCATCGGGCAGGTAGGAGTAGCCGCTGAGCACGGCCTTGAGGGCGCCGACGAGGATCTGCAGGTCTTCGTCCTTGCGCACGAAGGCCGAGGCCCCGGCCTCGATGCAGCGCTTGGCGAACAAGCGTGGCGGCAGGCCGGTGAAGACCATGATGCGCGGGGCGGGATTCAGCGCGCGCAGGCGTTCCAGGACGCTGAGGCCGTCGAGGCGCGGCAGGCCGAGGTCGAGGATCACCACCTCGGGAGGATCGTCCTGGCACATGGCGACCGCGCTCACACCGTCGTGGGCTTCGCCGATCACGTCGTAGCCTTCGCGCTCCAGCAACAGGCGGGTGGCAAAACGGACGGTGGGGTGATCGTCGACGATCAGGATCTTGTTCATTGCGTGTGAAACTCCTGCATCAGGAATTGAGGGTTCCCGAGTCACTCAGGAGGGGCGACCGCCGCTCTGGACGGGCCGCTCACGATACGTCGAATCAGGTTCGATGAGTACGAGGAGTATAGAGCTGTGGAACAATTCGGGTTGATTAGATGAAAAGTCCTACAGCGCTTGCCCGAGGTGTTGCAACAGCGCGGAGCACCCGGAATGCTGGATGCCGGGCGCTTGCCTGACACCCGGATAGGAAATGGGTTGAAGGATGTGTTTAGTCGGGTGTAGGAAAGTCCTGGCTCAGTGGCTCGCCAGGGTACCGCCGGGTGCCAGACGCAGGGCTTTCGCGACCTGAGCCTGGATCGCATAGGCCGGTGCTTCCACCGCCTCGTAGTTGCGCGTGTAGCGCGTGGCGAAATCTTCCACGCCCCATTGCTGGTACTGCTGCACATGCTTGAGCTCATGGGCCCAGAGGGCGACGTTGTCGCGGGCGTCCTCGGCGTTGCGAAAGACGATCACGTCGATGAGGGTCACCGCGGCGACGTCGGGGTTCTGCAGGAAGGCGCTGGCGGCATCCAGCTGCTGCGCATTGCCGACCTGGTAGCGCGCGGCGTCGAGGACCTGGAAGTCGTACCACGGCTCCAGTTGCACGCGGATGTTCAGCGGGATCGGCGCGACCCCGGCGCTCACCGCGCTGTCCCGCGACAGCTTGAGCCAATTGGCCAGGCCGGAGGAGGCCATGCGCGCGACGTCGTTCAGCAGGCTGAACAGGTCCTCGCCGCCGCTGGGTGGCGTGTTCTCGGCATGCAGCGGCGTAGCGACGAGCAGGGCCAGGCACAGCGAACCCGTGGAAATAGCGCGGATAACCATGAAACTCCTGCCGACGAGGCGGAAAAGCGGGGAATGCGCAGTTTGACCGGTATTTCGCGGTTTGGTTGGCGGCGACGGACAATTTCTTTCAGGGCTTGAGGCGGATCGGTCGCACAGGCATCCTTCGCCCTTTGATCTGCCTGGAGCCGTCATGGACGCCTCGACTCTTCTGCTTTACATCATCGCCGCCAGCGCGGTGATGATCACCCCCGGCCCGGCCATGCTGCTGGCGTTGAACAATGGTGCCAGCCACGGCATGCGCGTGGCCGGCTTCGGCATGGCCGGGGCGATGCTTTCCGACCTGGTCCTGATCGCCGCCGTGGGCTGTGGCCTGGGGGCGCTGCTGCAGGCTTCGGAGCAGTTGTTCAGCCTGGTGAAATGGATCGGCGCGGCGTACCTGCTGTACCTGGCGGTGGTGCTCTGGCGCGCGCCGGTCAAGGCCCTCGGGGTCAGTGGCACGACGGCTGCGGTCAGTGCCCGCTCGACCTTCCTGCGCGCGTTGATCGTCGGCCTGTCCAATCCCAAGGGGCTGCTGTTCTTCTCGGCGTTCCTGCCGCAGTTCATCCGCCCCGAGCAGCCGGTCCTGCAGCAGTACGTGATCCTCGCGCTGGTCACCGCGTCCCTGGATTGCCTGGTGATGATCGTCTATGCCCTCGGGGGCCGGCATGCCGTGCGCGCGTTCTCGGCGCGGGTGATGCAGTGGATCAACCGCGGCTGCGCCGGCATGCTCGCGGTGCTGGCGGTGGGCCTGAGCCTGTATCGACGCAACGACCTGCACTGATCGTCGTGCAATGGCGCCATCAGGCGGCGCCAATCGACGGGCATCAGCCTGTCAGGGCTGTTCCATGGCCTTTTCCAGAAAACCGCGGCTGGCCTGCAACACCGCCAGCCGGGTGTCTTCCCCCGCCAGCATCCGCGCCACCAGCAAGGCCCCCACGCATTGACAGAGCATGGCCCAGGCCAGGGCCTCGTCCTCCAGCGTGGTGGCCCAGGCCTGGTGCAGGGTACTCAGCCAATGCTCGGCTTCCTCGCGCACGCTGATATCGGCCCGGGCGATCTCCGCGCCCAGGGTCGGGATCGCGCAGCCGCTTTGCGGGTTGTGCAGGTGAGCCAGGCTCAGGTACTGGTCCAGGCAGTGGCGCAGCTTGTCGCGGTTCAGTTCGCCGGACTGCGCGCGCAGGTTGATGTAGCTGTTGGACAGTTCCTGGCGCACGATCTCGCTGAACAGATCGTCCTTCGACGGAAAGTGGTTGTAGAAGGCGCCGCCGGTGAGGCCGATGGCCTTCATCAGCCCGGCCACCCCGGTGGCGGAAAAGCCTCCCTGCTTGGCGATGGCGCCGCTGCTCTGCACCAGCTTCTGCCGGGTCTGTTCCTTGTGTTCGGTGGAATAACGCACCTGCGAATCCTCGATGACCACGCTTGACGAATGGGCGGATCATAGCATAGCGTTCGTTTACTAAACGATCATTCATCAATGAGGCGACACCCATGACCGAGAACAACAAAGTCGTACTGGTGATTGGCGCCGGCGATGCCACGGGGGGCGCGATTGCCAAACGCTTCGCCCGCGAAGGCTACATCGCCTGCGTGACCCGGCGCAGCGCCGACAAGCTGCAACCGCTGCTCGAGGAAATCCGTGCGCAAGGCGGCCAGGCCCATGGCTTCGCTTCCGATGCGCGCAAGGAGGAGGAGGTGGCGGCGCTGGTGGAGCAGATCGAGAGTACCCTCGGGCCGATCGAGGCGTTCGTCTTCAATATCGGCGCCAACGTGCCGTGCAGCATTCTCGAGGAGACGCCGCGCAAGTACTTCAAGATCTGGGAAATGGCCTGCTTCGCCGGCTTCCTGACCGCCCAGGCGGTTGCGCGGCGCATGGTCGTGCGCGAGCGCGGCACCATCCTCTTCACCGGCGCCACCGCGGGCTTGCGTGGCGCCGCCGGTTTCGCCGCCTTCGCCGGAGCCAAGCACGGTATTCGCGCGCTGGCCCAGAGCATGGCGCGGGAGCTGGGTCCGCGGAACATCCATGTCGCCCATGTGGTGGTGGACGGGGCCATCGACACGGCGTTCATTCGCGACAGTTTCCCCGAGCGCTATGCGCTGAAGGAGCAGGACGGCATCCTCGATCCCGCGCATCTCGCCGACAACTACTGGCACCTGCATGCCCAGCCCCGGGATGCCTGGACCTTCGAACTCGACCTGCGCCCGTGGATGGAACGCTGGTAAATCACCCACCTGTACAAAAGGACCTGATGAGATGAGCAAGACGGTTGAATTCTTTTTCGATCTGGGCAGCCCGGCCAGCTACCTGGCGTGGACCCAGTTGCCGCGCCTGTGCGCCGAGCACGATGCGCGCCTGGTGCTGCGCCCGATGCTGCTGGGCGGGGTGTTCCAGGCCACTGGCAACAGTTCGCCGGCGATGATTCCGGCCAAGGCGCGTTACTTCTTCCGCGACCTGCATCGTCATGCCGAGCGCTATGGCGTGGCGCTGAAGTTCAGCGAGCATTTCCCGATCAATACCCTGAGCCTGATGCGCGCCGCGACTGCGGTGCAGATGCGCGAGCCCGAGCGCTTCGAGGCGTGGCTGGCGGCGATGTACCAGGCGCTGTGGGGAGAAGGGCGCAATCTGGGGGATCCGCAGGTGGTGGCCGAGGTGCTGGACAGGGCGGGGTTCGATGCCAGCGGGTTCGACGCCCAGGTGAGCGATCCCGAGGTCAAGGCGGCGCTGAAGGCGGTGACCGAGGAAGCGGTGGGTCGCGGGGTGTTCGGTGCGCCGACGTGCTTTGTCGGGGATGAGATGTTCTTCGGCCAGGATCGCCTGGGGTTCATTGCCGAGGCGTTGGCGCGCTGAGTTTTGTCGCGATCTTCCGGGCCTCATCGCTGGCAAGCCTTCGGGCTGAGCCCGGACCCTGTGGGCGCTGGCTTGCCAGCGATGAGCATAGGTATCTACACAACTTTCTGGCATGAAGATCTGCCAGGAAACCCCATGAATCTGATGCAACACGGTCCGTGTGGGAGCGGATTTATCCGCGATTGGCCGCGAAGCGGCCATAAATCCTCAGATCTCGGTGGGTCAGATACATCCGGGACTCAGGTTTTACGACGGCTTCGCCGCCGATCGCGGCGGTCCGGCGCTCCGGTGAATCCGCTCCCACACCGACCGTGTTGCATCAGATTCATGCGGGCTTCCTGGCAAATATGGTCCAGCCAAAAGATGTGTAGATACCCATGCAGCGATGAGGCCCGAAAGGTCGCAGCAGGACGAGGATCAGTTCACCTGGCTTGATCCAGCAACTCGAACAACCGCCACGCCAGCTTCACCCGCTCGCCATTCGGATAATTCCGGTTGGCCAGCAACACCACCCCGCGCTGCAACTCCGGCACGAACGCCACATAGGCGCCAAAGCCATTGGTGGCCCCGGTCTTGTTCACCCAGACCTTCGACTGCGGCGCCAGCGGCGGTCGCAACGCGCTCACCGGGGTGCCTTGCAGGGCCTGGCGGTTGTCGTTGCCGTCGATCAGGGTCTGCAGGGCCAGCGGGTAATCGTACTGCTCCCAGACCAGATCCTGGGTCATCGCGCCGCGCTGGTAATGACCACGCCGGGTGTCGTCCAGCGCCTGCTGCAGCGGTGCCGGCAATTGCAGCCGGCCCAGGTTGGCCTCGACGAAACGCAGCATGTCGCGGCTGCTGCTCTTCACCCCGTAGGCTTCGTCGGCCAGCACCCCGGGATTGACCCGTACCGGCTTGCCGTCCTTGTCGTAACCCCAGGCATACAGCGCCTGCTGTTCCGCCGGCACCCGCACGAAGGTGTGCTGGAGCCCCAGCGCCGGCAGCAATTGCTCCTGCAGGGCGCTGGCGAACGGCACCTGCAACTGCTTCGCGGTGATCACGCCGAGCATGCCGATGCTCGGATTGGCATAGGCGCGCCAGGTATCGGGGTTGTGTTGCGGTTGCCATTGCCTGAGCCAGGCCAGCAATTGCCCGTTGTCGTGGATCGCGTCGGGCAGTTGCAGGGGCATGCCGCCGTTGGTATGGGTCGCCAGGTTGAGCAGGGTCAGCTTGCCGAACGGCGTGCCGGCCAGCTCCGGCAGGTAGTCGGCGGTCTGCGCCTGCAGCGACAGCTTGCCGTCGATCGCGGCCCTGGCCGCCAGGCTGGCGCTGAAAGTCTTGCTGATCGAGCCCAGTTCGAACAGGGTGTCGCGGCTCACGGCCTGGCCACTGGCCTGGTCGGCGACGCCGAATTCGTAGAAATACTGCTTGCCGTTGTCGCTGATGGCGATCGCCAGGCCGGGGATGCCGTTGTCGCGCATGACCTGCTGCGCGGCATCGCGGACCTGCTGTTCGAGGTCGGGGCCGGCCCAGGCGAGCAGGGGGCTGGCGCAGAGCAGGAGAAGGGCGGGAAGACGCATGGAGAACATCCGGGATCGAAAAAACATGCACCCTAGCAGAACAACCAGATGCTGGCTGTACAGGCTGCAAGGGAACTCCCACCCGGTCAGACGGATCCTAGGTTGGGTAGTACCTGACTTTTTATCTCGGGCTGACCGGAGGACTCCGTCATGCGGCGTACATTGCTTGTTTCTTCATTATTGCTTTGCCTGCCTTTTGGCTCGGCGCTGGCCCGGGTCGACGCTGGCGATGTCGCCACTTCGGCGGGTGTTTCCGCGTCGCTGTATTCGACCTTCAAGGACGACAAGCGCCTGATCCCGGCCCGTGACGAGGCGTCCAGCTTCGTCGCCAGCGGTGGCGCGATCCGCGGTGCCTACCTGGAAGCGGTCCTGCAGAAGGTACGTGCCGACCACCCGGGCCTGCAGGCCAGCGATGAAGAACTGGCGCGGGCGATCCTGGTCAGCGATCACTTCGGCGACGAACGCTAACGGCGTCACGGTACGGGCGCACGCGCTGGACGTGAGCGCCAGGCTGGGCTTGACTGCACATGCCTGAGCAATTCACAAGGATAATCACATGACCAGCAATACCGTCCGCCTGCACCGTGTCTTCAAGGCACCCGTGGAGCGGGTCTATCGTGCCTTTCTCGACGCCGACGCCATGGCCAAATGGCTGCCGCCCCATGGCTTCACCTGTCACGTCGATCATCTCGACGCCCGGGTTGGCGGTACCTACAAGATGTCGTTCTGCAATTTTTCCGGCGGCCAGCGCCACGCCTTCGGCGGCGAGTACCAAGAACTCCTGCTGAACGAGCGCATTCGCTACACCGATCGTTTCGACGACCCCAACCTGCCGGGCGAGATCACCGCCACCATCACCTTCAAGAGCGTGTCGTGCGGCACCGAAGTGCATATCGTCCAGGAGGGCCTGCCGGAGGTGATCCCGCTGGAGGGCTGCTATCTGGGCTGGCAGGACTCGCTGAACCAGTTGGCCAATCTGGTGGAACCCGAAATTCCGGGTTGATGCTTCGTCAAGAGAAAAGGTGGTCGCGCTAACTTTTTGTTACTGTTTTAATGGTTGGATCCAATTTTCACCGGCGTTCCGACCATGCACGATGCCAGCCCGGCTGCCGCTTCCACCCCATCCACTGCTTCGTCCCCGCGCCGCCGCGCCCTGCTGGCGGCGTGCGGCGCGCATGCCGTCAACGACGGCCTCACCGACCTGATCTACGTGCTGCTGCCCATCTGGCAGGCCCAGTTCGGCCTGAGCTATGCGCAGATCGGTCTGATGCGCGGCGCCTATTCGGCGAGCATGGCCGGCTTCCAGTTGCTTGCCAGCCGCGCGGCACGCCGCTACGGCCGGGAAACCCTGCTGATCGGCGGCACCGCGCTGGTGGGCGTGGCCTATCTGCTGGCGGGGCAGGCCGCTGGCCTGATCGCTCTGATGGCGGCGCTGATCCTCGGCGGTCTGGGCGCCAGTACCCAGCATCCACTGGCCTCGTCGCTGGTCAGCGATACCCACGAACCGGGCCGCCAGGTCAAGCAGGCGCTGTCGCAGTACAACTTCGCCGGCGATATCGGCAAGACCCTGATCCCGGCGCTGGTGGGGCTGTCGCTGACGGTGATGAGCTGGCGCCTCAGCGTCAGCCTGGCCGGCGTGCTCGGCCTGCTGGCGGCGCTGGCGATGTACCTGTTGATCCCGCGCAACGTCGAGCGCCATGCGCTGGCCACGGGCAAGGCGGGGGCCGGGGAGGGCAGCGGTTCGGCCAGTGGGCTGCGTGCGCTGCTGGCCACCGGTTTTCTCGACAGTGCGGTGCGCATGGGTTTTCTCACCTTCCTGCCGTTTTTGCTCAGCGACAAGGGCGCCGGTACCGCCGGTATTGGCCTGGCCCTGACCCTGCTGTTCATCGGTGGTGCCTTCGGCAAGCTGATCTGTGGCTACCTCGGCGCGCGCATCGGCCTGCTGAAGACGGTCTGGCTCAGCGAATCGCTGACCGCGGCGGCGATCGTCGCCGCGGTGTTCCTGCCGCTGACCGCGATGATGATCCTGCTGCCGCTGCTGGGCCTGGTGCTCAATGGCACGTCGTCGGTGCTGTATGGCGTGGTGCCGGAGCTGGCGGCCGCGGGCCGTCGCGAACAGGCGTTCGCCCTGTTCTATACCGGCACCATCGGCGGCGGGGCACTGGCGCCCATCGTCTTCGGGCACCTGGGCGATGTCAGCGGGGTGCCGCTGGCATTGACGGCGCTGGCGGCGACCCTGCTGTTGACCCTGCCCCTGACCTGGTACGTCGAGCGCGGCCTGGAGGGGTGAACCTCAGTCTTGCGGCAGCCCGGCGAGGGCTTTGCGCAGGGTTTCGGCATCACTGAACGAGCGTTTCGCCACCAGCGTGCCGTTGTCCAGTTGCAGCCATTGCACCTGGCCCGGCGCCACGGCATATGCAGGCACCACCTGGCCTTCGCGGTCGAGGATCACGCGGTAGCTGTAGTCGCGCATCTTGGGAATGGCGAACAGCTTGCCGATCAGCGCCGGCATGCCCTGGATATCGGCGACGAAGGCGGCATGCCGGGCTTCCAGCCAGCCCTTGGGCTGCTCGGCCAGCGCGGCCTTGACCAGTTTCGCTCCGTCCATGTCGGCGGCGGCCAGCAGCACCCGGGTGCTGGCGTCGAGGGCGAAGGTGTGGTCGTGCTGGTCAGCGAGGGTGAAGGGCGTCAGGCGCTCGCCGACTTCGGCGGCGTTGGCCATGAAGGGCAGCAGGCCCAGCAGCAGTACGCAGGCAGCTTTCACGAGTCGAATCCTTGCAATGTGAGGGGAGGAGATACAGCAGTCGCGCAGCATAGCAAGCGCGGGTGCTTCAGGCATGCGGCACGCTGCCGCCCCGGCCCAGTTCCCCCGGCGACAGGCCGAACAGGCGGCGAAACGCGGCGCTGAACGCCGACAGCGAATCGTAGCCGCAGGCCAGGGCGACATCGGTGACCCGCTCGCCGCGCTCCAGCGCCGGCAGCGCACTGGCCAGGCGCATGCGCTGACGCCAGGTGCGGTAGGTCATGCCGGTTTCCTTGAGGAACAAGCGGCTCAGGGTCTTTTCGCTGACCCCGGCCTTGCGGCTGGCATCGCCGAGGCCGAGCGGCTCGTGGGGACGCGCCTGGGCCTTGCGGCACAGCGCGCGCAAGCGCGCATCGCGGGGCTGGGGCAGGACCAGGTCGAGCTCGTCGGCCACCCGCAGGCGATCCACCAACACCTCGACCAGTCGCCCGTCGGCACTGTCGCGGTCGTATTCCACCGGCAGCTCGCCAAAGGCGCGGATCAGCTCGCGCAGCAACGGGTCGACCGCGATCACCCGCAGATCCGCCGTGGGCCACAGCTGCAGCGCGGGGTCGAGGTAGAGGCTGCGGATACAGGCGCCCGGGGTGCATTGCACGCGGTGCATCAGGCGCGGCGCAATCCATACCGCGCGGTGCGGCGGCACCACCAGGCGGGCGTTGTCGGTGTGCACCTGCAGTACCCCGTGCAGGGCGTGGGACAACTGCCCCCAGGGGTGCCGATGGCGGTAGTCCAGGGCGATGTTCGGCAGGCTCGCGCGCTGGCCATAGAGCGGGCGCGGCAGGCTGGGCAGATCGTCCAGGTGGAGCGGGTTGTGTCCATTCGACGACATTGCTGGCGTTCTCGCGTTAGTCGGAAAGGCCGCGACACCTTATCGTCTCCACCGTCCCCACCACAACCAGACGGAAACCGGCAATGAGGCACCTGCGCGCACTGTTCGACCATTTCACCCTGGCCCTGCTCGCGGTCATCGCCGTCGCCACCTGGCTGCCGGCGTCCGGTGTCGGCGCGGCGTTCTTCAGCGGCCTGACCCACCTGGCCATCGCCCTGCTGTTCTTCCTGCATGGCGCCAGGCTGTCCCGCGAGGCGGTGATCGCCGGTGCCGGGCACTGGCGTCTGCATCTGCTGGTGTTCGCCTGCACCTTCGTCCTTTTTCCTGTGCTGGGCCTGCTGCTCAAACCGCTGATCCTGCCGCTGGTGGGCGATGCCCTGTACCTGGGCGTGCTCTACCTGTGCGCCTTGCCGGCCACGGTGCAATCGGCGATCGCCTTCACCTCGCTGGCCCGTGGCAATGTCCCGGCGGCGATCTGCAGCGCGGCGGCGTCGAGCCTGCTGGGGATCGTGCTGACGCCATTGCTGGTGATGCTGCTGATGGGCGTGGACGGTGCCGGCGGTTCGCAGCTGGATGCGCTGCTGGCGATCGTCCTGCAACTGCTGGTGCCCTTCGTCGCCGGGCAACTGGCGCGCCGCTGGATCGGCGCCTGGGTCACGCGCAATGGCGGGTGGCTGAAGTCGGTGGACCAGGGCTCGATCCTGCTGGTGGTGTATACGGCGTTCAGCGATGCGGTGCTCAGTGGCCTGTGGCAATCGGTGTCGCCGTCGCGCCTGCTGGGCCTGACGCTGGTGTGTTGCGGCCTGCTCGCGCTGGTGCTGTGCCTGACCCGCGGCTTGGGGCGCTGGCTGGGCTTGAGTGTCGAGGACCGCATCACGCTGCTGTTCGCCGCGTCGAAGAAGAGCATGGCCACCGGGGTGCCGATGGCGCAGTTGCTGTTCGCCGGGAGCACGCTGGGGGTGCTGATCCTGCCGTTGATGCTGTTTCACCAGATTCAGCTGATGGTCTGCGCGGTACTCGCGCAGCGCTACGCCCGGCGGGAGTGACGGGGCCTCAGCGGCGGCGCTGGTACAGCCAGGCGTACAGGCCCAGATTGACCAGCAGCACGCCGATCCCCAGCCCCACCTGGATCCCCGGTGTGAGCCCCGCCGGGTAGATCACCGGCAACAGGTAATGCTCGATGAATCCCTGCGCATAACCCTGTTCCCCGGCCGCCTGGCGCATGCGGTTTTCCCAGGCGGTCAACGGGCAGGGCCAGTGCATCACTTCCACCAGAAAGGCCCAGCCCGCCGCCGGCAGGTGCAGCCAGCACAGGCGTGGCCACTTGAAGAGCAACCCAGCGCCGCCGACGGCGAACAGGATGAACAGCAGGTGCAGCAGGACCAGGCCATCGGCGGCGATGCGGTAGAGCATGGCGACTCCTTACGGGTCCACGAGGGTTGCTTGCTCGCTGGGCATGGGCAGCGATTGATCACCGGCGATCTGGCGCACCCGCTCGACAATCCAGCGGGCATTGTGCGGCAGTTTGCGCCCGCGCACGTAAGGCGCTCGCGGAAACGGCGAGGCCTTGGTCGCGGCGCGGGTCTTGCCGGCCATGTTCAGCGCTGGCGGGGGCGGCGAATGTTGCGGCGCGCTGTCGGCATCGGCAGGCGGAACCTGCGGATCGATGCCGTACATCCAGCGCAGACGGCGAATCTGCCAGGCGGCGTCGCTCAGCGGGCGCTGGATGTAGTACTTGATGCGGCCGTACTGGTCGAAGATCAGCGTGCCGGCGCCGTAGACGGTCACTTCGTCTATCGGCTTCATCCAGTCCGGGCGCGCCTGGCGGAACACCGAGCGGAACTCGGAGCCGAACAGCCTGAGCTCGCTGACGAATTCGCAGACGGTCTCGCGCAGGATGAAGCCGTCCGGGCCGAAGCGCAGGCTCGGACGCACGGAAAGCACCTGGGTCTGCGCGCGTTCATCGATCTTCAGCACGCCGCGGTTTTCCCGGAGGAAGCGGAAGACTTCCTCGGTGTCGCGCAGCATCGAATCGAAATGACAGTGCTGGTAGCGCACCTTGTCGTTGTCACCGAAGGTCAGCCAGCAACCGTCTTCGTCGGTACGCTCGGCGGGTACCTGGATGCCATACGCGGCGAAACTGTCGCGAATGATCCGCCGGTAGCTGTAGCGCGAGTCGTCGGGCGCCACCTCGGCGTCGACGGTGAGCAGCGCCGCGAGGTAGTCGCCGAATTCCAGGTCCAGCGGCGGCGAATAGTCGAGTGCGCGGATGGCGATGGTCAGCAACTGGTCGGCGGCCTTGACGCCTTCATCGATCACGGCGTCGAGGCTGTAGAGATCGCTGCCGAAGCGGCCGAGGGTGGCGCAGCGTGCCACCCACAGTTCGAGCATGGCGCGCAGCATGGCCGCGGCGAAGATCTCGCCGCGCCGGTGCGGATCGGCGTACTCGACGCTGTCCAGCAAGGTGCTGGACGGGGGGATGCGCACCGAGCGCCGCAGCGGGTTGGCGCGCACGCCGCTGATGGCCCCGCCGAACTGCTCGCCGAGGCCGAACAGCAGGGTTTCGGCCAGGGCGTCGTGGCTCAGCGCGGCGCCGTCGATCAGGCGGATGCCGTCCTCGTCATGGCTGGCCGGGCAACGCTGCCCGGTCAGGGCGAAAGCGATGACCTCACGCAGGGAGAACATCGAGAGCAATGCCACGACATCGCTGAAGCCTTCGTGGAACGCCGCCTGGTCCGGGCCGGAGGCCTGCACCAGGCCGCCGCGCAGTCCATCGAGGATGGCGTGGGTGGTTTCGTGCACCACGATGTCGTGAGACAGGCAGGTGAATACCCACTCCTCGCCGTCGTGGAGGTAACCGAACATCAGCGCGTGGTCATCCCGGGAATAGAACGCGTTGGCCTCGGTGAAGGCGTGCGGGACGATGTGCAGTTGATGACCGTCGAAGCCCCAGGGCACCCGCCGGCCCAAGGCCAGTTCGAAGCGCGCCAGGGTGCGCATGACCACCGCGTAGACGTGCTGGCAGTGGAAGTTCGGATCGCCCAGCAGACAGCCATTGGCTGCGGCGAAGGGGTCGGCGGCCCTGTCGCCGCTCGTTTGCAGGTAAGGGTGCGGAAGGTACAGGCGATCGCTCGAAGCGTCGAAGTCGACCACCTTGAGCCGGTATCCGTTCGGCCCGTCGCCCAGCCACTCAAGGGGCACGCTGACCCTGGCGAACAGGGGCTGGCCCGGCGTGCTTTCGATCGCCGGGTCTTGGGCGATGATGGTGAAGGTCTGGGTATTCGCTTTCACTGCCATGTGACGGTACTCCTCGGTTCAGTCCGTTGAGCCTGGCGTTTTCCCCTGTTTCAGCCATTGGCGAAAGCGCGAAGCGTTTCACCCTCCATTCGGTAGCGCACCCGACCGTCCAGGGCTTCGGCGCCGAGAGAGCGGTAGAAATCGATGGCTGGCTGGTTCCAGTCCAGCACGGTCCATTCGAAGCGCGCGCAGTCGTGCTCGCAGGCCAGTCGGGCCAGATGGCGCAGCAGTTGCGTGCCGGCACCGGTACCGCGGGCCTGTGGCGTGACGTAGAGATCTTCCAGATAGATCCCGCGGCGGCCGACCCAGGTGGAATAGCTGAAGAAGTACACGGCGAAACCGATCGTCTGGCCGTCGTGTTCAGCGATCAACGCTTTGGCGGTGCTGTCTTCGCTGAACAGGCCGCGCTGGATATCGTCGAGGGTGGCGACCACCTCATGGCGGGCACGCTGGTAGTCGGCCAGTTCGGTGATGAACGCGAGGATTTGCGTGGCGTCTTCGCGGCGGGCGGGGCGGATCTGCAGCGACATGGCGGGTATCCGGTAGGCAAAGGGTGGCGACATCGTAGTGCAGATCCGCCGTGGCAGTAAGCGACGCCACCTGGATCGCAGGCATAACAGTGTGGTGTACCTGCGGAATAATGGGGAACTGTATCGATCGGGGGCCAGGCTTTCCCGGTAGGGTTGATCCATAACTCGAACGATCCGCCCCACCAGGAATGCCTGCCATGTTGCTTACCTCCCTCAACCTGCTTTCAGCCTTCGTGCTGTTCGCTTTCGTTTCGTCCATCACACCCGGCCCGAACAACACCATGCTGCTCGCGTCCGGAGTCAACTTCGGCGTGCGTCGCAGCGTGCCGCACGCCCTGGGGGTAAGCATCGGTTTCATGCTGATGGTGCTGGCGGTGGGCCTTGGCCTGGGTGAAGTGTTCAAGGTCTACCCGGCGATCTACTCCGTGCTGCGTTACGCTGGGGCCGCCTATCTGCTGTACCTGGCGTGGAAGATCGCCACGTCCGGGCCGATGGCAGCGGACGGTCCGCAAAGCCGCAAGCCCCTGAGCTTCCTCGGCGCGGCGGCGTTCCAGTGGGTCAACCCCAAGGCCTGGGTGATGGCGGTGGGGGCGATCACCACCTACACCCCGGCCCAGGGATACCTGGTGAATGTCGTCGTCATTGCCCTGGTGTTCTGCCTGGTCAACCTGCCGGCGGTGTGCGTCTGGGTCATGTTCGGCAGTGCCTTGCGCCGGGTCTTGCAGAATCCCCGCTGGCTTCGGCTGTTTAACCTGCTGATGGCGGCCCTGCTGGTGCTTTCTCTGTATCCGCTGCTGTTTGTAGAATCGGGTTTTTCCTGACTCCCGCTGCGAGCCCCGATGGAACTGATCCCCTGGACGCATGATTGCGCCGAACACTTCACCTTGCGCGGCTGGCGTTCGCCGGCCAGTGGCAAGCCGCTGCTGCATTTCATCCACGGCAACGGTTTCTGCTGCCTGGCCTACCAGCCGCTGCTGGAATTGCTCGCCGAGCATTTCGACCTGTGGCTGAGCGATGTCCAGGGGCATGGCGACAGCGATCACGGCGGCGCCTTCGTCGGCTGGAACCGCAGCGCCGAACTGGCCCTGGAAGCGTTCGCCGCCGGTCGCGGGGAGTATGGCGATGTCCCGTGCTTCGCCGTCGGGCACAGCTTCGGCGGAGTGCTCACCGGGCTGATGCTCGATCGCGCGCCGCGGCTGTTCCAGCGCGCGGTGCTGCTCGACCCGGTGGTGTTCAGCCGCTCGATGATCGGGGTCATGGGCGTGGCCAGCTGGTTCGGCATGCACCGTCGCCACGGCCTCGCGCGCAAGGCGGCGACGCGCCGCAGCTACTGGCCGGACCGCCAGGCCGCGCATGATTCGCTGCACGCCCGCGGCATCTTCAAGGGCTGGAGCGAGGCGGCACTGCAGGCCTATGTGGATCACGCCATCGGCGAGTGCGGCGAAGGCGTGGTGCTCAAATGCCGGCCGAGCCGCGAGGTGGAAATATTCAGCTCGTTCCCGCAACGCATGTGGGCATCCTTGTCACGAGTGCAGACCCCGACCCTGGTATTGCATGGCGAACGCACCTACCCCTTCGTGCCGCTGTCGCTGGCGCGCTGGGCCCGCCTCAATGCTCAGGTCGAACCGCGCAAGGTGGCCGGGGGGCATTGCTTCATGCAGGAAGACCCGCGGGAAAGCGCCCGGCAGATCGAAGCCTGGCTGTTGCAGGGCCGCGAGCCGCAGTTCAAGTCGGCTTGATCGTCCCATCAGTAGAACGCTGAGGGCTTTTTTCGCCAGCTACCGCCTTTTTCGTTGCATGGGTATTGTGGCTCCCATGCAACGAGGAGGTTTCTCATGAAGAAGATTCAAGGCATCTACAACAGCCCGCCGGCCCACTGGGTCGGCGATGGTTTCCCGGTGCGCAGCCTGTTCAGCTACGACGACCTGGCCCGGCACATCAGCCCGTTCCTGCTGCTGGACTATGCCGGACCGCAGCATTTCCCGGCGACCAGTGCCCGTCGTGGGGTGGGTCAGCATCCGCATCGTGGTTTCGAAACGGTGACCATCGTCTACCAGGGCGAACTGGAACACCGCGACTCCACCGGCGCCGGTGGCCTGATCGGTCCGGGCGATGTGCAATGGATGACCGCCGCGGGCGGGATCATCCATGAAGAGTTCCATGCGCCGTCGTTCGCCAGGCGCGGCGGCATGCTGGAAATGGTCCAGCTCTGGGTCAATCTGCCGGCGAAGGACAAATCCGCGCCGGCGGGCTACCAGACCTTGCTCGACGCGGACATTCCGCGCGTGGCGCTGGCTGACGAGGCTGGCAGTCTGCGGGTGATCGCCGGGCAGTACCTGGAGCATGCCGGGCCGGCGCGGACCTTCACCGCGATGGATGTCTGGGATGTGCGACTGGCGGCCGGCAAGTCCCTGCGTGTGCCGGGTGGCGAAGGGCGCAACGCGGCGCTGGTGGTGCTGCACGGCAGCGTGCGGGTCAATGGCGGCAAGGCCGTCGGCGCGGCGCAACTGGTGCTGTTCGAGCGTGACGGCGCCGAGGTGCTGATCGAAGCCGACAGCGAAGCCAAGCTGCTCTGGCTCAGTGGCGAGCCGCTGGATGAGCCGATCGTGGGGTATGGGCCGTTCGTGATGAACAGCCAGGACGAGATCGTCCAGGCATTCGATGACTTCCAGGCCGGGAAGTTTGGGCGGATGCAGGGGTAGGGCCTGTCTTGAGTCTTGCAGCGCTGATCTGGAGGGCGCTGCAAGGCTCATTTGCTCAACCGCCAACTCACCTCGCTGATCCCGTAGCGCTCCGCCACCGGCCGGGTCACTTTCTTGACTTTCTCCCGCTCGTAGCGGCCGATCCTGCCCACCCCGGCATCGCAACTGGCCCAGTGCCAGGCCTCGGCGTTGTCCATGGTTTCGGCACGGATGATGAAGGAGTGGGGCGTGCCATTGAGGCAATAGTCGATGACGAAGAGTTTGGCGTTGATCATGGAGCGGGAAAGTCCTTTCTCGGGTTGGTTTGCGCTCAGCTCTAACCCTATGAAAACAACGGGGCGCAAAAAGTTTGGCCGGAGCGGGGTAATGACGGACCAACGGTACCCCGCGACCTTTCGTCCGACACCCGCGACATCCGCCTGAACCCCTGCCGCCCCGGCACTCTCCCATCACTCAAGACGTACAGGTTGCGACGGCAGGCAGTGATGCTCGGCTTCAATGGGGCAAGCGCTGGCAAATGGCTTTTTTCAATTGGATTCCGGCGCCGGGCAGGTTCTGACTTGGACGGCCATCCCTGTCAACCGGAGGGTTGAATCATGCCCATGAATGGTGTGTGTGATCTTGAATTGCGCCAAATGATCGAGGGGGCGTTCCTCCCCGATCACTGCGAGGTCAGTTGCGCGGACGGCCTGACGCTGACCTTGCACTTTCCCGCCGATGCCCAGCGCGCGGCGATGACCGTCAGCGATGTCCACCTCGGTGCGCTGCCCGACTGCCGGGCCCTTGCGGAGCTGGTGACGCGGGTACGCCATGAGCGCGAGCAGCAGGCGCTGAAGCCTGGGGCCGCGACGCGCCTGATGAGCGGACGCTAACCCGTCACTGCAGTTCCAGACGCAGTTGCAGGCTGCCGTCATGGCACTGCCGGGATGACTGCACGATGCCCCGGCAGGTGTGTCCACGCCAGATGAACACCAGGGTGTGCGCATGCTCCAGGCGTGGCGGCAGGGGTGGGGTGACCTGCAGCTGGATACCGGGTTGACCATTGATATTCAGGGCTTCCAGTTGCACCTGGCACTCGGCGCTCTGGGTCGAGACACCGAACAGCGTGTCGCGGGTGAAGTCGATCTGCAGTGTCTGTGGTCGAGGAGAGATGGCCGCGGGCATGAGGATTCACCTCCTTGGGACGCTCAGATACTGGCTGATGGACGTTAGACCACGTAACCTTGGTTTTATCCGCGAAAGATTTCCCCCTCCGATCGCCCACCCGAGGCGAACGCAGCGCCCCATACCCCGTTTTGACGATGTCCCCACGGCCCGCCCGCCGTATACCTGAGCGGGTTATTTCTCCTGGAGGCATTCGCAGTGAAACAAGCTCCCCCTTATGTACCCGGTCACCAGTTGCTGGCCGGCAAGTCGGTCCTGATCACCGCCGCCGCCGGTGCCGGCATCGGCTATTCGGCGGCCCGGCGCAGTGCCGAGGAAGGCTGCCGGGCGCTGATGATCTCCGATGTCCATCCGCGTCGCCTGGAAGAGGCGGTCGCGCGGCTGAAGGCGGAAACCGGCCTGGAGGCCATCCACGGCCAGTTGTGCGACGTCACCGTCGAAGCGCAGGTCCAGGCCCTGGTCGAGGCCGCCGAACAGCAACTGGGTGGTGTCGACGTGCTGATCAACAATGCCGGCCTCGGCGGGCAGAAGTCGGTGGTGCAGATGAGCGACGAGGAATGGACGAGGGTGCTCGACGTCACCCTCACCGGCACCTTCCGCATGACCCGCGCCATGCTCCCGCACATGCAGCGGCGCGGCGCCGGGGCCATCGTCAACAACGCCTCGGTGCTCGGCTGGCGGGCGCAGAAGGAGCAGGCCCACTACGCCGCGGCCAAGGCCGGGGTGATGGCGCTGACCCGCTGCAGTGCCCTGGAGGCCGCCGAGCACGGCGTGCGCATCAACGCGGTGTCGCCGTCCATCGCCCTGCATGACTTCCTCAAGAAGGCCTCCAGCGAGGAACTGCTGGCCAGTCTCGCCGGGCGCGAAGCCTTTGGCCGCGCGGCGGAGGTCTGGGAGGTGGCCAATGTGATGATGTTCCTCGCCAGCGACTATGCCTCGTACATGGTCGGCGAAGTGCTCTCCGTCAGCTCGCAACAGGCCTGAAGGAGATCGACATGAGCCACGTCTTCAGCAGCGCCCGTGCCTTGCTCGATGCCCAGGGCCTGGACCTCGGCCACACCGACTGGCTGCCGATCAGCCAGCAACGCATCGACCTGTTCGCCGAGGCCACCGGCGATCACCAGTGGATTCACGTCGATCCCGAGCGTGCCGCCAGCGGCCCGTTCGGCGCGTGCATCGCCCATGGCTACCTGACCCAGTCCCTGGCCAACCTGTTCCTGCCGCAGTTGATGACCCTGGAAAACATGGCCATGGGCGTCAACTACGGCTCCGACCGTGTGCGCTTTCCGGCAGCGGTGCGGGTCGGCTCGCGGGTCCGCGGGCATGGCCTGATCCTGCGCGTGGAAGCGCTGGGCGAGGCGGTGCAGGCCGTGGTCCGGGTCAGCGTCGAGATCGAGGGCGAAAGCCGTCCGGGCTGCGTGATCGACACCATCAGCCGCTACACCTTCAATCCCCTGTTCGAGTGAACTGTCATGAATGAAGTCGTAATCGTCTCGACGGCGCGTACCGCGCTGGCGAAGTCCTTCCGCGGGTCCTTCAACGATACCGAGGCGCCGCTGCTCGGCGGCCATGTAGTGCGCGCGGTGGTGGCGCGCGCCGGCGTCGAGCCCGACGCGGTGGAGGACGTGATCATGGGCGCGGCGGTGCAGCAGGGCACCCAGGCCTACAACATCGGCCGGCTCTGCGCCTATACCGCGGGCCTGCCGGACAGCGTGCCGGGCATGGCCCTGGACCGCATGTGCGCCTCGGGCCTGATGAGCATCGGCGTGGCGGCCCGCAGCATCATGGCCGGGGAAATGGACATCGCCGTCGGTGGTGGCGTGGAGTCGCTGTCGCTGACCCAGACCAAGCACAAGAACACCTACCGCGCCCAGTCGAAGGCGGTGCTGGAGGTGATGCCGGCGGCCTACATCCCCATGCTGGAAACCGCCGAGATCGTCTCGCGGCGCTATGGCATCAGTCGCGCCGCCCAGGATGAATACAGCCTGCACAGCCAGCAGCGCACCGCGGCGGCGCAGCGCGCCGGGCTGTTCGATGACGAGATCGTGCCAATCGAGGTCGAGCGCCTGCTGTTCGACAAGGACGGCCAGCCCGCCGGCCACGAGCGGGTGCGGGTGGCGCGTGACGAATGCAACCGGCCCAATACCCGCCTGGAAGACCTGCAGGCGCTGCAGCCGGTGTGGAAGGACGGCAAGTGGGTGGAGCGCGGCGAGTTCATCACCGCCGGCAACGCCTCGCAGTTTTCCGATGGCGCCGCCGCCTGCCTGCTGATGAGCCGCACCGAGGCCAGGCGTCGCGGGCTGACCCCGCTGGGCATCTACCGGGGCATCGCCGTGGCGGGCTGCGCGCCGGAAGAGATGGGCATCGGCCCGGTGCTGGCGGTGCCCAAGCTGCTGCGCCGCTTTGGCCTGCGCAGTGAGGACATCGGCCTGTGGGAGATCAACGAGGCGTTCGCCTGCCAGGTCCTGCAGTGCCGTGATGCCCTGGAGATCCCGCCGGAGCGCCTGAACGTCAATGGCGGCGCCATCGCCATCGGTCATCCGTTCGGCATGTCCGGGGCGCGGATGGTCGGCCATGCGCTGCTGGAAGGACGCCGGCGCGGGGTGCGCTTTGTCGTGGTGGCCATGTGCATCGGCGGCGGCATGGGGGCGGCGGGGTTGTTCGAACTGCCTTGATGCTCCAGGGCGCCCCCCCTGCGTAGGAGCGCGGCTTGTCGTGTGACGAACCACCGCGAAGGCCTGCAAAGCAGGCCCACTCCCCTGTTGCAGCGGGACCGCATTGCGGTCCTTCGCGGTGGTTCGTCACACGACAAGCCGCGCTCCTACGGTGGCAAGCGCAAGGTCGCTGGCATCTTGCGCCAGAGCCCGGCTACCCCATTTGGACGATGCCCGGCATGACCACCCGGTCGGATGATCCCCCGACAACAAAACCAAGAGGATCACCCGATGAAGCCTGCACCGTGCCCGCATCTCTCGTCAGGGAGCCTGTCATGCGCAATCTGATCGGTTACGTCATGAGCGCCATCGTCATCGCCGCGGTGGCCTTCGCCTTCGCCCCGCGCCAGCCGGCGTCCCTGGCAGGCACCGGAATCAACGCCGACCGGGTCCAGGTCAATGCCCTGCTCGCCGATGGTGCCCGACTGCTGGGCGTCGGCGAGCGCGGCACTCTCCTGCGCAGCGACGATGGCGGCCTGACCTGGCAGGCCAGTCAGGTCGGCGGCGGTCGCCAGACGACCCTCACCGCGGTCACCACCCTCGCGCCCGGCCTGCTGGTGGCGGTGGGGCATGACGGCTGGATCCTGCGCTCCGTCGACGGTGGCCAGAACTGGCGGGAAATGCGCTACGACAGCGAACTCGGCGAGCCGCTGCTGGGCGTCTGGAGCAGCGACGGCCAGCACGTGGTGGCCTACGGCAGTTACGGCAAATACCTGGAATCCAGCGACGCCGGAGAGCACTGGACGGCGCGGGAAATGCCCGGTGACGGTGCCCACTTCAACGGCCTCGACGGTGGCCGCGACGGTCGCCAGATGCTGGTGGGCGAGCAGGGCCTGGTGCTGCGCTCCAGCGATGGCGGCCAGCACTGGCAACGCCTCGACGCTTTCTACAATGGCTCGCTGTTCGGTGTGGTGCGGCTTGGCGCGCAGCGCTGGCTGGCCTATGGCATGCGCGGCCATGTCTTTCTCAGCAGCGACTTCGGCGACAGCTGGCAGCGTGTCGATGTCGGCAGCAACCAGCCGATCTATGGTCATGCCCTGCTGCCGGGCAACCAGGGCCTGGTCCTGGTCGGCGCCGGCAGCCGCCTGATCCGTCTCGATGCCAATGGCGCCGTGCAGGACAGCTCGCAACGCCTCGGTCTCGGTACCCTGACCTCGGCGGTGGTGCTCAATGCCCGTCACCTGCTGGTCGCCGGCGAACGCGGGGTCTACCAGGGCCACGACGCCGGCGCGCTTGCCGCCACCCGCTGAAGCCTGCTATCACGCCGCCGGGGGTTTCCGTCAGGCGAAACCGCCCGCGCACGTCACCACGATAAAAACAATGATGCGGGCTCCGGCAGGCCGGGCCCGTGGGGGACTGACCATGCAGACCACGATGCCCAATGCCCGGGTCCTGGAAGCGATGGGGCTGGAGCTGGCCGACTACGAACGGTTGATCGGCAACATCTACGACGCGGCGCTGGACACGCCGCGCCTGAACGAGGCCCTGCAGCAGCTGCGCGCGCTGTTCCAGGCCAATTTCGTCACTTTGATCCTGCGCGTCGCCGACGAGCCGTTCCTGTCGCCGATGATGGTCGCCGGCGATGTCGAACTGGAGGAGGGCGGGGTCAACCACTACGCCTACTACGCCAAGTCCACCCTGTTCGACAGGCTGCCCACCGACCGGGTGTTCACCATCGAGGATCTGATGAGCGAGGCCGAGTGGCTGAGTTCATCCTTCTATTTGCTGTACTGCGAGCCCTACGGCTGCCATCAGATGCTCGGTGTCGATATCGCCATGCCCGACGGCGGCATCCTGCGTCTGCGCATCAACCGCCAGCGCGACCAGGCGCGCTTCGGCGAGGCCGAGCGGGCCATGTGCGCGATGCTCATGCCGCACCTGCGCCGGGCCCTGCACATGCATTCGCTGCTGGACCGCAGCGAGTCCCTGGGCAGCCTGTACAGCCAGACCATCAGCCGCCTGGCGGTGGCCACCATCGTTCTCGACGAGAGCGGCAGCGTCCTGCAGCTCAACCCGGTGGCGCGGGAAATCCTCGACAGCAACGACGGCCTCAAGCTGGTGGGCGGTCGCCTGGAGGCCACCTATCCCAGCGACAACCGCGAACTCAGCCGCCTGGTGCGCAATGCCTTTACCCGCGCTCGCCAGGGCGAGGGCGAAGGGCAGGGCGCGGAAGCCATGTCGGTGTCGCGGCCGTCCGGGCAGGTCAATCTCGGCGTGGTGGTGGAACTGATCCCGTCCCAGGAACTGCTCGATGGCAAGGGCAAGCCGACGGTGATGGTCTATGTGCGCGACGCGGTGGGCAAGTCCCTGGTCAGCAATGTGGTGACCTCGCAGCTCTATCACCTGACCCCGGCGGAAACCGCCCTGGCGCTCGAACTGGCCAACGGCCTGTCGCTGGAGGAAGCCTCGGAGTTGCTGAACATCCGCCGCAACACGGCGCGGGCGCACCTGCGCTCGATCTTCTCCAAGACCGGCGTGCGGCGGCAGACCGAACTGGTGCGGATCATGCTCAACAGCGTGGTCGCCCTCGGTCAGGCGGGCAGTCTGCCGCTGCCGGCGAGCGCCGTCTGAAAGGCTGCCGCCAGCACCCGGGCAGGTGCGGCGGCAGGTAAAAATGCGTTAGTCCGCACGGACGATGCTGCCGGCTCCGGCCCCTGCCGATACTGGGCTCCCGCTATCGGTAATCCAAGGAGAACAACAATGACCGGCAGTATCCTGGCCCCCCGTTGCCTGACCTCGTGGACGCGCAGCGCCACCCTGGCGGCAGCCCTGGGCAGCGTCATCATCGTCCCGGCCCAGGCCGCCCCTGAAGACGTGGCGCGCCTGGGCAGCGAACTGACCTGCCTCGGCGCGGACAAGAGCGGCAATGCCGACGGTAGCATCCCCCCGTACTCCGGCAAGTGGCTGGGTGTCCCACCCCAGGTGGATTTCAAGGGCACCGGCAACCACCCGGTCGACCCCTACCCGGACGAGAAACCGCTGCTGGTGATCACCGCGAGCAACCTGGCGCAGTACGCCGACCAGCTCTCCGACGGGCAGAAGGCGCTGTTCAAGCTGTACCCGGACACCTTCCGGATGCCGATCTACCCCAGCCACCGCGACTTCCGCTACAACGACGCAGTGTGCCAGGCAACCCGCGAGAACGCGGCCATCGCCAAGCTGGTGGATGACGGCGAGGGTGTGGTCGGCAAGACCGGCGGCACGCCGTTCCCGGTACCGCGCAGCGGCCTGGAGCTGCTGAAGAACGCCTCGACCTTCACCCTGCGTGCCTGGACCGAGGAATACATCTCCGACAACGCCTACGTACTCAAGGACGGCAATATCAACTGGGGCCGCGTGCATTCGCGCAACCTGGCGCCGCCCCTGGAACCGGGCAAGATCGGCGACACCGTGGGCAACTCGTCGTTCTACCTCAACGAAACCCTGTTGCCGCAGCGCGACAAGGGCGAGATCAACACCGGCACCGAGTTCTGGAACGACAAGACCGAACCGCGCCAGGCCTGGCGCTACGACCCGGGTACCCGTCGCGTGCGGCAGTCGCCGGGGTACGGTTTCGACATGTCGTTCCCCGGTAGCGGTGGTTCCATCACCGTCGACGAAGTGCGCCTGTTCAACGGCTCCGGCCAGCGCTACGACTGGAAGATCGTCGGCAAGCGCGAGATGTACATCCCCTACAACGCCTATCGCCTGCACTCGCCGAGCCTGAAGTACGCCGACCTGCTGACTCCGGGCCATATCAACCCGGACGCCATGCGCTACGAGAAGCACCGGGTCTGGGAGCTGGAAGGCACCCTCAAGCCGGGTTATCGCCACCTGTATGGCAAACGCAAGCTGTACATCGACGAAGACACCTGGTTCCCGATGCTCGCCGACAACTACGACAACCGCGGCGAGCTGTGGCGCACCTCGATGGTCAACTACTTCTACGCCTACGAAACCCAGGGGCAGCAGGCCGGGGTGGGGCTGTACCACGACCTCAACGCCGGCTCCTACCTGGCCTTCAACCTGATCAACGAACAGCGCAACGGCTACCAGCTGAACCGTCCGGGCTTCAGTCCGAAAGACTTCGGCCCCGAGGCGGCGCGGCGTTTCGGCCAGTAGAGCCCTTCCGGTGGGAGCGAGGCTGTCGGGGCGCCGAACCGTCGCGAAGGCCTGCAAAGCAGGCCCATGGGCACTCGGCTCCCACCACCTCGCCTAGTCCAATTGGAGGATGAAGGCAGTGCCTCTTCTGCCCAATCATGTCCTCCATGAATACACCCCTTTTTCTTGGGGTTAAGCCACCCGAGAGTTTCCACCCGAGGAACAACAACAAAATGACGAAACTCGCAGAAATCTCCCTCGACAGCGCCCAGCGCAGCCATCGCTACGCCCGCGGCTGGCACTGCCTGGGCAACGCGGCCGACTACCGTGACGGCGCGCTGCACACCTTGAACATCTTCGGTACCCGCCTGGTGGCGTTCGCCACCAGCGAGGGCGCCATCAGCATCCTCGATGCCTATTGCCCGCACATGGGCGCCGACCTGTCCCAGGGCACCATCGAGAACGACCGTGTGGTCTGCCCGTTCCACCACTGGAAATACGACACCGCCGGCAAGTGCGTGGAAATTCCCTACTGCAAGCGCATCCCGCCGAAGGCCAGGACCCGTGCCTGGCTGACCTGCGAGGAAAACGACCTGCTGTTCATCTGGAACAACCCGGAAGGCAATCCGCCGAAGGAAGGCGTGGTCATCCCGCACCTGGACGTCATGGACAGCGCGGAATGGATTCATGAATGGAACATCGACACCATGCTGATCGAGACCAACCCGCGCGAGCTGGTCGACAACCTGGTGGACGCCCAGCACTTCGGCCCGGTGCACGGCACCCCGACCAAATACTTCTCGAACATCTTCGAAGGGCATATCGGCCACCAGATCTTCCATGGCGACTCCGAGCGCCTGGGCGGCGACCTGATCGCCGAATCGGCCTACTACGGACCGGCGACCCACCTGACCCACCTCAGCTCGATGTTCGGCGATGTGCGCATTCACGCCATCCTGCTCAACAGCCACGTACCGGTCGGCCCCAACAGTTTCGAGCTGCGCTTCGGCTGCATGGTCAAGCGCGTGCCGGAATGGAGCGAGGAGCAGAACCGCGAAGTGGCCAAGGCCTATGTCCAGGGCAACCGCGACTCGTTCTACCAGGACGTCGATATCTGGAAGCACAAGATCCGCATCGACAAGCCGGTGCTGGCCGAGAGCGACGGGCCGGTCTACCAGTTGCGCGAGTGGTACGAGCAGTTCTTCACCGATGAAGAGCAGGTGCCGGCGAGCATGGCCGAGCGGCGGGAGTTCGTGACGGTCGACGAGCGTTGAGATAACCAGGGCCCGTCAGCGTCTGGCGGGCTTTTGCCTCTGAAGCACAGGTCTGGAGAAAGCCGACAATGAAAACAAGAAGCCTTCTTGCCTATTGCGTTCCCTTGCTGATTCTTGTGTCCGTGGTGCTGACGGTACTGCTTTCGGTGCCGGCGGAGCCGCTGAGCGTCAAGGCGTGCCGGCAACTGCCGGGGTGTGTGGCGGTGGTGCCAGCGTTTCAGGGGTGGCCGAGCATGCGCTGAGGTCGGTGCGGGCCCTGTGGCTGCATGGGTATCTACACATCTTTGACGGCCTGGCGGGAAACCGCATGAAGGCCGCCAAGTGCTCGTCGTGACGGGTGCAGTGCCCTTGAGATCGAGCGCCGCCCGCGCGGCGCATCGCGAGCACGCTCGCTCCTACATTTTTTGCAACGTGCCATGGCCTGTGAGAGCGGCGTTGCCAGCCTTTGGCGCTTGGCGATTTATCGCGGGGAAGCTGTTGGGTCGACGCGATACCGCGTCGTGCACACAAGGCGGTCAACCATGGCCTGTCAGGCATAGGCACGTTGCAAAAAATGTAGGAGCGAGCGTGCTCGCGATGCGCCGCGCGGGCGGCGCTCGATCTAGAGGGCGCTGCAAGGCTCAAGACAGGAACTTGGCGGCCTTGATACAGGTTCCCCGTCAAGCCGTCAAAGATGTGTAGATACCTATGCCTGTGGCTGGCAAGCCCCACAGGGTTTCGAGGTCGCACTTCAGATCTACTGGCCTTCACGCTGGCCAGGCCTATTCCCGCCCCCGCATGAAGAACCCGGCCACGTACTTGCGGAAGGTGTCCAGGCTCTTGAAGTCGGCGTAGCGGCGGAAGTTCTCCACTTCCGGCTCCGGTCCCAGCGGCTGCTCGGTCAGGGATACCGACAGCACCCGGTCCTGGTCCGAGCTGAGCACCAGTTCGTCCATCACCCGGCCGCCGATCACCGGCCGGCGCATGATCACCCGCACGCCCTTGCCGGCCATCCAGTCGATCAGCGACACCAGCATCTTCAGCGGTTCGCGCTCTTCGTCGCGGTACACCGGGAACAGCTGGGCGCGGGACAGCACCGGCACGCTGGCGACATGGATCAGTTCGTAGAAATGACTGCCGGCGCTGGTCGGCGAATAGATCGCCAGGGCCAGCAGCGGGCCCGGAGTGCGGCTACCGCCCCAGAGCAGGTGATGCCCCTGGAAGTCGAAGCCGTCCTCGCTGCGCTCGTTGTAGACCTTGCGGGCCTTGATCTGGCTGACGCAATCGAGCAGCAGCCCATGGCGGCGATGGTTGCCGAACACCGTGGACTCACGCAGACGCGCCTTGAGCATCATCATGTGCTTCATGTCCAGACGGGTTTCCAGGTAGTTGCTCGCCGGCACCCGCTCGATCAGCGGGTAGCGTCCGGCGACACCGCGCAGTTCGGCGAATTGCGCGGTGAGGTCCTTCTTCAGGTGGGTGGCATGGACGTTGAGGCCGCTGGCTTCGATCCAGGTCAGCAACAGCGAGAGCAGGCGCTGCTGTTCGCGTTTGTCGCCGCTGCCATTGTCCACGGCACCTTCTTCGCTGGCCCGGCGGAAATCACCGATCAGCCGCAGTGGCGTGTCCGGCGCCAGCCAGGCGGCGGGCGGGGTGTCCGGGTCGTCCTGCTCGGCGCCTTCGCGCTCGTCCTTGATGAACGGGCAATCGTCGGCGTGCTCGGCGGTGCCGGGGTTGTTCTTGAGGAACAGGGTGCCGGTGTGGCTGTTGAGGGTGACGTTGAGCACCGGCATGGCCCTGGCCTGGCAGTCGCAGGCCAGCCAGTGGCCGGCGGCGCGGATCTTCATCAGCAACTGGTTGGCCTGCAGCAGCCGCGGGCCTTCCAGGCTGCCGCGGTTGAAGCCGCGCAACAGTTCGTCCTCGGCCGGGGTGAGGCTGCGCACCAGGCTGGCGTTCTTTTCGATGATTCGCATGGGTGTCCTTGAAAGGCGGACGGCAATTTTCCTGTAGGAGCGTGGCTTGCCCGCGAAAGGACCGCACAGCGGTCCCGGATCCAAGATGGCCGAGGACCGCCAAGCGGTCCTTTCGCGGGCAAGCCTCGCTCCTACAGAGAGGGCGCCAGGTCGGCGGGGCAAACATAAAGCAAAATCCCGGTTCACGGCCATGTCCGTGAACCGGGAAGGAAGTGGATCAACCGCCGTACAGCTTCGCTGCCCGCGCGCGGATCTCTTCCACCGACAGGTCTTCCTTGTGCGTGGCGATGAACCACAGGTTGCCGAACGGATCCTTCAGGGAGCCGCTGCGGTCGCCGTAGAACTGGTCCTGCACGGGATTGACCTGGGTGGCCCCGGCCTTGATCGCCTGGGCGAAGCGGGCGTCGACGTCCTCGACATAGAGGTGCAGGCCTACCGACGCGCCGGGCTGCGACTGGCTGCTGAGCAGCGCGGCCTGGTCGCAGGGATCGGCGAGCATCAGCGACGAGTCGCCGATCTTCAGTTCGGCATGACCGATGCGACCGTCGGGGCTCTGGATACGGAATACCTCGACGGCGCCGAAGGCGGCCTTGTAGAAATCGATGGCCTTGTAGGCGTCCTTGATACCCAGGTACGGGGTGATGCTGTGCATGCCTTCGGGGATGGGTTTAGCTGCCATTTGCGTGTTCCTCCTGTGAACGATACTAACGGACCGACCCGGAGCGGGTGCCCCGGGCGTGGTCCTGTATATTTGTACAGGAATGCGAAATGCGCAAATCGAATTGCGCATTCACTGGACGAACGGGCAGCCGCTCAGAAGATGTAGTCGGTGGTCAGGAAACTCGACTCGCGGTTGCGGATGATGTCGCTGATCAACTGCTTGTTGGCGTCCTGGAAACGGGTCGCCACCAGGGTGCGGATCGAGAAGGTGCGCAGGGCGTCATGTACCGACAGGGTGCCTTCGGCGGAGTTCTTGCGGCCATTGAACGGGAACGTGTCGGGACCGCGCTGGCACTGGGCGTTGATGTTGATCCGCCCGACCTGGTTGGCGAAGGTATCCACCAGCAGGCCGATCTCCTTCGAATTGGTGCCGAACAGGCTGAGTTGCTGGCCGAAGTCGGAATCCAGTACGTAGTCGATCACGGTCTGCAGGTCGCGATAGGGCACCACCGGCACCAGCGGGCCGAACTGTTCCTCGTGGTAGACCCGCATCGCCGGGTTCACCGGGTACAGCAGCGCCGGGTAGAAGAACGAACCGCGGCTCTGCCCGCCGCCAGGATTGAGCACCCGCGCGCCATGGCCGAGGGCGTCGTCGACCAGGCCGTTGAGGTAGTCGATCTTGCCCGGCTCGGGCAACGGCGTCAGGCCCACACCGGGGGTCCAGGGCATGCCCGGCTTGAGCGCGGCGAGGCGGGTCTGGAATTTCTCCAGGAAGGCGTCGACCACCTGCTCGTGGACGAACAGGATCTTCAGCGCGGTGCAGCGCTGGCCGTTGAACGACAGGGCGCCGGTGAGCGCTTCGCTGACTGCGTTGTCCAGGTCCACCTCGGGCAGCACGATGCCCGGGTTCTTCGCGTCCAGGCCAAGGGCGGCGCGCAGGCGGTGAGGGCGCGGGTGCAGCTTCTTCAGGTCGCTGGCGGCCTTGTTGGTGCCGATGAAGGCGAATACATCGACCTTGCCGCTGGCCATCAGGGCGCTGACGGTCTCGCGACCACGGCCGTAGATGACGTTGATCACCCCGGCCGGGAAGCTGTCGCGGAACGCCTCCAGCAGTGGGCGGATCAGCAGCACGCCGAACTTGGCCGGTTTGAACACCACGGTGTTGCCCATGATCAGCGCCGGGATCAGGGTGGTGAAGGTCTCGTTCAGCGGGTAGTTGTAGGGGCCCATGCACAGGGCCACGCCCAGTGGCGCGCGGCGGATCTGGCCGAGGGTGTCCTGCTCCAGCTCGAAGCGGCTGGAGCGGCGGTCCAGCTCCTTGAGCGCGCCGATGGTGTCGACGATGTAGTCGCAGGTGCGGTCGAACTCCTTCTCGGCGTCCTTGAGGTTCTTGCCGATTTCCCACATCAGCAGCTTGACCACCGCCTCGCGCTGCTCGCGCATGCGTCCGAGAAAACCTTCGACATGGCGGATACGTTCGGCGACGCGCATCGTCGGCCAGGCGCCGCGGCCTTTGTCATAGGCGTGCACGGCGGCGTCCAGGGCGCCGAGGGCGGTGTCGGCATCCAGCAGCGGCGCGCTGCCGAGGATCACCTGCTGCTCGTCGCCGTCCGCGTCTTTCAGCCAGACCGGGCTGCGCACCGTGGCCAGCGGGCCTTGCCAGTGATGCAATTGGCCGTTCACCAGGTAGTCGCGCTGCTCCAGCGGCGCGCCCAGGCGATAGGCCTCGGGGATTTCTTCGGCAGTGGGAAACAGTGAGTCCAGCAAACGATCCATGGCACGACACCTCTTTTTCTTTGAATGGGTGAAACGTTTCAGTCGAGCATAACGCCGCACGATAAAAAAAAGCCAGCCTGCCTCAATATTGTTTTGCCATCGCCGATAACCGGGTAAACGGACGCAAGCAGCCGGCGTATGACGACAAGAAACCTCGCCCTGGAAAACACCCCTCGACCGCTTCCCACCCGCGTGCGCTCCACCGCTTATCGTCTGCTGCCGATCGGTTTCGCCGTGATCGGCATCGGTCTTTCCGTGGCCCTCGGCCGCCTCGACGTGCAGCGCGAGGAAAGCGAGCTGATCGCCAACGCGAGCATGCGCCTGTCGGGGATTCGCGCGGGGCTGGAGGCGCAGATGCGCTCGGCCTTCGGCGAGACCGAGGGGATTGCCCAGTTGCTCAGTGCCGACGGCGATATCTCCACCAGCCATTTTCACGACATGGCGCGCCAGGCCCTGGAATCGGTGTCCTATATCCGTCACATCTCCCTGGCGCCCAACGATGTGATCGCCGATGTCTACCCGCTGGAGCACAACCACGCGGTGCTCGGCCTCGACTACCGCCTGCTGCCCGCGCAGTACCCGCTGGTGCGCCGCGCCCGGGACAGCCAGGAAGCGGTGCTGGCCGGTCCCGTGCGCCTGTACCAGGGCGGCGAGGCCCTGATCTACCGGCGCCCGGTGTTTCTCAAGGGGCACAAGGGCGTGCGCCTGTACTGGGGCAATGTCTCGGTGGTGGCGAATATCGACAGCCTGCTGCGCGAGGCCGGGGTGGCCGAGGATCCGACCTTCCGCCTGGCGCTGCGTGGCGCCGACGGCGATGGCGAGGCGGGGGCGATGATCTGGGGCGACGAGACGCTGTTCGCGGCGTCGTCGTCGTCGGTGACCCTCAACGTCGATGTTCCCGGGGGGACCTGGCAACTGGCGGCGATGCCACGGGACGGCTGGTCGTCCATGACCCTGTTCGGTTCGCCGCTGTTCCTCTTCGCGCTGTCCACCACGGGACTGTTCAGCCTGTTCGTGGCCCAGTTGAACCGCAGCAATCGCCTGATCAACCAGCGCAACGCCGAGCTCAAGTATTCCCAGACGCAGTTCGAACACTTGGCGCATTTCGACGTGGTCACCGGGCTGCCCAACCGCGTGCTGTTCCAGCGCCGCCTGGAACAGGCCCTGGCCGCGTCGCGGGTGCAGGTGGCGGTGCTGGTCCTGGATATCGATGGCTTCAAGCAGGTCAACGACAGTCTCGGCCACGCGCTGGGCGATCTGTTGCTGGAACAGGCCGCGCAACGCCTGCGCGCCGGTATAGGGGTGGATGACACGGTGTGTCGCCTGGGTGGCGACGAGTTCGCCTTCATCCTCGGCCGTGCCCACGCGGTCGACTATGTGGGCAAGGTGGTGGACGGCCTGCTGCGGGCCCTGCAACGCCCCTTCGATCTCAAGGGCAACGCCGCCCTGGTCAGCGGCAGTATCGGCGTGGCCTTGTGCCCTGAACATGGGCACACCGGGGAAACCCTGATGCGCCACGCCGACACCGCGATGTACGCGGCCAAGGAGGGCGGACGCAACGCCTGGCGCCTGTACCACAGCGACATGACCGAGCGCCTGCAGCAGCGCCTGGCCATGGAGCGCGCCCTGCGCCGTGCTCTGGAGCAGAAGGAGTTCGAACTCTGGTACCAGCCGCGCATCGATCTGTTCAGCGGTCGTGTCGAGGGCGCCGAGGCGCTGCTGCGCTGGCGCGATCCGCAGCACGGGCTGGTGTCGCCGGGCGATTTCATTCCGCTGGCCGAACGGACCGGGCTGATCATTCCCCTGGGCGAGCAGGTGCTGGAGCTGGTGTGCAGGCAGGTTCGCCTGTGGCGCGACCGCGAGCTGTTGCCGGGGCCGATCGCGATCAACGTGGCGGCCCTGCAGATCGAGCGCAGCGATTACGTCGGCAGCCTGACCGGTGCCCTGCAGCGTCACGGCCTGGACCCGCAGTTGCTGGAAGTGGAGATCACCGAAAGCCTGTTGATGGAAAGCCAGCAGCATGCCTGCGAAGTCCTCGCCCAGTTGCAGGCGCTGGGGGTGGCGACGGCGGTGGATGACTTCGGCACCGGCTATTCGTCGCTGGCCTATCTGAAGGCCCTGCCGATCAATCATCTGAAGATTGACCGGGCCTTCATCAAGGACCTGCCCCACGGCGACAACGACGTGGCGATCACCCGGGCGATCATCGATCTTGGTCACGCCCTGGGTTACCGGATCACCGCCGAGGGCATCGAGACCCATGCCCAGCATCAGTTCCTGCGCAATGCCGGTTGCGATCACGGCCAGGGCTACCTGATCGGCCGGCCGATGCCGGCGGAGCGTTTCGAGCACTGGCTGGCCGGCGAGCGCTTCAGCGCCGTGCAGTATTGAGCACGGCGCCGGGCGCCGGGCTCACCAGCGCAGCGGGTTGCCCTCGGCGATACCACGGGTGAGGTCATCCAGCAGGCGTCGGCGTTCGCGGTCGAGCTGGCGGCGCAGGTGGTTGGCTTCGTTCAGGTATTCGCCTTCGCTCAGCAGGTTTTCGGCATCGAGCAACTGGGCGTTGGCCTGTTCCTGCAAACCTTCGAACTCGGCGTGGTAGCGCTGTTCCAGATGCCGGGTCCAGAAGCGGATCGCCGCTTCGCCATTCGCGCCTTCGGCGAGCAGGGCGTCACGGCCGACCGCGGTCGAGCCTTCGATCAGGCGCAACTGGTGGCGGATCACGCTGGTCCAGTTGCCGTCCAGTTGCGCCGCTTCCCGTTCGACACCCATCAGGTTCACCGGCTCCTGCGGGCCCGGGGCCAGGCGCATGCGCAAGTGCGGATCGTTGCCCAGGCGTTGCAGGGTCAGGGCGCGCAAGGCTTCCAGCTGTGCTTCGCTGGCGTTCGGCAGGCGTGCCAGCAGCGCATCGTCGAGCGCCAGGCAGCGTGCGCTGTCCACCGCGATACGCAGGTAGTGCTCACTCTTGAGGCGGGGCGTGGTGAAGGGTTCGGGTCGTTCCAGGTCGGCGGTCCGTTCGAACTGCAGGAGCCTGCCGGCGTCGATGCGCTGGGCCATGGTGCGTGCCCGCGGACTGGACTCCAGCCACGGCAGCATGAACCAGAAACGCCGCCGCGTGGTGTTCGGCGCGGCCCCGTACATGGGTTCGTCGGCGACGCGGCGGAGGTCGCGGCGGTACTCGATCGGCAGCAGTCGACTGAGGCGCTGCCAGCAGGCCAGGGTGGTCTCGTCGGCATTGAGCAACAGCGTCGTGTAGTCGTCCTCGGCGACCAGCAGGTCGATGCCGGTTGCCTCGTAGTGCGCATCGATGCGGTTCAGCGAATCGTTGTCCAGCGGGTTGTATTCCAGGCTCAAGGCCCGTTGCGCCGCTGGCGTGAGGTCCTGTTCGAGTCCTTCGGGCAGGCGGGAGATCAGGTTCGAGGACAGATCGAGGTTCTGCAGGTGCGGCAGGTCGCTCAGGTGTTCCGGCATGCGCAGCAGGGAACAGTCGAACAGGCTGACATCGCGCAGGTTTGGCGCCGCGGTGAGGTCCGGCGGGCTCTGCAACGGGTTGCCGGACAGGTTGAGCTCTTCCAGGTCCGGGTATTCGGCCAGGGCCTCCTGGGAAATGGACGACCAGGTGATGGCGTTGTCGGTCAGTTCCAGGAAGCGCAACTGCGCGCCCAGTCCCGCCGGCAGGTGCCTGAGCTCCAGTGCGCTGGCCCACAGCGCGCGCAGTGGCGGCAGTTGACTGAACAGCAGATGGGGAATCGCGTGCAGGGGATTGGAGCTCAGGTTCAGTTCGCGCACATGAGCGAAGGCATCCGCCAGGTGTGGCAGGGTGGCGAAGTCCGTGTCGTCGAGACCGATCGACGACAGGTCCAGTTCGGCCGGGTTGGCCTGGTTGCGTTGCCAGCAACGGATCAGGGTGTCCCGTGCCACCGTGCGCAGTGGCGCGTCCGCGGCCCACTGGCCGAGGACGGTGCGCAGGTAGTCGAGTTGCCGCTCCAGCGCGCGCAGTTCGAGGTGGGGCGGCCGGCCGGCGTTGTTCCACTGTTCCAGCGCGCTGCGTGCCTGTTCGTCGCTGACGCTGGGGTAGAGCCGGCGGTAGCGGGCCAGCAGGGCATTGCCGGCAGCGCGCGTCGGTGGGTAATGGGCTGGCGGCGGGGTATCGAAGCCGCCGAGCAGACGGCCGTCATCGCTCCAGCCGTCACTCTGCGCGGACCAGATCAGGCTGCGCATCGCCCCGGGATTGCCCTGGGCCTGCTCGACGATGGTGTCCTTCAGGGCCTGCGGCTCGCTGCCCAGTTCCGGCAGCGCCTGCAGCAGCGCCTCGAACAGGTCCGCGACCGGGGCCCGCGGCTGATCGTCGAGCACTGCGCAGTAGCCGCCGGGCACCTTGAGAATCAACCGCGGATCGCTGGCGAAACGTTCGCCGGCGCGCTGCAGCAGCGGACCGGAGCGGTCGCCGCTGCGCAGTTCGAGGCTGCAGCCCTCCGGCCAACCCGCTTGCCGGGGCAGGCTGAGCAAGGCCAGGCGCTCGCTGGCCGGGAGGCAGCGATCCGGCCGGTAGAGCCCCTCGACCGCGGCCTGCAGCGGGTCTTCGGCAGGCACGCCGGCGCGCACGCGCTGCAAGGTCGGGAGCAGGCGGGGCGGGATCGGTGTGTGCTTGAGGTAGACGTCCAGCAGTTCATCGCGGCCGATGCCCTCGATACGGCTGGCGACTTCCAGTTCCGCATCGCTGTAGTCCTCGACCGTCGCGCCGAGGCGGCGCAGAAGGGTGCGCCGTGGCCATTCCAGCGGATGTTCATGGGCCGCATGCCAGACCCCTTGGCCGTTGTGTTCGAGCGTCGGCTGGAACGCGTCGGGGTACTCGGGATGGCTGATGCACCAGCGCTGGCCGTCGGCGTGGGGGCGAACCGCGAAGTGTCCGTCGTCGAGGCGCACATGGCGCTGCGTCCCCGACTCCAACAGGCCCAGGGCATTGGGCCGGGCGTCGGCCGGCGGGTCGACGCGGTAGGGTTGCAGATCACCGTTCCACAAGCGTGGCGTGCCGTCCGGACGGATCACTTCGATCAGGTTGCGGGTGAACTTGCCGGCGTAATGCAGGGCCACGCCGGTGACCACGGCGGTGCCCAGGTCCAGCGCCACCGCCTTGGCATGGGCGAGGGCGCCGTCGATGTCACCTTGTTCCCAGGCTTCGATGCCTTCGTAGACCTCACCGAGGATCTGCGCGGCGAACACCATCATCATCAGGCTGCCGGCGGCGGGCACGAAGAACGCCGCTACACCGAGCAGGTCCAGTCCCACCGATTCCCAGTAATGCAGGCGGCGCTGGCGTGCTTCCTCGTCGACGACGCTGCTGGGAACCGCCAACTGGCGGCCTTCGTTGAGCAGGCGCCGGTGGTAGCGATCCTGCAGAAAACCGAAGAGTTCGTCCTCGATGGCGGTGCCGTGGCAGTGCAGGTCGCAGTCCGCCGGGGCTTTCCATGCACTGTTGCGTTCGCCCGGCACGGTCTGTCCGGTGAGGTTGCGCTGCAGCACGCTGGCGAAGTGCTCGGCCTTGTCCTGCTGGATGAACCCGTAGAAGCGCTGGCGCAGCGCCGGGTCGCACAACAGTTGCAGCAGCGCGTGCTGGCAGGCGGCGAAGCTGGAATGGCCGGTCAGGGCCTCGGGCATGCCCGGCAGGTAGAGAAACACCGCTTGCGCGCCTGTGGCGGGACGGATCAGCAGGGCATCCAGGACATCCACGCCGAACAGGCTGAAATGTTCACAGCGCGGCAGAGTGCTGGCATCCGCGCCATCGATCAGGCGCTGGATCGGTTCATGTTCCAGCTGCGGATCGCGCAGGCGCGCGAGCAGCAGGTCCAGGCGCAATTGCTCGCGGCGCGCGTTGATCGCCAGTTCGCGTACCCGCGGGCGGCCGTACAGCTGATTCAGGTGATCCTGATAGCGCTGGCCGAGATCCAGGTCGTGGCATTGCTCGGCGAACCGGGCGGCACTGAAGGGCAGGGGGTGGAAGTGGTAACGCGCGTAACCGTTGAACGAACCGACGCGAAACTCGCCTTTGATCGCCACGCTCTCCGGCTGCAGCTCCGGGTCCTTTTCGAAGTTCTGCAGCGCGGCCTGCAGCAGCGGTTCGACCCGGTGGTTGAGTTCAGTGACCAGCGTGCTCCAGCTCCAGTCCCGGCTGAAGCGGACGAAGTGCATGTCACGCGGATCACCCTGCAGGCCGAAGCGCTCGCGCAGGCGCTGCATCAGCACGGGGTTGGCGAAGTCGCTGGGGTTGCGCAGTTCGCGCAGGGCCCTGGCCAGGGCGAAGGTCACCGCGCGGGTGCGCAGCAGGGTCTGCTCAAGTTCGGCGCGCAGTTCCGCTGGTGCGTTGCGTACCGAACTGCAGTTGGCGTAGTCGTCGAGGTGTTGCAGACGCTCGATCTGTTTCGGCTTGAGGTCGGCGAGCCAGCGTGGCAGGCGTTCCCTGACCAGCAGATCGTGGTGGGTGGGAGGTTGGGGGGACATGGGTGCACTCCTGCTGAGAAAAAAGGAGTGCAAGCACACCGTGCCGCCGGGCGGTGGCGGTGGCACATAGTTATTCGGGGGCGAGGCTATAGTGACAGGAGTCGAAAAAACTCAGTCGAGGACAAACCCATGACCCTGATCAGCCGCGAAGTCTGGTGGTTCGAGCCGCCCAAGCCGGGACAGACCGAAGCGGATCTGCGCTGGGGCTTCCTTGAGATCCACAGCGACCGGCCGCCACGTTTCGTCGATGAGCGACCGACCGACAAGCAGATGGCGGAGCGCAAGAGTTGCCGGCATTTTCCGGAGGCGGAGGAGTAGGCACGGTGTTGCTGGTGGTTTCTGGAGGTTTGTCCTCACTGTTGCAGAAGAGGCTGGAAAATCGACAGGCCCATTCTGCCGATCAGAAAAACCAGCAGGATCAGGAAGAACACCCGGATGAAACCGCTTCCGTAGCGCAAGGCCAGGAAAGTCCCGGCAATGGCCCCGGCGATATTGCTGACGCAGAGCACTCCCGCGAATGTCCACAGCACATGACCTGACGGAACGAAGAACAGCAACGCTGCGCTGAATGTCGCCAGGTTGACCAGCTTTGCCGAGGCGGACGCATTCAGGAAATCGAAACCGAACAGCTTGACGAATGCGAAGAGTAAGAGGCTCCCGCTGCCGGGCCCGAACAGACCGTCGTAAAAGCCGATCAAGCCACCTGCCAGCATGCCCAGCAGAATCTCTTTGCCGCCGCAGGGGTGGGATGAATGCGTTCGTCCGAGATCTTTTTTGGCGAAGGTATAAACAGCCATTATCACCAGCACGACGAAGATCAGATGCTCCAGGACGGCTCGGGGAATCAGTGAGACGGAGAACGCTCCCAGGTAAGCGCATGCAAACGCCGAAATCATGGTAGGGAGCAGGAGTTTCCAGACAATGTTGATACGCCTTGCATAGCTGAAGATCGAAGCGGCGTTACCCGCCAGCACAGCAAGTTTGTTGGTGCCGAACACCGTGGCCAGGCTGTACTGGGGGAGGGCATGTAACAGCGCGGGGACCTGTACCAGTCCGCCGCCACCCACTGCGGCATCGATCAGCCCGCCACAGAAGGCAAAGAATGCAAGCGCGACAACGGCACTTTCCAGGTCCATGAAAAAGCCTCGAACGGGTTTGAATAGTTTGTCGGGCAGGCAAAGTTGCATGCCCGGACAAAATGCGTGCAGACATCAGATTGATGGTTGACGGTATGCAAGAGTGTCAGTTTAGAGCGTCGTGCAAAGACTGAAATGCCACCCCGACACGCTTGTTGTAGTCCAGCATGACGGTTCTGAGTTGATCGAGTTCAAAGGCGACGAAATGCACGAAAATTATAATTGCGGTCTATGTTTCGCCGGGGTTTAGCGGTTCTGATGAACTTGAAGGCTTGCCACTCTATGCCGTTTTTCTATGTCTGCAAGTGTGTTGCATGGGTGAATGTTCCTTTGGTGATGTGGGAAATATCCCTTTGAGTGCGTTGCAGCAAGCGCGGGAACTGTGGCTCGTCACGCGGATGCGTAGATATCTACACAAGTTTGATGGTCTGGCGGGAAAACGCACCAAGGCTGCCAGGTGCCTGTCTTGAGGTGTGCAGCACCCTTGAGATCGAGCGCATGACGATACCCTCTGTGCTGGTCTAATGGCTCCGGACACCTCAATTAGGGAGAATCCCCCTACTGAGGAGTACCCCCGATGACCAAGAAGTACAGAAGATTCACCACC
>NZ_FZOL01000052.1 GCF_900188455.1 Pseudomonas japonica | reverse complement strand
GCGGTGAACTTGGTGTGCGGCTTGACCGAACCTGGCTTGGCCAGAACCTGACCACGCTCAACGTCGTCACGCTTGGTGCCACGCAGCAGAACGCCACAGTTCTCGCCAGCACGACCTTCGTCCAGCAGCTTGCGGAACATCTCAACGCCGGTGCAGGTGGTCTTGACGGTGTCGCGCAAACCAACGATCTCGACTTCCTCCTGGATGCGGACGATGCCACGCTCAACACGACCGGTAACAACGGTACCGCGACCGGAGATCGAGAACACGTCTTCGATCGGCATCAGGAACGGCTTGTCGATAGCGCGCTCTGGCTCTGGGATGTAGCTGTCCAGAGTTTCGACCAGCTTCTTGACAGCGGTGGTGCCCAGCTCGTTGTCGTCCTGGCCGTTCAGTGCCATCAGAGCCGAACCAACGATGATCGGAGTGTCGTCACCTGGGAAGTCGTAGGTGCCCAGCAGGTCGCGAACTTCCATCTCGACCAGTTCCAGCAACTCTGCGTCGTCAACCATGTCAGCCTTGTTCAGGAAGACAACGATGTACGGTACGCCTACCTGACGGGACAGCAGGATGTGCTCACGGGTTTGTGGCATCGGACCATCGGCGGCCGAGCAAACCAGGATCGCGCCATCCATCTGGGCAGCACCGGTGATCATGTTCTTGACGTAGTCGGCGTGACCTGGGCAGTCAACGTGCGCGTAGTGACGTACGTTCGAGTCGTACTCCACATGAGCGGTGTTGATGGTAATACCACGAGCCTTCTCTTCTGGAGCCGAGTCGATCTTGTCGAAGTCAACACGAGCCGAACCGAAAACCTCGGAGCAGACGCGAGTAAGCGCTGCAGTCAACGTAGTCTTGCCATGGTCAACATGACCAATGGTGCCGACGTTAACGTGCGGCTTGTTACGTTCAAACTTTTCCTTAGCCATCGATACGATCCTCCAACAGAAGAATTAAGCCATGACACCCATTAAAACAAAGGCAGATATTTTCATATCTGCCTTGTTAGATGGAGCTCTTGAGCGGATTTGAACCGCTGACCTCACCCTTACCAAGGGTGTGCTCTACCAACTGAGCTACAAGAGCGAAACACATTTTGCAACAACTGCAGCCTGGAGCGGGTAGCGGGAATCGAACCCGCATCATCAGCTTGGAAGGCTGAGGTTCTACCACTAAACTATACCCGCAGAGCTTGCAGCTCTCGCTAAACTGGTGGAGGGGGAAGGATTCGAACCTTCGAAGTCGTAGACGTCAGATTTACAGTCTGATCCCTTTGGCCGCTCGGGAACCCCTCCTGAGCTTGGTCGGCATTCTCTATCTTTGCCGTCCTACTGTCAAGCTTTTTCTCTTTAAAATCTTGAGGTTAGCTTCTTTGACAGCAGCTTCTCAGTTCCGCCACTTAGTGGTTATCCCTGTGAAGCGGGCGCCATTCTATGCAAACTATTCGACCGTTGCAATACCCTCGCACTGCATTATTTTACTCTTTAAGTCATTGAAATCACGGGAAAGACTGCCGACCAGGGTTTCGTCCAGCAAATACCGGCTTTCAGGCCTGATCTGCAGCCACCAACCTGGGTTGTCCACCACCTTGCCAACGACCTTTCTGGAGGCAATATCCAGGCTGACCAGACGTTGCCGCAACGCTTCAAGCACTTCGGGCGTCGCCAATCCACCCAGGTACAGGCAATCTTTCTCGGGCTTAGCCTCTCGAGCCTCACTCAGCAGGCGAATATCCTGCTGACTACCCTTGTACAGAGACAGAGACTCCACCTCCTTGGCCTTGAGCGGAGCCTCCTGCTGGTGCCATACGTAATAGAAGACATTCAGGACCAGTAGCAGAAGAAACAACCAGCGCATATGCACCTCAGTCCAATGGACAAGCGATGGCAAGCCCAACAAATACCAGATCAGGAACAACGCGGGCCAATGGCACCACCTGGTTCACCAGCGAAGCATCGCCACCCGTGACGAACAAGGTGAACTCCTCGCCCCACTGCGCGCGCGCCTGCTCGAGCTGGGTCAGGACGAATCCGTGCAGCATCAGCATGCAACCCCGCTCCACCGCCTCCACCGTCGCGCGCCCAGGCGCCAGACTAGTCAGCGCCTGCTCGGCAGATACGTCATCGTAACGAATTCGCCTTGTATGCGTGCGCAACTGATTACGCATCAAAGGCATTCCAGGACAGATGAAGCCACCGAGATGCTCACCACTCGCACTCACGAAATCGGAGGTGACCGCCGTACCGAGATCGATGACAACGCACGCCCTCTTCGCCAGATGATAACCACCCAACAAAGCCAGCCAACGATCCAGCCCCAATCGCTGGTAGTCTTCATAACCATTCCGAACACCTGCAAGCTCACGCGCAGGACCAGCCTTTCGAACCGAAAGCGCAAAGTTAGCAATAAGCGCCTCTACCAGCACACTGGTTTCTTCTTCGCTACGAACGCTCACCAACCGGCAGAAACGCGGAGAAAGCCCAGCCGCACCCACCGCTAGCAGCAACGCCTTATCCGAGTCGACGACTCCACCGGCCATAACTACAGCATCAGCCCGCCGGACAATCCGCCACTTGATAAAGCTGTTCCCACAATCGAGCTCAAGAATCATCGCGCAACCTCAAGCTGAGCTCTCCACCACTGAAGCTCTTTTCAACCCCATCAACCTCAAGTCGCAAGGCGCCCTGACGATCGACGCCCAGAACCGTACCATTAATGCTATTGGAGCCGGCAATCAGCGAAACAGCCCGCCCCTGCCAGAGGTGAGCGCCTTCCCACTCCCCCTGCAGGGCGGCAAAGCCATGCTCGCGATGACGAGCCAGATAGGTTTGCATATTATCGCTAAGCAAAGCCGCAAGCTGGTTTCGGTCGACCAACCGCCCACATTCAAGGGTGAGCGAAGTCCAGGCCTGATCGATATCGGCCTCCTGCATATTGACGTTGATCCCGATACCGAGCACGACATGGCAGACATCCGCCGGATCACCAACCAACTCCAGGAGAATCCCCGCCACCTTGCGATTCCCCACAAGTACATCGTTTGGCCATTTCAGCCCGGCGCCAGGGACACCAAGGGAAAGCAACGTCTGCCGAACCGCCAACCCCACTACCAGACTGAGCCCTTCGAGCTGACGCATCCCACCTTCTACTCGCAGCACCAGGCTGTAATAGAGATTCTGCGCAAACGGACTCAACCAGGCACGGCCACGGCGCCCACGCCCAGCACTTTGACGCTCGGCCAACACCAGGAATGGCGCCCCTCGGCCACTCGCGATCAAGCGTAAAGCCTCAGCGTTGGTAGAGTCGATCTCGTCATGAATCAGCACTGGCCAGGATGCTTTGGTGGCTAGCCGGAAAATCTGTTCCGCATCGAGCAGCATCAAGGGCGAGGCCAGCCGATAACCGCGACCACGAACCTTGTAAACCGTTAGATTCAGCTCCGACTCAAGGAGCTGCAATTGCTTCCAGACAGCACTGCGGCTCACACCCAGTGCTGCACCCAGGGCTTCACCAGAATGAAATCGACCGTCCTTGAGGAGCGTTAACAACTTCAGCATGCCAATCTCGATACACAATGAGGCACGCATGATAGCCATGCCCGGTGAGATTGCATAGAAATCAGAGAGGCACTGGCCTGCGATTTGACTCAGACACTCCCAATAGATTTATTTCGCCCATCAAAGACAAAACCCCTACCTGCATCAGCAGATAGGGGTTTCGGAATTGAATCTTGACGATGACCTACTCTCACATGGAGAAGCTCCACACTACCA